>JAGXTI010000001.1 GCA_018334015.1 Silanimonas sp.
ACCGTGAACACACAAGGAGACGACATGAACACCACCGCCCTGGCCCCGTCCGTGGCCACCCCCGCCAGCACCCCCGCCACCCAGTACGACGCCGTCGTCATCGGCGCCGGCGTGGCCGGCCTGTACCATCTGCACCGCCTGCGCGAGATGGGCATGACCGTGCGCGCCTACGACGCCGCCTCGGGCGTGGGCGGCACCTGGTACTGGAACCGCTACCCCGGCGCCCGCTTCGATTCGCAGGCCGAGATCTACCAGTACTGGTTCTCGGAAGAGCTCTACAAATCCTGGCAGCCGTCGGAGCGCTTTCCGGCACAGCCCGAAACCGAACGCTGGCTCAATTACGTCGCCGACAAGCTGGACCTGAAGAAAGACATCCAGTTCAACACCCGCATCGCCTCGGCCCACTACGACGAGGCGCAGAACCGCTGGAACATCACCACCAGCCAGGGCGAACACATCCAGGCGCAGTTCCTGATCGCCTGCTGCGGCATGCTGTCGGCCCCGCTGTCCGACCGCTTCCCTGGCCAGGCCAACTTCAAGGGCCAGATTTACCACACCGGCCTCTGGCCCAAGACCCCGGTGGACTTCAAGGGCAAGCGCGTGGCCGTGATCGGCACCGGCGCCACCGGCATCCAGGTGATCCAGACGATTGCCCCCGAGGTCGGCTCGCTCAAGATCTTCGTGCGCACGCCGCAGTACGTGATCCCGATGAAGAACCCCAAATACAGCGCCGAGGACTGGGCCCAGTGGGGTGCGCAGTTCCACCAGCTCAAGAAGCGGGTGCGCGAAACCTTCGCCGGCTTTGACTTCGACTTCGACGCCGGCCCCTGGGCCGACAAGACCCCGGCAGAGCGCACCGCCGTACTGGAAAAATTGTGGGAAGACGGCTCGCTGGCGCTGTGGCTGGCGTCCTTCCCCGAGATGTTCTTCGACGAACAGGTCAGCGAAGAGGTGTCGCAGTTCGTCCGCGGCAAGATGCGCGAGCGCCTGCAGCACGACCCCGACCTGTGCAAGCTGTTGATCCCGACCGACTACGGCTTCGGCACCCACCGCGTGCCACTGGAAAACAAATACCTGGAGGTGTACCTGCAGCCCAATGTGGAAACGGTGGACTGCAAGCAGACCCCGATCGAGCGCATCGTGCCCGAAGGCATCCAGACCGCCGACGGCCAGGTGCACGAGGTCGACATCATCGTGATGGCCGTGGGCTTTGACGCCAGCTCGGGTGCGCTCAGCCGCATCGACATCCGGGGCCGCGACGGCCGCTCGCTCAAAGACCAGTGGTCGAAGGAAATCCGCACCGCCATGGGCCTGCAGGTGCACGGCTACCCCAACCTGTTCACCACCGGCGCGCCCCTGGCGCCGTCGGCCGCGCTGTGCAACATGACCACCTGCCTGCAGCAGCAGGTGGACTGGATCAGCGACTGCATCGCCCACGCCCGTCAGCAGGGCAAGACCGTGGTGGAAGCCACCCAAGCCTTTGAAGACGCCTGGGTGGAACACCACGACGAAACCGCCGCCAAGACGCTGGTGGTCAAGACCGACTCCTGGTACATGGGCTCCAACGTGGACGGCAAGCCGCGCCGCCTGCTGTCCTACATCGGCGGGGTGGGCAACTACCACGCCAAGTGCGACGAGCTGGCCCGCACCGGCTACCCCGGCTTCGACATGCGTTGAAACGGGGGCACGACACCATGAGCAGACTCACCGGACAAGTGGCCGTCGTCACCGGCGGGGGCAACGGCCTGGGTGAGGCCATCGCCCTGCACCCCCTGGGCGGGACCGGCACGCCGGACGACATCGCCTGGGGCGTGGTCTACCTGGCATCCGACCAGGCGCGCTGGGTGACCGGCGCCGAACTGGTGATCGACGGCGGCTACACCGCGCGTTGACGCCACGCCGGGGTGGCCCGGCCGGGCCACCCTTTTCCCTACACAGAAGCACGCTGGAGACAAGCATGAACGCCTACTATTCTCAAGACAACCACGGCCCGTTCCGGCTGATCGACATCGGCCGCCTGGAGCTGGCCGAAGGCGGGGTGCTGGAGCCCTGCACGCTGGCCGTGGCCACGCACGGCCAGCTCAACGCGGCCAGGGACAACGCCATCCTGGTACCCACCTGGTACTCGGGCACCAGCAAGATCATGGAGCAGGTCTACATCGGCCCCGGCCGGGCGCTGGACCCCAGCCAGTACTTCATCGTCGTCGTCAACCAGATCGGCAACGGCCTGTCGGTGTCGCCGCACAACAGCACCGGCGCGCAGGCGGGCCCTGCCTTCCCGCGAGTGCGCATCGGGGACGACGTGCGCGCCCAGCACCGCCTGCTGACCGAACACTTCGGCATCCGGCGCCTGGCCCTGATCACCGGCGGCTCCATGGGCGCCCAGCAGACCTACGAATGGGCCGTGCGCTACCCGGACATGGTGGAACGCGCCGCGCCCATCGCCGGCACCGCCTGCAACACCGAGCACGACTTCCTGTTCACCGACACGCTGGTGGAGGCCATCACCACCGACCCGGGTTTCCGCGACGGCCTCTACGCCACCCCGGCCGACGTGGCGGCGGGTTTGAAACGCCACGCCAAGCTCTGGACGGTGATGGGCTGGAGCACCGAGTTCTTCCGCGGCGGGCGCCACCGGGTGCTGGGCTTCGAGTCGATGCAGGCCTTCGTCGACGGCTTCATGACCGGCTACTTCGGCCCGATGGACCCGAACAACCTGCTGTGCATGGCCTGGAAATGGCAACGCGGCGACGTCAGCCTGCACACCGGCGGCAACAAGGCCGCCGCGCTGGGACGCATCCGCGCCAAGACCTACGTCATGCCGATCGCGTCGGACATGTTCTTCCCGCCATCCGATTGCCAGGCCGAGCAGCAGCTGATCCCGAACAGCGAGTTCCGCCCCATCGCCAGCATCGACGGCCACCTGGCCCTGTTCGGCACCGACGCCGACGCGATCGCCCAGGTGGACGCACACCTGAAGGAGTTGCTGGCACAGCCGGCTCCCGCCCTCGCTTGAGGCTGTCATCGCCATCCAGGGCGATGCCAGGGTCGGCGCACCGGCCGGTCCGGTGCGCCTTTTTTTGAAGCACGGAGACAAGCATGCGCATAGGAGTACCTGCCGAAGTGATGGCGGGGGAGAGTCGGGTGGCGGTGACGCCAGAGACGGCCAGGAAGCTGGTGGGGCAAGGGCACGAGGTGCGGGTGCAGTCGGGGGCGGGGCTGCGGGCCAGCGCGACCGACGCGGCCTACCAAGCCGCTGGGGCGCAGACCGTAGACGCCGCGGGCGCTTACGGTAGCGAGCTGGTCCTCAAAGTGCGCGCGCCCCTGCCCGCAGAACGGGCCCTGATGCAGCCGGGCACCACCCTGGTGGGCATGCTCAACCCCTTCGATGCCGACGGTCTGGCCGCCCTGGCCTTTGCCCGCGCCCGCTGCGACGACTGCGGACACGACTTCCTAGTCGCCTTCTCGTGCAAAGGCAGGGGTGTCTGCCCCTCATGCAACACCCGGCGCATGGCTGAGACGGCGGCACACCTCACCGACCATGTGTTTCCCCGCCTGCCGGTGCGCCAGTGGGTGCTGTCG
>JAGXTI010000002.1 GCA_018334015.1 Silanimonas sp.
CACCACCAAAACGCTCCGCGCCGATCTTCGTCAGCGCCGCCGTCAGCGTCGTCTTGCCGTGGTCAACGTGACCGATCGTGCCCACGTTCACGTGAGGCTTGGTGCGCTCGAACTTGCCCTTTGCCATTGCCGTTTACCCGGTGATGAGGATTGCGAAAGTGGTGCTCACAACTGGAATCGAACCAGCGACCTCTTCCTTACCAAGGAAGTGCTCTACCGACTGAGCTATGTGAGCAGGTTTTGATTGCCGCGAAGAACCGTGGAGCGGGAGACGGGAATCGAACCCGCACCATCAGCTTGGAAGGCTGAGGTTCTACCGTTGAACTACTCCCGCCCGAAGACTGGACCGTTCTGCCACCCCTGTCGCCAGCTGGCGCCGGGGATGGTGGAGGAAGGTGGATTCGAACCACCGAAGGCGTGAGCCAGCAGATTTACAGTCTGCCCCCGTTGGCCGCTTGGGTATTCCTCCAACCGAGCCGCCTATTCTGGCGATGCGTCGGCGGCTTGTCAACGCGGCCCGACCGGTGGCCGGGCCTGCGGAGGCTGCTCAGACATTGAACAGGAAGTTCAGCACATCGCCGTCCTTGACCACGTAATCCTTGCCCTCGGCACGCTGCTTGCCGGCCTCCTTGGCGCCCTGCTCGCCCTTGAGCGCGATGTAGTCGTCGAAGGCGATGGTCTGGGCGCGGATGAAGCCCTTCTCGAAATCGGTGTGGATGACGCCGGCCGCCTGCGGGGCGGTGTCGCCCTTGTGGATGGTCCAGGCGCGGACCTCCTTCGGTCCGGCGGTGAAGTAGGTCTGCAGGCCGAGCAGCTCGTAGCCGGCCCGGATCAGGCGGTTCAGGCCGGGCTCCTCGAGGCCCAGGTCCTCGAGGAAGGCCTGCTTGTCGGCGTCCTCGAGGTCGGCCAGTTCGGCCTCGATCTTGGCGCAGACGGCCACCACCGGCGCGTGTTCGCGGGCGGCGAATTCACGCAGGCGGTCGAGGTGCGGGTTGTTCTCGAAACCGTCCTCCAGCACGTTGCCGACGTACATGGCCGGCTTGATGGTGAGCAGGCAGAGCGGCTTGAGCAGCAGTTTCTCGTCCTCGCTGAAACTGGCGGCTCGCGCCGGGCGACCCTCGTTCAGCACCGGCAGCAGGCGTTCCAGCAGGGTCACCAGCTTCTGCGCGTCCTTGTCGCCGGACTTGGCACGCTTGCCCTCGCGCTGGATGGCCTTTTCGACCGCAGCGAGATCGGCCAGCGCCAGCTCGGTGACGATGGTCTCGATGTCGGCGATCGGATCGACCCGGCCCGAGACGTGCACCACGTTCTCGTCGTCGAAACAGCGCACCACGTTGACGATGGCGTCGGTCTCGCGGATGTTGGCGAGGAACTGATTACCCAGGCCCTCGCCCTTGCTGGCACCGGCCACCAGGCCGGCGATGTCGACGAACTCGACGATGGCCGGCTGCACTTTCTGCGGCTTGACGATGGCGGCGAGCTGCTGCAGGCGCGGGTCGGGCACCTCGACGATGCCGACATTCGGCTCGATGGTGCAGAACGGGTAGTTCTCGGCAGCGATGCCGGCCTTCGTCAGCGCGTTGAAAAGGGTGGACTTGCCGACGTTCGGCAGGCCGACGATGCCGCACTTGATGCCCATGGTGACTCCGGTTCG
The DNA here is from genome assembly GCA_018334015.1 of Silanimonas sp. GTDB lineage: Bacteria > Pseudomonadota > Gammaproteobacteria > Xanthomonadales > Xanthomonadaceae > Silanimonas. The sequence goes on from JAGXTI010000002.1 coordinate 1,655, forward strand.
GTGGCGCTTCGCGCGGTACGCTCAGCGTGAGACGGGGGTGTGGAGGCGCTTCATCGCCTCGTTGAAATCGCCGGCGAGCGCCAGCGGCAGCGCGCTGAGCGCGTCAGCGATGGCGGCGCGGATGGCAGCTTCGTCGTCGCGGCCGGGGCGGCCGAGCACCCAGGGCGTGACCTTGGTCTTGTCGCCGGGGTGGCCGATGCCGACCCGCAGGCGGTGGAATTTGCCGTGGCCCAACTGCGCCACGATGTCGCGCAGGCCGTTCTGGCCACCGTGGCCGCCGTCGAACTTGAGGCGGGCCACGCCGGGGACGAGGTCGAGCTCGTCGTGGGCGACGAGGCAATGCTCGGGCTCGATCTTCCAGTAGCGCAGTGCCGCGACCACCGAGCGGCCGCAGGCGTTCATGTAGGTGCTGGGCTTGAGCAGCCACAGCGTGTGGCCGGCGAAATCGGCTTTGGCGACCTCGCCGTGCAGCTTGGCATCGATGCCCCAGCGGGCGTTCGCCTGCTCTGCCAGGGCGTCGATAAACCAGAACCCGGCGTTGTGCCGGGTCCGGTCGTACTCGGCACCCGGATTCCCGAGGCCGATGATGAGGCGCAAGCCCGCCATCGTTGATTCCGTCATCGCAACCCGCCGTGGCGCCGCTTGCGCGACGCCACGGACGGCACGATCACTTCTTCTTCGGCTTGGCCGGAGCAGCAGCGGCGGCCGGCGCGGCCGCGGCCTTGGCGGCCTTGGTGCTCGGCACTTCGGCGGCGGTCGGCACAGCGGCGACGTCCTCGACGGCACGGGCGTGCTTGGCGATCACGACGGCGAGATCGTGCTCCTTGCCCAGCTTCAGCTCCGGGATGGTGACACCGGCCGGCAGCTTGAGCGCCGACAGGTGGACGATGTCGCCGACACTGAGCGCCGAGAGGTCGACCTCGATGAACTCCGGCAGGTCCTTCGGCAGGGCCGAAACCTCGACGTCATTCAGTTCGTGGGTGATGACCACACCGGCCAGCTTGCCGGCCGGCGAGATGTCCTGGTTGATGAAGTGCAGCGGCACCTTGAAGCGGATCGGCGCGTTCTCGTCGATGCGCTGGAAGTCGACGTGCATGACGATCTGCTTGTAGGGATGCCGTTGCAGGTCACGCAGCAGCACTTTCTGCACGCTGCCGTCGATATCGAGACCGAGGATGGAGGCGTAGAACCACTCGTTCTGCTGGATCAGCCAGAGCTTCTCGTGGTTGAGCTGGATCGGCTGCGGTGTGCCGTGGGCGCCGTAGACGATGCCCGGAACCTGGCCGGCACGACGCAGGCGGCGGCTCGCACCCTTCCCTTCGTCCTTGCGGCTGGTGGCGTTGATGGTGTGTTTGGACATGGTGGTGTTGCCTTGCTGGGGATGGACCGCCTTGCGGCGGCTTGGACACTGTCCCGCGACCAGGACAGTGGAAACTCAATCGACGTACAGCTCGGAAACCGACTCGCCATAAGCGATACGGCGGACGGTTTCGGCGAGCAGTTCGGCGACGCTGAGCTGGCGGATGCGCGGGCACAGGCGCGCGGTCTCGGCCAGCGGAATGGTGTCGGTGACCACCAGCTCGTCGAGCTGGCTGTTGGTGATGTTGCTGATGGCCGCACCCGAGAGCACCGGATGGGTGCAATAGGCGACCACCTTGCGGGCACCGTGGCTCTTGAGGGCGACGGCGGCGGCGCAGAGCGTGCCGGCGGTGTCGACGATGTCATCGACCAGCACGCAGGTCTTGCCCTCGACATCGCCGATGATGTTCATCACGGTCGAGACGTTGGCGCGCGGCCGGCGCTTGTCGATGATGGCGAGATCGGCATCATCAAGGCGCTTGGCGATGCTGCGCGCCCGCACCACCCCGCCGACATCGGGCGAGACGACGATCAGGTTCTCGGTGCCGTGGTTGCGCCAGATGTCGGCCAGCATCAGCGGCGAGGAGTAGACGTTGTCGACCGGGATGTCGAAGAAGCCCTGGATCTGGTCGGCGTGCAGATCGATGGTGAGCAGGCGGTCGACACCGACCGCGGTGAACATCTTGGCGGCCACCTTGGCGGTGATCGGCACCCGCGCCGAGCGCGGCCGGCGATCCTGCCGGGCGTAGCCGAAATACGGCACCACCGCGGTGATGCTGGCGACCGAGGCGCGCTTCAGCGCATCGACCAGCACCAGCAGCTCCATCAGGTTCTCGGCGGTCGGCGCGCAGGTCGGCTGCAGCACGTAGACGTCCTGGGCGCGCACCGTCTCCTCGATCTCGACCTGCACCTCGCCGTCGGAAAACCGGCCGACCAGGGCCTTGCCGAGCGGCACGCCCAATTCGCGGCACACCGACAGCGCCAAGGGACGGTTGGCGTTGCCGGTGAACAGCAGCAGGTTCTGCTTGCGCATGCGCTTGGGCTCCGGGAGGGTGCGGCCGGGCGGAACGGTGTGGCAGGGGCGGTAGGATTCGAACCTACGGATGCCGGGATCAAAACCCGGTGCCTTGGGCCGCTTGGCGACGCCCCTACGAAAAATGCTGCCGCGGCAACGAGGCCGCGCCCGCCGGCACCCGGCCTTCGAGCGCGGCCCCGAGGGGCGAGCGGTCGATGCCGGCGCAGGCCCGACAAGCCCAGCCCTCGGCCGCCAGCTCCTGCTGCGCCGCCAAGGCCCCGGCCCGCGAGGGCAATTCGACAAAGCAAGCGCCCCCGGTTCCGGTGAGCCTTGCATCGCCGAATGCCCCCAGGCGGTCCAGCAGCCCTGCCACGAGCGGCGCGCGCTGGCGCAGCACCGGCTCGAAGGCATTGCCGAGGACCGTCCCGGAAAGGAAGTCGACGATTGTAGCCGGGGCGGCATCCCGAATCAAATCAGGGGCTTGGAACAGTTCGGCGGTGGGCACCGCAACCCCGGGGTCGGCCACCAGGTAATGCCGTTCGCCAAGCGTCAAGGGCACCAGCACCTCGCCCACGCCCTCCGCCCAGGCGCTCCGGCCATGGACGAACACCGGCACGTCGGCGCCAAGGCTCAGGCCCAGCGCGGCCAGCCGCTCGAGGCCGAAGCCGGTGCCCCAGAGGACGTCGAGCGCCACCAGCACGCTGGCGGCATCCGAGGAACCGCCGCCAAGTCCGCCCCCGACCGGGATGCGCTTCTCGACGAAGAGCTCGACCCCGCGATCAAGCTTCGCCGATGCCTGCAGTGCGCTGGCGGCGCGCACGACCAGATCGCGGCTGCTGTCCGGGGCGTAGGCCGGCTCGCCGAGGCGGACGATGGCCCTGTCGCGGCGTGGCCGCAGCCAGACCGTGTCGCCCCAGTCGAGCAGTTGGAAGACCGTCTGCAGGGCGTGGTAGCCGTCGGGGCGGCGGCCGGTGATGGCCAGAAACAGATTGAGCTTGGCCGGCGCCGGGACCGGGCACCAGCCCGCCGCCGGCTCGATGCCGGCGGGACGCGGCAAAGGCTGGGGCATGCCGCTCACGGCGCGCCGCCGTCCACGCCGAGCGTCCACTCGCTCACCACGATCCGCACCGTGAGCGCATCGCGTTCGGCGAACAGCCGGCGCGGCAGCGGCGGCTCACCCGGCCACCAGTCGCGGTATTCAAGACGCCAGCCGGCCTGTTGCCAGCCAAGCGGCCGGCCCACGGCATCGAAAGCGATGGCGGCGACCGGCCCGGCACCGCGCATGCCGCGCACCCAGGCCGGGAACTGCGCCACCGGCAGTGCCCAGCCGGTGGCCTCGAGCAGCAGACGCTCGGCATCGGCGGCCTCGCGCGGACCGCCCTCCAGGCCATCGAGCCGGGCCCAGCCCGGCCGACCGGCCAGCCGCAGGCTGCGGCCGGTGACCGGCGCCTGCAGTTGGATGTCGAAGGCCTCGCCACGCTGCCGCCAGTCGATCTGCACGGTGGCGGATTCGCGACCGTCGGCGAAGGCCGCGCGACCGCGCAGCCGCCAGTCGGGCTGGGCGGCGAGTTCCGCCTCGCGCGCCGCCTGGGTGGCCCAGAACACCGGATCCAGCCCGGCACCGGCGGCCGGTGCCAAGGGCCGATGGCTGGCGCAGGCCGCCAGCAGCAGCACCGGCAACAGGAGGGGCAGCAGGCGGCTCATCGGCCGTAGCGTCGCACGGTGTCGGCCAGCACCGGATCGCCAGGATCGAGCGCGCGACCGCGCTGCCAGGCGCGCAAGGCGGCGTCGCGGTCGCCAAGCAGCCAGAGCGCCTCGCCCCAGATCGCCGCCGTGGGTGCGCCCGGCTCCTCGATCCAGGCCCGGGCCAGCACCGCCTCGGCTTCGCGCGGTCGGCGCTCGGCCAGCAGCAAGGCGCCGAGGGCACGCAGGGCCGGCGCGTGGCGGGGGTCGCGGGCGAGGATGCCGCGCAGTTCGGCCTCGGCCTCGGCGCTGCGGCCGGCGGCTCGGGCCAGCCGGGCGCGGGCGACACGCAGGCCGGGATCGTCCTCCAGCACCGCGAGGCCGCGGCCGAGCACGGCGGCCGCGGCGGCGCGGTCGCCCCGGGCCTCGGCCTGGTCGGCTTCGGCCAGGAAGGCATCGCGGCGCAGGGCGCCGTCGGCCTGCTCGTCGGTCTGCAGGGCAATCAAGACCGCGCGGGCCTCCTCGCCACGCCCCTGCCGGCCGAGCACGGCACCGAGCCGCAGCCGCGCCCGCTGCCCGGCCTCGCCACGATCGACCCGCCGGTACCAGCGTTCGGCCGCCGGCCAGTCCTGCCGGCGCTCGGCGATCTCGCCGGCCAGCAGGGCAAGCGCCGGCTGTTGCGGGTCGGCCAGGGCGGCGGCCTCGACCTCCAGCCCCAGCTCGCCCAGCGCATCGAGTCGGCCGGCCCGCGTCAACCAGCCCGCGCGCAGGCTGAGGCTCTGGATGTCCTGCGGCCCATCGGCCAAGGCCTGTGCCGCGCCCTGCGGATCGCCCAGCACGGCCAGCGCCTCGGCGGCGATCCGCCGCTGCCCGGTGGCCAGACCATCGCGGGCCAGCACCCGCCGGATTTCGGCGCGTGCGGCATCGCGCTGGCCGGCCCGGGCCAGCCGCTCGGCGCGCAGCAGGCCGGCACGCGGGTCGTCGGGGAAACGCCGCACCAGGGCATCGATCCACTGCCCGGCCAGATGGGCATCGCCCAGGCCCTGCGCCGCGCCGGCCAGGGCCAGCCAGTCTTCGATCCGCGCCACCGCCGGCTCGGGCAGCAGCAGGGCACGCAGGGCGGCGCGGGCCATCACCCCGCGGTCGGGGTAGGGCCGGGTCAGGGCCGAAGCCACCCGGCGCGCGCCCTCGGGCTGCGCCAGCAAGCGCCGGGCGGTGAGCACGGCGGCCTCCAGCTCGCCCTGCACCAGATGGAAGCGCAGGGCCAGCGCATCGCGGACCGGTGATTCCGGCTCCAAGGCGGTCCAGCGCGCGAGCGCGGCCTCGGCCCGCCGATGGTCGTCGGCCTCGATGGCCGCGAGCAGGGCCAGGGCGGCCAGGCCACGATCATCGGCCGCCTGCGCCGCCGCCAACTGCCAAGCCGCCGCCACCTCGCGATCGCCGGTCTGGCGGGCGAATTCGGCGGCCAGCAGCGCGGTCAGGGCGTCCGGCGTCGCGCTGGCCGCGGCGGCAGGCGTCGATCCGGCGCTGGGCGGGATGGCAAGGAGCAGGACCGCCAGCACGGGCGCCAGGCTCCGGGAACGGCGATTCATCGGCACTCCTAAGGCAGGCCGCTAGAATAGCCTTCGCACCGCCGCAGCGCGCCCGCCATGCCCCTGATCGCCCTAGGAGTGAACCACCAGACCGCGCCCGTCGATGTGCGCGAACGGGTGGCCGTGGGCGATGCGCAACTGCCCGCCACCCTGCGCAGCCTGTTGGCCGTGCCCGGTGTGGAGGAAGCCGCCCTGCTCTCCACCTGCAACCGCACCGAGTTGTATGCCCACCTCGACAACGGCGCCGCACCCGATCTCATCGGCTGGATGGCGCAGCAGCACGGCATCGATCGCCATGCACTCGCCACCTACACCTACCAGCACCACGAGGCCGAAGCGGCGCGGCATCTGTTCCGGGTCGCCACCGGCCTCGATTCGCTGGTGCTGGGCGAGCCGCAGATCCTGGGCCAGGTCAAGGCCGCCTGGCAGTCGGCGCGGGGTGCCGGCAGCCTGCGCACACCGCTCGACCGCCTGTTCCAGCACGGCTTCCAGGTCGCCAAGCGGGTGCGCACCGACACCCGCATCGGCGCCCATCCGGTTTCGGTGGCCTACGCTGGTGTGCGTCTGGTGCGCCAGGTGTTCGCCGAACTCGACCGCGCCACCGTGCTGCTGATCGGCGCCGGCGACACCATCGAGCTGGCGGCCAAGCACCTGGTCAATGCCGATGCCAAGCGCCTGCTGATCGCCAACCGCACGCTGGAGCACGCCCAGGCCCTGGCCTCGCGGGTCGGCGGCTATGCCCTGGCCCTGAGCGAGACCGCACGCCACCTGCCCGAGGCCGATGTGGTGATCTCGGCCACCGCCGCCCGCGAGCCGGTGCTGCGGGCGGCGACGGTGCGCGAGGCGCTGAAGGCCCGCCGCCAGCGGCCGATGTTCCTGCTCGACCTCGCGGTGCCGCGTGACATCGAAGCGGCAGTGGCCGATCTGCCCGACGCCTACCTCTACACGGTCGACGACCTCGAACAGGTCATCAGCGAGAACAAGGCATCGCGCCAGATGGCGGCCGAACAGGCCGAGGTGATCATCGAACTCGCGGTCGAACACTACATGGCCTGGTGGCGGGCGCAGGATCGCCAGGACAGCCTGCGCGCCCTGCGCCGCAGCGCCGAGCGCGCCAAGGCCCTGGCCCTGGAGCGTGCCCGCGAGCGCCTCGCCAGCGGTGAACCGGCCGAAGCCGTGATGGCGCGACTGGCCCACCAGCTCACCAACCAGCTCCTGCATTCGCCCTCGACCGCCTTGCGCCAGGCGGCGATCGAAGGCGACAGCAGCCTGCTGGCGGCGGCGGCACGGCTGTTTCCCGATCCGGACGCAACGCCGCCCGGCACGCCCCCCGAGCGCGGATGAACCCCTCGCTGCGGCACAAGCTGCGGCTGCTCGCCGAGCGCCACGAGGAAGTCGGGCGCCTGCTCGCCGAGCCCGACGTGATCGCCGACAACGGCCGCTTCCGCGCACTCTCCCGCGAGTTCGCGCAACTGCAGCCGGTGGCCGAGGCGCTGGCCCGCGAAGCTGCGCTGCAGGCCGAACGGCACGATGCCGAAGCCCTGCTCACCGACCCCGAACTGCGCGCCATCGCTGCCGAGGAACTGCCCGGCATCCGCGCCGCATTGGCGGCGCTCGATGACGAGCTCACCCTGCTATTGGTGCCGAAAGATCCGCGCGACGAGGGCAACCTGTTCCTCGAAGTGCGCGCCGGCACCGGTGGTGACGAGGCGGCGATCTTCGCCGGCGACCTGTTCCGCATGTACCTGCGCTACGCCGAACGTCAGGGCTGGCGGGTCGAGGTGCAGAGCGCCAGCCCCGGTGAGCACGGCGGCTTCAAGGAGGTCGTCGCCCGCATCGAGGGCCGCGGCGCCTACTCCAGGCTGAAGTACGAATCCGGCACCCACCGCGTGCAGCGGGTGCCCGAGACCGAGGCGCAGGGCCGCATCCACACCTCGGCGGCGACGGTGGCGATCCTGCCCGAACTGGAGGACGTGGCTGAGGTCGTCATCAACCCGGCGGATCTGAAGGTGGACACCTTCCGCAGCTCGGGTGCCGGCGGCCAGCACGTCAACAAGACCGAATCGGCGATCCGCATCACCCACCTGCCGAGCGGTCTGGTCGTCGAATGCCAGACCGAACGCAGCCAGCATGCCAACCGCGACAAGGCCATGCAGCGCCTGAAATCGGCGCTGCACGAACAGCAGCTCGCCGCCCAGCAGGCCGCCACCGCCGCCTCGCGCCGGCTGCAGGTGGGCAGCGGCGATCGCAGCCAGCGGATCCGCACCTGGAACGTGCCGCAGGGTCGGGTCACCGACCATCGTGTCGAAGGCTTGACCCTGTATGCCTTGCCACAGATCCTCGATGGCGAGCTCGACCCGCTGCTCACCCGACTGGCCGAGGAGGATCGCGCCGATGCACTCAAAGCACTTGCCGACGGAGGCTGAGGGCATGCAGGAACGGCTGCGGAAGAAGGACTACCTGGAACGGCTGGCGCCCCTGCAACTCGCCCTCGCCGATGTCGAGCGCTGGGTGGCGGCTACCGGCCAGCGCCTGCTGCTGCTGGTCGAGGGCCGCGATGCCGCCGGCAAGGGTGGTGTGGTCCGCGCCCTCGCCGAAACCCTGAACCCGCGCCATTGCCGGGTCGTGGCGCTCGATAAACCGAGCGACCGCGAGCGCGGGCAGTGGTATTTCCAGCGCTACGTGGCGCAACTGCCGGCGCGCGGCGAGATCGTGCTGATGGACCGCAGCTGGTACAACCGCGCCGGCGTCGAGAAGGTGATGGGCTACTGCAGCGAATCCGAATACCGGCACTTCCTCGCCCAGGCACCGGTGTTCGAGTCGCTGCTGGTCGATGACGGCATCCTGCTCGCCAAGTACTGGCTGGGCGTCGATCAGGCGCAGCAGGAGCAGCGCTTCGCCGAACGCGCCATCGATCCCCTGAAACGCTGGAAGCTCTCGCCGGTCGATCTCAAGGCGCGCGAACACTACGCCGAATACGGCAAGGCCCGCGAGGCCATGCTGGCGGTGACGCACACCGCGCAGGCCCCCTGGACCATCGTCGATTTCAACGACCAGCGCCGTGGCCGGCTGAGCCTGATCCGCCACTGGCTGGAACAGCTGCCGTGCCAGGTGACACCGGAAAAACGCCTGCGCCTGCCGCCGCTCGGCCACCGGCCGCTGCCGGAACGCTGGGGAGTGCTGGCACCGATCGCCGACAGCTCGGAGCGGACCGATCGACCGTCATTCACTCGCGCAAAGCGGAAGTGACCGGAATGCGCGCCGCCCGCAGTGCCGGCGCCAGCCCGCCGATGAAACCGATGAGCAGGGCGAGACCGAGACCGAAGCCGACCAGGGCCGGCGTCACCGCGAACTCGAAAGCGATCTGGGTGAAACCACCACCGAGCGTCGAGACCGCGTAGCCGTTGAAGGCGGCATAGGCCAGCAGCGCGCCGAGCAGACCACCGGCCAGGCTCAGCAGCAGTGCCTCGGCCATCACCGAGACCAGCACCGGTGCCGCACCGAAGCCGAGCGCCCGCAGGGTGCCGATCTCGCGGGTGCGCGCCGAGACCGCCGAATACATGGTGTTGAGCGCACCGAACGCGGCACCGAAGGCCATGATCACCGCCACCACGCCGGCGAGCACGCCGATCGTGGCGGTGAGGTTGCCGCTCTGGCCTTTGTAGAAATCGAGTTGCGTGCTGGCTTCGACGTCGAGCTGCGGGTTTTCCCTCAGGCGTTCGGCCATCACCGGCAGTTCGGCCGGCCGTGCGAGTTGCACCAGCACCGAGGACACCGCCGCCCGCCGCCAGGCGCTCTGCACCGTGCCGACGTCGCTCCACAGCTCGGAATCGTAGATGCCGCCGCCGGCGAAATGCCCGACCACGGTCCAGGTCGAGCCGCGGAAGCGCAGCGTCCGCCCGACCTCGAGACCGGCGAACTGCTGGGCCGCGCCGGCACCGACGATCAGCTCCTGCACACCGGGACGGAACAGGCGACCTTGGGTGATGCGGAAATCCTCGCGCAGGCCGAGGCCGACCGGCGGCAGGCCACGCAGGGTCACGTTGGCACCGGTGCGCTGGCCCGGACGCGGCACTTCGGTGATGACGATCAACTCGGCGCTGGCCAGCGGCATGCCCTCGGCATCGCGGGCGATCGCCGGATCCTGCTGGATCAGGGTGGCCGAACCGATCGAGAGAAAGCTCGACAACTCGCCATTGCTGCCGCCGCGGGTCACCACCACCTGATCGGTGCGTCCGCCGCTGCCGAGGGTCTGCTGCAGGCCGGCCGACATCGAGAGCAGGGCCACCAGCACGCCGACCACGCCGGCGATGCCGACCACGATCACCAGGCTCGGCCCGAGCCGCTCGGGGATCGAGCGCAGGTTCATCAGGGTGATCTCACGGATCTGGGTCCAGCGGCTCATGATCCCGTCCGCCCGGCCAGTGCATCGACGATCTTGAGCCGCTGCGCGGTGAGCGCCGGCGGCAGCCCGACCAGTGCGGTGAGCAGCAGCACGCTGGCTCCGGCCACGGCCCAGACGAAGCCGTCGGCGGTGATCGGGAACTCCGGCGGCAGGCCCTGCATCACGAGCACGGCAAGCCCCATGCCGGCCAGGGCGCCCAGCGCGCAGAGCACGAAACTCTCGGCGAGCACGAGGCCCATCACCTGGCGGTCGCGGAAGCCCAGGCACTTGAGCACGGCAAGTTCGGGGATGCGTTCGCGCACCGCCTGGCTCATCGCCACGCCGGTGAGGAACAGGATCGAGAAGAACACCGCGCCAGTGATGAGGTTGACGATCAGGCCGATGTCACCCAGTTGCCTGAGGAAACCGAGCTGGAACTCCTGCTCGCTCTGGGTGCGCGTCTCGTCCGAGGAATTGGCGAAGCGGGCGTCGATGGCACTGGCGATGCGTTCGCTGTCACGCGGGTTGTCGACCTGCACCACGAACACACCGGCCAGGCCGCGTGCGCCGACGGGCCGGCCCTCGTCGAACTGGCCGAAATTGAGGTACATCAGGCCCGTGCGCTTCTGCCATTCCTCGTTGACGCCATCGAAGATGCCGACCAGCCGCCACTCCCAGAGTCGCGAACCGTCGGCCCGGGTCCAGATGAAGCTGTTGAGCGGGATGATGTCGCCGACCTCCCAGCCGTTCTGCTCGGCCAGCACGCGGCCGGCGATGGCGCCGTCGCGGGTCGAGACGAACTGCCGCCAGGCATCCTCCGGCATCAGCCATTCGGGGTAGGTGTCACGCAGCCGTTGTGGGTTCACCGCGAACTGCGGGAAGAAACTGCGGCCGTCGCCGTACTGCCCACCGAAGAACTGCGAATGCGACACCGCGCGCACGCCCGGCACCGCCTCGATCTGCGGCATCAGCCGCATCGGCAGCGGCTGGGTGAAGCTGGTGCTGGCCTGGGTGATCAGGCGGTTGACGCCGAGGAAATCGGCCGCGCCCGAGAACAGCGAGTTCACCGCCTGCAGCAGGCCGAGCAGAGTGAAGGCCGCCACCAGCGAAAGGAAGGTGAGCGTGGTGCGCAGCTTCTTGCGGGTCAGGCCGGAAACCACCAGCCCGACGTATTTCAGCGCGCTCACCCGACCCGCCCCTTGTCGAGATGCACGGTGCGCCGGGCGTACTCGGCGGCCTTGGGGTCGTGGGTGACCATGATGATGGTCTTGCCGAACTCGCGGTTGAGCCGCTGCAGCAGGCGCAGCACCTCGTCGGCGGTCTTGCGGTCGAGATCGCCGGTGGGCTCGTCGCAGATCAGCAGCTTCGGGTCGCTGACCAGGGCGCGGGCGATGGCGACGCGCTGCTGCTGGCCGCCGGAGAGCTCGTTCGGCTTGTGCCCGGCACGGTCGCCAAGACCGACCAGTTCCAGCGCCAGTCGCGCCCGGCGGCGGCGTTCGGCGGCATCGAAATCGGTGAGCAGCAGCGGCAGTTCGACGTTCTTCTGCGCGCTGAGCACCGGCATCAGGTTGTAGCTCTGGAAGATGAAACCGACGGTCTGGGCGCGCCAGTCGGCCAGGGCGTCGGCGTCATAGTCGTCGATGCGCTGGCCACCCACCTTGAGCAGGCCCGAAGTCGGCGAGTCGATGCCGCCGATCAAGTTGAGCAAAGTGGTTTTGCCGGAGCCGGAGGGGCCCATCAGGGCGACGAAATCGCCCTCGGGGATGTCGAGGTCGATGCCGTGCAGCACCTCGATCACCTGTTTGCCGCGAACGTAGGCCTTGCACAGACCGCGGATCTCGACGATGGGGAAGAGCGCGGCCTCGGCCATGGCGGCGGCTCAGCGCGCGGCGCTGGCTTCGACCCGGTCGCCGTCGGCGAGCTCGGGCGGCGGGTTGGCGATCACCTGCTCGCCACCGGACAGACCCTGACTGACCCGCCGCTCGGCCTGCAGCAGTTCGCCCAGCCCCACCTCAATGCGCCGGGCGCGGCCGTCCTCGACCACGAACAGTGCCGCCGGGCCGGCTTCGCCGCCCTCCCCGGCTGCGCCGGCGAGGATCGCCGATTCCGGCACGAAGGCACCGCTGGGCGGCGGCGCATCGGCCGCGACCGGTTGCAGGAAAGCCACCCGCACGCCCATGTCGGGGACGATGCGCGAATCACGGCTGTCGAGGGCGATGCGCACCCGCACCGTGGCCTTGGTGCGGTCGGCGGTGGGCACGATGGCGATGACCGAGCCGGGAATGCGCCAGTCCGGGTAGGCATTGAGCATGGCCTGCACCACCATGCCCGGCTGCACGCGGCCGATGAAGGCCTCGTTGACATCGACATTGACCTCCAGCGAGTCCATGTCGACCAGGGTGCCGATGCCGGTGCGGGTGAAACCGCCGCCGGCCGACAGCGGCGAGACCATCTCACCCGGCTGTGCGGCCTTGGCCACGATCACGCCGGGAAAGGGTGCGCGCACCTCGGTGTGGTCCAGCCCGAGGCGAGCGAGGTCGAGCTGGCGGCGCGCCACTTCGACGGCCTTGCGCAGGCTGCTCAGGCGTGCGGCGCGGGCATCGCGGTCGGCCCGGGCCTGGTCGAGCGCGGCCGGTGCGCTCAGTTGCCGGGCGAGCAGTTCCTGCTGGCGGCGCAGCGTGGTCTCGGCGAGGGCGAGTTGGGCCTGCGCCTCGGCGAGCTGCGATTCGCTGGCGGCCACTTGCGCCGTCGCCAGCTCGAGCTGGGCGCGGGCATCGGCGGCATCCAGCCGGGCCAGCACCTGGCCCTCCTCGACCCGCATACCTTCCTCGATCAGCACCTCGTCGACCCGGCCGGTCACCCGCGAGGACACCGTGGCGATCCGCCGCGCGGTGACGAAACCCGAGGCGTCGAGCAGCACCGGCGGGCCGGCTTCGGCAGCGGAACGAGCGATCACCGTCTCGACCGCGATCGGGCCACCTCCGGCCAGCGCCCACAAGCCGCCCAGCCCGACCAGGGCCGCCACGCCCCAGGGCCAGTAGCGGCGGCGGCGCGGGGCTGGGCCAGGACGGCGGTCGATGCGGAGGTCGCGCAGCAGGTCTTCGGGACGGCTCATGGGGTCTCCAGTGCGATGCACAGGCTGGCGCAGCGGCGATGAAGGCACTGTGGCAGGAATGCCCGGGCACCGTCACTGACGGAAGTCACCCCGCTCGCGCCGCCGCTCAGGCCGGGCGTGGCGGCCGGGTCACCAGCGCGACGCTGGCGAGGATCACCGCCATCGCGATCCAAGTGTCGGCATCGAACCGCTCCTGCAGCACCAGGGTGCCCAGCAGCACGGCGATCGCCGGGTTGACGTAGGCGTAGGAGGTGGCCAGGGCCGGGCGGACATTGCCCAGCAACCAGACGTAGGCGCTGTAGCCGATGATGGAGCCGAACACGCCGAGGTAGACCACCGCCAGCACCGCGTCCAGCGAGGGCGGGCCAGTGAAGCGCTCGCCCAGCAGCAGCGAGGCCAGCGCCATCAGCACGCCGCCGCAGAGCATCTGGCCGGCGGCGTTCATGAAGGGCGAGGGCAGGTCCTGGTCGCGGCTCCAGACCGAACCCCAAGCCCAGGCCAGCGGCGCGACGACCAGACAGAGCATGCCGAGCAGCGAACCGGCCAGTTCGCTGCCCGCATTGAGCAGGCCGACGCCGAGCAGGCCGAGCGCGATGCCGGACCACTCAAGGCGACCAAGGCGGCGGCCCTTGAGGGTGGAGAACACCGCGACGAACAGCGGCATCGAGGCCACCGCGATGGCGGCCAGCCCGGAACTGACCTCGGTCTGGGCGAGGTTCACCAGACCGTTGGCGAACAGCACCATCAACGCGCCCATCACCCACAGATTGCGCCACTGCCTCGAAGTCGGTGCGGCCATGCCGCGCCAGCGCAGCACGGCATAGAACAGTGCGCCGGCGGCGAGCATACGGATGGCCCCCATCGCAAAAGGCGGGAAGCCCTCCAGACCGATGGCGATGGCGAGGTAGGTCGAGCCCCAGACCAGGTAGACCGCCGCCAAGGCAAGGGCCACCGCGAGTGGCCGCGGCGCGGCGGTGGCAGAACCACTCACTCGACCCAGACCCCCGCCCGGCTGGTGTGCGGCAGCACCTTCGCGCTCAGCGCCGCGTCCTTGCTGAGCAGGCCGATGGCGTCGGCGAGCACGAAGGCCGATTCGCGCAGCAGCGGGTCGATATGCTTCTCGGCCGCCTCCTCGTCGGCGACCTGTTCGGCGACATCACGCTCATCGGCCTGCAAGCCGTCGTCGGCACGGTTGGGCAGGCCGTCGGCCAGACCGAGGCGCTGGCGTTCCGCGGCACGGGTCAGGCGCCGGGCCTCGGCCTCCTCGCGCTCGGCGCGCCGCGCCGCCACGTTGAGCGAGATCGTGCCGCGCTCTCGCTCGGCGCGGAAGCGGGCCACGTCCTCCTTCCACCACTGCACTTCGACGTTGTCGGCGACCCGGGCCTGATGGCGCTGCGCCAGCGGCAGCAGCAGGGGCGCGAAGTGGCCGTAGTCCTCGTGACGGACGGCGGCGATGCGCGAGGCCGGCAGGGCGTTGTCGTGGGTGCTCTCGCCGAACTCGGCGGCATTGAGCGTCACCGGGAAGGCGAGATCCGGCACCACGCCGTTGAACTGGGTGGTGCCGCCGTCGATGCGGAAGAACTGCGCCACGGTCAGCTTGAGGTGGCCGTAGCGCGGATCGCCACCGTTGCGGAAGCGGTCGAGGTTCTCGAGATTCTGCACGGTGCCCTTGCCGAAACTGGTCTCGCCCAGCACCAGGCCGCGGCCGTAGTCCTGGATGGCCGCCGCGAAGATCTCCGAAGCCGAGGCCGAGCTGCGGTCGATCAGCACCGCCAGCGGACCGTCCCAGGCCACGCCGGGACGGCGGTCGCCCTCGACGCTGATGCGACCACCGGCCTCACGCACCTGCACCACCGGGCCGGTGTCGATGAACAGGCCGGTCAGTTCGATTGCCTCGGTCAGCGAACCGCCACCGTTGCCGCGCAGATCAATGACCACGCCGTCAACTTGTGCGGCCTTCAATTCACCGAGCAGACGGGCGACATCGGAGGTGGCCGAACGGGCATCGGCATCGCCGCGGCGCTTGGCCTCGAAATCGGCGTAGAAGGTGGGCAGGCGGATGATGCCGATGCGGCGGCCGTCGGCCTCGATCTGCTGGCTCCGGGCGGCCTGCTCCTCCAGCCGGACCCGGTCACGGATCAGTTCGACCGCGCGCTGCGGGCCGTCGCTGCCGTGTGCCACCGGCACCACATCGAGCCGCACCCGGCTGCCTTTCGGTCCGCGCACCAGTTGCACCACGTCGTCGATCCGCCAGCCGATGACCTCGACCATCGGACCCTCGTCCTGACCGACCGCGACGATCCGGTCGCCCACCGCCAACTGGCCGGAACGCGCCGCCGGGCCGCCCGGTACCAGGGTGCGGATCACCACGAAATCGTCCTGGTTCTGCAGCACCGCGCCGATGCCCTCCAGCGAGAGGCGCATGGCGAGATTGAAGTTCTCGGCGCTGCGCGGGCTCATGTAGGCCGTGTGCGGGTCGATCGCGCCGGCGTAGGCGTTCATGAAGGTCTCGAAGGCGTCCTCGGGCTTGAGCTGGCCGACGCGGGTGGCGAGCTGGGCGTAGCGGCGATCGAGCGTGGTGCGGATGGCCGCGGCATCACGGCCGGCGAGCTTGAGCCGCAGCCAGTCGTTCTTGACGTGCTTCTCCCAGAGCGTATCGAGTTCGGCGACATCGGTCGCCCAGGGAGCATCCTTGCGATTGAAGCGCCAATAGGCCTCGCTGCTGAAATCGAATTCGCCCTGCAAGCGTTGGCGGGCAAAAGCGACGCGTTCACGAACCCGTTGCAGGTAGAGCACGTAGAGGTCGAAGGCGGGTTGCAGTTCGCCGTTGCGGATGGCCTCGTCGATGCTGGTCTTCCAGGGACGAAAGCGCTCAACGTCGGCGGCGGTGAAGAACAGCCGCTGCGGATCAAGGCGATCCAGGTAGTTGTTGAAGATCTCGATCGCCAGCGTGTCGTCGAGCGGCCTCGGCGCGTAGGCGAAACGACCGTCCGAGAGGTAGCGGTGGATCAGGTGGGCGACCGAGCGCTGGTCGGTGCTCGGTACGAAGGCCTCGACCGGTACCGGCGCCGCAGCGGCGGGTGGCCGGACGGCCGAGGCGGCGGCAGCAGCCGGTGCGGCGGAACTGGCACCGCTGGCGACCGGCACCAGCAGGGCGGCACCGATGGCGAGCGGCAGCAGCAGGGCGAGGACGAAGGGCAGGGACTTGGGCATGGGCGGACCTGGGTGCTGGCCCTGCCAGCATGCGCTGAAGGGCGGTGATGCGGATGTGCCGGAGGTCGCGCCCCAGCGATCAGGCACCGACGCCGGCTTCGGCGGCCGAGCGGTCGGCGTGGTAGGACGAGCGCACCATCGGCCCGGAAGCGACGTGGCTGAAGCCCAGACCCTCACCGAAGGCCTCGAGTTCCTTGAATTCCTCCGGCGTCCAATACCGCATCACCGGGTGGTGGTGCGGCGTCGGCTGCAGGTACTGGCCGATGGTGACCATGTCGACGTCGTGCTCGCGCAAATGCCTCAGGCACTCCTTCACCTGCTCCATCGTCTCGCCCAAACCCAGCATGATGCCGCTCTTGGTCGGCACCCCCGGATGCTGGGCCTTGAAGCGTTTGAGCAGCAGCAGCGACCAGTCGTAATCCGCGCCCGGCCGCACGTTCGGGTAGAGCGGCTGCACGGTTTCGAGATTGTGGTTGAACACATCCGGCGGCGCGGTGGCGAGAATCTCCAGCGCGCGGTCCATGCGGCCCTTGCCGCGGAAATCGGGCGTGAGGATCTCGATCTTCAGCGCCGGCGAGAGCGCGCGCGCCTCGCGGATGCAGTCGGCGAAGTGCTGGGCACCGCCATCGCGCAGGTCGTCGCGGTCGACCGAGGTGATCACGACGTACTTCAAGCGCATGTCGGCAATGGTCTGCGCCAGCTTCTTCGGCTCACCGGCATCCGGCGGCTTGGGTCGGCCGTGGGCCACATCGCAGAAGCTGCAGCGCCGCGTGCAGACCGCACCCAGGATCATGAAGGTGGCGGTGCCGTGGCTGAAGCACTCGTGGATGTTCGGGCAGCTCGCCTCCTCGCAGACCGTGACCAGCGCGTTCTCGCGCAGCCGGGCCTTGAGGGACTGCACGGCATTGCCCGCGGGGATCCGCACGCGGATCCAGCTTGGCTTGCGCAGCTTCGGCGCCTCGTCGAACTGCACCGGGCTGCGGCCGATCTTGTCGCCGCCCAACTGCTTCCGGCCGGCTTCGAGCGCGTCGGGCGTGAGCACGGTGAGCGGGATGGTCTTGGTCGGCGTGGGCATCGGCAGGCGGACGTTGGGGTTGGGGCGCTCAGCCCAGCGCAGGCGGGTCGTCGTGCCACTCGGCGGCAAGACCGAGCTGCCGCGCGAGATGGGGCACAAGGCGCTCGGCCACAAGCCGCAGATCGCTAGGGCCTCCGCAGTCTAGCAGCGTGGTGACCGGCTGCCCGGCGTAGCCGCAGGGGTTGATGCGGGAATAGGGCTCGAGGTCCATCGCCACGTTGAAGGCGAGGCCGTGGAAGCTGCAGCCGCGGCGCACCCGCAGCCCGATCGCGGCGATCTTGGCATCCTCGGCGGTGTAGACCCCGGGTGCGCCGGCCTTGCGGAACACCGCGATGTCGAAGCCCGCGCAGGTGTCAATCACGGCCTGCTCGATGCCTTCGACCAGCGCCTTCACACCGATGCCGCGCCGTCGCAGATCGATCAGCGGGTAGGCCACCAGCTGGCCGGGGCCGTGGTAAGTGACCTGCCCGCCACGATCGACCGGGACCACCGGAATGTCGCCCGGCGCCAGCACATGCTCGGGCCGGCCGGCCTGGCCGAGGGTGAACACCGGATCGTGTTCGACCAGCCAGAGTTCGTCGGTCGTGCCGGCGTCGCGGGCATCGGTGAAGCGCTGCATGGCCCGCCAGACCGGCAGGTAGGGCCGGCGTCCGAGCCAGTGCACCAGCAGGCGTGCTGGATCGGTGTCAGGGCCGGCCGCGCTGCGGCTTACAGCGTCCACTTGACCTCGGGCAGGGCGCGCAGCACGGCATGCGCGCGTTCATAGTCGGCGCGACTGGCCGCCTCGAAGCTGCAGGTGACCGAGACCCAGTTGCCCTTGGCCGAAGCACGCTGGCGCGGCTCGCCGGGGCAGACGACCAGACCGGCCGCCGCGAGTGCCGCCGGGACCCGTGCCTCCAGGCCGGCCGCGGCCGCGCCCATCGCGCTGATCTCGAACACACCGGGAAACTGCAGGCCGCGGGCCGCCGGGTCAGCAGGATTCGACATGGCGCCGCCCAACTTACTCGGCGTTCCACCAGAGCCGGAACCCATCGATCATGCGACCGACGAAGCCCGCCTCCGGCACATCCGCCAGCGCCACCAGCGGGGCGCTGGCCACCAGCTCGCCATCGAGCATCACCCGCACGGTGCCGATCGCCTGGCCGCGGGCGATGGGCGCGATCAGATGGCGCGGCACGTCGATCTGCGGTCTCAAATCGCCGTAGCGGCCACGCGGCAAAGTCACGTGCAAAGTCCGCGCGACGCCGAGCGGCAGGGCATCGGTCTCGCCCTTGAACACCCGCTGCGTGGTCAGGGCCGTGACCGGGTCGAACAGGGCATGCGTTTCGAAAAAGCGGAAACCCCAGTTCAGCAAGGCGAGGTTGTCGGTCTCACGCAGACGGAAGGACTCGGCGCGGGTCGGCGCATCGATGCCCATCACCACCGAGATGAGCCGCATGCCGTTGCGTTCGGCCGAGGCGGCGAGGTTGAAGCCGGCGGTCCGGGTGAAGCCGGTCTTGACACCATCGACGCTGGCATCGCGCCAGAGCAGGCCGTTGCGGTTGTGCTGGGTGATGCCGTTCCAGGTGAATTCCTTGCGCGAATGCAGGGCATAGGCCGCGGGGAAATGGTTGACCAGCGCCCGCACCAGGGTCGCCATGTCACGAGCACTCATCACCTGCCCTTCGGCATCCAGGCCGTGTGAGTTGACGAAACGCGTCTGGCGCAGGCCCAGACGCTCGGCGTGCTGGTTCATGAGGTGGACGAAGGCCTCTTCGCTGCCGGCGATGTGCTCGGCCAGGGCGATCGAGGCATCGTTGCCGCTCTGCACCACCATGCCGGTCATCACCGCCTCCAGCGGTGCGCGGCTGTTGACCTCGAAGCCGGAAAAACTGCCGGCGGTGCCCGCCCCGCCCTCGCGCCAGGCGCGCTCGGAGATCAGCACCGCGTCGTCCAGACGGATGCGGCCGGCGGCCAGTTCGGAGGCGACCACGTAGGACGTCATCACCTTGGTGAGCGAGGCCGGCGAACGCGGCACCTCCTCATTGCGAGCGGCGAGGATGCGCCCGCTGGCGGCGTCCATCAGGATCCAGGCGGCGGCGCTGGAGGCCGGTGCCGGCGGCATGGCCACCGGGACCGGGACCGGGACCGGCACGGGCACCGGCTGCGGCACCGGCTGCGGCACCGGGGTCTGGGCGAAGAGCGTGGCGGTGGCCAGCAGCAGCGGCAGGGCGATCAGGACGGCAGGACGCATGGGGTGCAACGGACTCCGGACACGGCGTGATGGAACGAGGGTAAGCGGGCGCGGCTTAACGCCGGGCGGCTCAGGGTTGGGCGTGGAGCAGCCTTGGCGCGGCCAGACCACTGGCCAGAATACGGTCGGCCAGTGCGGCGGCAGCCTCGGCAGCTTGTGCCGGAAAACGCACGCGCCAGACGCTGCGTTCGCCGACGATGGCGTGGTCGAGGGCCGCTCCCGGCAGGCCCGCCTGAGCAAGCTGCTGGGCCAGGCGTTCGGCGTTCAGGCGGTCGGCGAAGGCACCCACCTGCACCACCTGCGGTCCGGCAGGCGCCGGGCCACGAGCTGTCGGTCTCGGATCGGGGCGGGCCTCGGCGAAACGCAGGTACGGCCCTTTCAGCACACGCACTTCGACCGGTGCGACACCGGCCTCGACCATGCCGATGCGCCGCGCCGCGGCATAGCTCAGGTCGATGACGCGGTTGTCGTGGAAAGGGCCCCGGTCGTTGACCCGGACCACCACACTGCGCCCGTTTTCCAGATGGGTGACGCGCACATAGCTCGGCAGGGGCAGGTGGCGATGCGCGGCGGTGAAGGCGCACATGTCATAAAGCTCGCGGCTCGAGGTGTGCCGGCCATGGAACTTGTAGCCGTACCAGCTGGCGATGCCGCGCTCGACAAAACCTTCGGCCGATTCCATCACCCGGAACGTGCGACCCAGCACGGTGTAGCTCGGCATGTTGCCGTGGCGGGAACGCGGCTCACGGCGCGGCACCGGCTCGGGCAGGTGATCCACGTTCACCCGCACCGGCGGCCCGCGGTCGGGCACGCCGGGCGCGTACAAGCCACCGGCGGTGTAGAGCGATTCGTCGTGCTCGCGCATCGGCACGCAGTGCGGCGGTGGCAGCGACTCCGGCTGGGCGCGGGCGGCATCGGTGGCCGCCGCCGCGGCCGCCGCCGGCTGCGGACGCTGCGGGGCGGTGGCGCAGCCGCTCAGCAGCAGCAGAGCGAGCAGACCCGCAGCAGCCGGGAGCATGGAGCGATTCACGGCAGTGCCGCTGCCGTTGTGGCCTCCGGCGCGGCCAGCGCCTGGGCGAGCTGGTGGACGGCCAGCGCGTACATCACCGAGCGGTTGTAGCGGGTGATCACGTAGAAATTACGGAAGCCCAGCCAGTGCTCGGTGCCGTCAGCTCCCTGGAGAGTGACCAGCAGGGCCGGCGCCTCCTGCGCCAGCGGCGAGGCCGGACGGAAGCCCTTGGCGGCCAGTTCGGCGAGGCTGCGGCGCGGCTCCATGCCGACCGGCGCATAAGCGGCACCGGCCTCAGCCACCGCCGGCACCACCACCGGCATACCGGGCTGCCAGTCGTGGGCCACAAAGTAGTTGGCGACCGAGGCGAACACATCGGGCAGCGAATTGAACAGGTCGCGTCGACCGTCGCCGTCGCCGTCCTTCGCGTAGGCGCGGTAGCTCGAGGGCATGAACTGGCCCCAGCCCATCGCCCCGGCATGGCTGCCCAACTGCGCCGGAATGTCGATGCCTTCCTCACGGGCCAGCAGCAGGGACTGCGCCAACTCATCGCGGAAGAAGGCGCCACGCCGGGCCTCACGCTCGGGGTTGCCGAGGCTCGGGTAATGGAAGCCCAGGGTGTAGAGCGCGTCCAGCACGCGGTGGCGGCCGGTGATGCGGCCGTAGCTGGTTTCGACGCCGAGGATGGCGACGATGTAGGACTTCGGCACGCCGGTGGCGTCCTCGACCCGCTGCAGGGCCTCGCGGTGCGTCAGGAGAAAATGCCGGCCTTCGCGGATGCGCGCCTCGGTGATGAAGATCGGCCGGTACTCGCGCCAGGTGAGCACGCGCTCGGCCGGCCGCGACATCAGATCGACGATGCCCTGACGGTACTGGGCCTTGCCGAGCCAGGCGGTGATTTCCTCAGGAGCAAGTCCGTGCCGCGTGCCGGCTTCGGCGATGAAGGCGGCTTTGGCTTCCGGATCGGTCCGGGTCGCACCGGCCGGAAGGGCGAAGGCCGCGAACAGGGCGGCGGGCAGCAGGACGTAGCGCATCGGGGACAGGCCGGATTCCCGCGCGGCAAAGGGGCCGCGCATCGGTCGAAAATGTAGCACGCAGCACGGCGGGCGTTCGGGCGCGGGTGGCGGGCGTTCGCCGCAGGCAGCGACCGGTGGTCGCTCAAGCGCCTGCGTCTCCATCCGGCCCGCCACAGGGTGGCGGGCGTTCGCCGCAGGCAGCGACCGGTGGTCGCTCAAGCGCCTGCGTCTCACCCACCCCAGCGGCGGCGGTGGGCGCCAGCGGCCATGACGATGCCGAAACCGGCGAGCAACGACACCGCCGAGGTGCCGCCGTAACTGAGCAGGGGCATCGGTACACCGACCACCGGCAGGAAGCCGGCGACCATGCCGGCATTGACCACGACATAGACCGAGAAAGTCAGTGTCAGCGCACCGGCCAAAAGCCGACTGTAGGTATCGCGTGCCTGCGCAGCCAGCCACAGGCCTCGCAGGGTGACGAACAGGTACAGGCCGAGCAGCACCAGCACACCGATCCAGCCGAATTCCTCGGCGAACACCGAGAACACGAAATCGGTGGTGTGCTCCGGCAGGAAATCGAGCTGCGCCTGGGTGCCCTGCCCCCAACCCTTGCCGTCGATCCCGCCGGAGCCGATGGCGATCTTCGACTGGATGATGTTCCAACCAGCGCCGAGCGGGTCCGATTCAGGGTCGAGGAAGGTCAGCACGCGATCCTTCTGGTAGGGCATCAGGAACTGCCAGGCGACCGGCAAAGCGGCCAGACCGATGCCGGCGAACAGGGCGATCCGCCACCAGGCGATGCCGGCCAGAAACACCACGAAGACCCCGGAAGCGCCGACCAGTAAGCCGGTGCCGAGATCGGGCTGCAGGATGGTGAGCGCCACCGGCAGACCGATGATCACCGCGCACAGCGCCAAGCTGCGCCAGCCCGGCGGTAGCCGGGCCTGGTGCAGGAACCAGGCCGCCATCATCGGCACGCTCAGTTTCAGCAGCTCGCCCGGTTGCAGGTAGAACACCCCGAGGTCGAGCCAGAGATCAGCGCTGCGGCCTTGGCCAAACAGGAACACGAGCCCGATCAGACCGAGGCTGCCCAGGTAGGCGAGCGGCGTCCATTCACGCAGGAAGGTCGGCGAAAGACGGCTCAAGATCAGCAGGGCGACCAGACCCACGGCGAAGCGCACACCCTGGGCCAGCACGGCGCGCAGTTCGCCATCAGCAGCACTGGCCTGAACCAGCAGGCTGGCCGCCATGATCGCCAGCAGGCCGGCGAGCAGCGGCCCGTCGACGCGATCGAGCAGACGCCCGGCCAAAGCGGTGAGCCAGCGCAGCAGCCCGCTCATGGTGCGGCCTCGTCCGGCGCGACCGCGGTCGGCGGCAGGGCCATCCAGGCATCGAAGATGCGCCGAGCCACCGCCGCCGCCACCGCGCCCGAGCCGCCGTGCTCAACGATCACCGCCACCGCGATGCTCGGCTGTTCGACCGGCGCATAACCCACGAACAGCGCCTGATGGCGAAGATGCAGGGGCAGTCGGGCCGAATCGATGCGCGCATCGCCCTGCCGCCCGACCCGCTGCGCGGTGCCGGTCTTGCCAGCGATCCGGTAGGCGGCCCCCTCGCCAGAAAGCCTTGCGGTACCGGTTGGACCGTGCAGGGCGGCGACCAACCCGGCTTCGACGGCGGCCAGGGCCGCAGGGTCGCGGACCACCTGCTGCGGTGCCGGCTGCGGTAAAGCCTGCATGGGCTGGTCGAAACCGGCACGGACAGCGCGCACCAGATGCGGCCGACGCAACCTCCCATCGTCGGCGAGGGCTGCGGTGGCGCGGGCCAGTTGCAGCGGCGTGGTGACCCAGTAGCCCTGACCGATACCGGCGATGACCGTTTCGCCGGGAAACCAGGGCTGGCGGAAACGCGCCTGCTTCCAGGCCCGCGAGGGCAGCACGCCACTCGACTCGCCGCGCAGATCGATACCGGTCGGCTGGCCAAAACCATAGACCGCGAGATCGCGGCTGATGCCATCGATGCCGAGCTTCATCGCCAGCTCGAAGTAATAGGTGTTGACCGACTGCGCCAGCGATTCGACGAGAGCGACCCGGCCATGCCCACCGGGTCGCCAGTCGCGGTATTCACGGGCCTGGCCGGGCAAACGGAAAGCACCGGTCGAGAGCACCGTCCACTGCGGCGTGATCAGCCCGGCCTCCAGCCCGGCCAGGGCGAGGAAGGGCTTGAGCGTGGACCCCGGCGGAAAGCCTCCCAGCACATTGCGGTTGAACAGTGGCCGGGCCGGGTCCTCGTTGAGACGCCGGAAGTCGGCCACCGGGATGCCGCCGACGAAAAGATTGGGGTCGAAGGCCGGCAGGCTGACCATGCCAAGGATCTCGCCGGTCGTGGGCTCGATCGCCACGGCCGCGCCGTACTGGCCCTGGAAGGCCTCGACCATGGCCTGCTGCAGGCGGATATCGAGGCCAAGCTGCAGATCCTGTCCAGGCCGGGCGTCGTGGCGGCGCAAGACCCGCAGGGGCCGGTTCTCGACATTGGTCTCGACCGCCTGGTGACCGACCTCACCGCGCAACCGCGCCTCGTGGTAGCGCTCGATGCCGGTCCGGCCAAGATGTGGCAACACGCTGAAGCGCCGCTCGCCACGGGCCTCCAACGCGGCGAGGTCATCCGCATCGGGCCGGCCGACATAACCGACCACGTGCGCGGTCAGGGCACCGAAGGGATAGCGCCGGGTCAGGTAGGGCACCACCTCGACGCCGGGGAAACGGTGGCGGTCGATCGCCAACCGGGCGATCTCGGCCTCATCGAGCCGGGCTTTCAGCGGCACCGGTTGAAAGCGGCGGCTGGCACGACGGGCGGCCTCGAAACGGGCCAGATCGTTGGCATCGAGGGCGACGATGCGGCCCAGTTCGTCGAGCAACGCAGGCAGGTCGGGCACCCGTTCCGGCACGATATCCAGCCGGTAGGCCGGGGCGTTGTCGGCCAGCAGCACGCCGTTGCGGTCGAACACCAGCCCACGGGCGGGGATGATCGGTTCGAGCCGGATGCGGTTCTCGTCCGAACGGGTGGCGTATTCCTCGTGGAGCAGGATCTGCAGTCGGCCGTAGCCCAGGGCCAAGGCCACAAGCAATGCGGTGACCACGATTCCGGCCAGCAACGCACGCCGGCGGAACTGCGTCGCCTCGTCGGCGGAGCGGCCGAGCGGACCTGGCCGCCAGCGGTTCATCGCCCCCCCACGCGTTCGCGATGGCGCAGGCGCAAGGCGTCGAGCAGCAGGAACACCCAGGGCCAGAGCAGGGTGCCGAGCAGTGGCGCCAGCAGCACGCCGAGCGGCGGCAGACCCGCCCCGCCGATGCCGCGCAGAACCAGCATCAACACCAGATCGTTGAGCAGCATCAGGCCCACCGCCGCGGCCTGCTGCCAAGCCGGGAAGAAGCGCAGTTGCGCACGGAAGCGCTGCACCAGAAACACCAGCACCGCCAGCCGCAGGGCCTGTTCGCCCAGCAGGGTGCCGGTCAGCACGTCGGCCAACAGGCCCAGCAGCCATGCCGCAACGATGCCGCCCGTACCCGGCGCTTCGAGTGCCCAGTAGACCAGCACCAGGGCCAGCAGGTAGGGCCGCATGTCGTCGAAGAGCGCGGGCAGCGGCAGCACCAGCACGAGCAGGCCGACGATCACGCTGCCAAGTCGCAGCCAGAGGGGCGTGGGACGGTTCATGGACCGTTCTCGGGCGGTCCGACCGGACCTTCCGGGTCGCCGCGCATCACCAGCAGCACCTCGCGGCCGCGGTCGATCCGGGCCGCCGGCACCGCCTCGGCCTCGAGGAACAGACGACTCTCATCGGGCGCGATGCTCACCACCCGACCCACCGCGAAACCGGCCGGAAAACGCCCGCCGATGCCCGAGGTCACCAGCACATCATCGATCTGGACATCGGCCGAACGCGGGATGTTGGGCACCCGCAGGGCATCGCTGCGGCCGGTGCCGACCGCCACCAGACGCAGGCCGGTGCGCACCACCTGCACCGGCACAGCGTGGTTGGCGTCGGTGAGCAGCAAGGCGGTAGCGCCCCGCCCGGAGACCTCGATGACTTGGCCCAGCATACCGCCGGCATCGATCATCGCCTGGCCAACCTCGACGCCCTCGGCGCTGCCGAGATCGAGCCGCACCCGCTGCCGCCAGGGATCAAGATCGACCTCGACGATGCCGGCCATCCGCACAGCAAGGCGGTAGCCGGCCTTGCCGCCGAGCAGTTCGCGCAGCCGGGCGTTCTCCTGGGCCACCGCCTCCAAGCGGGCGATCTGGGCATCGCGCAATTGCAGCTCGCGGCGCAGGGCGATGTTCTCGCCGGCCAGCCGTTCCTGCCGCGACAGATGGGTCTCGCCCCAGCCCCACACCCGCATCGGCAGGGCGGCGAGCTGCCAGATCGGCTCGACCGCGGTGGTCAGCGTGGCGCGGACGCGGGGCGAGAGCTCGCCACGGTGATCGGCCACCATCAGCACCACCGAGAGCGCGATGCAGGCCAGCAGGGGCAGCGAGCCGGCAGCCGCTTCCGAGAGTTTCGGTGCTGGCGCGCCGGACTGGATCACGGGCGGGGCGGGAACGGACCGCGACGGGGCGGGTCAGTCCTGCGAGAAGAACTCGTTGCCGGTCATGTCGACCAGCTCGAGCGCACGGCCGCCACCGCGGGCCACGCAGGTGAGCGGATCGTCGGCGACGTGCACCGACAGGCCGGTTTCTTCCGACAGGAGTTTGTCGAGATCCTTCAGCAGGGCACCGCCACCGGTCAGCACGATGCCGCGCTCGGCGACATCGGCGCACAGTTCGGGCGGGGTCTGTTCGAGGGCTTGCTTGACCGCGGTGACGATGCCGGAGAGCGGCTCGTGCAGGGCCTCCAGCACCTCGGTCGAGGTGATGGTGATGTTGCGCGGCACACCCTCGGCCAGGTTGCGGCCGGAGATTTCCATGCTGCGCACCTCGCGCTGCGGAAAAGCGCAGCCCACCTCCATCTTGATCCGTTCGGCGGTGGCTTCGCCGATCAGGGTGCCGTGGTTGCGGCGCACGTAATTGATGATGGCCTCGTCGAAACGGTCGCCGCCGATCCGCACCGACTGCGCATAGACCACGCCATTGAGCGAGATCACCGCCACCTCGGTGGTGCCGCCGCCGACATCGATCACCATCGAACCGGATGCCTCGCCGACCGGGATGCCGGCACCGATCGCGGCCGCCATCGGTTCCTCGATCAGGAAGACATCGCGGGCACCGGCCTCGAGCGCCGATTCCTTGATGGCACGACGCTCGACCTGGGTGCTGCCGCAGGGCACGCAGATCAGCACGCGCGGGCTGGGCCGCAGCAGCCGGCTGGTGTGCACCTTCTTGATGAAATGTTTGAGCATCTCCTCGGTGTAGGTGAAGTCGGCGATGACGCCGTCCTTCATCGGCCGGATCGTGGTGATGTTGCCGGGCGTACGACCCAGCATGCGCTTGGCTTCGGTACCGACTGCCACGACCGAGCGGCTCATGCCCGTCCCGCGGTCCTGGCGGACCGCGACCACCGAGGGTTCGTTCAGCACGATGCCCTGCCCGCGCACGTAAATCAGGGTGTTGGCCGTACCGAGGTCGATCGACAGGTCGTTGGAAAACAGGCCGCGGAGCTTCTTGAACATCGAGGAAAGGCCGTCTGGGGGCTTAGCGCGCAAGCCTCAAAGAGTAGCAACCGGGGGTGCCTGCCCACAAGGAAAAAGCCCGTTAAACCGGCCACTTCCGGTATTCTGTGCGGCCTTTCCGCCCCCGAATCCGCCCGAGGACCCGACCCGAATGAGTGCTGCCCTGATCTGCGGCTCGCTGGCCTACGACACCATCATGGTGTTCCCCGACCAGTTCAAGAACCACATCCTGCCGGACAAGGTGCACATCCTGAACGTGTCCTTCCTGGTGCCGCGGATGCGTCGCGAGTTCGGCGGCTGCGCCGGCAACATCGCCTACAACCTGCACCTTTTGGGCGGCAAACCGCTGCCGATGGCCACCGTCGGCGAGGATTTCGGCCCCTATCGGGCGCATTTCGAGGCCCTCGGCATCCCGCTCGACCACGTCAAGGAAATCGCCGGGCTCTTCACCGCGCAGGCCTTCATCACCACCGACCTCGACGACAACCAGATCACCGCCTTCCACCCCGGCGCGATGATGCGCAGCTTCGAGAACCACGTCCGCGAGGTGCCGGGGGTCAGCTTCGGCATCGTCGGCCCGGACGGCTACGAGGCCATGCTGCAGAACTGCGCCGAGTTCGCCGAATGCGGCATCCCCTTCATCTTCGACCCCGGCCAGGCCATGCCGCTTTACAACGGCGAGGAACTGCGGCGGATGATCGACCAAGCCACTTACGTCACGGTCAACGACTACGAGTCGAGCCTGCTGCAGGAGCGCACCGGCTGGTCGGCCGAGGTGATCGCCAGCAAGGTCAAAGCCTACTTCATCACCCGCGGCCCGAAGGGTTCCGAGGTGCACACGCCGGAGGGCATGGTCCACATCCCTTCGGCCACCGCCATGCGTGTGGTCGACCCGACCGGCTGTGGCGACGCCTACCGCGCCGGCCTGATCTTCGGCTTCATGAATGATCTCGACCTCGCCACCACCGGCCGCATCGCCAGCCTGATGGGCGCGCTCAAGATCGAGCATCTGGGTCCGCAGAACCAGCGCTTCGACTACGCCGATTTCGCTGAGCAGTTCCGCCAGCAGTTCGGGTACGCGCTCTAAGCCGGGCGACAGAGGCCCCTGCCCGGCGCGCGTCGAGCCCCTCCGGCGCGGCGGCTCAGTGGCCGAGCAAGGCGCGCTCCTCCGCCGCCAGCAGCCGCCACGCGCCTGCCGCCAGTCCGAGCGCATCAAGGCTCAGGCCGCCGATCGCCTCGCGGTGCAGGGTGAGCACCGCGTTGCCGGTGGCAGCGAACATCCGCCGCACCTGGTGGTAGCGGCCCTCGTGCAGAGTGAGGCGGGCCTCGCGCGGGCCCAGCACCTCAAGCACGGCAGGCAGCAAGGGCTTGGTCTCGCCCTCGAGCAGCAGGCTGCCGGCAGCGAACAGTTCGGCCTCGTTGCCGCGCAGGTCTTCGGCAAGCGTGGCGCGATAGACCTTCGGCTGGTGGTGCTTCGGGCTGGTCAGCCGGTGCAGCAGCTGGCCGTCGTCGGTGAACAGCAGCAGGCCCGAGCTGTCCTTGTCGAGCCGCCCCACCGGCGAGACGATCGGCTCGCGCGCCTTCCAGCGCGCGGGCAGCAGGTCGTAGACCACGCGACCGGGGTCCTTGGTCGAGCAGGTCACGCCGATGGGCTTGTGCATGGCCACCAGCAGGCCCTGCGCCGGATCGAGCGGCAGGCCATCGACGCGCAGCGCCGCATGCGGCAGCCGGTGGCCGCCGCGCACGGGTGTGCCCTCGCCCACTTCATCATCGACGTAGAGCGCCTCGCCCCCGGCATCGGTGACGCGGCCTTCGGCGAGCAGCGCCTCGACCTCGCGGCGCGTGCCGTAGCCGAGCGATTGCAGGTATTGGCGGAGCTTGACCGGTTTGGCCGCCATGCGCGTCAGCCCGGCGCCTTCGGCGACCACGCCCGGTAGACCTTGAAACCGCCCTGCTCGGCCAAGGCCTCGCCGCGCCCGAACAAGGCGCGCAGCTCGTCCTCGTAGGGCAGGTGGCGGTTGGCGACCAGCAGCAATGACCCGTCCGCGGTCAGCGCCCTGACCGCGGCGGCGATGAAGGCACGACCCAGCGCCGGCACGCTGCGCACGCCGACATGGAAGGGCGGGTTGCTAACGATGGCGTCGAAGCGGCCCGGAACCCCGGCGGCGACGTCGTGCCAGTGGTAGGCCACCGGCAGACGCGCACCGTCGAGGTTGCGCCGGGCAAGATCGATGGCACGGGCCTCGGCTTCGAACAGATCGAGCGCGGTGAGGCCGGGGCAGCGCTCCAGCACCGCCCGCGCCAACAGGCCGCTGCCGGCGCCGAGATCGGCCACACGACCGCGCAGGACCTTCGGCAGGTGCTCGATCAGCAAGGCCGAACCGGCATCGAGCCGGCCTTCGTTGAACACACCGGGGCGCGTCCACAGGCCGGTTGCAGCATCGCGGCGTGGCGCATCGGCGGCGAGCCAGCGCTCGGCCAACGCCTGCCGCTCAGGGTCGAGCAGCGCCGGGCGTGGCACCGTCCAGAACGCGCGGCCGTGCGCCTTGCTGATGACGCCCGCCAGTGGCGAGAGCGCAGCGAGGTCTTTCTCGAAGGACTTGGCGCCTTCGTCGTTGAGCGCGGCCGCCAGCACGCGGCCGCCCGGTGCGACATCGAGCACCGCCCGCGCCAGCAGGCCACGGCCCTCCTCGCGCGAGCGCGGCGGCAGCACGATCACCGCATCGAGTGAGCCTCGCCCATCGTCCGAAGATGGACCGGCCTCGGAGGCAGCCGCAGCCGACGGAGCGCCCCGGACTGGGATGCCTTCGGCGGCGAGCGCGGAATGCGCCGGCAGGAAGCCCTGCTCGGCCCGCCAACGGATGCCGGCCGGGGTGCCGTAACTCAAGCCCGGCAGGGCACGCAGCACATCGATGCGTGGCGTGGGCGGCAGCGCTTCGCACAGACGCGGCAGGGCCGCGCGGAGCACGGCAAGCGGGTTGGACTCGGGCATACCGCCAGTGTAAGGGCAGCGCTGCGCTGAGGCTGCCCGCGCGGGTGTTGGCGTGGATCGCGCCTCAGCCTGCCGTCGTGCCGGCCCGCCGAGCAGCGATGAAGGAACGGACCATCAGCACCAGCAGAGCCACCGACAACGCCAGCATGCCGGCATTGACCCAGAAGGCCAGCGGGCTCATCTGCGCGGCGCGGATCGCCATCGCCGCCGCCGGTGCCAGCGCACCGAGCAGGGCCACCACCGCCGCCACATGCATCAGGTGCTTGCGCGCGCCGTTGAAGGCGAGCGCGAGACCGGCCAGCAGGGCCAGCACGAGGCCCAGGTAAGCCGGCAGCAGCGCGGTACGGGTCGAGGAGATGCCGAAAGCACCGAGCCCGAGGGCGATCAGCAGGGCGGCGAAAATCAGCGTGGTCTTGGGCATCGGGATGGCGCTCGGAGAAGTTGGATCATGAGTGTGCCCGGTTTGTCGTCACCGGGGCGTCATCGGCGTCCTCACACCCCGATCGGGTTGGCCTTCTCGGCGTCGATGTCGCTGAAGTGCCGGAACTCCAGCGTCCCTTGCCAATTCTGATCCAGCAGAAGATCGCACTCGATCGTGATGCCATCGGCGTTCTCCAGCGACAGCGCACCGACTGGAGCGCGCGGGCCGTCGCTGAACATCCGGGTCAGTCGCTCCAGCAGCGCTTGTTTGTACGCCGTGTCCACCGAACCGCCCAAGTGGGCACCTTTGGTCTCCAGCACGACCATGCGGCTGAGCCCGCCCTCGCCCACTTTGCCAAAGATAAAGTCCGGGTAGACCTTGTTGCGCTTCCAGCCCTGCAAGCCGTATTGCGCCTTCGCCACGTTGCGGTGCCACCACTGCAGCGCAGTACGACTGTCCAGATAGCCGGCGAACGCTGCTTCGAAATCATTGAAGTCGGGGAGCCGCAAGGCCGGTTCCAGCAGGCTTTTCTCAACCGGGCGCGCATCGGGCCGCTGCAGTGGCGCGGCCGCACCGGAAAGGTCGACCCTCTGCTCGACGGGCAGTTCGTAGTCGGCCGCATCGGCGCGCAGGCTGAAGGTGGCCCGGCCTGCGGCCACCATCGCATCGAAATGGGCCTGGGCGAGGCGGTCACGCTCCGCTTCAATGTCGACCCGCAACGCCTCGATCAGCGAAGCCGATGACCGGGCGATATCGGTCTCGGTAACGCCACTCTCCTTGAGGCGGTCCACCACGTCTGTCACCCATCGCCAGACCCACCAGGCATTGGGTGCCAGATCGAGCAGCGCCCTGACGATCCGCGCCCTGTCCAACCCGGCCGTCGCGGTGGCTTCGGACGCGGCTTGGCTCACGCCGCCGCCATGAAGCACGCCAAGATCGACCAAGACGTGATCGCTCCCCGGCGTCTGCGAGGACGGCGCC
The DNA here is from genome assembly GCA_018334015.1 of Silanimonas sp. GTDB lineage: Bacteria > Pseudomonadota > Gammaproteobacteria > Xanthomonadales > Xanthomonadaceae > Silanimonas. The sequence goes on from JAGXTI010000002.1 coordinate 33,409, forward strand.
CACCGGGCGGCCAATCGACGGGCATCGACGGCGGACCAGTCCAAGCCGGACAGCACGTCGCTCTCGTAGACCAACTCGCGGCGCATCGTGCCCTCGTTCCAGGTCACACGAGGCAGGAACAGCCGCAAACCCGCGAAGGCCGCGCGTCGCCGCAGGATCAAGGTATGGGCATCTTCTTTCGCTACATCACCGCCCTTCACCTGCGAGCTCAGATCACCCATACCCTCGCCTTCCAATGCCTTGCGGATGCGATGGACCACCTCGCCCGTCTGTGCGTCATGGCAATAGACATAGCAACTGTCCAAGGCCTCGTGCCGTGTCTTCACCGTGCCGGGCTGGCGCAGGATGCGACCGACCAACTGGGTCATCGCCGCCGCATTGCGGCTGCTCGCCAGGGCGCAGAGCACGTAGGCGAACGGGCAATCCCAACCCTCCTGCAGCGCCTGCTTGGTGATGATCACCCGCACCTCATTCTGCGGTGACAGCAAGTCGAGGTTCTCCGGCTGCTTGAGCTCGTCTTTCTCGGAGGTCTTGATGGCGATCTGCCGGGGCTTGAGCCCCAGCTGGAGCAGGTAGGCCTGCGCATCCTCGGCATGGATGAAGCCGGCATCGCGCTGGTCCTTGCCGGTACGTTCGACCTGCACCAGCAGAATCGGCCGGATGTAGCGGGCCGTCTCGCCCCGCAGCCGCTCGGCCTCGCGCTGAAGTTCGTCCAGCTTGGCCACCGACGCCGCGATGCAGCTCTGCCAGTCGGTCCAGCGTTTTGCCTCGACGTGGATCGGCAGTTTGATCATCTGTGCGTCGTCGAGATCGGTGCCACGCACGTCGACCAGAATGTTCGAACCGTTGCCCTTGGCGGAGGCCACCCGAGGTGTCGCGGAAAGCTCCAGCAGGAACGACGGATTGAACCCGTCCAGCGTCGAAAGCGCGTTCTCGGTGTAGGCGTGGTGGCCCTCGTCCATCACGATCATCGGGCGCAGCAGTCGCATCACATTGCCCAATGAACTTTTGACGATGCTGCCCTTCTGGCGCCGGGCCGCTTCCTGCGATTGACCAACAGGCGCATAGACGTCGAGGTTCGGGACCTGCTGAAGCAGTGCCCAGTGTGCCTCGATGTCATCCTCGCGCGGGAGGAACCCGAGCACATTGCCGCGATCACGGAACAGGCGGAGCGTCTCCTTGCTCACCCGCGCCGCCGAGGCCAGCATCAACACCATCACGCACAGGTGCGAGTCGGTATCGAGACGCGTCAATGGCGAGGTCTTCTCGAGGATCTTGACCCGTCCGGCGGCCGCGACGTTGAGGATCTGCCGATACGGATGATCCCGGTCGGAAAGCGCCTTCAGCGTCTGCCGGTAGATCGCCTCGTTGGGCACCACCCACAGGGCCAACCCCGTCTGCCTTTTCAGGTAGAGCGAGAAGACCCGCGCCACACTCGCCGCGGCCAGCAGGGTCTTGCCACCGCCGGTGGGAATCTTGAAGCAGAGGTTGGGGATGGCGTGGCCGGCACCGTCAAAGCGGCTCGAATGCGCGGCGCCCGCGTTGGTCCTGGGCAGCTTGTTCCCGCTCCTCAACTCTTCCCAGGCTTTGCGGGGGAAATCCCGGAGTTCGGCCGGAGTATCGAGATCGGCGACGCGGAGCACCTTCTCGGCGGCATCGGCCTTACCCTTCTGCCGCTGCAAGGCAGCGAGATAGTCATCCAGACGCTCCAGCACCGTCGACTGGAAGGGCTTGAGAGAGATGCCACCCATGGCTTCGGCGCTGGCTGCGTAGCGCTTGCGCTGCCAGAACACGCATCGATCGCGTTCGATCCGCTGCCGGAAACCAGTCTCGATATCGTCCTGCCAGCGCGCCACATCGATCCGGTACAGGATGTCGAGATCGCGAAGTGCGTTCGACAACTGCGCCCACTCCCCGGGCGTCGCGGACGGGCAGTCGAGCACCAGATCGATGTCGGAATCGTTCCGTTCATCGCCGCGCGCTCGCGAGCCGTAGATCCACGCGACCTCCACGAACGGTGCCGCATCAAGGAGGGCGATGATCTTCGCCGCACTGGCAGGAGCGATGCCGAAACCCGGTTTGGGCGACACCGTCGACATCAGTGCTTCGCCAGCACCTGGGCCAGCGCATCGAAGGCGGCCACCGCCTCGGCACGAATAAAAGCCGCCACCTCGATGGCTTTCGCGGCGTCGTAGGTGTGGCTGGTTTCGTCGCGATAGTCCTTGATGCGCTCCCACGCCTGAGCATCGGCAATGTACCGGGCAACGAATGCCGCCTGCAGCACCGGGCGCACCATCTTCGGCGGATTCTCCCCCTGCAGCCGCAGCAGGTCGTACATCGCCTTCCACGCCAGCTCGAAGGTGAACTCGAAGCGCTGGATCAAGGCATCGCGGACAATGTCGGTCTCGTCGACGGCAAGGGCCTCATGCAGGCGCTGCAGCGCCTTGACGTACTGCGCGCGATGCAGATCGAAGCGCTCGCGTTGCATGTTCATGCTCACGCCTCCCGGTACAGGGCGAAGGGCAGCGGCGCGTAGTCGATGGCATAGTCGCCCAACTGCCGGTTGCTCAGGTACTTGGCTGGCGCGAACACCAGATGGCGCTTGCGCTCGCCACGCGTGGCGTCGTGCTCCAGACCCCAGTCATGGAAGGACTTCGCCAACGAAAGCGTCAGCGCCGCTTCGGGGCTGGTCAGGAAGGCCAGCACAGGCTCATACACCAGCCAGACATGGGCATCGCGGGCCTCGCCGAGGTACCACTTCGGCACCTTCTTCGGCGCGGGCGGCAAGGCACCTCCGGTGGCGGTGTGGAACAGCCACTCGCCCAGCGCCGACCGGGCCGGCAGCGACTCGCCAGACAGCAGTTTGTCGAGATCCAGCGGCTCACCCAGGGTGCAGTAGGTGAAGCCGCCACCCAAACCGTCCACGCGCTCGGAGATCTTCTTCTCGCCTTCGACGCGCAGCACGCCCTCATCCAGCTTCACACTGATCCTGTCGAAGCGTTTCGTCTTCGCCGTTCCCTGATCGACGAGATCGCCCTCGACGAAGCCCTCGCGCGCCTTGATCGCTTCGATCCTGGCGAGCCATTCATCGGCCTTCTTGAACTGCGTGAAGGTGATCTTCTGCTCCAGCAGGGTCTCCTTCTGCGTGCCCAACCAGGCGTAGCCCTGGATGACGCGACGCACGCGCTCGGCGGTGAGGCGGTCGGCGTAGTCCTCGCCTTCGACGAGGATGAAACGACGCGAACCGCCGTCGGCGGCGTTGGCCTTGAGCACCGCATGAGCGGTGGTGCCCGAGCCGGCGAAGCTGTCGAGGACAAGGGCGTCTTCATTCGAAACGATTTCTATCAGTCGCTGAATCAAGGCTACTGGCTTGGGGAAATCGAAAGAATTTGATCCAAGAATCTCAGTGACCGTCCTTCGTGCCAGATCCATGTTTAGCTCGGCATCAAGCCAAACTGTTTTTGGCTTGGTTGTTGCCTCTTCTCCATCCTCCGCAATCAAGTAGTCCTTACGGAAAACTCGCCAAGTTCCGTCGGAGGTTTTGCGACCGACCAAAAAAAGAAAATCTTTCCTGATCTTTGGGACGCTCCAAGTCCAGCAAGTAGGCTCACCCCGAGAGTCAAGCGGCAACGCTTCAGCGACGTGAAAGGCATCCCTCTCGACCGAGACGCTGCCTGTGTCTGGCCGAACATACAGAGGGAAGTAGAGATTTGGACGCGTACCCGGATTGAATGCGGAGTTTCGATTCCGGAGCTCAATCAAACGATAGCGACCGCGCCCATCCTGCTCTCGATACTCCGCGACCATTTTCTCAGTCTTCGCTGCGCCATTAAATGCAGCATGCTGAGCACTCTTCGCGAAAACGAGCACATACTCATGCGTTTTCGCGAAGTGTTTATCTAAGTGACGACCTTTTGGATTAAGCCTTGCAACAATTCGGCCTAGGTTGTTGTCAGATCCGAAAATCTCGTCGAGCATCATCTCAAGTCGGTGCGACTCGTGATCGTCAATCGTTACGAAGATCACACCAGCCTCGGAGAGCAGCTCTCGCAGCAACACCAGCCGCGGCCACATCATGCACAGCCACTTGTCGTGGCGAAGCATGTCCTCGGCGTCCACCGGGTTGGTGGACAGCCACTCCTTCATGATCGGGCTGTTGACGCCGTCGCTGTAGCACCAGCCCTCGTTGCCGGTGTTGTAGGGCGGGTCGATGAAGACCAGATCGACCTTGCCGGCATAGCGCGGCAGCAGGCTCTTCAGGGCGTGCAGGTTGTCGCCGTGGATCACCAGGTTGCCGCCAAGATCGGGGGCACCCACGCTTTTTTCCGCATGCGTAACCAGCGGCCGGAACGGTACCGTCAGATGATGGTTGTAGACGTATTCCTTGCCCTTGAAGACGATTTCCGGCATTTCACACCCCGATCGGGTTGGCCTTCTCGGCGTCGATGTTGAACACCTTGATGGCGCGGGCCACATCCTTCGCGTTCATCCTGCCCTCGGCCGCGAGCGCGGCGACCGCGGCGTGCGCGATGTAGTAGCGGTCGACCTCGAAGTGGCGGCGCAGGTTCGCACGGGTGTCCGAGCGGCCGAAGCCATCGGTGCCGAGCACGGTGTACTTCATCGGCACGAAGGCGCGGATCTGGTCGGCAAACTGGCGCACGTAGTCGGTCGCGGCGATCGCCGGCCCTTGGCGGCCTTCCAGCAGCTCGGTCACATAGGCCTTGCGCGGCGTCTTCGCTTCCGGGTGCAGGCGGTTCCAACGCTCGGCGTCGAAGCCGTCGCGGCGCAGCTCGGTGAAGCTCGGGCAGCTCCAGATATCGGAGGACACGCCGAACTCCTTGTCGAGCAGCTCGGCGGCGAAGATCGCCTCGCGCAGGATCGTGCCCGAGCCCAACAGCTGCACACGCAGCTCGCCCTTCTTCGGCTTGCCGGCGTCCTTGAGCAGGTACATGCCCTTGATGATCCCCTCGGCTGCACCCTCCGGCATCTCCGGGTGGGCGTAGTTCTCGTTCATCAGGGTCAGGTAGTAATACTCGTCCACCTGCTCGGTCATCATCCGCTGCATGCCGTGCTGCAGGATCACCGCGACCTCGTAGGCGAAGGTCGGATCAAAGGGGCGGCAGTTCGGGATGTTGCCGGCCAGCAGGTGCGAGTGGCCGTCCTCGTGCTGGAGCCCTTCACCGTTGAGCGTGGTGCGGCCGGCGGTGGCACCCAGCAGGAAGCCGCGGGCGCGCATGTCGGCGGCCTGCCAGGCCGAATCACCGATGCGCTGGAAGCCGAACATCGAATAGAAGATGTAGAACGGCAGCATCGGCACGTTGTTCGTGCTGTAGCTGGTGGCTGCCGCCATCCAGCTGGCGAAGCTGCCGGCTTCGTTGATGCCTTCCTGCAGCACCTGGCCGGCCGCGTCCTCGCGGTAGAACATCAGCTGGTCGGCATCGACCGGCTTGTATTTCTGGCCGTGCGGCGAATAGATGCCGATCTGCCGGAACAGACCCTCCATGCCGAAGGTGCGCGCCTCGTCGCAGATGATCGGCACCGTGCGCGGGCCGATCGCCTTGTCGCGCAGGATCACGTTCAGTGCCTGCACGAAGGCCATCGTGGTGCTGATCTCGCGCTCGCCGCTGCTCTTCAGCAGGCGGTCGAAGACCTCGAGCGCCGGCGTCGGCAGCGATTCGCTGGCCTTGATGCGGCGCTGCGGTAATGGGCCGCCGAGTGCTTCGCGGCGGGCTTTCAGGTACTGCACTTCCGGCGCGTCGGGACCGGGGTGGTAGAACGGCACCTCGGGCAGTTGCTCGTCGCTCACCGGGATGTTGAAGCGGTCGCGGAACGCCTTCACCGCCGCGTCGTCGAGCTTCTTCTGCTGGTGGGTGATGTTGATCGACTCGCCGGCCTTGCCCATGCCGTAGCCTTTCACCGTCTTGGCGAGGATCACGGTGGGCTGGCCCTTGTGCGCGCTGGCGGCGGCATAGGCGGCGTACACCTTGTGCGGGTCGTGGCCGCCGCGGTTGAGGCGCCAGATGTCCTCGTCGGACAGCGAGGCGACCATCTGCTTGGTCTCCTCGTACTTGCCGAAGAAATGCTCGCGCGTGTACGCGCCGCCGAAGGCCTTGCAGTTCTGGTACTCGCCGTCGACGGTTTCCATCATCAGCTTCTTCAGCACGCCGTTGCTGTCCTTGGCCAGCAGCGGGTCCCAGTAACTGCCCCAGACCACCTTCAGCGCATTCCAGCCGGCGCCACGGAACTGGCCTTCCAGCTCCTGAATGATCTTGCCGTTGCCGCGCACCGGGCCATCCAACCGCTGCAGGTTGCAGTTGATGACGAAGATGAGGTTGTCGAGGCCCTCGCGGCCGGCCAGCGAGATGGCACCGAGGCTCTCGGGCTCGTCGCATTCGCCGTCGCCGAGGAAGCACCAGACCTTGCGGTCGCTGACCGGCATCAGGCCACGGGCTTCGAGGTACTTCCAGAAGCGCGCTTGGTAGATCGCCGCGATGGGCCCCAGACCCATCGACACCGTGGGCGTCTGCCAGAAGTCCGGCATCAGCCACGGGTGGGGGTAGCTGGAAATGCCTTTGCCGTCGACCTCCATGCGGAAGTGGTCGAGCTGCTGCTCGGTCAACCGGCCTTCCAGGAAGGCGCGGGCGTAGACGCCCGGCGAGCTGTGCCCCTGGATGAACAGCAGGTCGCCGGGATGCTGGTCGCTGGGCGCGCGCCAGAAGTGGTTGAAGCCGACGTCGTACAGCGTGGCCGCCGACGCGAAGCTGGCGATATGGCCGCCGAGCTCTCCGGGCTTGCGGTTGGCGCGCACCACCATCGCCAGCGCGTTCCAGCGGATCAGCGAACGCAGCCGCCACTCCATCTGCGCATCGCCCGGGCTCTTGGCTTCGAGGTGCGTCGGGATGGTGTTGACGTATTCGGTGGTCGGCGCGAAGGGCAGGTGGGCGCCGGCGCGGCGGGTGAGTTCGACCATCCGCTCGAGCAGGTGGTGGGCACGCTCCGGACCGTCGGCATCGATGACCGCTTTCAGCGACTCCAGCCACTCCCGGGTCTCGGTGGGGTCGAGGTCGTTCGCCAGGATCTCCTGCAGCCAGTTCATGCATGCCTCTTGATGCGCCGTTTAGAGCTCGGATTCTAACAGGAGGCTCCAACCGCTGGCCGAGGCCGTGCCGCCTCAGCCCAGCCTCAGCCTGAGCCTTGCCAGCGCGGCCTCAGGAACAGCCAAGCGAGCCATGGAAGGGGTAGCGGGCCGCGGCGCCTGAGCCATGGCGCCCGGAGCCCCCCCCGCCGCGGCAGGCCGGAGGCCTGCGGCGGACTCGGGCCGGTAGATGTGCGGCAAGAAACCCGACGGGCCGACCGATGGGCACATCCTGTGCCCGCGGTCGGTGCGCCCATCCAGGGCGCACCCTGCGGGCCTGACGTCTGATCGCCGGGCTGGCCCTCGAAATCCGCCGCAAGCCCCCAGCCTGCCTTGCGGGGTGCTTCGCGGCTGCGGCGGTCATGAAGAGAACAGCACGAATCTTGGTTTCGCTTCGCATCCTTTGGGTGGATCGCATCCTTCGGCCAATGCCCGTCAACGAGCGCCGCGCCAGCGCGGCCTGACGGACAGCGAAGCGAGCCATGGAGGGCGAGCGGCGGCGAATGCGGAGCGGGACGCGGAGCCTGAGCCGTCGCGTCCGCAGGTCGCGCAAGGCAGGCGCGTCGGCAGACGCGTCGGCAGACGCGAGGGGGTGGTCCTGAATGCGCGTTCCAGAAGGCCGGCACATACAGCAGGCCACAGCCGCGCCACCTTAGCCCAGCCGCAGCCAGCGCCTGGGCAGCAGCAGCTTGAGGGCACGCTCGGCGCTTTTGCGGCGCAGACCGCGCTGCCTGAGGCCGGCGAGGATCGGCGCGAGCCATTCCCGGCGCGGCCGCTCGAGCAGGGTCTCGCGGGCATCGGCCTCGATGCGGTACATGGCGATGATGTCGGTGGCGGCACGAGCGACCCGCGGATCGGCGGGCCGGCCGGCGCGATCGAGGCAGGCCGCCAGATCGGCCGCCACCGCGCGGTACATGGCGATGGTGCGCCGGTAGCGGCGCTCGCGGGCCGCCGGACCGACCTCGCCGCGGGCGAACAGCCACTGGCCGAGGCTGTCCGGGCTGCGCCGGTAGCGCACCAGCGGCTGCGGCAGGTTGAGGCCGCCGCCCAGCAGGGCACCACGCAGGCTCAGCACATTGTCCTCGACATGGCCGGCCAGCGGACCGAAACGTTCGACGAGCTCGCGGCGGAACGCGAGGGTGGCGCCGAGCAGGGTGCTCATGCCACCGCTGGCGACAAAATCGGCAAGACCGAACCGCGCCGGCAGACGGGTGCGTTCGACCCGTTCCGGGCGGCCGTCACCGAAAGCCCGCCAGGCGGAACCAGCGACGAAAGCACCCGGGTCGGCATCGAAGGCGGTCAGCAGGGTCGCTACCCGCTCGGGCAGGCTGATGTCATCGGCGGCCATCACCACGATCAGCTCGCCGCCGGCCTCGGCCAGCAGGCGGTTGAGGTGGGCGGTGAGGCCGAGGTTCACCGGCTGGCGCAGCAACCGCACCGTGTGGGCGGCGGCCATCGGCGGCGATCCGGCAAGAAAAGCCGCGGCGCGCTCGAACCCCGCGTCCGGCGAGGCATCGTCCGAGCAGAGGATCTCGCAAGGCACGGTCTGCGCCAGGGCGCCCTGCAGGGCCTCGACGATGGTGGCCTCGGCCTTCCACGCCAGCATCAGGACACTGACGCGGGGCGCGGTCACGGTCGCTGACGCCGCCACGCTCAGGCGCCGCGTTCTGCGCGGACCTGGGCATCCACCGCTGCGACCGCCGTCATGTTGACGATGCGGCGGATCGTGGCCGAGGGCGTCAATACGTGGGCGGCCTTGCCGATACCCATCAGGATCGGTCCGAGGCCGACACCGTCGGTCATGGCACGGGTCAGGTTGTAGGCGGCATTGGCCGCATCGATGTTGGCGAACACCAGCAGGTTGGCGCGGCCCTTGAGCCGCGAATCGGGGAACACCCGCTCGCGCAATTCCTCATCGAGTGCGAGGTCGGCGTGCATTTCGCCTTCGACCTCCAGCTTCGGATCGCGCTCATGCAGCAGGGCCAGAGCGTCGCGCAGCTTCTGCGCGGAGGCTGCCTCGGAACTGCCGAAATTGGAATGCCCGATCAAGGCCACCTTCGGCATCACGCCGAACAGCCGCAGGCGGAATGCCGCCTGCTGCACGCAGTCGGCGATCTGCTCGACACTCGGCTCGACCTGCACATGGGTGTCGGCGAAGAAAGTGACGCCCTTCTCGTTGAGCACCGCCGAAAGCGCCGAAAGCCCCTTGCTACCGGCATCGAAGCCGAGCACCTCGCGCACGTAGCGCAGTTTGCGGGCGTACCGACCGACAAAGCCGCAGAGCAGCGCGTCGGCCTCGCCACGGCGCACCATCAGTGCGGCGATCACCACATCGCGCGAACGGACGATGGCCTTGGCTGCCGAGGGCGTAACACCCTTGCGCGCCATGATCTGGTGGTAGAGCTGCCAGTAGTCGTTGAAACGCGGATCATCGTCGATGTTGGTGATGGAAACATCGCGGCCCGGCCGGATGCGCAGGCCGAGGCGCTGGATGCGGCGTTCGATCACCGCCGGACGGCCGACCAGGATCGGATGGGCCAGCCCTTCGTCGACGACGGTCTGCACCGCGCGCAGCACGTTCTCCTCCTCGCCCTCGGCGTAGACCACACGTTGGCGCTGGGCACGGGCACGGTCGAACACCGGCTTCATCATCAGCCCGGTGCGGAACACCCACTGGCTCAGGCGGTCGCGGTAGGCCTCGATATCGAGCGGCCGGGTGGCCACGCCGGAGCGCATCGCCGCCTCGGCCACCGCCGGGGCGAGCTCCATCAACAGCCGGGGATCGAAGGGTTTGGGAATCAGCGATTCAGCCCCGAACTGCGAAGGCTCGCCGCCGTAGGCGCTGCCGAGGTCGGTGGCCTCGCGCCGGGCCAATTCGGCGATGGCGACCACGCAGGCACGTTTCATCGCCTCGTTGATGGTGGTCGCGCCGACATCGAGCGCGCCACGGAAGATGTAAGGGAAGCAAAGCGCGTTGTTGACTTGGTTCGGGTAGTCGCTGCGACCGGTGGCGATGATCGCGTCCGGCCGCACCGCCTTGGCCTGCTCGGGCAGGATCTCCGGGCTGGGGTTGGCCAGCGCGAAGATGATCGGCCGCGCGGCCATCGTCGCCACCATCTCGGGCTTGAGCACACCACCGGCCGAGAGCCCGAGGAACACGTCGGCACCGGCTACGATCTCGGCCAGTGTGCGGAACGGCGTCTCGCGGGCGTAGCGCACCGTGCCTTCGTTGAGGTCGCTGCGGCCGCTGTGCAGCACGCCATCCTTGTCGACCACCAGGATGTGCTCGCGGCGCAGGCCGAGCGCCACCAGCATGTCGAGGCAGGCGATGCCGGCCGCACCAGCACCGCTGACCGCAAGCCGCACGTCCTCGACACGCTTGCCGACCACGTGCAGGGCATTGGTCAGGGCCGCACCGACGATGATGGCGGTACCGTGCTGGTCGTCGTGGAAGACCGGGATCTTCATGCGCTCGCGGAGCTTGCGCTCGACGATGAAACACTCCGGCGCCTTGATGTCCTCGAGGTTGATGCCGCCGAAGGTGGGTTCGAGTGCGGCGATGATCTCGACCAGGCGGTCGGGGTCCTTCTCGGCCACCTCGAGGTCGAACACGTCGATGCCGGCGAATTTCTGGAACAGCACGCCCTTGCCCTCCATCACCGGCTTGCCGGCCAGCGGGCCGATGTCGCCAAGGCCGAGCACGGCGGTGCCGTTGGAGATCACCCCGACCAGGTTGCCGCGTGCGGTCAGCTCGAAGGCCTGCGCCGGATCGGCGACGATGGCCTCGCAGGCGGCCGCCACGCCCGGCGAATAGGCGAGCGAGAGATCGCGCTGGGTGACCAGCGCCTTGGTCGGCATGACCTTGATTTTCCCGGCCGGCGCCTGCCGGTGGTAGTCGAGGGCGGCCTGTTTGAACGCATCGTGGTCGGACATCGCGGCTGTCGGTGGAAGCGGAGCCGCATTCTAGCGAGCCGCCGCGTCGGCGGCGGACGCCGGCGTACGGGCCAGCTCGGCGCGCGTGATCCGGCAATGCGCCTGCACGCCTGCGACGCTGGGCCTCGCTGCGCGCCTGCCACGCTGGGCCACGGGTCACAGCCGGCGACGGCTACGCGTCCCGCTCCGCAGTCGCCGGACGGCGCACGTCCTGTGCGCCTCTTTGTGATCCCATGGCCCGCGGGCGCGGCGCTCGATGCCAGTCTCTCGGCCAAGGGGGGAGGTGCGTAGTGGTGGTGCAAGGCGGGATAGGTGAAGTACGGCGACCTCCAGCCCGCCGCGCGCGTGGGGGCTGACGGAACGCGGAGCGAGGCAGGACGCCGAGCGACGGCGCGTATGGAGCGGGACGCGGAATCCGCGCCGGCCGCGTCCGCAGACCCCACGCAGACAGGCAGGCGGGTTGGCGTCAGGCACCCGCCGTGACCCATGGCCCCGCGTGGCAGGCGTGCAGGCAAGCAGGCGGCAAGTGCGATCACGGCCCTACCTTGAAGCGTCGGAGGATGCGATGTACCTCGCTATCGCCCGGCTTCGCGGGCTTCCGATGCGGTATGGCCGAACAGTTCGGGCAAGGCGTCCTCGCGCTCAATGTCGACGCGATCGAGGCGAATGCTGTTGGCGAATAGCGAGAAAGCCAGCAGGCCGGCCAAACCGTGGGCGCGCCGCGCCCAGGGCGGCAGGAAGCGGGGCGGTGCGATGCTGCCGTCCTCGAAAGCTGGGGCCAGGTCAAACACGTCCTGCAGGGCCATCTTGCCGGCGAACAACCGGTGGGTGAGCGCCAGCTTCTTCTGTCGCAGGCACCAGCGGAAGAAGGTGTGCACCCGCACCAGCCCGGCGAGGTAGACGCCGTCCTTGGTGAAGGCCGCGCCGCCGGTCACCGGCACGCCGCGGAAGATCCGCGCCGCCGAGGCGAAGCTCTCCGGCTCGCGCTGACCGGCCTCGAGAAAGAAGCGGAACACATCGATGAAATCGGCCCCGCGCAGGGCCATGTCGATGGCGAGGATGCGCAGGCTGATGCGCTTCATGCGCTCGATGTCGATGTGCCCGGTGATCAGCTCGGCGAAGGTGGCGAGCCCCTCCTGGGTGGCGGTGATCCGCGGCGAGCTGCCGGCCAACGAGGCGAAATGCGGCTGCGAACGGCCGTTGAGGGCGGTCAGGGTGTGGATGTAGGCCTCGTGCTCGCGCAACTGGTGCAGGTCGTAGCTGCTGAAGGCGGCCCCGGCGCGCAGGCGGATGCGGGTCGGCCCGGCGGCGGCCTTGGCGATCAGGTCGGGGTCGAGCTCGACCGCCACCTGCCCGGCACCGAAGAAGCCGTCCAACTCGTTCTGCAGGCGTTCGCGAACTTCGGTGGCGGCAATCGCGTCCTCGTCGTCGCCGGCCCGCAGTTCGGCGTCCAGCTCGTCGGCGATCCGCACGAAATGCAGGGCGGCGTCCAGACCCGAAACCTGGCCACCGGGCAGCATGTCACCGGGGCGACCGAACAGGCGGATCGAATGCTCGGTGACTTCGGCGGTGCCGACCGCCTCCAGCAGCAGCGCGGTGGTGTGCCAGCTCTCGGCGGTGCGCTTGAGGTAGAGGCCAAGCGGCGTGTCCGGGTCGCAGGCGGCGGCGACCTCGCGCAGTTCGGCGCGCAGATCGCTGTGGTCCTCGACCAGGTACTCCGGCTCCGGCAGGCGCTGCACGCCGCGCTGCCAACGATCGAGGAAAGTCTGCTGCACCGGCCGGGTCCAGCTCACCGCCTGCAGCAGGCGCAGCCGACGCGAGGCCCGCACGATGCGGGCATCGAGCGCAGCCAGACGGGCAAGATCAGCGGTGGAGGCGGCCATCGAAGCTCGAAAACAGGTCGGCCTCGAGCATAGCGCTGCATCCCCCGCCCGGGGTGCTGCCGGCCTGCGGTCATGCTCGGCAGGAGCGACAGCACGTTCCGCAAACGATCAGCGCCGCCCGAACTTGTCCTTGCCACCCGGCTTGCGCGCCGTGCCCTTCGGCGCCTGCCGGGCTTCCTGCCGGCGCGCGGCCAGGGTGGTCGCGGCGGCGTCGCGCTCATCGCGCAGTTTCATGTAATGCGCCCAGCGCGTCTCCTCGAGCTCACCGCTGTCCAGTGCGGCCAGCACCGCACAGCCGGGCTCGTTCAAGTGCGCGCAATCGCGGAAGCGGCACTGCGAGGCCAGCGCCTCGATGTCCTCGAACACCTTGTCGGCGAGATCCTCCTCGCCGATCAGCTTGAGTTCGCGCATGCCGGGCGTGTCGATCAGGCAAGCCCCCAGCGGCAGCGGAATCAGCACCCGCGAGGTGGTGGTGTGGCGGCCGCGCGAGTCGGTTTCGCGCACCTCGGCGGTTTTCATGGTCTCGCGGCCGAGCAGGGTGTTGGTCAGCGTGGATTTGCCGGCGCCCGAGCTGCCGACCAGCACGCAACTGCGGCCCGGCCCAAGGTAGGGCGCCAGCACGGCGGCACTCGCCGCATCCTTGCCGTTGAGCACATGCAGCGGAAAGCCGGCATCGACCAGCGGCTGCAGCAGATCGGCGGCCTCGCTGGCCGCCTCACCGGCGAGATCGGCTTTGGTCAGCACCAGCACCGGCGCCGCACCGCTGGCCTGCACCAGCAGCAGGTAGCGCTCGATCCGGCGCGGATTGAAATCGCCGTCCAACCCGGTCACCACCAGCACGAAATCGATGTTCGCGGCGATCGGCTGCTGCTGGTAATGCTCGCCGGCCGCGGCGCGGCGCAGCAGAGCGTGGCGCGGCAGCAGGGTGGCGATGGCCTCGCCCTTGGCATCGAGCAGCACCCAGTCGCCGACCACGGCACGGTCCTCGGCGCGGAAGCGCGGGCGTGTCCAGGCGGCGGGAGGCTGGACACGGCGGGCTTCATCGAGTGTCGTGGCGACCACGTAGGCATTGCGGTGCTGGCCGACCACGCGGGCCAGCGCCGCCTTCGGCCGCCCGGCCAGCGCCAGAGCGGCGGGCGCGTCGTCGCGCCAGCCCATCGGCCGCAGGGCCTCGAAGTCATCGGCAGTCCACGTCATCGACCGCAGTGTACGCGGGCTTCCCGCCGCCTTGATCCGATTGCGGGCATAGTGAGTGAATGAACACCTACCGCGCCCTCGTGCTCACCCTCGCCGGCCTCGGCTTTCTGGGCTTCGGCCTGTGGTTTCTGGTCGATCCCTTCGCCCCGCTCGCCGCCATCGGCATCAGCGCCAGCGGCCCGGCTGCCGCCACCGAGTTCCGTGCTTTCTACGGCGGTCTGGAAGTGGGTCTGGCGGCCTTGCTGCTGGTGGCGGCAAGCCGCCGCGACTGGCACCGGGCCGGCCTTTGGCTGGTGCTGGCGGCCAATGCCGGCATCGCCGCCGGCCGACTGCTGGGCATCGCCATCGACGGCGTCTGGGTGCCTTTTTTCGCTTACGCCCTGGTTTGGGAAATCGGCTTCGTGGCCCTGGCCGCCTTCGGTCTGCGCGGCATGAAAGCCCCGGCCAGCTGAGCGGAGTGCGGCTTTGTGGCTCCCTCTGGGGGCCAGCCACAGGGTTGGGCTTGCGTTACCCTCGCTTTTTGCCGCCCACCGCCCGTCCATGCTGTCGAACACCCTGCCCACCCGCGAACGCCTGCGCGAAGTGCGCTATGAGATCCGCGGTGAACTCGCCCGCCGTGCCCGTGAACTGGAAAGTCAGGGCCACCGTCTGATCAAGCTGAACATCGGCAACCCGGGCGCTTTCGGCTTCCGCGCGCCCGAGCACCTGCAACGGGCCATCGCCGACCACATCGCCGATACCGACCCCTACACCCACCAGCAAGGCCTGCCGCAGGCGCGCGAGGTGATCGCTGCGCATTACCGGGCGCGCGGCCTGCCACAGGCCCATGCCGACCGGGTGTTCATTGGCAACGGGGTGTCCGAGCTGATCGACATCGCCCTGCGCGCCCTGCTCAACCTCGGCGACGAGGTGCTGCTGCCGAGCCCGGACTACCCGCTGTGGAGTGCCGCGACCATCCTCAACGACGGCATCCCGCGCTACTACCGCTGCCGTGCCGAAGACGGCTTCCTGCCCGATCCGGACGAGATCGAGCGGATGATCGGCCCGAAGACCCGCGCGCTGGTGCTGATCAACCCGAACAACCCGACCGGTGCGAGCTACCCGAAGGCACTGCTCGAGAGGCTCGTCGCGATCGCCGCGAAGTACCGCCTGCTGCTGATGGCCGACGAGATCTACGACGGCATCCTCTACGACGACCACAGCTTCCAGCCGCTGGCGCCGCTGGCCGGCGATGTGCCCTGCCTCAGCTTCAGCGGCCTGTCGAAGGTGCACCGCGCCTGCGGCTGGCGCGTCGGCTGGGCGGTGCTCTCCGGCGATCCGCTGCGCAGCGGCGACTACCACCACGCGCTCGACCTGCTTGGCGCGCTGCGCTTGTGCGCCAACGTGCCGGGCCAGTTCGCCATCGAGGCCGCGCTGACCGGTGGCGACACCATCAGCGCGCTCACCGCGCCGGGCGGCCGCCTGCACGCCTCGCGGGCCGCCGTCATCGCCGCCTGTGCGCAAAGCCGCTTCCTTTCGCTGGTGCCGCCGCAGGGCGCGCTGTATGCCTTTCCGAAGATCGACACCACGCAACTGCCCGGCTTCGACGACTACCGTTTCGCCCTCGACCTGCTCGAAACCGAGCATGTGCTGGTGGTGCCGGGCAGCAGCTTCAACATGCCCGAGCGCGACCATTTCCGCGTCACCCTGCTGCCGCAGGCCGAGGAGATCCGCGAAGTCTTCCGCCGCATCGAGCGCTCGCTGTCGCAGTACGCCGACCGCGGCGGCGCGCGCCATGTGGCGTGAGCTGGGAGCGCTGCTGATGTCGGCCGCGATGTCCACCGCCACCGCCGCCATCCCGCCGGCGCCCGACACGCCCGCGCCGCGCGCTCTGGCCCTCGGCGACAGCTACAGCATCGGCGAGGGCGTGCCCGAAGCCGCACGCTGGCCGGCGCAGCTCGCCGCCCTGCTGCGCGCGCGCGGCGTCGTCATCGACGAACCACGCATCATCGCGAAAACGGGCTGGACGACCGACGAGCTCGATGCGGGCATCGACGCGGCGCACGCCATCGAGCCGATCCCGACCGACCACGCGCTGGTCTCGCTGCTGATCGGCGTCAACAACCAGTACCGCGGGCGGCCGCTCGCCGAGTACGAGGTGCAGTTCGCCAGCCTGCTCGAACGCGCCATCGGTTTCGCGGGTGGTGAGGCATCGCGCGTGATCGTCCTCGCCATCCCCGACTGGGGCGTGACGCCCTTCGCGATGCAGTCCGGCCGCGACCGCGCGCAGATCGCGTCGCAGCTCGATGCGTTCAATGCGGCCGCACAGCGCATCGCCGAAGCCCGGGGAGCGCGTTTCGTCGACACCGCGCCGGTGAGCCGCGAGCGTGGCGGCGAGCCCGCCATGCTGAGCGCCGACGGCCTGCACCCCTCGGCGGCGATGTACACGCTGTGGGCGGCCCTGGCGGCCTCCTCGACGGGCAGGCCGGAACTCTGGGCGTAGAATGGCCCAGACCCGAACCTCGCCCACCCTGCCCGCCATGAGCCTCCCGCCCGAAACCCGCGCCCGCATCGAATCCATCCTCAGCTCGCACGAGGTCGTGCTGTTCATGAAAGGCAGCCCCGAGCGGCCGCAGTGCGGCTTCTCGATGAAGGCCGCCAGCATGGTCGGCGGCCTCGTCGCCGACTACGCGCACGTCGATGTGCTGCAGGACCCGGAGATCCGCGAGGGCATCAAGGTCTACGGCCAGTGGCCGACCATCCCGCAGCTCTACATCAAAGGCGAACTGGTCGGCGGTTCCGACATCATCGCCCAGCTGCACGACAGCGGCGAACTGCACGCTCTGCTGGGCAGCAGTCCGGCCGAGCCGGTGGTACCGAACCTCAGCATCACCGACGCCGCCGCCCGGCAGATCCGCCAGGCCTTGGCCGAGCAGGGCGAAGGTCTGGCCCTTTACATGGCGGTCGATGCCCGGTTCAACAGCCGCTTTGAACTGAAAGCCCCCGACGCGAACGCGGTGGTGGCCGAATCGAACGGTATCCGCGTGCATTTCGACCGTGCCAGCGCGGCGCGAGCCGACGGCATCGTCATCGACTGGGTCGACCGCGGCGTGCAGGGTGCCGGGCTTTCGATCCACAATCCGAACGCGCCCGTCCGTCCCCAGTGACCACCCGGAGAACGCCGATGACCCGCAGCCTCACCACCGCCACCCTGGCCGCCCTGGCCCTTGCCGGTTGCGGTGCGCCCCCGGGCCCGGCCGATCTCGCCGCCCAGGCCTGCGACGCGCAAGTGCAAGAGCAGGTGCAGAGTCGGCCCTACCGGCTCGACCTGGCCGAACTGGCCGCCAGCAAGGCCGACGACGGCCGCGGCGGCTTCCTGCTGGCCGCGCCGGTCACCGTCAACCTCGGCCTGGCCGATGAAACCGTCCAGCGGCTCGAATGCGTGGTCCGGCTTTCCGGGGAACCGCCGGTGGCCGAGGTCGTGAACCTCCGTTTCATCTGGTGAACCGGGCCGCCCCGGCTCAATCGAAGCGCAGGTGCTTGACCGACTTGCCGTGACGGCGCACCAGCTTCAGCGCCTCGATGCCGACGCGGATGTGGTTCTCGACGAAATTGCTGCTGACCACCTGGTCGGAGGCCTCGGTCTTGACCCCTTCCGGGATCATCGGCTGGTCGGACACCAGCAGCAGGGCCCCCGAGGGCAGGCTGTTGGCGAAACCGGCGGCAAACACCGTGGCGGTCTCCATGTCGATGGCCATGCAGCGTAGCCGGCGCAGGTACTCCTTGAAGGCCTCGTCGTGCTCCCAGACGCGGCGGTTGGTGGTGTAGACCGTGCCGGTCCAGTAGTCGAACTCGAGGTCGCGGATCATGGTCGACACTGCGCGCTGCAGGGCGAAGGCCGGCAGCGCCGGCACCTCAGGCGGCAGGTAGTCGTTGCTGGTGCCCTCGCCGCGGATCGCGGCGATCGGCAGGATCAGATCGCCCAGCTGGTTTTTCTTCTTCAGACCGCCGCACTTGCCGAGGAACAGCACGGCCTTCGGGCCGTAGGCGCCGAGCAGGTCCATCACGGTGGCGGCGTTGGCGCTGCCCATGCCGAAATTGATCATGGTGATGCCGTCGCTGGTGGCGCTGGGCATCGGCCGGTCGCGACCCACCACCTCGGCGCCGGTGAGCCGGGCGAACACCTCGAGGTAGCCACCGAAATTGGTCAGCAGCACGTGCGCGCCGAAGTGCTCCAGCGGCACGCCGGTGTAGCGCGGCAGCCAGTTGGCGACGATCTCGTGTTTGTCTTTCATGCAGGCTCCCGCGCCGTGTCGATCGGTCGATTCTGCCATGCCGGCCAGCGCGCGAGGGCGACATCGGCATGACTTCTGACCCCCTTGGAGCGCGACCGCCATCCGGCTAGGGTAGAGCCTGTTTTCGCCGGAGCCCGCGATGCCCTCGCCAGCCTTTCGACCCAGCCTGCTCGCCGGCCTGCTGGCCCTCGCCCTCGGCAGCGTTGCCGATGCCCGTACGCCGGTGCTCGGCGACGACCCCTACCCCAGCACCTACCGACCGGTGCCCGCCGGCCCGGTGCTGATCCGCAACGCCACCGTACTGATCGGCGACGGCTCCCGGATGGACGGCGCCGATGTGCTGTTCCGGGATGGCGAGATCCGCCGGGTCGGTCGCGACCTCGATGCCCCCGCCGGTGCCACGGTGATCGAGGCCGAAGGGCGCTGGGTCACGCCCGGCCTGATCGACGTGCACTCGCACCTCGGCGTGTTCCCCGCGCCGGCCCTGGACGCGCACCAGGACGTGAACGAGATGACCAACCCGATCACCGCGCAGGTCTGGGCCGAGCACGGCATCTGGCCGCAGGACCCGGGCTTCGCCACGGCCTTGGCCGGTGGCGTGACCTCGCTGCTGGTCCTGCCGGGCAGCGCCAACCTGATCGGCGGGCGCAGCATCGTGCTCAAGAACGTGCCCGCCGAAACCTACCAGGCGATGAAGTTCCCCGGCGCGCCCTGGAGCCTCAAGATGGCCTGCGGTGAGAACCCGAAGCGGGTCTACGGCCAGCTCCGCAACGTCGCCCCGATGACCCGCATGGGCAATGTGGCGGGCTACCGCAACGCCTTCATCGACGCCCGCGAATACCTCGAGAAACTCGACGACGAGGAGCCGCCCAAGCAGGACCTGCGGCTGGAGACCCTGGCCGCCGCCATGACCGGCGAGATCAAGGTCCAGGTGCACTGCTACCGCAGCGATGAAATGGCGATCATGCTCGACTTGGCCGAGGAGTTCGGCTTCCAGATCGCTGCCTTCCATCACGCCGTCGAGGCCTTCAAGATCGCCGACCAGATGGCCGAGGCCGGCACCTGCGGCGCGCTCTGGGCCGACTGGTGGGGCTTCAAGGCCGAGGCCTGGGATTCGATCCCGGAGAACCTGCTGCTGGTCGAGCGCGGCGGCGGCGGTACCGGCTGCGGCATCGTCCATTCCGATTCACCCGAGGGCATCCAGCGCCTCAACCAGGAAGCCGCCAAGATGATCGGCACGGCGCGCCGCATCGGCATCGAGATCAGCCCCGAGCACGCCATCCGCTGGATCACCCAGAACCCGGCCCGGGCCATGGGCATCCTCGACCAGACCGGCACGCTCGAACGCGGCAAGATGGCCGACGTGGTGCTCTGGAACCAGAACCCCTTCAGCGTCTACGCCCGCGCCGACAAGGTCTGGATCGACGGCGCCCTGCTGTTCGACCGCAACGATCCGACCCGCCAGCCCGTCTCCGACTTCCTGCTCGGCAAGGACCATTACTGATGCGCCCGCTGACCCAGCTCGCCGGTGCCATCGCACTGGCCCTCGCCGCCGCCCTGCCGGTGCAGGCGGCCTCCGTGTTCATCGACAACGCCCGCGTCCACACCGCCGGACCGGCGGGCACGCTGGCCAAGGGCGACGTGCTGGTGCGCGACGGCGTGATCGCCGCCGTCGGCCCGGAGCTGACCGCCCCGGCCGGCGTCACCCGCATCGACGCCGGCGGCCAGCCGCTCACACCGGGCCTGTTCGCCGGGCTGACCGCGCTGGGCCTGGTCGAGATCAATGCCGAAGCCAGCACCGTGCACAACGTCTTCGGCGCGCCGATGCCGCACGACCACAACGCCGAGACACGCTGGCGGCCGGAGTTCGACGTGACGCCGGCCTTCAACCCGCGCTCCTCGGTGATCCCGGTCAACCGCAAGGAGGGCCTGACCTTCACCGCGCTCACCCCGGCCGCCCTGCGCGAGGGCAGCTTCATCACCGGCCAGGGCGGCGTGGTGCGCCTCGACGGCAGTTGGGACGGCGTGCTGGCCGGTGGCGACACCCTCTACATCGACCTGCGCTCGAGCGCGGCCGAGGGCGCCGGCGGCAGCCGCGCCAGCATGTACATGCTGCTCGATCAAGCCATCCGCGAGGCCCGTCCGGCGCCTTCGCCGATGATGATGGCCGCCCTGCCGAGCCATGGCCTGCTCACCCCGGCCGGCCGCGACGCGCTCTCGCGCTACCTGCGCGGCGGGCGCGTGGTGTTCTTCGTCGATCGCGCCGCCGACATCCTGCAGGTGCTGGCCCTGGCCCGCCGCCACGGCTTCCAGCCGGTGCTGGCGGGGGCCACCGGCGGCTGGAAGGTGGCCGACCGCATCGCCGCCGCCGGGGCCACGGTCATCGTCGATCCGCTGCAGAACCTGCCCAGCACCTTCGACCAGATCGGTGCCCGCATGGACAACGCCGCCCTGCTGCGGCGGGCCGGCGTGCCGGTGGTGATCTCGCAGTTCGATGACCTCGGCACCCACAACGCCCGCAAGATCCGCCAGTTGGCCGGCAATGCGGTGGCCCACGGCCTGCCCTGGGAGGACGCGCTCCGCGCCATCACCGCCGAGCCGGCCCGCACCTTCGGCGTGGGCGACCGCATCGGCAGCATCGAAGTCGGCAAGCGCGCCGACCTCGTGCTCTGGAACGGCGATCCGCTCGAACTGACCAGCACGCCCACCGCCGTCCTGATCGACGGCATCAACCGGCCGCTGGTGTCGCGCCAAAGCCTGCTGCGCGACCGCTACATGGGGCCGCCCGGCCCGTTACCGCGGCAGTTTCCCAACGCCACCGGGGCCGGCACGCGAAGCGAATGACGCCGAAGGCGAGCGAAAGCTTCGCCACCGTGCGGGGGGCCTTCCGAGCGCTGTGGGCGCACCCGCACGATGGCGCGCCGCTGCCCGGCGAACAGGGCATCGCGCCGACCGGCTAGCCCAGGCGTCGCCAGCCACCCAGCCCCTCGAAACGCGCCAGCGCGATTCGCGCCCACGCCGTGGCGTCGTGGGCCGCCACGTGCGCGCGCATCGCCGCCATCCGTTCGCGCCGTTCGCCTTCGGCCATGTCGATCGCGGTATCGATGGCTTCATCCATCCGGCTCATGCTGTAGGGATTGGTGAGGACGGCCTGCGGCAGCTCCACCGCGGTGCCGGCGAACTCCGACAGCACCAGTATGCCGTCGCCATCGACCCGTGCCGCCACGTACTCCTTCGCCACCAGATTCATGCCATCACGAAGCGGCGTGATCCAAGCGATGTCGGCGGCACCGTAGGCGGCCACCACTTCCTCGAAGGGCATCGGCCGGGTGGAAAGCACCACCGGCGTCCAGTCGAGGCGGCCATGACGGCCGTTGATGTGCCCGACCAGCTGTTCGATCTCGCGCTGCACCGCCTTGTAGACGACCATGCCGTCGGCCGCCGCCGCCGCGACCAGCAGCAGACGCACCCGCCCCTGCAGCTCGGGACGGCGCTCGAGCAGCCGCGCGAAAGCTTCGAGCTGCTGGCGGATGCCCTTGACGTAATCGACGCGGCCGATGGAGAGGATGCGCAGACCGTCACCCAGCTCGGTGGCGATGCACTGCGCGCGGTCGCGCACGTCGTCGCGCCGCGCCACGTCGGCGATGTAGGACGCCGGTACCGAGATCGGCCAGCTGTCGATGTCGATGCTGCGATCGCCGAGGCGCAGCCTCGCGGGCCGTCGCCGCTCCGACAGCGCTTGCCCGAGCGCGCCCATCCACGGCTCGACGGGCACTTCCTCGACTTCGACGGCACCACGCAGCGCCTCGGCAAGCTGGCAGAAATTGCGCGCGTAGCGCGGAATGTGGAAGCCGATCTGGTCACAGGCGAGCAGCGAATCGAGGATCTCGTCACGCCACGGCAGCATCGCGAACAGGTCCGGCGACGGGAACGCGGTGTGGTGGAAGAAGGCGATGCGCAGGTCCGGCCGCCACTCGCGGATGAAACCCGGTGCCAGCCAGAGGTTGTAGTCGTGCAGCCACACCACCGCACCCGGCGCGGCGGCGTCGCAGGCCGCCCGCGCGAAGCGGCGGTTGACTTCGCGGAACACCGCCCAGCGCGTGTTGTGGGTGGCGTAGTGGCCCGGCGACGAGTTGATGACGGGCCACAGCGCCTCTTTCGAGGTGACGTGGTAGAACTGCGATACCTCCTCGGTGGACAAGGGCACGCGCACCACCTGGTAGTCGCAGCGTCCGCCGCGGATCCGCACCACATCGGTGGCGCGGGCTTCCGAGGTCTTGCCGTGATGGCGCGTCCACGCCACCCAGCGCGCATCGTCCACATGCTCGAAGAAGCCGCGCAGGATCGGGATGATGCCGTTCGGGCTGCGGTGCTCGCGGTACTCCACGCCGCCCTCGACCACCACCTCCTCGAAGGGCTGGCGGTGGTAGACGATGACCAGGCCGCTCATGCCACCGCGCCTGGCCGCGCGGCGTGCATCGCCTGCAGTGCCGGCAGAATGGCCCCGGCCCCGGGCGGCACCGCGCGCTCGACGTTCGGCAGGTCGGCCACGCGCGCCAGCAGTGCCTCTTCGCTGCCGCCGACCGCAACGCCACGCAGGCCAACCTGGAACAGCGCCAGGTCGTTCATGGTGTCGCCGGCGACCAGCGTTCGCCCGCGCGGCAGGCCAAGCGCGTCCAGCAGGCGCAGCAGTGTCGTGCCCTTGTTCACCCCGTGCGGCAGCACGTCGAAGTAGCGCCCCGCCGAGGCCAGCGGATCGAAGCCGGCCTCGCGCACGACCGCCCCGAGCACATCGAGCGGCACGCATTCGTCGTAGAAGTAGGACAGGCGACGTCCCTCCACCACCGGCTGCGGCTCGAGAGCCGGGAATTCGCGCGCCAAGCGCGCGGCAAGCCGTGCCGCGGCGTCCGAGCGCCAGCGCATGTCCAACCATTCTTCGACATCGGGATGCGGCGCCCACGCCGGTCCGAGCAGCGCCGAGGTTCCGACGTTCGCAACGAGGTGGTCCGGCTGCAGTGGGAGGGACTCCAGCACATCGCGCATCGTCGTCAGGCTGCGCCCGGTGACGTAGATCAGGGTGATGCCGGCGCGACGCTCGGTGATCCACGAATACAGCGCATCGCGCTGCGCATCGCTTCCACCGAGGAAGGTGCCATCGAGGTCGGTGGCGAGGATCGTGGTCATTCGGGCTCCTTGGTGCTGGAAGCGGTATGCACGTGCAGCGTGCGGGTCGGTAAGGCGAAGCTGATGCCGGCCTCGACGAAGCGCCGCAGCAGCGCGAGGTTGATGGCCTGCTGGACGTCCATGAACACCCCGTAGTCGGGCGAGACGACCCAGTAGACGACTTCGAAGTCGAGGCTCGATTCACCGAACGCAACGAAATGCGCGCGGTCGAAACGGACGCCGTCGAGAGCTTCGATGACTTCGCGCACCATGGCGGGCACCGCGGCCACCTGATCGGCCAGCGTGGCGTACTCGATCCCGAAGCGGAAGGCCACGCGTCGCTCGCGCATCAGGCGGAAGTTCCGAAGCCGGGCCTGCGTCAGGTCGGCGTTGCCGAACACGATCACTTCGCCGTCAAGGCTGCGCACGCGCGTGGTCTTGATGCCGATGTGCTCGACCGTGCCGTTCATGCCGTCGACGATGATGAAGTGGCCGACTTCGAAGGGCTTGTCGAACAGGATCGCGAAATAGGCGAACAGATCGCCGAGCACTCTCTGCACGGCGAGGCCGACCGCGATGCCGCCGACGCCGAGGCCCGCGAGCAGGGTTCCGACGTCAACACCGAGGTTGTCGAGCAGGAGGATGCCGAGGAGGATCCACAACCCCGCTCTTGCGATGAAGCTCAACGCGGCGAGCCCGGTGCTGCTCCTGCCTTTCTCGTCGCATCGATCGCGAGCATGGCGGATGGCATGGTCGATGAAAGCGGAGGCCACCAGCGCCAACTGCAATGCGGCGGCGATCCAGGCGGCAGAGCTCAGCACCTCGCGGGCGGTGCCCGCGATCAGCGGTTCCGGCAACGCCACCAGCAAGGCGAGGGGCAGGCACCAGGCCCACCGGAGCGCGCCGAGGGCATGCGCCACCGCGTCATCGAAGCCGTTTTCGGTCCGCCCCGCCCAGCGCCGGATCGCCGGCACCACGGTCGTCCGCGCGAGTCGGACCGCGCCCCACCACCCGACGGCGACCAGCAGGCCTTGGGCCAGTGCCACCATCGAAGGCCACGGGAGGGGCGCTCCCATCCACATGTCCATCGAGGCAGGGTAGACGCGGCGGTCGCCCGATCCAAGTTGAAATGTTAAGACGCGTTCAGACTAATCGCCGCCAGGCCCCGTCCTTGCCGGATGGAACATCGCGCCGCCGACGCGCACGGCAGGGCGCGCGCCGGGGCCACCTCATGCCGAATGCGCCTTCCGGAAGCTGAGCGTGCCGCCCTCGCTGCTCACCTGCAGCGTGTCGCCGGCCACGAACTCGCCGGCCAGGATCTTCTGCGCCAGCGGATTCTCGATCTGCTGCTGGATCGCCCGCTTCAGCGGCCGCGCGCCGTAGACCGGATCGAAGCCCACGTTGCCGAGCACGTCCAATGCCTTGTCGTCGATGCCGAACTTGATCTGCCGCTCGGCGAGCCGCTTCGCAAGGTATGAGGTCTGGATGCGCGCGATCTCGCGGATCTGCTCGCGGCCCAGCGGATGGAACACCACGATCTCGTCCAGCCGGTTGATGAACTCCGGGCGGAAGTGCGACTGCACGACCCCCATGACCGCGGCCTTCATCTGGATGTAGGCGGCATCG
The DNA here is from genome assembly GCA_018334015.1 of Silanimonas sp. Taxonomy (GTDB): domain Bacteria; phylum Pseudomonadota; class Gammaproteobacteria; order Xanthomonadales; family Xanthomonadaceae; genus Silanimonas. The sequence continues at coordinate 58,620 of JAGXTI010000002.1, forward strand.
CCCTCGCCGGAGAGCTCCTGGATGTGCTGGCTGCCGAGGTTGGACGTCATCACGATCACGGTGTTGCGGAAATCCACCGTGCGGCCCTGGCCGTCGGTGAGGCGGCCGTCGTCGAGCACCTGCAGCAGCACGTTGAACACGTCGTGGTGCGCCTTCTCGACCTCGTCGAGCAGGATCACGCTGTAGGGGCGGCGACGCACGGCTTCGGTGAGATACCCGCCCTCCTCGTAGCCGACGTAGCCCGGCGGCGCGCCGATCAGGCGAGCCACGGAGTGCTTCTCCATGAACTCGCTCATGTCGATGCGCACCATCGCCTCCTCGGTGTCGAACAGGAAGCTCGCCAGCGCCTTGCACAGCTCGGTCTTGCCCACACCGGTGGGGCCGAGAAAGAGGAAGCTGCCGTTCGGGCGGCTCGGATCGGAGAGGCCCGCCCGCGAGCGACGGATGGCATCGGACACCGCGCGCACCGCCTCGCGCTGCCCGACCACGCGGGCGGCCAGCACATTCTCCATCTTCAAGAGCTTCTCGCGCTCGCCTTCGAGCATTTTGCTGACCGGAATGCCGGTCCAACGCGAGACCACCTCGGCGATCTCCTCGGCGGTGACCTTGTCCTGCAGCAGGGTGAAGCCCTTGGTTTCGGCAGCCTGGGCGTCGGCGAGCTGCTTCTCCAGTTTCGGCAAGGCGCCGTACTGGATCTCCGAAGCGCGGGCGAGGTCCTGCCGGCGGTGCGCCGCTTCGAGCTCCTGCTTGAGCTGTTCGATCTGCTCCTTCACCTTGGTGGTGCCGGTGACGGCGGCCTTCTCGGCCTTCCAGACTTCCTCGAGGTCGTTGAACTCGCGCGCCAGCCGCTCGATCTCGGCCTCGAGGTCGGCGAGCCGCTGCTTCGATTCCTCGTCCTTCTCTTTCTTGAGCGCCTCGCGCTGGATCTTGAGCTGGATCAGCCGGCGCTCCTTGCGGTCCAGCTCCTCCGGCTTGGAGTCGATCTCCATGCGGATGCGGCTGGCCGCCTCGTCCATCAGGTCGATGGCCTTGTCGGGCAATTGCCGGTCGGCGATGTAGCGGTGCGAGAGCGTGGCCGCCGCGACGATGGCCGGGTCGGTGATCTCCACACCGTGGTGCACGGCGTAACGTTCTTTGAGGCCGCGCAGGATGGCGATGGTGTCCTCGACGCTCGGCTCGCCCACGAACACCTTCTGGAAGCGGCGCTCGAGTGCGGCGTCCTTCTCGACGTACTTGCGGTACTCGTCGAGCGTGGTGGCGCCGATGCAGTGCAGCTCGCCGCGGGCCAGCGCGGGTTTCAGCATGTTGCCGGCGTCCATCGAGCCCTCGGCCTTGCCGGCGCCCACCATCGTGTGCAGCTCGTCGATGAACAGGATCACCTGCCCCTCGTTCTTGGCCAGATCGTTGAGCACGGCTTTCAGGCGCTCCTCGAACTCGCCGCGGAACTTCGCCCCGGCGATCAAGGCACCCATGTCGAGCGAGAGCACGCGCTTGCCGCGCAGGCCTTCCGGCACCTCGCCGTTGATGATCCGCTGCGCCAAACCCTCGACAATCGCGGTCTTGCCCACGCCCGGCTCGCCGATCAGCACCGGGTTGTTCTTGGTGCGCCGCTGCAGCACCTGGATGACGCGGCGGATCTCCTCGTCGCGGCCGATCACCGGGTCGAGCTTGCTGCCCTCGGCGCGCGCGGTGAGGTCGATGCAGTATTTCGCCAGCGCCTGGCGCTGGTCTTCGGCGTTCTCGCTCTGCACGCGCTCACCACCGCGCATCTTGGCAATCGCGGCCTCAAGCCGGGCCTTGTCGAAGCCGGCTGATTTGAGCAGCCGCCCGACCTCGCCGCCGTCCTCGACACAGGCCAGCAGGAACAGCTCGCTGGCGATGAAGGCATCGCCGCGCTGCGAGGCGAGCTTGTCGGTGACGTTGAGCAGGCGCGCGAGTTCATTGCCGAGGTTCACCTGCCCGGCCTGGCCGGTCACTTTCGGCAGCCGGTCGAGCGCCTCGCCGAGCTTCTCGCGCAGCAGCGGGACGTTGCCGCCGGCCTGCGAAAGCAGCGGCCGGGTGCCGCCGCCCTGCTGGTCCAGCAGGGCGGTGAGCAGGTGCGCCGGTTCGATCAGGTTGTGGTCGCGCACCAGCGCCAGCGACTGCGCGTCCTGCAGGGCTTGGGCGAAGCGCGAGGTGAGTTTGTCCATCCGCATGGGGCGTCTCCGAGGGGGCGGCGGCCCACGGAACGGGCCGCGATGGCTATCAGATGCGGATGATGGCGGGGTGATTCAAGAGCGTGGAGCGCAGCTCATCAGAGACCCCTGGACGTGGCGATGGCCGCTGTGCTCGTCCCGTCCTGTCCATCGCGAAGCGCCTCTTCGATGCGTTCGAACGCCGATGCGGGCACTTCGTGAGCGAACTGGTCGCGCCGTCGCTGCGACACCCTGCCTTCCTTCAATGCACCCGTCACCAGCGTGGCAAGCGTGCTGCCTCGGATGTCGAAGGCCTCGCCGACGGCACGACTGATGCGATCAAAGCGGATCAGGAAGTCCGTCTCCTGTTGGAGTTCGTGAGCCAGTGCTTGCTCGGCCATCCGGCAGCCGAACTCGACGCAGGCCGTCGCATCCCAGTAGCGGTACACGCCAAAATCCCCATCGCCCCTGTAGTCGAAGGTGTAGTTACCCTCGTCGATGTAGCCCACCCGCCAAAGCTCGCGCAGTGGCCGCGAGTAGCTGCGAAGGACCTGCATGTACTCGGCCTCATGCTTTTTCATCGCGATCGACACCGGCAGGAGGAGCCCGTTCGGCAAGGCTCCCGTCCGGCAGAGCGTCTGGTGGTAGAGGAAGCGCGACACGCGTCCGTTGCCATCCATGAACGGATGGAGAAAGACGAAGCCGAACTTGACCACCGCCGCGGCCACCAGCGGCTCGATCGCACCGGTCTGGGCGTTCGCGAAATCCATCAACTCGATCATCAATGCACCGACGATCGCCGGTGGCGGCGGCACATAGCTGACGGCGGGCGCGCCGCGTCCGGGACCTTGGAGCCAGTTCTGCTCGTGCCGGAAAGCCACCGCCCGATGGAACGGATTACTGATCGCCGCCTGCTGCAACTCGGACAAGTAATCCTCCGACAGCGGACGCTTCTCGTGCGCCTGATGCAGCAAGGCGACGAAGGCCTTGGCGCGCTCCTCCGAAGGCGTTTCACGCTCGATGGCATACGAGTTCTGTGTCTCGTCCATGTAAGCCCACGCCAGAATCCGATCGCGCAACTCACTGCCGAGTGAGGCCACGTGATCCTGCGTCCGCTGCAACACACCCGCTTCGAGCAAGGCCTTCAAGGCCGGTGTGCGCTCTACCGTGGCGCAGTAGCGGATCGAGCCGAGACCATTGAAGTCCACCCGCCATCGCGGGTTGCGAATGGCCGGGCCGGTCACGTACCGCTCGGGGTCGAACAAGGGATGTGCATGGCCCGCCGTCCCGGAGGCGTCCAGGCCCGGGCCATTGGCGGCCTCCCACAGAAACCCGAGCGCTCGCGCGTAGACGCCGGTTGGCGTGCGTCGGAGTTCATCCTGGACCTCGCTCGCCGGGATCTTGCGCATCGCCTCCATCAGGATCCCGAGTGCCGTCCCCTCGTGCTTCAGGGCAAAGAGCAGGTGCTCCAGCGGACGGTTCGAACGAGGGGCGACGTGGCTCGGCACGGCAAGATGGTCGGACAGCCGCTCCACGCGGGTCACCGGCCGAACACGAGCCGGCAACTGCGGCGGGAGGGCCGCGAGCTTCAGAACCTCGCGAACGTGGGCGTAGCCGATGGCCATCTTTCCTCCACCACGGGTCGGATTTTTCTACATACTGCCCGGCTGGCCGGTTTTTTTCTACCGCCCCATCGGTGGTCGCGATGGCGGCGCGTGTCGCCACACCAAGCTCGCCATGCGCCCCGTTCGCGCCTCGCGGCGGTGCGAGAAGAAGGCCTGCGGCTCGCCGATCGTGCAGCGTCCGCCGCCATGCACGCGGCCGACGCCCAGCGCCGCGAGCCGCCGCCGCGCCAGCGCGTAGAGATCGACCCGCCAGTGGCCGGGACGGGTGGCGACGAAGGCCGCTGCCGCGCCGGGGTCAGCATCGACGAAAGCGGCGAACACCTCCTCCCCGACCTCGTAGTTCGCCGGCCCGGCCGCCGGGCCGAGCCAAGCGATCAGGCGCTCGCCGGGCAGGCGCATCGCCGCCACCGTGGCTTCGACCACGCCCGCCGCCAACCCGCGCCAGCCGGCGTGGGCGGCGCCCAGCGCTTCGCCGTCATCGGCGCAGAGCAGCAGCGGCAGGCAGTCGGCGTGCAGCACGGCGAGCACCACACCGGCACGGCGGGTCACGGCGGCGTCGGCTTCGGGCTCAAGAGCTGCGGCTTCGGGCTCAAGGCCCACGGCCTCGCCCGGCGCGGTGTCGGCATCGGCATCGGCATCGAGCACGCGCGTGCCGTGCACTTGGCGCAACCACAGCGGCGCGGCCGGCAGCGCGAGCGCCTCGACCAGCGCCGCGCGATTGGCCCGCACGTTCGCCGCCGTGTCGCCGTTCGCCAAGCGATGACCGCCAAGGTTCAGCGTATCGAAGGGCGCGGTCGAGACGCCGAGGCCGTGGCGAAGCGTGCTACCGCCCCGCACGCCGGGCGGCGCCGGCCAATCGGCCCCGAGGAAGAAGGGCGAGCGGTCACTCATGCGCCGACGCGGAACGCCGACGCGAACGATGCAAGGGCGGCCGATCGCTTCACTTGATCCCCTTCGCCACGGCCTCGGCGCTGTCCTCGCGCAGGGTCGCCAGCAGCCGCAGCATGTCGTCGGGCAGGGTCGAACTGAAACTCAGGGTCTCGCCGCTGGCCGGGTGCACGAAGGCCAGCGATTCGGCGTGCAGGGCCTGGCGCTTGAAACCGCGCAGGGCCTCGACCAGAGCCTCGGTGGCGCCGCGCGGCAGGCGCAGGTTGCCGCCGTAAAGCGGATCGCCCACCAGCGGATGCCGCACATGGGCCATGTGCACACGAATCTGATGGGTGCGGCCGGTTTCCAGCTTGCACTCGACCAGGGTATGGCTGCGGAAGCGCTCGCGCACCCGGTAATGCGTGATCGCCTCGCGGCCGGATTCGGTGACGGCCTGGCGGATGCGGTCGGAGGGGTGCCGGCCGATCGGCGCATTCACCGAGCCACCGGCCACCATCGCGCCACCGACCACGGCCAGATACTGGCGGTGCACTTCGCGGCTGGAGAGCTGCTGCACCAGCGCGGCATGCGCGCGCAGGCTGCGCGCCACCACCATCAGCCCCGAGGTGTCCTTGTCGAGCCGGTGGACGATGCCGGCGCGCGGTAACTCGGCGAGCTTGGCGTCGAAATGCAGCAGCGCGTTCACCAGCGTGCCGCGCGGGTTGCCCGCGCCCGGATGCACCACCAGCCCCGCCGGCTTGTGCAGGACGATCACCTCGTCGTCGGCATGGCGGAGGTCGAGGTCGATGGGCTCCGGCTCGGCGACGGTCTCGATGGTGGGCGTGACCCAGACGGTGAGCGTCTCGCCGCCGCGCAGGGCCTGCTTGGGCTTGGCCTCGGCACCGTCGAGCAGGGCCTCGCCGGATTTGATCCAGGCGGTGAGCCGCGAGCGCGAGAACTCCGGGAACAGCTCGGCCAGCACCTGGTCGAAGCGGCGGCCGGCCTGCTCCAGGGGCACCACGGCTTCGAGCAGTTCGCGCTCCTCGTCCGGGGCGGTGTCGGTGGGGTAAGGGTGCGACGGGGCAGGCAGGGTCATGGGCGCGGCGCGGGGCCGGGATTCAGGCGATTCGGCTATTATCGGGCCTTCCGCTCCTGCCGGTGCCGCGCCCGTGTCGCTCAAGCCCCACCTTCTTGCCCGATTCACCCTGCTGGCCGCCCTGCTGCTGGTGCTGCCCGGTTGCCAGACCCTGGGCGGCTGGTTCAGCAATCAGGAGCCGGCCACCGAAACCCTGCCGGTCGAGGCCCTCTACGCCGAAGCCCGCCAGTCACGCGATGCCGGCAATTACAGCCGCGCCGAGACCTACCTCACCCGACTGGTCGCCCGCTTCCCGTTCGGCCCCTACACCGAACAGGCCCTGCTCGACCTCGCCTTCGTGCAGTACCGGCAGAACAAGCACGAGGAGTCGGAGGCCACACTCAACCGCTTCATCCGCACCTACCCCACCCACGCCGCGATCGACTACGCCTTCTACCTGCGTGCTTTGAACGGCTTCGACCGCGACAATTTCTTCCTGCAGCGCATCGCCCGCGCCGACATGTCGGCCCGCGACCTCACCCGCGTGCAGGCCAGCTTCGAGGCCTTCGCCGAATTGCTGCGGCGCTTCCCGGAGAGCCGCTACGCCGCCGATGCCCGCCAGCGCATGGTCTACCTGCGCAATTTCATGGCCCGCCACGAGCTCACCACCGGCCTGTACTACTACCGTCGTGGGGCCTACGTCTCGGCGCTCAACCGCGCCCGTTTCCTGCTGGAAACCTACCCGCAAAGCATCTACGAGGCCGATGGCGTGGCTCTGCTGGCCGCCAGCCACGCCGCCCTCGGCCAGGAGACGCTGGCCGCCGATGCCCGCCGGGTGCTGGCACTGAACGCCCCCGAGCACCCCTACCTCGACGGCCGCTGGCCTCAGCGTCCCGGCCTCTGGGGCCAGCTCAACCCCTTCGGCGGCGGGCGCTGAACCCGCCTGGGGCGCGCTGCCGCCCGGCCTTGCACACGGGTAACCGGCATCGGTTAGAGTGGCGCACGCCCTCACGATACTGAACGCTCATGGGCCCACTGGTCTGGTTGCTGATTGCGGTCACGGGCGTCTGCCTGCACGCGGCCGCCCTGCACGGCCTGCGCGCGCTCCGCCAGCGCGAGGGCCTGCACGCCCGGATGGCCCTGCTCGGCCTGGCGGTGGCGGTCTACGTGGGCGGGCTCAGCTTCAGCCTGCAGGCCGTCGATGCCGAGGCCTTCCGCCTGGCGCTGCGGGTCGGCTATTTCGGCCTGCTGGCCACCGCCGCCCTGCTCGCCCTCGGGGTGCGCGCCTTCGCCGGTGGGCGCTCGCCACTGCCGCGCATCCTGTTGGGGCTCGCCCTGCTTCTTGGCCTGGCCGAACTGCTCTGGCCCGGCGGCCTGCTGCGCCTGTACGAGGTGCCGGTCCGCTCCCTGAGCCTGCCCTGGGGCGAGACGGTCAGCATGCTGCAGCACACCGGCGCACCCGGCCACTGGCTGAGCAATGCCCTGCTGTTGACGGCGGTCCTGTCGGCCTTGCGCGACTTGCACCAGCCGGGCCTGCTGCCCAGCGAGAGCCTGCGCGTCGCCCGCGTCGCGCTGTGGTGGGTGCTGGGCGTGGTTGCTCTGATCACGCTGGGCCGCGCCGCCGGCCTGGCCGACATGATCGTGGCGCTGGCACCGGCCTTCGTGATTTCGATGATCTCGCTGGCCTACGCCATCCGCCGCCACGAACGCCGCGAGGCCGTCACCGAACGCCAGCGCGCGGCCCGCCAACTTCGCCGCCTCACCGCCCAATTGGCGCTGGGCGAGTGGCGGCCGCCCCCCGATGCCAGTGAAGCCGAAGCGCTGCCCGACCTGGCCGACGCGGCCCGCGAACTGCTGGGCGTGGGGCGCGTCTCGTTCTGGCGGCTGGAGGGCGAGAACCGCCTGCGCAGCCTGCTCATCCACGACCGGCGCGGCCCTGCGCACGAAGAGCCCCAGTTGTTCGACACCGGGCAATGCGCCGACTACCTGCAGCGCCTGCGCAAGGAGGGCCTGATCGTCGCCGACAACGCTCCCGGCGATGCCCGTCTGGTCGAGACCGACGCGCCCTACCTGCGCGCGCAGGGCATCCAGGCCAGCCTCGATCTGGCCATCCGCAGCGGCGGGCGCATGGTCGGCCTGCTCTGCATCGGGAGCCTGGCCGGCCCGCGCCATTGGAGCGACGAGGACGTGGCCTTCGGCAACGCGCTCGCCCTGCTGGCGGGTGCCCGCTGGGCGGCCATCCGCCAGACCCGCAGCAGCGCCCTGCTGCAATCGCTGGCCGCGGCCAGCAGCGACGGCGAGGCCTTCTTCGGCCTCGCCGTGCGCGAACTGGCGCACCTGCTCAACGCCGACATCGCCTTCATCGCCCTGACCGAGGCCGACGGCAGCCACGCCCAGACCCTGGCCCTGTGGAAGGACGGCCGGCTCTCACCCGATCCGCTGCGCTATGCCCTGCCCGGCAGCCCCTGCGCCCGGGTGCTGCAAGGCCGGCCCTGCGGCTACGCCCACGGCGTGGCCGCGCAGTTCCCCGAAGATGCTTTGCTGGCCGAACTGGGCATCGAGGGCTATGTCGGCGCGCCCCTCGGCGGCGCGGAGGGCACGCCGGCCGGGCTGGTGGTGGCGCTGCGGCGCCGGCCGCTGCTGCTGGACGAGGACAGCCACCACGCCATGCAGTTGGTGGCCCAGCGCGTGGGTGCCGAGCTGGAGCGCCAGCAGAACGAGGCGCGCAGGCGGCGGCTGGCGTTCTCCGACCTGCTGACCGGGCTGCCCACCCGGATCGCCCTGGCCGAGGTGATCGGCCGGCGCATCGATGAATGCCGTGAGCAGGGCGGCAGCGCGGCCCTGCTGATCGCCGATATTGACCACTTCCAGACCATCAATGATGCGCTCGGCCACGATGTCGGCGACGCGGTGCTGCGGCGGATGGCGCGCACGCTCGAAGCCGAGACCCGGCCCGGCGAGTTCATTGCCCGGATGACCGGCGACGAGTTCGCCCTGCTGCTGCCGGTGGCCGCCAACTGCGACGACGCGGCCCTGCTGGATCGCGCCAACGCGCTGCGACACGGTCTCGAGACGCCGCCGAACAGTGGCGACAACCGCCTCTCGCTCGGCACCAGCGTGGGCGTAGCCGTGTTCGATGCGGCCACCCCAAGCGCCAACGACGTCCTCCGCCACGCCGAGATGGCCCTGCGCCAGGCCAAATCGACCGGCCGTGGCCGGGCCGCGCTCTACCGCCCCAGCCTGGAAGCGGCCAGCACGCGGCGGCTGGTGCTGCACGAGGCCCTGCGCCAGGCCGAATCGCGAGGCGAACTGGCCCTGGTCGTGCAGCCCAAGGTGGACCGCGCCGGCCGCCTCGCCGGCGGCGAGAGCCTGCTGCGCTGGAACCATCCGGTGCTGGGCGCGGTCGCGCCGGGCGAGTTCATTCCGGCGGCCGAGTCCACCGGCCTGATCACCGGCATCGGCCAATGGGCGCTGCGCGAAACCTGCCGGCTGCTGGTGCGGCTGCCGGACTGGGCGCGGGCCAGGCCCGGCTTCAGCCTGGCCGTCAACCTGAGTGCTTGGCAGTTGGCGCGGCCGGACATCGTCGGTGAGGTGCTGGCCACCGTCCGGGCCGAGAACGCCCTGCCGTCGCAGCTCACCCTCGAGATCACCGAGTCGATCGCCCTGCACGACCTCGACGAAGTGATCGGCAAGCTCAAGGCCCTGCGTGCCGCCGGCTTCCACATCTCGCTCGACGATTTCGGCACCGGCTATTCCTCGCTGGCCTACCTGCACCGCCTGCCACTCGATGAATTGAAGATCGACCGCTCCTTCGTGGTCGAGGCCATGGCCAACCCGACGCAATCGCTGCTGCAGCCGCTGATCGCGCTGGGCCGCCACCGCGGCCTGGTGGTGGTGGCCGAAGGCATCGAGACCGCCGAGCAGGCCGAGCACCTCGCCGCGCTCGGCTGCGACCTGTTCCAGGGCTACGGCTTCGCGCCGCCGCTGGCGGGCGAGGCCTTCCTCGATTGGGTCAGGGCGCGTGCGCCCATGCCCTAGTTCCGCCAGCCGTTGCTGATCGGGTAGCGGCGCTCGCGGCCGAAGGCCCGGCGCGAGAGCTTCGGCCCCGGTGCGGCCTGCCGGCGCTTCCATTCGCTGCCGCGCACCAGCCGCAGCACGAGGTCCACCGAATCGACCGGAAATCCACGCCTCAGCAAGGCATCGCGGCCCTCGCGACCCTCGATGTGGGCCTCAAGAATCGCATCGAGCAGGGCGTAGGGCGGCAGGGAATCCTGGTCGGTCTGGTTCTCGCGCAGTTCGGCCGAGGGCGGCCGGGTGATGACGGCCTCGGGGATGGCCGGCGGCGCGCCAGCCGGCTGCCGCGCGTTGCGCCAGCGGGCGAGTGCGAACACCTCGGTCTTGTAGAGGTCCTTGATCGGCGCGTAACCGCCGCACATATCGCCGTAGAGGGTGGCGTAGCCCACCGCGTACTCGCTCTTGTTGCCGGTGGTGAGCAGCAGGCCGCCCTTCTTGTTGGCCAGGGCCATCATCAGGGCACCGCGACAGCGCGATTGCAGGTTCTCTTCCGTCACGTCCGGCGGCAGGCCTTCGAACAGCGGCCCGAGGGCTTTCAGGAAGCCCGCGAAGGGCGCTTCGATCGGCAGGGTTTCGAGCCTTACGCCAAGGGCTTCGGCCTGCTCGGCAGCGAGATCATTCGAGAGATCGGAGGTGTAGCGCGAAGGCAGACGCACGGCGCGCACGTTGGCCGCACCCAGTGCATCGACCGCCATCGCCAGCACCAGGCCCGAGTCGATGCCGCCGGAAAGCCCCAGCCACGCGGTCCTGAAACCGTTCTTGCCGGCATAGTCGCGCAGGCCGCGCACCGCGCCGCGGTAAGCCAGCGACTCGCGCGATCCCTCGTCGTCTGCCGGCCACTGCACGGGCGTGAAGCGGCCGCTTGTCGCATCGAAATCGGCCAGCAGCCAGTGCTCCTCGAAAGCGCATGCCGCCGGGTGTAGGCGGCCGTCGGCATCGGCCAGCAGCGAAGCGCCGTCGAACACCAGCTCGTCCTGCCCGCCGACCAGATTGAGGTAGGCGATGGCGGTGCCGGTTTCCGCTGTTCGCGCCACCAGCAGGGCGAGGCGTTCGGCGTGCTTGCCGTGCTCGAAGGGCGAGGCGTTCGGCACCACCACGAGCCGAGCACCGGCCGTCACCGTGGCGGCGATCGGCTCGGCATGCCAGAGGTCTTCGCAAACCACGAGGCCCACCGGCACGCCGGCGACCTCGAACACGCAGTCCCCGTGCCCCGGCGCGAAGTGCCGGCGCTCGTCGAACACCGCGTAATTCGGCAACCGACGCTTGCGGTAGGTCGCCTCGATGCGCCCATCGCGCAGCACGCTCGCCGCGTTGAACACCACACCGCCCACGGCCTCGGGCCAGCCGACGATGGCGACGATGCCGCCCGTGCACGCGGCGGCCACGCGCTCGATCTGCGCGGCGCATTCGGCGAGAAAACCTGGGCGTTCGAGCAGGTCCTCCGGCGGGTAGCCGGACAGCGTCAGCTCGGGGAAGACCACCAAGTCGGCGCGATGCAGGTCGCGCGCTTGGGCGATCCAAGCGATGACACGCTCGGCATTGGCGGCGACGGCACCGACCGGAAAATCGGACTGGGCGAGGGCGAGGCGCAGCGTCATCGGAGGGCACGCATCAAGCGGGAACCGTCGTGTCGCGCTGCGCCGCGGCCCTTATTTCTTCAGCAGCTTGGCGATGGCGGCGCCGAGGTCGCCGGGCGACTTCACGGTGGTCACGCCGGCGGCTTCGAGGGCGGCGAACTTGCCGGCCGCCGTGCCCTGCCCGCCCGAGGCGATGGCGCCGGCGTGGCCCATGCGCTTGCCCGGAGGGGCCGAGGAACCGGCGATGAAGCCGACCACCGGCTTGGTCACGTACTCGCTGATGAACTCGGCGGCTTCTTCCTCGGCGCTGCCGCCGATCTCGCCGACCATGATGATGCCTTCGGTCTGCGGGTCGTCCTGGAAGAGCTGCAGGGCATCGATGAAGTTCATGCCCTGGATCGGATCACCGCCGATGCCGATGCAGGTGCTCTGGCCCAGACCCGCGTCGGTGGTCTGCTTGACGGCCTCGTAGGTGAGCGTGCCCGAGCGCGAGACGATGCCGATCTTGCCGGGCAGGTGGATGTGGCCCGGCATGATGCCGATCTTGCACTCGCCGGGGGTGATGACGCCGGGGCAGTTCGGGCCGATCAGGGTGACCTCGTCGTACTGCGCGAGGGTGTGCTTGACGCGCAGCATGTCGAGCACCGGAATGCCCTCGGTGATGCAGACGATGACGCGGATGCCGGCGGCGGCCGCTTCGAGGATGGCGTCGGCCGCGAACGGCGGCGGCACGTAGATGACCGAGGCGTCGGCGCCGGTCTCGTCGACCGCGTCCTGCACCGTGTTGAAGACCGGCAGGCCGATGTGGGTGCTGCCGCCCTTGCCGGGCGTGACGCCGCCGACGACCTTGGTGCCGTAGTCGAGCATCTGCTCGGCGTGGAAGGTGCCCTGCTGGCCGGTGAAGCCCTGCACGATCACCTTGGTGTTCTTGTTGACCAGAACGCTCATTTTGTTGAGTCCTAGATAGGTATTCGGGAGTCGACGACTTCGGGAGGGTTCGATCCGCGCTCAGGCGGCGGCGGCGACGGCTTTCTTGGCGCCGTCGTTGATGTCGTCGGCCGGCTGGATGGCCAGGCCCGAGTTCGCCAGCAGCTCCTTGCCCTTCTCGACGTTGGTGCCTTCGAGGCGGACGATGACCGGCACCTTGACGTCGACTTCCTTGACCGCGGCGATGATGCCCTCGGCGATCATGTCGCAGCGGACGATGCCGCCGAAGATGTTGACGAAGATCGCCTTGACCTTGTCGCTCGACAGGATCAGCTTGAAGGCCTCGGTCACACGCTCCTTGGTGGCGCCGCCGCCGACGTCGAGGAAGTTGGCCGGCTCGCCGCCGTTCAACTGGATGACGTCCATGGTGGCCATGGCGAGGCCGGCGCCGTTGACCAGGCAACCGATGTTGCCCTCCATCGTCACGTAGTTGAGGTTGTACTTGGTGGCCAGCACCTCGGCCTCGTCCTCCTGCGCGATGTCGCGCATGGCGGCGGTCTTGGGCTGGCGGAACTCGGCGTTGTCGTCGGAGTTGACCTTGCCGTCGAGCGCGATCAGGTCGCCGTGGGTGTTGATGGCGAGCGGGTTGAGTTCGATCAGGGCGAGGTCGTAGCGGTTGAACAGGGTGAACAGGCCCATCATGATCTTGGTGAGCTGGCCGCACTGCTTGGCGTTCAGGCCCATCGCGAAGCCCACCTGGCGGCACTGGTAGGGCTGCAGGCCCTCGACGAAGTTGACGTGCACGGTGTGCAGCAGCTCCGGCGTTTCGGCCGCCACCTTCTCGATGTCGACGCCGCCCTCGGCCGAGCAGATGTAGGTGATCGACTTGGTCGAACGATCCACCAGCGCCGAGACGTAAAGCTCCTTGGCGATGTCCGAGGCCTCGGTGACCAGCACCAGGTCGATCGGCAGCGCGCGGCCGCCGGACTGGTAGGTTTCCATCTTGGTGCCGAGCATGCCGGCGGCGGCGTCCTTGACGGCGTCCAGGGTCTTGCAGAGCTTGACGCCGCCGGCCTTGCCGCGGCCACCGGCGTGGATCTGCGCCTTCACCACCCAGAAGGTGCCGCCCAGGGCCTTGGCGGCCTCGACGGCTTCATCGGCGGTGCGAGCGATGCTGCCGGCGGGAACGGGGATGCCGACCTCGGCGAACAGTTCCTTGGCCTGGTACTCGTGGAAATTCATGGGTCACCTGGGGCAGAGGCGGCCAACGCGGGCCGCGGGAGAGGGGCCGCCGGAACCGGTCCGGCGGGGCGCGGTATTGTGGTGGCAAGCGGCTTGGAAGGCAAAACCCGCCCACCGGCCGGGGCCCGGCTACAGTGCCGGCATGCCCTTCGTCCGCTCCTCCCGGCAGTTGCCGGCAGCCACCGCCCCACAACGCGAGCTGTTCGGCTTCAACCTGTACCGGGTGCTGGAAGCCGTGCTGCTCGGCACGCTGGCACTGGTTCCGGCCAGCTTCGGTCTGCTCGAAAGCGCCGATGCCACCCTGCTGCGTGCCACCGCTGCGGCCTACCTGCTGCTCTCGCTGCTGCTGCTGGTGCTGGGCCGGCGCCCGCAACTGTCGATTGAAACCATCGCCGGGGCCGGGCTGGCGCTCGACATCGTCACCGCCGCCCTGGTGCTGGCCGCCCAGCAGGGCCTGGACGGTGCCGTCGGCCTGATGCTGCTGTTCAACATCAGTATCGGCAGCCTGCTGCTCGGTCTGCGGCTGGCGCTCGCGCTGGCGGCACTGGCGGCGGCGGCGGTGCTGAGCGAGACCCTGCTGGCGGCGGCGAGCGGCGGCGGCGAGGCCCGTCTGTTCGAGCCGGTGGCGCTGGGCCTCGGTTACTTCGCCGGGGCTGGGCTGGCGCAGTTTTTGCGGCGCGAACTGGCCTACAGCCAGGCCCTGGCCGAGGAGCGCGCCAGCCAACTGGTCGATCTGGCCGACCTCAACGAGCTGGTGATCCGCCGCATGCGCACCGGCGTGCTGGTGGTCGATGCCCAGCACCGCCTGCGGCTGTTCAACGAAGCCGCCTGGGCCCTGCTCGGCGGCCACGGCGAGGCCGCCTGCCTGGCCGACCTGAGTCCGCCGCTCGACCAGCAACTGCGCCGCTGGCGCAGCGAACCGGGACGTCCGACCCGGCCGCTGCGCCCGCACGAGGACGGCCCCGAACTGCTGCCGCGCTTCGCCGCCATCGGTCGCAGCGACGAGCTGTACCTGGTCTTCCTCGACGACAGCCGGCTCTACTCCGGCCACGCCGAGGAGCTCACCCTGGCCACGCTCGGGCGGCTCGCGGCCGGCATCGCCCACGAGATCCGCAACCCGCTCTCGGCCATCCTGCACGCCGCGCAACTGCTCGACGAATCGCCCGGCCTGCCGGCCAGCGAACAGCGCCTGCTGGAGATCATCCAGGGCCAGTGCCGACGCATGGACGGCATCGTCGAGAACATCCTCGGCCTGGCCCGGCGGCGGCGCGCCGAGGCCCAGCAGGTGCTGCTGCCGCGAGCGCTTGAAGCCTTCGTGCGCGACTACATCGACGCCCACCCGATGGGGCCGGACCAGCTCAGCCTGCGACCCACGCCCCTGCTCACCGTGCTGGCCGACCCCGGCCACCTGCAGCAGGTGCTGACCGTGCTGGTCGACAACGCCCGCGCCTACGGCCACCTGCCGGATCAACCGGCGCGCATCGAACTGCAGGCCCGCAGCACCGGCGACGACCGCGCCCGGGCCATCGAGATCGAGGTCATCGACCACGGCCCCGGCATCCCACCGGCGGTGGCCGCCCGCCTGTTCGAGCCCTTCTTCACCAGCAGCGCCTTCGGCACCGGGCTCGGCCTCTACATCGCCCGCCAACTCTGCGAGGCCAACCAGGGCAGCCTGCACTTCGTGCCGGTGACCGGCGGCGGGGCCTGCTTCCGCCTCCGCCTGCCGGGCCACGCCGTCGGGCCGTAGCCTTCGAGCCTCGCGTTACACTGATTGAGCACGAAGGAATGGACCGCCCGATGCTGAGCCGCAGCGCCTTGATCGTCGACGACGAACGCGACATCCGCGAACTGGTCGGGCTGGCGCTCTCGCGCATGGGCCTGCGGGTGGAGCGCGCCGCCGACCTGGCCGAGGCCCGCGCCCAGCTCGCCCTGCACGATTTCGACCTGTGCATCACCGACATGCGCCTGCCCGACGGCAACGGCCTGGCCCTGATCGAACACATCACCGCCCAGCACCCGCGCACCGCGGTGGCGATGATGACCGCCTACGGCAATGTCGAGGCCGCGGTGGCGGCGCTCAAGGCCGGCGCTTTCGATTTCGTGACCAAACCGGTCGATCTGGGCGTGCTGCGGCAACTGGTCAGCCACGCCCTCAACCAGCAGTTGCAGCGCCGCGCCGCCGAGGCCGCGGTGCCCAAGCTGGTCGGCGATTCGCCGGCCGTGTGCGCCCTGCGCGAGCGTATCGCCAAGGTGGCGCGCAGCGCCGCGCCGGTGTTCATCGGTGGCGAACCGGGCAGCGGCAAGGCCCAGGTGGCGCACTTGATCCACGCCGCCAGCCCGCGCCGCGACGGCCCGTTCGTGGCGGTCGACTGCAGCGCCCTGCCGGCCGACCGCATCGAGGCCGAGCTGTTCGGCCAGCGCGCCGTGCCCGGCGTGGCGGCCGAGGCCGACGGCCTGTTCCAGGCCGCGCAGGGCGGCAGCCTGTTCCTCGATGCGGTGGCCGAGCTGCCGATCCCGGTGCAAGCCAAGCTGCAGCAGGTGCTCGACCGCCAGGCGGTGCAGCCCTTGGGCGGCGGTGCCGAGCTGCCGATCGATGTGCGCCTGCTCTCGGCCAGCCACCACGCCCTGGCGCGGCGGGTCGAGGAGGGCCGCTTCCGCCACGACCTCTACTACCGCCTGCACGTGCTCGATGTGGCGGTGCCGCCGCTGCGCGAGCGCCGCGAGGACCTCGAAGCCCTGATCGAAGCCGCGCTGGCCCGGCGTGGCGGCGAGCCACCGCGGCTGGCCGACGAGGCGCTGGCCGCGCTGCGCGGTTACGCCTTTCCCGGCAATGTGCGCGAACTCGAAAGCCTGCTCGAACGCGCCGCCGCCCTGGCCGAAGGCCCACTCATCGAGGCCGCCGATCTTGCCCTGCCGAACGCCGGCCACGGCCCGGGGCCGGGCCGCGAGGCCGACCCAAGCGACAGCGGCGAATCCGACCCGCCGCTGCCGGCCATGGCCACCGCGCTGGCCCGCGCCCGCGCCGCCGGCGCGCTGCCGCAGGCGCTCGAACAGGTCGAGCGGCAAACCATCCTGCGCGCGCTGGAGGCGCACCGCTGGAACCGCACCCGCACCGCCAGCGCGCTCGGCATCACCTTCCGGGCGCTGCGCTACAAGCTCAAAAAGCTGGGCATCGAGTAGAGCGACGCTCAGGGCTTGGAGCTGGGCCAGGCAATCTGCACTTTAAGATTGATCCGCCGGCCATGCTGGCCCGGCCCCACCCTCGCGCCTGCCGACGCGCCTGCGGACGCGCCTGCCCTCGCGCCTGCCCTCGCGCCTGCCCTCGCGCCTGCCCTCGCGCCTGCCCTCGCGCTGGCGCGGCGCGCCGCGAAGCACCCCGCAAGGCAGGCCGGGGGGCCTGAGGCGGAATTCGAGGGCCAGCTAAGCGATCAGACGTCAGGCCCGCAGGGTGCGCCCCGGATGGGCGCACCGACCGAGGCGCAAGGAGGCGCCCTTCGGTCGGCCCGTCGGGTTTCTTGCCGCACAGCAGCCGGCCCGAGTCCGCCGCGGGCCCCCGGCCTGTCGCGGCGGGGGTGCTGCTCCGGATGCGTCCTAGCCTGTCGCGGCGGGGTGCTGCGCCGGGCGCGTCCCGACCTGCTGGGGCGCGGAATAAGACCACGCCCTCACGCCCTCACGCCTGCCGACGCGCGACCTGCGGACGCGACGGCTCAGGCTCCGCGTCCTGCTCCGCATTCGCCGCCGCTCGCCCTCCATGGCTCGCTTCGCTGTCCGCGAGGCCGCGCTGGCGCGGCGCGCCGCGAAGCACCCCGCAAGGCAGGCGGGGGGGCATGCGGCGGAATTCGAGGGCCAGCTAAGCGATCAGACGTCAGGCCCGCAGGGTGCGCCCCGGATGGGCGCACCGACCGAGGGCGCAAGGAGGCGCCCTTCGGTCGGCCCGTCGGGTTTCTTGCCGCACAGCAGCCGGCCCGAGTCCGCCGCCGGCCCCCGGCCTGCTGCGGCGAGGGTGCGGCTCCGAGCGCGCCCCCGGCCTGTCGCGGCGGGGCCTGCCCTCGCAGAAACCCTCGAACACCGCGGCCTTGCCCCAGGGCTGACCGGGCATCATGATGTGTATGATTTCCGTTGGAGTACACCTGTGCGCACGAACATCGAAATCGATGACCAGCTCATGGCGGAAACGCTGAAAGCCACCGGCATCAAGACCAAGCGCGAAGCCGTCGAACAGGGCCTGCGCACGCTGCTGCGGCTGAAGCGGCAGACCGGGCTTCGCAAGCTGCGCGGCAAGTACGTGTGGGAGGGGAACCCGGACCGGATGAGGCGCGATCGGTGATCTTCGTCGACACCAGCGTATGGGTCGACTTTTTCCGTGGCACGGCCTCGGCCCAGGCGGAGTGGCTCGACCGGCATCTCGGCTCCGAAGGCCTCGTCATCGGCGACCTCGTTCTTGCCGAAGTGCTGCAAGGCTTCAAGGACGACCGAGGGTTCAACGAGGCCAAACGCCTGCTGGGCCAGCTTGAGCAGGTGAACGTCGTCGGCATCGATCTTGCGGTTGAAGCCGCACGCAACTATCGCCGTCTGCGGGCACGCGGCGTGACCGTGCGCGGTACCGTCGATGTGCTCATCGCCACGCGCTGCATCTCCGACGGCCTGCGCCTGCTGCACGCCGACCGCGACTTCGAAGGCTTCGCCGAACACCTCGGCCTGCAGGTCGTCGACTGCGGACCTTGAGGCATCAAGCCGCCTGCCCTCCCACCTGCTGACGCGCCTGCCCTCGCGCGACCTGCGGACGCGACGGCTCAGGCTCCGCGTCCCGCTCCGCATTCGCCGCCGCTCGCCCTCCTTGGCTCGCTTCGCTGTCCGCGAGGCCGCGCTGGCGCGGCGCGCCGCGAAGCACCCTGCGCGGCAGGCTGGGGGCCTGCGGCGGAATTCGAGGGCCAGCCCAGTGATCAGACGACAGGCCCGCAGGGTGCGCCCCGGACGGGCGCACCGACCGAGGGCGCAGGGAGGCGCCCTTCGGTCGGCCCGTCGGGTTGCTTGCCGCAGTGCAGCCGGCCCGAGTCCGCCGCCGGCCCCCGGCCTGCTGCGGCGAGGGTGCGGCTCCGAGCGCGTCCCCGGCCTGTCGCGGCGGGGCCTGCCCTCGCCGTTGCCGACGCAGCCGCGAAGCACCCCGCAAGGCAGGCGGGGGGCTTGTCGCGATGAGGGTGCTGCTCTGGGTGCCACCCGGGCACCAGGCCAAAATTGGCTTGCTTTTCATGGCGCAAGATGAAACTTTATTTCGCATGGCCAAGCGAACGCCACCCACTCACCCGAGGGCCCAGCGCCAGATCGAGGCGCTGGGCGCGCGCCTGCGTGCCGCCCGCCTGCGTCGGGGCATGACGCAAGAGGCCTTGGCCGAGCGCGTCGGGGTCAGCATCCCCACCCTCGGCAAACTCGAGGCCGGCGACCCCTCCAGCAGCCTCGCCACCGTGCTGCGCGCACTCGCAGCACTGGGGCTCGCCGACGACATCGACCGCCTGGCCGCCGACGATCGCCTCGGCCGCGAGCTGCAGGACAGCGCCCTCAAGCGTCCGCGCGCACGGCGACGCGCCGCACCCGCCGAGCCCACGCCATGAATCGCGCCGACGTCTGGCTGGAGGATGCGAGCCTCGGCGGCAAGGCCCTCGTCGGCCACCTTGCAAGAACATCGTCGCGCTCCGGCGAGACGATCAGCTTCGAGTACGCCGAAGCTTGGCACTTCGGCCGCTCGCCGATTGCTGCATTCGCACTCGACCCGCAGCTCGCGCTCACCTCAGGCCCGCACTACGCCCGCGATGGCGCCAGCCAGTTGCCCCCGGCCTTCATCGACGCCTCGCCCGACCGCTGGGGAAAGCTGCTGATGGACCGCCGCGAAGCCATCGAGGCCCGCGAGCAGGCGCGCCCGCCGCGAGCGCTGCGCGCCTGGGATTACCTGCTCGGGGTGAGCGACGAATCGCGGATGGGCGCACTGCGCATTGGCGAACCGGACGGCAGCCGCATGCTGGACGACCGCGCCCTTGGCGCCCCGCCGTCCACCCGCCTGCGCGAGCTCGAAGCCGCATCGGCCGCGCTCGAACGCAGCGACGTCGACGACCGCTCCGAGGCCTCCCGCTGGATCCGGCAGCTCATCGCCCCTGGCGCTTCACTGGGCGGCGCGCGCCCCAAGGCGAGCTTCCGCGACATCGCGGGCGAGCTGTGGCTGGCGAAGTTCCCGTCCGCCGACGACCGCCATGACGTCGGGCTCTGGGAGCTCCTCGTCCACGAGTTGGCCCGTCGCGCCGGCATCGAGGTGCCGGAGGCGCGCGCACTGCCGCTCTCGCCGCGGGGCCACACCTTCGCCGTCCGACGCTTCGACCGAGCCTCGGGCTCGCGCCGCGCCTATGCCTCGGCAATGACCCTGTTGGACGCCCGCGACAGCGCCGGCCATGGCTACCTCGATCTGGTGCAGACCATCGAAACCGCCGGCGACACCGCGCGGATCAGTGCCGATCTCGCCCAACTGTTCCGCCGCGCCCTGTTCAACATCCTGGTCGGCAACCGCGACGACCACCTGCGCAACCACGGCTTCCTGCGCTCCGGCGACGGCTGGGCGCTGGCACCCGCCTTCGACATCAACCCCAACCCCGACAAGGACGTGCACGTTCTCGCCATCGACGAGAGCGACCCCACGCCCGACAGCGCGCTGCTGATGGCCACGGCCGGTTACTACCGGCTGAATGCCCATCGCGCCAGCGCCATCGCCGACGCGGTGCGTGCGGCCGTGCGCGATTGGGAACCGCTGGCCCAAGATCTCGGCTGCAGCAGCGCGGAGCGGGCACGGATGCGCGCCGTCATCGACGCTAGGCGTTGAGGCATCAAGGCGCCTGCCCTCGCGCCTGCCTTGCGCGACCTGCGGACGCGACGGCTCAGGCTCCGCGTCCCGCTCCGCATTCGCCGCCGCAGCCGCGAAGCACCCCGCAAGGCAGGCTGGGGGCCGGCGGCGGATTTCGAGGGCCAGCCCGGTGATCAGACGACAGGCCCGCAGGGTGCGCCCGGGATGGGCGCACCGACCGAGGGCACAGGATGTGCCCTTCGGTCGGCCCGTCGGGTTTCTTGCGGCACGGCTGCCGGCCCGAGTCCGCCGCGGGCCCCCGGCCTGTCGCGGCGAGGGTGCTGCTGCGGGTCCGTCCCGGCCTGCGGGGCGCGACACCCCAGCCCGCCGCCATGCGTCACTTTCTGACACGCCCTGCCCGGCTGGCGGCTTTAGGGTTGCTGCAATGCCGCAAGGTTAGAGCCGCATCACACTTCGCGGCCGTCACAGCCTTGCGGTATCGCTCAAGATAGTGCCGTGCTGGATTCGGCACCGGCTGGCGCCAGCACGGCGCCGGGCACCCCACACTTCGGGAGACTCCCATGAAGGTCCAGAAAGGCTTCACCCTGATCGAACTGATGATCGTGGTCGCGATCATCGCCATCCTGGCCGCCATCGCCATTCCGGCCTACCAGAACTACGTGGCCCGCGCCCAGGTCACCGCTGGCCTGGCCGATATCCGCGGCGGTGTCACAGCAGTCGAGGAAGCGATCAATCGGGGCGAGGCTGTCACCATCGATGCGGCACTCGCCGGTCTGCGCACCAGCACCGCCCGCTGCGGCTCGATATCGGTCACGGGGAGTGTTACGACTGGCGCTGCCACGCTGTCGTGCGTGCTCCTCGGCAACCCGCGGGTTGCCGGAGCCACCGTCAACCTTATCCGTGATACGGCGACTGGTGCTTTTAACTGCACCGTGACTACTCGCCCAGCCCAATGGAATGACCAGTTCCTCCCGACTGGTTGCGGTGCAGGTGCGCCTCCGGCCCCGACCCCTTAATCGGCTTGCATCAACAGCCAACAGCGGCAATCCCCACCAAGGGCACCTTCGGGTGCCCTTGGTCTGCCCTCGCAGCCCCCCGCAGAACCTCCCCGCCCGGCGAGCAGGCCCATGCGATACCAGCACGGTTTCACCCTGATCGAGCTGATGATCGTGGTGGCGATCATCGCCATCCTGGCCGCCATCGCCATCCCCGCTTACCAGAACTACGTGGCGCGCTCGCAGGCCACCGCTGCCTTGGCCGACATCGTGGGCGGCCGCAGCCCCTTCGAGGCCGAACTGCTGGCCGAGGGCATCGTCACCACCGACCCCACCCGGGTCGGCCTGCGCGCATCCTCGGTGCGCTGCTCGCTGATCGAACTCGACTCCTCGGCCACCGGTTTCATCCGCTGCACCCTGCGCGGCAACCCGCTCATCCAGGGCCGCCAGATCACCCTGCGCCGCGATGCCGCCGGCAACTGGGCTTGCGAAACCACCATCGCCAACGCCGCCCACCGGCCGGCGCATTGCAGATGAACGCCCCACCCCTTCCCGCTTTGGCCGGCATCGCGGGCATCGCCCGCCGGCTGGTGCTGGACGGGGCACTCTCGGAGATCGACGCCCACCGCGCCTTCGTTGAATCGGCCAAGGCCCGCCAACCTTTGTTGCGCTGGCTGCTCGAAAGACGCTTGGTCAGTACTGCCGCGGTTGCCGCGGCCAACAGCGCGGAGTTCGGCATTCCGCTGCTCGACATTGGCGCCTTCGACCTGACCCAGATTCCGCTCAAAGTGGTGGACGATGAACTCATCAGAAGGCACAGCGTGCTGCCGCTCTACAAGCGTGGTGGCCGGCTGTTTCTGGCCATTGCCGACCCCACCAACGCCCACGTCATCGAAGAAGTACAGTTCGTCACCGGGATCGTCGTGGATCCGGTGCTGGTCGACGAGGATGCCCTGCGCCGCGCCATCGACCGGGCTTTGAGCATGGCCGAGGCGCTCGACACCGGCGGCGACGACGAAGAGTTGAGCGTTCTTGAAAGCGAACCCGGCGACGATGAACAAGATGAAGCGGACGGAATCGGGGGCAAAGAAGATGACGCGCCGGTGGTCAAGTTCATCAACAAGATGCTGCTCGATGCCATCAAGCGCGGTGCCTCCGACCTGCATTTCGAGCCTTACGAGAACGACTTCCGGGTGCGTTTCCGGATGGACGGCGTGCTCAAGACCGTCTCGCGGGCGCCGGTCGGGCTGGGGCCGCGCCTCACGTCCCGGATCAAGGTGATGGCCCAGCTCGACATCGCCGAAAAACGCTTGCCGCAAGATGGCCGCATCAAGCTCAACCTGAGCAAGACCCAGCAGATGGACTTCCGTGTCTCCACCTGCCCCACCCTGTTCGGTGAAAAGGCCGTGCTGCGCATTCTGGACGGCAGCGCGGCCAAGATGGGCATCGACAAGCTGGGCTACGAGGACCACCAGAAGCAACTCTTCCTCAACGCACTGGCCAAACCCTACGGCATGATCCTGGTCACCGGCCCCACCGGCTCGGGCAAGACCGTCTCGCTCTACACCGGCCTCAACATCCTCAACACCGACGAGCGCAACATCAGCACCGCCGAGGACCCGGTCGAGATCCGTATGCCCGGCATCAACCAGGTGCAGATGAACGTCAAGAAGGGCATGACCTTCGCCGCCGCCCTGCGCAGCTTTCTGCGCCAGGACCCGGACGTCATCATGGTCGGCGAGATCCGCGACCTGGAAACCGCCGAGATCGCCATCAAGGCCGCCCAGACCGGCCATCTGGTGCTCTCCACCCTGCACACCAACGACGCCCCGCAGACGGTGGCGCGGCTGATGAACATGGGCGTGGCGCCCTACAACATCACGAGTTCAGTCACCCTGATCATCGCCCAGCGCCTGGCCCGCCGCCTGCACGACTGCAAGAAAAAGGTGCATATTCCCGAGGCGGCACTGGTGGCCGAGGGCTTCAAGCCGGAGGAATGCGCGGGCGGGCTCGACCTGTACGAGCCGGTCGGCTGCGAGGACTGCAACGGCGGCTACAAGGGCCGGGTCGGCATCTACCAGGTGATGCCCATGAGCGAGGAGATCCAGAAGACCATCCTCGAAGGCGGCAGCGCGCTCGACATCGCCCGGATCTGCGCCCGCGAGGGCATCGGCGACCTGCGCCGCTCTGCCATCAACAAGGTCAAATCCGGCCAGATCGGGCTGGCCGAAATGAACCGCGTCACCAAGGACTGAGCCATGGCCGCCACCAAGCCGCTCATCTCGCCAGTACGCAGCAACCCCTTGACCGAATACACCTGGGCCGCGCGTGACAAAAGCGGCCGGGTCCTCAAGGGTGACATGACCGCCAAGACCGAAACGGTAGTCCGCAACGAGTTGCGCCGACAGGGCCTGGAACCGCGGACCATCCGCCGCAAGGCCAAGCCCCTGTTTGGTGCCACCGGACGTTCGGTGTCGGCACGAGACGTCACCTTCTTCAGCCGGCAGATCGCCACCATGCTGCAGTCGGGTGTGCCGATCGTGCAGTCAATCGAAATCCTCGCCTACGGTCAGAAAAGCCCCCGGTTCAAGAAACTGCTGATCAGCCTGCGCGACGACATCGCCGGCGGTACGGCCTTCAGCGAGGCGCTCGGCAAACACCCGGTGCAGTTCAACACGCTCTACCGCAATCTGGTCAAGGCCGGCGAGGGCGCCGGCGCGCTCGACACCGTGCTCGACACCATGGCCACCTACCTTGAACGCATCGAGGCGATCAAGGGCAAGATCAAGAAGGCGCTGTTCTATCCGGCCGCGGTACTGGCAATCGGTGGTATCGTCAGCCTGATCCTGCTGATGTTCGTCATCCCGCAGTTCGAGGATGTTTTCCGCGGCTTCGGCGCCGACCTGCCGGCCTTCACCCAGCTCTACGTCGACGCTTCGCGATTCATGACCGCCAACTGGTGGTGGCTGCTGATCGCCAGCGTCGGCACCGTGGTGCTGCTGATCGCCGGCTACAAGCGCTCGCCCGCGGTGCAACGCGGCCTCGACCGGCTGGCGCTGCGGGTGCCGGTGCTCGGCCAGGTGCTGCACATGTCGGCGATCAGCCGCTTCGCCCGCACCCTGGCGCTCACCTTCAAGGCCGGTGTGCCGCTGGTGGAGGCGCTCGACACCGTGGCCGGCGCCACCGGCAGCATCACCTACGACGAGACCATCCGGAAAGTCCGCGACGATGTGGCGGTGGGCTACGCGCTCAACCTCGCCATGAAGCAGGTCAACCTGTTCCCGCCGATGGTGGTGCAGATGATCGCCATCGGTGAGGAGGCCGGTGCGCTCGACAGCATGCTGTTCAAGGTGGCCGAGTTCTACGAGCAGGAGGTCAACAACGCCGTCGATTCGCTGACCAGCCTGCTGGAGCCGATCATCATGGTGGTGCTGGGCGTGATGGTGGGCAGCATGGTGATCGCCATGTACCTGCCGATCTTCCGTCTGGCGATGACCGTGGGTTGATCGTGCTCGACACGCTCCTCGCCGACCGCGGCACGGCCATGGCCTTGGCCGCGCTGCTCGGCCTGCTGGTCGGCAGTTTCCTCAACGTCGTCATCCTGCGTCTGCCGCCGCGGCTGTTCTGGGCCTGGCGGCGCGACGCCCGCGAACTGCTCGAGCTGCCGGCCGACCCCAGCCCGGCACCGCCGGGGCTCGTGCTGACGCGTTCGGCCTGCCCGCACTGCGGCCACCGGCTGGCCTGGTACGAGAACCTGCCGCTGCTCAGCTGGCTGGCCCTGCGCGGGCGCTGCCGCGCCTGCAAGGCGCCGATATCGCGGCAGTACCCGATCGTCGAGGCACTCACCGCGCTGGTCTTCGCCGCGGTGGTCTGGCGTTTCGGCACCGGGCTGGAGGCGGCCGGGGCGCTGGTCTTCAGCGGCCTGCTGCTGGCGCTCTCCGGCATCGACTGGCGCACCCGCTACCTGCCCGACACCCTGACCTACCCGCTGCTCTGGCTGGGCCTGCTGGCCAGCCTGGCCACGCTCTACATCACCCCGGCGCAGGCCATCGTGGGCGCGCTGGTGGGCTACCTGAGCCTGTGGACGGTGTACTGGGGCTTCAAGCTGGCCACCGGCAAGGAGGGCATGGGCCACGGCGATTTCAAGCTGCTGGCCGCGCTCGGCGCCTGGTGCGGGGTCAGCGCCATCCTGCCGATCGTGCTGCTGTCCTCGCTGGTGGGCGCCATCATCGGCGGCCTCGGCCTCGCCCTGCAGGGCCGCGACCGCGCCACGCCGATCCCGTTCGGGCCGTTTTTGGCCATCGCCGGCTGGATCTGGTTCCTGTTCGGCAGCGAGCTGATGGCCCTGTACTGGGCCCTGATGCTGCCGGGCGGCGCGCCGCCATGAGCCGGCCACCACAAGCCTGCACGGCAGCGCCGTGGCGAGCCGCGAGCGCCCGCTGATCGGCCTCACCGGCGGCGTGGCCTCGGGCAAATCGACCGCGGCCCGCGCCTTCGAGGCGCTGCGGCCGGGCTGCCGGGTCGATGCCGATGCGGCCGCCCGCGCCGTCGTCGAGCCGGGCAGCGAGGGCCTGGCGGCGGTGGTGGCGCACTTTGGCCCCGGCGTGCTGGGCGGCGATGGCCGGCTCGACCGCGCCGCGCTGCGGCAGCGGGTGTTCGCCGATGCCGCGGCCCGGAAACGCCTGGAAGCCCTGCTGCACCCGCGCATCCGCGCCTGGATGCTGGCGCAGGCCGAGGCCGCAACAACGCCCTACGTGCTGCTCGACATCCCGCTGCTGGCCGAGGGCGGCGGCCGGGCGGCCTGGCCGATGCTGGCGCGGATCGTGGTGGTCGATGCGCCGGTGGCGCTGCAAGAGGCCCGCCTGATCGCCCGCGACGGCATCGACCCGGCGCTGGCGGCGCACATGATCGCCGCCCAGGCCAGCCGTGCCGAGCGGCTGGCACTGGCCGACGATGTGCTGGTCAATCGGGGCAGCCCGGCCGAGCTGGCGGCGGCGGTGGCGCGGCTGGAGGGCCACTGGTTGCGTGATGCGCAACCCCCCTGATTTTGAGCGCGAAGGCGGTCGAACGTCGGCGTGAAACGCCACCCTCGCGCCTGCCGATGCGCGCCTGCCGATGCGCGCCTGCCTTGCGCGACCTGCGGACGCGACGGCTCAGGCTCCGCGTCCCGCTCCGCATTCGCCGACGCTCGCCCTCCATGGCTCGCTTCGCTGTCCGCGAGGCCGCGCTGGCGCGGCGCGCCGCGAAGCACCCCGCAAGGCAGGCCGGGGGCTGGCGGCGGATTTCGAGGGCCAGCCCGGCGATCAGACGCCAGGCCCGCAGGGTGCGCCCTGGATGGGCGCACCGACCGCGGGCACAGGATGTGCCCATCGGTCGGCCCGTCGGGTTTCTTGCCGCACCTCTACCGGCCCGAGTCCGCCGCAGGCCCCCGGCCTGTCGTGGCGGGGGTACTGCTCCGGGCGCGGCCCGGTCTGCCGAAACGAAACGCCCCAGCACGCTTCGCGCCTGCCGACGCGCGACCTGCGGACGCGACGGCTCAGGCTCCGCGTCCCGCTCCGCATTCGCCGCCGCTCGCCCTCCATGGCTCGCTTCGCTGTCCGTCAGGCCGCGCTGGCGCGGCGCTCGATGACGGGCATCGGCCGAAAGATGCGATCCACTCAAAGGATACGAAGCGAAGACGGGCGTCGTGCTACTTGCTTCATCACCGCCGCAGCCGCGAAGCACCCCGCAAGACAGGCTGGGGGCCTGCGGCGGATTTCGAGGGCCAGCCCGGCGATCAGACGTCAGGCCCGCAGGGTGCGCCCCGGACGGGCGCACCGACCGCGGGCACAGGATGTGCCCATCGGTCGGCCCGTCGGGTTTCTTGCCGCATGGGCACCGGCCCGAGTCCGCCGCAAGCTCCCGGCCTGTCGCGGCGGGGCCTGCCCTCGCGCCTGCCGACGCGCCTGCCCTCGTGCCTGCCGATGCGCGCCTGCCGATGCGCGCCTGCCTTGCGCGCCTGCCTTGCGCGACCTGCGGACGCGACGGCTCAGGCTCCGCGTCCCGCTCCGCATTCGCCGCCGCTCGCCCTCCATGGCTCGCTTCGCTGTCCGCCAGGCCGCGCTGGCGCGGCGCGCCGCGAAGCACCCCGCCAGGCAGGTTGGGGGC
>JAGXTI010000003.1 GCA_018334015.1 Silanimonas sp.
CAGCTACCGCTTCAACCACCGCTTCGACCTGCGGGGCATGGTCGACACGCTCCTGCGGCATGTCATGCTCACGAACAGGCTTCCCGAAGCCCTCCTGCGGACGGCTGAGCTTCATGCCTAATCAGGTTCCGCCATCGCCCTCGCACTGATGGCGCCGCTTGCCGTGATCGGCATGGCCACCATCTATCTTTACTGGGTCCATGTTGACCATCGACTGACCGAGATCACCCGTGATCGCGTCTACACCTCCGCTGCGATGCCTCCGGAGCAGATCGCGGCCCATGCCCTCCGACTGAAAGTGAAAGCCGTACTGGATTTCCGGCACGCCGAGGAAGGTGACATCGAAGCCGAACGAGCCGCGCTGGCCGCGATCGGTGTCCGGCATCTGCATCTGCCTTCGAACCAGAACCCGACCCAGGAACAGGTTCAGCAATTCATTGCGGCGCTGGGCAAGAGCCTGTCTGAAGACGGGGCCGTGCTGATGCACTGCCGTCACGGCGAGGGACGCGCAGTGTTTTTTGCCGGCGTCTATCGGGTGAGCTTCGAACATTGGACGGGCGAGCAGGCATTCCGGGCCAGCCAGCGCCTGCCCCGCGCCCTGTCGGGGCTGAAACAGCTCTTCCCTGCCTTGGGCCGCCTGTCGGAGCGCAATCCGAAGGCGAAAATGCTGCGCGAACTGGTGCCACCCAAGTTCGACAGTTAGCGCCGTAACTATTTGATTTGCTTGGGATGCACCAAGCGTAATTGCCACTACAGACGGGGGCGGGTTCAGGGCTTGCGCAGCTTCAGCGCGTCGAACAGTTCGAGCTGCTCCGCCGTGGCCTTGCTGATGCCGGTATAGGCATGGGCGCCGATGCTGGCGCGATGCTGTTGGATGCGCCGCAGCAGTTCCAGCGCGGTGCTCGGGCTGTGCCGGCTGCCGTGCGCCTTGAGGCGCATGCGCATCACGCGATGCAGCAGCAGCGCCAGGAAGCAGATCAGGCCGTGCGCGCGGATGCGTTCGGGCAGGCGGTGGTAGACCGGCGCGATCTCGATGTCGCTCTTGAGCACGCGAAACCCGCGCTCGATGTCGGCCAGGCTCTTGTAGCGCTCGACCACTTGCGCCGCGCTGAAGTCCTCGACATTGGTCAGCAGCACCAGCTTGCCGTCGAACTGCTCGGCGCGGGCGACCGCGGCTTCGTCGACGTCGTAGACGAAGCGCTCGGCCTGGTAGTCGGCGCGCACGAACCGCCCGAGTTCGGCCTCGGCCACGGCGCGGGCAAAGCGCGTGTAGGCGCCGCGATCGGTCGCGCGGCGACCACGCTCGGTTTGACCTTCGTCCTGGGCGTCGAGCTTGGCGACCAGCCGCGCGGCAAACGTTCCCAGCTCGGCGATCCGCGAGCGCCGCTTCTCCGACTGCCGCCGGGCGCGCTCGGGATCGTGCGCCACCACCAGCCGCTGCTCGGCGAAGCGGCCTTCCGCCAGCCCGTCGACCAAGCTCAGCGTCTCCAAGGTGCCGCCGAGCTCGACGTAGCGCCGCGCCGGAACCGCCAGAATGAAGTGCAGGGTGCGCTCGCTCGACGTGGCCAGCCGCTGCAGCTCGGCAACATTGTCGAGACTGAGCAGGCCGCGATCGGCGACCAGGATCACGCGCTCGACCGGGAAGCGCTCCAGCACCGTCTGCAACATGGATTGCAAGGTTCTGGTCTCGGCCACGTTGCCCGGATGCACGTGGTGCATCAGCGGCAGGCCGTCGGCCGATTGCACGACGCCGAGCACGAACTGCCGGGCAATGCCGCCGGTCTCCTTGTTCATGCCGTAGCGGCGAAGGTCGTCAGCCACCTCGGCCTCGCCATGGATGCGCACGGTGGTCAGATCGTAGAACACCACCGACAGCTGCTGGTCGAGCAGCGGCCGCAACTGCGCCGCGACCCGGGCCTCGACCGCATCGGCGCGATCCATCAGCGCATCCATGCAGCGCAGCAACTGCTGGTGCGTCGGCTTGGTCGGCAAGCCCGGCATCTGCACCGTGTCCAGCCAGTCCAGGCAGCCGAGCTTGGAGTCGGGCGCGCACAGGCGATTGAAGACCATCGTTCGCAGCAGCGCCTCGGCATCGAAGCCGCGCCGCGACGAGCGCAGCGCGCTGGCGATGGCGCGCCCGAGGCCGAGCACGTTCCAGAGCTGATGCAGGGCGTAGAGATCGCCGTAGGCCAAGGAACTGTCGTACTCGACCCGCTGCGCGCTCGACTCGGCGCGGCCGAGCGCGCGGTTGAGGCCGTTGATCAGCGGATCGAGATCGCTGTCGCGCAGCTGGTCCAGACGGCCGAGGTTGGCGACCACGCGCTGCCGTACCGTGTTGTCGGTGCGGTAGGACTCGACAATCTGCAGGTAGTGGCGACCGCCGGATCGCGTGATGCGCGTGTACATGTGCCTACTGTAGCAAGCACTTGAAGCTAGCTGCAAGGCGTTAATGCATGTCGCGTGACACTACACGGCATTCGCGTTAGCGGGTCGCAAGTGATTGATTCGTATCACGCTGGCCTGTGGAAAACCGCGAAAAACGGGGGCGAAGTGTCGAACTTGGGGTGCCAGTCCGATCTTCTGTCACGGTTTTGCAAGAGGCCTCGCTGTCAGACTGAAGTCAGCGCAGAGGAGCTGCATCGCCAGCCTTGGCTACTCCACCGTCACCGATTTGGCGAGGTTGCGCGGCTTGTCGACATCGGTGCCACGTACCAATGCGGTGTGGTAAGCCAGCATCTGCACCGGGATGGCGTGCACCACCGGCGAGAGCAGACCGACGTGGCGCGGCGTGCGGATCACGTGCACGCCGTCCTCCTCGCCGAACTGGCTGTCGGCGTCGGCAAACACGAACATCTCGCCGCCCCGGGCGCGCACCTCGTGGATGTTCGATTTCACCTTCTCCAGCAGCGCATCGTTCGGCGCGATCACGACCACCGGCATATCGGCATCGACCAGGGCCAGCGGGCCGTGCTTGAGCTCGCCGGCGGCGTAGGCCTCGGCATGGATGTAGCTGATCTCCTTGAGCTTCAAGGCACCTTCCAGCGCGATCGGGAAATGCAGTCCGCGACCCAGGAACAGCGCGTGCTCTTTCGGCGCGAACGTCTCCGACCAGGCGGCGACCTGCGGCTCCAGGTTGAGCGCGTGCTGCACGCTGCCGGGCAGATGCCGCAGCGACTCGATGTGCGCGGCTTCATCGGCGGGCGAGAGCCGGCCGCGGGCCTTGGCGAGCACCAGCGCCAGCGCGAACAGCGCCACCAGCTGGGTGGTGAAGGCTTTGGTCGAGGCCACGCCGATCTCCGCACCCGCGCGGGTGAGGAACTGCATCGCCGACATCCGCGGCAGCGCACTCTCGGCCACGTTGCAGATCGACAGCGTGCGGTGGTGGCCTTCGGCGATGGCGTACTTCAGGGCCTCGAAGGTGTCGAGCGTTTCGCCCGACTGCGAAATGGTGACGACGAGGTTCCCGGGGTTCGGCACGATCGGCCGGTAGCGGTACTCGCTGGCGATATCGACCGCGCAGGGCACACCGGCCAGCGCCTCGATCCAGTAGCGGGCGACGAGGCCGGCGTAGTGGCTGGTGCCGCAGGCGAGGATCTGCACGCCGGTGACGCCGGCCATCAGCTCGGGCCCGCGCGGCCCGAACAGCGCCGGTTCGAATCCGGTCTCGAGGATGGGCTCAAGGGTGTCGGCGATGGCACGGGGCTGCTCGTGGATCTCCTTCTGCATGAAGTGGCGGTAGGGCCCGAGCTCCAGCGAGGCCAAAGAGACGCCGGAGAGCTGCTCGTCGCGCTGCACCGCCTGGCCGAGCGCATCGAACACGCGCAGGCCATCGCGCTTCACTTCCGCCACATCGCCTTCTTCGAGGTAGACCACGCGGCGCGTGTGGGCGACGACGGCGGAGACATCGGAGGCGACGAAGGCCTCGCCCTCGCCGATGCCGATGAGCAGCGGGCAGCCCATGCGGGCGGCGATCAGACGATCCGGTTCCGAGCGGGCGATGATCGCGAGCGCGTAGGCACCTTTCAGCTCACGCACGGCGCGCTGGGTGGCGACCAGCAGGTCGCCGCTCGCGCGCAGGTGGTGGCGGATCAGGTGCGCCACCACCTCGGTGTCGGTCTGTGAGGTGAACAGGTAGCCCAGGGCCTTGAGCCGCTCGCGCTGCGCCTCGTGGTTCTCGATGATGCCGTTGTGGACGAGAGCGAGTTCGCCGTCGCTGATGTGCGGGTGCGCATTGGCCTCGGTCACGCCGCCGTGCGTGGCCCAGCGCGTGTGGCCGATGCCGATGCCGGCACGCAGGCCTTCAGCGTGGGCGGCGGCCTCCATTTCGGCCACCCGGCCGGTGCGGCGCACGCGCTTCAACGCGCCGTCCAGCACGGCGATACCGGCCGAGTCGTAGCCGCGGTACTCCAGCCGCTTCAGTCCATCGACCAGCACCGGCACCACGTCACGGCCGGCGATGGCCCCCACGATTCCGCACATTGAACGCCGCTCCTCGGCATGAACAGGATGCGCAGTGTAACGCCACCCTCACGGCTTGCTGTGGCCGGGCCCTTTCTTTTGCGGCCGCTGCCAGTCCGGTAGGCTCAGCTGCCGGCCACGCGCCACGGTGAGCTGACCCTCGGGTGCGTCCTTGGTGATGACCGAACCGGCACCGATGGTCGCCATCGCGCCGATCGTGACCGGCGCCACCAGCGCGCTGTTGCTGCCGATGAAGGCGCCGTCGCCGATGGTGGTGACCCATTTGTTCACACCGTCGTAGTTGCAGGTGATGGTGCCGGCACCAACGTTGACCTTCGCCCCGATCACCGCATCGCCGAGGTAACTCAGATGGTTGGCCTTGCTGCCCTTGCCCAGCGTGGTCTTCTTGGTCTCGACGAAGTTGCCGATGTGCACGCCCTCGGCGAGCTGCGTGCCGGGGCGCAGCCGTGCGAACGGCCCGATCGTGCAGGCCGCTCGGGTCACGACGCCTTCGAGGTCGCTGTGCGCGGCCACCACGGTGCCGGCCCCGAGCACCACATCCTTCAATCGGCAGAACGGGCCGATGCGCACACCGTCGCCCAGCTCCACATGGCCCTCGAGGATCACATCGACATCGATGCGCACGCCCTGCCCGACCGCCACCCTGCCGCGCTGGTCGAAGCGCGCCGGGTCGGCGAATTGCACACCGGCCTCGGCCAAGGCCCTGGCGCAGCGGCGCTGGTAGGCGCGCTCGAGCTGGGCGAGCTGCCACGGATCGTTGGCGCCCTCCACTTCAGCAGGATCGGCCACCTGCACCGCCACCGCGGCCCGGCCCTCGGCGGCGGCCATGGCGAAGATGTCGGTCAGGTAGTACTCGCCTTGCGCATTCTGGTTGCGGAGCCGGGCCAGCCAGTTTTTCAGGGCGCGTCCCTCGGCGGCGATCAGGCCGGTGTTGACGGTGCGCAGCGCGCGCTGCTCGGGCGAGGTGTCTTTCTGTTCGACGATGGCCTGCACACGGCCCTGCGCATCGAGCAGCACACGGCCGTAGCCGGTCGGGTCGGCGAGTTCCGCCACCAGCACCGCCAGCGCAGCGTCCGCGGCAACCAGCGGACGCAGCGACTCGGCGCGCACCAGCGGCACATCGCCGTAGAGCACCAGCACGCGCGCATCGTCGGGCAGTCCGGGCACGGCCTGCTGGACGGCGTGCCCGGTGCCGAGACGCTCGGCCTGCTCGACCCAGACCAGGTCGGCATCGTCCTTGAACGCTTCGCGCACCGCCTCACCGCCGTGGCCGTACACCACGTGGATGCGCGCCGCACCCAGGGCCCGCGCGGTGTCGATGACATGACCCAGCATCGGCTTGTCCGCCACCGGCTGCAGCACCTTGGGCAGCGGCGAGCGCATACGCTTGCCTTCGCCGGCGGCGAGGACGACCGCATGGAGTCCAGTGCAGTGGATGTCGACAGCGTGCTGCGTGGTGCTCATGCGGGGTGTCCGTTCGAACCGGGATCCATTCTAGGCGGGCGCGAGCGGTGCGGCATCGTCGCAGACCGCAGACGACAACGCCGGCACGGGGCCGGCGTTGCTTCAGATCGGCGATGTCGCAGGTTTCAGTGCTTGAGGTTCTTGCGCAGCCGTTCGAGGGCCTGCAACTGCGCCATGGCCTCGGCCAGCTTGGCCTGCGCCTCGGCGATATCCATGGCCTGGCCGCGATTGGCGATGACGCGCTCGGCCTCTTCCTTGGCCTTGACCGCGGCGGCCTCGTCGAGATCGTCGGCGCGCAGCACGGTATCGGCCAGCACAGTGACGACCTGCGGCTGCACTTCCAGCATGCCGCCGGAAACGTAGAAGTCGAGCTTCTCGCCGTCCGGACGGGTGACAATGACCTTGCCCGGCTTGAGCCGCGTGATCAGGGGCGCGTGCCGGGGCGCGATTCCGACCTCGCCCAGCTCGGCGCTGGCGACCACGAAGATCGCATCGCCGTGGAAGATCTCCTTCTCGGCACTGACGATGTCGCAGCGGATGGTGGTGGTGGTCGGGATCGTGCTCATGCCACTCAGCCCGCCAACAGCTTCTTGGCTTTCTCGAAGGCCTCGTCGATGCCGCCGACCATGTAGAAGGCCTGCTCCGGCAGCTCGTCGCACTGGCCTTCGACGATCATCCGGAAACCACGGATGGTTT
This sequence comes from Silanimonas sp., assembly GCA_018334015.1. Lineage (GTDB taxonomy): Bacteria > Pseudomonadota > Gammaproteobacteria > Xanthomonadales > Xanthomonadaceae > Silanimonas. Next base: position 6,640 of record JAGXTI010000003.1, read on the forward strand.
CCTTGAGCGTGACGTACTTGCCCGGCGAGCCGGTGAACACTTCGGCCACATGGAAGGGCTGCGAGAAGAAGCGCTCGGCCTTGCGGGCGCGGGCGACGACCAGCTTGTCGTCCTCGGAGAGTTCATCCATGCCGAGGATGGCGATGATGTCCTTCAGCTCCTTGTACTTCTGCAGGGTGGCCTGCACCTTGCGCGCGGTGTCGTAGTGCTCGTGACCGATCACGTTCGGGTCGAGCTGGCGCGAGGTCGAGTCGAGCGGATCGACCGCCGGGTAGATGCCCAGCGAGGCGATCTGGCGCGACAGCACCACGGTGGCATCGAGGTGGGCGAAGGTGGTCGCAGGCGACGGATCGGTGAGGTCGTCGGCCGGCACGTAGACGGCCTGGATCGAGGTGATCGAGCCGGTGCGCGTCGAGGTGATGCGCTCCTGCAGCACGCCCATTTCCTCGGCCAGCGTCGGCTGGTAGCCCACCGCGGAGGGCATGCGGCCGAGCAGGGCCGAGACTTCGGTGCCGGCCAGGGTGTAGCGGTAGATGTTGTCGACGAAGAACAGGATGTCGCGGCCCTTGCCGGTGACCGGGTCCTTGTCGTCACGGAAGTACTCGGCCATGGTCAGGCCGGTGAGCGCGACGCGCAGGCGATTGCCCGGTGGCTCGTTCATCTGGCCGTAGACCATCGCCACTTTGTCGAGGACGTTGGAGTCCTTCATCTCGTGGTAGAAGTCGTTGCCCTCGCGGGTGCGCTCACCGACGCCAGCGAACACCGAGAGGCCCTCGTGGGCCTTGGCGATGTTGTTGATCAGCTCCATCATGTTGACGGTTTTGCCGACGCCGGCACCGCCGAACAGACCGACCTTGCCACCCTTGGCGAAGGGGCACATCAGGTCGATGACCTTGATGCCGGTTTCGAGCAGCTCGTTGCCGCCGGCCTGATCGGCGTAGGCCGGGGCCGGACGGTGGATCTCCCAGCTCGCCTCGGCTTCGACCGGGCCGGCCTCGTCGATCGGGTTGCCCAGCACGTCCATGATGCGGCCCAGCGTGGCCTTGCCGACCGGCACGCTGATCGCCTTGCCGGTGTTGACGGCGACGAGGCCGCGCTTCAGGCCGTCGGTGGAGCCGAGCGCGATGGTGCGGACGATGCCGTCACCGAGCTGCTGCTGCACTTCCAGCGTGATCGCAGTACCGGTGACCTTCAGCGCGTCGTACACCTTCGGCACGCTTTCGCGCGGGAACTCGACGTCGACGACGGCGCCGATGATCTGGACAAGCTTGCCTTGGCTCATGGTGGGTTCCTCGGGAATAGGGATTCGATGGAGGCGCGCCGCGCGTCAGACCGCTGCGGCACCGCCGACGATTTCGGAGATTTCCTGGGTGATCGCCGCCTGCCGGGCCTTGTTGTAGACCAGGTTCAGGCTGCCGATCAGCTTGGTGGCGTTGTCGGAGGCCGCCTTCATCGCGACCATGCGCGCGGCGTGCTCCGAGGCCAGGTTCTCGAGCACGGCCTGGTAGACCAGCGACTCGACGTAACGGGTGAGCACGAAGTCGAGCACGGTCTGCGGGTCGGGCTCGTAGAGGTAGTCCCAGTCGTGCTTGGCTTCGAAGGACGCATCGGCCTGCAGCGGCAGCAGCGGCAGCAGGGTCGGCCGCTGCGACATCGTGTTGACGAAGTCGTTGTAGCAGAGCAGCACGCGGTCGAGACGGCCTTCGGTGTAGCCATCGAACATGGTCTTGGTGACGCCGATCAGCTTCGCCACCTCCGGCTTCTCACCCAGATGGGTGACCGAGGCCAGCATGTCGACTTTCAGGCGGCGGAAGAAGGTGACCGCCTTCTGGCCGATGCAGACCACATCGATCTCGACGCCCTTGCTCTGCCACTCGCGCATGTCGGCAAGGATGCGGCGGAACATCTGCGAATTGAGGCCGCCGCAGAGGCCACGATCGGTCGAGATGATGATGTAACCCACCCGCTTGACCTCCTCGCGTGCCGCCATGAACGGATGCACGTGGTCGGTGTTGGCGTGGGCGATGTGGCCGACGACCTGCTTCATCAGACGCGCGTAGGGGCGCGAGGCCTTCATCTTCTCCTGCGCCTTGCGGATCTTGGATGCCGAGACCATCTCGAGCGCGCGGGTCACCTTGCGGGTGTTCTGCACGCTCTTGATCTTGGTTTTGATTTCGCGGCCGCCTGCCATGTCGAAGTACTCTCGCTTACCAGCCGCCCGTGGCCTTGAACTCGGCGATCAGGGCCTTGAACTCGGCCTCGATCTCCTTGTCCCAGGCGCCGGTGGCGACGATTTTGGCGGCCAGCTCGCTGCGGGTGTTGGCCAGGTGGGTGTGCAGGCCGGATTCGAAAGCACCGATCCTGGCGAGCGGCACATCGTCCATGTGGCCTTCGTTGACGGCGTAGATCGACAGCGCCATCTGCGCGGTCGACATCGGGGCGTACTGCTTCTGCTTCATCAGTTCGGTGACCCGCTGGCCGCGCTCGAGCTGCTTGCGGGTGGCTTCGTCGAGGTCGGAGGCGAACTGCGCGAAGGCCGCCAGCTCGCGGTATTGCGCGAGCGCGATGCGGATGCCGCCCGAGAGCTTTTTCATGATCGTGGTCTGCGCAGCACCACCCACACGCGAGACCGAAACGCCGGCGTTCACGGCCGGGCGGATGCCGGCGTTAAACAGGTCGGTCTCGAGGAAGATCTGGCCGTCGGTGATCGAGATCACGTTGGTCGGCACGAAGGCCGAGACGTCACCGGCCTGGGTCTCGATGATCGGCAGCGCGGTCAGCGAGCCGGTCTTGCCCTTGACCGCGCCATTCGTGAACTTCTCGACGTAGTCGGCCGAAACACGGGCGGCGCGCTCGAGCAGGCGCGAGTGCAGGTAGAACACGTCGCCCGGGTAGGCTTCGCGGCCCGGCGGGCGGCGCAGCAGCAGCGAAATCTGGCGGTAGGCGACGGCCTGCTTGGAGAGGTCGTCGTAGACGATCAGGGCGTCTTCGCCGCGGTCCATGAAGTACTCGCCCATGGCGCAGCCGGCGTAGGGCGCGATGTACTGCATCGCCGCCGATTCCGAGGCCGAGGCTGCGACCACCGTGGTGTAGGCCATCGCGCCGTTCTCTTCGAGCTTGCGGACGATGGCGGCGATGGTCGAGTTCTTCTGGCCGATGGCGACGTAGACGCACTTCACCCCCGAGGCCTTCTGGTTGATGATCGCGTCGATCGCCATCGCGGTCTTGCCGGTCTGGCGGTCACCGATGATCAGCTCGCGCTGGCCGCGGCCGATCGGGATCATCGCGTCGACCGACTTGTAGCCGGTCTGCACCGGCTGGGCGACCGACTGGCGCCAGATCACGCCCGGCGCCACGCGCTCGACCGGCGAGCTCAGGGCGGCATTGATCGGGCCCTTGGCGTCGATCGGCTGGCCGAGCGCATCGACGACGCGGCCCAGCAGCTCGGGGCCGACCGGCACTTCGAGGATGCGACCGGTGGTCTTGGCGACCATGCCCTCGCAGAGGTGCTCGTAGTCGCCGAGCACCACGGCACCGACCGAATCGCGCTCGAGGTTGAGGGCGAGCGCGAAGGTGTTGCCCGGCAGTTCGACCATCTCGCCCTGCATCGCGTCGGCCAGGCCGTGGATGCGGACGATGCCGTCCGACACCGAAGTGACGGTTCCTTCGTTGCGGGCTTCGGCCGAGAGCTTGAGCTTCTCGACACGCTGCTTGATCAGTTCGCTGATTTCGGACGGGTTGAGCGTCTGCATGGTCGTTCCTGGGCCGGCGCGAGGCCGACGTTCAATGGGGAATCAAGTCGTCAGGGCAGTGTCGAGGCGCGCCAGACGGCCGCGAACCGAACCGTCGATCACCGTATCGCCGGTGTCGATCACGGCGCCGCCGATCAGCGCGGGATCAACCGCGGCCTCGATCTCGACGTCGCGGCCGAAACGGGCACGCAGCGATTCACGGAGTTTGGCGAGTGCGGCCTCGTCCAACGGCAACGCCGAAGTGACGCGGACACGGACGATGTTCTGGGCTTCGGCGCGCAGGGTTTCGTAGAGCGCGCTGATTTCCGGCAGCAAGGTGATACGGCGGTTCTCCGCCAGCACGGCGAGGAATTGCAGGAAACCGGCATCGTGGTCACCGGGCGGTGCCACCAGACCGGCCACCTCAGCCGCCGCCAGCGAAGGATGGTCCAGCAACACCGCGACCCGCGGATCGACAGCGATCTGGGCGGCCGCCGAAAGGGCCTTCGACCAGCCGGCGAAATCGGCACGGTCTCGGGCCAGCGCGAAAGCAGCGCGGGCGTAGGGGCGGGCGAGGGTGAAGGCCTGGCTCATCGCGATGCGGTCTCAGATCTGCTCGGCGAGTTCGTCGAGCAGGGCGGCATGGGCCTTGGCGTCGATTTCGCGGCCGATGACGCGGCTGGCTCCGGTGACGGCAAGACGACCGACCTGACGGCGCAGGTCCTCGCGGGCACGGTACAAGGTGGCCTCGATCTCGGCCTGCGCGAGGGCCGCCTGGCGTGCGCCTTCGGCCTGGGCATCGAGCCGGGCCTGTTCGACCAACTGGGCGGCACGGGCTTCGGCCTTGGCGATGATGTCGTTGGCCCGGACCCGAGCCTCACGCAACACCTCGTCGACCTTCTGCTGGGCCTGGGCGAGGTCCTTCTGGCTGCGTTCGGCAGCGGCGAGGCCCTCGGCAATCTTCTGCTGACGGGCTTCGATCGCCGACAACAGCGGCGGCCAGATTTTGGTCGCGATGATCCAGACGAACGCCGCGAACGCGAGGGCTTGGGCGAAAAGGGTAAACGTGAGGCTCATGGGATGCGCTCGGTGGTTCCGGGGACCGGGGCGCGAGCCCCGGCCATCGACGAAAACGGGGCACGACCTGCGCCGTGCCCGGAAGCCGGGCCGATCAGGCGCCCAGCAGCTGCGAGAGCTTGACGCCGAGGTCGCCGATCAGCGGGTTGGCGAAGGCGAACATCAGGGCCACGGCGACGGTGATGATGAAGGCTGCGTCGATCAGGCCGGCGGTGATGAACATGCGGACCTGCAGCACCGGGATCAGCTCCGGCTGGCGGGCGGCCGACTCCAGGAACTTGCTCGCCATGTTCGCCATACCAATCGAGGCGGCGAGCGCGGCCAGGCCGACCATGAAGCCGATGGCGAGAATGGTGAACGACTGGATGGTGGCGAAAGCGGTCAGGATGTTGGCGGTGTCCATGGGGGTCTCCGGGTGTCGCAAGGGTTGAAGGAAAAGTGGATCGAAGGTGGAACCGGTGCTCGACGCCGCGGCCCTCGGCGTTGAAACGATTGACGGCCGGCGTCAGTGGTGCTCTTCCATCAGGCTGAGGTAGACAATGGAAAGCATCATGAAGATGAAGGCCTGCAGCGGCACCACCAGCAGGTGGAACAGCATCCAGCCGAGGCCGAAGGTGCCGCCGGCGATCATGCCGGCCACACCCGCACTGCCCAGCACCCAGATCAGCAGGAAGACCAGCTCCCCGCCGTACATGTTGCCGAACAGACGCATCGCCAGCGACACCGGCTTGCTCAGCAACTCGACGAAGTTGAGCAGCAGATTGGCCGGGAACATCCACTTGCCAAAGGGCGCAGTGAACAGCTCGTGGATGAAGCCGCCAAAGCCCTTGGCGCGCAGGGCGAAGAAGATCATCAGGAAGAACACCGAGAACGACATGCCGAGCGTGGCGCTCATGTCGGTGGTCGGCACCGGCTTCCAGTAGTTGAATTTGGACGGGTCGGCCGCGCCGAAGACCTCGGCCAGCGCGACCGCCGCCATGCCCATCGGGATGGCGAGAAAATCGGCAGGAATGAACTTGAAAGCGTTGAGCAGCAGGATCCAGCAGAACAGGGTGATCGCGATCGGCGTGACCAGCCGGCTGGTGCCTTGGTAGCTGTCCTTGCACTGCTGGTCGACGAACTCGAGAACGATCTCGACGAAGGCCTGCCAACGCCCCGGAACACCCGCGGTGGCTTTGCGAGTGGCCAGCCAGAAGAAGAAGCACATGGCCAAGCCGACCAGCACCGAAGTGGCGATCGTGTCGATGTGCAGAACCCAGAAGCCACCCTCGCCGACCTGGATCTTCAGGTTGGTCAGGTGATGCTGGATGTAACCGGTCGGGGTCAGTTCGCTGCTTGCCATGGTCCGATTCAAGCTCGTTTGAATGTCACTGCCGCGCCGATGTAAGCCAATTGCCCGAGCACCGCGCCTCCCGCCACCGCCCACACCTCGGCACCGTCACGCGCCGCAAGCAGGATCAAACCCACACCCGCCATCAACCAGCGACCCAATGTCGCCGCGAGGCTGCGGAATGCTGCGCCACCTCCAGCCTGGACACCACCGAGCGCGTAGGCCCCCGAGAGCAGGATCGCCGCCATCATGACCAGAGCCCCGCCGATCCCGTCGAGCAAGGCCACCGGCCACACGAAGGTCAACAACACGGCCCAGAGCGCAACCACCACGGTCATGACCAAAGCCATGTGACGAAGGAGGCGCCGGGATTCCACGGAGGACGAGAACACGGAAGGAGTGCGCCAAGTCGCCGCCTGCGAAGACGCGGGAGTCTAGCATGCGCTGCAGGCTGTTCTCAAGGTCAAATCGGCCGCCCCAAGCCTCACCCCAAGCTCATCGCAGCCGCCTTGCTCACCGCTGCGTTCTTTCGTGACCATCTGATTTTTTGGATCAGCAAGAAAAACCCCGCCTTGTTGGGGCGGGGTTTTGGGTGTAAGGCCCTGGCGATGACCTACTCTCGCATGCGGATGCACACTACCATCGGCGCGTGCGCGTTTCACTTCCGAGTTCGGGATGGGATCGGGTGGTTCCACGCAGCTA
>JAGXTI010000004.1 GCA_018334015.1 Silanimonas sp.
ATGCTGATGATGGCTGCGAGGTATTCGGTGCCCCAGTCGGCCTCGGTGGCGGGAACGAGCAGCGGAGTGGGCGCGTTGCCATTTGCGCTTGACGCGGGGGCAGCGTGGTCGTGGCTTGCGGCGGCTGCGCCCAGCGCCGGCTGCAAGATCGCCAGGCTCTCGGGGCAGCAGCGCATCTGCACGCCCTTGGCGGCAAACAGCGCGCCCATGCGCGGCAAAAACGCGCCCGCCACGGCGCGCGCCACCAGCAGGCTTTCGGTGGCGTTGCAAGGGCTGTATTTTTGGGTTTTGGCGTTGTCGGTCACGCGCAGCGCCAGCTCGAGGTCGCAAGGGTCATCGACGTAGGTGTGGCAGTTGCCATCCAGGTGCTTGATCACCGGCACCTTGGCTTCGGCGCTGATGCGCTCGATCAGCCCCTTGCCGCCGCGCGGGATGATCACGTCCACGTACTGCGGCAGCGCGATCAGCTGGCCCACGGCAGCGCGGTCGGTGCAAGGCACCAGCTGCACCGCTTCGGGTGGCAGGCCGGCGGCACCCAGCGCCTGCTGCACCAGCGCCGCCAGCGCGCGGTTGCTGGCGATGGCCTCGGAGCCGCCGCGCAAGATGCAGGCGTTGCCGCTCTTGATGGCCAGCGACGCGGCCTCGATGGTGACGTTGGGCCGGCTCTCGTAAATCATGCCAAAGACGCCGATGGGCACGCGCATCTGCCCGACGCGGATGCCGCTGGGCTGCTGGCGCAAACCGCTGACCTCGCCGATGAGGTCGGGCAAGGCGGCCAGCTGCTCGCAGCCTTGGGCGCAGGTTTCGAGCGCCGCTGCGCTCAGGCGCAAGCGGTCCAGCAGCGGCTCGGCCAACCCGGCGGCGCGCGCGCGCTCGAGGTCGAGCGCGTTGGCGGCTTGCAGCGGCGCGCCGTGCTGGCGCAACAAAGCAGCCAAAGCGCGCAGCGCCGCCGCCTTGGTGGCCGCGCTGGCACTGGCCATCTGCGCCGCCGCGGCGCGGGCTTGGCGGCCCATGGCGGGCACGAGTTCGGGGGTGTAGGCTTGAGCGTGATCGTCCATGGGGGGATTTTCGCACCAACGCGCAGGGGCTGGGGGGCGTTGGGCGCAGGCTTGGGTGCGGGCGCGCCAGCCACTGCCCGCCAATGTGCAAGACCGTCATTGGCTTGCCGCATAATGCTGCAGCCGAAAGCAATGGCTGCGCTGCGCACTGCATGCATTTGGCCGTGGCGCTGCACCCAGCACCCAGCACCCAGCACCCCAAAACCCACGAGACTCTGCATGAACCTGCTGCAAACCCTCAAAATCGGCCCGCGCCTGGCCCTGTTAAGCGCAGTGCTGTTGCTGCTCATGGTGGCGTTGTCGGCAGCGGCCTTTGTGGCCACGGATCGGATGTACCTGCAGGCGGAAAAAATATACGGTCAAGATGTGCTTTCGCTGCAAAAAATCACCGAGCTCGATCGGCTGACGCAGCGCAACCGGGTGCTGGTGACGGACGCGCTGCTGGACCCGACGCCCGAGAACATACAGGCGCGCAACACCGAGCTGGTTGCGAATGCGCAGCGCTTCGTCCAACTTTGGGCGCAGTATTCGGCGGGCCCAAAAACAGATGCCGAACGACAGGCCGAAGCCGCCTTCGATGCGGCCAAGCAAGCCTATATGCGGCAAGCCAAGCTGCCGGCAATGGAGGCCCTGCTGGCAGGGCAGCGCGAGCAGGCTTTTGCCATTTATCAGGCCCACTTCACCGACAAGGCGCGCCAAGTCGCGCTTACCTTGGGCGCGCTGGTAGAGCTCGAAACGAATCAAGCACGTGAGCAATACGAAGCCATCAACGCCACCAACCAGGCCGTCAACGCGCTGTTGATCGCAGGTGTGCTGCTGGGCTTGCTGCTGGGTGGTCTGCTGAGCTGGGCCATCGCGCGCTCGATCACGCGGCCGCTGCAGCGGGCGCTGCAGGTGGCCGAAACCGTGGCCAGCGGCGATTTGGGTTCGCGCATCGAGGCCACGGGCCACGACGAAACCGCCCAGCTGCTGCGCGCCCTGGCCGCTATGAACGTCAACTTGGCGCGATTGGTAGGCCAGGTGCACCGCAGCGCCGACTCGATCGACGCCGGGGCGAGCGAGATTGCCATCGGCAACGCCGATTTGTCGCAGCGCACCGAGCAGCAGGCTTCGAGCCTGGAGCAAACCGCGGCCAGCATGGAGCAGCTCACTGCCACCGTGAAACAAAACGCCGAAACCGCGCGCGCCGCGAGCCAGATCGCCGCCGGGGCCAGTGCCGCCGCCGAGCAAGGCGGGGCCGTGGTGGGCCAAGTGGTGGGAACGATGCGCGAAATCAGCGCCAGCAGCCAAAAAATTGCCGACATCATCGGCGTCATCGACGGCATTGCCTTCCAGACCAACATCTTGGCGCTCAACGCCGCCGTGGAAGCGGCGCGCGCCGGCGAACAGGGGCGCGGCTTTGCGGTCGTGGCCAGCGAGGTGCGCAGCCTGGCCGGGCGCAGCGCCGAAGCAGCCAAAGAGATTCGGGTGCTGATCGGCAGCAGCGCGCAGCGCGTCGAGCAAGGCACGCAACAGGTGGCGCAAGCCGGCCAGAGCGTGGGCGAGATCGTTGCCCAGGTCAAGCGCGTGACCGATTTGATCGCCGAAATCAGCGCCGCCAGCAACGAACAATCCGAAGGCATCGGGCAGATCGGGCAAGCAGTGCAGCAGCTCGATCACACCACGCAGCAAAACGCGGCGCTGGTTGAGCAAAGCGCGGCCGCCTCCGAGAGCCTGAAGGCGCAGGCGGAGCAACTGATCGCACTGGTGGGGCAGTTCAAGCTCGGAGCCGATGGGGCGGCTACAGCAGCGGCGCACGCCACAGCAGCTGCTGCGCCAGCGCCTAGGGCGGTGGCACCCGCGCCCCGTGCTCCAGCGGTGGCCACCAGCCGCAGCCCGATGAATGCTCCGATGCGGGCCTCGGCTCAGTCTGCCCCCAGAGCCGCCGCACAAACTGCCGCCCCCGCCCAGCAGGTGTCCGCGCCGCGCCCGGCGGCCGCTCAAAGCCGCCTCGCGCCGCCCACCCGGGCGCTGCCCGCAGGGGCCAAACCCAAGCCCAAGGCCGACGACGAAGGGGACTGGACCTCGTTTTAATGCCACCAACCATGAGCGCCTACCTCTTTCCTCCCCCACCCGTCGCCGCGATTCCGATACGCGGCTCGTCGCAGCTTTTCCCCGTGAAGCGGCTGTTTTTTGTCGGTCGCAACTACGCCGCGCACGCCGCCGAAATGGGCTTTACGGTGGACAAAAGCCGCGAAACGCCGTTTTATTTCACCAAATCGCTCAGTACGCTGGTGCCCAGCGGCGGCGCGCTGCCCTACCCGCCCGGCA
>JAGXTI010000005.1 GCA_018334015.1 Silanimonas sp.
CACCACCAAAACGCTCCGCGCCGATCTTCGTCAGCGCCGCCGTCAGCGTCGTCTTGCCGTGGTCAACGTGACCGATCGTGCCCACGTTCACGTGAGGCTTGGTGCGCTCGAACTTGCCCTTTGCCATGATTGCCTACCTCTGATGTCTGATCGTGTTCTGTACGGGTTTCAGGCGGCCTGGATCAGGCCTTCTTGATGACCGCTTCGGCGATGTTGTTCGGAGCTTCGGCGTAGTGGTCGAACTCCATCGTGTAGGTCGCGCGGCCCTGCGACATCGAGCGCAGGGTGGTTGCGTAACCGAACATCTCGCCGAGCGGAACCATCGCGTTGATGATCTTGCCGGCCGGCGAATCGTCGCTGCCCTGCAGGATGCCGCGGCGGCGACTGACGTCGCCCATCACATCGCCGAGGTAATCCTCGGGAGTGACGATCTCGACCTTCATGATCGGCTCGAGCAGGGCCGGATTGGCCTTGCTGAAGCCTTCCTTGAAGGCCATCGAACCGGCGACCTTGAAGGCCATTTCATTCGAGTCGACGTCGTGGAAGGAGCCATCGACGGCCTTGACCTTGACGTCGACGACCGGGAAGCCGGCGAGCACGCCGTTCTTCATGGCCTCTTCGATGCCCTTGCCGGCGGCGGTGACGTATTCCTTGGGCACGGTACCGCCGACGATGGCGTTCTCGAAGACGAAGCCGGCGCCGCGCTCCTGCGGTTCCATCTCGATGACGATGTGGCCGTACTGGCCGCGACCGCCCGACTGGCGCACGAACTTGCCTTCCTGCTTGACCGCCTTGCGGATGGCCTCGCGGTAGGCGACCTGCGGCTTGCCGACATTGGCCTCGACGTTGAACTCGCGCTTCATGCGGTCAACGAGAATCTCGAGGTGCAGCTCGCCCATGCCGGAAATGATGGTCTGGCCCGACTCCTCATCGGTACGGACGCGGAAGCTGGGGTCTTCCTGGGCCAGACGGCCGAGAGCGACGCCCATCTTCTCCTGGTCGGACTTGGTCTTCGGCTCGACCGCCATCGAGATGACGGGCTCCGGGAAGATCATGCGCTCGAGCGTGATGATGTGGTCCTGCGCACACAGCGTGTCGCCGGTGGTCACGTCCTTCAGGCCGACCGCGGCGGCGATGTCGCCGGCCAGCACTTCCTTGATCTCCTCGCGCTGGTTGGCGTGCATCTGCAGGATGCGGCCGATGCGCTCCTTCTTCGACTTGATCGGGTTGTAGACCTGGTCACCGCTGTTGAGCGTGCCCGAGTACACCCGGAAGAAGGTCAGGGAGCCGACGAACGGGTCGGTCATGATCTTGAAGGCCAGCGCCGAGAACGGCACCTTGTCGTCGGCGGTGCGGGTCGCTTCCTTGCCGTCGTCGTCCTCACCCTTCACCGGGGGACGGTCGGAGGGCGCCGGCAGGTAACGGATCACCGCGTCCAGCATCGCCTGCACGCCCTTGTTCTTGAAGGCGGTGCCGCAGAAGGCCGGAATGACTTCGCAGCGGATGGTGCGCTCGCGGATGCCGGAGATGATCTCCTCTTCCGTCAGCTCACCACCCTCGAGGTACTTGTTCATCAGGTCTTCGGACGCCTCGGCGGCGGCTTCGACCATGAACGCACGGGCAGCAACGCACTCATCGGCCAGATGCGCCGGGATTTCGGCGTAGCTGAAGGTGTTGCCGTTGGTGGCCATGTCCCAGACGATGACCTTCATCTTGAGCAGGTCGACGACGCCCTCGAAGTTCTCCTCGGCACCGATCGCCACCTGCATCGGCACCGGGTAGGCACCGAGGCGCGACTTAAGCTGCTCGATAACCTTGCCGAAGTTGGCGCCGGTGCGGTCCATCTTGTTGACGAAGGCGAGACGGGGCACGCTGTACTTGTTGGCCTGGCGCCACACCGTCTCCGACTGCGGCTGCACACCACCGACCGCGCACAGCACGAACACCGCGCCGTCGAGCACGCGCAGCGAACGCTCGACCTCGATGGTGAAGTCGACGTGGCCGGGGGTGTCGATGATGTTGAAGCGGTGCTGCTGGAACGACTTGTCCATGCCCGACCAGAAGCAGGTCGTGGCCGCGGAGGTGATCGTGATGCCGCGCTCCTGCTCCTGCTCCATCCAGTCCATCGTCGCGGCGCCATCGTGCACTTCGCCGATCTTGTGGTTGACACCGGTGTAGAACAGGATGCGTTCGGTGGTCGTCGTCTTGCCGGCATCGATGTGGGCCATGATGCCGAAGTTGCGGTAACGGTCGATCGGTGTGGTACGTGCCACGTCAGTAACCCTTTGCCTTACCAGCGGTAGTGCGAGAAGGCCTTGTTGGCCTCCGCCATGCGGTGCGTCTCTTCGCGCTTCTTGACAGCGCCACCGCGGTTTTCGGAGGCGTCGAGCAGCTCGGCGGCCAGCTTGCGCGGCATGGAGTTCTCGCCGCGCTTGCGCGACGACTCGATGACCCAGCGCATCGCCAGCGCCGTGCGGCGGCTCGAACGAACCTCGACCGGCACCTGGTAGGTGGCACCACCGACGCGACGGGACTTGACCTCGACCGCCGGGGCGACGTTGCTCAGCGCCTTCTCGACCAGCTGGAGGGGCTCGGCGTTCTTCTGGCCGATGACATCCATCGCGCCATAGACGATCTGCTCGGCGATCGACTTCTTGCCACTCTTCATCACCATGTTGATGAAGCGGGCGACCATCTCGCTGCCGTGCTTGGGATCCGCGATGACTTCGCGGACGGGGGTCTGACCTTTACGGGACATGGGGCTTGCCTACCTGGGTATGTGGGGAGCGCATCACTTCTTCGGGCGCTTGGCGCCGTACTTCGAGCGGCTCTGACGGCGCTTGGCGACGCCCGAGGCATCGAGCGAACCGCGCACGGTGTGGTAGCGCACGCCCGGCAGATCCTTGACGCGGCCGCCGCGGATCAGCACAACCGAGTGCTCCTGCAGGTTGTGGCCTTCGCCGCCGATGTAGGAGATGACCTCGAAGCCGTTGGTGAGGCGGACCTTCGCGACCTTGCGGAGCGCGGAGTTCGGCTTCTTCGGCGTGGTGGTGTACACGCGGGTGCACACGCCACGACGCTGCGGGCAGTTGGCCAGCGCCGGGGAGGCGCTCTTGTAGGTGTTGGGCTGCCGCGGCTTGCGGACCAGCTGGTTGATCGTCGCCATTTCTCGGGACCTTCGGTGAAAACGAAAGGCAGGCCGAGATGAACTCGACCTGCCAAGACTCGGGATTCTAGACCGCCTTGACAAGCCACGTCAACGGCGGCAACGCCTGGGACCGCACCCCGCTCCGGGGCTGGTGCCGAACCGCTTCCCTGCGGTTCATCTCGCCGTGCCGCATCAGTCCTCGGTGCCTGCCTCGGCACCGGCCTCCTGGGGCTGGGACAGGCTGCCGAACAGCTCGCGGTCGGCATCGCTCAGCTCGGGCAGCCCGCCAGCACGCCGCTTGGCGTGGTAGGCCAAGCCGGTGCCGGCCGGGATCAGGCGACCGACGATGACGTTCTCCTTGAGCCCGCGCAGCGTGTCGCGGGTGCCGCGCACGGCCGCCTCGGTGAGCACGCGGGTGGTCTCCTGGAAGGACGCCGCCGAGATGAAGCTCTCGGTCGCCAACGAGGCCTTGGTGATGCCCAGCAGCACCGGGTCGGCCTTGGCCGGCAACTCGTTGCGCACGCCGGCACGGACGTTCTCGTCGCCGACACGGAAACGGTCGACCTGCTCACCGGCGAGGAAACGGGTGCCGCCGGCATCGGTGATCTCGACCTTGCGCAGCATCTGGCGGAGGATCGTCTCGATGTGCTTGTCGTTGATCTTGACGCCCTGCAGGCGGTAGACGTCCTGGATTTCCTTGACCAGGTAGGCGGCCAGCGCCTCGACACCTTTCAGGCGCAGGATGTCTTGCGGGTTCGGCTCGCCGGCGACGACCTCCTCGCCCTTCTCGACATGCTCGCCCTCGAACACGACGATCTGGCGGTACTTCGGGATCAGCTCCTCGTGCTCATTGCCGTCAGCGTCCTTGATGATGAGGCGCTGCTTGCCCTTGGTGTCCTTGCCGAAGCTGACGATGCCGGAGACTTCGGCCAGAACCGCCTGGTCCTTCGGCTTGCGGGCCTCGAACAGATCGGCCACGCGCGGCAGACCACCCGTGATGTCGCGGGTCTTGGAGGCTTCCTGCGGGATCTTGGCGACGACGTCGCCCACACCCACCTCGGCGCCGTTCTGCACCGTCACGACGGCACGGGGCGGCAACAGGTACTGGGCCGGCAGGTCGGTGCCCGGGATCTGCAGGTCCTTGCCTTTGGCATCGACGATGCGGACCATCGGGCGCAGGTCCTTGCCGGCTTGACCGCGGCGCTTCGGATCGGTGATCTCGATCGAGGCAAGCCCGGTCAGCTCGTCGGTCTTCTCGATGGCGGTGACACCCTCGACGAAGTCGATGAAGCGGACGAAGCCCTTCACTTCCGAAACGATCGGGTGGTTGTGCGGGTCCCAGGTGGCGACGGTCTGGCCGGCCTTGATCGGATCGCCGTCCTTGCCGTTGATGGTGGCGCCGTAGGGCAGCTTGTGGCGCTCGCGCTCGCGGCCCAGCGGATCGAGCACGGAGAGTTCGCCCGAGCGCGACACCGCCACGAGATGCCCGGCCGAATGACCGACCGTCTTCAGATGGGTGAACTTGATCGAACCGGTGGTCTTGACCGTGATGTTGTCGATGGCGGCGGCACGCGAGGCCGCACCACCGATGTGGAAGGTCCGCATGGTGAGCTGCGTGCCCGGCTCACCGATCGACTGGGCAGCGATGACGCCGACCGCTTCGCCGATGTTGACGAGGTGGCCGCGGGCCAGGTCGCGCCCGTAACACATGGCGCAGATGCCGAAGCTGGCCTCGCAGTTGATCGCCGAACGCACCTTGATGCTCTGCACGCCGGCGGCATCGAGCTTGTCGACCCACTTCTCGTCGAGCAGGGTGTTGCGAGTGACGATCGGCTCTTCGTCGTTGCCCGGCAGGAACACGTCCTCGGCGACGACACGGCCCAGCACGCGGTCACGCAGCGGCTCGACCACGTCGCTGCCTTCGACGATCGGCGTCAGGGTGAGGCCCTGGGTGGTACCGCAGTCAACCGAGGTGACCACCACGTCCTGGGCGACATCGACCAGACGCCGGGTCAGGTAGCCCGAGTTCGCGGTCTTCAGCGCGGTGTCCGCGAGACCCTTGCGGGCGCCGTGGGTCGAGATGAAGTACTGCAGGACGTTCAGACCCTCGCGGAAGTTCGCGGTGATCGGCGTCTCGATGATCGAGCCGTCGGGTTTGGCCATCAGGCCGCGCATGCCGGCGAGCTGACGGATCTGCGCCTGCGAACCACGCGCGCCGGAGTCGGCCATGATGTAGATCGAGTTCATCGACTTCTGGTCGATGGTCTCGCCCTTGGCGTTCTTCACCCGGTCGGTGCCGATGGTGTCCATCATCGCCTTGGCGATCTGCTCGTTGGTGCGCGACCAGATGTCGACGACCTTGTTGTAGCGCTCGCCCGAGGTGACCAGACCGCTCTGGTACTGGCTCTGGATCTCCAGCACCTCGGCCTCGGCCTTGGCGAGGATGTCCTTCTTCTCGGCCGGAATGGTCATGTCGTCGATGCCGACCGACACGCCGGCGCGGGTGGCGTTGCTGAAGCCGGTGTACATCAGCTTGTCGGCGAACACGACCGTGTGCTTCAGGCCGAGCTGGCGGTAGCAGCCGTTGATCAGGCGGCTGATGGCCTTCTTGTTGAGCTCGGTGTTGACCATCGAGAACGCCAGACCTTCCGGCAGGATCTCGGCCAGCAGCGCACGGCCCACCGTGGTGTCGTGGATCGCCGACTTGCGGGTGGCCTCGCCGTCCTCGCTCACCACCGTCTCGATGATGCGCAGCTTGATCTTGGCGTGCAGTTCGACAGTGCGGTTGTCGTAGGCGCGACGGACCTCGGCGACGTTGGCGAACACCATGCCCTCGCCCTTCTTGTTCTCGAGGGCGCGGGTCATGTAGTACAGGCCGAGCACCACGTCCTGGGTCGGGACGATGATCGGCTCGCCGTTGGCCGGCGACAGGATGTTGTTGGTCGACATCATCAGCGCACGCGCTTCCAGCTGGGCTTCCAGCGAGAGCGGCACATGGACGGCCATCTGGTCACCGTCGAAGTCGGCGTTGAAGGCCGTGCAGACCAGCGGATGCAGCTGGATCGCCTTGCCTTCGATCAGTACCGGCTCGAAGGCCTGGATACCGAGGCGGTGCAGCGTGGGCGCACGGTTGAGCAGCACCGGGTGCTCGCGGATGACCTCCTCGAGGATGTCCCAGACCACGGCTTCTTCGCGCTCGACCAGCTTCTTCGCCGCCTTGATGGTGGTGGCGAGGCCGCGGAGCTGCAGCTTGGAGAAGATGAAGGGCTTGAACAGTTCGAGCGCCATCTTCTTCGGCAGGCCGCACTCGTGCAGACGCAGGGTCGGGCCGACCACGATGACCGAACGGCCCGAGTAGTCGACGCGCTTGCCGAGCAGGTTCTGGCGGAAGCGGCCCTGCTTGCCCTTGATCATGTCGGCCAGCGACTTCAAGGGGCGCTTGTTGGTGCCGGTGATGGCACGGCCGCGACGGCCGTTGTCCATCAGCGCATCGACCGACTCCTGCAGCATGCGCTTCTCGTTGCGGACGATGATGTCGGGCGCATTGAGCTCGAGCAGGCGCTTGAGGCGGTTGTTGCGGTTGATGACGCGGCGGTACAGATCGTTGAGATCGGAGGTCGCGAAGCGGCCACCATCGAGCGGCACCAGCGGGCGCAGGTCGGGCGGCAGCACCGGCAGCACGGTCATCACCATCCACTCCGGACGGTTGCCGGAGTCGATGAAGGCCTCGATCAGCTTGATGCGCTTGGTCAGGCGCTTGAGCTTGGTCTCGGAGTTGGTGCTGGCGATCTCTTCCTTCAGGCGCAGCAGTTCGGCCTGCAGGTCGATGGTGCGCAGCAGCTCGTGCACGGCCTCGGCGCCCATGTAGGCCTCGAAGTCATCGCCGTGCTCCTGGCGGGCCTGCATCAGCTGCTCTTCGTTCATCAGCGAGCCGCGCTCGAGCGGGGTCAGGCCCGGCTCGGTCACGACGAAAGCTTCGAAGTACAGGATGCGCTCGATGTCGCGCAGGGTCATGTCGAGCATCAGGCCGATGCGCGAGGGCAGTGACTTCAGGAACCAGATGTGGGCCACCGGCGAGGCAAGCTCGATGTGGCCCATGCGCTCGCGGCGGACCTTGGCCAGTGTCACTTCCGTGCCGCACTTCTCGCAGACCACGCCGCGATGCTTCATGCGCTTGTACTTGCCGCACAGGCACTCGTAGTCCTTGATCGGACCGAAGATGGCGGCACAGAACAGGCCGTCGCGCTCGGGCTTGAAGGTACGGTAATTGATGGTCTCCGGCTTCTTGACCTCGCCGTAGGACCAGGAACGGATCAGATCCGGGGACGCGAGGCCGATCTTGATCGAGTCAAAATCGACGGCCGGGCGCTGCTGGGTGAACAGGTTGAGCAGGTCTTTCATGGCTTGTTTCTCCAGGCGCGCAATCAGTGGCCTTCAAGCTCGATGTTGATACCGAGCGAACGGATTTCCTTCACCAGCACGTTGAACGACTCCGGCATGCCGGCCACCATCTCGTGGTCGCCGTCGACGACGTTCTTGTACATCTGGTTGCGGCCCTGCACATCGTCGGACTTGACGGTGAGCATTTCCTGCAGGGTGTAGGCCGCGCCATAGGCTTCGAGCGCCCACACCTCCATCTCGCCGAAACGCTGGCCGCCGAACTGCGCCTTGCCGCCCAGCGGCTGCTGGGTGACGAGCGAGTACGGACCGGTCGAACGCGCGTGCATCTTGTCGTCGACCAGGTGGTTGAGTTTCAGCATGTGCATGTAGCCGACCGTGACCTTGCGGTCGAAGGCCTCGCCGGTGCGGCCGTCGAACAGCGTCACCTGCGTCTTGGTGTCGCTCATGTTGAGCAGACGGGTGTGCGGGTCGTCGGACGGGTAGGCGAGTTCCAGCATGTGCTTGATCTCGGACTCGGCCGCGCCATCGAACACCGGGGTGGCCATCGGCACGCCGTCGGTGAGGTTGCGGGCGAGGGTCAGCAGCTCCTCGTCGCTGAACTGCTTGAGGTCGACGCGGGTGCTGCCGGTGATCTTGCGGTCATGGTTGTAGATCCTGTCGAGGAACTCGCGCAGCTCGGCGACCTTGGCCTGCGCCTCCAGCATCTTCTGGATGCGCTCGCCCAGGCCCTTGGCGGCGAAGCCCAGGTGGGTCTCGAGGATCTGGCCGATGTTCATGCGGCTCGGTACGCCCAGCGGGTTCAGCACGATGTCGACGGTGCGGCCGTCGGCCATGTGCGGCATGTCCTCGACCGGGACGATGGTCGACACCACACCCTTGTTGCCGTGGCGACCGGCCATCTTGTCGCCCGGCTGGATACGGCGCTTCACGGCGAGGTAGACCTTGACCATCTTCAGCACGCCCGGAGCGAGGTCGTCGCCCTGGGTGATCTTGCCGCGCTTGTCGGCGAAGCGCTTCTCGAACTCGGCCTTGTGGGCCTCGATCTGCTTCTGCGCGTTCTCGATGGCCTCGGCGGCGTCATCGTCCTTCATCCGCAGCGTGAACCAGTCACTCTTGAGCAGGCTGTCGAGGTAGCTGGCGGTGACTTCGGCCTTCTTCAGGCCGTTCGGTCCGCCATTGGCGACGCGGCCGACCAGCTGCGAGCGCAGCCGGGCGAAGATCGCGCCTTCGAGGATGCGGAACTGGTCGTCGAAGTCCTTCTTGACGCGCTTGATCTCGGAGTCCTCGATCTGCTTGGCGCGCTTGTCCTTTTCGATGCCGTCGCGGGTGAACACCTGCACGTCGATGACCACACCGTCCATGCCGGGCGGCACGCGCAGCGAGCTGTCCTTCACGTCCGAGGCCTTCTCGCCGAAGATCGCGCGGAGCAGCTTCTCTTCCGGCGTCAGCTGGCTCTCGCCCTTCGGCGTGACCTTGCCGACCAGGATGTCGCCAGCACGCACCTCGGCACCGATGTAGACCACGCCCGACTCGTCGAGACGCGCGAGCGCCTGCTCGGCCACGTTCGGGATGTCGGCGGTGATCTCCTCGGCGCCCAGCTTGGTGTCGCGAGCCTGGACCGTGAGCTCCTCGATGTGGATCGTGGTGTAACGGTCCTGCTCGACGACGCGCTCCGAGAGGAGGATGGAGTCCTCGAAGTTGTAGCCGTTCCACGGCATGAACGCGACCAGCATGTTCTGGCCGAGTGCGAGCTCGCCGATGTCGGTCGAGGGGCCGTCGGCCAGCACATCGCCACGGGCGACGCGATCGCCCACCCGCACCAGCGGACGCTGGTTGATGCAGGTGTTCTGGTTGGAGCGCTGGTACTTGATCAGCGTGTAGATGTCGACGCCGGCATCGTTGGCGCCGACCTCGTCCTCGTTGGCGCGGACCACGATGCGGCCGGCGTCGATCTGGTCGACGACACCACCGCGACGGGCGTTCACGGTGACACCCGAGTCACGCGCCACCGCGCGCTCGATGCCGGTGCCGACCAGCGGCTTCTGCGAACGCAGCGTCGGCACGGCCTGACGCTGCATGTTGGCGCCCATCAGGGCGCGGTTGGCGTCGTCGTGTTCGAGGAAGGGCACGAGGGCCGCGGCCACCGACACCGACTGCATCGGCGAGACGTCCATGTAGTGGATCTCGGCCGGCGGCTTGAGCAGCGCCTCGCCCTGCTGACGGCAGGTAACGAATTCGGCGGTGAAACGGCCCGCATCGTCCAGCTCGGCGTTGGCCTGGGCGATGGTGAACTCGTTCTCCTCGATGGCCGAGAGGAAGTCTACCTCGTCGGTCACCTTGCCGTTCACCACCTTGCGGTAAGGCGTTTCGAGGAAACCGTACTTGTTGGTGCGGGCATACACGGCCAGCGAATTGATCAGGCCGATGTTCGGGCCTTCCGGCGTCTCGATGGTGCAGACGCGACCGTAGTGGGTCGGGTGCACGTCGCGCACTTCGAAGCCGGCACGCTCGCGGGTCAGGCCGCCCGGACCGAGGGCCGAGACGCGGCGCTTGTGCGTCACTTCCGAGAGCGGGTTGTTCTGGTCCATGAACTGGCTGAGCTGCGAGGAGCCGAAGAACTCCTTGATCGCAGCGGCCACCGGCTTGGCGTTGATCAGCTCCTGCGGGGTCAGGCCTTCCGACTCGGCCAGCGACAGGCGCTCCTTGACGGCACGCTCGACGCGGACAAGGCCGACACGGAAGGTGTTCTCGGCCATTTCACCGACCGAACGCACGCGGCGGTTGCCGAGGTGGTCGATGTCGTCGACCACACCGCGGCCGTTGCGGATCTCGCAGAGCGTGCGGATGACGTCGAGGATGTCGGACGAGGCGCCATTCAGCGCGACCAGCCGCTTGGCTTCCTCGTTGTTCTGCTGCGCGAAATACTTGGCGTCGTAGAGCACGGCGTCGCCCTCGACCGCCTTGCGGCCGACGCGGCGGTTGAACTTCATGCGTCCGACGCCCGAGAGGTCGTAGCGCTCGAAGGTGAAGAACAGGTTGTGGAACAGGTTCTGCGCGGCGTCCTTGGTCGGCGGCTCGCCCGGACGCATCATCCGGTAGATCTCGACCAAGGCCTCGAGCTGGGTGCGCGTGCTGTCGCCACGCAGGGTGTTCGAAATATAGGGACCGCGGTCGAGATCGTTGACCCACAGCGTGCCGAACGAGGCGACGCCGGCCTTGCGGAACTTCACGAGCAGGGCGTCGTCGATCTCGTCGTTGGCGACCGAGAGCAGCTCGCCGGTCTTCGGGTCGGCGACGTCCTGCGCGAGGATGCGGCCGACGAGGTAGTCGTCGGGCACCTCGAGGGTGCCGATCCCGGCCCGCTCCAGTTCGCGGACATGGCGCGCGGTGATGCGCTTGCCGGCCTCGACCAGCACCTGACCGTTGGCGACCAGGTCGAAGTTGAGCGATTCACCCTTGAGCCGCTCGGGCACCAGCGACAGCTCGGCACCTTCCTTCGGCAGCAGGGCGAAGGTGTTGATCTCGAAGAACTGCCGCAGCATCTCCTCGTTGGAATAGCCCAGCGCGCGCAGCAACACGGTCACCGGCAGTTTGCGGCGACGGTCGATGCGGGCATAGACCATGTCCTTCGGGTCGAACTCGAAGTCGAGCCAGGAGCCACGGTAGGGAATGATGCGGGCGCTGTAGAGCAGCTTGCCCGAGCTGTGCGTCTTGCCGCGGTCGTGGTCGAAGAACACGCCCGGGCTGCGGTGCAGTTGCGAAACGATGACGCGCTCGGTGCCGTTGACGATGAAGGTGCCGTTCTCGGTCATCAGGGGCATCTCGCCCATGTAGACCTCCTGCTCCTTGACGTACTTCACGGCCTTCGTCGACGACTCGCGGTCGTAGATGACCAGGCGCACGGTGACGCGCAGCGGCGCACCGTAGGTGAGACCCCGGTTGTGGCACTCGCGGACGTCGAACGGCGGCTCGCCGAGACGGTAGCTGACGTACTCGAGCGCGGCGTTGCCCGAGTAGCTGGAGATCGGGAACACCGATTTCAGGGCGGCGTGCAGGCCCTGCTCGGCGCGCTTGCCGGCTGGGGCGCCCTCCTGCAGGAACTCACGGTAGGAATCCATCTGGATGGCCAGCAGGTAGGGCACGTCGAGGACGGCGCGGCGCTTGCCGAAATCTTTGCGGATGCGCTTCTTTTCGGTGAACGAGTACGTCATGGGGACCTTCAGGCTCGGTGAGCTGTGGGGCTCAAGTGGTCAGTGGGAAGCCGCTGGTAGTGCCGGCACCAGCACGCCTTCTGCTGCTGCTTCTCACTGCCCACTCGGGGCGTAGGGAACGGCCAAAGGCCGGGAGCTTTCGCCCCCAGCCCTGGTGGTGTCGCCGGCGGAATCGCGGCGACCCAAGATCGCTTACTTGACTTCGACGGTGGCGCCGGCGGCTTCCAGTTCCTTCTTGAACTTCGCGGCGTCGTCCTTGGAGACGGCTTCCTTGACGTTCTGCGGGGCACCTTCGACCAGGTCCTTCGCTTCCTTCAGGCCGAGGCCGGTGATGGCGCGGACGGCCTTGATGACCTCGACCTTCTTCTCGCCGATGGCCTTCAGGACCACGGTGAACTCGGTCTGTTCCTCGACCGGGGCGGCGGCCGCAGCCGGGCCGGCGGCCATCATGACCGGGGCGGCGGCGGAGACGCCGAACTTGTCTTCCATCGCCTTGACGAGGTCCATGATTTCCATCAGGGACTTGGTGGCGATCGCGTCGATGATCTGTTCGTTGGACAGGGACATGTTGATTACCTCTGGAAAGTTTCTGATTGCAGACGTGGTCGCGTGGCGCTCAGGCCGCGGCTTCCTGCTTCTCGGCGATCGCCTTGAACGCGCGGGCCACACGGGTGGCCGGCTCGACGAGCGTGCTGAGGAACATGGACAGGGCCTGGTCGCGGGTCGGCAGCGAGGCGAGGACTTCGAGGTGGGCGCCCGGGTAGGCCTTGCCACCGACCGAAACGACCTTCGCCTTGAGCTTGTCGTTGCCTTTGGCGAACTCCTTGATCAGGCGCCCGGCGGAACCGGGCTCCTCGGTCGAGAACGCGTAAAGCAGCGGGCCGGTGAGCTGGTCCTGGGTGCACTCGAACTCGGTGCCCGCGACAGCGCGCGAAGCCAACGTGTTCTTGACGACCTTCAGGTAGACACCGGTCTCGCGAGCCTTCTTGCGCATCGCCGTCATCTGGGAGACGGTGACGCCGGCGTACTCGGCAGCGACCAGGGAGTGGGCCTTGGCAGCGACCGCCGAGACTTCCGCGACGACTTCATGCTTCTGGGACAGATTGAGAGCCATTGCACTCCTCCTAACTTCAATCCACCTCCTGCTCCAGCAGGCGGTGGCACCTTGGGCGGCGGCATCCGTGCACGCCGGGACGCTTGCGGCGTCCGTGGTGGCCTCTCCAGAGGGATCCTGAAGAAGGTGCACCATCTGCGCAGGACGGGCCTTGCGGCCTCCTTTAAGCGGGCCCGCTGGGGTCGACGGCGATTCCTTGCCTCTCGTGCATCCAATGCCCGACGTCGATCCGCGCTGTCCGCACCTGCGGTCTTAGATGGCCCCCGCGGGATGCGGGCGCCTTCTAATGGCGCCGCCGCAGCACAAGGCCGCGGCGGACTTGAACGTGTTACTTGGCGAGCGTGAGGCTGGCCGGATCAACGACCACACCGACGCCCATGGTCGAGCTCAGCGAGATCTTCTGCAGGTAGATGCCCTTCGCGGACGACGGCTTGGCCTTGACCAGGTCGGCGAGCAGCGCGTGCAGGTTCTGCGACAGCGCCTCGGCCGGGAAGCTGGCCTTGCCGATGGTGCAGTGGATGATCCCGCCCTTGTCGGTGCGGTAACGCACCTGGCCCGACTTGGCGTTCTTGACCGCCTCGGCCGGGTTGGCCGACACGGTGCCGACCTTCGGGTTCGGCATCAGGCCGCGCGGGCCCAGCACCTGGCCCAGCTTGCCGACGACGCGCATGGCGTCCGGCGTGGCGATGACGACACCGTAGTTGAGATCACCGGCCAGCATCTTGTCGGCCAGATCGTCCATACCAACGGCGTCCGCACCAGCGGCCAGGGCCTCATCGGCCTTGGCACCCGGCGGGCAGAACACGGCGACGCGGACGGTCTTGCCGGTGCCGGCGGGCAGCACGGTGGAGCCGCGGACCTGCTGGTCCGACTTCTTGGCATCGACGCCAAGACGCACCGCCACGTCGACCGACTCGACAAACTTGGTCTTGGCGTTCTTGGTGATGAGATCGATGGCGTCGTTGAGGGCGTACTGCTTGCCGGGAACGACGAGGGCCGAAAGGGCCTTGTAACGCTTGGAAATCCTTGCCATGCCTCAGCCCTCCACCACGAGACCCATGGAGCGGGCAGAGCCCGCGATCGTCCGCACCGCGGCATCCAGCGAAGCAGCCGTCAGATCGGCTTCCTTCTGCTTGACGATGCCTTCGAGCTGCGCACGCGTGACCTTGCCGACCTTGTCGGTGTTCGGGCGCTTCGAGCCCGAAGTGATGCCGACGGCCTTCTTCAGCAGCACCGAAGCCGGTGTGCTCTTGGTGATGAAGGTGAAGGTACGGTCCGAGTAGGCCGTGATGATGACCGGCGTCGGCAGGCCCGGCTCCAGCTTGGAGGTCGCGGCGTTGAACGCCTTGCAGAACTCCATGATGTTCAGGCCGCGCTGACCGAGCGCGGGACCGACCGGCGGCGAGGGGTTGGCCTGACCGGCCTTGACCTGCAGCTTGATGTAACCGACAACTTTCTTTGCCATGAGGGTTCTCCGGGTGCATGCGGCCGCATTTGCGGCCTCCCCATCGGACCAGGGAATTCACGTGCCCTGGCTTCACGCTGCCCGAAAGGGAAGCCCGCAAGCCTACCCCAATCAAGCGCCACCTTCCTGAACGAAAAACGCCGGAGGGCCGGGGGCAAGCCGCGACGCTCCGGCGCATGGCCCGGGCGCAAAGGCCCGGACGCGGATTCAGGCTTTCTCGACCTGGCCGAATTCCAGCTCGACCGGCGTGGAACGGCCGAAGATCATCACCGCGACGCGCAGGCGGCTGCGCTCGTAGTTGACCTCCTCGACGGTGCCGTTGAAGTCGTTGAACGGGCCATCGACCACCCGGACCAGCTCGCCCGGCGAGAACAGCACTTTCGGCTTCGGCTTGTCGACGCCTTCCAGCACACGGGCGAGGATGGCATCGGCTTCGCTGTCCTTGATCGGCAGCGGGCGCTCGGCGGTGCCGCCGATGAAACCCATCACCTTCGGGGTTTCCTTGATCAGGTGCCAGCTCTCGTTGTCGATGCGCGGAATGCCGCCATCGTCGGTGGTCTCGATCTGCACCAGCACGTAGCCGGGGAAGAACTTGCGCTCCGACTTGCGCTTCTGGCCGGCACGCATCTCGACGACCTCCTCGGTCGGAACCAGCACCTGGCCGAACTTCTCCTGCATCTCAAGGCGCGCGATGCGCGTCTCCAGTGCCTTGGCGACCTGGTTCTCGAAGCCCGAATAGGCGTGTACCACGTACCAGCGCTTGCTCATGCCATATCTCCCTGACCGAGCAGTGCACGCACGCCCAGCGAAATCACCCAGTCGAAACCCGCCAGGATGAGGCTGACGATGACCACCACGATCATGATGATGATGGTGGTACGTGTGGTCTCGTCGGTGGTCGGCCAGACCACCTTGCGCAGTTCGAAGGTGGACTCCTCGATGAACTCGCGCGCCTCACGGCCCTTGGCGGTGAAGGCGGCGACGGCGACAGCGGCAATGACCGAGAGGATGACCAGCAGCACGCGCAGCGGCGTGGCCCACTCGAGCAGATACCAGCCAGCGATGCCGCCGACAACCAGCAGGATCGCGGCGAGGTACTTGACCAGGTCCAGCGGACTGAGCCCCGGGCTCGTGGGTTCGACCTTGGTGTTCATGAAGCCTCCGGGCAGGCCGGCATTCGGCGGCAGCCCCTGTGGATGGCACGCCAGGAGGGACTCGAACCCCCAACCTGCGGTTTTGGAGACCGCTGCTCTGCCGATTGAGCTACTGGCGTACGCGATGAAACGGATTTTCCCGAAAACGGCAATGGCGGACCGTGGTGCGGCCCGCCATCCCGTGCGGAACTGCGCCGGGACGGCGCGGTTAACGCAGTGTACCGTGCCGCGGTGTCACTTGAGGATCTTCGCCACCACGCCGGCGCCGACGGTGCGGCCGCCCTCGCGGATCGCGAAACGCAGGCCCTCGTCCATCGCCACCGGGACAATCAGCGTCACCACAATCTTGATGTTGTCGCCCGG
>JAGXTI010000006.1 GCA_018334015.1 Silanimonas sp.
CCGGTGATCAGACGTGAGGCCCGCAGGGTGCGCCCCGGACGGGCGCACCGACCGAGGGCGCAGGGAGGCGCCCTTCGGTCGGCCCGTCGGATTTCTTGCCGCACGGCTACCGGCCCGAGTCCGCCGCGGGCCCCCGGCCTGTCGCAGCGTGGGGTGCTGCTCCGGGCGCGTCCCGGCCTGCTGGAACGCGCCGACCTGCTGGAGCGCGGAATAAGGCTACGCCTTCGCGCCTGCCCTCACGCGACCTGCGGACGCGACGGCTCAGGCTCCGCGTCCCGCTCCGCATTCGCCGCCGCTCGACCTCCTTGGCTCGCTTCGCTGTCCGCGAAGCCGCGCTGGCGCGGCGCGCCGCGAAGCACCCCGCAAGGCAGGCTGGGGGCATGCGGCGGATTTCGAGGGCCAGCCCGGTGATGAGACGCCAGGCCCGCAGGGTGCGCCCCGGACGGGCGCACCGACCGAGGGCGCAGGGATGCGCCCTTCGGTCGGCCCGTCGGCTTGCTTGCCGCACACCAACCGGCCCGAGTCCGCCGCCGGCCCCCGGCCTGTCGTGGCGGGGGTACTGCTCCGGGCTCACGGCCTGCTGGAGCGCGACAAAGACGGGGTGTCGGTTCCGAAATGCCCCTCAGCCTCTGCCGCAACAGGCTTTGTGCTTCTTCCCCGACCCACACGCGCAGGGGTCGTTGCGGCCCGGCGTCGCGTCCTTGCGCAGCGGCTGCTTCGGCGCCTTGCGCTCCAGTCCGCCGGCGTAGAGGTCATGCAGCACGGCCGGAATCTGGCCGACGATGGCGAGGCGGCCCTCGTGACCGGGCTCCTCGATGCCCTCGCCGCCCGACATCGACTGGATCAGGTCGAGCGCTTCGGTGACCCACTCGTCCGTGGCCTCCCATTCGCCCCACTCGACCTCCTGAAAGCCCACGGCCTCGAGAAAACCGTCGGCCCATTCCGCACCGATCGGGATGTCGTCGGCGGGCGGCGCCTCGCCGTCCTCCGGCACCCAGATGAAGGGCATGTCCTGGTCGGTGAAGTCGTCCTCGACGAGTTTGACGCGACGCTCGATGGCGGCCTTGAGGTGGAGGATCGGCGCGTAGTGCTCGTCGCGGTCGCGGGGGTTTTCCCAGCGCGGCTCCTTGCCCCAGACGCGCGGCATCCACTCGGCCTGCGGGATGGCTTCCGGCGAGACGGCCACGCCGGACAGGAAGCCGTCGAGCTGCTCCAGGCTCATGCCGCCAAAGGGAATGGCCCGGTTTTCCAGCAACTGCGCCAGGGCCTCGGCATCGGCATCGGTGAACACCTTGGACATGCTGGGCCTTAGTAGGAGAATTCGCGGAACAGGGGATCGACGCTGCCCTGCCATTCGCCGTGGAACAGCGCCAGCTTTCGATCCGCCGCGGTCTGGTTGGCCTGAGCCATCTCGAACAAGGGCTCGAGGTAGACCGCCTCGCTGGCTCCGCAGCGGTTGAAGCGTGCGCGCCGCTTCAGACCGGCTTCGCTGATCTTCAGCGACGCCAACGCCAGCTCGCGCATCGTGCCCGATCGGAACGGCAGCCTGAAGCCATGCCGCGGCACACCGTCGCGCAGGGCATGGCGCTCTTCGAGGGTGAAGTCGCGCACCAGATCCCAGGCGGCATCGAGTGCGGCGTCGTCGTAGAGCAGGCCCACCCAGTAGGCCGAGAGCGCGCAGATACGGTTCCACGGGCCGCCGTCGGCACCGCGCATCTCGAGGTAGGTCTTCAGCCGCACCTCGGGGAAGGCGGTGGTCAGGTGATCGCTGAAGTCGCGCATCGTCGGCCGCTCGCCGGGCAGCACGTCGAGCCGCCCGTCCATGAAGGCGCGGAAGCTCTTGCCCGCCGCGTCGATGTAGGTGCCGTCGCGGTAGACGAAGTACATCGGCACATCGAGCAGGTAATCGACGTAGCGCTCGAAGCTGAAGCCCTCCTCGAAGACGAAATCGAGCAGGCCGGTGCGATCGGCGTCGGTGTCGGTCCAGACCTGGCTGCGGAAGCTCTGGAAGCCGTTCGGCTGGCCTTCGGTGAACGGCGAATCGGCGAACAGGGCGGTGGCCACCGGCTGCAGGGCGAGCGAGACACGGAACTTCTTCACCATGTCGGCCTCGCTCGCGAAATCGAGGTTGGTCTGGATGGTGCAGGTGCGCGTCATCATGTCGAGGCCGAGCGAGCCGACCTTCGGCATGTACTCGCGCATGATCGTGTAGCGGCCTTTCGGCATCCACGGCATGTCCTCGCGCCGCCATTTGGGCTGGAAGCCCATGCCGAAGAAGCCGAGCCGCAGCGGGTCGGCGGCGGCCTTGACCTCGTAGAGGTGCTGCGCGGTCTCGCGGCAGGTTTCGTGCACGTCGATGAGCGGCGCGCCCGACAGCTCAAGCTGGCCGGCGGGCTCGAGCGTCACCGAGGCCTTGTCCTGGGTCAGCGCGATCAGCTGCCCGTTCTCTTCGACGCGCTGCCAGCCGAACTTGGCGATGCCCTCGAGCACGGCGCGGATGCCGCGCTCACCCTCGTAGGGGATCGGCCTCAGGTCCTCGTGGCGGAAGCCGAACTTCTCGTGCTCGGTGCCGATACGCCATTCACTCGGCGGCTTGCTGCCCGAGGCCAGGTACTCGATGAGCTGCGCCCGAGCCTCGATGGGCGTGGCTTTTTCGGCGCTCGGTCCGGACATTCGTGCTGCCTTGTTGGGGTGAGAAAAGGGGTCGAATCGACGATGGGGGCGAAACCGGCAGCACGCAAGACAGCCCTCACCCCGGCTTCGCGAGGCCCAGCCAGCCGCTGATGACGGCCCGCGCCTCCTCCACACCCAGCTTGTCGGGCGCCGAGAACAGCTGCACCGAGGCGATGCCACCGAGTGTCTTGCGCACCTGGGCCAGGGTCTGCGCCTGCGCACTGCGGGTGAGCTTGTCGGCCTTGGTGAGCAGGACGTGGCAGGGCAGGCCACGGCGAAAGGCGAAATCGATCATCTGCTGATCGAAGGGCTTCATCGGGTGGCGGCTGTCCATCACCAGCACCAGGCCGGCCAGCGCCTGACGGTTCTGGAAATAGCCCTCGATGAAGGCCTTCCAGTGCTCGCGCAGGTGCAAGGGCACCTCGGCGTAGCCGTAACCCGGCAGATCGACCAGATGGCGCTCGGGACGCACCAGAAAGTAGACGAGTTGCTGGGTGCGGCCGGGCGTCTTCGAGGTGCGCGCCAGGCCATGGCGCTGGCAGAGAGCGTTCAGGGCGCTCGATTTGCCGGCGTTCGAGCGGCCGGCGAAGGCCACTTCCAGTCCGCTGTCGTCGGGCAGCTGGTGCGGCAGGTGCGCGGCTTTCAGGAACTCGGCGCTCTGCAGGGGGTTGCTGGCCATTGCGGCTCCTTCGGCGGGGCCGTCAGCTTGGACTCTTGCCGGCCCGGCGTGAAGCCCGCCGGTCGATGGCTTCGTTGACCGTAGCGCGCCCCGGCAGGGATAATGGAACGTCAGGGCTGGCCTCGGGCCGCCCGTCCTCTGTTGCCTGTTCCTGCCTTCCGGAGTGCCCGCATGCCGCTCAAGCGCATCCTCGCCATTGGTGTCGCCCTCGCCCTGGCCGGCGTCGCGATCGCCCAGACGACCGGGGCTCCCGTCGAATCCACCGCTGCCGCGGCCACCGTGACGCCGGCCGCGGAAGCCGCTGCTGCCACCGTGGCCGCCCTGCCCGCCCCGGGCCCGGCCATGCCCGGCAATGCCGAACGCGGCGAAGCCCTGTCGGTGACCTGTGCCGCCTGCCACGGTGTCGACGGCAATTCGGTCGACCCGGCCAACCCCAAGCTGGCCGGACAGCACGAGGACTACATCGCCCGCCAGCTCGCGCTCTACCAGAGCGGCGAGCGCGACAATGCCATCATGATGGCCTTCGCCGCCCCGCTTTCGGCACAGGACATGCGTGACCTTGGCGCGTTCTATTCGCAACAGACCCCGACCCCCGGTGTCGCCGACGAGTCGGTCATCGCCTCCGGTCCGAACGAAGGGCGCCGCTTCTACGAGGTCGGCAAGGCCCTTTACCGCTCCGGCGACGCCACCCGCGGCATCCCGTCCTGCGCCGCCTGCCACGGCCCGACCGGCACCGGCGTGCCCGGCCCGGGCTGGCCGAAGCTGGCCGGTCAGCATGCCGCCTACACCGCGCTGACGCTGCGCGCCTTCCGCGATGGCGCGGTCTGGGGCGAAGGCGACCGCGCCAATAGCATGATGGCCTCGATCGCCCGCAACCTGACCGACGAGGAAATCGACTCGCTGGCCAGCTTCCTGCAGGGCCTGCACAACGTCCACGACGCCCCGCCGGCCAGCACCGCCGCCCGCTGAACGACGGCGGGAACTTTTCCCGCCCGCACGTTTCCATATAGGCAAGCCGGCGGCGACGTCGGCTTTCGTGCTTTACCAAGCCCGCCCACCGAGGTTCTCGATGCTCCGTTCGCTGACCCTGCTCGCCGCCCTTCTGCTGCCGGTTGCCGCACTGGCCCAGGGCCCCGCCCCGACCCCGCGCCCGGGCACCGATTTCGTGCCGATCAGCCCGGCCCAGACGCCGTTCGGCCCGCCCGGCCGGATCGAAGTGGCCGAGGTGTTCAGCTACCACTGCATCCACTGCGCCGATTTCCAACCGCTGATGAGCGCCTGGAAGGCCCGCCAGCCGGCCGATGTGCGGGTCACCTACGTGCATGCCGCCTGGGGCGGCGCGGTCGACAACCTGGCCCGCGGCTTCTACGCCGCCGAGGCCCTGAATGCCGTGGACCGCACCCATGCCGGCATGTTCCGCGCCTTCCATGTCGAGCGCCGGATCCGCACCGGCACACCGGAAGAGGTCGCCGACGCCTACGCCGCGCTTGGCCTCGATCGTGCCCGGCTGGTGGCCACGATGAACAGCTTCGGCGTCACCTCGCGGGTGAACCGGGCCAAGCAGTTCGCCCAGCGCACCGGCGTCAACGCCACCCCGACGATTGTCGTCAACGGCCGCTACCGTGTCTCGGCCACGCCGGACCGTGGCTTCCAGGGCATGCTGCAGACCACGGAATGGCTGGTCGCCCGCGAGCGCGCAAGGCTGCGCCAGGCCACCGCCGCCGCGCCGCCGGCCGCACCGCGCCCGGCCGCGCCGGCCGCCCGCTGAGCCGATGCCGCTGCGCCTGCTGAGCGCCAACATCCAGGCCGCGCACAGCACCCGCGCCTACCACGACTACCTGACCCGCAGCTGGGGCCATCTGCTGCCGCGGGGCAAGCAGCGGACCCTCGACGAGCTGGGCGAACTGCTGCGCGGCTACGACATCGTCGGCCTGCAGGAAAGCGATCCCGGCAGCCTGCGCTCGGGGTTCCGCAACCAGACTCGCGACCTCGCCGAACGCGCCCATTTTCCCTACTGGAGCCACCAGCCGAACCGCCGGGTCGCCGGCATCGCCGGCAGCGCCAACGGCCTCTTGGCCCGGCAAGCGCCGCGCCAGGTGCTGGACTACCCCTTGCCCGGCCGGATCGCCGGGCGGGGTGTGATGCTGGTGGAGTTCGGCGAAGGCGAGGCCGCCTGGACCCTGGCGGTCACCCACCTCTCGCTGGGCGTGGCCTCGCGCCGGATGCAGCTCGATTTCCTCGGCGAACTGCTGTCCGGCCCGAAACGCCTGGTGCTGATGGGCGATTTCAACTGCGCCGCCGACGCACCGGAACTGGCCGGCCTGTACCGCCGTACCGCCCTGTCGCCCCCACCGGCAGCACTGGCCACCTTCCCCAGCTGGAACCCGAAGCGCTCACTCGACCATGTGCTGACCGCCGGTTTCGTGGTCGAGGATTACCGCGCCGTGCCGGCGGCGGGCTCCGACCACCTGGCCGTGGCGATGAGCCTGCGGCCGGTCTGAACCTCACGGCGCGAACAGGGCCACCCCGACGACGGCCAGGGCGACACGCGCTCCTACCTCGTCTGCGCGGCCTCCGGCACGCCCTGCAACGGCACCTGCGGCCGGAACTCCTGCACGATCCGCCCGCCCTGCATCACCAGCACACGGTCGGCCGAGGCGATGGTCTCCGGCCGGTGGGCGATGATCAGCTTGGTCAGCTTGAGTCGGCGCACGGCATCGTTGACCAGGCGCTCGCGCTCGACATCGAGATGGCTGGTCGCTTCGTCGAGAAACAGCAGCTTCGGCCGGCGGTACAGCGCACGCGCCAGAATCACCCGCTGCTTCTGCCCGCCCGAAAGCACGGTACCCATATCGCCGATCAGGCTGTGGTAGCCCATCGGCATCGCGGCGATCTCCTCATGCACCGCCGCCAGCCTTGCTGCCGCCTCGATCCGGGCGAAATCCAATGCGCTGTCGCCGAAGGCGATGTTCTCGGCCACCGAACCGGCGAACAGCTGGTCGTCCTGCAGCACCGCGCCAACGATGCCGCGGTAGTTGCGCAGGCCGAGCCGACGGATGTCCTGGCCGCCGATACGGATGCTGCCCGCGCTCGGCGCCAGCAGACCGAGCAGCAGCTTGACCAGGGTGGTCTTGCCGCAACCCGATGCACCGACGATGGCCACCGATTCGCCGTTCTCGACACTGAAGCTGCACTCCTGCAGCACCCAGGGCTCGCCCTCGGCATAGCGGAAGGAGAGGCCCTGCACCTCGATGCGGGTGTCGGCCGGCGTCGGCGCTTCGATGGCCGAGGCTTCGTCGAGCTCCGGCGGCGTCAGCACGATATCGGCCAGGCGCTCGCCGTGCAGGCGCAGCATGCGGAACTCGATCCACTTGTCGATCAGCCCGGCGACGCGCTGCGCGAACTGGTCCTTGTAGGCCAGGTAGGCGATCAGCATGCCGACCGAGAACACGCTTTGCATGGCGAGCGTGGCACCGATCCAGATCACCGCGATGCGCTCGATGCCGAAGATCGCCTGGCTCGCCGTGTTGAAGCCCAGTCCGAGTTTGGCGAGCTTGAGTTCCTGGTTGACGGTATCGACCATCAGGTTCTGGTAGGCGCCCTGGCGGAAAGCCTCCTGGCCGGCGACCTTGAGGCTCTGCATCCCGCGCAGCGATTCCAGCAGATGCGACTGCTGCCTGGCGTCGGCCACCAACTCCTGTTCGGTGATCATGCGCAGCGGCCGGAAGGCCAGAGCACGCAGGCCCAGGTACAACGCCACCGCCACCAAGGTGACCAGGGCCAGCTTGGGGCTGTAGAGCAGCATCATCGCCAAGGTCGCGACCGCCATCAGGCCGTCGATCAAGGCTTCGATGAAGGTGGTGGTCAAGGTCTGCTGGATCGCTCGCACCGCGCCCATGCGCGAGACCACATCGCCGAGATGTCGCTTCTCGAAGAACTCCAGCGGCAACCTGAGCGCATGCGCGAACACATTGCCCAGCCACTGCAGGCCGAGCTGCGTTGACAGGAACACCAGCGCCCAGCCGCGCAGCAGGCCAATGGCCACCTGCAGCAGCAGGGCCAAGCCAAAGCCAAGGCCGAGCACGGTGAGCAACTCGCGGTCGGCCGAGACCAGGGCCTGGTCCACCACCCACTGCATGAAGAACGGTGCCAGCAGCACGAACACCTGCAAGGCCACCGACAGCAGCAGGATCTGCGCCAGCGCGCGCCACAGTCCGCGCACCGGGCCGGTGAGCTGCGAAATCTTGACCGCCGGCGGCGCGACCTGCTGCTTGAATTCGGCGCCCGGGGTCAGCTCCAGCGCAACGCCGGTGAAGTGCTTGGAGACTTCTTGCCGGCTGAGCTTGCGCTCGCCGAAGGCCGGGTCGAGCACGGTGACAGCCTTCCGCCCGACCCGGGCCAGCACCACGAAGTGGTCGAGATCCCAATGCAGGATGCAGGGCGTCTGCAGTTGGCCCAGATGCTCGATCTCCAGCCGCAGCGCGCGGGTCTGGAAACCGAGCTGCTGGGCGATGCCGATCAGGCGGTTGAGCGAGGCGCCCTTGAGCGAGACCGAAAACCGCCGCCGGAACTCCGTCAGATCAGTGCGATGACCGTGATGGTCGGCGACCATCGCCAAGCAAGCCAGGCCGCATTCGGCGGCTTGGGATTGCAGGAAGGTATTCACGCGAGATGTGGCTGGCATGGGCAATGTTTGATCAGGCGAGTTCAACTCCGATTCGCAACGGGGTTGATGTAGCCCTCGGCGAAAACCGCGAGGGGTGTCCGGTAGCTTAACGTGAACCGGGCCTGTCTGAATTTTTGTGTGTGAACCGCCCTGATCCTGCCCTTGAACTTCGGACACCCGTCTAAGAATTTATCCGTAAATAATATTGATCTTCAACGGTACTTTACCGGAACGCGATGATCCCGGCGGCGAGATGATTCAGCGCCATGAAGCTGCGATGCAGCTTTTCATAGCGCACGAGCAGTTTGCGGAAACGATTGAACCAGCTGTGGCACACCCTCCGGCTCAAGAATCAAGTGCAACGCGTTGTTGGAATTGTTCGATTTCCTTGGCGAGTGCCTGCTCCGGCGTCTTCCATCCCAGCGTCTTGCGTGGCCTTCCGTTGAGCAGCCGGGCGATGTCGTTCAACACCGTCTGCGAGATGTCGGAGAGATCGCAGCCCTTCGGCAGGAACTGTCGCAACAGACCGTTGGTGTTCTCGTTGCTGCCGCGCTGCCAGGGCGCGTAGGGGTCGGCGAACCAGATGTCGATGTTCAAGCGCTTCGCCAGGTCGTCGTGTCGCGCCATTTCGCTGCCACGATCGTAGGTCAGGCTCTCGCGCAGAAACGCCGGCAGCTTCTTCATCTGCCGGGTAAAGCTCGCCAGTGCCGCATCGGCGCTGCAGTCGTCCATCCGGCACAGAACGACAAAGCGCGTCTTGCGCTCGACCAGAGTGCCCACCGCCGAGCGGTTGAAAGCGCCTTTGATCAAGTCGCCCTCCCAGTGCCCGGGCAGCAGGCGCTGCGCGATCTCCTCCGGCCGATGTTTGATCCCGCTGCCCTCCGGAATGCGCAGCCCACCGCGCCCCGCCGCACTCCGACGTGGCCGTCCACGGGAAGGCTTGGCCTGGCGAAGGGCCGCGATCATGCCCTCCCGCAGCCCTCCCTTCGGATGCGCATAGATCGCCGCGTAGATGGTCTCGTGGCTGACTCGCGCCGTGGTGTCATCAGGATGCATGACGCGCAGTGTCGCCGCGATCTGCTCGGGCGACCAGCAGTGGTAGAGCAGGCGATCGCGCACGAAACCATGCAGCGGCGTGCCTTCGACAAGCTTGAGGTGCCGACGGCATGCGGTGCGGCGGTGGCGATAAGCTGCGCCCGACAACGGGGCGTCGTAGCGCCCACCGCCGTTGCGACGAAGTTCACGGGACAGGGTCGAAGGCGAACGGCCAAGCAGCCGTGCGATTCCGGCATTGGAGGTCCCGCGCTGCTGCTCGGCCATGATCACGCCGCGTTCCTCGGCGCTGAGGTGTTGGTACGTTCTGGGCATGCCCCAACCTTGCGGTACGGGCGTTGCACTTGGAAGCTGAGACTAGCCCCTCAACGACCCAGCGCCGTGCTTTCTTCTCAGGGTGACGACGTTTCGCATCCGCTTCGCGCTTGCGATCCACGACATGTGGAATGTAGCCGTGAAGCCCGATGGACAGCAACGCGGGCTGTCCACGATACCAGGCATCTGCGCACAGATGCGCGCTGCGACGATACTTGGGAAGCTTGCGCTTCACCATCTTCGCAGCAAGCACCGCGCCCAGTGCGCCTCCGCGTCTTGGCCTTGCTGCTGCGCCTACCCGCGCCACCGCGTCCAGCGTTGCGCTCTCCGGCGGCAATAACCGCGCCACCGCTCTGTCTTTGAATGCCTTGCCGTATCTTGCCACTGCGTTCTTCCTTCATTGCCGCCGAGGTTGGGGGATCTATCGGGGCGACAACTATTCTGACGCGGAGGGAAGAGAGTGGAGCGGGTGTTGCCACTGAAGGCATGATGTCGGTATCGAAGCCACATCACCACCCGCCGAATGAATACAGCCCTGCGCGAGCGTTTGACGTAATTCCAGCGTGCCTTCCAGCACGAGTTGGTGCCGCTGGTCGAAGCCGATCTGCAGCCGATGATTCCCGAACCCGAGGAGACCGCAGAGACCATCCCTGATACCCTCGCCGCATGAACCCGTCGGCCGAGGCTAGGTGTCGGGGAATTACTCAGCTTGTACAGCCAGATGGCACAACTGCTCCATCGAACATGAACACTTGACGATCTGCCAGCGCGGCGTATCGCGGATCATGCGTGACCATGCAAATAGTCGAGCCTGTGCTGTGAACTTCGCAAAGCAGTTGCATGACTGACTCGCCATTCTTCGAATCTAGATTTCCGGTTGGCTCGTCGGCAAGAAGAATGGCGGGTTGACCAATTAGGGCGCGCGCCAACGCCACTCGTTGCTGCTGCCCGCCAGAAAGCTGGGCCGGGAAGTGCTTGGCGCGATGCGTCATTCCGACGCGCTCGAGAACTTCGATCGCTCTATCGCGACGCTCTGCCCTCGAGATTCCTTCCCTATACGCTAATGGTAGCTCAACATTTTCCAGAATTGTCAAGTCCCCAATGAGATTGAAAGCCTGAAATACGAATCCAACTTCATGACTTCGAACTTTAGCCCTAGCCGAATCAGTTAGCAGATCGACACGGGTTCCGTTCAGCGTGTACAGGCCTGACGTGGCTGAATCGAGTAGTCCGAGAATCGACATCAAGGTCGACTTCCCGCATCCAGAGGGCCCAGTAATGCTCACAAATTCGCCCTTGTCTATCTGCAAGTCTACACTTGAAAGAGCGTGCGTTTCGATGTCGTCGATCTGGAAGATCTTGGTTACACCGCGGAGCGCGATAATTGAAGAGCTGTTCATAATGTGAGTGCCGAGGAAATTAAGGAATTCACTCTTTCAGTCGGAGTGATTCGTTGGTTATGTACGAGCTAACGTCAGATACGATGATGGAATCCCCCTCTGACAGCCCATTAAGCACTTGCACCTGTCCGACCGAGTCCTTTCCGAATCGAACCTCAACCCGAGTGGCATTGTCGGGTCTTGAAAGCCTAAACACGGAAGACGTTGAATTGGCAGTGACGCCTATCGGTCGCTGGACGTACAGCGCATCAGGTACTTCCTCGAGGACAACAAATCCATCGATCGACTGATCAGGACGCGCGCCTTCAGGCAGTTTTTCAATTGGATACACCCTGACGCGAATCGTCCCATTCTCAACAGCCGGATTGACTCGCTCAACCACGCCATTGACTCTAGCCCGCCCGACCTCCAGAACTGCCACTTGGCCTGAAGTCAGCTCTTGTGCTTGTGACTCCGGCACTCGAATTTCTGCTATGAGGCCAGATTGAAGCGCAACTCTGGCGAGATTGAAGCCTGCAGTCACTCGCTGTCCTGGCTCAACGTTAACTTGCTGAATAGTCCCATCGATCCCCGCTCTAACATGCAGTGCGTCAGCCAGAAGCTGCTGAGACTCCTGGGCTTCTCGTAGTTGATTAAGTCTAATTTGACTCGCAGAAGCCTGCGCGGTTCGGCTGAGTCGGGCCTGTTGCAACTTCTGCTCCGAGATTTGTGCGCGCTCTCGGAACTGATCTGCAGCAATGGCAATTTTTTTATACGCAACTTTCGAAATTACCTGGCGTTCTAGTGCGCGACGGCCTGCCTCCTCCTCAACCAATGCCATCTGATAGTTACCCTTTGAAGCTGCGAGCTCTGCTTTAACTTCAAACGTTTCGGCTTGAAGACGAGCAAGCAGCGCCGCATGGTCTCCCTCTGCTGCACGGAGTGCAGCGGATGCCGCGACGAGGCGATCACGGACATCGGGATTGCTGAGTACTATAACGATCGAGTCTGAGGTAACACTAGCCCCAGGTTTCGTCAAGATTTCTTCAACAGTAGCTTCGGACTTGGAAGTTACCCACCGCGTTTGCTTAGGGACTAGGCGGCCAGGTCCACGAACAGACCGCACAAACGACCCACGCTCGACAGTTGCAATCATGACCCCCTCCTTTCGAATACTTGGAGGACGCCCAACCAGAGACATCGCAATGATGACCGTCAAGGTAAGCGTCAGTGCGATGGACCCTGCGACCAAACGCCGTCTCTTCGACTTTCGCTGCATGAGTTCGGGGCGCTGGATGTCCATCTTGCCTATCGGTTTCAGGGGGAGGCGGCTCAAGCTCAAGAATCAAGTGCAACGCGTTGCTGAAATTGCTGGATTTCCTTGGCGAGCGCCTGCTCCGGCGTTTTCCATCCCAGCGTCTTGCGCGGTCTTCCGTTGAGCAACCGGGCGATGTCGTTCAACACCGTCTGCGAGATGCCGGAGAGATCGCAGCCCTTCGGTAGGAACTGACGCAACAAACCGTTGGTGTTCTCGTTGCTGCAGCGCTGCCAGGGCGCGTAGGGATCGGCGAACCAGATGTCGATGTTCAAGCGCTGCGCCCGATCCTTGCCGGATGCCTGCTCGGCAACCCGCACTGCCTGGCCGTGCTGCCTACCGTCCTCGCCGCCATCCTGCGAACCCGACGGCGGACCGCGGCCAGACCCAACTACCCCAAGCCACCGCGACGAAAGACTCACCTCAGCAGTGCGTACCGGCCGTTAAGTTGAGAGCATTGCGCCGCCTGACCCCGTCGGCCGAGGCCAGGTGTCGAGGAATTACTCAACTTGCATAACCCGATATATCAAAAGGACCAAGTCGCCCCCTGCCATCGTAGTGCAAATCTGTGAGTTTCCCATCGGCGTCTACGAAGTGGAAGAATAGCTGGCACCAAATTCCCCGTTCCAGTTTGTTGCGCCAATGCGGAACCTCCATCCCCCTGTACACAAGGGCGGAACCAACGTCCAACTCAATCGCCTTTTCCTCACCTGCTGACTCGACTAAGATCGGCCAGAGTTGGGCCACATTCCGATACCCAACTGTAAGCGTTGCACTGATCTCGCACGCACCCCGGTCAACGTGCTTCGTGAGCTCCGATTCGGTTGTGTAGATGCGAGCAAATGAGTAGGTGGGAAGAAGTTTCCTTCCCGCAACCGCTTCCACGCGCGACTGGACAAGGGGAATCAACGCCTCACTCAGCGCGTCAGCGTACCTGTCGAATGCCTTGTTCACTTCGGTTACGTTGTAATAGCCCGGCACATTGATGTAGGACAGGTAGTATCTAAAGGCGATCTCCAAGAGATCCTTGCTTACCACGTCGGAGACCACTGCGTACCCGAACCGACTAAATTCTTCGTTGGTAACTGAACAATCCACGAGTTGCTCCACTGCAAAGTAAAATACGTTGAAAAATCTGGACCATGAATGCTGAAGCTAAGTTGTAGATACCATTGGCAAAGCCACCCCGTTCTCCTGCCTGCACTCCGTGAGCTTGCCATCTCGAAAGCACCAGGGGGGGGGCAGATCACCACGCTCCTTTGACATTGGATTCACGCCTAGGCAACTTCAATTTCCACTCTCTTGTCACTCTGCGCAATCTGTCTTTCACCAAGATCCAGGCGCCGCTCAATGTGGGAGTGCAGCATCAACAGCGCATCGCAGTAGACTGACTTGTTCTTAAAGGTCTCAGTCGTCGTGTATCGATGCGCAACTTCGCCACCCCTGCATGAGTTTGCAAAGCGGCATCCACGGCAGGCCTCCGGCGCCCTCAAGGTACTCTGTGCCAACTCAATATGATGAGGCTGCTCTATATAGTCTAAGAAGCGTGAAGTTCCTACGTTCAGATCCCTCTGACTCCAGAACCAATCCCTTGCCACCATATAATCATCTTGAATCCTGATGCTGCCGTCACTCAAAAGGGCGAACCCCAAAGTGATTCTCTCCGCTCCCTCTTTATCGCTCAGTTTCTCAGTAAGCAACGCACGCACAATCGAGGTGAAAAGGACCACCTCCACAGTTCTGCTCCCGTGCAGGAGCCAATAGTCGAAGAGCTCGCACAACTCTGAACCAAGCCGCTCAAGCTCGTCGCGAGGCAACTGAACTTCGCATGTTCGATCCGGGAACAAGGGCTTAAGTGCAAGAAACCCGAGATCGTCCACTACATGTTTGTAGAACTCAACCCCTCGAAACTCTTGGCTCATCACGGCCAACGCTGTGAGCTTTATATGCCCATCCTCAGCGATGGGCCTAAGTTTCTTCAATGTGGCGCATACGCGATCATATGAGCCCCGTCCGCGATGATCGACCCTAAAGCGATCATGCTCGTCCTTGGTGCCATCGACACTAATGCCAACGCCCATTCGCTCTTGTTTGATTAGCCGAAGCCAGTCTTCGGAAAGATGCACACCGTTTGTCTGGACTACGAACTTAACGTCAACGCTCGACTCAAGCTTGGCTCGCGCTTTTGAACAGAATTCTTGCACACGGCCAGCTTTTGCCAAGGTTGGCTCGCCTCCGTGGAATCCGAACACGACTTGAGGAATGGGAACATCCTTAACAGCCGTGCCAATATACTCCAAGAGTTGATCAAGGGTGTCCATGCCCATCACCGGCGCACGATCGAAGACCGATGCATTGTCAGGAGTATAGTAATAACAATACGTGCAATTCAGGTTGCATCGCTCTACAAGTTTTGTTATTACGTAAAGCGCTTCAATATGCATCTCTGGCCTCGCGCCAACCAGTAATTAATTAATATGGGAGGCGGCGAGTTCCGCCGCCTCCCACCAACGACAGTAACCGTTACTTCATCTGTTCCGGGATGACCGGAGGAACCGGGGTGATCGGGCCGACCTTGACCCAGCCTTGACCGCTGCCGCCGAAAATATCGCGGGTCTCAATCTCATTCAGTTCACGCAGAACCAGCTCCGCAGCGGCAGTGGCGAGATTGTTCAGATTCTTTTCAGTGCTCATGCGATTATTGCTCTTTGTTGAATTCGTTGCCAAACCGGCAACAGGTATCTGCGGACAAGCAGATTCTTTTTTGACCGCGCGCGTGCGCGCGCAGCCGGACTTCAAACCCCAGCGAAACTCGCGTGCGACGGCAATGTACCGCCACGGAGCCCCTACTTGCACTGACGTCCGCGGAATCGTGCCGCGTCGGCATCTGGGAACTACTTGGGACTATTAACTATTCAATTGAGGCAATCAACCTGTCCCACAAGTAACGGCCCTCATCGGTGAGAACAGCACTACCAGAAAGGACGTGATTACACTCACTCATTAGCATTACTCGACGGCGCTCAGCTCTAACTCGTGCAGCACCCGGGTTGTCGCACGACTTTTCAATTTCGTTCATTAGCAGAATAATGTTTACGTGCTCGTGCGCAGCAGCAAGCGCACGACGCACCGTAGTGTAAGACCTTCTCGAATGCACGTAGGCCACCTCTTCGCGCCCAGCATCAATCAGTGCGTAGACAAGGGAGAGTTGAAACAGATACTGCTGGCACGCCGCGCCAACTAGTTGCTCAAGCCGCCTCAATACGCCAAGATCATCGCGCCCAACTGCGATCAAACCCGGAAATTCCGGGCTGCTTGACCCCGGCGAAGTTCCGCTGGGAGTCACAAGAATTCCATCGACAACACCGGACAGCCATCCTGAGTAAGCATTGCTATCACACAAGAGCGCGAGGGCATTTTCGATTTCGGCAACTCGCTCACTGCCCCCCGTATCAACTGAGCTCATGCTCGGTGAAGTAACCGTTTTGTTGCGAAGTACACTTGGGAAAATTCCGGACGATGCTTTGTGTCCGGAGGCTATGCAGTATCGGGGGCGACTGAATCCAAGACCTTGAATCCTCCAATCGTCGCCCGGTATCGACCGCTGCTCGACCCACATACCTGACGCAGAAATGAATTCCTGCGCGCCCTCAGAGCTCGACAGCTTCAAGAATCCGTCGTTCCGCTCCAAAGCGCTTTTCCCGGAAACTCGGATAATTGATCCATCAAGATAAACACAACCGGCGGTGGAGACGGGGACTTCATAGCTTTCGATATCGTCGTACGCTAGAGCAATCTGTAGGGCAGCGAGCTCGGGATCACCCCTACCTACCGCCGCGGCGGCGATTCCTATTTCTGGCCGCCAATTGAGTGGAGACGTGTTAACGGTTTTCTCAATGGTGGCAAACGCCAACTCGTTGAATCTACCGCCCGCTGCACGCCGAATATTAGTGAGGACTCGGCGCATGAGACTCAGCGCGACCAGCCGAGTACAGCTAGACTGCGCCTCAAGCCTTGCGAACGGGGACGCACAAGCATCCAGAATATTAAAGGCACTAGAATTCATTTGCCGACTTCCTACCATCGCTTCCATTGGAAGCACGGTCTCGCAAGAAGAAGGTCGCAACCCATTTCTCTCCCTCAGTAATCGAAACACCGGAGTGCAGGGTTAGAGAGTCAGTTGAGGCTGAACTGTACTCAAAGAAAAGCGCGTTTCCGATCTGAGGATAGATTTCCAACTCTATGTCTGGAAACGCAGTAACACCTCCGGCTGAGGGAGCATTCAGATAAAGCAGAACCGTTGCAACCCTTTGACCACCGCGTTCAATTAGGGTTGCGTGGGCTTCCGGGCAGAAATAGTCGTGATGAGGTGTAAAATCCGCCCCGACGTCATACCTAACTACCTGCATTGATTCAATTTGGCTAACGGGCCAAGCGAATGCACCTGCAACCCGATCTCGAATTCGATCTGCCAGCGCACTAACCCCCCTCTTGATGCTTGCTTGTTCACTGGTTCGCGCGTATGCATTCACGCCTTCCTCTGGGGCATCGCCGTCACCCAAAACGACCATGGACTGCCTTAATCTGGGTCTTGCGAAGTCCACAAGCGCAGTGCATTCATCATGAGACAGAAAGCTTCCCAGCAATGCGACCGCCGGCCGATACATGCGCATTTCGACGCGCACTTCGCGCCCGTCAACAACAAAGCTTCCGGACAGGTTTCTAATAGCAAGCTGCGGAATTGACCTCGCGCCGGCAACAAGCCCTCCCGATTCATAGCTGTCAACTACATAACGGATGTACTCCGAGTGCCAACCCAAGTCTTGCAGCTCTTGCTTCACCTGGTCGATGGTCATTCCGCCTTCAAGAAGACTGTCGATGTATCGCTTTTCGCTTGTGCCCGATGTTTGCATCGTACTCGGATCCTCATCCACCCACCCGAAAGGTGCGCGGACCATTAGCGCAACGCCAAGTTTGGGGCAACTCTGGAGGCGCGCAGCGCCGGTATCAAGTTGGCCAGCGAAGCAATCAGCAGCAAAAGAAATGTAACCGCCGCAAATGATGCCGGGTCCGCGAAAGACACTCCGTACAATCTATCGCGAATTGAGGCTCCCAAAAGCAGGGCAAAAGGCACGCTGGTTGCTACGGCGAAGATAACGGTGCTTGCACCCTGCCGTAGCACCAAGAGTATCAATTGCATTGGGCTAGCCCCCAGCGCAACTCGCACTCCAAACTCTCGCGTTCTAAGCATTACAGAGTTTGAGAGAAGTGCGTACAACCCGACTGCAGAAAGCAACAACGAAAGGCCTGCGAGCAACTTTAGAAGCGAGTTGAGTCGAATCAACTCGACTATGGTATCCTCGATCCTTTGCTCCATTGTAACAACGGTCGCTGGCCTCATTCGAGGTGCGCTAGATTGAAGCAAGTTCTTCACCTGCTCGGATGAGATATTCGCGACATCTGATTTAATGATCATCTCAATCGAGTTTGTAGGCAGCCCCGGAACAGCGAATGGTATCGCCGAAGGTAGGTACAAGGAAGGGAAACTATCCTTTTCCGCAAGTGTTCGTTGTCGCACACGTGAAACAACGCCGACCACAGTACGCTCCTCAAGTTCTCCAGTAACGCTGTTGGCTACTCGAACTGTTTGCCCGAGCGGATCTTGGTTTTCGAAAAACGACGAAGCCATGTCCTCGTCAATAAGCACTACAGGGGCGGCTTCAATCGCTTCTGACTGACTGAAGCGCCGGCCCCGCAGGATTTCGATCCCAGCTGCAATCGGGTAGTCGGCGCTCACATGAGATACATACGCCTTTGAAAGGATATTGATATTGCCTCGGCTGTTCGTGGACGGCCCTTGAACAGCCTCCAATGTGACGTTTTTGCCGAAGGGTGTCGACGTAGAAAGGCCAACCGCCTTCACTCCTGGAGTCGACTCCAATTGGGCTTGAGCGACTGCAATCTGACTTCTCACGGCATCGGCGCTGCCTTCCTGATCCACCATGCTTGCCTGCAGAACTGCAACCACCCGCCCCTCTCGTTCGAATCCCACGTCTTGCCGCAGCAGGTTGTTTGAACTACGCACCAACAAGGAAGTGCCAAATAACAGCACCAACGTCATGGAGATCTGAACAATAACCAATACTTGCTTCAATCTCTGTACGCGAGCCCCAGCAGTTTGCCCATTTCCAGTCTGCCTTAGCACATCGAATACGTTTTGCCTCAGGAACGCAACTCCCCCAGAGGAGATTAGGGCCGCAGAAACTAGAAGCATCAGAAGCAGTAGTATTGCAGTGTTGCCGTCCAGGCCAACCTGCTGCGGGATCCCAGCCGGCAGAACATTCAGGTAGCGCAGAAATTCGAGACCTGGGCTGGTAAGCAGCAAAGCAACAAGGGCGCCGCACGCGCAAAGCAAGCCAACTTCGATGACAAGCAAGCCAAGCCTGCGTAGCCTGGTGGCGCCAACCACCTCTAAAAGCGCAAACTCCTGCCTTCTAGCCAAGAGCCGTAGCACGAACAGGTTGTACACATTGGCCAGAGTAACTACCAACAACATCGCGCCAACGCCTAATAACGACTTTAGCGACTTCTCGCGTCCCTCAACCCAAAGCGAGCGTAATGGCTCAGCAGAGAGCTGCAACCCGATTTCTTGCCCGATTTGATCAAGCGTTGGTTCGCTGTGAACAGCCGCCATCATGCTGGCAGTGGCAGCGGCGAAGTTGGACCCAGCCCTG
This sequence comes from Silanimonas sp., assembly GCA_018334015.1. Lineage (GTDB taxonomy): Bacteria > Pseudomonadota > Gammaproteobacteria > Xanthomonadales > Xanthomonadaceae > Silanimonas. The sequence continues at coordinate 18,815 of JAGXTI010000006.1, forward strand.
ATTCGGCCAATCGCGCCCGTATTACCAAACGATCCTGCGTTGCTCATGGCAACATCCGATTCTGAGAAGCCCAGCGGCACCCAAACTGAAACGTCATCACTCGGAAATACAAACTTCGCAGGCATCACGCCGACGATGCGATGTGCTTTTCCATCGAGAAATATCTTCTTCTCAAGCACATCTCGAGAGCCGCCAAAACTAGACCGCCAAACCCCCTCGCTGATCAAAGCGGCCGGCTCTGCGCCAACACGAGCATCTTCAGTTTCAAACAGACGCCCCACTTCAATATTTGCGCCCAACATGAGGAGCAAATGCGGCTCCACAGCCAATGATTGCAAGAGCCGCAAAGGAGTTCCGTCCACATCGGTCTGCATGCTCTCCATGCGACGGTAGGCGGCGACTGCTTCAAGCTGGCTACTGTTACTCGCAACAGCGCTCAGATACGGAATCGACCACCCCAAGTCGATCCCCATCCGCGCGGATCTTGCCGCAAGATGCACTAACCGCGACTCCGCAGGGAACGGGAGGGGTTTCCATAGAAGCGCGTTTGCCACTGCAAACACAGATGTGTTGACCGCGAAAGCCGCCGCCAATAACCCCACAATCAGTAGAGCAGAACCCCAGTCACGACCGAGCCGCCGAGAAACGGCACCAACATCTTGAAGAATCATCAACTCACCTTGAAGAATCATCAACCTGCCATCTCTATGCTTTGGTCAGCAGATTGCACCACGCCGCAGAGGTAACCGGTCCAATGGCCACCCTGTCTCAGCAAAATAGTGACGCGGCCCTATTTAGCCTTCACCACTGCCGCCACGAAGCCTGTTGCTCAACTTGAGCTTAGGACTTAGGGATGGTCTGAACAACCCGCCGAACCCTCGTGATTTCGCGGCTTGAAGGCCGAAATCGCGCCCATCCGGTCGGAATTCCACGTTTTGCCGCGCCGCCAGACGGGTTTCCCCGTCCAGCGGACG
>JAGXTI010000007.1 GCA_018334015.1 Silanimonas sp.
ACAAGCGCGCCTCAGCGGCCTCGGTATCGCGTTCTGTGGGCATCGTCATGGACTCGAGCATGCCAGACCCCACGCCCATTCAGCAGGCCGAGAAAAACTCTCAGGCTCTCAGGCTCCGCGTCCCGCTCCGCATTCGCCGCCGCTCGCCCTCCTTGGCTCGCTTCGCTGTCCGCGAGGACGCGCTGGCGCGGCGCTCGCTGACGGGCATTGGCCGCAAGCGAAGCACCCCGCAAGGTAGGCTGGGGGCTCGCGGCGGATTTCGAGGGCCAGCCCGGTGATCAGACGCCAGGCCCGCAGGGTGCGCCCCGGACGGGCGCACCGACCGAGGGCACAGGGAGGTGCCCTTCGGTCGGCCCGTCGGGTTGCTTGCCACACGAGTACCGGCCCGAGTCCGCCGCCGGCCCCCGGCCTGACGCGGCGGGGGTGCTGCTCCAGGCTCACGGCCTGTCGCGGCGTGGGTGCAGTTCCGGGCTCACGGCCTGTCGCGGCGGGGTGCTGCTCCGGGCTCCCAACCGGGTGCTGCTCCGAGCACCCCGATCCTGCGTCGTGGCAGAACATCGAGGCGCAGTTCACCAGCGGCCTCGGCCGGGTGACGGGGCCTCGGGCCCTCAGGCGGCGGCCTTGGTCAGCGCCTCGTCGACCAGCAGCTCGACCGTCATCAGGTCCGGAATGACCACCACGTCCTCGCCCAGTTGCACGCGGGCCTGCACGCCGAGTGGCTGCTCGCCGTCGTCCTCCAAGGCCAGCAGGCGATCGCGGCCGACGCTGACCAGCCGCGGGAAGCCCTGCGACACCACGGTGAAATAGGGCAGCCGCGGATTGCCGCCCAAGGCTTTGAGCACCACCAGTTTGGCCCCGAGCCCACCCTCCTCGACCGGCCAGCCGACCAGGCCGGCGAAACTGAGCACCGGCAGGCGCCAACCGCGCCAGCGCACCTGGCCTCGCAGCCAGTCCGGCACCGCCTCCAGCGGCTCGGGCGTGGCGTAGGAGATCACTTCCGCGACGTTGGCATTGGGCAGCAGCAGGCGGCCACCGCCGACAGCGATCAGCACGCCGCGGATATCGTTGGTTTCGGCGTTCATCGGGGCGGTGCCTCGTCAGGGGGAGAAACAGGCATCGAGCCGGGCGGCCAGATCGGCGGCTCCGGCCACCCGCGCACCGGCACGGCGCAGAGCCTCGGCGGTGGTCGGTTCGAAACAGTCGGCCGGGTCCTGGACGATCACCCGCAGGCCATTGGCCAAGGCGGCGGTGAGCGGGGCGATCGCCGCGGCTTCGGCGCCGCTCAGCACGAGAACGGCACCGTCGCTGGCCGCGACCGCGGCCACCAGATCCTCCAGCCCGCCGGAAAAACGCAGGGCACCGGCCACCGTGGCCGCGTCGGCGAGCACGCGTACCGCCTGCGGCGGTGGCGTCTCGTGCGTGCTGGCCAGGCCTACCGGCAGCCGGCTGACCTTGGTCAGCTGTTCGACGAAACGATCATGCCGACCGGCATCGAGGGATTGCCGCAGCAGCACGGCAGCCGGGAAACCGGCCGGCAAGGCGCGCAGCAGTTGCCGCACGGCATCCGGCCCACCCGCACCCGAGAGCACCAGCACCAGCCGGGCCGGGGCGGACAGCGTGTCCCCCTCGCCTTCGATCGGTGCCAGCGCGAAGCGGCCAGCGTCAGGCAGGGCCGCGAACGGCAAGCTCACGGCCATCGGCGCCGTGGCCGGCAGGGCATCGAGCGGGGCCAGCTCCAGGGTCGAAAAATCGAAACTCCGCGGCTTGGTCGGGGGGGGCGGGCCCGGGTCGGCGGATGGCTTCTCCTCCGGCTCGAACGCCAGCTCGGCCGCCAGATAGGCGAGGTCCGTGTCGCTTTCGATGGTGCTGGCAGGCGGCTCGGCGGTATCGGCATCGAGTTCGAAGGCAAGTTCGAAATCGGGATCGAGGCCGAGGTCGAACTCGGGCTCCGGATCGGTGACGACCAGCGGTGGCCGGGAGACCGATTGCTGGCGCGCCTCGAAGGCCTCGAAAGCCGCTCGGTCGGCCTCGCTCAGCTGGATCTCGTCCTGTTCGACGGCATCGAGCACCTCGAAGGCCACGGTATCCGGCACCGTGGCGATGACTTCGTTTTCGGCCGGCGCAGCCGGCGGCAGCAGGTCGCGACCGAGCAGTTTGGCGGCAAGATGCCGCGCCCAGCGGTTGAGGTCCCAGCCACTCAGCCTGGCGGTGGTCTCGGCCTCATCGAACACCACACCCAGCGCCGGATCGGACAGCACCGCGTCGAGGCGGTCGAGTGCCGCCTCGGTGGCCGGTTCGACCGAGAACAGCACGGCACTCACCCGCGAGGCGGCCAGGGCCTCGGCATCCACGGTGTTGGGGTCGGCCTCCAGCACCAGCTCGGCGCCAAGCTCGGTGAGCGCATGCCGCAGCAGCAGGCGGGCCTCGCCCTCGCGGGCGAGCAGGGCGATCTTGAGCGCCGGATCAGTCACGGGCGGCGACCTCGGCCAGCAGCTCGAAGACCTGGCGCATCAGCTCCGGCTCCTGGTAGGGCTTGCCGAGGTAACGATCGACACCGATCTCGAAGGCGCGCTGGCGGTGCTTTTCGCCGGTGCGCGAGGTGATCATGATGATCGGCACGTCACGCAGGCGCGGATCGCCGCGCATGGTCTGTGCCAACTCGTAGCCGTCCATGCGTGGCATCTCGATGTCGAGCAGCATCAGATCGGGCACGCGCTCGGCCATCTTCTCGATCGCGTCGACGCCGTCCTTCGCGGTACCGACCTCGAAGCTGTGGCGCTCCAGCACGCGGCCGGTGACCTTGCGCATGGTGATCGAGTCGTCGACCACCATCACGAAGGGCACCTTGCGCTCGGCCAGCGGCACCGCGACCGGCGCAGTCGGACGCTCGGCCAGCGGCGTATCGGCGGCAACCGCGTTCCAGCGCCGTGCCAGCGGGGCGACGTCGAGGATCACCACGACCGAGCCGTCACCCATGATGGTGGCGCCGAAGATGCCGGTGACCGAACTCACCTGCGGGCCGACCGGCTTGACCACGATCTCGCGGCTGCCCTGCACTTGGTCGACGCAGATGGCAGCGCGCAACTCGCCCGAGCGCGCCAGCAACAGCGGCATCTGCAGGCTGCCCTCGGCGCTGGCCGGGGCCTGGCCGACCAGGCGGCCGAGGTCGTAGATGGCGTAATCCTCGCCGGCGTAACGGAACACTGGCTTGCCGCTCGCTTCCTGGCTGGCCAGTTCCTCGCGGCCGATCCGGGCGACACCCTGCACCGAGGCGATCGGCACGGCGAAACGGGTCTCGCCGATGGTGACGAACACCGCCTGCGTGACCGCGAGGGTGAACGGCAGGCGCACGGTGAACTCGCTGCCCTTGCCGGGCGTGGAACGGATCTGCAAGGAGCCACCGAGCTGGCGGATCTCGCTGTGGACCACGTCCATGCCGACACCGCGGCCGGCCAGCTTGCTGACCTCGTCGGCGGTGGAGAAGCCGGACTGCAGGATGAAGGCGTGCACCTGCTCGTCGCTGAGCACGGCGTCGGCGGCCACCAGGCCGCGTTCCACCGCCTTGGCGAAGATGCGGTCGCGGTCGAGGCCGCGGCCGTCGTCGCTGATCCGCAAGACCACTTCCGAACCTTCGCGGGCGACCGCGATGCGCACCGTGCCCTCGGCGTCCTTGGCCGCCCTGCGGCGCTCCTCGGGCGACTCCAACCCGTGCGCGATGGCGTTGCGCAGCATGTGCTCGATCGGCGCGATCATGCGGTCGAGCACCGAGCGGTCCATTTCGCCGCTGGCACCATCGACCTTCAGCTGGGCCTGCTTGCCGGTGTCGGCGCAGGCCTGACGCAGCACCCGGCGCAGGCGTGGCACCAGCGACTCGAAGGGCAGCATGCGCGTGCGCATGAGGCCTTCCTGCAGGTCCGAGCTGACCCGCGACTGCTGCAGCAGCAGGGCCTCGTAGCCACGCGTCAACTCGTCGAGCGAGTCGTAGAGGTTGCCCAGGTCGTTGGTCGACTCGGCAAGCGATCGCGTGAGCTGCTGCTGGGTCGAGAAGCGGTCGAATTCGAGCGGATCGAACTGCTTGTCGGTCTCCTCCTCGCGCTGGTAGCGCGAGGCGATCTGCGCCTCGGTTTCCATCTCGAGGCGGCGCAGCTGGTCGCGGATGCGCGAAGTGGTCTGCTCGAGCTCGTTGAGGTTGCCGCGGAAGGCACCGAGCTGCTGCTCGAGACGGGCGCGGTAGATCGCCACCTCGCCGGCGTAATTGACCAGTTTGTCGAGCAGGTCGGCGCGGATGCGCACCTGTTCCTGCGCGGCACGCAAGGCACCGCCGTCGTCGTCGAGACTGTCCTCGATCGGTCGCGACAAGCCGGCCAGCACCGGCTTGCGGGCGGCCTCGAGTGGCTTGGCCGTCGCCGCCTCATCGACACTGCCCGGCTCGGGCAGCGCTTGGCCCTGCGCCAGGGCATTGACCTGGGCGATCAGGCCGCTGGGCTGGGCGATCGCCTTGCGCGCGGTGATCCGCTCGGCCATCGCCTGCAGGCGGTCGAAGCAGCGTTCCAGCACGACGATGGCCGTGCCGTCGAGCGGACGGCGGGCATCGGCCACGGTTTCCAGCAGGGACTCCATCGCGTGGCCCAGCTCGCCCATCGCCCAGACCCCGGCCATGCGCGCACCGCCCTTGAGGGTGTGCAGGTTGCGCTGCAAGGCGGTAACCCGTTCGAGATCGTCCGGGGCGCTGCGCAGACCGGCCATCAGGCCATCGCTCAGGTCGAGCAGATCGTTCGACTCCTCGAGGAAGATCTCGAGCAGGTCGGTGTCGAGGTCGGTGGTGTCGAGCGGCAGGTCCGGATCGGCCGGATCGCCGGCATCGGGCACGGTCGCCGGGTCGAGCACCACGGCCGGGCGGGCCTCGCTGGCGAGGCGCGTCGCAGCGGCCTCGGCCTCACGACGGAGGATCTCGCGGCGTTCGATCTCGGCGGCGATGCGCTCGCGTTCGGCCTGTTCCGCCTGCTCGGCGGCGAAGCGTTCCAATTCGGCCTGCTGCCGGGCGTAAGCCGCCTCGGTCTCGCCATCGTCCTCGGGCGGCGGGCTGGCCTCGACCGGGACCGCGAGCGGTAGTTCGGGATCGCTCCCCGGTGACAGCGACGCGGCGGCATCGATGTCCGGGATCGCGTCGAGGTCGGCGTCGCCGATGTCCACCGCGACCAGTGGCGAATCTTCGGTTTGCAGAGTTTCCGGCGTCGGTAGCGCAGTGCTCAGCTCCGGCAGAGCATCACGCGCTGCCTGCAGGGCCAGCGCCAGAGCGGGAAACTGCGGCAGGCGGGCCTCGTCGCCGGCCAGCGCATCGAGGGTCCGGCGCACCGCCAGCACGGCTTGTCCGATCCGCATCGCCTCGTCGCCGCCGACCGCCTGCTGGGCGGCCAAGGCGCGCTTGAGGAAACCCTCGAGCGGCGCGGTGACCCCGGTGATGGCGCTGACCTCGGTCATCGCGAAAGCGCCGTTCATGGTGTGGACGGAACGCAGCAGACGCTCATCGACACGCTGCGGACCCTGTGTGTCGATGCGGGTCAGCCACTGCTCGACGACATCAAGATGCCCTTCGACCTCGGGCCGCAGGATTTCCAGCAGCACCAGATCGAGGGCGAAAGGCGCCGCCTCGTCGACCGGATCGTAGTCGGAACGCATCGGCAAGGGCGATGCGGGGAAAATCCCGGCAGTTTCTGAGCTCGCGACCGAGGCCTCGATCTCGACGGGAAAGGGTAAGGATGTGGGAGCGACATAGCTCGTTTCTTCACCGGCGGCGATGCGATCGGCCATCGCCTTCAGGCCCTCAAGGTCGCCGTAGCGTTGCTCGCCGGCCAGGGCGGCACGCAGATCCGGCAGCACGGTGGCCGCGGCCGCCACCATCGCCGCGACCGCCGGCGTTGCCGGTCGCGTGCCGTCGAGCACGCGGTTGAGCATGTTCTCGACGCGCCAAGCGAGCTCACCCAAGTCCTTGGCCCCCACCAGCCGGCCACTGCCTTTCAAGGTGTGGAAGACCCGGCGGATCGGACGCAGCCGCTCGGCCTGGTCCAGCTGTTCCGCCCAAGCCGGCAGCAGACGCGCCAGATTCTCGATTTCCTCGCCAAACTCTTCGAGGAAAACCTCCTGGATCTCGGCATCGATATCGGCACTGGAAGCCGCGTCGAAGCCGGGCAGGCGCTCGCCGAGCGACGCCGGCTGTGGCGCGGCGGGCTGCTGTGGCGCGGCGGGCTGAGGAAGCGCTGCTTCCATAGCAGGCTCGGGCGTAATGGACAGCTCGGGCTCCACTTCGCGGGCGGGCCCCGCCACCGGAACCGGCGTAGCTATTGCCGCTGCGGGCGCATCCGGCAGTGGCCAGTAACCGATCGCGGCCAGGCTGTCGCGGGCGATGTCGAGGATCTTCTCCGGCTCGGGGCGGCGGTCGCGCACCGCTTCGAGGAAATACTCGAGCGCCGCCAGCGCATCGGCCAGACGGTCGAGGTGCGCACCGCTCGGCACCCGCCGCCGGCCGATCAGGGCCTCGCTGGTGTAACGCGCGGTGGCGGTGAGCAGATCGACCGCCGCCGGCACTTCAAGCATGCGCAGGGCGCCGGCCACTTCGTTCAGCAGGCCGGCCACCGGCTCCAACCGGGCGTGGTCCCAATGGGTTTCGACGAAGGCGACGAAACAGCCGCGGGCCTCGACGAAATTGGCCAAGGCTTCGCGGGCCACGCCATTGAGCACCGCGCGGACCTCGGCGGCCGGCAGCGGTGCCGGTGCCTGCGGGTCGGTCGGCGTTTCGTCATCGCTCTCGCCAAGTCGGGCGACCTGATCGTCGAGCAGGGCCTCGACGTAGAGCAGGGCACCGGCGATGTCGAGCAGCACCGATTCGTCCGGGCGGCGCAGGCCGCCGGCGATGGCCTGCAAGGTGGCGAGCTGGTCGCGGATGACCCGCTGCGGCACACCCAGACCCAGCATGCCCAGGGTTTCCTTGACGCGCTCGAGCGTCTCGATCTGCGGCGCCAATTCGTCCAGCACGCCGGCGGGGGCGCGCATGTGCAGGTCGAGGGCTTCCTTGACGCGGAGCAGGTCGTCCTTGATGGCGTGGGTGACCGTCGCCAGCAGGGCGCGGTTGTGACCGGCCATGGCGTTGCGGGCGTGTTCCAGCTCGCGTTCGCTGGGCAGGTAAGCGCCGAGCCGGAAGGCATTCGCCACCTCGGCGAGCCGGCCCGAGGCCTGCGGAGCGTGGGCGACGAAGAACAGCAGTTGGCGGGTCAGCTCAAGCGGCGGCTGGCTGCGGAAGGCGGCATCGCCCTCGGTGGCGAGGCGGCGGATCTCGCGCTCGGTCCGGGCCAGAGCCTGCTGGTGGCTGCGCTCGACCGGAAACACCCCGCGAGCGGCGCCATCGAGCAGGGCCGAGGCCACCCAGAACAGGCGGCGCGCCGGCTCGGCGCTGGTGAACTCGACGAGCTGCTGGCAGACGTCGGCGAGGTCGCGGGCCGCACCCGGATCGCCGTCCTTCAGCCAACGCAGCAAGGAGCTCTGGAACAACTGGCTGGCGACCTCGGCACGACGCCGCACCTGCTCGGTGGGCAAGGGCTGCGCCGGGCCTTGCGCCTGCGGCGGCAGATCGATCGCCAGATTGGGTGAGAACAGCACCGATTCGGGCACCCCCCTCTCGCCCCGTGCAGCGCGCAATTCGTTGAGCAGGGGCAGCAGCACCAGCGGAATGTCACGGAAGCCGCTCTGCAGGCGCTCCAGGTAATCCGGCAACTGCACGATGCCGCGCATCAACACGCTCAGGGCGGCGTCCCGATCGGCAATGCCCTCGAGCTGCAGGGCCTTGGCGAGCGCGAGCATCTCCTCGGCGACCATCGCCGCGCCGTAGAGTTCGACCATGCGCAGCGCGCCATGCACCTGGCCCAGGCCATTGACGCAGGTGGCGAGCCGCTCCGGTGCCGCACCGTTCTCGACGTGGTCCTCAAGGGCCAAACGGGCCTGCTTGAGGGTCTCGTCGATCTCCGGCTTGACCCAGGTCAGCGTGGTGTAGTCGTTGTGGTCATGCAGACGCATCGTGCGCTCTCGGGGGTTCGGGGTCGCGCCGCGGCGGCGGCCGCGGGAGAGCAGATCAATCCGGCAGCTTGAAGTCGGCGACCGAGCGGCGCAGGTCGGCGGCGAGCTGGGCCAGGTTGCCGATCGACTCGGCGGTCTGGCTCGCGCCGTGCGAGGTCTGCGTGGTGATCTCCTGGATGACGGTCATGGTCGCGGTGATGTTGGTCGCAGCGGCCGACTGCTGGCGCGAGGCCTGGGAGATGCCGTCGATCAGGCCGGCGAGGTCGTTCGAGACCTTTTCGATCTCGACGAGTGCCAGACCAGCGTCCTCGGCGAGGCGGGCACCGGCGACCACTTCCGCGGTGGTCTGCTCCATCGAGGACACCGCTTCGTTGGTGTCACTCTGGATGGTGGCGACCAGGGTTTCGATCCGCTTGGTGGCGTTCGAGGCGCGTTCGGCGAGTCGCTGCACTTCGTCGGCCACGACCGCGAAACCGCGGCCCGCTTCACCGGCGGAGGCCGCCTGGATGGCGGCGTTCAGCGCAAGGATGTTGGTCTGTTCCGAGATGTCGTTGATGAGCTCGATGATCGAGCCGATTTCCTGCGAGCTCTCGCCGAGGCGCTTGATGCGCTTCGAGGTTTCCTGGATCTGGTCACGGATGTTGTCCATGCCCTGGATCGTCTGACGCACCACTTCGGCGCCCTTGGCGGCGATCTGCACGGAGCGCTGCGCCACGTCGGCCGATTCGGCGGAGTTCTTCGAGACCTCGTCGATGCTCGCCGCGATTTCGTTGATCTTGGCCGAGGCCGAGGTGATCTGCTGCGCCTGGTGCTCGGCGGCGTCGGCCAGATGCATGGCCGTGGCCTGCGTCTCCTGGGCGGCGGCGGCCACCTGCACGGCGGTCTCGTTGATCGTGCCAACGAGGGTGCGCAGCTGGTCGATGGCGAAGTTGATCGAGTCGGCGATCGCGCCGGTGATGTCTTCCGTCACCGTCGCCTTGGCGGTCAGGTCACCCTCGGCGAGCGAGCCCATTTCGTCCAGCAGGCGCAGAATGGCCTCCTGGTTGCGCTGGTTGAGCTCGGTGGCGCTGCGCTCGCGGCGGCGGCCCTCGGTAAAAATGGTGTAGAGCAGGCCGAACAGGCCGAGCAGCAAGCCGAGACCCGAGCCGATCGCCCACCAGTTGTTCGGGAACACCCGCGTCACGCCGACGTTGCCGAAGGCCTCGGCCAGGGCGGCGCTGTTTTCGGTCAGCACTTCCGACTCGCCGGAGAGCACGGCGCTGGCGGCCTGCACCGCGAACAGATTGGGCGCGGCAGTCAGCAGGGCGTCCAGCTCGGCCTGGGCCTCGCCGAACTGGGTCTCGACGATCTGCACCGCGTTGCGGGCGGCGGCAGTGCCGACCGCCTGCACGCCGAGATCGGCGTTGCCCTCGCTGAGGCCGACCAGCACCTGGTTGAACAGGGCGGCGTCGCGCGAGAGCGCATCGGACTGGTCGGAGCCGGCACGAATCTCGGCGACGCGCTGCGCCATGCGGTTGGCCAACACGATCTGGCGGTTGGCGATGTTGATCTGCGAGGCCGGGGCGCCGGCATCGGACATCGAGCGCACCACCTCGTCGAGTCGGGCGGTGATCCGCGGGATGCGACCGGTGAAGGCATCGGCGGTCTGGGCCAGCGAGAGGATCTCGTTCTGCGCAGCGAGCACCTGATCGACGTCGGTTGCCATCCGCTCCCAGGTCAGGCTGACCTCCTCCAGCGAAGCGGCGACCTGGGGCAGCATCAGGCTGCCCCGGTAGGCCGGGATGCCCTGCTCCGCGCTGCCGTCGTTGAGTGCCGCCACGGCGGTGGTGACGGCGTCGCGGGTGGCCTGCAATTCGGCGAAGGCCTCTTCACGACCGTTCACCGCTTCGCCGGCGAAGCGGCCCAGTTTCTGGGCGTCCACCTGCAGACCGAAGGCCAGGGCCGAGGCGTTGGTGATCTGGTTGGCGTACCAGGTCGCAGCCAGGAAATTCGCCGCGAACAGCAGGGCCGAAACCGCGAGCAACAAAGCCCAGGCGCGGACACCGACGCGGCTCAGCCGGTCCGGGAAGTTGACTTTCGAAGCACTCATCGCAGGGAACCTCGGATCGGAATCGGGGGGTCAGGCAGCCGCCTGGCGGAACTCGGGTGTACGGGAAAGCAGCGGGATGTCGAGCACCCCCCAAACCGTCTCGCCCAGCCGGTAGGCACGGGCGATGACGCTGGCATAGCGGCCGTCGAAGGCTTCGGGGCGTTCGATGGCGTGGGCATCGTTGAAGGCACGCTGGCCGTAGAGCTCGTCGACCAGCAGGATCACGTTGCCGCCAGGCTGACGCACCAGCAGGCAGCGCTGGCCTTCGTTGACCGCGCTGCGCTCACCATCGAGAAACTGCTTGAGATCGACCACGCCATACAGGCTGCCGCGGACGTTGGCGAGACCCAGCATCCAAGGCTGCGCGCCCGGCACCGGAGTGAGCGCCGGCAGGTTGAGGATCTCGACCACCTCGCCAAAGGCGCCGACCAGCCGGTGCCGGCCGATCCTGAAACCGACGCCGCGCCAATGGCCCGGCGCCTCAACCAACTCCGGGCGACCGGGCTGGTGCGCCAGCGAGCGGCGTTCGTAGTCGAGCAGCAGATCGAAGGCGCTCGTGCTCATATGGAAGTGACGTAGCGGCGGACGGCGTCGAGCAGTTCGTCGCGGGTGAAGGGTTTGGTCAGGTAGTCCTCGGAGCCGACGATGCGGCCACGCGCCTTGTCGAACAAGCCGTCCTTGGAGGAGAGCATGATCACCGGCGTGCCTTTGAAGACCTGGTTCGATTTGATCAGTGCGCAGGTCTGGTAGCCGTCCAGACGCGGCATCATGATGTCGACGAAGATCAAGTGCGGCTGCACTTCGGCGATGCGCCCAAGCGCCTGGAAGCCGTCATCCGCGGTCGCCACCTCGGCCCCTTCCTTCCGGAGCAGGGTCTCCGCGGTGCGCCGGATGGTTCGCGAGTCATCGATCACCATGACCCGCAGGCCCGTCAGGGCACCGGCTTCGTTGCTTTCTGTCATCACTGCCCTACCCCACAACCTGCGGTTTGCCGGAGCCGGGCCGAAAAGCCCGACACGCCGGTATTCAAGAGCTATATCCCAGCGTCCTGAAAATGTGTCAAGCCCGCGTTGCAATTGGACTTCTGCTCGCCGATCCGGCAGGGACGGCCTGTTACGCTGTGCGCCCCGCCCCCTGGACCCCTCGCGCATGACCCGAAGACTCGCCATCGTGATGGACCCGATCGAGTCGATCAAGATCGCCAAGGATTCCAGCTTCGCCATGCTGCTGGAGGCTCAGCGGCGTGGCTGGGCCCTGCATTACGTGCAGCCCGGCAGCCTCGGGATGCGCGGTGGCGAGGCCGGCGGCCGGCTTGCCACCCTGGCCGTGGCGGACGATCGGGTCGGCTGGTTCCGCCTCGGTGAAGCCCGTTGGACGCCACTGGCCACGATGGACCTCGTGCTGATGCGCCGCGACCCGCCGGTCGATGCCGACTACCTGCACGACACCCAGATCCTCAGCGCCGCGTCCCGCGCCGGGCTGCGGGTCTGCAACAACCCGACGGGCCTGCGCGACCTCAATGAGAAACTCGCCGCCCTGCTGTTCCCGCAGTGCATCCCGCCCACCCTGGTCAGCCGCGAGGCCGAGGCGTTCCGGGCCTTCGCCGCCGAGCAGGGCGAAATCGTGCTCAAGACCCTCGACGGCATGGGCGGGCGCTCGATCTTCCGCAGCCGGCATGGCGACCCGAACCTCAACGTGATCCTCGAGACCCTGACCGCCGAGGGCCGGCATCTGGCCATGGCGCAGCGTTTCCTGCCGGCCATCGCCGAGGGCGACAAGCGCATCCTGCTGATCGACGGCGAACCGGTTTCGCACGTGCTGGCGCGCATCCCGCAAGGCAGCGAGTTCCGCGGCAACCTCGCCGCCGGCGGCCGCGGCGAGGTGCGCCCCCTCAGCGAGCGCGACCACTGGATCGCCGCCCAAGTCGGCCCCGAATTGAAGGCCCGTGGCATGCGTTTCGTCGGGCTCGACGTGATCGGCGACTGGCTGACCGAGATCAACGTCACCAGCCCGACCTGCATCCGCGAGATCGATGCCGGGGCCGGCCTGAACATCGCCGGCACCCTGTTCGACGCTCTGGAGCGCGCGCCGGCGTGAGCGCCGCGGCGGCCGCCGTCCCGCCTGCAGCCCGGCCGCCGCAACGGCTGGCCGCCACCACCGTGCTGGCCGTACTGGTGCTGGCGGTGGCCATCCTCGGCCTCGGTTTCGTCCGTGACGATGCCGCGCCAGTGACCCCGACGCTGGACGTGATCCTCACCGAAACCCGCAGCGAGGAAGCGCCGGAACGCGCCGATTTCCTCGCCCAGGACCGCAACCTCGGCGGCGGCGAGCACGCCACCCCGCAGCGCCCGCGCGAGCCGGTCAGCGCGCCGGTGCCCCGCGCGGAGGCGGGTCTGGCCCCCGTACCGATCCGTGCGCAGTCCCCCCCGGCGCTCGTCGCCCAGCCGCAGCCGGTGCTGGCCAGCCGCTCGCCCTCGGCCGAACGCGCCCCGATCGAGGCCCCACGACCGGAAACCCCGCCCACCACCCTGCCGCTCGCCGAGGAACGCCTGGAGCAGCAGATCGAGATGGCCCGGCTGGCCGCCGAGATCGCGCGTCGCAAGGCCCAGTACGCCCAGCGGCCGAACCGCAAATTCGTCTCGGCCAGCACCGAGGCCTACGCCTATGCCCACTACCTGCGGCAATGGGTCGAACAGGTCGAACGGGTCGGCAACGCCAATTACCCAGAACGCGCCCGAGCCGAACGGCTTGAGGACCGGCTGGTGATGACCGTGGCCGTCCGTCGCGACGGCAGCGTCGAATCGGTGGTGCTGAACACGCCCAGCCGCCACGCGGTGCTGAACCAGGCCGCACGCCGGATCGTCGATCTGGCGACCCCCTTCCCGGCCTTGCCGGCGACCGGCGAACGGGTCGATGTGTTGCACATCACCCGCACCTGGGAATTCCGCAACGGCGCGGTGCGCAGCGACGGGTGAGGGCGCCAAGAGCGGCTCAACCGCCGCGCAAGGCCCGTGCCGCTTGTTGTTCGAGGGTGGTCAAGGCCACCTTGTCGCGCAGGTAGGCCGGCTCGACGGCGGCGGCCGCCACGGCACGGTCGGCCTGCCAGTCCCGACGTGCGATGCGCGCCACGGCGCTGGCCGTGGGCAGCGCAGCCGGCAGCACCCGTCCAAAGCGGGCCGCCCACGGCGCCCACCAGGCCCGGTCACCGGCGGCGAAGCCGCTGCCCACCGCCTGCCAGACACTGGGCCGGGTGGCGTCCTCCATGCCCGCCCAAGGTCCGGCCAAGGCCGACCCCGCCGCTGCCAGCGGCAACAGCCGGGGATCGCCAGAGGCCTCGGGCAAACCTTCGGCACCGGCACGGAAGGCAGCAAGGTAGAGCTCGCCCATGCGGGCATCGATGGCGGCCAGCACCGGGCCCTCGGCGAGGAAAGGCTCGGCAAGAGCAGCCAGCGTGGACACCGGCAGCACCGGTCGATCGAGGCCCAGCGCGATGCCCTGCACGAGGCTGATCGCGAGACGCACGCCGGTAAAGGCTCCGGGTCCGATCCCGACCGCCAGGGCATCGATGCGCGACTTCGCCAGCCCCGCCTCGGCCAGCAGGGCATCGGCCCAGGGCAGGGCCAGTTCGGCGTGGCGGCGGGGTGCCAGCTCGTGGCGGGCGAGCAGGCGGCCCGCGTGCAGCAGGGCGACCGAACAGGCCTCGGTGGCCAATTCGAAAGCGAGCAGGGTCGGGCCGCCCTCGGCAGGTCGCGCAGGCGGACCGGGGGGCGAGGCGTCGATCGGTGGCAGCGGGTCAGCGGTCATCGGCAGCTTCCCCGGCGATGGCCGCGGCGGTGGCCTCATGGGTGGCGGCGAAAAAGGCCTGGACATCGGCCAGGGCACGTGTGCGGGTGAGCGGCGGCAGGCTGGCCATGAACAGCCGGCCGTAGGGTTTCGTCAGCAGCCGCGGGTCGCACAGCACCAGCACGCCGCGGTCCTCGTGGCGGCGGATCAGCCGACCCACGCCCTGCTTCAGCGCGATCGCGGCAGCCGGCACCTGTTCGGCGAGGAAGGGGTTGCCGCCACGCCGGCGCACGGCCTCGAGCCGGGCTTCCAGCACCGGGTCGTCGGGTGCGGCGAACGGCAGCTTGTCGATGACGACGACGCTCAAAGCATCGCCGGCGACATCGACGCCCTCCCAGAAACTGGCCGCACCGAGCAGCACACCGTTGCCGCTGGCACGGAACCGCTCGATCAACTGCAGGCGCGGTGCGCTGCCCTGCACGAACAGCGGCCAGGGCCCACCTTCCAGCAACGTGGCGGCCTCGCGCAGGGCACGGTGCGAGGTGAACAACAGAAAAGCACGACCCTTCGAGGCTTCGAGAACCGGCCTGACCGCCGTCACCACGCGCTCGGTGTAGTCGCGGGCCGAGGGTTCGGGCAGGCCGGACGGAAAGTAGGCGAGCGCCTGCGCCGGCCAGTCGAAAGGGCTTGGCTGCAGCAGAGTGCGCGGCGCGTCGAGACCCAACTTCCAGGCGATGTGGCCCAGATCAGCGCCAACCGCCAGCGTCGCCGAGGTGAAGATCCACGCCGCTTTGCTTTGTTCGCGATAACGGCGCAAGGGTCCGGCGACATCGAGCGGCGTCACCGACAGAGCGAAACCGCGCTGGCTCAGCTCGAACCAGCGCACCTCGCCGTGCGCGGCGCGATGATCGTTGTCGTCACCCTCCTCATCGTCCGTCGTGGGTTCGGCCTTGGCCTCGACCTCCAGCAGGCCCGGCACGCCCTCGGCCCAGTGCCGCAGGCGGGTCTGGAACAGCATGAGCCGCGCCAGCACGGCGGCGAACTCGGGGGCCGCCTCCTTCAGCCCCTCAGCCACATCGGCCAATCCGGCCATCGCTGCTGCCAGGGCACGCAGCCGATCCGGCATTTCGGCGTGATGACCAAGCAGCAGCGCGCGCGTGCCACGCTGCGGCAGGCCTTCGCAATGCAGGCGCAGTTGGCGGATCGCGGTTTCCAGCTCGCGCACCGCCGGCGACACCGTGGCGAGGCTGCCCGTCACCTTGGCGCAGGCACCGGTCGCGTCACGGGAAAGATCGATGAGCATGCGTGCCGACACCGATTCACCGAAGAACTGGGCGGCGAGCTCGGGCAGTTGGTGGGCCTCGTCGAGCACGAAGGTGGACGCCCCCGGCAGGATCTCGCCGAAGCCTTCTTCCTTGATGGCGAGGTCAGCCAGCAGCAGGTGGTGGTTGATGACGACGAGGTCGGCGGCCTGCGCCTCGGCGCGCGCCTTGACCACGAAGCAGTCCTGCCAGAACGGGCACTCGCTGCCGAGGCAGTTCTCCACCGTCGAACTGACGAGGCCGCGGATCGGCGAGTCCTCGGGCAGATCGGCGACCTCGGCCAGATCGCCACGGCGGGTACGCTTGCCCCAAGCGACGATGCGCCCGAATTGCGCGATCTGCTCGCGCCCCGAGAACACCGGCGTGCCCTTGGCGAGCTCGGTGCGCTGCAGGCAGAGGTAATTGCTGCGGCCCTTCAGCAGCGCGGTGCGCAGGCCGAGGCCCAAGGCCTCGCGCACCTTCGGCAGGTCGCGGTGGTAGAGCTGGTCCTGCAGGGCCTTGGTGCCGGTCGAGACGATGACGCGCTGCCCCGAGAGCAGGGCGGGCACGAGGTAGGCGTAGGTCTTGCCGGTGCCGGTGCCGGCTTCGGCGATGAGCGCTTCGCGATCGGCCATGGCTTCGGCGATGGCCACGCCCAGCCGCTGCTGCGCGGGACGTGGCGCGAAGCCGGGGATGGCGGTGGCGAGCGCGCCGCCCTCGTCAAGCGCGCGGGCGGTCAGCAGCGGCAGCACCCGTTCCGGGCCGCCCGAGGTGGCGGCCTCGGCCCTCACATCCGCACCGGTGGCGCGATGGTGCAGCGCTCCAGCATGGCTTGGGCGGAAACGACGTTTTCGAGCTCGCCTCGGCCTTGACGCAGCCACTTCAGCAGCGTCCAGTTGCGCCGGCAGAGCGGTCCGGACTTCGGGCCGAGCGCGATACTGCGCTGCACCAAGGTCTGGGCCTCGGCCTGTTCGCCGCGCAGCACGGCCAGCTCGGCCCGCCACTGCAGCAGATCGGGGTCGTCGGGGCTGATGGCGAGCGCCGCCGCCAGCGCGGCATCGGCCTGCTCGAAGGCGGCTGCCGCTTCGGCCGCGGTCGCGGCAAGACGCAGGTCCTTGACCTGGGCATCGACCAACGGCATCACCACCAGTTCGGCACCGGACTGCCCGGCCTCGCGGACCGCAGCGACGATCTCCACCGGTGTCGGGAGTGGCGGGCCGATCGATAAGGCCGGGGCCGGCGGCAGCGGCGCGCAGGCGCCCAACCCGAGAACAGTGGCCAGAAGCAGCAAACCTCTCACGGCGTCGATGCCCCGAATCTGAAGAAATCGAACAGGCCCCGCTCCACGCAACTGAGGTGCTGGGTCGGCAGGAAGCCGGCGACGAAGGGGTAGCGGCGGGCACCCACGCATTCGGCCTCCGTGGTGGCGAATTGCCCTTGGGCGACGTAGGCCCATTCAATGCCCTGCTCGCCCGGCTGCAAGGGCGCACTCGGCAGGGCCGTGAACAGGGCCTGCCAGATCCGCATGGCGCCGGTGGCACCGAACAGGCCGGTGGCCTCGTTCTGATCGTTGCCGACCCAGGCCACGGCGAGATGGCTGCCGGTGTAACCAGCGAACCAGCTGTCGCGGCCATCGTTGCTGGTGCCGGTCTTGCCGGCGGCGGCGAGCTGACCGGTGGTCCCGGCGGCCAGCGCCCGCGCCGTACCGCGCCGGGCGGCGTCCTGCAGGGCCAGGCTGACGAGTCGGGCGGCCAGGGCATCGCCGTCCTGGGCGGCATCCTTGCGGCCGTCGTAACGGGCCAGCGGCCGGCCGTCCGGGGCCAGCACGCCGCGCACCGCACGCAGCGGCTGGATGCGGCCGCCCGAGGCGAGGAACTGGTAGACCTGCGCCATCGCGAACGGCGACAGATCGACACTGCCGAGGATCAGGGCCGGATTCGGCTCGGCCTTGACCTCGGCCAGGGCATCGAGCAGGGCGGCGAGCCGCTCGGGGCCCACCTCCATGCCGAGCCGGACCGTGGCCTGGTTGTAGCTGAAGGCCAGCGCGTCCTGCAGCGGCAGGGTGCCGTGGCTGCGGCCGTCGGCGTTTTCCGGCACCCAGTCGCGGCCGTTGGCCAGCCGCACGGTGACCGGTGTGTCGTCGATCGGCGAGGCCAGCGACCAGCGGCCCGGTTGCGCCAGGGCCAGCAGGTAGACCACCGGCTTGAGCAGCGAGCCGACCGGACGGCGGGCATCGAGCGCCCGATTGAAGGCCGGATTGCTCGGCTGACGATCGCCGACCACCGCACGCACCTCGCCGTTCTGGGCATCGGTCAACACCAACGCGGCCTGCAAGGAGGGCCGATCGCGCCGCTCCAGGGCATCGAGGGTGCGGGTCACTGCCGCCTCGGCCTCACGCTGGGCCGAGGGTGCCAGCGTGGTGTGGATGGTGAGGCCGGCGCCGGTCAGGGCCTTGGCGGGGTAGTCGCGGCCGAGCTGGCGACGCACCAGATCGAGGAAGGCCGGGTGACGGTTGCGGGCGAGGCCGGGACGCGGCAGCACGCCGAGCGGCTGGGCACGCGCGGCATCGCGTTCGGCGGCACTCATCAGCCCGGTTTCGGCGAACACGCCAAGCACCAGATCGCGGCGCGCCTTGGCGCGATCGGGGAAGCGGCGGGGGTCGAGGTGCGAGGGCCCCTGCACCAGACCGATCAGCAGGGCGATCTCGTGCGGGCGCAGATCGGCGACCTCGCGGCCGAACCAGAAACGCGCGGCCGCCCCCACCCCGTGCACGGCCTGGGCACCCTGCTGGCCGAGGTAGACCTGGTTCAAATACGTTTCGAGGATGCGCCGCTTGTCGAAACGGGCCTCGATGATCAGGGCGTAGGCTGCCTCGGTGGCCTTGCGGCGGAAGGTACGGGCATTGCTCAGGAACAGGCTGCGCACCAACTGCTGGGTGAGCGTGCTGCCGCCCTGTTCGACCTCACCCTCACGAAGATTGACCACCATCGCCCGCAGCACGCCCCAGGGGTCGATGCCGTGGTGGTGGCGGAAATTGCGGTCCTCCACCGCCTGCAGGCCCGCCACCAGCAGCACCGGCATCTCGTCGAGTCGGACCAGCTCGCGCTCCTCCTGACGGGCACCGTAGAGGGTGGCGATGCGCGCCGGATCGAGCCGGAAGCCGGGCCCGCCGCCGTCGAGCCGGCGCACCGAGGTCACCCGGCCGCCGGCCAGCACCACTTCGGCCCGGGCCGGATCGACCGGACCCTCGACATCGTCGAAACCGCGGGTGGCGATGGTCCAGCGCCTACCCTCGCGGGCATAGCTGCCGGGCATGCGGCCATCGCCGGCGACGAAGGCTGCAGCCGCCAACTCCTGCTGCAGGGCCTCGGCACTCATCGGCAGGCCCGGAGCCAGCACCAACGGGCGGGCGAACACCCGGGTCGGGATCTGCCAGGACAATGCCTCGAACTGCGCCCGCACCTGACGGTCGAGGTACCAGGCCACCGGCAGGCCGAAGCCGAGCACCAGGCCGGAACCGAGCAGGGCCGCGAGCAGGACGTAACGCAGCAGGGGGGGCATGCCGGGACGGGATTCGAAGGCGAAAGCGCGGATAATGGCGCTCCCGCAGTCTAGCGCAGCCCACCCCCACTCCCGCTTGAACACCGCGCCGCGGGCCGACGCCCACCGACTGCCGCCCGCCTCGCCGCACTGGAGCGGCAGTCGGCCCCTGCCCGCCGTCCAGCGGGCCCTGCTGGCCCGGGCCCTCGGGCAGCGACCGGAGTTCGATGCCGTGCTGCCGGTCGACGCCGACGCACTGGCACGCGCCTGGGGGCTGGAGGCGGAAGACCGGTCCGCCCTCGCGGCCGAGGCCTGGACCTGGGCGCCCCGCCTGGCGCTGCCGATCGACCCCGGTGCCGGCCCGGCCCTGTGGCGCGATGCCGAGACCGCGGCACGGGCCGTGGCCGGCGACACGGCCGTCCGCGCCGCCCTGCTGCCCTTCATCGCCGTGCCGGGTGCTGCGCTGCCGCCGCTGGATCCGGGCGCCTGGCGACCCCGCGGCCTGGCCACCCACAGCCCGCCCCGCAGCTCGGCCGGGCTGGACGGCCGGCCAGTGATCCTGCATGTGCTGCACGACTGGGGCGGCGGCGTCGAGCGTTTCGTCGCCCTGCAGGCCCGCCAAGACCCCGACACCCACCACCTCGCCCTGGTCAGCGGTGGCCGCCCGCACCACGGCCACGGCGACTGGCTCAGCTTGCGACTGGCGACGGGGGGGCCGGCGTTCCGGCACTGGCGGCTCGACCCACCGGCCGGTGACCTTGTCGAGCATCACCCCGGCATCGCCGCCGTGCTGGCCGAGGTGATCGCCAGCTTCGGGGTCGGTGCCCTGCGGGTGTCCTCGCTGATCGGCCTGTCGCTGGACGTGCTGCGCAGCGGCCTGCCGACCCATTTCGTGCTGCACGACTTGTTCCCGTTCTGGCCCTGGCTGGACGACTCCTCACCCCGCCCCGAGGTCTCGGGACCGGCGCTCGCTGCCGCCATGGCCGCGCCCGACTGGCGCTTCGCCACCCGCGATCCAGCGCGCTGGCAGACCCTGGCCCGCGCCACCCTGCGGGCTCTGGACGACACCGGCACCCCGCTGGTGGCACCGAGCCGGAGCGCGCTCGCCCGCCTGCATGCGGTGGCACCCGAAAGCACCGCGCTCGCCGCGCAGGTCCTGCCGCATGGCGTGCCGCCAGTGCCGCCGCGTGCCACCACCCGTGCCCCCGGCCCCTTGCGCGTGCTGGTGCCCGGTCGCCTTGCCGGCGCCAAGGGCGAACACCTGTTGCGCCGGCTGCTGCCGCTCGCTCCGCCCGGACTCGACTGGTGCTTTCTGGGCGGCGGCCCGATCGGCGCCGAGTTCGCCCGCTGCACCGGCGGCCGCGACGTGGCCGACTACGAGGCCGATGCCCTCGACGCCGCGCTTGGCGACTTCGATCCCGACCTCGCCCTGCTGCCCTCGCTGCTGCCGGAGACTTTCGGCTTCGTGCTCTCGGAGATGTTGGCCCGCGGCATTCCGGTGCTGGCCGCCGAGCTCGGCGCCTACGGCGAACGCCTGCGCGCGGCCGGGCTCGAGGCCCTGGTGGCCACGCCGGAGGCCTTCGCCCACGCCCTGGCCGAAGCCGCGGCCGCCCCCGATCGCCTGCCACGGGTGCAACCGGCACCCCCCGATCTGACGGCCGCCGCACGGGCCTGGGCCGCCCTGCCCGGCCCGGCTCCGGCCCTGGGCAGCCTGCCGCCCGAAGGCCTTGTCTCGGTTCTGCAACACGAGCGGGGCATCTTGGCCCTCACGGTCTCGATCCTGCAACGTGAACGCGATGCCGCCTATGCCTTCCACGCCCGCGACACCGCCGACCTGATCCGCCAGCGCGATGCCGCCGTGGCCCGCATCCAGGACCTGAGCCAGGAACTCGAGGCCCGACCCCGCCCCGAGGCGCTGGCCGAAACGCAGCAGCAGCGCGATGCCGCCTACCGCTACTACGAGCAGGACACCGCCGACCTGATCCGCCAGCGCGACGTCGCCCTGGCCCAGCGCGATGCCTTGCAGGAGCAACTGGAGCAGACAGCGGCCCTACTGCGTCATCCGCTGCTGCGCGGCCCCCTCGCCCTGATCCGGAAAGTCAGCGATGCCCGGCTCCGCCTGCAGTACCGCTGGGACAAGGCCACCGACCTGCTCCAGCGGGGCCTGCGCAGCCTGCGCCAGCGTGGTTTCGTGGCCACCCTTTCGGCGGTCCGTCGGCGCTGGGCCCGCAAGGCCGCCGATGCCCCGGCGCTGGCCCCGGCGAGGCCGACCGCGGTCGCCTTCCCCGCGCTCGAGCAGGCACGAACCAGCATCATCGTTCCGGTGCACGGCCGGCTCGACTACACCCTCGCCTGCCTGCGCAGCCTGGCCGGCTGCGGCCTGCCCGAGGGCAGCGAAGTGATCGTGGTGGACGACGCCTCGCCCGACGACAGCGGCGAAATGCTGCCGCGCATCCCCGGCCTGCGTTACCTGCGCAACCGGCAGAACCTCGGCTTCGTCGGCAGTTGCAACGCCGGTGCGGCGGCGGCGCGCGGCGACGTCCTCGTTTTCCTCAACAACGACACCACGGTCCGGCCGGGCTGGCTGCAGGCCCTGCTCGCCACCTTCGAAACGCACCCGGACACCGGGCTTGCCGGCGCCAAACTGGTCTACCCCGACGGCCGCCTGCAGGAATCCGGCGGCATCGTCTTCGCCGACGGCTCGGGCTGGAATTACGGCCGTTTCGAGGACCCGGAGCATCCCGCCTACAGCTTCGTGCGCGAGGCGGACTACTGCTCGGGTGCCGCCATCGCCATCCCGCGCCCGCTGTTCGAGCGCCTCGGCGGTTTCGACGAACGCTACGCGCCGGCCTATTACGAGGACACCGATCTCGCCATGAAGGTGCGCGAGGCCGGCCTCAAGGTGCGCGTGCAGCCGGCCTCGGTGGTGGTGCACCACGAGGGCGTTACCGCCGGCACCGACACCGGCAGCGGCGTCAAGGCCTACCAGGTGCGCAACCAGCAGCGCTTCCTCGAACGCTGGTCGGAGGCCCTGCGGCGTCAGCCGCCGCCCTCGCAGGCACCGCTGTACGCCGCCCAGCATCGCGCCCGCGCCCGGGTGCTGGTGATCGACGCCACCACCCCGATGCCCGACCGCGACTCCGGCTCGCTGCGCCTGTACGAACTGCTGCGCCTGCTGGTGGAGGACGGCTGCGCGGTCACCTTCTTCGCCGAGAACGGCCTGGACGACGGCCGCTACAGCCAGGCCCTGCGCGATCTCGGCGTGGAAACCTGGACCCAGCCCTGGCTCGGTCAGTCACCGGACTGGCTGGCCCGCCACGGTGCGCGTTTCCAGCTCGTCATCGTCAGCCGGCACTACGTGCTGGCGCCGCTGCTGCCGCTGCTGCGCCGCCACGCGCCGCAGGCCCGGATCGTGTTCGACACGGTCGATCTGCACCACCTGCGCGAACAGCGCGAGGCCGAGGAACGCGACGACCCGGCCCTGCTGCGGCAGGCGGCGCGCACGCGCGAGAGCGAGCTCGCCCTGGTGCGTGCGGTCGATCGCACCTGGGTGGTCAGCCCGGTCGAGCAGGCCCTGCTGGCCTCGATCCTGCCCGAGGCCACCGTCGATGTCGTCTCCAACATCCACCGTGCGCGCGGCCTCGGCCCGGCCATGGCGGCACGCGAGGGCCTGATCTTCGTCGGCGGCTTCCGTCATCCGCCCAACGTCGATGCCGCGCTGTGGCTGGCCGAGGATATCCTGCCGCGGATCCGCGCCCTGCGCCCCGACATCGGCCTGTCGCTGGTCGGCAGCGATGCCCCGGCCTCGGTCCTGGCGCTCGGCCAGCGCGAGGGCATCACGGTGCACGGCCATGTGCCGGACCTCGTGCCACTGCTCGACCGTCACCGGCTCTCGGTGGCACCGCTGCGCTATGGCGCCGGGGTCAAGGGCAAGGTCAACCAGGCCCTGGCACATGGCCTGCCGGTGGTGGCCACCGCCTGTGCCATCGAGGGCATGGGGCTGGAGGACGGTCGTGACGTGCGGCTGGCCGATGACGCGGCCGGCTTCGCCGAGGCCGTGCTCGGCCTCTACGACGATGCCGTGCTCTGGCAGCGGCTGGTCGAGGGTGGCCTGGCCAACACCGCGGCCCACTTCTCGCCCGAACGCGCCCGCAGGACGCTGCGCCAGGTCTTCGAGCAGTTGCGCTGAAGCCTCAGCCGAGGCGACGCGCCTCGCGCACGCCGGGGATCGCCGACAGCCGCGCCAGCAAGCGCGACAACTGGCTGAAATCGGCCACCTTGAGGGTGAGCCGGAGTTCGGCCGCGCCCTGCCCCTCGTCGCTGCGCGAGGCGATGGCATGGATGCGCACGCCTTCCTGGGCGATCAGCGTGGTGATGTCCTTGAGCAGCGATTTGCGGTCGAGCGCCTGGATCACCACGTCGACCGTGTAGCTGCCGCCGGCGCGGCCCCAGGTGACCGGCATCGCGCGCTCGGCATCGCGCGCCAGCAGCCGAGCCAGGGCCGCGCAATCGGCACGGTGCACGCTGACCCCGCGACCGCGGGTCAGGTAGCCGGCGATGGCATCGCCCGGCACCGGCTGGCAGCAGCGCGCCACCTGCATCAGCAGGTTGCCGATGCCATCGACGACGAAACTGTCGTGCCGGGTACGGCTGCGCTCGCGCACGGCCGGCGGCGGCGGTGCGGCGGGTACCGGCTCTTTCGCCTGCTGCGCCTCGTGCAGCACGCGGCTGACCTGGCCGGGGCTGATGTCACCCAGCGAGATCGCCACCATCAGGTCATCGACGGTGGCGACACGGAGCTTCGGCACCACCGCCGCCAGATCGGCACCCAGCAGGCCGAGCCGGCGCAACTCCTTCTCCAGCAGCTCGCGGCCCTCGGCAAGGTTCTGGGCGCGGTCGAGCTTGTGGAACCAGGCCCGGACCTTGTCGCGGGCGCGGCCGGTGCTCAGAAAACCGTGCGCCGGATGCAGCCAGTCGCGACGCGGCGCGGGTTCTTTGGCGGTGAGGATCTCGACCATGTCGCCGCTGGCGGGCGTGGTGTCGAGCGGCACGATCCGGCCGTTGAGTTTGGCGCCCCGGCAGCGGTGGCCGACCTCGGTGTGCACGGCGTAGGCGAAATCGAGCACGGTGGCGCCACGCGGCAGATCGACCACCTTGCCCTGCGGGGTGAGCAGGTAGACCCGGTCCTCGGCCAGATCGGCACCCAGCCGCGCCTGCAAGGTGGCATCGTCGCCCTCGCTGCCCTCGATCAGCTGGCGCATCCAGGCGATCTTGCGCTCGAAGGCGGCATCGACGCCGCCGCCTTCCTTGTAGCGCCAGTGCGCGGCGACGCCCAGTTCGGACTGTTCGTGCATCTCGCCGCTGCGGATCTGCACCTCGACCGTGCGCCCTTCCGGGCCGACCACCGCGGTGTGCAGGCTGCGATAGCCGTTGCTCTTGGGCCGGGCGATGTAGTCGTCGAACTCGCGGGCGATCGGCGCCCAGAGCGCGTGGACCACGCCGAGGGCGGCGTAGCAGGCGGCGACATCATCGACCAGCACGCGCACCGCGCGCAGGTCGTGCAGTTCGCTGAAAGCCAGCCCCTTGCGCTGCATCTTCTTCCAGATGCTGTGGATGTGCTTGGGCCGACCGCTCACTTCGGCACGGATGCCGGCCGCCTGCAGGGCCTCGCGCAGCTTCGCCTTGACCGTGTCGATGTACTGCTCGCGGACCCCCCGCTTTTCGTCGAGCAGACGGGCGATGCGCCGGTAGGTTTCCGGCTGCAGGTGGCGGAAGGCGAGGTCCTCGATTTCCCATTTGAGCTGGCCGATGCCGAGCCGGTGCGCCAGAGGCGCATGGATGTCCATGCTGAGCTGGGCCAGAGCGATGCGCTGCTGCTCCGGCAAGCAGGCCGCGGCACGCAGGCGGGCCAGGTGCAGGGCCAGCAGCACCGGCACCACCCGCAGGTCGCGGACGATGGCGAGCAGCAGGCGGCGCAGACCCTCGGCATTGGCCCGGCCTTCCGGGCGGGCGTGCAGGGCCCAGACCTGCTCGGCAGCGCGCAGGCCCTCCAGCATGGCGGCGAGTCGCGGGGTGCCGTCCGGCAGCGGCGCGGGAGCCTCGTGCTCCAGCGCCATCAGCGCCGTCGCCTTCTGCATCTCGCGGTCGGGAGACAGCATCGCCAACGCGTCCAGCGCCTGCCGGGCCAAGACCGCCGCCGGGCTGTCGCTCGCCACGACCGCAGCCAGCGCCGGCCAATCGGCCAGCGCCGGCAGGGGCTCGGCGGACGGTGCGGGCAATGCGGAGTTCACGGCTTCGAGCAGGGTAGACTCGGCAACGCCCTCCGACAACCGCGCCGAGCATCGTCCATGCGCCGCAACCTCTTCGCTCTTGCCACCGCCTTCGCTCTCGCCGCCGGCGTTCCCGGCCAGGCCCGGGCTTCGGATTTCTCGACCCTCGAAGAACGCATGAGCGCCGCCGATTTCCAGCGCGCCGGCCTCGAGAAACTGAGCGCGGAAGAACTGGCCCACCTCAACGCCTGGCTGCAAAGCCAGGGTTTCGTCCAACAGCCCGCAGCGCAGGGCGCCAGCGCCCCGAATGCGAGGGCAGCGGAGGATCGCATCGGCTTCCATCCCCGCGATGTCGCCGCTCGCGAGGGCGAGGTCAACCGGATCGAATCGCAGATCGAAGGCCGCTTCACCGGCTGGCGGGGGGCGGGCGATCTCATCACCCTGGCCAACGGTCAGGTCTGGCGGGTCACCGACTCCTCCACCCGGCTGCATGTCCAACTCGATGACCCGCGGGTCACCATCGAGCGCGGCCTTTTGGGTGGCTGGCAACTGCGCGTGGAGGGCTACAACACCCGTGCCCGCGTGACCCGGGTGCAGTGACCGATCAGCGGGTGCCGTTCCGCAAGGCTTCGAGCTGCCGGGCGAGGCGCTTGGCCGACACCGGCCGCTTGGTGCCCAGCTCCTGGGCGAACAGCGAGACGCGGAGCTCTTCCAGATCCCAGCGCAGGGCCTGCCAGCCGGGCTGCAGGGCGGTGCCGCGGCGGCGGGCCTCGTCGAGCGCACTGGCGAAGGGCTGCACCTCCAGCATGCGCTGCTGGTCGCGCACGGGGTCGCGCAGCGCGCGCTCGGCGCGCAGGGCCAGCGCCTTCAAGTAGCGCGGCAGTTCCTTGAAGGCTTCGGGCGGGGTCTCGCGCACGAAGCCCGGATGCACGAGGCCGGCGAGTTGGCCGCGCAGATCGTCCAGGTTGGCCTTCGCCCAGCCCAGCACCGGCGCTTCGAGCTTGGGGCGGATTTCGGCGTACTGGCTGAGTGCCGCCTCAGCCACCTTCAGCCGCGCCATCGCCTCAGCGAAGAGCTTCTGCTTGACGCTGGCGATGGCCTTGTTGAACGTCTCGCGGTCACGAATGACGGCGAGACCATGCGCAGACGATGCTGGCGAAGCGGTCGCCATGCTGCCGTGGTCATTCGAGTCACCATCCAGCAGGGCCGCCAGTGCCTTGGCCACGAGGTCGGCGCGCAGTTGCTCGGCGGTGGCGACGGCGGTGTAGACCATCGCGGTCTTCGGGTTCAGCGGCAATTGCTTGCGCGCCTGCTTGACCGTATCGGCGAGCGCGATCTCGGCCAGCCGCAGCACGCCGGCTGCATGGGCGATCGCCGCCGCCTCACGGTCGGCCAGCACGCGCAGGGCCACGTCCTCGCCGTCGAGCACCAGCGCGGGGAACGCCGGCAGCCCGCCGGCACCGGCGATCTCGACCGGCACCGGCTCGGCGGGAAACTCGCGCAGGCCTTCGCGCGCCAGACGTTCGCCGGCGCGCGCGGCGAAGGCCTTCTCGGCCTCGGTGCCGAATCGTGCTTTGAGTTCATCGAGCGAGCGCGATTGGCCCAGTACGCGGAAGCCTGGGCCGCGACCGCCGGTCGTGCCCATCTCGGTGTCGCCGACCCGCAGGTTCATGCGCAGGTGCGGCTCCAGTACGGTCTCATCGACGTCGAGCGCGCTGATCGCCACGCCGGTCGCCTTGGCGAGAAAGCGCGCCAGCGCACCGCCGATGCTGTCGGCATCGCTGTTCGGGTAAGCCAGTGCGAACGCCCGGGCAAAGTCGGGCACCGGCACGAAGTTGCGGCGCAGCGCCTTCGGCAAGGCACGGATCAGTGCGGTGGCTTTCTCTTCGACCAGGCCCGGCACCAACCAGCTCAGACGTGCCGCATCGAGGGCCGGCAGCAGGTGCAGGGGCACATCGAGCGTCACGCCGTCCTCGGCGTGGCCGGGCTCGAAGCGGTAGTGCAGGGCCAACCGGGCATCGCCCAAGGGCAGGAAGGCCGGGAAGCGCTCAATGCCACTGCCCTCCACCGACATCAGTTCGGTCAGCGACCACTCCAGCGCCTTCTTCGCCGCCGGGTCGAGCTTGCCGTACCAGCTCTCCAGCGCGGCGGTGTTGTGCACGTCCGAGGGCAGGCGATCGAGGTACCAGCGCACCTGCCAGTCCTCGTCGACGACGAGCCCGGCGCGGCGCTGCTTGGCTTCCTCTTCGAGCGCGCGCTCCAGCGTCGCGAGGTTGCGCTTGACGAGCGGGATGCGGGTGTCGATCTCGCCCGTCACCAGCGCCTGCCGCACGAAGATCTCGCGGGCCTCGTCGGGGTAGAGGCCGCCGTAGTGCACGGGCTTCTTCGGCAGCAGCACGAGGCCGAACAGGCCGATCTGCTCCGAGCCCTGCACCCGGCCCGCGCGTCGCGACCAGTGCGGGTCGAAGTGCCGGCGTGAGAGCAGGTGCGGCACGGCGTCGATCACCCATTCCGGCTCGATCTTCGCCGCCGTGATGCCCCAGACCTTGGCGGTGTCGAGCAGGGTCGCGCACAGCAGCCAGGGTGGCGGCTTGCTCGCCAGTGTCGAAGCTGGGAACAGCCCGAACTTGCGGCTGCGCGGGGCCTCATACAGTCCCTTCTCCGAGCGATGCCCAACCTGCAGCGCGAGACCGGCCAGCAGCGCGCGGTGCAGTTCGGCATAGTCGGCCGGCACCTCGTTCTGCGCCCAGCCCAGCGCCTCGCAGTTGAGGATCAGCTGACGGTGCAGCTCGCGCCACTCGCGCAAGCGCAGGAAGTTCAGGAAGCGCTGGCTGCACCAGTCACGCAGCTTCGACTGCGAGAGCTCCTCGTGTGCGGTTCGGTAGGCCTCCCAGAGCTTGAGAATGCTGACGAACTCCGAGCGCTCGTCGGCGAAGGCTGCATGCGCTCGATCGGCGGCCTCGCGAGCCTCGGCGGGCCGCTCGCGCGGGTCCTGCAGGCCGAGGAAGCTGGCGATCACGATCATCTCGCGCAGGGCCCCGCGCTCCTTGGCGGCGATCAGCATGCGGGCCAGCTTCACGTCGACCGCGAAGGCCGCCATCTGCCGACCGACCGGCGTCAGCTGCCGGTGCTTGTCGACCGCGCCCAGCTCGACGAGCTGCTGCCAGCCATCGGCCACCGCCCGCGGGTCGGGGGCATCGAGGAAAGGGAAATCCTCGACCCGGCCCAAGCCCAGCGCGAGCATCCGCAGGATCACCCCGGCCAGCGAGGAGCGCAGCAGTTCCGGGTCGGTGTAACGCGGCCGGCTGTTGAAATCCTGCTCGCTGTAGAGCCGGTAGCAGATGCCCGACGACACCCGTCCGCAGCGGCCCTTGCGCTGGTCGGCACTGGCTTGGGCGATGTCCTCGATGTGCAGGCGATCGAGCTTCATGCGCGGGCTGTAGCGCTTCACGCGCGCGGTGCCCGGGTCGACCACGTAGCGGATGCGCGGCACCGTCAGCGAGGTCTCGGCCACGTTCGTGGCCAGCACGATGCGCCGCTTCGGCCCCGGCTTGAACACGCGGTCCTGGTCCTTGGCCGAAAGCCTGGCGTACAGCGGCAGCACCTCGGTGTCGCGGTACTTGCGGCGTTCGAGCAGATGATGCACTTCGCGGATCTCGCGCTCGCCGGCCAGAAAGACCAGCACATCGCCACGTGCATCTTCGCGGGTGATCTCGTCGCAGGCCGCCAGCAGGCCCTCGTAGAGCGATTTCTCGGTATCCGGCTTCGCGGCGACGTCGGCGTTCGTTTCCTCGAGCGGCCGGTAGCGCACTTCGACCGGGTAGCTGCGGCCCTCGACGCTGAGCACCGGCGCATCGCCGAAATGCTGGGCAAAACGCCCGGTGTCGATGGTGGCCGAGGTGACGATCAGCTTGAGGTCACGGCGCTTGGTCAGCAGACCTTTCAGGTAGCCGAGCAGAAAATCGATGTTGAGCGAGCGCTCGTGCGCCTCGTCGACGATGATCGTGTCGTAGGCCGAGAGGTAGCGGTCCTTCTGGATCTCGGCCAGCAGGATGCCGTCGGTCATGAACTTGATCAGCGTGTCCTCGCCGACCTGCTCGGTGAAGCGCACCTGCCAGCCCACCTCCTTGCCGAGCGGCACCTGCAGCTCCTCGGCCACGCGCTTCGCCACCGCACGGGCGGCGATGCGCCGTGGCTGGGTGCAGCCGATCAGACCGGCGGCACCGCGGCCGGCAGCGAGGCAGAGCTTGGGCAGCTGGGTGGTCTTGCCGGAACCGGTTTCGCCGGCGATGACGACGACCTGATGCTTGCGGATCAATTCAACGATCGCCTCGGCCTCGCGGCCGATCGGCAGCTCGGTGTCGATGCGCGGCTCGGGGCTGCGGGCGAGCCGTGCCTCGAACGCCGCTTGCGAGCGCGCGATGGCCTGTTCGAAGGCGGCCTGCGCCGCCGTCCTCGCCTCGCCCCGGGCTTCCGTGAGCCGCTTCTGCAGGCGCAGCAGACCAGCGCGGTCCTTGGCGAGGACGCGCTCGAGCGGGTCGGGGCGCGCGGCGCGGGGCGCGGGCGCAGCGGTGTGGGCGTCAGGCTCGCGCATCGGGCGCGCAGTGTAGCGCCGCAGCGCCGCCCTCAGCCGCTGGCCAGCGCCTGCATCGCCTGATGATGGCTGAGGAACACTTGGCCGGAGAGGCGCCCCAGGAAATCGCTGCGGCCGAGCCGGTCCATCACCGGGCCTTTCACTTCGGAAAGATGCAGCCTGAGCCCTCCCTCGCGCAACCGCTCGTTGATCGCCTCGAGGCTGTCGAGCGCACTGGCGTCGATGGCGTTGATGGCCGAGCACAGCAGCACCACATGGCGCAATCCGGGCCGCGCCGCGACCTCGGCATTGATACGGTCCTCCAGCGCGCGGGCATTGGCGAAGAACAGGCTTTCATCGACCCGCAGGGCAAGCACCTCGGGCCGGGTCTCGACCGCGTGGCGTTCGACGTTGCGGTAATGCTCGGTGCCCGGTACCCGGCCCACTTCGGCGATGTGCGGCCGGCTGCTGCGCCACAGATGCAACAGCAAAGAGAGCATCACGCCAGCGACCAGACCCTGCTCCACCCCGAGGCCCAGGGTGACCAGCACGGTGGCGAGCAGGGCGAGGAAATCGGCCTTGGCGTAGACCCAGGTGGTCCTGAAGACCCTGAGATCGACGAGCGTGAGCACGGCGACCACGATGGTGGCCGCCAGCGTGGCCTTGGGCAGGTGGTAGAGCAGCGGCGTGAGCAGCAGCGAAGCCAGCAGGATGCCGAGCGCCACCCACAGGCTGGCGACCTGGGTCTGCGCTCCGGCCTCGAACTGCACCACCGAACGGGCGAAACCACCGGTCACCGGAAAGCCACCACTGAAAGAGGCGGCGAGATTGCTGCCGCCGAGCGCCAGCAATTCGCGGTCGGGATCGACCCGCTGGCGGCGCTTGGCCGCCAGGGTCTGCCCCACCGACACCGATTCGACGAAGCCCACCACGCTGATCAACAGGGCGGGAAGGAAGAGATCGGCCAGCAGGGCCGGATCGAACAGGGGCAGGGTGAAGGGCGGCATGCCACGCGGCACCTCGCCCACCAGCGCCACACCCACAGCGCCGCCATCGAAGGCCAGCATCGAGGCCACGGCGAGCGCCAGCACCAGCACCGGCCCAGCGCGTGCCAGCAGTTCAGCGAGGCGCGGCGACAGGCCAAGACCACGCAGCGCCGGCTTGCCCCAACTGCGCAAGGCCAGCAGCAGGGCGAGGCTGCCCAAGCCGACCAGGGCGGTGGGGCCGTGCAGCCACTCGCCCTCGGCGGTGCCGAGCAAGGGCCCAAGCTGGCTGAAGGCGATCAACAGGGCGGCCGCGGTGATGAAGCCGGCGATCACCGGATGGCTCAAGAACTGCGCCAGCACCCCGAGCCGCAGCAGGCCCATCAGCAGCAGCAAGGCGCCCGACAGGAAGGCCAGCGTCAGCGCGACGGTGGCGTAGTGGGCGGTGCCCGCAGCGGCATGTTCACCGACCGTGGCTGCCGTCATCAGCGACACCACCGCCACCGGCCCCACCGCCAGCACCCGGCTGCTGCCCAGCAGGGCATAGACCACGAGCGGCACCACGCTGGCGTAGAGACCGGCTTCCGGCGGCAGCCCGGCCAGCAGGGCATAAGCGAGGCTTTGCGGGATCAGCATCAACGTGACCACCAAGCCGGCCAGCGCATCGCTGGCGAAGCTGTGGCGGTCGTAGCCGCGCAAGGTGTCGAACACGGGCGTTCAGCTCTGCGGCGGCGGCGCGAGTGCCCGCAGGTCGTACCCGGCCCGCGCCGCCTGCTCCAGCAGTTCCGGCCAGGCCTGATGCCTGGCCTGCGAATAGACCCAGAGCACGGTGCAGCGCTGACCGGAGCGGCAGTAGGCCAGAATCGGCCCCGGTAGGCTGGCCAGCAGGCGCTCGAATTCCTGCACCTGCTGCGCGTTGATCAGCCCCCCCACCACCGGCAGGTGGGCGAAGCGCAGGCCCTGCTGCAAGGCAGCCTGTTCGATCGCCTGCCAACTTGGCTGGTCGGGTTGTTCGCCATCGGGGCGGTTGCAGATCACGCTGCCGAAGCCGGCCTCGGCGATCGCCGGCAGGTCGGTCGGATCGATCTGCCCGGCCACGCAGAGCTCCGGCGTGAGGCAGCGCAGCTCCAGCGGCGGCGCACTCATGCCGGCGCGCTGCCGCTGGCGGGTTTCGCGGTGAAGCGGTCGACGACCTCGAACACCGCCATGCCGGCCAGCATGGCGAGCACGAAGACCAGAGCCATGGTCTCGCCCTGCGCCATGGCGACGATGCCGGGGCCGGGGCAGAAGCCGGCAAGGCCCCAGCCGATGCCGAACAGCAGGCCGCCGATCACGAGCCGGTGGTCGATGCGATTCTCCACCGGCAGCGCCATCGGACCGCCCAGCAGGGTGTGGCCACGCTGCCCCGCCAGACGGAAGGCCAGCACGCCCACCGCGATCGCGCCGCCCATCACCAGAGCCAGCGAAGGATCCCAGAGGCCGAACAGATCGAGAAAGCCCTGCACCTTGCCCGGGTCGGTCATGCCGGAAAGCAGCAGGCCGATGCCAAACAGCAGGCCCACGAAAAAAGCGGAAATCAATGGCATGGTCAGGCCCTCAGAGCAGGTGGCGGATGACAAAAACGGTGGCGAAACCGGCGCCCATGAAGCAGAGCGTGGCCACCAGCGAACGCAGCGAAAGCCGCGACAGGCCACAGACCCCGTGGCCGCTGGTGCAGCCCGAGCCATAGCGGGTGCCGAAACCGACCAGCAGACCGGCCACGATCACGAGGCCCAACCCAGCGTCGATGCGCGGTGCGGGCAGGAAGCCCTCCGGTGTCAGCCAGCCGAACACCAAGGGTGCCAGCAGCAGCCCGGCGATCAGCGCGATCCGCCAGTCCAAGCCGCCCTGCTGCGGCCGGAACAAGCCAGCAACGATGCCGGTGATGCCGAGCACCCGGCCGTTGAGCAGCACGAACAAGGCCGCGGCAAGGCCCAGCAGCAGGCCGCCGGCGAGGGAGGTCCAGGGCGTGAAGTTCACCCAGTCGATGGTCATGGCAAGCTCCTGCGGAAGAGTGCGTGCATGCTATTGACCTTTCCATTAGCTGTCAATACATTAGGACTTATTCAATCTAACGAGGCCTGCCATGTCGCCCACCCCGCTCTCGCCCACGGTCCACAGCCTGTTCGACCCAGCCACTTGGACCCTCACCCACATCGTGCATGCCGGGCCGGGCAGCGCCGCCGCGATCATCGATTCCGTGCTGGACTACGACCCCAAGTCGGGACGCACCCGCACCGATTCGGCCGACCTCGTCATCGACTACGTGAAGGCGCAGGGTCTGCGCGTCGAATGGATCCTGGAAACCCACGCCCATGCCGACCACCTGACCGCCGCACCCTACCTGAAGGCCGCACTGGGCGGACAAATCGGCATCGGCGCCCGCATCACCGAGGTGCAGAAGGTGTTCAAGGAGGTCTTCCATCTCGAACCCGGCTTCTGCGCCGACGGCTCGCAGTTCGATCACCTGTTCGCCGACGGCGACCGTTTCACCATCGGTGAATTGACCGGCACGGTGATCGGCGTGCCCGGCCACACCCCGGCCTGCGTGGCGTACCACATCGGTGATGCGGTGTTCGTTGGCGACACCCTGTTCCAGCCCGATGTCGGCTCGGCGCGCTGCGATTTCCCTGGCGGCGACGCCCGCGCGCTCTACGCTTCGGCCCGCCGGCTGCTCGCCCTGCCCGCCGAAACCCATCTGTTCCTCTGCCACGACTACCCACCCGCAGGCCGCGACCTGCGCGCCTCCTGCACGGTGGCCGAGCAGCGCGCCGGCAACATCCACCTGCACGACGGGATCGACGAGGAGGCCTTCGTGCGCCTGCGCACCCAGCGCGACGCCACGCTGGAGATGCCGCAACTGATCCTGCCTTCGGTGCAGGTCAATGTGCGCGCCGGTGAGCTGCCGCCGGCCGAGGCCAATGGCATCTCCTACCTCAAGATTCCGATCAATGCCCTGTGAGCGTAGTGGTGGGCCGTGATGGATTCGAACCATCGACCAACTGGTTAAAAGCCAGCTGCTCTACCGACTGAGCTAACGGCCCGGAGCCTGTCCGCCGTTGCGGCGGGCGCGAAGTGTAACGCATGCGCCGCTCGGGTGGCAGCCGCTCATGGCGGCTCGCGTTCAGCCCGGCGCGTAGCGGGTGGGGTCGCTCACGCCGGCCTTGGCGAAGCCCTCGGCGCGCAAGCGGCAGGCATCGCAGCGGCCGCAGGCCCGGCCCTCGGCATCGGCCTGGTAGCAGCTCACCGTCTTCGCGAAATCAACGCCGAGCCGCAAACCCTCGGTCACGATGGCGGCCTTGCCCATCGCGATCAGTGGCGCATGCACGCGGATGCCGCCCTCCTCGACGCCGGCCTGGGTGGCGAGGTTGGCAAGGCGCTCGAAGGCGGCGATGAACTCGGGCCGGCAGTCCGGGTAGCCGGAGTAGTCGACCGCGTTGACGCCGCAGAACAGATCGCGGGCACCCAGCACTTCGGCCCAGCCCAGCGCGAGCGAAAGCATGATGGTGTTGCGTGCCGGCACGTAGGTGATGGGGATGCCCTCGCCCGGCGTCTCCGGCACGGCGATATCGGCGGTGAGTGCCGAACCGCCGATGCTGCGCAGATCGACGTCGACGAGCTTGTGGGCGACGGCGCCGAGGCTTGCGGCATGGCGCGCGGCGGCGTCGAGTTCGGCGGAATGGCGCTGGCCGTAACGCACCGAGAGCGCGTAGGCCTCGAAGCCACGGGCGCGGGCGATCGCCAGCACCACGGCCGAGTCCATGCCGCCCGAGACCAGTACCACTGCGCGCTTGCCGCGGCCATCCGGTGGGTATTCTGCCGCGGACTTCGTGCTGTCGAGGGTGAGCATCGCGTCGGTGTTGATCGTCATCGTGGCGGTCAGCGTCCTGGTTCGTCGCCCCAGAGCTGCTTGTGCAATTGCAACTGGAACCGCACCGGCAGGCGATCGGCGACGATCCAGTCGGCCAGATCGCGCGGTGCCAACTGCCCGAAACTCGGCGAGAACAGCACCTCGCAGCGCTCCGCCAGACGGTGATCGGCCAGCATGGCTCTGGCCCAGTCGTAGTCGGCGCGGTCGCAGAGCACGAACTTGACCTGGTCCTTGGCGCTGAGCAGGGGCAGGTTGTCGAGCCGGTTGCGCTGGGCCTCGCCGGAGCCGGGGGTCTTCAGGTCGAGCACCCGCGAGACGCGCGCATCGACCGCGGCCACATCGAGCGCGCCCGAGGTTTCCAGCGACACCTCGAAGCCGGCATCGCACAAGGCCGCCAGCAGCGCGAGGCAGCGCCGTTGCGCCAGCGGTTCACCACCGGTCACGCAGACATGCCGCACGCCGAAGGCGCGAGCCTGATCGACCAGTTCGGGAATCGATCGCCATTCGCCACCGTGGAAGGCATAGGCCGAATCGCAGTAGCGGCAACGCAGCGGGCAGCCGGTCAGACGGATGAACACCGTGGGCCAGCCGACCGAACGTGATTCGCCCTGCAACGAAAGAAAGACCTCGGTGACCTTGAGGCGCTCGGCCTGGACGATCTCGGAGGGACGCTCGCGATCGCTGGGCCGCTCGCGCAGGCGCGGCAGCGGGTCCATGCCTCAGGGCAGGTCGAGGGCCAGCGTGCGCAATCGGCTCTGGGCCAGACGCGCAGCATCGCTGCCGGGAAAACGGGCGATCACTTCGCGCAAGGTGGACTCGCCTTCGGCGGAGCGTCCCAGCTCAAACTGCGAATAGCCGACCTTGAGCAGGGCATCGGCCGCCTTGCTGGAGTCGGGGAAAGCCTGCAGCAGGTTCTGGAAGGCCTGCAGGGCCACGGCATAATTCTGGGTGACGTAATAGCTCTCGCCCAGCCAGTACCAGGCATTCGGAGCCAAGCTGCCGTTCGGGAAAGCTTCAAGATAGGCTTGGAATCGCCGCGAGGCTTCGGCGTACTCGCCGTCCCGCAAGGCTTGGAAGGCGCTGTCGTAGAGCTCGCGCTCGCTGGCCGGGTTGGCCGCAGTTCCCGGCAAAGGCGCATTGGCCACACCGGCCACCACCCCACCGAGCCCGGCCGGAGCGGCAGGTGCGGCAGGTGCGGGTGGGGCGGTCTCCCTCACCGGAGCAGCGGGCGCTGCCAAGGCGGCAGGACCACCGGTAACAGGAGCGGCAGCACCCATCGCGGGGGCAGCAACGCCCTCGAGTCGGATCAACCGTGAATCCACGTCGATGTACTGCTCGCGCAGCGTCTGGCGAAGCCGGGCGTTGTCGTTCTGCAACTGTTCGACCAGACCGCGCTGCGAGGCCAGCTCCTGCTGCAGGGCATTGATGCGGTTCAACAGTTCGATGTTGGCCTGGGTCTGGTTCTGGGTGAGCGCCTGGGCTTCGAGCCGCTCGACCCGTTCAGCCAGACTGGCGCGCTGCGCCAATGCCGAAGCGGCGGCCATGAAGGCCGCCGCTGCGATTGCGAGCTGTACGCCGCGCAAGAATGTCATCGCTTAACGTGCGGTGTAGACGATCTCGACGCGACGGTTCTGCTGCCAGCAGGACTCGGTGCTCGCGGTGCAGGTCGGACGCTCTTCGCCGAAGGAGACGACGGTGAGCTGGCCAGCCGAACCACCGGCGGCCTGCAGGGCACCCATCACGGCATTGCCACGGCGCTCGCCGAGGGCCAGGTTGTACTCACGGCTGCCGCGCTCATCGGCGTGACCTTCCAGCGTGACGCGGGCTTCCGGGCGGTCCTGCAGGTAACGGGCGTGGCAAGCCATGATCGCCTGGAACTCCGGACGGATGGTGGCCATGTCGAAGTCGAACAACACCGTGCGCTGCATCAGGCAGGGGTTGGTGTCGAGGTCCTGAGGACCGAAACGACCGTCAGCGACAGCCGGTGCAGCCGGGGCGGCCACTTGAGCGACTGGGGCGGGCTGCGGCTCTTCGCGAACCTGCCTCGCGCAGGCGGAAAGGACAATGGCGCATGCAGCGACCAGAGCAAGGCGGACGGTATTGTTCATGGTTCAAAACCTCGTGGTGGTGGAATCGGAAAACAGCAGACAACGGTCAAGTGAGCAATGTGGCGGGCCCGTCCTGTTTATCGTTGCCGGAACGGCGACCAGGCGGGCTCCCGGACATCACCGTCGGTCAGAACCAAACGCTGGCGCACCCGGGCGTCGGCCGAAACCGCGTACAACACCCCCCGGCCGCCTTCCTTGGTGGCATACAGCAGCATGCTGGCATTGGGCGCGAAACTGGGTGATTCATCCAAGTTGCCCGGCGACAGGGTCTGCCAGACGGGCGTCGCCCGCGAACGATCCAGCACAGCGATACGATAAACGTTCCGCCGGCCTTGCGCCATAGCGATTTTTTTACCATCGAAAGAGACCGAAGCCTTGGCGTTGTGGTCTCCCTCGAACGTGAGACGGACGGGTTCGCCGCCGCTGACAGGCACCTGGTAAAGCTGCGGCCGGCCGGCACGATCGGAGGTGAAGATCAGGCTCTGGCCGTCCGGGGTCCAGACCGCCTCGGTGTCGATTCCAAAATGGCGGGTGACCGGGGTGAGGGCGCGGGTGGCCAGGTCCATCACGTAGATGTCCGGATTGCCGGAGCGCGACAGGGTCATGGCGAGGCGGGTGCCGTCCGGGCTGAAGCTCGGGGCACCGTTGATGCCGCGGAAGCTCGCGATCAGCTCGCGGGCACCGGTGGCCAGCTCCTGGATGTAGATGGTCGAGTTGCCGCGCTCGAAGCTGACGTAGGCCAATCGACGACCGTCCGGCGACCAGGCCGGCGACAGCAGCGGCTCGCGGGAGCGCACCACGGTCTGCGGGTTGGCGCCGTCGGCGTCGGCGACCATCAGAGCGAATTGCATGTCGTCGCCACGGCCGGTGGCAGTGACATAGGCGATCCGCGTCCAGAACGCCCCGCGCACGCCGAGGATGCGTTCGTAGATCTGATCGGAGATCTGGTGGGCGACATCACGCAGACCGCGGGCTCGGCCGGTCATGGCCAGCCCGAGCAGACGCTCCTGCTTGGCCACATCGAAAAGCTCGTACTCGACCCGGAAGCCGCCGTCCGGCGCATCGAGGACGCGCCCGACGACGATGAAATCCTGCCTCAGTACCCGCCAGGTCGGGAACTGGATGTCGGTGCCGCGAACCGGTCGCTCGACCAGGTTGGCCAAAGGCAGGGTGCGGAACTGCCCGGAACGGTTGAGGTTGGCGGCGATGATGGCTGCCACATCGACATCCGGCGCCACCTGGGTGCCGAGATAGGGCATCGGCACCACGGTGATCGGCAAGGCGGCGGCGTTGCCGCCGACGATGTCGATTTCCAGCGCCTGGGCCTGCGAGGGCAGGGGCAGCAGCAGGGCCAGGGCCAGCAGGGCGGAAGTGGCGAGGTGTCGCAGCATGGGTCGGTTCCGGAGGGCCGGTAAAAAGGGAGTGTAGCGGGGCGGTGCGAAGACGATGCCGAGGCCTTCACT
Organism: Silanimonas sp.; assembly: GCA_018334015.1. GTDB lineage: Bacteria > Pseudomonadota > Gammaproteobacteria > Xanthomonadales > Xanthomonadaceae > Silanimonas. The sequence goes on from JAGXTI010000007.1 coordinate 38,087, forward strand.
CGTCCGGCGCACGGAAGTTGAATAGCAGCTCGCGCCTGAACACCGATTCAAACCCGGCGAAGGGCAGCGGCTCGGAGCGCCGCACGGCAGCCTCCAGCGAGCGCTGGCCGATGGCGTCGAAGGCGCAGGGCTGGATGACTTCGGCGCTGATCACGTCGCCGCCGGGGATCTGGATCACCCTGATGCGGCAGGGTGTGCCCGGCGGGATGGTGTCCGGCCGGATCCAGTTGCGCTCCACCGCGTTCTGGATGGCCAGCCTGTACGCCGCTTCCAGCCCGGTGTCGGTGCCGAAATTGCCGGCGATGGCGCCAACCGGCCCACTGGCGGCGGCTGGTGGCCCGGCCGGCTGCGGCGGGCGCTGGGCGAGCTCACGCAACTGTTCGAGCCGCTGTTCCTCGGCACGGGTCTGCTGGTCGGCCTGGGCGCGTTGGCGCTGCAGATCGGCCAGGCGCTGCAAGCGCTCCGTCTGCTGCGGCGAGAGCCGCTGGCGCTCTTCGGGAGCCGCCTGCGGCGGCCGCTCGGTCAGGTCGACCTGCTGCTGCCGGCGACGCTCCTCCTGCTCGCGCGGCAGCGGCGGCTCTGGCGAGACGGCCTCGCGGGTGGCGCGCTCCTGGTCGCGCACATCGGGCACGGCCTGCGCGGTTTGCGGGGCCGGCTGCGGCTCGACCATGGCGTCCTGCGGAGCGACCACCGGACGCGGCTGCGGCGGCGGTGCTGCCGGCTCCGGCTCGGCGGGACGAGCTGGCGGCTGGGGTCGAGGCTCCGGCAGCAGCATGCCGCCGAATTCAACCTCGATCGGCGGGCCGGCCACCGAAAGCGGTGTGGCGGCCGGAGCGAAGCGCCAACCGAGGTAGAGCAACGCCAGCGCGGCCAGATGGATACCGACCGAGAGGCCAACGGCGATGCCGGTGTCTTCGCGACGTTCGCGCATCAGCGCTCCTGCGCCCTCGGCACGCTCATCAGCGCCGCCCGGCTGACGCCGGCGGCCTGCAGCAGTTCCATCGCCGTCATCACTTCCTGGTAGCGCAAGTTCTTGTCGGCGGCGACGAACACCGGCAGGCGCGGGTTCTGGGCGACGAAGGCCCGCAGCTGGGTGCTCAGTTGCTCGGCGCTGACCGGTGTGTCGGGCCCGTCACCCAGACGAAGCGAGTACTGGCCGGCAGCATTGATCGAGACCACCACCGGGTCTTCGCTCTGCTGGACCGCCCGCGCATTGCTCTGCGGCAGGTTGACATCGACCCCGAGGTTCATCACCGAGGCGGTGATCATGAAAATCACCAGCAGCACGAGCTTGACGTCGATGTAGGGCACGACGTTGATCTCGGCGGTGAGCTTGCGCTTCTTGCGACGGTGGCTGAACACGGCCATGGCGGTGGCTCCGGGCGATGCGGTGGGGTTGCCGGTTCAGGGCTCGTCGCTGGCGCCCTGGCGGGCGAGGATGGAGCTGAAGTCCTCGGCGAAGGCCTCGTAACGGGCCAGCAGCCGCTCAACCCGCGAGGAGAAGCGGTTGTAGGCCCAGACCGCGGGGATGGCGGCGAACAGGCCCATGGCGGTGGCGATCAGCGCCTCGGAGATGTGTGGCGCGACCTGGGCCATGGTCGCCTGCTCGACATTCCCGAGCTCATGGAAGGCGATCATGATGCCCCACACCGTGCCGACCAGGCCGACGTAGGGCGCGGTCGAGCCGATGTTGGCCAGCATCTCCAGGTTGCGCTCCAGCCCTCCGGCCTCGCGCGAGAAGGTGGCACGCATGGCGCGCTGCGCGCCTTCGAGCTGGGTGCGGGCGTCCATGCCGCGCTTCTGGCGCAGGCGGGTGAACTCACGGAAACCGGCTTCGAAAATCGCTTCCAGTCCATCGACCGAGCGGTTGCGATCGGTGGCGGCGCGGTAGAGCTGGTTGAGGTCAGCACCGGACCAGAAACGGCCTTCGAAGTCGTTGGCCTCGCCATCGGCGCGCTGGTAGACACGGATCTTGCGGAAGATGATCACCCAGGAGTAGATCGAACCGAACAGCAGCAGCAGCAGCACGATCTGCACCGGTATGCTGGCTTGCATGACCAGTTCGACGTAGTTGACGCCACCCTTCTCGGCGACTTCGACAGCGATCTGGGTGGCGGCCCCGACAGTCTCGGGAGCAAGCGGGACGGCAGCGGCGGCGGCGAGGAGTTCGGTCGTCAGCATGGGTCACCAGGGTTTCGCATGAGATCGGCCAACAGGCCGGCAGGAATTCGGGTAGGGCGGAAGTCGGCGTCGTGCAGGCAGGCGATGTCGACCTCGGCGGTGAGCAGGGTGCGGTCGCCGTGCAACACGGCCTGCCGGCAGCGCAGGCTGGCACCCTTCGCGGCCACCGGCTCCACGGTGATCGTCAGCAGGTCGTCGAGCCGCGCCGGGGCCAGGAAATCGAGCCGCATCGCACGCACCACCAGCAGCAGGCCACCTTCCGCGCGCAGCCGCGTCTGATTGTAGCCGGCGGCACGCAACCATTCGGTGCGTGCGCGCTCGAGGAACCGGACGTAGCTGGCGTGGTAGACGACCCCGCCGGCATCGGTATCTTCCCAATAGACCCTTGAGGTCAGGCTGAACGCCGGCGCGGCGAGCGGCAGCGGCGATCCGGGCCGCAGCCTCATGGAGCGGCGTCCGGCTCGAAGAGGTCAGGCGTGGGCAGGCCACGCGGCGGCTTCAGGCCGAGCCAGCCCCAGGCCCTGGTGCTGAGCATGCGGCCCCGTGCCGTGCGCAAGAGATAGCCCTGCTGGATCAGGTAAGGCTCGACCACGTCCTCCAGCGTGCCGCGCTCTTCGGAGAGTGCCGCAGCCAGTGATTCGACGCCGACCGGGCCACCCCCGAAGCTCTCGGCGATGGTGGCGAGCAGGCGGCGGTCGAGTTCGTCGAAGCCCTCCGGATCGACTTTGAGCATCCTCATCGCGGCATCGGCAATGGTCCGGGTGATGACGCCCTCGCCTTTCACCTGCGCGAAATCGCGCACCCGGCGCAGCAGGCGGTTGGCGATGCGCGGCGTGCCACGCGCGCGGCGGGCGATCTCGGCTGCACCCTCGGCATCGCAGGCGATCCCGAGAATCTGCGAGGAGCGCCGGACGATGCGGGTGAGCTCCTCGGCGGTGTAGAACTCGAGGCGCTGGACGATGCCGAAGCGGTCGCGCAGCGGTGCCGTCAGCAGGCCAGCGCGGGTGGTCGCACCGATCAGGGTGAAGGGCGGCAGGTCGAGCTTGATCGAGCGGGCCGCGGGGCCCTCGCCGATCATGATGTCGATCTGGTAGTCCTCCATCGCCGGGTAGAGCACCTCCTCGACCACCGGCGAGAGCCGGTGGATCTCGTCGACGAACAGCACATCGTTGGGCTGCAAGTTGGTGAGCAGGGCGGCCAGATCACCGGCCTTCTCGATCACCGGGCCGGAGGACTGCCGCAGGTTCACGCCCAGCTCGTTGGCGATGACATGGCTGAGCGTGGTCTTGCCGAGGCCGGGCGGGCCGAAGATCAGCACATGGTCAAGCGCTTCGCCGCGCTGCTTGGCGGCCTGGATGTAGATCTGCATCTGCTCGCGCACCGCCTCCTGGCCCAGGTATTCGGCAAGGGATTTCGGGCGGATGCTGGCTTCGAGGGCTTCGTCCTCGGCGGTGGCGCCGGGCGCGACGGTACGGGTGGTCATGGCGGCTATGGTCGCATGTCAGGTGCGCAGCGCCGCCTTCAAGGCCTTGCGGATGATGGCTTCCGCCGTATCGCCCGCCTCGAACGCGTCTTTGACCATCTTCGCCGCCTCGGCCGGTTTGTAGCCGAGCTGCTGCAGGGCGATCAGGGCTTCGGATGGCGGGTCGGCGGGGATCGGCTGGCCCTTGGCGACGGGGCCACCCACGCCGCCCAACTCCGCCGCGCGATCCCGCAACTCCACCACGATGCGCTCGGCAGTTTTCTTGCCGATGCCGGGGATGCGGGTGAGTGCCGTGATATCGCTCATCGCCACCAGCCGGGCGAAGTCATCAACGCTGACGCCCGAAAGAATGGCCAGCGCGATCTTGGCACCGATGCCGGTCACCTTCTGCACGTCGCGGAACAGCCGGCGTTCGCGCTCGGTGAGAAAGCCGTACAGTGCGACGCTGTCCTCCTTCACCGCGTAGTGCGTGAACAGCGTGACCTCGCGGCCCAGCTCGGGCAGCTCGTAGACCGTCGACATCGGCGCTTCGAGCTCGTAGCCCACACCACCCACCTCGACCATGAGCCAAGGCGGGGATTTTTGGATGAGGGTGCCGCGGAGGCGTCCGATCATTCGTCGATCGCTCGAAAGAAGTGGGGGCAGTCTGCCCGAGTCACCGCCGCCGCAGCGCCGCCACGCCGACCCCGGCGCGCATCGCGGTGGCGGACATGTGGGCGTGAGTGAGCGCGACCGCGAGCGCATCCGCCGCATCGGCGAACAGGCGCTCGCCCTGCAGGTTCAGCAGGATCCTGACCATGTGCTGCACCTGGTCCTTGTCGGCGGCGCCTTTGCCAACGAGGCTCTGTTTGATGACCCGCGGCGGGTATTCGGCGAGCGGCAGGCCGCGGCGCACCACGGTGGCGATGGCCGCGCCGCGGGCGTGGCCAAGCTTCAGCGCCGAGGTCGCACTCTTGTCCATGAACACGGTTTCGATCGCGACCTGCTGCGGCTGCCATTGGCTGATGACGGCATCGAGCGTTTCCGCGAGGCGGCCGAGCCGCTCGGGGAAGGTGTCGGTGTCGATCAGCAGGTTCAGCACCTCGCAGTGCACGAAGCTGTAGTGGCCGTAGGCGTCGACATCGATGATCCCGAGGCCGGTGCGCCGCGATCCGGGATCGATGCCGAGCAGGCGAAGGCTCACTGGTAGGCGCTGTCCGGCAGTTCGGCGTTGTGGTGCACGTGCTGCACGTCGTCGAGGTCTTCAAGCCTGTCGAGCAGTTTGACCACCTGTTGCGCGGTCTCGCCATCGACGGCCACGTCATTGTCGGCGCGCATGGTCACGTTCGCTTCCGCCGGGGCGAGGCCGGCGGCCTGCATCGCCTTCTTCACCGCCTCGAAAGCCTCGGGCGAGGTGATCACCTCCACCGAGCCGTCGTCGTAGCTCTTGATGTCGTCGGCACCGGCCTCGATGGCGGCCTCGGTGATCTTCTCCTCGTCGGCACCGGCGCCGTAAGCCAGCACGCCAACTTTCTTGAACATGAAAGCGACCGAGCCCTCGGTGCCGAGGTTGCCGCCGAACTTCGAGAAGGCATGGCGCACGTCGGCCACGGTGCGCACGCGGTTGTCGGTGAGGCATTCCACAATGACCGCGATGCCGCCCGGGGCGTAGCCCTCGTAGCGAACCTCCTCATAGCTCACGCCCTCAAGCTCGCCAGTGGCCTTCTTGATGGCGCGCTCGATGTTGTCCTTCGGCATCGAGGCGGCCAGCGCGCGGTCGATGGCGAGGCGCAGCCGTGGGTTGCCGGCGGGGTCACCGCCGCCCATCCGCGCCGCGACGGAGATCTCGCGGACCAGTTTGGTGAAGACCGCGCCGCGCTTGGCGGCCTGCGCGTTCTTGCGGCCTTCGATGGCCATCAATCGACCCATGGGGTGCCTCGGGGGTGTTGGCGATGACGGGATTATCGCCGAGGGCGGGCCTGCTGGCGTGCTCATGGCCTTCGCGCCTGCTACGCAGGCGAGCGCTACGCCGATCGGCCCCCGAACCTTCCCATCCGCAGGAAATTCGCCACCGCCTCCGCCGCCTGCCGCGACACCAGAAGGCCCATGTGGCTGGCGCGGACTTCGGTGTGGTCGACGAGGCCAGGCAGTCGGGTCTCGGCCACCGCTACGGTGCCGTCGTGCGGGCCGTCGAAGGTGCGCAGCATCCGACCAAGGCCCAGTTCAAACGTGCCGGCGATCGCCCCGACCTCGCGCTGCGCCGGCACCTGCTCCAGCCCCTTCAGCAGCACGCGGGCGCTGCGGCCCATGCCGAATGTGAGGCCATGCCGGTGCACGGCACGGGCGGCGGCACTGCCGTTCAAGGGGCTGCCGAGACAGACGATACGGCGTACCGGCAGTTCCGGATCGTGTGCGGCCAGCAGCGAAACAAGGCCGCCCAAACTGTGCCCCACCAGATGCGCAGCAGGTCGGCCCCGGCGCTCGTCGGCGCGCAGACGCTCGGCCAGCCGCCGCGCCGCCCATTCGGCCCCGCCCAGCACACTGGGGTAGCCGAAGGTTTCCGCCTCGAAACCGGCCGCACGCAGGCGCTCGGCAAGCGGCCACAGCACCGGCGTGTGGTTCCAGATGCCGTGCAGCAGGACGACGCGCTCGGTCATCGGATCGTCCTCGCTAACAGCTCGCGGTGCGAGCGTCGCCCGCTCAGACCTTGGCCGCGGCCGGCCGCACCTGCACGTGCAGCTCGACGAGTTGGCGGTCGTCGATCGGCGACGGGGCGCTGGTCAGCAGGCACTGCGCGCTGGCGGTCTTCGGGAAGGCGATGACGTCGCGGATCGAATCGCTGCCGGCCATCAGGGCCGCGATGCGGTCGATGCCGAAAGCGATACCGCCGTGCGGCGGGGCGCCGTAGCGCAGGGCTTCGAGCAGGAAGCCGAACTTGGCCTGCGCTTCTTCGGCGCCGATGCCCAGCAGCTCGAACACCTTGGCCTGCATCGCGCTGTTGTGGATGCGCACCGAACCGCCGCCGATCTCGTTGCCGTTGAGCACCATGTCGTAGCCGCGCGACACCGCCGTGTGGGCGTTGGCGGCGAGGTCGGCGAGGTCGTCGATCTTCGGCGCGGTGAACGGGTGATGCAGGGCGACATAGCGCTGTGCATCTTCGTCCCATTCGAACATCGGGAAGTCGGTGACCCACAGCGGCGCCCAGCCGCTCGCGACCTGGCCGAGGTCCTTCGCGGCCTTCAGGCGCAAAGCACCCATGAAGTCGCAGACGGTCTTCCAAGTGCCGGCGCCGAAGAACAGCAGGTCACCGTCCTGCGCTTCAGCGGCGTCGAGCACGGCATTCAACGTGGCGTCGTCGAGGAACTTGGCGATCGGCGAGTTGACGCCCTCGCGGCCCTTGGCGCGCGATTCGACCTTCATCCACGCGAGGCCCTTGGCGCCATACTTGGCGCAGAACGCGCCGTAGTCGTCGATCTGCTTGCGGCTCAGACTCGCGCCGCCCGGCACGCGCAGCGCGGCCACGCGGCCATCATTGTGGTTGGCCCAGTCGGTGAAGACCTTGAACTCGCAGTGCTTGACGAGCTCGGCGATGTCGATGAGTTCCCACGCGATGCGCAAGTCGGGCTTGTCCGAGCCGTAGCGGCGCATGGCCTCGGCATAGCTCATGCGCGGGAAGGGATTGGCCAGCTCGATGCCGCCGACCTCGTTCAGCACGCTGCGGATCATCCCTTCCACGAAGTTCTGGATGTCGGCTTCGGTGATGAAGGCGAACTCCATGTCGAGCTGGGTGAATTCCGGCTGGCGGTCGGCGCGAAGATCTTCATCGCGGAAGCAGCGCGCGATCTGGTAGTAGCGGTCGAAGCCGGCCATCATCAAGAGCTGCTTGAACAGCTGCGGCGACTGCGGCAGTGCGAAGAACTCGCCCGGATGCACGCGGCTCGGCACGAGGTAGTCGCGCGCGCCTTCGGGTGTGGCCTTGGTCAGGATCGGCGTCTCGATGTCCTGGAAGCCCTGGGCGTCCAGATACCGACGCAGGGCCCGCACCAGGGCCACGCGGGTGCGCATCGTCTGCTGCATCGCCGGGCGGCGCAGGTCGAGGTAGCGGTACTTCAGACGCACGTCCTCGCCGGGCGATTCGTGCAGGTAGAAGGGCAGCGTCTCGGCCTTGTTCAACAGCTCGATGCGTTCGGCGACGACTTCGATGCGGCCGGTCTTGAGCTTGTCGTTGACGCTGTGGCGGGCGCGCACCACGCCGGTGACCTTCAGGCAGTCCTCGTAACCGACCTGTGCGGCGGTGGCGTAGGCCGGGTTGTCCGGCTCGGCGACGATCTGCGCGATGCCCTCGTGGTCGCGCAGGTCAATGAAACAGACACCACCGAGGTTGCGGGCGACATCGGCCCAGCCGCAGAGGGTGACGGTCTGGCCGATCAGCGCTTCGCTGAGCTGGCCGCAGTAGTGGCTACGCATGGAGACTCCGGAAAATCAAGGCTGGCGCGCGGAAGCGGCGGAAAGCCCGGGATTGTACCGGGCGAAGCCTGAGACGGCGGGCGGCGTCAACCGGCCATCGGCACTGCCGGCGGCGCCTGCGGTCGATACTCCTGCACGATCTTCCCGCCCTGCATCACCAGCACCCGATCGGCCGAGGCGATGGTCTCCGGCCGGTGGGCGATGATCAGCTTGGTCAGACTGAGCCGGCGCACCGCGTCATTGACCAGACGCTCGCGCTCGACATCCAGGTGGCTGGTGGCCTCGTCGAGGAACAGGATCTTCGGCTTTCGGTAGAGCGCGCGCGCCAGGATCACCCGCTGCTTCTGGCCGCCCGAGAGCACGGTGCCCATATCGCCGATCAGGCTGTGGTAGCCCATCGGCATCGCCGCGATCTCCTCGTGCACCGCCGCCAGCCGAGCCGCCGCCTCGATGCGGGCGAAGCTCAGCTCGGCATCACCGAAAGCGATGTTCTCGGCCACCGAGCCGGCGAACAGCTGGTCGTCCTGCATTACTGCACCGACCAGGCTGCGGTAGTTGCGCAGGCCGAGCCGGTGGATGTCCTGGCCGCCGACGCGGATACTGCCCGCGCTCGGCGGCAGCAGACCGAGCAGCAGCTTGACCAGGGTGGTCTTGCCGCAGCCGGAGGCACCGACGATGGCGACCGATTCGCCGTCCTCGACGCTGAAACTGCACTCCTGCAACACCCAGGGCTCACCCTCGGCATAGCGGAAGCAGAGGCCCTGCACCTCGATCCGGGTGCTGGTCGGCGGTGCCTGCTCAATATCGGAGCCCGCATCCTGCTCCGGCGGGGTCAGCACGATATCGGCCAGGCGCTCGCAGTGCAGGCGCAGCATGCGGAACTCGATCCATTTGTCGATCAGGCCCGAGACGCGGGTGGCAAACTGATCCTTGTAGGCCAGATAGGCGAACAGCATGCCGACCGAGAACACGCTGTCCATCGCCAGCGTGGCACCGATCCAGATCACCGCGATGCGCTCGATGCCGAAGATGGTCTGGCTCGCCGTGCCGAAGCCCAGCCCCAGCTTGGCGAGCTTGAGTTCCTGGTTGACGGTATCGACCATCAGGTTCTGGTAGGCACCCTGGCGGTAGGCTTCCTGCCCGGCGACCTTGAGGCTCTGCATCCCGCGTAGCGATTCCAGCAGATGCGTCTGCTGCTTGGCGGCGGCCACCAGCTCCTGCTCGGTGATGCGACGCAGCGGCCGGAAGGCCAGGGCGCGCAGAGCCAGGTACAGGGCCACCGCCAACAGCGAGATCAAGGCCAGCTTGGGGCTGTAGATCAACAGCATGGCCAGCGTAGTGATCGCCATCAGGCCGTCGATCAGGGCCTCGACAAAGGTCGTGGTCAGGGTGTTCTGGATCGACTGCACTGCGCCCATGCGCGAAACCACGTCGCCCAGATGCCGCTTCTCGAAGAAATCCAGCGGCAGTCGCAGGGCATGGGCGAAGACATTGCCCAGCCATTGCAAACCGAGCTGGCTGGACAGAAACACCAGCGCCCAGCCGCGAAGCCAGCCGATGGCGACCTGCAGCAACAGAGCCAAACCAAAACCCAGGCCGAGCACGGTCAACAAGTCGCGATCGGCCGAGACCAGGGCCTGATCGACCACCCACTGCATAAAGAACGGTGCCAGCAGCACGAACACTTGCAAGGCGACCGACAGCAGCAAAATCTGCGCCAGCGAACGCCATAGCCCACGTACCGGCCCGGTGAGCTGCGACAGTTTGACCACCGGCGGCGCGTGCTGCTGCTTGAACTCGGTGCCGGGCGTCAGTTCCAGCGCAACGCCGGTGAAGTGCTGGGAGACTTCCTCGCGGCTGAGCGTGCGCTCGCCGAAGGCGGGGTCGAGGATGGTGACGGTCTTGCGCCCGACCTTGGCCAGCACCACGAAGTGGTTGAGGTCCCAGTGCAGGATGCAGGGCAGCCGCAACTGCGGCAGATGCTCCATGTCCAGGCGCAGGGCGCGGGTCTGGAAACCGAGCTGCTGGGCGATGCCGATCAGGCGGTTGAGCGCGGCACCTTTGAGCGACAAGGAAAACCGCTGGCGCAGCGCTGGTAAGTCGGTGCGATGGCCGTGATGGTCGGCGACCATGGCCAAGCAGGCCAAGCCGCACTCGGCGGCTTGGGATTGCAGGATGGGGCGCACGGCCGAAAGAGAACTCAGTCGCGCTCCGTGCGGATGCGCAGCGTGCCGTCCGACTGGCAGATCTCGCCCATCACGCGACGCGTTTGCTCGTAGGCGAGCATTTGATCGGTGACCGCCACGCAGTGAACATTGAGATAGGGCCGCTTGTGATTGATTTCACGGCAGAACTCGGCCGAGCCATATCCGGGCGGCGCTTCGACTCCCGTCACGCCGAAGCGCGCCATGTCGTCGACGCTGAGCGTGAAGTTGCCAAAGAATCGCGGCTCCTGCCCGACGCGAGTGATGTAGTCATCGACGCCGATGCCGCGAAAGAACTCCAGGTCGGCGACCTGTGCCCGCGCTCGACCGGTGGAGTCCGCCCCGCGTGCTGCGACCTCCTCCGGCGGCATGGGGATGCCGTCAAACGATGAGACCGTCCGCCCGCATTGATCGAACTCACGAAAGTTCTTCTGCAAAGTGTTCCCGTGCCAAACGACAACGGCGCCCTCCGCAATGACCCGCCGTGCACCCGCCGTAAAAACGTAGTTGGCACAGCCTGAATTGCAGTACTGATCGACCACGACAGCGAGTCTGTGCTGGTGCACGAGTCTGCCCATTCGATGTCCCGCAAGTACGGTGCCGCCAGCCGAACGAATATGCAGCTCTGTCGTCGGCGCTACGGCGATGGCAGCGTCTAACGCGTCGACCGCCTGATGAGAGATGTGCCCTGAAAAAAGAATGGCCGAGCCGTTTCGCTCAATTGTCGGAGGCATACCCCCCAAAGCCGCGATGATGGCATCTTCTGCTTCGCGGGTGAGTCGCTCGAACTCCTCTGGTCCTTCCAACTTGAGGAATTCCTCAGGCGTCAGGTGCTCGACCTGTTGCTCCTCTTTTTCACCGGCGCTGACGGCGCCGATAAGCAGCAAGAGGAAAGCGATGAGCGCAACCGGTGCGAGGAGTGTACCTGTGGCCACTGTTCGTCGACTCCGGCAACAAAAAAATCAGTGTTTGATAACGGTACTTCGGGAAGCCGAACGCTCGCACGCCCGGCTCCCGGAACCGCCAATGCTTAAGGCGTTTTTGTTGTAACAGTTACGGTAACCTCGGCGGTTACCGTTGTGCAGCGCGTCCCGCGCCTGTTGCATCTTGTATGCGAGGTACTATTGGTGTTCGTCGTGCTGGTCGTCGTCTGGGTCTGGCCGCCCGAAACGGCGTTCACTTCATTCACAGTCAACTCGCGCATTTCGATTACTCCTCGAAAACCTGCGGATCGCAGGCAGCTCAAAACTTGCCACAGCCGGCCCCCCCCCCCGTCAATACTTGACGCACACCGGGTCAAGTGCTACGGCGACTCCATGCGCCCATGGAGAGCATACAAGGCTCCAGAGCCCACTCCCATAGCTTGCGCCGCTCGCCCAGGATATCGGCCTCCAGCCGCATGCCGGGCTTGAGCGCTTCGTCCTGGCCGAAGGCGCGCACGGTCTGCCGGTCCAGCGCCACGACGATGCGGTAGAAGGGCTCGCCGGGCGGCGCGTTGCCCAGCAGCGCGGCCAGCTCGCTGGGGGCCAGCGCGCTGCGCGAAATGCGCTGCACCTGGCCTTGATGATGGCCGAACCGCTGATTGAGAACAATTCACGGTTGCTTAAACTCAACGGAGCATTTTGGCGTCAATAGCGTTACCGACATTGAAGCCAAACGCACCCAAGAGTGCGATCAACGCCCAATTGTTTTTGTCACTTGCCTCCAACTGCGCGAGCGCAATAAGCAAGGCAATCAAACCAAGTCCACCGTAGATGATCCAGTACGCGTTCACCATGAACGCCGGCAGCGACATCCCCTTTGTGACTGGCACGGAATCAGCCTTGCTGAGCAAGATTGCGAGCACTGCAGTTACGGGAAGCACCCACAGGTGGGACAGCACATCCTGAGCAAAGCCCAAGGCAAAGGTTGAGCCCCTGAGAAAGAACGCCAGAATGCAGGATGTGACGAGAACCAGAACGCCCGCAATTAGCGCTTGGGCATGCAGCTTGACTTCATCAATTTGGCTCATCGACATTACCTTTAACTCTCTGAAGGTTCCTGAATGGAGAACACCTGGTTACCTTCGGCCCACCTCTTCATAGAACACCCAAGAAACCACAAGGTCTTACTGAAGAAACCGCGCAGGGGCTAAGCCCTACGCGGTTTGCAACTGCCTAAATTACGTTAGAGCTGGGAGCCAACGAATGCGCCCGCAGCACAACCGACAGTCTGCCCAAAGGTCCGACCGGCAAGGTAGCCGATGAGCGCCCCTGGCACTGCGCCAAACCCGCCGAACGCCGACCCAATTGCAGCGCCCGTTGCGGCGCCAGCCCAGCCACCACCAAACTGGCCAGCCACACCACCCCCAACGCATCCAATAAAAGAAGCGCCGGCATTACCACCGCCCACATACTCGATTTCATTCACAGTCAACTCGCGCATTTTCGTTCCCCTCGAAAAACCTGCGGATCGCAGGCAGTACGTAAAATAAAAGTGGGGGGATTACCCATCATGCGTGCCGGCTCCCCCAACGGACCCTTCTACGGCTCCTGCCTTTGCGCCTGCCTTGCCAGCCACTCGCGCAGTTCCAAGAACTGCTGTTGCGGCGACGGCCCGTACAGCGGCGAGGGAAGCGGCGGCGTAGTGGCACCACCCACATACTCGATTTCATTCACAGTCAACTCGCGCATCTTCGCTCTCCCTACGAAAAACCTGCGGATCGCAGGCAGCACGAACCCTGTCACAGCCGCCCCCCCCCCCCGTCAATACTTGACACGCACCGGATGAGGTGCTATGGCGACTCCATGCGCCCATGCAGAGCATACAAGGGCTCCAGAGCCCACTCCCACAGCGCACGGCGCTCGCCCAGGATATCGGCCTCCAGCCGCATGCCGGGCTTGAGCGCTTCGTCCTGGCCGAAGGCGCGCACGGTCTGCCGGTCCAGCGCCACGACGATGCGGTAGAAGGGCTCGCCGGGCGGCGCGCTGCCCAGCAGCGCGACCAGCTCGCTGGGGGCCAGCGCGCTGCGCGAAATGCGCTGCACCTGGCCTTGATGATGGCCAAACCGCTGATAGGGAATGGCCTGGTAGCGCAAGCGCACGCTGTCGCCGGGTTCGACGAAACCGACCGCGCGGCTGGGCACCAGCAGATGCGCTTCGAGTTGGCTGGCCGCCGGCAACAGGCTGAGCAGCGGCTGCCCCGCCTGCAGCGCCTGTACGGCACCGAGCTGTTCGAGTTCCGCCGCCTGCTGTTGCTGCAGTTGCAGTTCGGTGACGAATTGCCGGGCGCGCAACTCGGCTTGGGCGTTGTCGATCTGCGCCGCCAGACCAGCCTGCTGCGCCTGCCATTGCGCGCGCTGCGAATCGAAGCCGCCGGCCAGGCCTGCCTGACGCAGGGCGATGGCCGATTGCAGCGCTTGCGCGGTGTCGCCGCCAGCCAGGGTGGCGCGCGGTACCGCCAACACCGCCAGCACCTCGCCAGCCAGGACGCGCTGGCCTTCGCGCACCGGCACCTTGGCCAAAATGCCGGTGGCCGGCGCGGTAACGGTCGCCACGCCCAAGTCCGGCACCAACTGCGCGCTGACGCGGGTGCGCCGGGTGTAGTCGCCAAAAACCAGAAACAGCACGATCAGCGCCGCCGCGCCGACGGCGAAGCCGGTCAGCAGCTACAGCGAGAGTGGCTGGCCGAGCGAGATGCCACCCAGCCAACGGGTCTGGCGGGCTTCCAGGACTTCCTGGCGGAACAGGCTTTCACTGCCCATGTCAGGCCTCAGCAGCCGGTGCAACCACGGCGGGCTTGGCGTCAGTGGCGGGAGCCGGGCTTGCCGGCGACCCCGAAGCGCCATCGCCGCCCGCCTTGTCGGCCAGATTGCGCTTCCTGTCGCCGTCTTTCTTGAAGTCGGTCTCGTACCAGCCCGCACCGGCCAGCCTGAACTGCGGTGCGGTGAGCTGACGTCCGATCGCGCCTTCGGCACCGCAGGCCGGGCAGGTGCTCGGGTCGGGGTCGGCGAGCCGTTGCAGGCGGTCGAAGGTGTGGCCGCAGGCCGAGCAGGCGAAGGCGTAGATGGGCATGGCGGGCGGGTTTCGGGTGGCGGAACGCTGCGGCTGGCTTGGGGGTGGCGGGTCGGGATTTCAACCCGCCTCGATCTTCTCGGCGAGTGCCAACCATTCGAGTTCCAGGGCCTCGCGCTCGGTCTGGAGACTGTGGCGGCGTTGGCCGAGCGCGGCCATGGCGCGGGCCGACTGCGCATCGCCCTTGGCTGCGGCGATGGCCAGTTCGCCGTCCAGCACCTCGGCTTCGGCGGCGAGCGAGGCCAGCCTGGCCTCGACCGCGGCGTGGCGCTTCTTCGTCGCCGCATCGACCGGCTTCGCCGGCCGCGATGACGTTGCCGGGGTCGCCGTCACCTTGGCAGGCTCGATCTTCGCGACGGGCTTCGCCTCGACGGGCTTGGGCTTGGCGTTGGCATTGTTCCCGCGCTGCTTCAGCCAGGTCGCGTAGGCGTCGAGGTCCTCGTCGTAGGGCTCAACGAGGCCGTCGGCGACGCGCACGTAGCGGTCGCAGACGAGGCCGATCAGGTGGCGATCGTGGCTGACCATGACGATGGCGCCGTCGAAGTCGGCGAGCGCCTCGGCGAGTGCCTCGCGCATCTCGAGATCCAGATGGTTGGTGGGCTCGTCGAGCAGCAGCACGTTCGGTCGACGCCACGCGATCATCGCCAGCGCCAGTCGCGCACGCTCACCACCGGAGAAGCCGTCGATCACCTCGAAGGCGCGGTCGCCGGGGAAGTTCCAGCGTCCGAGGAAGTCGCGGAACTCCTGCACCGTGGTGTTCGGCGCGATCGTCCGCAGGTGGTCGATCGGCGTCTGGCCCTCGTGCAGCGATTCGACCGTGTGCTGGGCGAAGTAGCCGATGACCAGATCGGGATGCCCGGTGCGCTCGCCGCTGAGCAGGGGCAACTCCCCGACCAGCGTTTTCACCAGCGTCGATTTGCCGGCGCCGTTCGGGCCGAGCAGGCCGAGGCGGTCGCCGGCTTCGATCGACAGGCCGACCTGGCCGAGGATCTTCGTGACGGCACCGGGCCCGACGCTGGGCTTGCGACCTGCTGCGCTGTCGGACGTATCGGCATCGGAGGCCCGATAGCCGCAGTCGGCCTCGCGCAATTGGATCAGCGTGGTCGGCTGCTTGAGTGGCACCGGGAAATCGATGCGCACCTCGCGCTCGGCGCGCACCGCCTCGGTGCCGGCCAGCTTCGCAAGGCGCTTCATGCGGCTCTGCGCCTGCTTGGCCTTGCTGGCTTTCGCCTTGAAGCGGTCGATGAAGGCCTGCAGGTGGGCGCGCTCAGTCTGTTCCTTCTCGTGCGCGATCTGCTGCAGGCGCAGGTGCTCGGAGCGCTGGCGCTCGAAGGCCGTGTAGCCGCCGACGTAGGTCTTGGCCTTGCCCTCGTGCAGGTGCAGGGTGTGCGTGCACAGGCCGTCGAGAAACTCGCGGTCGTGCGAGATCACCAGCAGGGTGCCCGGATACGCGCGCAGCCACTCCTCGAGCCAGAGCACGGCGTCGAGGTCGAGATGGTTGGTCGGCTCGTCGAGCAGCAGCAGGTCGGAGGGCGTCATCAGCGCGCGGGCCACGTTCAGGCGCACGCGCCAGCCGCCCGAGAACTCGCCGACCGGCGTGGCGTGGGTGTTCGAAGGGAAGCCGAGGCCGTGCAGCAGCTTGGCCGCGCGCGAGGGCGCGTCGTAGCCGTTGAGCTCGGCCAGCAACGTGTGGGCGTCGGCGACCTTCTCGTAATCCTCGGCGGCCATCGCTTCGGCTTCCATCCGGATCGCCGCGTGCACCTCGGCGTCGCCAGACAGCACGAAGTCGAGCGCGGCATCGGGCAGGGCCGGGGTTTCCTGCGCCACCGAGGCCATGCGCAGCTTGTTCGGCCGATCAATATCGCCGCGATCAGGCTCGATCTCGCCGCGCACCGCGGCGAACAGGCTGGATTTTCCGCAGCCGTTGCGGCCGACCACGCCCACCCGCCAGCCGGCGTGCAGGGTCAGGTCGACATCGGAAAACAGCAGGCGGGGCCCGCGACGGAGGGCCAGGTTCTTGAAAGCAAGCATCCCCCATTGTAGCCGCCCGGACCGGTCGACCCGGCCGAGCGGGGCGGATGGGGCATCTTCCCGGGCCACAGCGGACTTGCATCACACCCCCTCGACGTGAAACATGGGCTTCATGAACCGTGCTTAACCGCCTGCCCTTGCCGAGAATGCCCGCATGAACCGACCCGCCCTGCTCGCCGCCGCCATCGCCAGTGCGCTGGCCCTCCCCGGCCTTGCCCACGCCCAGACCCCGGCGGTGCCGACCCCTCCGACCGAAGCCAGCGCCCAGGACGAGGCGCGCGTGCTCGATGCGGTGATCGTCACCGGCACCCGCTTCGAGGGTCGCTCGGCTGCCGACACCGTGGCCCCGGTCGATTCGATCCCGATCCAGCAGCTCGAACGCAAGGGCAGCACCGAACTGAGTCAGGCCCTTTCGCTGGCCCTGCCGTCCTTCAACTTCCCGCGCCCGGGTCTGACCGACGGCACCGACACCGTTCGCCCGGCCACCCTGCGCGGCCTGGCCCCGGACCAGACCCTGGTGCTGGTCAACGGCAAGCGCCGCCATGCCTCGGCCCTGGTCAATCTCAACAACACGGTCGGCCGCGGCTCGGCGGCGGTCGACCTCAACACCATTCCCACCGTGGCCCTGCGCGGGGTCGAGGTGCTGCGGGACGGCGCCTCGGCGCAGTACGGCTCGGACGCCATCGCCGGCGTCATCAACGTGTTGCTGCGCGAGGCCGACGAGGGCGGCGGGATCAGCATCAGCCACGGCCGCCGGATGTCGGAATACACCGTGCCGGTGACGCCGTTCGCGGTGATCCGCACCCCGGTGGTCGGTGGCGTGCAAGCTGGTGCGCCGCTGACCCCGAACTGGGCGCAGCCGACCACGGTGACCCGAGAAGTCGATGACGGCGCCACCACCACCGTGGCCGGCTGGAAGGGTCTCTCGCTGGCCGGGGTGGGCTTCCTCACCCTGAGTTTCGAGCACCGCGACCAGGAGCGCACCGAGCGCGACGGCTACGACAACCGCCAGCAGTACCCGCTGCTGCCGGGCAACCTGTTCGACCCGCGCGAAGCGACCATCGACCGCTTCAACGCCTGGTACGGCGAACCGGACGTGCGTCAGACCACCCTGTTCGCCAATGCCGGCATCGACCTCGAGGGCGGCGCCGAACTCTACGGCTGGGCCAGCTGGCAGGATCGCCAGGCGGTCTCGGCCGGCTTCTTCCGCACCCCGCGCGATGCCCGCAACGTGCCGCAGATCTACCCCGACGGCTTCCTGCCGCAGATCGCACCGCAGGTGGTCGATGCCAGCGCGGCCGGCGGCATCCGCTGGAACTGGGGCGACTGGGCCATGGACAGCTCGCTGTCCTGGGGCAGCAACGTCATGGATTTCACCATCCAGAACACCCTCAACCGCTCGCAAGGCGCGGCCAGCCAGCGGGTGTTCGATGCCGGTGCCATCGAGTACGCGCAGACCGTGTTCAACTTCGGCGGCACCCGGGCTCTGGCCGTGAACGGCCTCTACTCCGACCTGTTTCTGGCCGTCGGCCTCGAAGCGCGCAACGAGAATTACCAGATCCATGCCGGTGAGCCCTCGTCTTGGATCAATGGCGGCGTTCTGCTTAATGCGGCACCGACCGCTCCGGGTGCCCAGGTGTTCCCCGGCTTCCGCCCCGCCAACGAAGTTGACGCCTCGCGCAACGCCGTCGGCATCTACCTCGACACCGAGACCAACCTCAGCGAGCGGATGATGGTTGCCGGCGCGGTTCGCGCCGAGCGTTACTCCGACTTCGGCAGCAACGTGACCGGCAAGCTGGCCAGCCGCTTCAACTTCAGCGATGGCTTCGCCCTGCGCGGCTCGATCCAGAACGGCTTCCGCGCACCCTCGCCGCAGCAGCAGTTCTTCACTTCGACCGCCACCAACTTCATCGGCGGCGTGCCCTTCGACATCACCACTTTCCCGGTGGCCGACCCGGTGGCGATCGCGCTGGGCGCGCGCCCACTGGAAGCCGAGGAATCGATCAACCTCGGCCTGGGCGCGGTGTTCAACTTCGGCCAGGCCAGCCTCACCATCGATGCCTACGCGATCGACATCGATAACCGCATCGTGCTCTCGGAGAACCTGATCCAGGCCAGTGTCCGCAACTTTCTCACCGCGCAGGGCTTCGTCGGCATCGGCGGCGGCCGCTTCTTCCTCAATGGCGTGGATACCGAGACCCGCGGCGTGGATGTGGTGTTCAACCTGCCGATCGAGACCGCAACGGCCGGACGCTTCGACCTCACCCTGACCGGCAACGTCAACGAGACCTCGGTCACCCGCACCCCGACCACCGCGCCGATCGCCGCGATCGATCCCAACATCCGGTTGTTCGATCGGGTCAATGTGCTGATCTTCGAGGAAGGCAACCCGCGCAACAAGTTCGGCGCCAACCTCGACTGGACGCTTGGCCGCTTCTCGGCCACGCTGCGCGCCACCCGTTACGGCGAGGCCCTCAACCCCGGCTCGAACAACCCGCTCGAAGCCGGTCTCGACTTCCGCATCCCCGCCGAGGTGCTCATCGATCTCGAAGGCCGGGTGCAGTTTTCCGAGCGTTGGGAGCTGGCGATCGGTGCCGACAACCTGACCGACACCTACCCCGAGCCCTTCCCGGTCAATATCACCGTCAACAGCCAGCAGCGCACCCTGAACCCGACCGGCAACACGCCGTTCAGCAACTACTCGCCATTCGGTCGTTCGGGACGCTTCGTCTACGGCCGGCTGAATTACCGCTTCTGAAGCTTGCCGCCGCACCCTGCCCGGAGCGGCGGCTCAGCGGAACAGATCGCCCTGCGTTGCCCCGAGCGGCGCAGGGTTTTTCTTGGCCGGACCGTGGAGCCGGGGACGCGCCTGCTTCTGCCGGCTGCCGTGCCGTGCCAGCACAGCACGGGCGCCCTCGCGCATGCCGGGGTGCTCGCGCCACCAGGCGGTGAGCCTTGCCTTGGCCGCGCGTGCGGCCTGCTCGTGGTCGCAAAGCGGCGCCGGGTAGTCGCGGCCCAGCACCACGCCATGACGGGCAAGCTGGGCCGCGGGCAGCTTCCACGGCAGGTGAATCCACGGGGCCGGCAGCGCTGCCAGTTCGGGCACCCAACGGCGAACGAACGCGCCCTCGGGATCCTGATCGAGACCCTGCTTGACCGGGTTGTAGATGCGCGGAATGTTGATGCCGGTCACCCCGCTTTGCATCTGCACCTGCGGCCAATGGATGCCGGGCTCGTAATCGGTGAACTGTCGCGCCAGGTGCAAGCCGGTCTCACGCCAGTGCAGCCAGAGGTGGTAGCTGGCCACCGCCACCAGCATGGCCCGCATGCGGAAATTGATCCAGCCGGTGGCGGCCAGCCTGCGCATGCAGGCATCGACGAAGGGCCAGCCGGTGCAGCCGCTGCGCCAGGCCTCGAAGGCGCTGCGATCGAAGAACGCCTCGCGCAGGCCATCGAAGCCCCGGTGGGTGTTGCGGAACTCGATGGCCGGCTCACTCTCGAGCTTCTGCATGAAATGCCCCTGCCAGTGCAGGCGCGACTCGAAGCTCTGCAAAGCCCGCACCGGCGTGGCACAACCCGTCGAGGCGGCGGCGCGGGTGGCAGCCACGGCCTCGCGGATCGACAAGGTTCCGCTGGCGAAATGCACCGAGAGCCGCGAGCACACTTTCGCCGCACTGATCGGGCTGCTCATGCCGCGCGAGTAGTGGGCACCCCGGCCGTCGATGAAGCTTGAAAGCAATCGCAGGGCCGAGGCTCGGCCACCGGGCTGGCGACCGGGGCAGGGATCGTCGGCGAGGCCAAGCTCGCGGCCATCGGGCAGCCGTTCGCGGCGGGCATCGGCCAGCCAAGCCCGGGCGGCCACCTCGTCACCGCAGGTTCCAGTCTTGCTGCTCTGTGCCGCGCCATCGAAACCCTGCAGCGCCTCCGGCAAAGGCAGCGCCGCCGCGTCCTTGTGCCGCTCCCATTGCACGAGCCAGGCCTCACGGCGCGCCAAGCGGCGCACCGTGCTGCCGTTCGGATGCTCGATGAAAGCCACACCGCGCTCGCGCAACAGGCCGGCCACGCGACGGTCGCGGGCATAGGTCCAGGCATTGCCGGTCTCCTCGTGCGCATGCACCTCGGCAAGCCCGAAGGCCCGGTGCAGGGCATCGAACGCTGTGCCCGCTTCGGCTTGCAGCACCCACAACGGCGCGCCCAGAGCGGCGAGTTCGGCACGCAGTTCGCTCAGGGCCTCGCTGAACAGCCGCCAGTGCCGGGCGCTGGCATCGGCCTGCGCCCACAGATCGGGCTCGACGAGGTAGAGCGGCAGCAACGGGCGCCCGCTCGCCGCCGCCGCATGCAGGGGCGCGTGATCGCTGCAACGCAGATCGCGTTTGAACCAGACAACGGCAAGGGCCATGCAGCCGAGACTGCCAGCATCGCTGCTGGCAAGCGGTGAAGCCGATGCCGCTCAGCCGGCGCTGAACCGGCGCTGCAACAGGCTGCGCAGGCGCAAGGGCCTGAGCGGCTTGGTCAGCGGCTGGGCCCCGGCGGCGAGCACCGCGGCACGCACCGCTTCGCCGTGGTCGGCGCTGAGAACGAGGCCGAAGCCGGCAGGAAAGCGCGCCGCCAGCCGGCGGTGCAACTCGGCTCCGGTGGCGCCATCGTCCAGATGGTAGTCGAGCAGCCAAGCCTGGGGCGCGAAGCCTTCGGCCAGGGCCAGGGCCTCGTCGGGGCCGGTCGCACCCCGGACCTCGACGCCCCAGCCTTCGAGCAGCTGCCGGGTGGCGTGGAGCACGCCGGCCTCGTTATCGACCACCAGCAGGCGCAGCGCCAGCTGGCCCTCCACCGGCTCCGGTGGGGGTTCCGGCAGCTGCGTGGCGACGACCGCGGCGACCCTGGGCGATTCATGGTGCACGGCCGCGACGATGGCCTGGTCCCCGAAGCTTTCAGCAGCACGCCCTACGTCGCCTGGGCGCGGAACGAAGGTGCCTCGGTGGCGCACTGGTCGGTGGCGCATGTGCAGCACTTCGATGCCTTCCGCTCTGCGGCACACCGATCTTGGCCTGTCGGCCGCCGAACCCGGCACCTGACACAGCCGCTTCGGGCGCGCCAGCCTGTGCGGGAAGCCTCGCGCAGCGGACAATCAGGACCCGTTCCACCTGCCGTCGAGTCCCGATGTCCGCTCCCGCCGCACCCACCCCCGAAGCCGTCGGCCTCGCCGCGCCCATCCGTTCCGCCAGCACCATCGCGAGCGGCATCGCCCAGCGGATCGCCGCCGAGATCGCCGCGCAGCCGGCCCAGGTGAGGGCGGCCATCGACCTGCTCGACGAGGGCGCAACCGTGCCCTTCATCGCCCGCTACCGCAAGGAAGTGACCGGCGGCCTCGACGACACCCAGTTGCGCCACCTCGAGCAGCAGCTGGGCTACCTGCGCGAACTGGAAGAACGCCGCGACGCGATCCTCGCGTCGATCGCCGAGCAGGGAAAACTGACCAAGCCGCTGCTCGACGATGTGCTCGCCGCCGACGCGAAATCGCGCCTCGAAGACCTCTACCTGCCCTACAAGCCCAAGCGCCGCAGCAAGGCGCAGATCGCCCGCGAGGCCGGCCTGGAGCCGCTGGCCAACGCGCTTCTCGCCGATCCGACGGTGGCGCCCGAAGCACGCGCAGCCGGCTTTGTCGACGCGGACAAGGGCGTGGCCGATGTCGCCGCCGCGCTGGACGGCGCGCGCGCCATCCTGATCGAGCGCATCGGCGAGAACGCCGCACTCGTGGGCGAGCTGCGCGAGTGGCTACAGGCCAAGGGCGTGCTGCGCTCGAAGCTGATGCCGGGCAAGGAGGCCGCGGGTGCCAAGTACCGCGACTACTTCGAGCACGTCGAGCCGATTGGCGCGATTCCCTCGCACCGCATGCTCGCCCTGCTGCGCGGGCGTCGCGAGGAGATCCTCAGCGTCGACCTCGAACCCACCGCCGACCTCGAAGCGGGTCACGCCTATGCCGAAGGCCGTGTCGCACTCGCTGCGGGCGTCGCGCCGAAGGGCCGCCCGGCCGATGCCTGGCTGCTCAACACCTGCCGCCTCGCCTGGCGCGCCCGCCTGCTGATGCACCTCAGTGTCGACTTGATGGGTGCGGCACGCGAGAAGGCCGAGGCCGAGGCGATCACCGTGTTCGGCGACAACCTCAAAGACCTGCTGCTCGCGGCACCCGCCGGCATGCGCCCGGTGCTCGGCCTCGACCCCGGCCTGCGCACCGGCGTCAAGGTGGCCGTGGTCGACGCCACCGGCAAGCTGGTCGCATACGACACGATCTACCCGCACGAGCCGAAGCGGCAGTGGGATGCGTCCATCGCGCGCCTGAAGCAGCTCTGCGCGGCGCACGCCGTCGAACTCATCGCCATCGGCAACGGCACGGCCAGCCGCGAGACCGACAAGCTGGCCGGCGAGCTGATGGCCAAGCACCCGGAATTGAAGCTCACCAAGATCGTCGTCAGCGAGGCCGGAGCCTCGGTGTACTCGGCCTCGGAGCTCGCGTCGCGCGAGTTCCCCGACCTCGATGTGAGCATCCGCGGTGCGGTCTCGATCGCCCGCCGCCTGCAGGACCCGCTGGCCGAACTGGTGAAGATCGAGCCCAAGGCCATCGGCGTCGGTCAGTACCAGCACGACGTCAACCCGTTCGCGATGGCGCGCGCGCTCGACGCCCGCGTCGAGGACTGCGTGAACGCCGTCGGTGTCTACGTGAACACCGCCTCGGCACCCCTGCTGGCGCGCGTTTCCGGCCTCAGCAGCACCGTGGCGGAGAACATCGTCCGCTATCGCGATGAACACGGGGCATTCAAATCACGCCGCGAGTTGCTCAAGGTGCCGCGTCTCGGCGAGAAGACCTTCGAGCAGTGCGCGGGTTTTTTGCGCATCGCCGACGGCATGCAGCCGCTCGATGCCTCCGCCGTGCACCCCGAGGCCTACCCGGTGGTCGAGAAGATCGTCAAGGCCTGCGGCCGCCCGATCGGCCAACTGATCGGCGACGCCGCCAGCCTGCGCGGCCTGAAGCTCGAACAGTTCACCGACGAGCGTTTCGGCCTGCCAACGGTGAAGGACATCGTCCGCGAACTCGAGAAACCCGGCCGCGACCCGCGCCCGGCGTTCAAGGCCGCGCGCTTCGCCGACGGCATCGAGGATCTGAAGGACCTGCGCCCCGGCATGGTGCTGGAAGGCGTGGTCACCAACGTCGCCGCCTTCGGCGCCTTCGTCGACCTTGGCGTGCACCAGGATGGGCTGGTGCACATCTCGGCGCTGTCGGACAAGTTCGTGAAAGACCCGCGCGAAGTCGTGAAGGTCGGCGACGTCGTGAAAGTGAAGGTGCTCGAGGTCGACGTGGCGCGCAAACGCATCGCGCTCACCTGCCGGCTCGACGATGTGCCCGGCGAGGCCCGGGGCGGCAAGCGCGAGGAGCGGCCGGCGCAGAACGAACGCGGACCGCGCGATGGGCGGGGCAGCGGCCGAGGCGATGCCTCACGCGCTGCCGCACCCAAGCCCGCGGCGGCACCGGCCAACACGGCGATGGCCGATGCCTTGAAGGCTCTGAAACGCTGAGGCAGGTACTGGCCCAACCCGGCGCTCAGAACGCCGCGTCGAAGGCCACCTCGCCCTCCACGCCCACTTGATAGGCGCTGACCCGCCGCTCGAAGAAGTTGGTCAGCTCCTGCACGTCCTGCAGGTCCATGAACGGGAACGGGTTGCGCGCCCCGGTCTTGGCCTTCAAGCCGAGCTGCACGCGGCGCTGGTCGGCCACGTAATCGAGGTATTCGCGCATGTCCTTGAGCGAGAGGCCGGCCATGCCGCCGGCCAGCACGTCCTCGGCGAAGGCCAGCTCGACGGCTACCGCCTCGTCGAGCATGCGATCGACCTCGATCGCCCAGGCGGCATCGCACAGATCCGGCTCCTCTTCGCGCGCGGTGTGCAGCACCGCCATCGCGAAGGCCATGTGCGCGCTCTCGTCGCGGAACACCCAGTTGGTGCCCGAGGCAAGGCCGTGCAGCAGGCCGCGCGAGCGCAGGTAGTAGACGTAGGCGAAGGCGGCGAAGAAGAACAGGCCTTCGATGCAAGTGGCGAAGCAGGCGAGGTTGAGCAGGAAGCGCCGGCGGTCCGCGGGCGTGTCCAGCCGCTCCATCGACTGGATCGAATCGATCCAGCGGAAGCAGAAATCGGCCTTGGCCTTGATGCTGGGGATGTTCTCGACCGCCGCGAAGGCCTTCACCCGCTCCGCTGGATCGGGCAGGTAGGCATCCAGCAGGGTGAGGTAGAACTGCACGTGCAGGGCTTCTTCGTAGAGCTGGCGCGATAAATACATCCGCGCTTCGGGCGCGTTGATGTGCCGGTAGAGGTTCAGCACGAGGTTGTTCGCCACGATCGAATCGCCGGTGGCGAAGAAGGCAACGAGCCGCTGCACGAGATGCCGCTCGGCGGGGCCGAGCTTGGTCGCGAGGTCCTGCACGTCCGGGGCGAAATCGACCTCTTCCACCGTCCAGGTGTTGCGAATGGCATCGCGGTACATCGCATAGAACGGCGGGTAGCGCATCGGCCGCAGGGTGAGGTCGAAACCGGGGTCGAGCAGGCGTGGCGTGCTGACCTTCGGCAGGGCGGCACCCGTGCTGTCGGTGCCTGTCGTGGCGGCAGAAAGGTCGGTGGCGTTCACTGGCAGGCCTCGCAGCTTCCGGGGTTTTCCAGCGAGCAGACGATCGCTGCCGTGTCGTCCAAAGCAGCTGGATCATCCACTCGCGAAGTCGGTGTGGCCGAGGCTCTTGCCGCCACCGTGATCTTGGCGATCTTCGTGGCCGGCCGCGAGCGCAGGTAGTAGGTGGTCTTGAGCCCTTGCTTCCAGGCGTACATGTACATCGAGGACAGGGCACCGATGCTCGGGTTTTCCATGAACAGATTGAGGGAGGCGCTCTGGTCGATGTAGGGGCCGCGCGCGGCCTGCAGGTCGATCAAGGCGCGCATCGGCAGCTCCCAGGCGGTGCGGTAGATCCGGCGTAGGGTCTCGGGGATCTCGTCGATGCCAGCGATCGAACCTTCGGCCTGCTTGATGCGATCGCGCACCTCCGGCGTCCACAGACCGAGGCGTTTCAGCTCCTCGACAAGATGGCGGTTGACCTGCAGAAAGTCGCCGGACAGCGTCTCGCGCTTGAACAGGTTGCTGACCTGCGGCTCGATGCACTCGTAGCAGCCGGCGATCGAGGCGATGGTGGCGGTTGGCGCGATGGCGATCAGCAGCGAATTGCGCAAGCCATGCGCGGCGATACGCTGCTTCAACGCGATCCAGCGCGGCTCGGCCGGCTCCACCCCCCAGAGATCGAACTGCAGGCGACCCTGCGCGGCATGCGTGTCGGCAAACGCCGGATGCGCGCCTTGCGCTTCGGCCAGCTCGCAGCTCGCCGACAGCGCATGGAAGTAGATCTCGGCACTGATCCGCGTCGACAGCGTCTTGGCCGCGTCCGAATCGAAGGGCAGGCGCAGGGCGAAGAACACGTCCTGCAGGCCCATCAGGCCGAGCCCCACCGGTCGCCACAGCGCGTTCGAGGCGGCGGCTTCGGGGATCGGGTAGAAGTTGAGATCGATCACCCGATCCAGCTGTCGCACCGCGGCACGCACGGTCTCGCCCAGACGCTCGAAATCCACGCCATCCTCGCCGAGGTGCTGGGCGAGGTTGATCGAGCCGAGGTTGCACACGGCCGTGTGCGCGCCCGAGGTGACTTCAAGAATCTCGGTGCAGAGGTTCGACAGATGCACCACATTGCCGGACTTCAAGGCCTGGTTGCAGGTGGCGTTGGCACGGTCCTTGAAGTTCATCCAGCCGTTGCCGGTCTGGGCGAGCGTGCGCATCATCCGGGCGTAGAGCTCGCGGGCACGCACCTGCTTGCGGGCCAGGCCGCGCGCCTCGGCACTCGCGTAGGCCCGTTCGAAATCGGCACCGTGCAGGTCGGTGAGTTCCGGCACATCGCTCGGGTTGAACAGCGACCACACGGCGTCGGCTTCGACCCGGCGCATGAACAGATCGGGCACCCAGTGCGCGAGGTTGAGGTTGTGCGTGCGTCGGGCCTCGTCGCCGGTGTTGTCGCGCAGCTCAAGGAACTCCTCGACATCGGCGTGCCAGGTCTCGAGGTACACGCAGGCGGCACCCTTGCGCTTGCCGCCCTGGTTCACCGCCGCCACCGAGGCATCGAGCGTCTTCAGCCACGCCACGATGCCGTTCGAAAGCCCGTTGGTGCCGCGGATCAGCGCGCCGCGTGAGCGGATGCGGGTGAACGACAGTCCGATGCCGCCGGCGAACTTCGAGAGCCGCGCCACATCGGTGTAGGCCTTGTAGATGCCCTCCAGCGAGTCCTCGGGCGAGTCAAGCAAAAAGCAGCTCGACAGCTGTTCGTGCCGCGTGCCGCTGTTGAACAGGGTCGGCGAGCTCGGCAGGTATTCGAGCCGCGCCATCCGGCCGTAGAGTTCGATCGCCTCAGGCACTGAACCCGCCAACGCCGAGGCGATGCGCAGGAAGAACTGCTGCGGGGTCTCGATGACGAGGCGTGTCTGCGGATGCCGCAGCAGGTAGCGGTCGTAGACGGTACGCAGGCCGAAGTAGTCGAAGCGGCGATCAAAGCCGCGGTCGAGCGCGTCGTTCAACTTGCGCGCGTTCTGCTGCACGAACGCCAGCAGGCGCTCGTTGACGAGGCCCAGCTCAGCACCGCGCTGCACACTCTGCGAAAAGGCATGGATGCCTTGCCCGCCCACCTCCTTATCGATCACCGCGGCCAGCAAACGCGCAGCGAGCCGGCCGTACTCCGGCTCTTCGGCGGTGAGCAGGGCGGCGGTGCGGATCGAGAGTTCGTCCAGCTCGCGCGTGGTCGCACCGTCGTAGAGGCCCGAGATGGTGCGGGTAGCCACTCGCATCGGATCGACGGCGTGCAGGCCCTCGGCGGAACGCAGCACGGCGCGGACGATCTTGTGCAGATCGACCGGCTCGCGGCGACCGTCGCGCTTGGTGACGCTCATCACCGGCGCATGGTGCGGCGGCCGCAGGTCGAAACCGGCCGGTGGCTCGGCAGGATCCCGTCCCGGAGCGGTCTCGGGTGCAAACAAGGGGGCGCGTTCGTGCAGGGACGCGCCACGGACGGCGTCGACCGTCGCGGGGATGGTGCTCATCGGTGGTTCTCCGGCGTGGAGCACGGGCCGCCAACTCCTCCCTCGGGAGCGACGAGCGACACCGCGCGCTGTGCTTCGCGCGGCGGGTCGGCAGGTCTTCGGGCTCGCGGACGCGGAAGGGTTCGCCTTCCTCCTACTGGCCGTCGCTTCCCGGGCGGTGAGGCCCAGTGCATTGACGGCGGTCGTTTCCACTTACCGCTGCGGGGCAGCCCCGGAATCGCACCGGGTTCCCTTTTCATCCCGGGCAGGCCCGGGAACCGACCACCACAGCCTATGGTGGTTAGCAGTCCGAGTCAACACAAGATGTGGTGGGGACAAGGCGAAACGTTCGGCGGAGCCGCACCGAGCTCGAACACCGTCTGGTGTCGATTCCGCATGGTATAGAGGGACAGGGATCGGACCGTTATGATAAAACTATATAACATTACAATGGCCCATGGACCCCCGCCTCCCCGTCACTGTGCTGTCCGGCATCCTCGGCGCCGGCAAGACTGACCTGCCTGGTTAGGGATGGTCTGAACAACCCGCCGAACCCTCGTGATTTCGCGGCTTGAAGGCCGAAATCGCGCCCATCCGGTCGGAATTCCACGTTTTGCCGCGCCGCCAGACGGGTTTCCCCGTCCAGCGGACG
>JAGXTI010000008.1 GCA_018334015.1 Silanimonas sp.
AGGCCAAGGCGGTGAGCAACTACACCAACAGCATTTTGGCCAACATGGAAGCCACCGACGACGGCTACGACGAAGCGCTGCTGCTCGACGCCAGCGGCTTTGTCAGTGAAGGCGCGGGCGAAAACCTGTTCATCATCAAAGGCGGCCAGATCTACACCCCCGACCTCTCGGCCGGCGCGCTCAACGGCATCACGCGCAACACCGTGTTCCACATCGCGCGCGACCTCGGCCTCGAGGTGGTGCAAAAGCGCATCACGCGCGACGAAGTCTACATCGCCGACGAAGCCTTCTTCACCGGCACCGCAGCCGAAGTCACCCCCATCCGCGAGCTCGACCGCATCGAGATCGGCTGCGGCGCCCGCGGCCCCATCACCGAGCGCATTCAGAGCGCCTTCTTCGAAATCGTCGGCGGCCGCAACCCGAGCTACGCGCACTGGCTGACGGCGGTTTGAGGCTAGGCTGTCGCGCCTAGACTGCCTGCAACCCGACCCAACCGCTGGCCCCACCCCACACCCCATTAGCAGCACCATGAACCCCCCCAGCCCCGCGACGGCTGACCGGCCGGGCACTGGATCGGACACGTCCACACAGCGCCGCCACCTCGACCTCGGCTGTGGCACCCGACCGCGCAACCCCTACGCGGCGCCGCTGCTCTACGGCATCGACATCCGCTCCGGCTTGCAAGCCCCCGGCGTACAAGCCATCGTTGCAGCCAACTTGGCGCTGCAAGCCATCCCCTTTGCCGACGCGCAGTTCGACAGCGTCTCGGCCTACGACTTCATCGAGCACATTCCGCGCGTGGCGCTCGACGTGGCCAGCGGCAGCAGCCGGCTACCCTTCATCGAGCTGATGAACGAAATCTGGCGCGTACTCAAGCCCGATGGCCGTCTGTACGCCGTCACGCCGCTGTTCGACCACGAAAAAATGTGGCGCGACCCGACCCACGTCAACCCGATCACGCCCAAGACCTGGCGCTACTTTTGCCGCCCCGAACTCGGGGCGCGCATGTACGGCTTCAAGGGCGAGTTCGAGATGCTGCGCCAGACCCGCTGCCGCTTCAAGCGCGACTACGAACCCGCCCGGCCAGCGCTGGGCGGCTGGCTGGCTCGCGGCGCCGACCGCCTCACGGGCCAAGCCGCGCACCTGGTCTGGGAGTGGCGCGCCCTCAAGCCGCCGCACTAGCGCATGGCCGCCGCTGCCGACCCGCGCGCCCTGCTCGAGCAGGTCACGCTCATCATGGTCACCCACCACAGCGCCCACTGCCTGGCGCCGCTGGCCGGCGCGCTGGCGGCGCTGCCGCACCTGATCGTGGTGGACAACGCCAGCGCCGACGGCACCCGCGCCGAGCTGGCACGCACCCTGCCGCAGGCGCTGGTGTTGGCCAGCCCCAGCAACCTCGGCTTTGGCGGCGCCAACAATTTGGCCCTTGAGCGGGTGCAGACCCCTTATGCCTTGCTCTTCAACCCCGACTGCGCCCTGACCGAAGCCGCCGTGCTGGCCCTGATGCAAGCGGCCCAGCGCTGGCCCGAGGCGGCGCTGCTGGTGCCGCAACTGCTCGACGCGCGCGGCCGGCCAACCCTCAATTACGGCTGGCCGCGCCACCTCTGGGCCCCGAGCGGCCCAGCGGCCGATGCCCCGTGTTGCGTGGGTGCGGCGTGCGGTGCCGTGATGCTGCTGCGGCTGGCGGCCTTGCGCCCCATCGGTTTTTTTGACACCGGCTTCTTTTTGTACTACGAAGACGACGACCTGTGTGCGCGCCTGCTGGCTGCGCGCCTGCCGATCGTGCTCGAGCCCGCCATCCGGATCGCGCACCACTCGCGCGGCTCAACGCGCTCGCCCACCCCTTGGCGCAGCGAGTACGCGCGCGGGCTGCACCACGCCCAGTCCAAGCTGCGTTACTTGGCCAAATACGCCGGCGTGCCCGCGGCGCAGCGCAAGCGCCAGCGTGCCTTGGTGCTGGCGCTGGCGGCCTTGCTGCTGCGGCTGCTGCTGCCGGCACCGCGCTTGGTGGCGCGCGCCTTGGGCCGCTTGGCTGGCCTGTGGCGCTGGCGCGCCGACGGCTTCGTCAAAGCCCCCGAACCCCATCCCGCGCCATGAATCCAGCCCCCCCAAACGCCGCCCTTGGCGCTACCCCCAGCGCTGCAGCCACCCCCAGCCACCGCGCCGCCGGCTCTAGTCGCAGCATCGCTTGGGTGGCGTGTGCGCTGGGCGCTTTCACCTTTTTTCCGGTGGGCTTGAGCTACCTCGGCTTGCTCGTGCTGCTGCTGTTGCTGCTGCTCGATCGGCCGCAGTGGCAGGCGCGCTGGCAGCAACTGCGGCCGTGGCTGTGGCTGCTGCTGCTGCCGCTGCTGTGGGCGCTGCTGGTGCTGGCCACCCAGGGCTGGCACGAAGACAGCGCCTCGCGCCTGTTTCACCTGCTGCGGGTGGCGCTGGTGCTGGGCTTGGGGCTGATGTTGCTGCCCGCCGAGCGCTGGTACGCGCTCTATGGCTTGCTGGCCGGGGCCGTTTTGGCCAGCGCCCTGCTGCTGCTGCACCAGGTCTGGCCGCTGCCCGACGCCGCGCTCTGGCGCGCCTTGGTCAGCGGCACCACGGGCAACAGCACGAGCCAAAAGTTCATCCTGCTCGCTGCCGCCGCCGCTGCCGCGCTCTGGCTGGCGCTGCAGCCGGGTTTGCGGCCTGCGCAGCGGGCGCTGGCGCTGCTGGGCTGGCTGCTGTTTGCCGCCATGGTGGCGATTTTTGGTGTTTCGCGCAACGCACAACTGCTGTTGCTGCTGCTGCCGCTGGCGGTGTTTGTGCTGCGCTGGCACAGTTGGCGGCCGCTGTTGAGCGCTGCGGTGGCTCTGCTGCTGGGCGCGCTGCTGGTCTGGCAGTTCAGCCCCACGGTGCAGCCGCGCTTCGAGCAAGCCGCGCAAGAGGTGCAGCACTTTGCCGCCACCGGCAATTTTGACGGCAGCACCAGCGTGCGTCTGCGCATGTACCAGCACGCCCTCGAGGGCATGGCCGCGCAGCCGCTGCTGGGCACCGGCTTGGGCAGTTGGTTGCCCAGCTGGCGCGCTACCATGGCCGAGGTAAACCCAGCCATGGGGGAAATCAACAACCCGCACAACGATTTTTTGCTCACCGGCATGGAAAAAGGCGTGCCTGGCCTGCTGTTGCTGCTGGCGCTGCTGGCGGCCTTGGGCTGGCACAGCCTGCGCCAGCGCGGCGACCCCCTAGCCGGCGTGGCCCAGCTGCTGCTCTGGACGCTGCTGCTCACCACCCTAGTCAACGCCCCGTTTCGCGACGCCAACCTCGGGCTGTCGCTGCTTTGGCTGCTGGCGGTTTGCACCTTGGGCAGCCGCCCCGTGGCAGCTTCTGCCTCAACCCAGCCGGTATCGCGCTCGATCTGAAGCCCCGCAGGGCACGCCCGCCCCGCCAGCTACATCCGCGCCCGCAGCGCCTTGAGCCAGCTCAGCAACCGGTAACGCCAACTGCGCACCCGCACCCGGCCGGGCCGGGGGTTGTCGATGCGCAGCTCTTCGGGTTTGGGGCGGCCATGAAACACCAGCACGGCGGGCGCGGGCTCGATCCAGTCCATGCGGTAGCGCAAGTCCACCT
>JAGXTI010000009.1 GCA_018334015.1 Silanimonas sp.
CACCACCGAGGCGGTTGCCTCGCATCCGCCTCGGCCCATGACCGGCTCTCCTAAGCTTGAAGTCGAGCCAGCTTCCACCCCCACGGTCTCACCGGCTGAGCCCGGCTGAGCTTCATGCCGAATCAGGAGAAGAAATGCGCAAACTGCGCGAAGGCAACCGGCTGTTCGTCGAGGCCTGTCGCGGACGCGGGCTCGACGTCGAACATGCCGATGCCCTGGCGGCACTTCGTGCGCTTCCCGAGGCCAGCGTCGGTGCCTTGACCTCGATGCACCTCATCGAGCACCTGCCGTTCGAGACCGTCATCGCGCTGCTCGACGAGGCCAAGCGCGTGCTCCGCCCGGGCGGTCTGCTGCTGCTGGAAACCCCCAACCCCGAGAACCTGCTGGTGGGGGCCTGCTGGTTCTACACCGACCCGACCCACCGCAATCCCATCCCGCCCGAGGCTCTGCGCTGGATCGTCGAGTCGCGGGGTTTCCATGCGGTGCGGATCGAGCGGCTCACCACGGCGCGTGATATGCCGTGGCCCGGCCCGGTCGCCAATGATCTGCCCGGTGCATCCACCATCAACGCCATGTCGGAACACTTCACCGCCGCCCCCGATTACGCCGTGCTCGGGCTGCGTCCGTGATCCGCTTGCTGGTGACCGGCGCCAGCGGCTTTGT
This sequence comes from Silanimonas sp., assembly GCA_018334015.1. Taxonomy (GTDB): domain Bacteria; phylum Pseudomonadota; class Gammaproteobacteria; order Xanthomonadales; family Xanthomonadaceae; genus Silanimonas. The sequence goes on from JAGXTI010000009.1 coordinate 664, forward strand.
CGGCCGCCACGTGGCGGCCGCGGTGGCGGCCGGCGGCTTTGGCGAAACCCGCTTGCTTGCCTGGCCCGCCGGGGTCGATCTGCGCGACGCGGCGGCGGTTGCCGCGGTGCTCGACGAACTGCGGCCCGAGCAGGTGCTGCATCTGGCGGCCCAGAGCTTCGTGCCGCGCGCGTTCGAGGACCCGACGGAGACCTTCGCCGTCAACGTGCAGGGCACGGTGCATCTGCTCGATGGCCTCCGCCGCAGGGGTTTTCGCGGGCGCTTCCTGTACGCCAGTTCGGGTGATGTGTACGGGCTGGTGCCGGAAACCGGGCTTCCGGTCGGGCCGGCGCATCCCACCGCACCGAGAAACCCCTACGCCGCCAGCAAGGTGGCGGCCGAACAGGCCTGCCTGGCTTTCCATCGGGCGGAAGGCTTCGACGCCCTCATCGCGCGGCCCTTCAACCACGTGGGCCCCGGTCAGGACGCCCGCTTCGTGCTGCCGGCCCTGGCGCGCCAGGTGGTGGACATCGCCGCGGGTCGACAGGCGCCGATCATCGAAGCCGGCGACATCGACACCACCCGCGACTTCCTCGACGTGCGCGACGTGGTGGGCGCCTACGCGGCGATGCTGCGGGCCGGCCAAGCCGGTGCCACCTACGTGGTCGCCTCCGGCATCGAGCGGCGCATCCGCGACCTGCTCGCCCGTCTGTGCGTGCTGGCGGGGGTCGAGGTGGAGGTGCGCCAGGACCCCACAAAACTCCGCCCCGCCGAGCAGCGCCGCATGGCCGGCGATGCCACGGCACTGCGCGCCGACACCGGCTGGGCACCACGTTTCGATCTCGACACCACCCTTTCCGACATTCTCGAACACGCAAGGAGCCACTGAATGAGCACGAAGTCCGCCCTCATCACGGGCATCACCGGGCAGGACGGCGCCTACCTGTCGCAGCTGCTGCTGCAGAAGGGCTACGCCGTCCACGGCCTTCTGCCGCGGCGCAGCACCGACACCCTTTGGCGCCTGCGCGAGCTCGGCGTCGATCGCGACGTCCGTCTGCATGACGGCGACCTGACGGACCTGTCATCCCTGATCCGCGCGATGGAGGCCTCGAAGGCGATCGAGGTCTACAACCTCGGTGCGCAGAGCTTCGTCGGCAGCTCCTGGCAGCAGCCCATCCTCACGGCGCAGGTCGACGGCGTGGGTGCGCTCAACGTTCTCGAGGCCGTGCGCATCGTCAACCCGGAGGCGCGCTTCTACCAGGCCTCGACCAGCGAGATGTTCGGACTGATCCAGGCCGAAATGCAGGACGAGCGCACGCTCTTCCATCCGCGCAGCCCCTACGGCGTGGCCAAGCTGATGGCGCACTGGGCCACCGTGAACTACCGCGAGAGCTTCGGCCTGCACGCCTCCAGCGGCATCCTGTTCAACCACGAATCGCCGCTGCGCGGCATCGAGTTCGTCACCCGCAAGGTCAGCGATGCGGTGGCGCGCATCAAGCTGGGCAAAGCCAAGGAACTCCGCCTCGGCAACATCGACGCCAAGCGCGACTGGGGCTTCGCTGGCGACTACGTGGAAGCCATGTGGCTGATGCTGCAGCAGCCCCAGGCCGACGATTACGTGGTCGCGACCGGCATAACCACCACCGTGCGCGACATGTGCCGCATCGCCTTCGGGCATGCCGGCTTGTCGATGGACGAGCATCTGGTGATCGACCCGGCGTTCTTCCGCCCCGCGGAAGTGGACGTGCTCCTGGGCAACCCCGGCAAGGCCAAGGCCAAGCTCGGCTGGACCCCGAAGACCTCGCTGGAGCAGTTGATCACGATGATGGTGGATGCGGATCTGCGCCGGCTTGGAGCCGTCAAGAGGCTCGAGCCTGAGCGCCTCCCAGGCTCGCGCATCGAATAACCGGTCGTTGCAGAACGCGCGATCCATTACGAGTCGTGGCTGCACACCAGCCCAAAGCGATCGCCCCGGCGTTTGAAAACACCGGCTCAGGCCGCTTGCCGCGCCGCCGCCAGTCGCGGGTGGATAACGCGGAACCACAGCGGCGGCACCAGGGCCAGCACGAACATCGCCGCGTAGCCGCCCGGCAACTGCGGGCTGTCGGCGTGGTGGCGGAGGATGGCGTAGGGCCGCTTCGGGTAGGCGTGGTGGTCGCTGTGCCGTTGCAACTGGAACAGCATCAGGTTGGAGAGCCGGTAATCCGAGTTCCAGCTGTGCCGGTGGGTGGTGCGTTCGTAGCGGCCGTCGGGCAGGCGCTGGCGTTCGAGGCCGTAATGCTCGATGTAGTTGATGACCTCCAGCGAGCCCGCGGCGAACAGGCCTTGCAGCAGGAAGAAGGCGAGCCCGGCCAACCCGAGCCAGGCCGTCATCGCCGCCGCCATCGCCAGCCAGACGGCAGTCCAGCCCAGCAGTTCGTTGCGCCAGTGCAGGACCGGCAGGCCGAGCCGGTGCAGGCGTTCGGCCTCCAGCCGCCAGGCATTGCGGGTGTTGTGCCCGAGCGCACGCGGCAGGAAGTGCCAGAGGCTTTGGCCGTAGCGTGCGCTGGAGGCGTCTTCCGGGGTCGAAACGTGCACGTGGTGGCCGCGGATATGCTCGATCTTGAAGCCGTGGTAGCCCACCGAGGCCAGCAGCAGACCGCCCACGCCGGGCTCGAAGCGGCCGTCCTTGTGGATCAGTTCGTGCGCGGTGTTGATGGCCAGCACGCCGCCCACCACGCCCTGCGAGAGCAGCCAGCCGGCCATGCCGAGCGGGCCGAGCCCGGCCTGGGTGAACCACCAGGCGCTCCAGGCCAGCACCGCGAGGTGCACGGGCAGGGCCAGCACGGTGAGGCCGCGGAACCACCAGGAGCGGGCCAGCCGCGCCTCCTCGGCCGCGGGCACGTTCGCGCTGTCGTGACCCAGCGCGTAGTCGGCCAGTGGCAGCAGCACGAACAGGGCGAAAAGCGGGAACCAGGCGGCCAGATCCGGTGTCAGACCGAACGCGGCCAGGCCGGCGGCGAGGGGCAGGGTGGCCGGCACCAAGAACACCAGCAGGAAGCCGAGGGCTTTGAGGCGTGTCATGGCGGAATCCGCAGGAGGAGCGCAGGAACCAATCTACGCCCGTACTTCGGCGGCTTCAACGCGATGGGTCGATCCCGGGTGAAAGCATCGCCGGCTATGCTGCGCGGCCATGCCGAACCCGCCCCGACCAGCCAAGGCCTGCACCGTGGACGCCCGTGCCGACCGCCGGCCTTTGGCCGTGGCGGTGATGGGGCCGACCGCCTCGGGCAAGACCGATTTCGCCGCCGACTGGGCCGAGCGGCTCGGCACGGCGATCATCAGCGTCGATTCGGCCCTGGTCTACCGGCGCATGGACATCGGCAGCGCCAAGCCCGATGCCGCGACCCTGACGCGTGCGCCGCACCGGCTGATCGATCTGCGCGAACCGCACGAACCCTATTCCGCCGCCGACTTCGCCCGCGATGCCCTGCCGGCGATGCTGGAGCTGGCCGGGCAGGGGCGGGTGCCGCTGCTGGTGGGCGGCACCGGGCTCTACTTCAAGGCCTTGCTGGAGGGTTTGTCGCTGTTGCCGCCCTCCGATCCGGCCCTGCGCGCCGCCCTGCAGAGCGAGCGCGCCGAGCGCGGCCTTGCCGCTTTGTATGCTGAATTAAGCACCATCGATCCGCCGGCGGCGGCCCGTATCCAGCCCGGCGACAGCCAGCGCATCCTGCGGGCGCTCGAGGTGTTCCGCCTGAGTGGCAGGCCGATCAGCGCCTGGCAGGCGCAGGGGCCGGCGAGTGCGGCGCGGTTCCCGTTCCGCGTCTTGCGGCTGGTGCTGGCGCCCAGCGATCGCGGCCTGCTGCACGAGCGCATCGAGCGGCGCTTCCACGCCATGCTGGCGGCCGGTTTTCTCGAGGAGGTGCGCGCGCTCAAGGCCGATCCACGCCTGCACCCCGATCTGCCGGCGATGCGCGCGGTGGGGTACCGGCAGGCTTGGCAGCACCTCGATGGCGCCATCGACCGGGCCGGTTTCATCGAGCAGGGCATCGCCGCCACCCGCCACCTCGCCAAGCGCCAGCTCACCTGGTTGCGCGGCGAGCACGCCGCCCTGTGGGCCGATCCGCAGAGCGGACGGGCGCGACTGGATGCGCTCATGCGGCGTTTCCTTGACCTGCGCTAGGATGCGCGACCTCCGAGAAGAACAACCACGCCGGTCACCATGTCGAAAGCCCAGAGCCTGCAAGACCCTTTCCTCAATGCCTTGCGCCGCGAGCGCATCCCGGTGTCGATCTACCTGGTCAACGGCATCAAGCTGCAGGGCACCATCGAGAGCTTCGACCAGTTCGTGGTGCTGCTGCGCAGCACGGTCAGCCAGATGGTCTACAAGCACGCCATCTCCACCGTGGTGCCGGCGCGCAATGTGCGCATCGGTCCCGGCGGCGGTCAGGTTGTGACCGGTGACGACGCCAGCGACGAGAGCACCGGGGAGCACGCCGACTGAACGCCGCCACGGGTCGCGAACGCGCGCTGCTGGTGCAACCTCAGGCGCCGGGACGGCGCGATCCGGCGTTGGCCGCCGAATTCGTCGAACTGGCCCGCTCGGCCGGTGCCGAGGTGCTCGATGTGGTCGAGGCTCGCCTGCAACGCCCCCATGCCGGTCTCTACCTCGGCAGCGGCAAGGTCGAAGAACTCAAGGGCCTCTGCGCCGCGGCCGCGGTCGATGTGGTGCTGATCAATGCCGCCCTGAGCCCGGTGCAGGAGCGCAACCTGAGCGACAGCCTGGGCTGCCGCGTGGTCGATCGTGTCGGCCTCATCCTCGACCTGTTCGCCCAGCGCGCCGTCAGCGCCGACGGCAAGTTGCAGGTCGAACTCGCCCAGTTGAAGCACCAGGCCAGCCGCTTGGTCGGCAAGGGCAAGGGCATGGACGGCCAGCGCGGCGGTGCAATCGGCCTGCGCGGCCCCGGCGAGACCGCGCTGGAAACCGACCGTCGGTTGGTCCGCACGCGGATCGAGGCGCTGGAGCAGCGCCTGCGGCGTCTCGACGTGCAGCGCGCGCAGATGCGCCGCGCCCGCGAACGCAACGCCGTGCCGCGGATCGCCCTGGTCGGCTACACCAACGCCGGCAAATCGACCCTGTTCAATGCCCTCACCGGCAGTGGCGTTTACGCCGCCGACCGCCTGTTCGCCACCCTCGACCCCACCGTGCGCCGCATCGATGGCCTGCCCGGTGCTCCGCTGCTGCTCTCCGACACCGTCGGTTTTGTCCGCGACCTGCCGCACGAACTGGTCGCGGCCTTCCGCTCGACCCTGGCCGAAGCCCGCGAGGCCGACCTGCTGTTGCATGTGGTGGATGCCGCCGACCCTGAGCGCGACACCCACATCGTGGCGGTCGATACCGTGCTGGCCGAGATCGGTGCCGGCGCGATTCCGCAGTGGCGGGTGTTCAACAAGATCGACCAGATCGAAGGCTTGACCGCACATACCGAGCCGGCCCCCGATGGCGGCTGGCGGGTCTTCGTCTCGGCCCGCGACGGTCTGGGCCTCGAGGCTCTGCGTGCGGCGCTGGCCGCGCATTTCGCCGAATCGGTGCTGGAAGCCGACATCCAGCTCGCACCGACCGAAGCCCGCCTGCACGCCCGCCTGCACGCCGAGGGCGCGATCCAGTCCGAGACCGCCAGTGCCGATGGCGGCTGGGTGCTGGGCCTGCGTTTGCCCCGGCGCAGTCTCGAACGGCTGGCCGCCGAGCCCGGCGGACAATCGCTTCACGCCCTCTTGCTTGTTGACCCTTCAACCCCTACCTAGAATGACAGACCCGTCGCCTTCCGCGCGGGCTTTCGTTGGAGCACTCATGGCCTGGAACCAACCCGGAAACCGCGGCAACGACCCCTGGCGCGGCAAGGACCCCAACCGCGAGGTGCAAGCCTTCGTCGAACGTCTGCGCGGCATGTTCGGCGGCGGCACCGGCGGCGGCAGTGGCCGCTCCGGCGAGTCGTTCAACCCGCTGTACCTGATCGGCGGCCTGCTCGTGGTCTGGCTGCTGTTCAACTCCTTCCGCCTGATCGACGAACGCGAACGCGGCGTGGTGCTGCGCTTCGGCGAGTTCAGCCGGATGATGGAGCCGGGCCTCAACTTCAAGCTGCCCTGGCCGGTCGAAACGGTGTTCGTGGTGCAGGCCCAGCAGGTGATGGCCGAGAGTGACCAGATGCTGGTGCTCACCCGCGACGAGAACCTGGTCGAGATCGGCTACAACGTGCAGTTCCAGATCATCGACCCGGAGCGTTACCTGTTCGGCAGTCGAGGCGCCGAGGGTCTGCTCAAGCAGATCACCGAGAGCGCGGTGCGTGAGGCGATCGGCAACGCCACCCTCGAAACCGCGCTCAACCGTCGCGATACGCTGACGCCGGCTGTCCGCGATGCGGTGCAAGCCGCGCTCGATCGCTTCAACACCGGTCTGGCCGTCACCCAGCTCGGTCTGCCGGTGGCGTCACCGCCGGCTCCGGTCAAGGCCGCCTTCGACGACGTGATCGCCGCCGAGCAGGACGCCCAGCGCTTCCAGAACGAAGCCCAGGCCTACGAAGGCCGTGTGGTGCCCGAGGCTCGCGGTCAGGCGTCCCGTATCCTGGCAGCCGCACAGGGTCACCGTGATGCGGTGATCGCCCGCGCCGAGGGTGAGGCCGAGCGCTTCGGCCAACTGCTCACCGAGTACGAGCGCAACCCGCAGGTGGTGCGTCAGCGCCTCTACCTCGAAACCATGCAGGAAGTGCTGATGCGCAACCCGCGCGTGCTGCTGGGCAGCCAAGGCAACACCCTGCTGCTGCAGATGCCCGGTGGCACCGCCGCCCCCGCGGCCGCTCCGCCCTCACAGGTGCTGGCCCAGGCGGCAGCGCAGGCCCAGGCCGCTGTCAACAACCCCGAAACCCCACGTCCACCGCGGGCTGCTGAGCGCCCGGCCGGCCAAGGGAGCCGCTGATGATCCGTCACTTGCCCAAACTGCTGATGGCCCTGGCTTTGGCCGTGTTGCTGGCCAGCGGTTCCACGTTCACCGTCAACCAGGGCCAGACTGCCATCGTGTTGCGTCTGGGCGAGGTCGTCCGCGAGGACGTCCAGGCCGGCCTGCGCTTCAAGATGCCGCTGATCGACACGGTGCACACCTTCGACCGTCGCCTGCTGACGATGACGGCCGAGAACAAGCGTTACCTCACCTCCGAGCAGCAGGACGTGCAGGTCGACTACTTTGTGGTCTGGCGCATCGCCAACGTAGCGCAGTACTACCGTGCCGCCGGTGGCGGCGTCGAGGCCCAGGCCATGGCCCGACTCTCGCCGATCGTCGAGGATGCCCTGCGCAACCTGATCAACCGCAGCACCCTGAGGCAGCTGGCCGAGGCCGGTCGCGGCGATGCCACCACCGAGCTGATCGGCCAGATCAACCGCGGTGCCGGCACCCTCGGCATCGAGGTGATGGACGTGCGGATCAAGCGCATCGACCTGCCCGACGACCCGGCCGCGGGCGCCGAATCGGTGCTCGACCGCGTCTACAACCGGATGCGCGCCGATCGTCAGGAAGTGGCCACCCGCACCCGCGCCGAGGGCCAGGAGCGCGCCGAACTGATCCGCGCCAACGCCGACAAGCAGCGCCAGGTGCTGCTCGCCAATGCCGAGCGCGATGCGGCCAAGATCCGCGGTGAGGGCGATGCCCGCGCCGCCGCCATCTTCTCGGCGGTGCACGGTCGCAACCCCGAGTTCTTCGCCTTCCATCGCAGCCTGGAGGCCTACCGGATGGCGCTCGCCGACGGCCAGACCACGCTTGTGCTCGATCCCAACTCGGAGTTCTTCCAGTACTTCGAAAACAGCCGCCCACGCTGAAGCATCGTCATGGACTGGGCGGATCTGTTCACGGCGCTGGCCCTCGTGCTGGTCATCGAGGGCTTGTTTCTGGCGCTGGCACCGGGCGCCTGGAAGCGGATGGTCCGGGAGATGCTGGAGGAGCCGGAGCGCCGCCTGCAGGCCATCGGGGCCGGCCTCGCCATTTTCGGATTGCTGCTGCTCGCCTGGGTGCGCGCCTGAGGGCTGGCCTTCCGCTCCGGAAGCGCGGATAATGTCGAAAAGTCGGGGTGCGCCAGCGCTCCGGCTTTTTCTTTTTCCCGCATTGGAGCATCGCCGTGGGTCAGTCGGTAGTCGTGTTGGGCGCCCAATGGGGTGACGAGGGCAAGGGCAAGATCGTCGACCTGCTGACGCAGGACATCGGTGCCGTGGTGCGTTTCCAGGGTGGCCACAACGCTGGCCACACCCTTGTCATCAACGGCAAGAAGACGGTGCTGCACCTGATCCCCTCGGGCATTTTGCGCGAGGACGCGCTCTGCCTGATCGGTAACGGCGTGGTGCTGAGCCCGGCCGCGCTGCAGAAGGAGATCGGCCAGCTCGAGGGCAACGGGGTCGAGGTGCGCTCGCGGCTCAAGATCAGCCCGGCCACGCCGCTGATCATGCCGCACCACATCGCGCTCGATCAGGCCCGCGAGAAGGCGGCCGGCGGCAAGGCCATCGGCACCACCGGCCGCGGCATCGGCCCGGCGTATGAGGACAAGGTGGCCCGCCGCGGCGTTCGCGTGGCCGATCTTGCCTACCCGAACGAGCTGGCGGAGAAGCTGCGTGGCACGATGGACTACCACAACTTCGTGCTGACGAAGTACCTCGGCGTCGAGGCGGTCGATGTCCAGAAGACGCTCGACGAGGCGCTGGCCTTCGGCCAGTACGTCGATCCGATGAAAGCCGATGTCGCCGGCATCCTCCATGAGCTGCGCAAGCAGGGCAAACGCGTGCTGTTCGAGGGCGCGCAGGGCTCGCTGCTCGACATCGACCACGGCACCTACCCCTACGTCACCTCGAGCAACACCACGGTCGGCGGCGCGCTGGCCGGCACCGGCGTCGGTGCCGACGCCATCGACTACGTGCTGGGCATCGCCAAGGCCTACGCCACCCGCGTCGGCGGCGGCCCCTTTCCCACCGAACTCGACGACGCCATCGGCCAGGGCCTCCGTGATCGTGGTCAGGAGTACGGTGCCACCACCGGCCGGCCGCGCCGCTGCGGCTGGTTGGACATCGTGGCGCTCAAGCGGGCGGTGGCGATCAACGGCATCAGCGGCCTGTGCATCACCAAGCTCGACATCCTCGATGGCATGGAGAAGCTCAAGGTCTGCATCGCCTACGAGTACCGCGGCAAGCGCAGCGAATACGCACCGCTCGATGCCGCCGGCTGGGCCGAGTGCACGCCGGTCTACCTGGAGTTCCCCGGCTGGAGCGAATGCACCGCCGGCGTCACCGAATGGGCCAAGTTGCCGCCGGCCGCGCGGGCCTACCTGCGGGCGTTGGAGGAACTCTCCGGTTGCCCGCTGGCCATCGTCAGCACCGGCCCGGATCGCGACGACAACATCGTGCTGCGCGATCCTTTCGCCTGAGCCGGGGCGCCGGGGCGCCGGGGCGCCGGGGCGGATGGTGGCCGGGGTGGCGCACGAACTGGACACGCCGCTCGGCCGCCGAGGGTCGAGCTGAAGCGCAGCGAGCTGGACGGGTTCCTGCATCAGTTCGGCGAGAGCGCGGAGGACGGCGAGGGCCTGCTGCGGACGAGGCGTTGGAACGCGATGGCCCTGCCGGACGCGAGGTGCTGCTGAGTTTCAACGACAACGGCATCGGCATGGATGCGGCGACCCAACGGCAGGCGTTCGATCCGTTCTTCACCACCCGGATGGGGCGCGGCGGCACCGGGCTCGGCCTGCATATCGTCTACAACCGGATGGCGATGGTGCGGAGTGAAAACCGACCGTGCGGAAGCGCCCTGTTTGCCGAAAGCTCGCCGGGTTCGACCGCCGTCGTCCGAGGGTTGGGTATGCGGGGTTTGACTACGTTGACACCTGCTCCGACGGCAGGCAGGCTGGGATCTGTCCGGTTGCGTGGGCCGAAAAGGGCGGTGGGACTCACCTGGAGATAGCGCGATGTACAAATCTTATCTGCTGATTGCGGCTCTGTGTCTTGCAAGCGCGGGCTGCTCAACGCCTGGCGATACGCGCTCGGTGACACGGCTTGATGCCACATCCGTTCAATCCGCCGAAGCGACGTTCCAGAAGATGACCAATGAACTTCCGCGATCCAAGCAGCAAGAACTGGTAATGGCCATAATCGCCATCAATTTGATCGGTGTGCTGAGCGCGCATGAGGCGGTCACCAATCCAGAGCTCCGTACTCCATCCATCGGTCGGATCAAGGATCGAGTTGCGGGAATGACCGCCGAAGAGATCCTCCAGTATGCGGCAGAGGTGTCCACAGTAAGCATGGAAATTCAAGGACGATAAGGCCTGATAATCCATTCAAGCCGTCGCCGCTTCGCGGCGTAATCACGGCCGAGCAGCAACGCGTTGCACTTGATTATTGAGCTTGAGGCGTGTGCCATGCCGCCGTGCCGCTACGAAGGCCGGCGTGACTCAGCTGTCAGATCAACTCCGGCCTTGCAGATATGCTGAATCAACTCATCTTCGCCAGCATCGTCGCAACAGGCGCGGTCTTCCCAGCCGCCATGCCCGCTCAGCCGGTTCGTGCGGACGCGCTTTCGGCTGCTGCATATCGTGAGGACTTCGACGCCGCGTGGATGTTTGTCCGAGAAGCGTATGCGTATTTCAATCTGAAGCAGACCGATTGGGATCTCGTGCGGGCGCTCTACCGGCAGCGGGCAGCAGGGGTTCAAAGCAAACAAGAGTTTGTCGCCGTTCTCGAAGAGGTGATGGAGGAACTGTACGACCCCCATGCCCATCTTGGCATCAATACCGCTTCTTCGCCCCGACTCGTGCCTAGCGGTTCCGATCTCTGGGCAGAATGGCGGGATGGTCGCGCCATCCTGACCGAGGTGCGCGCTGGTTCCGAAGCCGAGCGGGTGGGACTGCGCCAAGGAATGGAGATCGTCTCTATCCAAGGTCAGCCCGTGTTGGAGTTGGTGCGGGAGCGGCTCCCGAAATCGCTCCGTGCGCCAGATCCGGCCGCAGACGACTGGGCACTCCGGGCGGAACTTGCCGGTCGTCACGCTGCTGCGCTGAAGATTACCGCCCGAGCGGGCAATCACGAGGAAATGTTCGAGTTCCGCCCCGGTCTGACGAATCGCCCCGGGGTACCGCTTACCGCGACAATCCTGGAGAAGGACATCGGCTATGTCCGCATCCACGATACACTCAGTGATACCGCCCTGATCGCGGCATGGGACGAAGCACTGGTTAAGCTTCGGAGTACTCGCGCGCTGGTGCTCGATCTGCGGGATACCCCGAGTGGGGGGAATACCACCGTGGCACGAGCACTCATGGGGCGACTGATTTCTGAAGAACAGCCCTATCAGCGGCATGAACTACCCGCCGAAGAGTATCGCTACGGTGTGCGGCGGATCTGGGTAGAATACGTGGCACCACGCGGGCCGTTCCATTATGACCGGCCCGTGGTCGTGTTGGTGGGGCGTTGGACGGGTAGCATGGGCGAGGGAATCACGATTGGGCTCGATGCGATGCAGCGCGCCACAACCATCGGAGGCCCCATGGCTAGACTTCTCGGGGCCACGCACAGCACTACGCTTCCGCATACCGGCATCGTGGTGCGAGTTCCAGCGGAGCGGCTCTATCACATCCGCGGTGCTCCGCGGGAATCCTTCGTGCCATCCGTGGCGGTGGAGTCCGTCGGACTCGCGGAAGACGCCGCGCTCATGGCTGCGCTTCAGCTTCTGCGACGCTGATTCCGAGGTGCGAGAAGAGTGAAGGCGCGCGGCGGGGTTCAGCCCGCCGTGGGCTCCTCGGCGCCCGAGTAGGCCGTGATCGGGATGCAGGCGCACATGATGTTGCGGTCGCCGTAGACGTTGTCGACACGGGCCACCGGCGGCCAGTATTTGGCCTGCTTCAAGGTCGGCAGCGGGAAGGCGGCCAGCTCGCGCGGGTAGCCGCGGGCCCACTCGCTGGCGGTCACCACCATCGCGGTGTGCGGTGCGTGCTTCAGCGGGTTGTCCTCGCGGTCGAGGCGGCCGTCCTCGATGGCGCGGATCTCGTTGCGGATCTGCACCATCGCGTCGATGAAGCGGTCGAGTTCATGCAGCGACTCCGACTCGGTCGGCTCGACCATCAGCGTGCCGGCGACCGGGAAGCTCAGCGTCGGCGCGTGGAAGCCGAAGTCGATCAGGCGCTTGGCCACGTCCTCGGCGCTGATGCCCGTGCTGTCCTTGATCGGGCGCAGGTCGAGGATGCACTCGTGCGCGACCAGGCCCGTGCCGCCTTTGTACAGGGTCGGGAAGTGCGGCTCGAGGCGCTTGGCCACGTAGTTGGCGTTGAGCAGGGCGACCTGGGTCGCGCGGCGCAGGCCTTCCGCACCCATCATCACGATGTACATCCAGCTGATCGGCAGGATGCTGGCCGAGCCGAAGCTGGCGGCCGAGACCATCGGGCCGTGGCCCACGCCTTCGGTGCGCAGCGCATCGGCGTTGAGCGTGCCGGGCAGGTAGGGTGCCAGGTGCGCCTTCACCGCGCAGGGGCCGACGCCCGGACCACCGCCGCCGTGCGGGATGCAGAAGGTCTTGTGCAGGTTGAGGTGCGACACGTCCGAGCCCCACTTGCCGGGCTTGGCCACGCCGACCAGCGCGTTCATGTTGGCGCCGTCGGTGTACACCTGCCCGCCGTGGGCATGGATGATTTCGCAGATCTCGACGATGGCCTCCTCGAACACGCCGTGCGTGGACGGGTAGGTGACCATCAGGGCGGCGAGGTTCGCCGAGTGCTTCTCGGCCTTGGCGCGCAGGTCGGCGACGTCGACGTTGCCGTCCTTGTCGCAGGCCACGACGACGACGTCCATGCCGACCATCTGCGCCGAGGCCGGGTTGGTGCCGTGCGCCGATTCGGGGATCAGGCAGATGTTGCGATGGCCTTCGCCGCGGGCGCGGTGGTAGCCGCGGATGGCGAGCAGGCCGGCGTATTCGCCCTGCGCACCGGAGTTGGGCTGCAGGCTCACGGCGTCGTAGCCGGTGCACTCGACCAGCATGGCCTCGAGCGAGGTGATCAGCTCGCGGTAGCCCTCGGCCTGCTCGGCCGGCGCCAGCGGGTGGAGGTTGGCGAACTCCGGCCAGGTCACCGGGATCATCTCGGCCGTGGCGTTGAGCTTCATGGTGCACGAGCCCAGCGGGATCATCGTCCGATCCATCGCCAGATCGCGGTCGGCCAGCGTGCGCAGGTAACGCAGCAGCTCGTGCTCGCTGTGGTGCGTGTTGAACACCGGGTGCTGCATGAACTTGGATTCGCGGCGCAGGCCGGCGGGCAGGGCGTCCGGCGTGCTGGCGTCGGCGGCGTCGATGTCGGCCACCACGGCACCGAACAGCGCGGCGAGGGCCACGACATCCTCGCGGGTGGTGGTCTCGTCGAGGCTGATGCCCACACTCGTCGCGTCGATGGCGCGCAGGTTGATGCGCGCGGCACGGGCCTTGGCGTGCAGCGTGGCGGCGTCGACGCCGACCACGTGCAGGGTGTCGAAGAAGTCGGTGCCGACGGTGACGCCCTTCGCCCGCAGCGCGGAAGCAAGAATCGCGGCGAGGCGGTGCACGCGGGTGGCGATGCGGATCAGGCCTTCCGGGCCGTGGTAGACGGCGTACATCGAGGCCATCACCGCCAGCAGCACCTGCGCGGTGCAGATGTTCGAGGTGGCCTTCTCGCGGCGGATGTGCTGCTCGCGGGTCTGCAGGGTGAGGCGGTAGGCCGGGTTGCCCTGCGCGTCGATCGAGACGCCGATCAGGCGGCCCGGCATCGAGCGCTTGAAGGCGTCCTTGCAGGCGAGGAAGGCGGCGTGCGGGCCGCCGAAGCCGAAGGGCACGCCGAAGCGCTGGGTGTTGCCGACCACGATGTCGGCGCCCCATTCGCCCGGGGTTTTGATGAGTGTGAGCGCCAGCAGGTCGGTGGCGACCGCGATCAAGCCGCCCTTGGCGTGCACGGCGTCGGCCAGCGCGGCGTAATCGTGGATCTGGCCGAAGGTGTTCGGGTACTGCAGCAGCACGCCGAAGACGTCGGCGCCGGCGGCGTCCGCTTCGTCACCCACCACCACCTCGATGCCGATGCCGTCGGCGCGGGTGTGCAGCAGGGCGAGCGTCTGCGGGTGGACGTGCTTCGAGACGAAGAAGCGGTTCGACGTCGACTTGGCCGAGCGCTTCGCCAGGGTCATCGCCTCGGCGGCGGCGGTGGCTTCGTCGAGCAGGGAAGCGTTACTGATCGCCATGCCGGTGAGGTCGGTCACCATGGTCTGGAAGTTGATCAGCGCCTCCATCCGGCCCTGCGAGATTTCGGCCTGGTACGGCGTGTAGGCCGTGTACCACGCTGGGTTCTCGAGGATGTTGCGCAGGATGACGTTCGGCGTGTGCGTGCCGTAGTAGCCCTGGCCGATGAAGCTCCTGAACACCTGGTTCTTGCTCGCGATCGCGCGGATCTTGGCCAGCGCTTCGACTTCCGAGATCGGCGCGGGCAGGGCCAGCGGCTGCGTCGAGCGGATCGAGGCCGGGACGATGGCCTCGGTCATCGCTTCGAGGGAAGGTTGGCCGATCGCCTGCAGCATGTGGGCGATCTCGGCCGGGTTGGGGCCGATGTGGCGCTCGAGGAAGGCGTCGTGGTGCTCGAGGGCGCGAAGCGTGCTCTGGGTCATGGCGGTTCCGGCGATGGAGGGGCGGTGCGCACGCGTTGCTTCGCGCGCTGTGGCCGGGACGCGACTCCTCGGAGTCGTGCCCCGGCTTGTCCGGCCCGGCGCGCTGCATCGCGCCGGGCGCTCGCGGGGCCCGCGGCCTTTGCCGCGGGAAAGCCCCCCGCTTGCCCCTCTGTCCTTCTGCCTGAGAGTTTGCGAAGCCGGTGTAGCGCTTTGCGTGCACCTTCGGCGCCGGATCGAACCGGTCTCTCCAGAGTTGCTCGCGCGCGGCGGTTCGGGGGCCTGAGCGATTACGGGCGTTGCGCCTTCGGCAGCGCTTTCGCCGGGGTTGAACGCCCGGATCCTGCACTTCTCCCGCCGCGAGCAAGAGCCCGGTCAGTATAGCCGGGCCTTGCGGCGATGTGCTCAGGCCGAACCTTGGCTTAGAAGCGGTAGCGGAAACCGAGTTGCAAAGCCCAGCGCGACTGGCCGACGGCGTCGCGACGCACTTCGGTGTCGGGGGTGTTGAAGCGGTAGACGTAGCGCCCGCTGGCCGGATCGATGCCGCCGAACTCGACCACGCCCAAGCCCTGCGGCTGGCCGAAACCGCTCACCCAGACCTCGTTGATCCGGCCCCAGTCCTCGTTGATGAGGTTGCCGACATTGAGCACGTCCAGCCACAGCTCGGCACGGTCACCTTCGAAGAAGCCCGGCAGGTGCTGGCTGATCCGCAGGTCGATGCTGCTGACCCAGGAGCTGAACTGGCCGTTGCGCTCGGCGAGCTGGCCGCGCCGGCCGTTGAGGTCCGGGGTGGCCGCGACAAAGGCCCAGAACGCCGCTTCTTCGGCCGCCGAACCGAACAGCACGTCGCCGGGGCCGTTCGGGATGTAGAGCAGGTCGTTGCCGGCGATGCCGTCGCCGTTGGCATCGTTGTCGAAGACGAAGCTGTAGGGCCGGCCTTTGCGGCCTTCGAAGAAGGCGCCGATCTCGGTGCGGTAGCCGTCGAAGAAGAAGTGCCGGTAGCTGACGACCGCCGTGAAGCGGTCACGCATGGCGAAGTTGGAGCGGCTGCTCAGTTCCTCGTTGGGTTCGAAGATGGTGCGCGAGGACCAGTTCTCGACCGAGATCGAGCCGGCGAGCTGGTTCACGTCGCGGGCATCGCCGTAGGCGTAGCCCACCTGCCAGAACCAGGCGTCGTCCTCGTCCATCGGCTTTTGCAGGCTGATGCTGAAGTTCTCGGCAGCGCCCTTGTTGGTGTGGCGGGCCAGCATCACCTCGCGGAACGCGCGGTCGCGATTGAAGCGGGCCTGCACGCCGGTGCCGACACCGGCCTGGTTCCAGCTCGTCGGCAGGTAACCGGCCGGGTTCCAGAACATCGGCCGGCCATCCGGGCCACGGCCGGTCGGCGCGCCGAGATTCAGGTGCTCGTAGTGAACGCCCGAGCGGGTCGAGAGCAGGATGGCCTCGGCGCTCAGGATCAGGCCGTACCAGGGCAGCTCGTGCTCGAACGCTAGGTTGGCCTTCCACACCGAGGGCTGCTCGAGATCGTCGGCGATGAAATCGACATCGACCGGCACCACGCCGCCGAGGTTCAGGCGCGGCTGGTTGTCCGGGTCCATCGACACCGGTGGCAACACGCCGGTGCAGGCCGGCAGGCCGGCCGTGCCGCAACCGAACACGTTGACGGTGACGCCGTTGTTGGTGAAGGGGTTGGACAGCCAGACGTTGGCCGCCGCGCCCTGGAACAGGCCCACGCCACCGCGGAGCTGGGTCTGGCGTTCGCCGTCGAAGCGGTAGTTGAAGCCAAAGCGGGGTTGGAACAGGCGTTCGCCGTCGATGGTGACATCGTTGCGGCGACCGAAACGCTGCGAGGCGACGGCATTGAACACCGGCGAACCCGGCACGCTGGCTTCGTCCATGCGCACGCCGAATTCGAGGGTAAGGTTGGGGTTGACCGTCCAGGTGTCCTGGACGAACAGGCCGAGGTTGTCGAGTTCCCAGATGGCGGCGGTGTCATCGAGCGACAGGCCGGCGGCCGGAGCGCGCAGCAGGAAGCTCGAATAGCGGCCGGCATCGAAGTCGGCGAGGTTGCGGAAGCCGTAGTTGCCGAACGAGCTCTCGAGGAACAGATTGTAGATGTCGTTCGATTCGTGATCGAAGCCGAAACGCAGCGTGTGGTCGCCGCGGTACCAGGTGGCGGCACCGAAGCTGTTCCAGGTTTCGGTGGTCAGCAGGTTGGCGTGGCGGAACTGCTCGGTGCCAAGCGCGATCTGGCCGGCGCTGGTGCTGATCTGCACCTGCGGCAGGCGCGAGAAGGTCGGCTGCTGGGCCATGAATTCGCGGTGGCTGATGCGGAACTCGGTCGAGAAATCGCTGTTCCAGTCGCTGAACAGCTGACCGACCACGCTCTCGAAGCTGTCGATGCGGTTGAACCAGGCACTCGACAGGGTCAGCCGGTTGCCGCCGAGGCGGGCCAGGTCGATGGTGGTCTGTTCGGTGTTGGTGTAACGCAGGCTGGCGCGGTGGAAGTCGTTGATGTTCCAGTCGAGCTTGACGAGACGCTCTTCGACGGTGTTGTCGAGTGCGGCCGCGCCAACCCCGCCGGCATCGATGCCGTAACGGGTGCGGGCGATGCGGGCTGCTTCCTCGCCCTGCGCCGTGGTAACGCCCACCAGCGAGCCGATGTCCGGGGCCGGCGAGCTGCGCTTGAACTCCTCGTAGGCGGCGAAGAAGAACAGGCGATCGCGCAGGATCGGGCCACCCAGGGTCATGCCGCGGGTGTACTGCTCATCGAAGGGGCGGAAGGCCACATTGCGGTCATCGCGATCGCGGCCCCAGCCGCCGTCGCGGAAGATGGTGTAGAGGCTGCCCTGGAATTCATTGGTGCCGGAGCGGGTCACCGCGTTGATGCCGGCGCCGGTGTAGCCGCGCTGGGTCACGTCGTACTGCGAGATGGCGACGTTGATTTCCTCGATCGCCTCCATCGAGACCGGCTGGCGCAGCAGCGGCAGGTTGTTGGCGCGCAGGCCGAAGGTGTCGTTGACGGTGACACCGTCGATGGTGATCTGGTTGAAGCGGTTGTTCTGGCCGAGTGCCGAGATCGAGCCGAACTGCTTGTCCGACTGCACGATGCGCGGGTCGGTGCGGGCGAAATCCTGGATCGAGCGCTCGATGGTCGGCAGCGCCTCGATCCGCTCGCTGGTGATCAGGGTGCCGGCACCCATGGCATCGGCCGCGAACGGGCTCGGCGTGCTCGTGCCGACCACCACCACGGTCTCCAGCACGGCGGTGGGGTCGAAGCGGACATCGACCGTCTCGGTCTGGCCCAGTTCGAGGAACACGTTCTCGACCGTCTCGGTTTCACCAGCGCGGGTCACCGTCACCGTGTAGGGGCCACCAACGCGCAGGCCGCGGGCGGCGAAGCGGCCCTCGGCATCGGTGGTGGCCTGGGCCACGGTGCCCGAGGGCAGGTGACGGATGCTCACCTGCGCCCCCGCGATCACCTGGGCATCGACACCACTGACGCGACCGGCGAGGTTGGCGGTGGTGATCTGGGCCTGGACACCGCCAGCGGCGAGCGCCAAGGCGAGGGCAAGGGCCAAGGGGTGGTGTTTGCGGCGGGAAGGCGACATGGGCGTCTCGAGGGCGGGCAAAGTGCCGGCAATTTATCGCGCTTTCATGACAGCTTGCGACATGCGCCCGGCGCTTCGACCGTCATTCGTCCGGTCCCCGGAAACACGAAACCCCGCATCAGCGGGGTTTCGGAGGGGGTGAGCCCTTGAAGATGGTGCCCAGGAGAGGACTCGAACCTCCACGGTTTTACCCGCTAGTACCTGAAACTAGTGCGTCTACCAATTCCGCCACCTGGGCAGGTGCCTCGTGCCATCGCGGCAGGAAGGCGGCAGAGATTACGGCCCGATGGCGAGACTGTCAACGCCTGCCCGGTGCAATGCGGTAGGCTGCGCGGCATGAAAAAAACCAAGGCAAGCGCGGGCCCGCACCCGCCCAAAGGCGATCAGCCGGTAGCCCGTCGACGCAGTTACGACCCCTTCGGTGCCGATGCACCCACCGCCCCGACAGCACGGGCCGATGGCAACGTCGATCCCTACGCGGCCCGCGAAGCGCAGCGCTATGACAACCCGATCGCCAGCCGCGAGGCCATCCTCGCCCGCCTGAAAGCCGCCCCCGGCCCGCTCACGGTCGAGGAACTGGGTCGCAGCCTCGGTCTCGATGCGCCTGACCGTCTCGATGCGCTGGGCAAGCGGCTCGGCGCGATGCTGCGCGATGGACAGTTGCTGATGAACCGCCGCGGCGGTTTCGCCCCGGCCGAACAGCTCGACCTGATCGCCGGCCGGGTCATCGCCAACCCCGACGGCTTCGGCTTTCTCAAGCCCGAGGACGGCAGCGATGACCTGTTCCTGCCGCCCACCGAAATGCGCAAGGCCATGCACGGCGACCGCGTGCTCGGCTGCGTCACTGGCGTCGATCGCCGTGGCCGCCGCGAAGGCGCCATCGTCGAGGTGCTGGAACGCCGCCTGACCCGCGTGATGGGCCGCTTCGAGGAGCGCGCCGGCATCGGTTACGTGGTGCCGGACGATCGCCGCATTCTCGCCGAGGTGCTGATCCCACCGCTGGCGCGCAACGGCGTCAAGGAGGGCCAGCGGGTGGTCGCCGAGATCACCGCACCGCCCGAACCGGGGCGCCCGCCCTTCGGCCGCATCCTCGTCGTACTGGGCGACCGGCTCACCGCCTCGCGGGTGGTCGAGGCCGCCATCCACACCCACAACCTGCCGCACGAGTTCCCACCGGAAACGCTGCAGGAAGCCGAGGCCGTACCGCTCGAAGTGCCCGCCAACGTCGCCGCCAAGCGTGTCGATCTGCGTGGCGTGCCGCTCGTCACCATCGACGGCGAGGACGCCAAGGATTTCGACGACGCTGTGTGGTGCGAAGCCGACGGGCGAGGCTTCAGGCTCATCGTCGCGATCGCCGATGTCTCGGCCTACGTGCGCCCCGGCACCGCGCTCGATGCCGAAGCCGTGCAGCGCGGTACGTCGGTGTACTTCCCCGGTTTCGTGGTGCCGATGCTGCCCGAGACACTCAGCAACGGCATCTGCTCGCTGAACCCGAAGGTCGACCGCCTGTGCTTCGTCTGCGACATGCGCGTCGATTTCGACGGCAACGTCAGCCGTTCGAAGTTCTACGAGGCGGTGATGCGCTCGCACGCGCGGCTCACCTACACGACGGTCGGCAAGGCCATCGACGGCGACGAGGAGGCGCTGGCGCAGCTGGGGTCGCTCAAGCCGCAGATTGACGCCCTGCACCAGCTGTTCAAGGTGCTGTCGAAGGCGCGCGGCGAGCGCGGTGCCATCGAGTTCGAATCCGGCGAAGTGCGCTTCGTGCTGGATGCCCAGGGCAAGGTCATCCAGGCCGGCATGCTGGAGCGCAACGACGCCCACAAGCTGATCGAGGAATGCATGATCGCGGCCAATGTCGAGGCCGCGCGCTTCGTCATCCGCAAGAAGAACCCGGCACCCTTCCGCGTCCACGACCGCCCGCCGGAGCGCAAGTACACCGAGCTGCTGGAGTTCCTGATGGAGTTCGGCCTGCGCCTGCCGCCCTGGCAAAAGGTCGAGCCCAAGGACTTCACCGCCCTGCTGCGCAAGGTCCGTAAGCGCCCGGACGCCGCTCTGCTGGAAACCGTGCTGCTGCGCTCGCAGAGCCTCGCGCAGTACTCGATCGAGAACATCGGCCACTTCGGGCTGGCACTGGAGAGCTACGGCCACTTCACCTCGCCGATCCGCCGCTACCCCGACCTGCTGCTGCATCGCTCGATCAAACACATTCTGGGTGGCGGTAGCGCCAGCGACTTCGGCTACACCGACAAGGCCATGGCCGCGCTCTGCCTCGCCTGCTCCGAGAAGGAACGCCGCGCCGACGAGGCCGAGCGCGAGGTCGACGAACGCTACCGCAGCGCCTGGATGGAGCAGCACGTCGGCAGCGATTTCGACGGCGTGGTGAGTGGCGTCACCAGTTTCGGTCTGTTCGTCGAGCTGCACGAGAGCAAGGTCAACGGCCTCGTCCACGTGACCCAGCTGCCGCACGACTACTACCACTTCGACGCCACCCGCAAGACTCTGGCTGGCGAGCGCCGCGGCCTCGCCTGGTCGCTGGGCGATGTGGTGCGGGTCAAGGTGCTGAAGGCCTCGGTCGAGGACCGCCGCATCGACTTCAAGCTGGTGCTGCCCGAGGGCATCGACCCGCCGCGCAAGGACGGTGCACCGATGCCGCCGCACCCGAACGCCAAGTCGGTGCGGGGTGGGCGGCATGAATCGGCGCCTTCGCGTGGCCCGGCCAAGCCTGCCGCAGGAAAAGGCGGCGCACCGAAGCGCCGTCGCTGAAGCTTCAAGGATACGGAACCGAGAATGAGCAAGACCAGCTGGATTGTCGGCATCAATGCCGTGGCTTCCGCGCTCGAGCACGACGTGGCTCATGTGCGCGAGGTGCTGATGGAGAACAGCGGCAAGAACCCGCGTCTCTCCGAAATCGAGAAAGAAGCCCTTGATTGCGGCATCCCGGTGCGCAAGGTCAACACCCAGGCGCTGGAAGGCATCAGTGGCGGCACCCGCCATCAGGGCGTGGCGGCGCGCTACGAGGCCGCTCAGTTGCTCGATGAGAAGGACTTGAAAGGTCTGATCGAGGCTGCCGAGGGCAAGGCGCTCGTTCTGGTGCTGGATGGCGTGCAGGACCCGCACAACCTCGGTGCCTGCCTGCGCAGTGCCGCCGCTGCCGGGGTCACCTGTGTGCTCATCCCGAAAGACAAGGCGGTCGGTGTCACCGCCACCGTGCGCAAGACCGCGGCCGGTGCCGCCGATCGCATCGCATTGGTGCAGGTCACCAACCTTGCCCGCGCGCTTCGCGAGCTGAAGGACTTGGGCGTGTGGCTGTACGGACTCAGTGGCGACGCGAAGGCCTCGATCTACGCGCTGGATCTGAAGGGCAATGTCGGTCTGGTGCTGGGTGGCGAAGCCGATGGCCTGCGCCGACTCACCGGTGAAACCTGCGACCAGCTTGTGCGTATCCCGATGCCCGGCGACATGGAAAGCCTCAACGTCTCGGTCGCGACTGGCGTCGCGCTGTTCGAAGCCGTGCGCCAGCGGGGCCAGGCATGAGCCTCGCCTGGTTCGATTACCTGGGCTTTGCCGGTATCGGCCTGATCCTGCTGGCCTATGCCTTGTTGCAGGCGGGCCGCTGGAGCAGCCGTTCGGTCGGCTACCTGCTGGCCAACCTCACCGGTTCGCTCCTGCTGCTCGCGTCGATCATCGGCTCACCGGCACCGGTCGCGGAGGTGCTGGCCCCGACCCTGATGCAGTTCGCCTGGATCGCCATCAGCCTGTTCGGCTTGTGGCGGGGCTTCGCCGACCGCGCGGCGAGCGGCAAGCCGCCCGCGGCCTGATCACTCGCCCGCGGCGCGGGCGAGGTCGAGGTCGTTGAACTGCTTCCAGCGGTTCATCACCGCGCAGAACAGCTGCGCCGTGCGCTCGGCGTCGTAGACCGCCGAATGCGCCTCGTTGCTGTCCCAGGGCAGGCCGGCGGCCTGGCAGGCCTTCGCCAGCACGGTCTGCCCGTAGGCCAGTGCGGCCAGCGTCACCGTGTCCATCGTGCTGAACGGGTGGAAAGGGCTGCGCTTGTGGCCGACGCGGGCGATCGCGGCATTGAGGAAGCCGAGGTCGAAATGCGCGTTGTGACCGAGCAGGATGGCGCGCTGGCAGCCGTTGCGTTTGGCCGCAGCGCGCACCGGCACGAAGATGCGGTCGAGTGCCAGCCGCTCGGGCTGGGCGTCACGGAACGGGTGGTCGAGCCGGATGCCGGTGATCTCCAGCGACTTGGGATCGATCTCGAGGCCGGCCGCCGGATCGACGTGCACACTCGCCGTCTCGCCGGGGAACAGGAAGCCCTCCTCGTCCATTTCGATCGGCACGGCGGCGATCTCCAGCAGAGCGTGCCGGCTGGCATCGAAACCGCCGGTCTCGACATCCACCGCCACCGGCAGGAAGCCGCGGAAGCGTGAGGCCATCGGTGCCGCGCCAGGGGCGGCGGGTGTGCCTCTCGGGCCCTGCTCGTCGATGTCCCGGTCGTCGATCACTCGCTGGTCTTGTCGGCTTTCGCGCGGGTGCCGCTCATCGCTTCGCCGTGGACCAGAAACCAGGTGTTCTCGGCGATGTTGGTGGCATGGTCACCGATGCGCTCGATGTTCTTGGCCATGAACAGCAGGTGCGTGCAGGGCGTGATCTGCTTCGGGTCTTCGGCCATGTAGGTGAGCAGCTCGCGGAACAGACTGGTGTAGGCGGCATCCAGCTCGGCATCGCGGTTGCGGACATTCTCCGAGCGTTCGGCATCGCGCATCCGGTAGGCGGAGAGTGCGTCGGCAAGCAGCTCGCTGGCCAGCCGGGCCAGGGCCGGCATGCCGCGGGCCGGGGCCACCGGCGCGCTCTGGTTCAGCACCATCGAGCGCTTGGCGACATTGGCCGCGTAGTCGCCGATCCGTTCGATGTCGGCGGCGATCCGCAGCGCGGCATAGACCTCGCGCAGGTCGCGGGCCATCGGCTGGCGCAGGGCCAGCACCCGCAGCACGTCGTCGGAGATGATCCGCTCCAGCTCGTCGATGGCGTCGTCGTTGATCACCACGCGCTCGGCGGCCTTGCTGTCACGGCGGTTGAGCACGTCGATGGCGGCCTGGATCTGGCCGATCGCCATTTCGCCCATGCGGGTGATCTCGCCGTTGATGCGTTCCAACTCATCGTCGAAGCTCTTGACGATGTGTTCGTGTGGGGTGGCCATGCGCTGCTCCTGTGCTGGGTTCAGCCGAAGCGGCCGGTGATGTAGTCCTCGGTCTGCTGCTTCGAGGGCTTGGTGAAGATCTGCTGGGTGGAGCCGTGCTCGACCATCTCGCCAAGGTACATGAAGGCGGTGTAGTCCGAGCAGCGGGCCGCCTGCTGCATGTTGTGGGTCACGATCAGGATGGTGAACTGGCGCTTCAGCTCGGCGATCAGCTGCTCGATCTTGCCGGTGGCGATCGGGTCGAGCGCCGAGGTCGGTTCGTCGAACAGGATCACCTCGGGCTTCAAGGCCACCGCGCGGGCGATGCACAGACGTTGCTGCTGGCCGCCGGAAAGACCGAGTGCGCTCTGCTTGAGCTTGTCCTTGACCTCGTCCCAGAGCGCTGCCTGGCGCAGCGCGCCCTCGACCCGCTCGTCCATCGCCGGCTTCTTCAGCCGCTCGTAGTGGCTGATGCCGTAGGCGACGTTGTCGTAGATCGACATGGGGAAGGGCACCGGCTTCTGGAACACCATGCCGACCTTGCTGCGCAGGCGGTTGATCGGGTAGCGCGGGTCGAGCAGGTTCTGGCCGTCGAGGATGATCTCGCCCTCGGCACGCTGCTTCGGGTAGATCGCGTAGATCTTGTTGAAGATGCGCAGCAGGGTGGATTTGCCGCAGCCGGACGGACCGATCAGCGCGGTCACGCGCTTCTCGGGCACCACCATGTTGATGTCCTTGAGGGCCAGGAAATCGCCGTAGTAGAAATTGAGGTTGCGGGTCGTCAACTTGGCGGCGCTGGCCGGTTCCGACGTCATGGCGTTGGTGTGGACAGCGATCTGGACGTTAGTCATGGTTCATCTTCTTGCGCAGCAGGAGGAATCGGGCCAGCACGCTGACCAGCAGGACGAAACAGGTGATGAGGAAGGCACCGGCCCAGGCCAGCAACTGCCAGTTCTCGAACGGGCTCATGGCGAACTGGTAGATGGTGACCGGCAGGTTGGCCATCGGCTCACCGAGGTCGATGTTCCAGAAGCTGTTGTTGAAGGCGGTGAACAGCAGCGGCGCGGTCTCGCCGGAGATGCGGGCGAGACCCAGCATCACGCCGGTGAGGATGCCGGACAAGGCGGCCCGGTAGAGCACCTTGCTGATGACCTTCCATTGCGGAACGCCGAGCGAGAGCGCGGCCTCGCGCATCTGGATCGGCACCAGACGCAGCATCTCGTCGGTGGTCCGCACCACCACCGGCAGCACGATGAAGCCGAGCGCCACCGCACCGGCGAAGCCGGAGAAGCCGGAGATGTCGATCAGCCAGTCGGCCATGCCCTCCAGCCAGCCGCCGGCCTGGCCGGCGGTGGTGTCCTGCAAGGCATTGCCAATCTGTCGCGGCATGCCGATCAGCACCACGAACACGAACAGGCCGAGCACGATCGAGGGGGCCGAGAGCAGGATGTCGTTGACGAAACGGATCACCGCGCCGGTCTTGCTGTAGTTGGCGTACTCGGCGAGGTAGGTGCCGGCGGCGATACCGATCGGTGCCGCCATCAGCACTGCCATCGTGCACATCACGATACTGCCGACGATGGCGTTGAGCAGGCCGCCAACGCCGAGTGGCGCGCCGGGTGGCGGGGTCATCTCGGTGAACATCGCGAGGCTCAGGCCGTCGATGCCGCGATCCAGCGTGGTGAACAGGATCCAGCCGAGAAAAAACAGACCGACGATGGCGGCAACACCCGAGAGCACCAGGGCGAGGCTGTTGGTCAGGCGACGGCGGCGGTAAAGGCGTTCGCTGGCGACGGCGTCCATCAGTTGCCCTCCCGGCGATGCAGGCTCATCAACATCAGCTTGGCGATGCTGAGCACCACGAAGGTGACCATGAACAGCACAAAGCCGAGCGCCAGGAGCGAGCTGCGGTGCAGGTCGGCGAAGGCCTCACCGAACTCGTTGGCGATGGTCGCGGCGATCGAACTGGAAGGTTCCAGCAGGTTGGCCAGCCGGTTGGCGTTACCGAGCACGAAGGTGACCGCCATGGTTTCGCCGAGCGCGCGGCCGAGGCCCAGAAAGATGCCGCCGATCACCGCCGAGCGGGTGTAGGGCAGGACGATGTTCCAGACCACCTCGAAAGTGGTCGAACCGAGCGCGTAGGCCGACTCCTTCAGCCGGTTGGGCACGGTGAGGAAGACCTCGCGCATCACCGAGGCGATGAACGGGATGATCATGATCGACAGCACGATGCCGGCGGTCAGCATGCCGATGCCGATTGGCGGCCCATCGAACCAGGGGCCGATGATCGGCCATTGCGAAACGGTCTGGCTGAGGGTCGGGTAGACGTGTTCGGCGAGAAAGGGCACCAGGATGAACAGGCCCCACATGCCGTAGATGATCGAGGGGATGCCGGCCAGCAGTTCGATTGCGGTACCCACCGGATTGCGCAACCACGAAGGTGCCACTTCGGTGAGGAAGATGGCGATGCCGAAACTCACCGGAACGGCAATCAGCAAAGCGATGCCGGCGGTGATCAGGGTGCCGACGATCGGAGCCAGACCGCCGAACACCAGATTGCCCGGGTCCCAGTGGTCGGAGGTGAGGAAGCCGAAACCGAAAGTGGCGAAGGCTTCGCGGCCGCCCCAGGCCATGGTCACGGCGGCGCCGACCAGTCCGATCAGGACGAAGAAGCCGGCAGCGGCGACGCTCCAGCGGAACATGCGGTCGGCGCGGGCGTCGCCGCGCGCGAGTCGGTCGAGGTGTTCGGCAGACACTGCCATCGGAAAGTTCGGTCCTGGTGTGCGAGGAAAGCACCGGCGCGCGGACGCCCGCCGGTGCCGTGGGGATCAGAACGTGAAGTTCGCTTCCCAGTAAGTCTTGATCAGTGCCACCACGTCCTCGGGCAGCGGCACGTAGCCGAGTTCCTTGGCGCGGGCGTCGCCGTTCTCGTAGGCCCAGCGGAAGAAGTCGAGTGCGGCGCGGGCCCTGACCGGATCATTCGGCACCTTGCTCACCAGGATGAAGTTGGTGGCGGCGATCGGCCAGGCCTCGGCACCCGGTGCGTTGGTGATCAGCAGGTGGAAGTCTTCGGCATTGGCCCAGTCGGCGCTGGCGGCGGCAGCTTGGAAGCTGGCGATGCTGGGTTCGACCCAGTAGCCGGTGGCGTTCTGCAGGCTGACCGTGGTCAGGTTGTTCAGCAGGGCGTAGGACAGCTCGACATAACCGATCGAGCCGGTGAGCTGCTGGGTGTAGGCGGCGACACCCTCGTTACCGCGGCCGCCGATGCCGGTCGGCCAGCGCACCGAGGTGGCGGCCGGGCCGACCGTCTCGGCCCAGGCCGGGCTGATCTGCCCAAGGTAGTGGACGAAATTGAAGGTGGTGCCCGAGCCGTCCGAGCGGTAGACCACCTTGATCGCCGTTTCCGGCAGGGTAAGGCCGGGATTGATCGCGACGATCGCCGGATCGTTCCAGGTGGTGACGCGGCCGAGGTAGATCTCGGCCAGCAGCGGCCCGGTCAGGCGGAGCTGGTTCGGTGCGATGCCCTCGATGTTGACCACCGGCACCACGCCGCCGATCACCGAGGGGAACTGGCCGAGCCGAGCTTCGGCCAGCACGTCCGGCGTCAGCGGGGCGTCGGTGGAACCGAAGTGGATGGTGCCGGCCTTGGCCTGGGCGATGCCGCCGCCAGAGCCGATCGACTGGTAGTTGACGCGATTACCGGTGGCTTGGGCGTACTCGCTCGACCACTGCGAGATCAGCGGGAACACGAAGGAGGCCCCGGCGCCGGTCACGTCGATGCCGGCGGTCGGTGCCGGGGTGGTGCCAGCCGGGGTTTCGGCGGGCTGAGGACCGCAGGCGGCCAACAGGCCGGCGGTCCCGAGAATGAGGGTGCTGCGCAACAGGGTAGGGGTCATCGGGAAACTCCGGGTGTGCGAGGAAAGGTCAGTCAAGGCCGACAAGGCACGCGATTATGTGTCAGGCCAATGACGAATCCATGACTTCGCCGCCGGTCGCCGGTTCTAGTGGGCGCTATCATCACCCGGATCGACTTTGTCATCGCCCATTCATCGGCCGCCGGGGCCCGGTTCATCGCCCCGGGACGACCGGTTCAGGCCCGGCCGGCTCTACTGGTCCCGCTTGGCCGGCCCGTCCGCCGTCCGGCACCCCTGAACCCTCTTTGGAGCTCTTCATGATCCGTTCCCTGCTGCCGATCGCCCTGCTCGCCGCCACTCTGCCTGCCGCTGCCCGGACCGAGGCCCCGACCGTGGCCGTCTACAACGCCAACGTCACCGAAGCCGAGGTGCAGGCAGCGCAGACCGCCTGGTGCCAGGCCCTGGTGGCAATCAGTACCACCTACCGCGAACAGGGTCGCGAGGCCGCCCGCACGCTGGCCGGTCAGGTGCTCGATCAGGCCTACGGCTACAACCTTGGCCCGGTGCTGTTCAAGCCGACCGTCACCCAGGCCCCGCACACCTTCCGCACCACCCGCGCCGGTGCTCTGGCTTATTTTGTCGGCGGTGATCCGGCCTTCCCGCAGGACAACGGCTTCGCCCTGCAGGGCTGGACCGCCTGCGCCGTGCGCAACGTGGCGATCCACATCAATGGCGACACCGCCGCCACCATGGGCAACGTTTCGATCACCGGCCCCGGCGGCGCGGTCACCACCGTCGATAAGAGCTGGATCTTCAAGAAGACCGACGACGGCCAACTGCGCATCGTCCTGCACCATTCCTCGCTGCCGTTCACCGGCGGCTGATGACGCAGGGAACGGGGCGTGGTCCGACACCGGCTGCTGGTGGTCTTTGCGCTGGTTGCGGCCCTCGCCCTGGCGCAATCGCTGTTCGTCTGGTGGGCGGCCGCTTCGGCCGCCCATCACGCCGAGCGCAGCGTGGTAGCGACCCGGATGCTCGCCGAGTACCTAGCGCTCTCCGCCAACAAACAGCGTCTCAAGGTCTGGTTCGCCCAGCGCATGCTGACCGGCGACGACGATCCGCAAGCACGCCAGCGGCTGGAATCGGCCATGCAGGTGAGCGTGGCGGAACTGCGGCGACTGGCCCTCGCGCCGGGTGCGCCGCCTGGTGAAACCGCCGACATCGAACTGGTGGCCAGCAACGTCGCCATGCTGCAGGCGGCGCTGGCGGCCTCGGAGCGGCCGCAGATCGGCCTCGCACCGGATCGGCAGTGGCGCACGGTGATGCGCGCTTTCGACGAGTTGGCCGGACGCGACATGCGCGAGCTGCTGGGCACCGCCGTGTCCCGCGTCGAAGCCGCCAGTCGCGCCGAGTCGGCAGCGCAGGCCGCCGTGCTTGCACGGGTGCGGCTCGCCAACCTGCTGCTGGCCGTGCTGGTGCTGCTGGTCGCCGGCCTCTCGGTGGCCTATTTCCTGCGCCGCATCGACCGCCCGGTGGCCCGCCTCGGGCAGTTGTCCGCCGCGCTCGCCGCCGGTGATTTCACCGCTCGCAGTGGCTTGACCGGCCAGGACGAATTCGCCCGCATCGGCAGCCT
Source organism: Silanimonas sp. (assembly GCA_018334015.1). Lineage (GTDB taxonomy): Bacteria > Pseudomonadota > Gammaproteobacteria > Xanthomonadales > Xanthomonadaceae > Silanimonas. Next base: position 29,593 of record JAGXTI010000009.1, read on the forward strand.
GCTCGATTCCATGGCCGCCCGCCTGACCGAGGCGCAGGCGCGCAGCCGCGGCCTGCAGGAACGGCTCGGTCTGCTGGTGTCCGAACGCACCCGGGCGGTGTCGCAGGCCTACCAGAGTGTGCTGGCGCTGGAGGCCGGAAGGCGGCAGTTCTTCGCCGAACTCAGCCATGAACTGCGCACGCCGGTCACGGTGATCCGTGGCGAAGCCGATCTCGCACTGCGTGCCCGTGCCGGCTGGCCGGAGTCGGCCGAGGCCCTGCAGCGGATCACCGCTGCCGCCGCCGAGCTGGGTGCCCGCGTGCAGGACCTGCTCGACGCGGCCCGCAGCGGCCGGGTCGGCTACGCTTTCCGGCTCGGGCCTCTCGCCCTGCCGGCCATGGTGCGGCCTGCCGTCGAGCAGATGCAGGTGCTCGCGCAGTGCCGCGGCGTCCATCTGGTCTTCGTCGAGCCGGCGGCTTCGCCGCGGGTCGAGGCCGACCCGGAACGCCTGCGGCAGGCTCTGGTCATCCTGCTCGACAACGCCCTGCGGCATTCGCCGGCCGGTGGCCGGGTGCAGGTGCTGATCGCCGCCGAAGGCGAGCACTGGGCGCTGCGGGTCGAGGACGAGGGCCCGGGCATGAGCGATGCGGCGATCGAGCAGACCTTGGAACCGCAGGCCTGGAGCATGCCGCGTGCGGCACGCGACGAGGGTGGCCTCGGTGTCGGTCTTTTGATCGCCCAGCGCATCCTCGAAGCCCACCGCGGCTCGCTCGACCTGGTGCGGCGGCCCGAGGGCGGGCTGCGCGCCAGCCTGCTGCTGCAGGCCCTGCCCGAAGGAGCACGCGAGTCATGAGGGTGCTGGTGGTGGAGGACGATCCACGGGTGGCCGATTTCCTGCAGCGTGGGCTGCGTGCCGAAGGCTACGCGCCCTCGCGGGTGGCCTCGGCCGAGGAAGCGCTGCCGCTGGTCCGCCGCGGTGGTTTCGAGCTCGCCCTGCTCGACGTCATGCTGCCCGGGCAATCGGGCATGGCGCTCTGCCAGCAGATCCGCGCCGAGTGCATCCCGCTGCCGATCCTGATGCTGACCGCCATGGGCAGCGTGCAGGATCGCGTGGCCGGTTTGCGCTGCGGTGCCGACGACTACCTGACCAAACCCTTCGCCTTCGACGAATTGCTGGCACGCATCGAAGCCCTGCTGCGCCGACCACCGCAACGGGTCGAACGCGAGGTCGAACTGCGGGTCGCGGGGCTGGTCTTCCATCGTGACCGGATGGCGGTCAGTCGCGATGGCCTGCCGCTGGTGTTGACTGCCCGCGAACTGGCCCTGCTGGAACTGCTGATGAGTGCGCCCGGCCGCTTGTTCAGCCGTGAGCGTATCCTTTCCAACGTCTGGGGCCTGGACAGCGACCCGCTCACCAACGTCGTCGATGTCTACATCCGTCGCCTGCGTGCGAAACTGGACGGGCCCGGCCGGCCGTCCTGGATCACCACCCTGCGTGGGCTGGGCTACCGGCTCGACGCGCCACCCACCGACTAGAACCCCCGATCAACCTGGAACCTCGATGCCGCAACAAGGTCCATCCGCTCGCCGACATTTGCCGTTCGCTCAACCCGCCCTGGTCCTGTGTCTGGCCCTCGCCGCTGGTCCGGTGCTGGCGGCCGGGGTGGACGATGCCGAGCTTGCCGAGTTGCGCGCCACACTCGCCGCCTTGCAGGCCCGGATCGCCGTGCTGGAAGCGCAGGCCGCGGCCGGATCGGCCGGCGATCCAGCACCCGAAGCCAAGACCGCCCCCCAACTCGATGCCGGGCCGGGGCTCGACATCGCGGCGGCTGGCGACGGGGCCGCACACTTCGGGATCGGCGGCCGGATCCATTACGAGGCCTACGCCTTCGATCGCGACCAGCGGCCGGCCACCGGCGGCAGCGAGTTCCGTCGTGCTCGCTTCCAGATCGAAGGCGAAGCGGCCGGCTGGGGCTATCGCCTGCAGGCCGAGCTTTCGGGCCGCAACACCGACCTGCGCGATGTCTACCTCGAGCGCCGCTTCGGCGACAGCACCCTGACCCTCGGCCAGTTCAAGCCCTTCCGTTCGATGGAGGACCTGACCAGTTCCAACGACGTCGCACTGATGGAGCGCAGCTTCAACTCGTCGGCGGGCCTGTTCGCCGACCGCCAGTGGCAGCAGGGTCTCGGCCTGCTGCACGCCCACGGCAGCGGCTCACTCGGGGTGTCGGTGTTCAACCTGCGCGAGGACAACACGCCGCGCAACGAGGGCTGGGGCAGCGCGGTGCGCGCCACCTGGGCACCCCACTTCAACGCCCGCGACCTGCTCCACCTTGGCGCTTGGTGGAGCCATGAACAGGGCGGACGCGACACCCCGGCCACCGCCATCAAGCCGGCTTACGGTGGTCGCCGTGGGCCGGAGGCGCTGCTGTTCGAAAGCGCTGCCGGCTCGGATTTCAAGCAACGCAGCACTGGGCTGGAACTGGCCGGGCGGCGCGGCAGCCTGCACTGGCAGGGCGAATGGACGCGGACCACGCTGACCGGTGTGGCTGGCGAGGCCCACATCGAAGGCCGTTACCTCGAAGCCGGCTGGCTGTTCGGCGGGGTGCGCGCCTACGATCGGGGCGAGGGCGTGTTCGCCGCTCCGGTCGGGATCGGGCCCGGCGGTCTCTGGGAACTGGTCGCCCGCGGCGAGCAGATGCACCGCCGCGACCTCACCGGCTTCGCGGTGCGGCGCTGGGTGCTGGGCCTCAACTGGTACGCCAGCGAGGACGTCCGCTTCATGCTCAACCTCACCAGCGGCCAGGACGATGCCACCGGCGATTCACCCCGGCAGCTCGCCCTGCGGGCGCAGTACGTGTTCTGAAGTCTTGGCTATAGTGCTCTCCGGCGGATCACGCGGGGAGCGGCATGGAGCACCATCCGAACGCCACCACCGTCCTCGTCGCCGAGGATGACGCCAGCATCCGCGCCGTGCTGCAGGCCACCCTGCGCTCGGCCGGCTACCGCGTGCTGACGGCCAGCAACGGGGTCGATGCGCTGGGCATCGCCCGCGCCGAGCGCCCCACCTTGGTCATCTCCGACGTGCTGATGCCGGAAGGCGACGGCCGCACCCTGCTCGCCGCCCTGCGCGCCGATCCCGCCACCGCCGATCTGCCCTTCGTTTTTCTCACCGGGCTGGACGAGCGCGAATCGGTGCGGATCGGCATGGACCTCGGCGCCGACGATTACCTGACCAAGCCGTTCCGCCCCACCGAACTGCTCTCGCTGGTGCAGGCGCAGTTGCGGCGTTTCGCCCGCCGTGACGAGCAGCGCCGGCGGTTGGAGGCCGAAGCCCGCCGCCTGCGCCAGTTCGATTCGGTGACCGGCCTGCCGAACCGCGTCTATTTCCTCGAACGGGTCGGCGAAGCCGCCGCACTCGGTGGCGCCATGGCGGTGGCCAGTCTGGCGCTCGGGTTCTGGCCGCAGATCCGGCAGTCGCTGGGCCAGACCCTGGCCGACGAGGTGCTGCGTGAGGCCGCCAACCGGCTCTTGGAGAGTGTGCGGGCCCGGGTCGGTGCGCGGGCCATGCTGGCGCGTTCCGGCGAGCACCGTTTCACCCTGGCCCTGCCGATGGACGGCGATATGGACCATCTCGACACGCTGCTGCGCGAACTGCTGGCACCGCTTTCGGAGCCGCTGGATGCCGGCGATCGCCGACTGTTCTTCGATGCCTCGGTCGGTGTCGCTCTGTACCCGCGCGACGGCCACAGCATCGAGCGCCTGCTCGACCACGCCGAATCAGCCGAACCGGACAGCGCACCCGGTGGCACGCTGGCTTTCTACTCGGTCGAGAACAGCGCCGTGCGCGGTCGTCGCGTGCGCCTGCTGCAGGACCTCCGCCAGGCGCTGGAACGTCGCGAACTGAGCCTGGCCTACCAGCCGCAGCTGACCCTGACCGACGAGCGGCCGCTCGGTTTCGAGGCCCTGCTGCGCTGGCATCACGCCGAGTTCGGCCAAGTGCCGCCGGTCGAGTTCATTCCCTTGGCCGAAGAATCGGGCCTGATCCTGCCGATCGGCAGCTGGGTGCTGCGCGAGGCCCTGGCCCAGCTCGCCGCCTGGCACGCGGAGGGCTTCGCGCCGATGCGCGTTGCGGTCAACCTTTCACCGCGCCAGTTCGAGGATCCGGGCCTGGTTGCCACCGTGCGCGAGGCGCTGGCCGGGGTGGCGCTGCCGCCCGGCTCGCTGGAGCTGGAAATCACCGAGAGCACGGCGATGGGCGATCCGGAGCGGGCGATCGGCCTGATGGCGCAGCTGCGGGCACTCGGTGTGGTGCTCGCGCTCGACGACTTCGGCACCGGCTACTCCAACCTCTCGCAACTCAAGCGCCTGCCGATCGATGTGCTGAAAATCGACCAGATGTTCGTCCGCCACATCGTCGCCGATTCCGGCGATGCCGCCATCGTCCGTGCGGTGATCGCTCTCGCCCACGGCTTCGGGCTCAAGGTGGTGGCCGAGGGCGTGGAGTCGCGTGCCCAGGTCATCAAACTCGCCCAACTCGGCTGCGACATGGTGCAGGGCTACCACTACGGTGCCCCGATGCTGGCCGAGGGCGTGCCCGGCTGGTTGCAGGACCACGGCCTGCTCGGGCTCTGAGGCCGGCTTCAGGCCACGGCCTCGGTCTTCGGCTTGAAGCGGCACAGATCGCGCACCGGGCAAGCCCCGCACAGGGGCTTGCGCGCTTTGCAGGTGTAGCGGCCGTGCAGGATCAGCCAATGGTGCGCGTCCTGCCTGAACTCGGCCGGCACCACCTTGAGCAGTTTGGCCTCGACCGCATCGACGTTCTTCCCCGGCGCGAGGCCGGTGCGGTTCGAGACCCGGAAGATGTGGGTGTCGACCGCGATGGTCGGTTCGCCAAAGGCCGTGTTCAGCACCACGTTGGCGGTCTTGCGCCCGACGCCGGGCAGGGCCTCGAGGGCCGTGCGATCACGCGGCACCTCGCCGCCGTGGCGCTCGACCAGGATCCGGCAGCTGGCGATCAGGTGGGCGGCCTTGGCGTTGTAGAGGCCCAAGGTGTTGATGTGGCCCTTGAGCGCCTGCTCGCCGAGCGCCAGGATCGCAGCGGGCGTGTTCGCCACCGGGAACAGCCGGCGCGTGGCCTTGTTGACGCCGACGTCGGTGGCCTGGGCCGAGAGCAGCACAGCGACCAGCAGTTCGAAGGGCGTGCTGTAGGCCAATTCGGTGGTCGGATGCGGGTTCAGCTCGCGCAGGCGACGGAAGAAGGCGATGCGATCGGCGGGTTTCATGGCAGGAGTGGCACGGCGCCCGGGCGGCGGCGCAGGACGGCATCGAGCAGCGGGGCGGCGGCGTTCATCAGCAGCAGGGCCGACACGGCGGCAGCCGGGCTGCCGGCACCGGCCGGCAGCAGCATGGCCAGCAGGCCGACCCCCGCACCGAACAGCCAGCGTCCACGCGGGGTGAGGCAGCCGCTGGCGGGGTCGCTGGCGAGGAAAAAAGCGAGCAGCAGCAGCGTGGGTTGGGTGAGCGGGTCGAACACATCGAACAGATCGCGCCCGCCATCCGCGGACAGCAGGGCCGCCCCCAGGCCCGGTAACAGGGCGGCGGCGAGCACGGCCAGTGGCACCCGTCCGTCCCGCAGGCGCAGGGCGAGCAGCAGCAGGCCGCCAGCGGCCCAGGCCAGGGCGACAGCCTGCGGCGGCTCGGCCGAGGCGGCGGGCGGTGGCAGCAGCCCGAGCACCGCGGCAAGGCCGAGGGCCGCCGGATGGAACAGGCTCTGGCCGTGCCCGCCGTAGGCGTGTCGGCCCAGCAGCAATGCCACGGCCAGCGCCAGGCCCAGCGACCACAGCGGCGCGGTCGCGGGCAGCAGCACCAGCACGAGAAGAGCGATCGGCAGCGCCGCCAGCGCCTCGTCGATGCGCAGCGGTGCCAAGCCCCGGCACCGCTGCGCGAGCCCTTCGATGGCGAGGGCAAGGCCGAGCGCCAAGCCCAGCCGGAGGAGGGCATCGCCGGTCGCGGGCGCCATCCAGAGGCTGGCACCCAGTCCCGGCAGCAGGGCCAGCAAGAAAAGACCCTCGCGGGTGCCGATGCCGCGGGGCGGTGGGCGCGTCAGCGGCGGCTTCACGCTGCGGGTCCGGTGTTCCGTCGGGCACGTGCCTTGGCCAGCGCGGCTTGGGCGGCGGCACCGAGCCGCTCGATCCGGCGCGCCTGCACACCTTGCGCCGATGCGGCCTCGCGGGCCAGACGTTCGGTGCGCTGGCGGTAACGCTCGCGAGCGGCATCGGCGGCGGCGATCTTGGCCTGCTTGGCGCGCAGGGCCGTGGCAGCTTCGCGGAAACGGGCCGACAAGGGCAACCGGCTCGGGCAGGCCGCATCGCAGTCGCCGCAGCCGGTGCAGGCGAGCAGGCCGAGGGTTTCGGCCTCGCCCAGGTCCTCGCGCAGCAGGGCGGCATGCAAGGCCTGCGGATCGAGCGCCAGCGGGCAGGCCGGCAGGCAGTCGCCGCAGCGGATGCAGGGCCGCGCCATGGCTTCAGCGGCCGTGGAACTGCGGCTTGCGCTTGGCGAGGAAGGCGCGGCAGCCCTCGCGCATGTCCTCGGTGGCGAAGGCGAGGGCAAAGGCCTGGGTCTCGAAGTCGAGGCCGGTGTCGATGGCCGCCTCACCGCCCAGCAGGACCGCATCGAGGATGCCGCGCAAGGCCTGTGGCGCGGCGCTGGCCAGTTGTTCGGCGATCGCGATGGCGGTGCTTTCCAGATCGGCCGCCGGCACCACCCGGTTGACGATGCCGAGTTGCAGGGCGCGTTCGGCGTTGATGGGCGCGCCGAGCAGGCAGAGTTCCAGCGTTGCCGCCCGCCCGGCCAGGCGCAGCAGGCGCTGGGTGCCACCGAATCCGGGAATCAGGCCGAGGTTGATCTCGGGTTGGCCGAGCTTGGCGTTGTCGGCGGCGATCCGCAGGTGGCAGGCCATCGCCAGTTCAAGTCCGCCGCCCAGAGCAAAGCCGTTGATGGCCGCCAGCACCGGCTTGCCCAGCCGTTCGATGCGGCTCATCAGGGCCTGGCCGTGGCGCGAGAAATCACGCGCATCGACGGCGCTCAGGCCGCTCATCTCGGCGATATCGGCCCCAGCGACAAAAGCCTTGGGGCCGGCGCCGGTGAGCAGCACGGCGCGCACCCCGGGATCGGCCGCCGCTGCGGCGAAGGCCGTGTGCAGGGCGTCGAGGCTGGCGCGGTCGAGGGCGTTGAGGCGGTCGGGGCGGTTCACCGTGATCCGGCGCACGGCGCCCAGATCGTCGGTGAGCAGGAGGTCGAGGGCCATCGGCGGTTCCGGTTCGGAGGGGCAGGTGAGGGGCGCTGCCCGCCATGTCAGTGGCGATTCAGGCCCCCGGTCGCTATTCTACGTCGCCCTCGGGGCCGCACTTCGGCCCCGTTTTCATACCTTCAACCGCAAGGCCGCTGCTGGCTTTCCTGGAGACTTTGATGATCGTGCGCGTCCTCGTCGTTGCCCTCGCCGCCGCCGCTGCTGCTGCCGCGACGGCCCAGGCCCCCACCGCACCGGCAGCCCCCGCCGCGCAAGCGGCTCAGGCCGCTGCCGCCCCGGCGCCGCTCCCCCGGCCGGACAAGAACACCCTGAGCTACACCCTGGGCTTCGATGTCGGCAAGGGCATCAGCGACGCCCAGGTCGAGGTCGATTTCAACCAGGTGCTGCGCGGCATGCAGGACGCCTTCAACCGCCGCAACCCGGCGTTCAGCGAAGAGCAGATGACCGCTGCCCTCGGCTGGATGCAGCAGCAGGCCATGGCTCAGGCCCGCGCCGAGTTCGAGCGCATGGCCCGCGAAAACAAGCAGCGTTCCGACGCCTTCCTGGCCGCCAACCGCGCCAAGCCCGGTGTGACCGTGCTGCCCTCGGGCATCCAGTACCGCGTCATCGACGCCGGCTCCGGCGCCCGGCCGACCGCCAACAGCGAGGTGCAGCTGCATTTCCGCCTGTCGCTGCCGACCGGGCAGGAGCTGGGCAACACCTACGCCACCAACAACGCCCAGCCGCCCACCTTCCGGGTCAACCAGTTCCCGGTCGAGGGCGTGCGCGAAGTGCTGCCGCTGATGCCGGCGGGTGCTCGCTGGGAGGTGTTCCTGCCGCCGGAGAAGAACGTCAACCCGGAAGGCCGTTCGATCGGCGGTCCCGGTCAGGCGCTGGTCTTCGACCTGCGGCTGGTCAGCGTCCAGTAATCCCTGTGCCGCTTGGCGCTCGTGCGCCCGCGGCCTGCTTTTTTTGTGAACCCACCGATCCTCTCGCCCTGCACCGGCATCTGCAGTCTGGATGCGCAGGGCTGCTGCGAAGGCTGCTACCGCACCGGCGACGAGATCGCCGGCTGGGCGCTGATGGACGATGCGACCCGCCGGCACCTGATGGACGTGGTGCTGCCGCAACGCGAAGCCCGGATGGCCGGTTGATGGCCGCCCGCAGCGGCCTGCAGGCGGTGCTGCACGCGCCCGCCCGCGTGCCGCAGGGCGAGGCCTGGAACCTGCCGGAACTCGCCGATCTGCTGACCGAAGTCCCGCTGCGACCGGCCGCCGTGCTGGTTGGCTTGCGCGAGCATCGCTGCGGCTGGCGGGTGCTGCTGACACGTCGGCAGGAGGCCCTGCGCCACCACGGCGGGCAGATCAGTTTTCCCGGTGGCCGGGTCGATGCCGAGGACAGTGGCCCGCTGGCCGCTGCCCTGCGCGAAACCGTCGAGGAGGTCGGCCTGCCGACCACCGCCATCGAGCCCTTGGGTTGGCTCGATCCCTACGCGACCATCACCGGGTTCCACGTTTTTCCGCTGGTAGCGGCGCTCGATCCCCGGGCCGTCCTGCAGCCCAACCCCGGCGAGGTCGCCGAGGCCTTCGAGGTGCCGCTCGATTTCCTGCTCGACCCCGCCAATGCCCGTGCGGTCGCGGTCGAATGGCGCGGCCGCGAGCGCCGGCTGGTCGAGTTCCACTGGGGCGGACATCGCATCTGGGGCGCCACCGCGGCCATGCTGGTCAATCTGCGCGAGCGCCTGCGCCACGGCGGCTGAAAGCCCACCCCGGCTGCCATTCCTTCGTCATCCGCGCCGGCCAGACTCCTGAGTTCTTTGGGATGGAGGCGAAGTGATGGCTGCTGTGGGATGCAAGCATGCGGGTTGCACACGGCCTTGGGGCCTGAGCGCCCTGCTGGCCGGTCTGCTGCTGGCGTCGCTGCCTGTTCAGGCGGTGCCGAGGCTCTGCCTCTCCGGTTCCAACACGGTCGGTGAGCGGCTGGCCCCGGCCCTCGTCAAGGCCTGGGCCGAACACCAGGGCTGGCGACTCGCCAACGAGTCGCGGCCCTCGCCGGAAGCCCGGCAGCTGGTCTTCGCTGGTCGGGCCACTGTGCAGGTCGAGGTGCTGGCGCAGGGCACCAGCAGCGGCTTTGCCGCGCTGCGCGACGGCCAATGCGACATCTGGATGGCTTCGCGCGCCGCCCGGCCCGCCGAAGTCCAAGCGGCGCTCGGCCTCGGCCGGCTCTACGAGCGCGGCCAGGAGCATGTGCTGGCCCTCGATGGTCTGGCGGTCATCGTCCACCCCGCCAACCCGGTGAACGCGCTGACCGTCGCTCAGGTCCGCGACCTGTTCGCCGGCCGCCTGCGTGACTGGTCGCAGGTCGGTGGTCGGCCGGGGCCGGTCAGCCTGCACGCCCGCGACGAGGCCTCCGGCACCTACGACACCTTCCGCAGTCTGGTGCTGGGCGAGACGAGGCTGTCGACCGCCACCTTGCGCTACGAATCGACCGATCGCCTGGCCGCCGCGGTCGCTGCCGATCCCCGGGCGATCGGCGTGGTCGGTCTGGCCGGGGTCGGCCAGGCGCGCGCCGTAGCGCTTTCCGACGAGGGCACGAGGCCGCTGCCACCGAGCAGTCTGGCGGTGGCCACCGAGGACTACCTGCTGTCGCGCCGACTGCTGTTCTACACGCCGGCGCAGCCGCGTGCCGAGGTCAAGGCCTTCATCGATTTCGCACTTGGGCCCTCCGGCCAGACGGTGGTTCGCGAGAGCGGTTTTGTGCCGCAGGAGGTGGCCGCCTTCGCGGTGCCGCCGCCCACCCACCCGGAGAAGCGCGAGATCGTCGCTGGCGCCCGTCGGGTTGGTCTGAACTTCCGTTTTGGCGAGGGCATCGCCCTGCTCGACAACAAGGCGCTGGAGGATGTCGAACGGCTGGCGCAGTTCCTGCGTCGGCCCGAGCAGGCCGGGCAGGAAATCGTGCTGGTCGGTTTCGCCGACCGTTCCGAAATGTCGCCCTTCGCCGCCATCGCGCTCAGCAATGACCGTGTCGATCTGGTGGCCGACGCCCTGCGCCGCGAAGGCCTGCGCGTTGCCCGCCAGCGCGGGCTGGGTCAGATCGCGCCAGTGGCCAGCGATGCCACGCCGCAGGGCCGCGAGCGCAACCGCCGGGTCGAGGTCTGGGTCCGCTCGGTGGCCGGTGCCGCCGCGCCGCGCGTCGGGCTCACTTCCGCAGGCGGTTGACCAGCGCCTGTAGGGCGTCCTGCGTCGAGGCCGTGTACCAGCCGTCGATGAAGCCCTCGAGATCGGCCTCGCTGAAGCCGGCCAACGCGGCCTGCAGGTCGGCACGAGCGATCTGACGGGTGGTGAGCAGGGCCTGCCGCGGCAGCGGGGCCAGCGCGGCGAACCAGTGCAGGGCGCGGGCGACCACGTGCTCGGCGTCGGCCAGCTCATCGACCAGACCGATGGCCAGGGCCTGTTCCGATTCCAGCATGGCCCCGGTCACCATCAGCCGCTCGGCGCGGTGCGCACCAACCACCCGGCGCAGCAGGATCTGGATCGCTTCCGGCACCACCAGCCCGACCTGGGTCTCGTTGAGGCCGATGCGGAACGGCCCGCGCGCCATGATCCGGTAATCGCAGCACAGTGCCAGCACGCAGCCGCCGGCCGGACTGTGGCCACCGATGGCGGCCGCCACCGGAACCGGGCAATGTGCGATGGCGCGGGCGGCGGCGAAAAAACCGGCCCAGGCGGCGCTCAGACCGGCGCGGTCGAGACCCAGCAGGTGCGGCACGTCCAGCCCGCCGGAGAACACCTTGGGCCCGCCGGCCAGCACCACGCCGTCGGCACCGGTCAGCCCTGCGGGTGCAAAGGCTTCGGTCAGGGCCTGCAGCAGCTCCGGGTTCAGGGCGTTGACGGGTGGGCGGGCGAGGCGGATTTCGAGGATCCGGTCGTGGGCGATGCGTTCCAGCATGGGCTTCTCAGTCGTTGGGTGTGGCGGCGGTCCAACGATAGCGCACGCTGTAGCGCAGTACCGTCTCGCCACCGGCGGGCACCCGGACCCGGGCTTCGATGCGCTGCGCGCCACGCTTCTCGAAGTGCTCGGCACCCTCCACCAGTTGCCAGTCGGTCCAGCGCGGCAGGCGGTCGCCCAAGTGGACCAGGGCGTCCTTGTTCTTGCCGTTGCGCAGGGTCCATTCGACGGTCTCGAGCATCGTGCTGCGGGCCGGGTCGAGCTGGAAATCGAGGGTTCTGCGTTCGGCGCTGACATCGAAAGCCCCGCCCAGGTCGAGGTCGAGTTCGCGGCCTGCCGCCGTGTGGCCGAGCTCGGCTTCGCCGAGGAACTCGCCAGCGTCGAAGGCGCGCAGGCGGCCGGCGGGCAGGGGCATGCCGAGCCCGGCGCGAGGATCGTTGCGGAAGACCAGCCGTGAGCGCACCGGCACCTCGCCGTCGGCACCGATTTCGCGATGCAGCATCGGTGTGTCGGGCATCCAGTCGGGACCGGGGCGTTCGGCCACCAGCCGGCGCTCGCAGGGGATCGGGCGAACCGCGGCGATCAAGGGCAGGCGTTGCAGGCTGCCGTTCGGCAGATCGTGGGTGCCGGGGAGGGTGTAGCGATGGCCCTCGCCGGAAGCCACGACCGCGGGCATGGCCTCGGCGCTCATCCGACCCACCGCCATCGCTTCGGCCAGCACGGGCAGCCGGCTGTCGGATCGCGTCATCTGCTCGATACGACGGTTGGCATCGCCGGCGATCAGGTCCAGGGCGACCGCATTGAAATCGATGCCCGAGCGGTTCACCACCATCGCATGGCCGGTGAGGCTCATCCGGCAGTCGTTGCCGCCGCCCTGCAGGCTGGCGCGGTACTCGGCGCGCCAGGCAAGCCCGGCCGTCGCGTAGTCGAGCCGTGCATCACGCTCGATGCCGCCGGTGTCGAGCCGGAAGCGCAGGGTCGGACGGAGCACCAGAGACTCTGGCATCCGCGCCAGGCTGAAGCTGCTGTAGGTCGACAGCACACGCAGGCGGCCGTCGGCTTCGCGCAGGCTCAGGCCGTTGCCGACCGCGACCAGCACACCGGTGTGTTCGCGCAGGCCGGACATCAGGTTCTGCTCGACGCTGATGGTCTGGCCGATCGCGTTTTGCAGCAGCTGGGCATGGTCGGCGGTGCTGAAGTCGTAGCGCTGGCTCTGCACGAGCACGCCCTCACCCTGCAGTTGCACGGTGGAGGGGTCGATCACCAGCGGCAGATCGTCGATCGACCATTCGCCGTGGCTGACCCGCACCGGACGCTGCACGAAGGCATGGCCGGCTTGCGCGGTGCCGCTGCGCGACTGGCCAAGAGCTTCGAAACCACCGCTGTGGATGGCGAGGCGCTGGGGCGTGGCGGCAGCGCTCAGTGCGGCCGTTGGCGCGCCGAGAGCGAAGGCGAGGGCGGTGGCGAGAAGGCGGGCGTGGCGCGGGTTCATGGGGATCTCCGACGTGGGTGAGGACGCGCTGGCGGCCGCTCGGAGGGCACTCAGGCCGTGTTGACGGTACAGGCCTCGCGGATCCTTGGCGGCAGCGGGATCGATACCCCGTGGCCGTCCACCCAGACCATCACGGTGTGCCCGTCGGCATAGCCCAGGCCCGCGCGGTTCGCGCTCTCGATGCGGTGACCGAGGCCCAGGCTTTTGCCGCCGATTTTCTCGACCTGCAGGGTGATCTTGAGGCGTTCCGGCCAGGCGATCGGGCGGCGGTAGTTCATGGTGGCCGCCGCCAGAATCGGAGCGCCATCGATGGCCGCCCAGTCGCTTACGAGGCTGTGGAACCAAGCCACCCGGGCCTCCTCGATGTAGCGCAGGTAGCTGGCGTTGTTGACGTGCCCGAAGGCGTCCATATCGCCCCAGCGCACGTCCATGGCGATTTCGAACAGGGTGCTCATGCGGTTTTCCTGCTGCGGGTGGTTTTGGTGCTCACCGGCGCGGCCTCGGCCAGCAGGCGGGCGAGGAAGCGTCCGGTGTGCGAGTCGGGGTGTGCGGTGATCTGCTCGGGCGTGCCGGTGGCGACGATGTGGCCGCCGCGGTGACCGCCCTCGGGACCGAGATCGATCACCCAGTCGGCGGTCTTGACGACATCGAGGTTGTGCTCGATCACCACCACGGTGTTGCCGTCGTCGCGTAGCTTGTGCAGCACGGCCAGCAGATGCTCGATGTCGGCGAAATGCAGGCCGGTGGTCGGCTCATCGAGGATGTAGAGCGTGCGGCCGGTGTCGCGGCGCGACAGTTCTTTCGAAAGTTTGACGCGCTGCGCCTCGCCGCCGGAGAGCGTGGTCGCGCTCTGGCCGAGTTTGATGTAGCTCAAGCCCACATCCATCAGCGTTTCCAGCTTGCGGGCGATCGAGGGCACCGGCTCGAACAGCTTCAGCGCGTCCTCGACGGTCATCTCCAGCACCTCGTGGACGCTGTAGCCCTTGTAGAGGATCTCGAGGGTCTCGCGGTTGTAGCGCTTGCCGTGGCAGACGTCGCAGGGCACGTAGACGTCGGGCAGGAAGTGCATTTCGACTTTGATGAGGCCGTCGCCCTGGCAGGCCTCGCAGCGGCCGCCGCGCACGTTGAAGCTGAAGCGGCCCGGCGCATAGCCGCGGGCGCGCGCTTCCGGCACTTGCGCGTAGAGCTCACGCAGGGGCGTGAACAGGCCGGTGTAGGTGGCCGGGTTGCTGCGTGGCGTGCGGCCGATCGGGGTCTGGTCGATGTCGACCACCTTGTCGAACAGGTCCATGCCGTGGATCTCGCGGAACGGCGCCGGCGTGGCACCGGCACCGTTCAGTTCGCGCGCCGCCAGTGCGTAGAGCGTGTCGTTGATCAGGGTCGATTTGCCCGAACCCGACACGCCGGTGACGGCGACGAACAGCCCGGCCGGGATCTCGAGATCGACGTTCTTCAGGTTGTTGCCGCTGGCACTGCGCAGCTGCAGCCACTGGTTCTTCTTCGGCGGATGGCGACGGCTGGGCACCTCGATGCGGCGCTCGCCGCTCAAGTACTGGCCGGTGATCGAACGAGGCGCGGCGATCAGATCGGCCACCGAGCCCTGACCCACCACCTCGCCGCCGTGCACGCCGGCGCCGGGGCCGATGTCGACCAGATGATCGGCGAGCCGGATCGCGTCCTCGTCGTGCTCGACCACGATCACCGTGTTGCCGAGATCGCGCAGGCGCGTGAGCGTGCCGAGCAGGCGCTCGTTGTCGCGCTGGTGCAGGCCGATACTGGGCTCGTCGAGCACGTACATCACGCCGACCAGGCCGGCGCCGATCTGCGAGGCCAGCCGGATGCGCTGCGCCTCGCCGCCGGAGAGCGAGTCGGCCTGGCGGTCGAGGGTCAGGTAGTCAAGGCCGACATCGACCAGGAAGCGCAGCCGCTCGCGGATTTCCTTGACGATCTTGGTGGCGATCTCGCCACGCCAGCCGGGCAGGGCGAGGCTGCTGAAAAAGGCCATGCAGGCATCGATCGGCAGCTTCGCCACTTCCGGCAGATTGCGGCCGTCTACGAACACATGGCGCGCCATCCGGTTGAGCCGCGCCCCGCCGCAGTCCGGGCAGGGCCGGTCGCTGATGTACTTGGCCAGTTCCTCGCGCACGGTCTGCGATTCGGTTTCGCGGTAGCGGCGCTGCAGGTTCGGCAGGATGCCCTCGAAGGGGTGCTTGCGCTGGCTGCGGCCACCGGCTTCGGTGAGGTAGTTGAAGGCGATGGCCTCGCCACCGGAGCCCTGCAGCACGGCGTGTCGGGCGCTTTCCGGCAATTCGCGCCAGGGCGTGTCGACGCTGAAACCGTAGTGCTTGGCGAGGGCCGCGATCAGCTGGAAGTAGTAGGCGTTGCGGCGGTCCCAGCCGCGCACCGCGCCGTTGGCGAGACTGAGTTCGGGATGGCCAACCACCTTGGCCGGATCGAACACCGGGGTCACACCCAGGCCGTCGCAGGTGCCGCAGGCGCCCATCGGCGAATTGAAGGAGAACAGCCGCGGTTCGAGTTCGGGCAGGGAGTAGTCGCAGTGCGGGCAGCCGTACTTGCTGCTGAACATCTGTGGCGGGGCGTCCGGGTCGTCCATGTCGACCACGAGGGCGACGCCGTCGGCCAGTTTCAGGCTCGTCTCGAAACTCTCGGCGAGGCGCTGCTTCAGCTCGGGCCGCGGTTTGAAGCGGTCGACCACGGCTTCGATGCTGTGTTTCGTCCGCAGTTCCAGTTTCGGCACGGCATCGATCTCGTGCACCACGTCATCGACGCGCACCCGCACGTAGCCCTGCGCCCGCAGCGCATCGAACACCTGCGCGTGCTCGCCCTTGCGTTCACGCACCACCGGGGCCAGCAGCATCAGCCGCCTGTCCTCGGGCATGGCCAGCACGGTGTCGACCATCTGGCCGATCGTCTGTGCTTCCAGTGGTGCGTCGTGGTCGGGGCAGCGCGGCGTACCGACCCGGGCGAACAAAAGGCGCAGGTAGTCGTGGATCTCGGTGATGGTGCCGACCGTCGAGCGCGGGTTGTGCGAGGTCGATTTCTGCTCGATCGAGATGGCCGGCGACAGCCCCTCGATGTGGTCGAGGTCGGGCTTTTCCATCACCGACAGGAACTGCCGGGCGTAGGCCGACAGCGATTCGACGTAGCGCCGCTGACCCTCGGCGTAGATGGTGTCGAAAGCCAGCGAGCTCTTGCCGGAGCCGGACAGGCCGGTGATGACGATCAGCTTGTCGCGCGGCAGGTCGAGATCGATGTTCTTGAGGTTGTGGGTGCGGGCACCGCGCAGGCGGATCTGGTCCATGGGCCGGGCAGGCTCGGAGGTAATCGCGCAGTCTAGCCCGTCGGCGTGGGCAGCCCGTGACCTTCCCGCCCCTGAATGCCTGTTCCGCAGGGCAGGGGGCGGACGCTGGGGCGGCTTGCGCCGCTGCCCTGCGGGGGCGCATAATCGGCAGCTCTCTGTGCTCCGCCCGGTCTTTGCCGGATCCGGTGCGCGGAGGCGGTCGGCGGTTCATGCGCCGGCCCACCCCCAAGAAGAACTACACAAGAGGAATCGCAGCAATGTACGCAGTGGTCGTCACCGGCGGTAAGCAGTACCGCGTGATGCAGGGCGAAACCCTCCGCGTCGAGCTCATCGACGCCGAGCCGGGCGCCAGTATCGAAATCAAGGACGTGCTCCTGGTCGGCGACGGTGAGAAAATCACCGTTGGCACGCCCCAGGTCGCGGGCGCCAAAGTCACCGCGACCGTCAAGGGTCACGGCCGGCTGGAGAAGGTCCGCATCGTCAAGTTCCGCCGCCGCAAGCACCATCGCAAGCAGATGGGCCACCGGCAGCATTACACCGAACTCGAGATCACCGGCATTTCGGCCTGATCCGACCGTCTTAAGGAGAACACGTCATGGCAAGTAAAAAGGGCGTTGGCTCGACCCGTAACGGCCGCGATTCCAACCCGAAGTACCTCGGTGTGAAGATCTTCGGTGGCCAGGCCGTCGAAGCCGGCAACATCATCGTCCGCCAGCGCGGCACCGAGTTCCATCCGGGTGCCGGCGTCGGCATCGGCCGCGACCATACGCTGTACGCGCTGGTCGATGGCAAGGTCGATTTCGCGGTGAAAGGCGCCAACAAGCGCCGCACCGTGAGCGTGGTCGGCGCCGAGTAATCGGCTCTCGGCCGGGCCCCAGCGGGACGCCCGGCCCGACCTGCGGTATCCGACGCTCCGCTTCGGCGGGGCGTCGTCGTTTCTGCGGTGCGCCGGAACCGTCCTGCCGCCCGCGATCTCCAGGAGCATTCCATGAAATTCGTCGATGAGGCCGAGATCGCCGTTCACGCCGGCAACGGTGGCAACGGCTGCATCAGTTTCCGCCGCGAGAAATACATCCCGCTGGGTGGCCCCGACGGCGGTGACGGCGGCAACGGCGGCAGCGTCTGGCTGGTCGCCGACGAGAACCTCAACACGCTCATCGATTTCCGCCACCAGCGTGTCTACCGCGCGCAGCGCGGGCAGAACGGCATGGGCCGCGACATGTACGGTAAGGCCGGTGAGGACGTGCTCATCCGCGTGCCGGTCGGCACCACGGTCTGCAACGTCGCCACCGACGAGATCATCGGCGACCTCACCGAGCACGGCCAGCGCCTGCTGGTGGCCAAGGGCGGCGACGGCGGCCGCGGCAACATCCACTTCAAGACTGCGGTGAACCGTGCGCCGCGCAAGGCCACGCCGGGCTGGCCGGGTGAGCAGCGTGAGCTGCGCCTCGAGCTCAAGCTGCTGGCCGACGTCGGCCTGCTGGGCTTCCCGAATGCCGGCAAGAGCACGTTCATCCGTGCCGTTTCGGCGGCGACGCCGAAGGTGGCCGATTACCCCTTCACCACGCTCTACCCGAACCTTGGCGTGGTCAGCGTCGAGGCCTTCAAGAGTTTCGTGATCGCCGACATTCCGGGCCTGATCGAAGGTGCCGCTGACGGTGCCGGCCTGGGTGCGCTGTTCCTGCGCCACGTCCAGCGCACGCGGCTTCTGCTGCACCTCGTCGACATGGCGCCGATGGACGAGGGCGTCGATCCGGTCGAGCAAGTGCGCGCGATCGAGCACGAACTGCGCAAGTACGACCCGGCCATGCTGGAGAAGCCGCGTTGGCTGGTGCTCAACAAGGCCGATCTGCTGGATGCCGAGGAAACCGCGGCGCGGGTCGCCGACATCGTGCAGCGGCTCGGCTGGACGGCTCCGCATTTCGTGGTCTCGGCGATCAGCCGCGAGGGCACGCGGCCGATCATGCTGAAGGTGCAGCACTTCTTCGACGAGCTGAAGCAGGCTTCCATCGAAGCCGCCGAGGCCGCCGCCTGGACGCAGGGTCCCTGAGGCCACGCCGTGGAGTTCAAGGACTACTACGCAGTGCTTGGGGTCGAGTCCGGTGCTGGCGAGGCCGAGATCAAACAGGCCTTCCGGCGGCTGGCCCGCAAGTACCATCCCGATGTCAGCAAAGCCCGTGATGCCGAAGACCGCTTCAAGGCGGTCAACGAGGCCTACGAAGTGCTGCGTGATCCGCAGCGGCGTGCCGAGTACGACGGCCTGCGCGCCGGCGGCCATCGGCCGGGTTCACCGTTCCGCCCGCCACCGGGCTACGCCGGCGCTGGCCCGGGCGATGCGGTGGACGGCCATCCCGGATTCAGCGACTTTTTCGAGGCCTTTTTCGGCAGCAAGGCGAGGCAGCAACGCTCGGCGCGGTCCGGTAATAAACCGAAGCCACCGCGCGGCGACCAGCGTTTGCCGCTGGTGCTGCCGCTGGAGCGGGTCCACGCCGGCGGCGTGCAGCGGGTCGAGATCGACGGTCGCGCCTTCGAGGTCAAGGTGCCGGCTGGTATCCGCCCCGGTCAGGCGATCCGGCTTCCTGGCAAGGCGGCGGGTGGCGGCGACCTGCTGCTCGACGTCGACTACGCGCCGCACCCGCAGTTCGAGGTGGACGGCCGCAACGTGCTGCATGTGCTGCCCCTGGCGCCCTGGGACGCCGTGCTCGGCACCACGGTGGCGGTGCCCACCCTCGGCGGGCCGGTGGAGCTTAAGATCCCGAAAGATTCCGATGCCGGGCGCAAGCTGCGCCTGAAGGGACGCGGCCTGCCGGGGGAGCCGCCGGGGGATCAGATCGTCGAGATCGAAATCACTGCGCCGCGCCCCGAGAACGAGGCGCAGCGCGCACTCTACCGGCAGATGGCGCTGGCCTTCGGCGGCCTGACCTGAGCGGCCTCAGCCGCCCAGCGCGCTGCGGATCGCCTCGCCCAGCTGGGTCTCGGTGAAGGGCTTGGTGATGTAGGCCTTGGCCCCCTGACGCATGCCCCAGACCTTGTCGGTTTCCTGGTCCTTGGTGGTGACCAGGATGATCGGAATGTGGCCGGTGTCGGGGTCCTTGGCGATGGCGCGGGTGGCCTGGAAACCGTTGAGGTTTGGCATGACCACGTCCATCAGGATCAGGTCGGGTTTTTGTGACTTGGCCGCCTCGACGCCACCGGCACCGTCCTCGGCGGTGATGGCTTCGTGGCCGAGCTTTTCGACGATGCGCTTCATGCTGAGCAGCTGCGAGGGCGAGTCGTCGACGATGAGGATGCGTGCCATGGGGCTCTCCGGGGAATCGTCACGGATTGTAAGCGCGGTTCAGGTCGCGTGGGCAAGACCGCCGTCACGCTGTCCGCAGGCCGCGCGTCGGCAGGCGCGGGGGCATGGCCCTGTTCCGTGCTCCAGCAGGTCGGGACACGCCCGGAGCAGCACTTCCGCCGCGACAGGCCGGGGGCCGGCGGCCGACTCGGGCCGGTAGCGGTGTGGCAAGAAACCCGACGGGCCGACCGAAGGGCGCATCCTTGACGCCCTCGGTCGGTGCGCCCGTCCGGGGCGCACCCTGCGGGCCTAGCGTCTGATCATTGGGCCGGCCCTCGAATTCCGCCGCAAGCTCCCCAGCCTGCCTGGCGGGGTGCTTCGCGGCTGTGGCGGTCATGAAGTGAGCAGCACGATCTTGGCTTCGCTTCGCATCCTTCGTTGGATCTCATCCTGCGGCCGATGCCCGTCAGCGAGCGCCGCGCCAGCGCGGCCTGACGGACAGCGAAGCGAGCCAAGGAGGGCGAGCGGCGGCGAATGCGTAGCAGGACACGGAGCCTGAGCCGTCGCGTCCGCAGGTCGCGCGTCGGCAGGCGCCAAGCGTGCTGGGGCGTCTCGTTTCGACAGACTGCGCCCCGCCCGGAGCTGCACCCACACCGCAGCAGGCCGTGAGCCCAGAACTGCAACCCCGCCACGACAGGCCGGGGGCCCTGCGGCGGACTCGGGCCGGCTGCTGTGCGGCAAGCAACCCGACGGGCCGACCGAAGGGCGCATCCTTGGCGCCCTCGGTCGGTGCGCCCATCCGGGGCGCACCCTGCGGGCCTGGCGTCTGATCACCGGGCCGGCCCTCGAAATCCGCCGCCGGCCCCCAGCCTGCTTGGCGGGGTGCTTCACGCTTGCGCCGATAATGGAGTGAGCAGCACGCGGAGCCTGAGCCGTCGCGTCCGCAGGTCGCGCGTCGGCAGGCGCGAGGGGGCCTCTGACGGCCATTTCGGAGCCGACACCCCGGATCATGAAAGGGCTTAACGCAGATGTTCCACGACTTTCACGTTAAAGCCGCACAAGGGTCCGGCCGCGCGAATGGCCGGCCAGCATTCCGGCGAACACCGCGGACAAGCCCTCGAGATCGACCTCGCGAGTGACGATGGCCTCCAGACCGGCGGGCTTCCAGTCCGCGGATAGGCGGCGCCAGACCTCATCGCGCAGGTCGCGGGCGGTGCCGGCCGAGGCCACGCCCAGCAGCGACACGCCGCGGATGATGAAGGGCATCACCGTGGTGGCCAGATCGTGGGTCGCCGCCAGCCCGGCGGTGGCCACGTTGCCGTAGGGCACGGTGTGGGCGAGCAGGGCGTGCAGCATCGGCCCACCGACGTTGTCGAGGCCGCCGCTAAAGCGGGCGGTGTCCATCGGACGTGCCGTCGAGAGGGCCTCGCGGCCCAGCACCTCGGCCGCACCCAGCGAGCGCAGCCAATCGGCCTGGTCGGCCTTACCGCTGATGGCGTGCACGGTGTAGCCGGCCTTGGCGAAGATCGCGATGGCGAGGCTGCCGACACCGCCGGTGGCGCCGGTGACGGCAAGCGGGCCGAGTCCGGGGCTCTGGCGGTTGTCCTGCATGCGCAGCAGCGCCAAGCCGGCGGTGAAGCCGGCGGTGCCGAGGATCATGCTCTCGCGCAAGCTCAGCCCGGCCGGCAGCGGAATCGCCCACTGCGCTTCGAGCCGCGCGTAGGCCGCGTAGCCGCCGTCGCGGGTCTCGGAGAGCCCGCAGCCGGTGCAGAGCACCGCATCGCCTTCCCGGAAGGCCGGGTCACGGCTCTGCACCACGTGGCCGGCCACATCGATGCCGCCCACCAGCGGCGAGCGCCGCAGGATCTTGCCCTCGCCGGTGCCGGCCAGCGCATCCTTGTAGTTCACCGAGGAGTACGCCGCCCGGATGACGATCTCGCCGGGCGAGAGCGCATCGAGCGACAGCGCTTCGATGCCGGCGCGATGGCCGGCAGCCTCGCTGTGGATGCGGAAGGCGGGGAAGCTCGCGGGGATCATCAGCGTTTGATCTCGCCCAGAGCGGCTTTGATCTTCTGGTCAGTGGTGTACTGGCTCACGGCATAAGCCGCCCAGATGGCGGCGGGTACCCAACCGATCAGGGTGATCTGCAAAAACAGGCAGACGAAACCGGCGACCGGTCGACCAATGGTGAAAAAAGCCAGAAACGGCAGGAGGATGGCAAGCAGGAGGCGCATTTCAGTTGACCTTGTGGATGGCGCGCTTGTGCAGGGCCATGGCAGCGTCGTGCACGGCCTCGCTCATCGACGGGTGCGCGTGGCAGATGCGTGCGAGGTCGTCGGCGCTGCCCTTGAACTCCATGGTCAGCACGCCTTCGTGGACGAGTTCGGAGACGTTGGCGCCAACCAGATGCATGCCGAGCACGGTGTCGGTTTCCTCGTGCGCGATCACCTTGACGAAGCCCGCCGGCTCGGCCATGGCTACCGCGCGGCCCACCGCCGCGAAGGGGAAGGTGCCGACCTTGTAGGGGATGCCCGCTGCCTTGAGCTCTTCCTCGTTCTTGCCGACCCAGGCGATCTCCGGCTCGGTGTAGATGACCCAGGGGATGGTGTCGAAGTTGACGTGGCCGGGCAGGCCGGCGATCAGCTCGGCCACCGCGATGCCTTCCTCGAAGCCCTTGTGCGCCAGCATCGGGCCGCGCACGCAGTCGCCGATCGCCCAGACGCCTTCCACGCCCGTGGCGCAGTGGTCGTCGACGACGATGCGGCCGCGTTCGTCGAGCTGCACGCCGGTGCCTTCCGCCAGCAGGCCCTTGCTCGCGGCCTTGCGGCCCACGGCGACCAGCAGTTTGTCGAACACCAGCGTGTTCTCTCCGCTGCTGTCGGTGTAGGTGAGGTGCACTTCGCCCTTCTTCACAACTGAGCTCGTGCACTTGGCGCCGAGACGGATGTCGAGGCCCTGCTTGGTGAACTCCTTGTGCGCCACCTTCGCCACGTCGCGGTCGACCACGGCGAGGAAGTCCGGCAGGCCTTCCAGCACCGTCACCTTCGCGCCGAGGCGGCTCCACACGCTGCCGAGTTCGAGGCCGATCACGCCGGCGCCGATCACGCCGAGGCGCTTGGGCACCTCGGTGAAATCGAGCGCGCCGACGTTGTCGACGATGTGGGTGCCGTCGAACTTCGCGAACGGCAGTTCGATCGAATCCGAGCCGGCGGCGAGGATGACGTGCTTGCCTTCCAGCGTGATTTCACTGCCGTCGTGCTGCTTGACCAGCACCTTCCGGCCGGCCTGAAGCTGGCCGAAGCCGTAGAACGCGCTCACCTTGTTGGCCTTGAACAGTGCCGCGATGCCGCCGGTGAACTGCTTCACGATCCTGTCTTTGCGACCGATCATGGTGCCGATGTCGATCGCGGCGTTCGGCGCACTGATGCCGTGCTCGGCGAAGATGTGGCCCATATTCCACCATTGACGGCTGGAATCCAGCAGCGCCTTCGACGGAATGCAGCCCACGCGCAGGCAGGTTCCGCCGAGGGCGGGCTTGCCGTCCTTGCCGAGTGCGGCGTCGATGCAGGCGGTCTTCAGGCCGAGCTGGGCGGCGCGGATCGCCGCGTGGTAGCCGGCGGGGCCGGCGCCGATCACGACGACGTCGAATTGTTCGGACATGCGGAGAGCCTCAGGGGCAGGAAAGGGTGGAGAGGAAAGAGGAGGGAGTGGGGCGCGCGAGGAGTCTGACTCTTTACTCCCCACTCGTTTCTCCGTCACAGACCCAACAGCATCCGATGCGGGTTCTCGAGCTGGTTTTTGATGTCCACCAGGAACTGCACCGCGTCCTTGCCGTCGATGATGCGGTGGTCGTAGCTGAGCGCGATGTACATCATCGGCGCGATCACGATCTGGCCGTTCTCGGCGATCGGCCTGTCCTTGATCGCATGCATCCCAAGAATCGCCGACTGCGGCGGGTTGACGATCGGCGTGCTCATCAGCGAGCCGAAGGTGCCGCCGTTGGTGATGGTGAAGGTGCCGCCCTGCAGGTCTTCGAGGCCGAGCTTGCCGTCGCGCGCCTTCTTGGCGTAGCCGGCGATGGCGGCCTCGACATCGGCGAAGCCCATGCGCTCGACGTTGCGCAGCACCGGCGTGACCAGGCCCTTGTCGGTGGACACCGCGATCGAGATGTCGGCATAGCCGTGGTAGATCACGTCGTCGCCATCGACCGAGGCATTGACGATCGGGAAGCGCTGCAGCGCATTGGCCGCGGCCTTGGCGAAGAAGCTCATGAAGCCGAGCTTGATGCCGTGCGTCTTCTCGAAGGCTTCGCCCTGCGCCTTGCGCATGGCCATCACCTCGCGCAGGTTGACCTCGTTGAACGAGGTCAGCATGGCGATCGAGTTCTTCGATTCCATCATCCGCTCGGCGATGCGCTTGCGCATGCGGGTCATCGGCACGCGCTCTTCCGGACGCGCGCCGCCGCCCTTGGCGAAGTGGACCAGGTCTTCCTTGGTCACCGCGCCGCGGCGGCCGCTGCCCGCGACCTCGGCGGGGTTGATGTTGTTCTGCGCGGCAAAGAACGCAGCACCCGGCGGCAGGCCGGCGTCGCTCTTCGCGGCCGGGGCGGGTGCGGCGGCCTTGACGGGCGCGGCAGTGGCAGGAGCAGCAGCCGGTGCAGCAGTGGCAGGTGCAGAAGCGGCAGCCACAGGGGCCGGAGCCGCGGCCACCGCTCCGGCTTCAACGATGATCAGCAGCTGGTCGGAGGTGACGGTGTCACCGACCTTGACCTTCAGTTCCTTGATGACGCCATCGACGGTGGAAGGCACTTCGAGCACGACCTTGTCGGTCTCGAGGTCGACCAGGTTCTCGTCGCGGCGGACCGCATCGCCCACCTTCTTGTGCAGGGCGGCGATGGTGGCGTCGGAGACGGATTCGGGCAGCGGCGGAACCTTGATTTCAGTGGCCATGGCGGGCGTTCTCGGTCGGAATTCGTGATTGGGGGTCGTGGGTTATTCGGCCGCCGCCAGTACCTGCGGGCCGACCAGCGCGGCTTCGAGCAGGGCAGCCTGTTCGATGTTGTGCTGGCTCAGGTGGCCGCAGGCCGGTGCGGCGGAGCGACCGCGGCCGGCGTAGCTCAGGGTCTGGCCCTTCTGCAGGCAGGCGTCGAGGTGGTGGCGGATCTGGTACCAAGCACCCTGGTTCTGCGGCTCTTCCTGGCACCAGATCACCTCCGCGGCCTTGCCGAAGCGTTTCAGCTCGGCGGTGAGCTCGGCGCGCGGGAAGGGGTAGAGCTGCTCGACGCGGACGAGGGCGACATCGCTGAGGCCGCGCTTCTCGGCGTCCTCGACGAGGTCGTAGTAGACCTTGCCACCACAGACGATCACACGCTTCGTCTTCTTGGCATCGGCGGCGCTGCTGTCGGGGATCAGGGTCTGGAAGCCGCCCTTTGCCAGATCATCCAGCGTGCTCACCGAGAGCTTGTGGCGCAGCATCGATTTCGGCGTCATGACCACGAGCGGCTTGCGCGCACCGCGCAGCATCTGCCGGCGCAGCATGTGAAAACTCTGCGCTGGTGTGGTCGGCGTGACCACCGCGATGTTGTGGTGGGCGCAAAGCTGCAGGAAGCGTTCGAGCCGGGCCGAGCTGTGCTCGGGGCCCTGGCCTTCGTAGCCATGCGGCAGGAACAGCACGAGGCCACAGAGACGGCCCCACTTGGCCTCGCCCGAGGTGATGAACTGGTCGATCACGACCTGGGCGCCGTTGGCGAAATCACCGAACTGGCCTTCCCAGAGGTTGAGCGTGGTCGGCTCGGCGGTGCTGTAGCCGTATTCGAAGGCCATCACCGCCTCTTCGGAGAGCAGTGAATCGACGACCACCGCATGCTCGGGGTTCGAGACCAGTTCGCGCAGCGGCATGAACGCCTCGCCGGTGGTCTGGTCGTGCTGCACGGCATGGCGATGGAAGAAGGTGCCGCGGCCGGCGTCCTGGCCGACGAGCCTGAGCTTGAAGCCCTCCTTCAGCAGGGTGGCGTAGGCCAGATTCTCGGCGAAGCCCCAATCCATCGGCAGCTCACCCGCCGCCATTTTGCGGCGGTCCTCGTAGACCTTGGCCACGCGCGGGTGCAGCTTGCGGCTCTCGGGCACGGCATTGATCTGCGTGGCCAGCGCGTCGAGCGTCTTGCGCGCCACGGCGGTCTTGACCTCGTCGTTCAGTGAGCCCTTGAAGTAGGGCGACCAGTCGACGCTGACGCTGTCCTTGGCGGCGCTGGTGACATCGGCCGTCACTTCGCCCTTGTCGAGTTTGGCGCGGTAGGCATCCACCATGGCCTTGGCCTCCTCGGCGGCGAGCACGCCGGCTTCGGCCAGACGCTGCGCGTAGAGCTCGCGCGTGGTCTTGCGGGCGCGGATGTTCTGGTACATCAGCGGCTGCGTGGCCGCCGGCTCGTCGGCCTCGTTGTGGCCGTGGCGGCGGTAGCAGACGAGGTCGATGACCACGTCGCGCTTGAAGGTCTGCCGGAAGTCGAAGGCGAGCTGCGCGCAGAAGGCCACGGCTTCCGGGTCGTCGCCGTTGACATGCAGCACCGGCGCGCCGACGATCTTCGCCGGGTCGGTGCAGTACAGCGTCGAGCGGGTGTCGTCCGGGCGGTGGGTGGTGAAGCCGACCTGGTTGTTGATGACGATATGGATCGTGCCGCCGACCGCGAAACCACGCGCCTGCGACATCTGGAACAGCTCCATGATGACGCCCTGGCCGGCGAAGGCCGAATCGCCATGGATCAGCACCGGCACCACCTTGGCGCGCTCCTTGTCCTCGCGGCGCATCTGCCGCGCCCGCACCGAGCCGGCCACCACCGGGTCGACGATCTCGAGGTGCGAGGGGTTGAAGGCCAGGGCGATGTGCAGCGGGCCACCGGGTGTTGCGATGTCGGCCGAGAAGCCCATGTGGTACTTGACGTCGCCGGAGTGCGCCGGATCGTCGGGATGGTCGAAGCGGCCCTCGAACTCGGCGAACAACTTGGCCGGCGGCTTGCCCAGCGTGTTGACCAGCACGTTGAGGCGGCCACGGTGGGCCATGCCGATCACCATGTCCTTGACGCCGTTGCCACCGGCGCGCCGCACCAGCGCATCCATCGCCGGGATCAGTGCATCACCGCCTTCCAGCGAGAAACGCTTCTGGCCGACGTACTTGGTGTGCAGGTAGCGCTCCAGACCTTCGGCCGCCGTGGTGCGCTCGAGGATACGGATCTTTTCCTCCTTCGAGAAGCCGAACTGGCCGGCGGCCTTCTCCAGACGCTCCTGCATCCAGTGGCGCTGGTGGGCGTCACTGATGTGCATGAACTCGGCGCCGATGACGCCGGAGTAGGTGGTGCGGAGCTTGCCCAGCAGGTCCTTGAGCTTGAGTTTCGCCGGGCCGAAATAGGTGATGGCCGGGAACTCGGTGTCGAGGTCGGCCGGGGACAGGCCGTGGAAGTCGAGTTCCAAGTCCGGGGCGTCCGGCGTGCCGGCCATGCCGAGCGGATCGAGCGTGGCACCGAGGTGGCCGCGCGAGCGGTAGGCCGTCACCAGCTTGCTCACCGCCATCTGCTTCTTCGCGGCCGCCTCGTCGATGCCGCCGCCGAGGCCCTTGGCGGCGAGCATGCCGGCCACCTGCACGCGCGCCATCGCCTCCGAGTGCGGCACGTCGGCGCTGCCGCCGAAGCCGTCGAAGTAGGTTTTCCATTTCGGATCGACCGAGGCCGGGTCGCGGAGGTACTGCTCGTAGAGCTCTTCGATGAAGGCGGCGTTGCCGCCGGAAAGCTGGGAGGACTGGGCGAAGGTCTTGAGGAGGCTGGCCACGGCGATCCTGGTTGCGTGCAAGTGATTGATTGCAAACGGAGCGCGGGCACAAGCCCGCGAAACGACGCCAGATTATAAACGCTCAGGCGGGGAATGGGGCTTGACACGGCCCTTGTGTATTTGTCTATTGATACACATGGATGCTTCGCTGTTCCTGATTGCCCCCGCATCGCCCGATCCGATCTATCGCCAGATCGTCGAGCAGGTGCGGCGTTTCGTCGCCGCCGGCCAGCTCCGCATCGGCGAGGGCTTGCCCTCGGTACGCGGGATGGCCGAACACCATGCAGTCAATCCGATGACCGTGAGCCGTGCCTACAGCCAGCTGGAAGGCGAGGGTGTGCTCGAGCGTCGCCGGGGCGTGGGCATGGTGGTTGCCGCCGCGCGCGGTGCCGGCCTGACCGCCGATGAGCGGCTGCGCCTGCTCGAACCGCGACTGCGCGACGTGATCCGCGAAGCCGGCGATCTCGGCCTCGCCGCCGGTCCGGTCTGCGAGCGGCTGCATGCCTTGTTTCTGAGCCCTCTGCCGAAGACGCGACCGCTCAAATCCCCAGCGCGCGCAGCTCGCTGAGCTCGCGGGCGCGCTCCCAGCGCCGGTCGAAGGCCTGCGCGAGCTGCCGCGCGCGGGCCGGGCCGTCGAGGCAGGCCGTGCCCTCGAAACGGGTGGCCAGCGGCCGGAACACGTAGGCCGTCTCGTCGGCCACGAGGCAGGCCTCGGCGACCTGGCGGTCCTCGGGATCGACGGGGGTGCGCAGCGCGAACACCGAGCTGAGCCGCTGTGCGAGGGGCAACAGGGCATGGCCCTCGGCGCGCAGGCGCTCGGGTTCGATCACCAGCACACGCACACTCGGGCCGCGGCCCGTTGTGGCGAAGCCGCGGATGGCGTCGAGAAGCGCGGGATGCGCGTACAGGGTGGCTTCGAGGTCGCGGGTGAGTACGCGCAGTTCGCGGCGTGCGCGGCCGATCACCGCCACGCTGTGTTCGCGCACATCGAGTTCGCTGGCAAGTTCGACGGGCAGCGCAGCCTCGCTGCGGCGGGTGCGAATGGCGTGGGCGGCGTGGGCGGCATCCGGACCGTCCAGCGGCCTGCGCATCGTCCGGTGCGGAATGCCGGCTTCCTCGAAAGCCTCGCCGTAGGCCTCGAAGCCGTGCGCGGCGTAGAAGCCCAGGGCATGGGTCTGGGCGTGCAGCGTCACCTCGGGCAAGCCGCGCGAGCGGGCGGCGTCGACCAGGGCATCGAGCAGGGCGGCCCCCACACCGCGACCGCGCCATTCCGGCAGCACGGCCATCCGGCCGATCTTGCGCTCCGGCGTCAGCCGCCCGGTGCCGATCGGCCGGTTGGTCGCGTCGCGCGCGATCAGATGCAGGCATTGCGGGTCGAGTTCGTCCCATTCCTCGTCGATGGGCACCTGCTGCTCGATGACGAAGACCGTTTCCCGCACGGCGCGCAGGTCGGCGAAATCGACCGTGTAATCGGCGGGTTCAACGCGGAAGTCGGCGGTGATCATCGGAGGCCTCCCGGTGGATGGACGCCAGCGTAGCGCCGGCGACCGGCCACCGTCAGCCCTTGCGTCCTGGTGCGCGTGGCTTCTTCGCTGCGACCACGCGGTAATGCCCCAGCGCCGCGAGGGCCACGACCGCCTCGCGGGCGTGTTCGTCGAGCTGGCCCCAGATGGCGGCGTTGAGGGTGTGGTGGCGGCAGAGCAGGGCGGCGTCTTTCGCACGCAGGCCCTCGATGTCGCTGCCGGTGACGAACCACATCGCCCGGGTCTTGCCGACGCGCAGCCAAGCCACCCGCGAGAACGGATGGCGTTGCACCACGCCACCGGCGGCCAAGGCATCGTCGAACGCGCTGCGGGTCGGGGCCTTCTTCGGCGGCTGCAGGTCGCCGGAAGCGCGGTAGCGGGTGATGAAGCGGCCGAACCAGCGGCGCAGCAGGATGTCGTCGGCCTCGGCGTCCGGTGAACCACTCTGGCTGCCGGCGGCACCCGCGACCATGCCGCCCAGCGTCGCGCGCACGCGGTCCAGCGCGGCTTCGTCGATCTCGTAGGCATCGGCCGGCGCGGTGAGGTCGGGGTCGGCGTAGCGCGCCTTCTCCCCGGCGCGGCTCGCCAGCTCGAGTGCGAAATCCTCGATCAGCTCGGCCTTGGCCGGCGCCCGCATGCCCAGCGAGAAGGTGAGGCAGGGATCGAGCGCCACGCCGTGGTGGCCGAGACCGGGCGGCAGGTAGAGCAGATCGCCGGGGCCGAGCGTCCATTCGTGGCTCGGTGTGAACGTTTTCAGCAGCTTGATCGGCGCGTCCTCGCGGAACTCGACGCACTGCGCGGGGTCGGCGTCGATCTGCCAGTGCCGTCGGCCCATGCCCTGCAGCAGGAACACGTCGTACTGGTCGATGTGCGCGCCGACCGAGCCGCCCTTGACGGCGAAACTGATCATCACGTCATCGATGCGCCAGCGCGGCAGGAACGGAAAGGCATCGATCAGCGCGCGCACCTCCGGGTCCCACTTGTCGACGTCCTGCACCAGCAGGGTCCAGTCGCGCTCGGGCACGCGGTCGAAGCGGTCCTCGGGCAGTGGGCCGGTTTCCACGCTCCAGCGGTCTTTCTTGCGGTTCCACAGGATCAGCCGTGAGAGTGCTGTCGCCTGCAAGGACAGCGCGCCGAGGTCATCCGGGCTGATCGGGCTTGCGAAGCCCGGAAACGCATTGCGGATCAGCAGCGGACGCTTCTGCCAGTAATCGCGCAGGAAATCCGCCACCGGCATGCCGAGTGGGCCTTGGCCGCGGGCGTCGATCTCGATGGGCAGTGGGGTGGTGGCGGTGCGTGTCATGGTCTGCTGTCGTGGCGGCGGGGTGGAGCCTGCGATCAGACCGTTTTCGCCAGCGCTTCGGCGCAGCCGGTGTAGCGCGCCGGGGTGAGTTCCAGCAGGGCGCGCTTGGCTTCGTCGGGCAGGTCGAGGCCGGCGATGAAAGCCCGCATCGACAGGGCGTTGATCGCCTGACCGCGGGTCAGTACCTTCAGCTGCTCGTAGGGGTTCGGCAGGCCGTGACGGCGCATCACCGTCTGCACGGCTTCGGCCAGCACTTCCCAGTTGGCTTCGAGGTCCTCGGCCAGCCGCGCTGGGTTCACCTTGAGCTTGCCGATACCGCGATCAAGCGCATCGAAGGCCACCACGGTGTGGCCCCAGGCGGTGCCGAGTGCACGCAGCACGGTGGAGTCGCTGAGGTCGCGCTGCCAGCGGCTGATGGGCAGCTTGGCGCCGAAGTGCTCGAACAGCGCATTGGCGATGCCGAGGTTGCCTTCGGCGTTCTCGAAGTCGATCGGGTTGACCTTGTGCGGCATGGTCGAGCTGCCGACCTCACCGTCCTTCAGGGCCTGCTTGAAGTAGCCGAGCGAGATGTAGCCCCAGGTGTCGCGGGCGAAGTCGATCAGGATGGTGTTGATGCGGCGCTGCGCATCGCCCAGTTCGGCGATGAAGTCGTGCGGCTCGATCTGCGTGGTGTAGGCATTGAAGTGCAGGCCCAGCGACTCGACGAAGCCTTGCGCCAGGCGCGGCCAGTCGACGTTCGGGTACGCGGAAAGATGGGCGTTGTAGTTGCCCACCGCGCCGTTGATCTTGCCGAGGATCTCGACCTGCGCCAGTTGCTGGCGCTGGCGCTTGAGGCGTGCCACCACGTTGGCCAATTCCTTGCCCAGGGTCGTCGGGCTGGCGGTCTGGCCGTGCGTGCGCGAGAGCATCGGCTCGTCGGCGTAGGCGTAGGCCAGCTTCTTCAGCGTCTCGATGAGGCCGTCGAGCTGGGGCAGCAACACTTCGTCACGGGCCTGCTTGAGCATCAGCGCGTAGCTGAGGTTGTTGATGTCCTCGGAGGTGCAGGCGAAGTGCACGAACTCGAGCGCGGCCTTGAGCTCGGCGTTCTCCGAGAGCTTCTCCTTCAGGAAGTACTCGACCGCCTTGACGTCGTGGTTGGTGCTGCGCTCGATCGCCTTGACCCGTGCGGCATCGTCCACCGAGAAGCCGTCGGCCAGCCGCTGCAGCAGCGAGGCCGCGGCTTCCGAAAACGGCGGCAGCTCGGCGATGCCTTCCTCCGCCGAGAGCGCCAGCAGCCAGGCGATCTCCACGCAGACGCGGGCACGGATCAGGCCGTACTCGGAGAAGATCGGCCGCAGCGCATCGACCTTGGCCGCGTAGCGGCCATCGAGCGGGGAGAGGGCGGTGAGGGCGTGGGACATGGCCGGTACGGGCTTGCGGGAGGCGGAGCGGGGCCGCGGGAAGCGGCTATTCTACCCGTCGGCTCAATAGTGGTAGCGGAGCTGGGCGATCTGCAGCTCGTCGCCGACCACCCGGTAGACGAAGCGGTGCTCCCCGTCGATCCGGCGTGACCACCAGCCGGCGAGGGCATGCTTCAGCGGCTCCGGCTTGCCGATTCCCACGAAGGGCGTCCGCATGGCTTCCTTGATCAGCACGTTGATGCGTTCGATCCGCTTCCGGTCGTGCTTGAGCCAATGTTGGTAGTCGTCCCACGCCTCATCGGAAAAGACCAGCTTCACTCCGCAAGTTTCCGTGCCTTGCCGTTGCCGATCTCCAGAGCCTGCGTTGCTGCCAGCAGGCGACGGGCGTTCTTCGGACTGCGCAGCAGGTGGGCGGACTCCTCGAGCGCGTTGAACTCCTCGAGCGACATCATGACCACGGCCTGCTCGCCGTTGCGGGTGATGATCAGGGGCTCGCGCTGCTCGCAGACCCGGTTCATCGTCTCGGCGAGTTTCGCGCGGGCGGTGGTGTAGGTGAGGGTGTCCATGACGGGCTCCAATGTGTACAGGAAACTGTACGACTTCGGTGCGCAGACGGCAATCGGGAAGCCTCGCATTCTTGCGTAGGATGGAAGCCCCGTTCAGGAGTGCACCCATGCCCGCCACCCGCATCGAACGCGACAGCCTGGGCGAGCTTGCCGTCCCCGCCGATGCGCTCTGGGGCGCGCAGACGCAGCGCGCCGTCGAGAACTTTCCCGTCTCCGGCTGGCGCATGCCGCGTGGCTTCATCCGCGCCCTGGGCCTGGTCAAAGCGGCGGCCGCAGAAGCCAACACCGGCCTTGGCCTGCTCGACGTGGCCCGCGGCGAGGCGATCCGCGATGCGGCGCTGAAGGTCGCCGCCGGCCTGTTCGACGCCGCCTTTCCGGTCGATGTGTTCCAGACCGGCTCCGGCACCTCGAGCAACATGAACGCCAACGAGGTGATCGCCAGCCTCGCGCTTTCGTCCGGCGCGGTCCGGGTGCACCCCAACGACCACGTGAATCTCGGGCAAAGCTCGAACGACGTGGTGCCGACCGCCATCCAGGTCGGTGCGGTGCTGGCCCTGCGCGAGCAGCTGCTGCCCGCTCTCGAACACCTGCGCCTAACCATCCAGCAGCGGGCGCACGAGCACGCCGGCACGGTGAAGACCGGCCGCACCCACCTGATGGACGCGATGCCGCTGACGCTCGGGCAAGAGCTTTCGGCCTGGGCCAGCCAGGTCGGCCATGCGGCCGAACGGCTGCGGGATGCCGAGCGCCGCCTGCATGCACTGCCGCTGGGTGGCACCGCGATCGGCACCGGCATCAATGCGCATCCACAGTTCGCCGAACGCGCCTGCGCCGAGTTGGCGCGGCTGTCGAACGTGCCGTTCAAGCCCGCGGCCAATCCTTTCGCGGGCATCGCCGCGCAGGATGGCGCGGTCGAGCTTTCCGGCCAGCTCAATGGGCTGGCCATCGTGCTGATGAAGATCAGCAACGACCTGCGCTGGATGAACTCCGGGCCGCTGGCAGGCCTCGGAGAAATCGAGTTGCCGACGCTGCAACCCGGCAGCTCGATCATGCCGGGCAAGGTCAACCCGGTGATCCCCGAGGCCGTGGCCATGGTCGCCGCGCAGCTGATGGGCATGCACACCACGATTTCGATCGCCGGGCAGAGCGGCAACTTCCAGCTCAACGTGATGCTGCCGGTGATCGCCCACAACCTGTTCTGGGCCATCGAGCTCGGCACCAACGCCGTGCGCCTGCTCGCCGACCGCGCCATCGCTGGTTTCAAAGTGCGTGAAGACCGTCTGCAGGAGGCGCTGGCCCGCAACCCCATGCTCGTGACCGCATTGAACCCGCTGATCGGCTACGAGAAGGCCGCGGCGATCGCCAAGAAGGCCTACGCCAGCGGGCGTCCGATCCTCGATGTGGCCGTCGAGGAGACCGGGTTCGAGCGCGAAGTGCTGGCGAAGCGGCTCGATCCCTTGGCGCTGACCAAGGGCGGGATCGTATCCTGAACGGAGGCGATCCTCATCAACTGCAAAGTGGGTCGAAAATCGTCCAACAGGTCGCATCCGCTCGGTTCACGTATTTGGTGCCTTATCGCCCGACGAACTTGGCCCTCGGGGAGATAGTCGCTCATAGACTTGGCTACCGAGCCATCCTGATACCAGTTCCTGCAGATCGGGTTTGCCCATGTAATTGGTGAACAGCTCCTCGTTCAGCTCCATCCGCTCGATGAACAGTGATTCCAGCACCTGCCGGAACACCAGCTGGAACTTGTCCAGTGAATTGACCGCGGCGGCCTTCCGTAGAGTCTCGCTCTGGCTGGCCGCCTCGGCGATCTGGTCAAAGAACAGCTGATCCGCTTCGTTGAGTTCGCCGCCAAAGCGCTCGTTGATGATGTCGATCAGGCGCGAAAGTGAAACGTGCTCTTCCCGCACCATGCCGGTGCCCACCTCGCGAGGGCCGTCCAGTGGTTTGGAGTAACCCTCGTTCAGGCTGATTGAGCCTTCACTGATCTTCTGCAGGCGGTAGTAGTCGAGTTCGACCTCCTCGTCGAACTGGTAGCCCGGCCCGCTCTTGCGCTTGGGCAGCTTTAGTGCGAGATGGCGCAGGTAGGTGAACAGCTTTTCGAGGTCACTGTCTTGGTAAGGGATCACCTGGCTCAGGAAGCTGTAGAGATTACGGAAGGCCTGCATCTTGCCGCGCCATAGCTCCGCTTCCTCGTCTTCCGTGTTCTGCAATTGCACGAAACGCGCAACCGCCCGGTCCAGAATCGCATTCATCGTCTTGTGGTCACCGGGGCTCTGCCGGCGCTTCGGCGCAAAGAAAACGCGCGCGAACTCGGCCACCTCGGTTTGCAGGAAAATGCCCGAGGCATCGAGCTCGGCCTTCACCTCATAGAGCTTGTCGGGATCGACCTGCTCGCCCATCACCGAGCCTTCGTAGTATTGGCGGAACGCCTCCTGGATTTCGGCCGGATCATTGACGAAGTCGAGTACAAAGGTGTCGTCTTTGAGCGGGTGGGTCCGGTTCAGACGCGACAGCGTCTGCACGGCCTGAATGCCCGCCAAGCGCTTGTCAACGTACATGGTGTGCAGCAGCGGCTGGTCGAAGCCGGTCTGGTATTTCTCGGCCACCAGCAGCACGCGGAATTCCGGCTTGGCGAAGGTGTCGGGCAGCTCCTTTTCCTTGATGCCACCATTCATCTCGACCTCGGTGTAGGACTTCTCCGGGATCTTGTCGTCGTCCACCGTGCCCGAGAACGCCACCAGGCTCCTGATCGGGTAGCCCTTCTCTTGGATGTAGCGGTCGAACTCCTGCTTGTAGCGCACGGCCTCCAGCCGCGAGCCGGACACCACCATCGCCTTGGCGTGACCGCCGATCTTATGTCGGGTGAAGTGCTGGAAATGCTCGATCATCACCTCGGTCTTTTGGCCGATATTGTGCGGGTGCAGCCGCATGAAACGGGCCAGCGCCTTGGCCGCCCTCTTGCGCTCGACGTTGGGGTCGTCCTCGGCCTTCTTGATCAGCTTGTAATAGGTCTTGTAGGTAACGTAGCTCTTGAGCACGTCCTCGATGAAGCCTTCCTCGATGGCCTGGCGCATGGTGTAGCGGTGGAAGGGCTCGCCGCCCCGGCCAAAGATCGCCAGCGTCTTGTGCTTGGGCGTGGCGGTAAAGGCAAAGAAGCTCATGTTCGGCTGCTTGCCGCGCTTGGCCATGCAGCGGAACAGGCGCTCCAGCTCCACCTCGCCTTCCTCCTCGGCCATCTCCTGCGCCTTCTTGCGCAACTCGGCGCCGCCCAGCACGCCTTTCAATTCCGTGGCCGTCTCGCCCGACTGCGAGCTGTGGGCCTCATCAATGATCACGGCATACTTGCGCGTGGGCAGGTGGCTCTTGCTGCCTTCCCCGCGCTCCTCGCTCAGTTTGGTCAGCTGCCCGGACACGAAGGGGAATTTCTGTAGCGTGGTGATGATGATCGGCACCCCGGCTTCCAGCGCTTCTGCGAGCTGGCGCGAGTCCTCATCGATCTTCTGCACCACGCCCTGGCGGTGATCGAACTGGTAGATGGTGTTCTGCAACTGGCGGTCGAGCACCACGCGGTCGGTAATGACCACTACGCTGTCGAACAGCCGCTCATCACGTTCGTTGTGCAGGCTGGAAAGGCGATGCGCCAGCCAGGCGATGGTGTTGCTCTTGCCGCTGCCCGCGGAATGCTCCACCAGATAGTTGTGCCCCACGCCTTCGCTTGCGGCGGTCGCCACCATCTGGCGCACGGCCTGCAACTGGTGATAGCGCGGAAAGATCAAGCTTTCCTTGCGTACTTTCTTGCCCTCGTCCGTGGTCTTCTCTTCCACATCCAGATGCAGGAAGCGGGCAAGCATATCGAGCAGGCTGTCGCGTTGCAGCACCTCTTCCCACAGGTAGGCCGTCTTGTAGTTGCGCCCCTCTTGGTCGGGCGGGTTGCCGGCGCCGCCGTCCATGCCCCGGTTGAAGGGTAGAAAGTACGTCGAAGAACCGGCCAGGCGCGTGGCCATGTGGGCCTCTTCGGTATCGACCGCAAAGTGCACCAAGGTGCGCTTGGTGAACACGAAGATCGGTTCACGCGGGTCACGGTCGTGGCGGTACTGGTGGATGGCATTGGCTACCGTCTGGCCACTCAGTGGGTTCTTGAGCTCCAGCGTCACCACCGGGATGCCGTTGACCGACAGCACCACATCCAGTGACCTTTCCGACTTCGGGCTGAAGTGCAGTTGGCGGGTGAGCCCCAGCCGATTGGCCTGATAGCGCGCCTCCAGCTCCGGGTTCAGGCCGTGAGCCGGGCGGAAGAAGGCGACGCGCAGCGTGCGGCCGAAGCACTTGAAGCCGTGACGCAGGATGGCCAGGGTGCCATGGGTGTCCAGCCATTTGCACAGCGATTCCAGCACTCGCGCGCCGGTCTGCTCGCCGTGCAGCGCCTCCAGTTTTTCCCACACCTTGCCCTGGGTGGCACGGATGAAGGCCAAGGCCTCATCCGGGAAGATCGCCCGCTCGCGGTCGAAGCCCTTGGCATCGACCCGCGTGTATCCCTCACCCAGCAGGACCGCCTCGATGGCGGTTTCGAACGCGGCTTCACTGGTGCGTTTCATGGCGCGCTTCCTGCCGCTGCAAAACAGGATTGCACCAACTTGCAGAAGCCAGCCAACTTCAGATCGTCTATCTGATTGGTGGTGTAGCAATACAGAAGATGCTGAGGTTTTCTGTGGCTCGAGCCCGGTGGCGTCACACCGAGGTAATCTTCGAGATCCTTCGGTATCGTGGTGACCGAACGCGTAAAGTCCGCGCTCTTGGAATCTGCAATCAGTTGATTGAGTTCCTGGTGCTCGTTCGCATGTTTGTCGTCATCGTGCAGCGCCGCATGAGTCACGCCGAGGCTACTCAGCAGATTCATGAAGCGGTGAATGTTGTACTTGCCGAGACAGTCGAGGACATATGTGCCTTGGGGCAAGGTGAGCTTGCCATCATCCAGCAGGCGGTTGATTAACGCTGTCTCGCTTGGACCTTCGACAAGCAGTACATGCTGAGCGAAAAGCATCCCCGCCCGGTCGGGGTTGAGCCACAGGAAGTATTTCACCGCTTCCATTTCAGGCTTGAGGTCATCCTCCTGCATGGTCTTCTGCACCTTGGGGTACTTGGCGGCGACCTGCTGGATAGCCTGATTAGCATCAACGACGCTGTTCCATTGCGCCTTGTCTATCTGGAAGGTGGATACGACTCCATCTGCCCGTCGCGCCCGAATGATGGCCGGAATCCGCATGGCATTTCTGCTCACGAAGTGCGTGGAGTGGGTAGTGCAGACGATTTGCCAGTCAGCCGTCTCGCTGACCGTGATCAGATTGCGCGCCAAGTCTTCCTGTTGCGGAGGATGCAGGAATGCCTCCGGCTCTTCAAAGAGCACCAGGTTCAGGGAAGGTGCGAAGTCCTTTGCTTTCTTCGAGACTTTCTGAGGCACGTATTTTGTGCCAAGCTGAATCAGCGAATAGATGAAGTGACGCTGGAACCCGGATCCAAAGTACTCGACACCTTGCGGCTTATCGTGGTGATTGTCCCGGACATCCCACC
The DNA here is from genome assembly GCA_018334015.1 of Silanimonas sp. GTDB lineage: Bacteria > Pseudomonadota > Gammaproteobacteria > Xanthomonadales > Xanthomonadaceae > Silanimonas. The sequence continues at coordinate 67,088 of JAGXTI010000009.1, forward strand.
CGAGCATGGACTTGATGATCTCTGCCGTGGATGGTGCCGTGAACTTGAGATTGAAGTTTGTCTGCCACGGGGCCAGCAGTGCGTTCAGGTCATTCTCGAAGTTCGAGAGAGAGCGCTTATCCTGGGTCTCGATGGCTCGAACACTCCCGGCAAACGCTGAAACGCTGTTCGTCAAGGTCTTATAGGCGTCGCTCGCCTCCACCACATCCGACATGATATTGGTGATCAGATCACGCAGTGCCGATGGACCGCTGAGCTTGGTGTGTTCATCGACCTTGCTGATGGCCGGGATGTAGATTAAATCACCGAACTTCCCGCTCTGGACATTCTTCGCGCCATAGAACGGCTCATTCGACAGGCTACCGTCAGACTGGTATCCAAGAATCGATCCAGCAGCATTTTTGCCGCCATGCAGCTTTTCGCTGGTCTGGAAATATTTTCGAACCTTCAGTGTCTTGTTCTGGGTCTGGTATTCATCCTTCAGGGAGTCGTGCTCCTCGTCCGTAAGCGAGAACGTCAGCTCCACCCACGATTCCTGGTCAGCCGCGCCCTTGAGCGGGAAATCGGCCTCCATCTTGAACTTGAATCCGTCCTTCTCGTAGAAGGCCCGGATGCAGTCGATGATGGTGCTCTTGCCGGAATTGTTCGCACCCACCACTAATGCGTAGGGGTGGAATTCCATGGAGGCGTCGATGATGCCTCGGAAGTTATGGATGGACACATGTGTCAGTTTCACAAGGCGACCTCCCTGTAAGGTTCGGGCTCTTTGGTATCCATCTCTTGCAGCGAGATCTGGCCGGTGACGGCGGCGGTGATCAGCGCAGCGCGGCGTTCGGTCAGCAGGCGCAGCGAGTCTCGCAGTGCCCCGCGGAGCGTCTCAAGCCGCGAATACCTGACTGCCAGGAAATTTTGGATTGCGAGCTGCTCGCTTACCGGCGGCAATGGAACGGGAAGCTCCTTGATGTTCGATCCAGATATCGATGCAAGATTGGTCGAGCGCTTAGCGCGGCTCTCGAAATAGCGCTTTGCCTGGAGCGTCGATGTCCAAAGCGCGAGCCAATCGGAATCAACAGAATGTGGCCTGACAGCAAAGACGTGGTTCTGATGAAGGCAAGGCGAAATCTCATCTCGCCAAACACAGCCCCTGCCGAGCTTGTCGATGTCACCTCCCTCGTTCATCAGGACATCGCCATATGCCAGAAGGTTCGATGCGGCCTCTGAGGCGGGCACCTCAACTGTCAATACGTCGTCCAGCTTGAGGTACCCATCCTGTACGTTTGCGACACGTAGGTAGGGATACTCCAACAAGTCGCCGGAGTACTGCTTGCCCAGTGTCAATCCGCCTCGAACCTCGGCAAGCTGCTTTAGGCGTTGCAAACCCCAATGCGCCGGAATCTCGCCCAGCCATTCCTGGCCGGAGGGTTTGAGTGGGATGTTGGGATCAAGGCCGCGGGTGACGACGCGGCTGATGAGGGCGGCGCGTTTTTCTTCCAGCAGCGTTAGCATGCGTTCCTTCTCGGCGATCAGCCCGTCGATGCGGGCGGTTTCGCGGTCGAGGTAGTCGGCGATGAGGCGCTGGACATCATGGCTGGGGAAAGGCAGATGATGCTGGCGGAGGACATCGGGTGACACTCGCTTGAGGCCGCCTGCGCCAGTCATCGACGCTTCGCCGTCTTGTTTGAACGTCGAGGACTGGAAATAGTAGAAAAGAAATCTGCGCTCAGCCGCAGTTGGGCGGATCACGAATAATTCAGAGCTACCAAACCCTTTGCCTCCTGCAAGGTCATCGGCTATCGCAATGTTACCGTTCTCAAAGCAGGGCGTGACCTTCGCCAGAACAATATCGCCATCCTCGAAGGCGGTGTACGAGGATCCGTACTTCGAGAACTTGTCCGTATTCGGGATGAAATACCCACTCTTGACCCTGTCCATTGGCAGAAAGGTGAGGTCTTCATCCTCATCAAGTCCATCGAAAGCAACCGACGGATTCAACTCGCACACATAGCGTAGCGGGATGGTCTCCCATACCTGTGGGTGTGGGTCGCCGCTGCTCACTCCGCCACCTCCCGCAGCAGCTCAAGAATCCGCTGCTCCACCGCGGCCAGCTCGGCATCGATCTCGTGCAGCGGGCGCGGCGGCTGGTACTGGAAAAACACGCGGTTGAAGTTGATCTCGTAGCCCACCTTGCCGATGCCGCCGTCCTGCTCGTCCAGCGTCTCGCGGTCGATCCGGGCATCAGGCACGCAGGGCCGCACCTCCCTCATGCTGTGGCCAGTGGTGGTCGTGCCGCCAGTCAAGCAACGATCAAGCAACGAGGGTCTCATAATCCATTGATTTATATGGCTAATTGATGCGGTTCTGGCCATCTTGGATCAGCCAGTCAAGCAACGGTCAAGCAATGCGATCAGGATCATCGCGCCCACCGCGGCAGGTACTTGCGGGCCCGGCTGCCGACGGTGTCGTCGTGGCAGACGATCAGCCCGGCTGCGATGGTGTCCTTGATCACCCGCGACACCATCGAGCTGTTTTTCTCATTGATGCCAAAGCGCTCGCGCAGGGTCGCGTTGGTCATGTCGTCGCGCTGCACATAACGCAGGCAGGCATGCAGATAACAGGCACGCACCCGATCCGTCTTGTCCATGTCGCGGAACTCGCGGTGAGCGAACAGCACGGCGCGGGTGTGCTCGTCGGTGGTTTCGAACAATGGTGCGGGCAGTTGGTAGAACTCGGTCTGGGAGACCACCTTGTCGACGCCGCTGCCGCGCTCCTCGCAAACGCCGATGCGGCGCATCAACGAGGCCAGCGCCTCGTTGCGCGACCGGGGTGGGCTGTCGAGAAACCGGTGCGTCTGCACCAGCGGCAGGCCGGGATTGGTGATCTCCATGCGGTCGGCGAAGATCTCCACCATCGGGCCGGTGCCAGACAGGTGGAAATCCTGATGGATCATCGCGTTGGCAATCAGCTCGCGAATGGCCAGCGACGGGAACATCGGGACTTGCTTGCGCAAGGCACGACCAATGACCTCGTTGCTTGGCAAAAGCCCGGTGACGAAGTCGATCAGACCCTGGAAGCCGGTGGCATACCCTTTGCCGCCTTCCCGCTCACGGACGGTTTCGACGCGACTGGTGCCCCTGTACAGCACCACGCGCACCGCCTTGCGCTGCAGCGTGTGGAACTCGGCCAGCCGCCTAGCGAACAGGATGGCGCCCAGGTTGGTGATGTTCCATCGCTCCGCTGCCTGAGCGACCAGACCGTCGCTGGCCAGTGCGGCCAGGACGGCTTCACGGCCTTCGGGCAGGGGCTGGCCCAGCAACTCGAAGTAGGCCGGATAATCGAGCAGCCGCAGGACCTCGTCACCTGAAATCTTCTCGGCGGCAACCTCGCGCTCGAACGGCGTCTGATCGAACACGCGCCAAAGCTCGCGCTCCTTCTCCGGAAAATCCTTGAGCTTCTTCTTGTAGGAGCCGATGCGGATGAACTCGACGTTCTTGAACTGCACCGGATGGCGGAACGCCGCACCAATCTCCATCAGGACGACGCGCTGATCGCTGGCCTCGAACACATGGAAGCGGAAGTTGATCCTGGGCGAGAGCAGTCGCAGCAACCAGCTCTCAAGTTCTTCGTTACCGACCTTGGCCGACGCAGGGTCGAAACTTGTGCCGACCACGTCATGCGTGCCGTCATCGATCCCCCACACCAGATAGGCCTGAACCTTGCCGGCCAACGCTGCGGCATTCGACAGTGCCGAGAGGTATTCGCCGATCTCCTCCGGATCAGCGTTGTCGTGCTTGAACTCGACCCAGTCCGCCTCTTGCGGGAGCTTGCGCAACTCGGCCAGCAAACTGCGGAGTTCGGCGAGTCGACGATCCTCACTCACTCCGTCACCTCCCGCAGCAGCTCAAGAATCCGCTGCTCTACCGCGGCCAGCTCCGCATCGATTTCGTGCAGCGGGCGCGGCGGCTGGTACTGGAAGAACACGCGGTTGAAGTTGATCTCGTAGCCCACCTTGCCGATGCCACCGTCCTGCTCGTCCAGCGTCTCGCGGTCGATCCAGGCATCGGGCACGTAGGGCCGCACTTCACGCAGCACGTAGCTGACGATGTCTGCTTTCAGCGGGATGTTCTCGGCATCCTTGAGCGCTGGGTCTGGCTCGTACTCGACGTGTTTGCCCTTGCCGTCGGTGTGCAGGCCCAGCAGGGCATGAAGCCCTTCCTTCGAGATGTCGGTGGGCAGGGTCTGGGCGGGGAACAGGGCGGCGCGGTCCAGCGGCTCGATTTTGTGGTGTTTGGCGATCACCGGCGCGGCCTCGGGGTCCACCACGGTGAAGCAGTCGCGCAAGATCTTCTTCTGTGCGCTGCCCTTGGCGCCCTTGGCCCAGCCCTGGACGCCGTCCGGCAGATGTTGGAACACCTTTTGCACCGTGGTCCATGCCCGGTTCCAGTCCAGCAGCAGCTCGGTGCCGAGTGCGTCCTGCACGGCCTGCAAGGCATCGTACAGATCGGGGCAGGTGTTGAGGAAGCGCTCGCGCGCTTCGTCGGTGATCTGGAAGCGCAGCCGCAACGGGCGCAGTACGGTGACGCGGCGGTAGCCGAAATCGGTGTTGTCGAAGACGCGGCTGGTCTGGCTGTGTTCCAGCGCGCCGTGTTCGCGGGTGACGGCGTCGAGCGCAACCTGGTCGAGGTAGCGGCGCTTGTCGCCTAGGCTGCGTTTCATCGGCGTGTAGCGCTCGCGGGCGTCGATGAGCTGGATCTTGCCCTTGCGGTGTGTGGCCTTGCGGTTGGTGACCACCCAGACGAAGGTGCCAATGCCGGTGTTGTAGAACATCTGCTCGGGCAGGGCGACGATGGCCTCGAGCTGGTCGCGTTCGATGATCCAGCGGCGGATCTCGCTCTCACCGCTGCCGGCACCGCCGGTGAACAGGGGCGAGCCGTTGAAGACGATGGCGGTGCGCGAGCCGGGCTTGTCGCGGTTTCTAGGCTGGTAGTCTTGGAACTTGCTCACCATGTAGAGCAGGAACAGCAGGGCGCCGTCGTTGATGCGCGGCAGCTTCCCGTTATAGCCACAGAAGTTGGGCCAGCGGTCGATGACCTTTTTCTCTGCCTTCCAGTCCACGCCGAAGGGCGGGTTGGCCAGCAGGTAGTCGAAGCGCTGGTCCGGAAACGGGTCGTCGGTGAGGGTGTTGCCCAGCACCACTTGGCCATCCTTGTGGCCTTTGATCAAAAGGTCAGACGCAGCCACGGCGTAAGAGCGCGGGTTGTAGTCCTGCCCGAAGACCTTGACTGTGGCCTGATCGTTGTGTGCGCGAATCCAGTTCTGCGCCTCGGCCAGCATGCCGCCGGTGCCGCAAGCGGGGTCGCAGATGGTGACAATGACGCCTGCCTGGGTGAGCACGCTGGTGTCAGGCTCCAGCAGCAGGTTGACCATGAGCTGGATGACTTCGCGCGGAGTGAAGTGATCGCCCGCCGTTTCGTTGGCGGCCTCGTTGAAGCGGCGGATCAAGTCTTCGAACACCAGCCCCATGGTGATGTTGTCGACCCTGCGCGGGTGGAGGTCGATCTCGGCGAACTGCGCCACCACTTGGTAGAGGCGGTTGGACTCTTCGAGCTTCTCGATTTCCTTGTCGAACTCGAAGCGCTCGAAGACTTTGCGGATGTTCTCGGAGAAGCCGGCGATGTAGTCGGCCAGATGGCGGCCGATGTGGTCGGGGTCGCCCTTGAGCTTGGCAAAGTCGAGCAGGCTGTGGTTGTGAAAGCCCAGCGGGTTGCCGTCTTCGTCTTTGGCCAGATTGTTGAGGATGGCGTCTATGTTGAGGATGTTCTTGGCCTTGAGCTCCTCGTAGCGTCTGAGCACAGCTTCCTTGCTCGGTGCCAACACGGCATCGAAGCGGCGCAGCACTGTGAGCGGAAGCATCACGCGCTCGTACTGCGGCGGGCGATACGGCCCGCGCAGCAGATCGGCGACGGACCAGATGAAGTTGGCAAGTTGTTGGAAGTTGGCGCTCAAGGGTACATCCTGAAAATCGAGAGGTTTGCTTGCGCCGCTGCCACCCACGGCACACCACGGTTGGCCGATAGAAACCTTTGATTCATTGGGCCGGTGCCGGCGTATCGCCCACCATGCCCCGGTTATCGCGGATGCCCCCAACGATGCCCCCACAAGGGGTAGATGGCAATGCCCCCGCTCGGCCTGCTTTGGATACAAAAAAGGCCGGAACCCTTGTTTTACCTAAGGATTCCGGCCCGAGTTGTACCGCTGTTGACTATTAAATGGTGGAGGTGGCGGGAGTTGAACCCGCGTCCGAAGGCACTCCATGACCGGCACTACATGCTTAGCTCACCGTTCGTTCTCGGCCTGCGGAAACACGGTGTGCGAAGCACGCCGCAGGACACACCCGCTCGATCTTGTTCCCGGTTGGCGGGTCGCCGCCGGAAACCATTCCGTGATAGTGACCCTACATCCACGAGCACGGACACAAGTGGGTTCGGGGCTTACGCCTTAAGCGGCGAGAGCGTAGACGTCGTCGTTGGCGTCTGAGTTTTTGCCGCTGGATTAACGAGGAAAGCTGCCCCCTCGGCATGCGCCAATCCATTTCGCAACCCCCGTCGAAGCCAGGACACCCCCGGTTAGAAAGGTCATTGTGGAACGATTGACAAACCTAGTATGGGGCCGCTTCGCAGGCCCCGCAAGCCGGTGCTGACTGGCGCGTTCAGCGTGGCTTGGGTGGCGGCTCAGGCGTCCTTGTTGCGGTGGCGCAGGGCGCGCTGCTTCTCGCGTTGCCAGTCGCGGTCGCGCTCGCTGTTGCGCTTGTCGTGCTCCTGCTTGCCCTTGGCTAGTGCCAGTTCGAGCTTGACCTTGTTGCGCTTCCAGTAAAGCGCCGTCGGCACCAGGGTGTAGCCGTCGCGTTCGATCTTGCCCAGCAGCTTGTCGATCTCGGCGCGATGCAGCAGCAGTTTGCGGGTGCGACGGTCGTCGGCGACGACGTGGGTGCTGGCTTGGATCAGCGGGGTGATCTGCGCGCCGAACAGGAACAGCTCGCCTTCACGGACTACGGCGTAAGCATCGCCGATCGTGGCACGGCCGGCACGGATCGCCTTGAGTTCCCAGCCCTGCAGGGCCAAGCCCGCCTCAAAGCGGTCGCCCAGCGCGTAATCGTGACGTGCACGCCGGTTCAGGGCGATGGTGCCACCGCCGGATTCGGTATCCTTTGCTTTCTTCTTGCCTGCCATAGCCCGGCATTGTCGCACGCAGCCGACCCTCGATGACCCGTATCCACCGCCACGCCCTCGTCATGCACTCGGCGAGCCACATGTTCCATCTCGTCAATGAGGTGGGGGACTACCCGCGCCATTTTCCCTGGTGCGAGGCGGCCACCGTGCTGGAACGCGGGCCGGATGCGATGGTCGCCCGCCTCGATCTGCGCTTCGCCGGCCTGCGTACCTCCTTCACCACGCGCAACCGCTGGATCGAACCAACCCGCCTCGATCTCGAACTGGTCGAAGGACCGTTCCGCCGGCTGGAGGGGCATTGGACCTTTCACGCCCTCGACGAAGAAGCCTGCAAGGTCGGGCTGGACCTCGGTTTCGAGGTCGCCGGCCCTCTGGTCGGGCAGGCCTTGGCGATCGGTTTTCAGAGCGTGGCCGACCGGCTGGTCGATGACTTCTGCCGGATCGCCCGCCGCGAGGACCGGCTCGGCTGGGCGCCGGCGTGAATCGCCACGAGGTGCTTTACGCCGAGGCCGGTCGGGTCTGGCGGCACATGCTGCTGTTGCCCGAGGGCGCCAGCGTTGCCGAGGCGCTGGCGAAGTGGCGGCAGGACTGCCCGGACTGGCCGGCGGCGGCGCATTCACCGGCGGCGCTGGCGGTGTTCGGGCGTGTGGTCGGGCCGGAGCAGGCCCTGCGTGCAGGCGATCGGCTCGAATTGCTGCGGCCTTTGCCGACCGACCCGAAGCAGGCGCGTCGCGAGCGCGCGGCGCAGGCGAAACGCTAACGGTCATTGCGGAGCCGACACCCCTGATCTGGCCGTCAGCGAGCATAGCGGGATGCGGAGCCTGAGGCATCGCGATCGGGGCAGCACCCTCGCCGCGACAGGCCGGGGGCCTGCGGCGGACTCGGGCCGGTTGGTGTGCGGCAAGCAACCCGACGGGCCGACCGAGGGGCGCATCCTTGGCGCCCTCGGTCGGTGCGCCCGTCCGGGGCGCACCCTGCGGGCCTACCGTCTGATCGCCG
>JAGXTI010000010.1 GCA_018334015.1 Silanimonas sp.
CAGCTACCGCTTCAACCACCGCTTCGACCTGCGGGGCATGGTCGACACGCTCCTGCGGCATGTCATGCTCACGAACAGGCTTCCCGAAGCCCTCCTGCGGACGGCTGAGCTTCATGCCTAATCAGGTAGGTCTTTAGCGAGTCGGCTCGGAAGCCACCGTTTCGCTGAATAGTGCCGAGCCCTAGCAGAACAGGTCCGGGCTGCCCAAGCTGAGCACTCTTGTAGGTCGTGCCTCGGACAAGAGTGACAACATCTCCGAGCGTTCGAACTGGATCAAACGCCATAGCCCAGCGCTCCCAGCTTTTCCCGGATCACGGCATCGAGATCTGCGCCCTTGGCCATCTGCTCGGCGAGCTGAGCGGTCAGGCGCTCCATCTTCTCGCCAAAGGCCTCATCATCGTCCTCCGCAGCGACCGCGCCGACATATCGCCCAGGTGTTAGGACAAAGCCATGCTTCTCCAACTCCGCCAGTGAGGCCGAATAGCACCGGCCCAGTTCATCGGCGTACTCCGTCCCATCACTGAATTCGGTGCCTCGCCACCGGTGGAAAAGCTGGCCCAGCGTCTCGATCTCGGCGTCGGTGAATTCGATCTGCGTTCGGGAGATGCGCTGCGCCCCCATCTTTCGGGCGTCGATGAAGAGGATCTGCTTGCGACGGTCGATACGGCCGTTGACGGCAGGTGCTTTGTCCTTGGAGAGGAACCACAGACAGACCGGGATCTGGGTGTTGGAGAACAGCTGGCCGGGCAGCGCCACCATGCACTCCACCACGTCACCCTCGACCATGGCGCGGCGGATATCGCCTTCACCGGACTGCTGCGAGCTCATCGACCCATTGGCGAGCACGATGGCGGCGCGTCCACGAGACGACAGCCGGGCGAGCATGTGCTGCAGCCACGCAAAGTTGGCGTTCCCCTTGGGCGGGATGCCATAGACCCAGCGCGGATCATCGGCCAGTCGCTCACCGCCCCAGTCGCTGATGTTGAAAGGCGGGTTCGCCAACACATAGTCGGCGCGAAGCGTCTTGTGCTGATCGTTGCCGAAGGTGTCGCCGTAGCTCTCGCCAAGGTTGCCGTCGAGGCCGTGCACCGCGAGATTCATCAGGCACAAGCGACGGGTGGCGGCCATCAGCTCCTGGCCATAGATGGCGAGGTCGCCGCGGCGTCCAAGCTTGGCCTGGTGGGCGTCCTTGAACTTGGACGACTGCACAAACATGCCGCCCGAACCGCAGGCGGGGTCGTAGATCGTGCCCTTGAAAGGCGCGAGGATCTCGACCAGTAGGTTGACCACGTTCTTCGGCGTGTAGAACTCGCCGGCCCTAGCGCCTTCCTTCAGAGCGAACTTGCCGAGGAAGTACTCGTACACCTCGCCAAAGACGTCCCGGCTACCGTGGTCTTCAGGGTTGAAGCGAATGCCCGCGACCAAGCCCATCAGCTCACCCAACTTGCCGGGCTCGAGCTCCAGGCGACCGAACTCGCGGTAGAGCACACCCTTCAGTCGCGGGTTCTCGGCTTCGATATCGCCCATGGCACGGTCCAGCCTTTGGGCCAGATCCGGTGCGGAGGCTTGGGACAGCAGGGTCGTGAAGTGGGCGGACGCGGGGATCCAGAAGACGTTGTCCTGGTCGTAGAACGTCTTGTCCTTGGCGAATTCGGCGGCTGCGCGCTCCCGGGTCTCGGCGTCATCGATGTAGTAGTCCGATGTCGGCTCCGCGATCCTGTGACGGATCACCATTGCTTGGGCGTCGAACAGGTCGCTGACGTACTTGAGGAACACCAACCCGAGGACCGGGTACTTGTACTGGGCAGCGGAGACGGAACCACGGAGCTTGTCGGCGGTCTCCCAAAGGGCGGAAGTGAAGTCGTTGTTGGTCATGCCTGCAGTCCTTGCGGTGGTGCGCAGGTTTGGCGATTCATGTCTCAGGCATCGCGAGGCGAGCTGAGGCTATAAATCTATTCGTCGATGTATGTCATGAGCTCCCCCGGCTGGCACCCGAAGTACCGGCAGAGCTTGTCGATGATCTCGGTGCCGATGTTCGCCCCCGGCTGATTCGCCACTTTCGACAGCGTGGCCCGATGGATGCCCGTGGCTTGGGCGATCTCCGACACGGTGACCACCCGCCGCTCCTTGAAGGACTTGTCGGCAATCAGCTCGGCGAGGCGGAAACGAATCATGTGAACAAGTCCTGAATGTAGTCGCATGAAAGCGACGCCTGTTGTTGACAGACGCCTGCCGTCGTCTACTATTGCCATAAGGTGTCGCCTACAAGCGACACCCGTCGAGAGCAACCAACAGGAGCGAAGCGGCATGCAAACTTACCTGACTACCGAGCAACTGGCTACCCGCATCCACTACGACGTCCGGACCATCCGCGACCGACTGAAGGACAGCGTGTTGCTGGAGGGCACCCACTACATCCGTCCCTTCGGTGGGCGGAAGCTTCTTTTCATCTGGGAAGCGATCGAGCGGGACATCACCAACTTCTCTATGGGCCGCTCACCCATCATCCCGATGGCGCGTGGCGGGGTGGCGCATGGCTAAGCTGCGGGTGCGCCCGGAGACCGGCACCCTGTACGTGGACTTCCAGTTCCGGGGAGTGCGTTGCCGCGAGCAGACCGCGCTTGCGGACACGCCGGCGAACCGCCGCGTGGTCGAGGCGCTGGCCAAGCGCATCGACCGCGAGATCGCCAAAGGCTGCTTCGACTACGGCCGCACCTTTCCCGACAGTCCACGGGCTGCGCAGTTCAGGACCACCGATCGCCCCGGTGATGCCGTTTCGGTCGCCAGAAACCGGACCCCGACGTTCAGCGACTTCGCCGAAACCTGGGTGCGGGAGAACTCGCCGAAGTGGCGCGCCCGTTACGCCGAGAGTGTTCGCACGACCCTGGACCGGATCCTGCTGCCGGCGTTCGGCCCTCTGCCGCTGGACGCGATCGGCCGCGGCGAGTTGCTGGAATTCCAAGCGGGCATCGCAGAGCGGCGCGGTCGTGGCGGCCAGACGATCTCGGCCAAGCGCATCAACAAGCTGATGATGCTGGCCAAGTCGATCCTCAACGAGGGCTGCGACCGCCACGGCCTGACCTCTCCGGCTCGAATGATCAAGCCCTTGAAGCAGAAGCGAACCGAGGTCATGCCCTTCACCGTCGAGGAAGTGAAGCTGCTGATCGCGAGGGTGCGCGCCGACTTCCGGCCCTACCTGACGGTTCGGCTGCTGACCGGACTTCGCACCGGCGAGGCCGACGGCTTGCAGTGGACGGACGTGGACTTCGACAAGGGCTGCTTCCAGGTGGTGCGCACGCACTCCCGGGACGGCGATGGCCAGCCCAAGACCCAGTCCTCGATCCGAACGGTGCCGATGGTGCCGCAGGTCCGGCAGGCTTTTGAGCAGCAGAAGGCCTATGCCTTGACGGGCTGCGCCTGGGTCTTCCACAGCCGTAGCGGAAATCCGATCGACGCGGTGAACTTCACCAACCGCATCTGGTACCCGCTGCTGCGCAACCTAGGCCTGAAACGACGACCGCCGTACCACATGCGGCACACGGCAGCGACCTTGATGCTGGCCGCCGGCGAGAATCCGGAGTGGGTCGCGAGCACCCTCGGGCACTCGACCACGGAAATGCTCTTCAGGGTCTACTCGCGCTTCGTGCCGAACCTGACCCGCAACGACGGGCTGGCTTATGCCGGGCTGATGCACGCGAAGCTCAACGCCAGCCCGCCCAACACGCCGACCCCGGCAAAGCTGCCGGCGACCCCGACGGTGGGATCGGCCGAGATGAGCGACCTCACGGCCGCGCTCGGTGCCTTGAAATCGCTCTCGGCCGAGCAGCTCGCGGCGGTCGTCGCGCTGGTCTCGAAATCGAACTGAACCCTGAAGGAGCTTTCCATGCTGGACACGTCCATCGTTGCACCGATCACGCAGCGCTTCCCGTGCACCCTCGAGCCGATCGACCGGCTTGAGGATCCCAAGGGCAGTCGCTGGCGCATCCGACACGCCAAAGGCACCCTCACGGTCTGGACCTGGCTTCAGCTGCCAGCGCCCGGACAGCCCGCCCCGCTCAAGGGCCACGCGGTCACGCTGGAGATCGAGCGCGACGGGCTTGAGAACCTGCTGGTGTCGTTCGAGCACGACGAGCTGCTGCCGCTCGCACCCCTGCTCTCCGAGGCCTGTTGCCCGATTCCCGGGGTCGTGCGCCAGACGACGGACCTGGTCGATCGCATGAAGAACCCGGCCCTGCGACGGTTTGTCGCCGATGCCTTGCTGCAGCCGATCGCCCGGTCGAACTTCTGGCGTATTCCCGCATCGCGCCTGTACCACCATCCCGGTGCTGGCGGGCTGGCCCAGCACTGCCTCGAGATCGCGACGATGATCGCCTCCGCCAGTGGTCTCGAGGACGCGGACCGCGACCTGGGCATCGCGTTCGCCCTTCTCCATGACTACGGCAAGCTCGAGTACGGGCAGCCCAGGGGCGGGGGCATGCCCTACGTTCCTCACGAGAAGGCCGGCCTCATTCTGCTGACCCCGCTGCTGGATCGGCTGATCACCGAGGCGCACGATTGTGGGCTCAAGATGCGTGAACTGCTGGGGGGTGAGCGCGCACCGCGGGCTAACCCCTACCCCCTTGCAATCGGCAAGGTGGTGCGCGCCTTCGACCAGCTGAGCTGCGAAGCGAACAAGCGGGCACACGACATGGAGTTCTGAAGGGACGAGTTCGTCGTGCCGGCTTGTCGGAAAACACCTCGACAGCGGGTCGGCGGAATCGGGTCGAGCCTGATTCGGCGGCACTGCGGCACCCGCCGGACTGCAACCGACTGGCGGGCATCACTGGGGTCTGCGCTGAACCGCCCCATGGATCCGGAATGCCCGAGATCAACGCCAGAGCGCTCAATCGTCGAAGGGAAGGGGAGCTGACGGTGCGTCCGAGGGCGCGTCCGACGGGGCGTCGCTGCCGAGGAGCTCGGGCATGAATTCGCGCACGTAGACTGCGGCGGCTTTCACCGCCCAGCCGATCACCCGGGAGTGCCGTTGCCGCTGTGGATCCTTGCCGGCCGCCGGATCACGGATTCGAACCTGGATCGATCGGCCCCCGTTTTTCAGCCATCGGCTCAGGGCATGGCCCTTCAGCGTGACCATCTTGCGAACGCGGCCCTTGTAGGTCGCGTGGCGATACTCGAATCGATCAGGCCCGAGCGCGGTCCCCGAGGCCTTGCGAAGCTTTGTCGCATCGGCGCACTGGAGTTCACTCCATCCGTCCGGGCGAAGTCCTTCCGCCAGCAACTTGACGATGAGCGCGACCTGATGAGGCGTAGGCTTCAGCCCCTGGGACAGCAGCCGCAGCGTTGCGCTCACGCGCGCAAACTGCACTTCGCTTTCAGGATGACCGGATTGTTCTCGAAGCTCGGGATGCGCTTTCGCCCAGTGCACGTCCAGTGGCGGCCGACTCCGATGGCGTGCAGAACCCAAGACCTGCACCTTCAGGCCAGCAGCACTCGCCTTTTTCGCGATCCAGGTGGGGATGCTCCTGGTGGGTGGCTTCGTGTGCGGCGATTTCCCGAGGATGAGTGCTGCTTCGGCGGCCTCGTGCTGGCGAAGGGCGGGTTCAAGGTCGAGCACGGTCGAGGACTGCCGGCGGGCCTTGTGGCGCGTAGCGCTTCGCGTGGCGTAGACGAGCAGATCCAGCCCATGGACGTAATGCTGGTAGCTCACCTTGTCCGAGCCGTGGCCCAGCGCCATGCTGACCATCGATCCGCGTCTCGCCAACTGGCCCACACGGGCATGAACATGCTTATGAAAGTGCTCCGCGGGATCGCGCATTTCTTCGAGGACGGGTGGAAGGCAATCATCTACTCCGCTGGGCAGATCGCGAAGCAACGATCCCAGAACGTTGCGGCTCGCGAACGCGTGGCGCAGGTGATGGAGGTGCAGGTGCGGGTCTCCCGTCGCGATCCTCAGCGCCTCAATCGCCTGTGAGGCAGCGGGGTGATCAGGGATCTGTGCAGCCGGGGCCTGATCACTGGCAAGGAACAGATACGTCGTCGTCAAAATCCGGATGATGAGCATCTCCTCATCGGTCAAGGCATGATTTTGGACGTGATCGCGTTTTATTTTGGCGGCCATGTAACGCTGCATCCAGAGCTTTTGCAGAGCCTTCTGCTCGTCCTCATCGAGCAGGGCCAGCGGTAGACGGCGCAGTGCATTGCCCGTCTTCAGGGCTCGCGCGTCGTTCGGGAGGATCTGCAGATCACACAGGGCGTTGCCCTTTTTTACGTCCAGCAGGGTCAAGCCGAGGATCTCGGCCCGCCGGGCACCGAAGCGGAACGCCAGCATCAGAAAGACGCGGGCTTCCAGGGTTGACGGGTCATCCTCCGGATGACGAAGGTGGTCAAGTGCCCTGCGATAGTCGGCAAGACTGACATGCCGTGCACTGATGTCAGCCTCGGCCGCCGATGTCTTCGGGAGCTCGTAAGCACCTTCGATGCGCAAGCCCTGCTTGATGCAGTAGGCATTGAAGCGTTTGAGCAGCTCGGAAACGCGTCGTTTCAGGGGCGGGCCGTGGATGCTGTCGACCATCTCAGCGAGCAGGTCGGTCAGATCCTCGCCGGTGAGCGCATTCAGCCGCTCCGGCAGGAAGCCGATCAGTCGGCTGGCCAGCGTTGCGCGGAATTGGTTCACTGTCGAGAGTGCGAGCCGCCTGCCTTTGCCTTGTCGCGCATCCACGAGCAGGTACAGGACCCAACCGGCGACGAGGTGCTTGGTGCAGCCCGGCGTCTGCGCGGCCATCAGCTCACAGAGCTTGTTGACTGCGAGTGCTCTGTCGTTCGTTCGGTTACCGCTGCCGGTCGATTGGGTTGCCTCGCGCAGACTCTTCAGGAAACTGTCTTCGTCAACAGGCTCGGAGATCGCACGGTCGACGATTGAAAGCGCGGATTGCGGGTTGTCCCTTTGACCATCCCTGGTGTCAGCTCGTCCGGATGCCAAGACCGGCTCTGCGCTGTCGTAGCCCAGCAAGCGCAGCCAGCAAGACTCCTGCCAGCTGGTCGAAGCGACACTGCCCCTCGCGTAGCTGGCCAGCAGAGGAACAGAGTCGAGCTGGATTCTCGTTGCGACCGCAGCCATCAGCTGATCCACCCTCGACGGCAGGGCGCAGTCCTGCTTTAGACGCCTGCGCAGCGCTTGCCAGCCCTCACGGATCAGGCCTTGTGGGTCGACGTCGTGCCCCAAGCCGTTTGATGAAGCGTTCTGGTCCTTGAGAGAGCTCCGAACAAGCGACATCGCGGCCAAGGTCGCCGGGTCGAGAAAGACCCGGCGCATCTGCACCATTTTGTCGATCTCGACGGCGGTGACGATCCAGAGATGCCCCGGCGTGATCCGGATGGGCTCGTCACGCTGCAGCGAACTCAGCACCGCTCGGATCAGCGCCGGGTGGCAAAGGCCCGAACGGGTCACGAGCAGTGCGATGAGCAGGCCCACGCGCTCGGAGAGGGATGCCGACACCCACGACTGCTGCATCAGCACCGTATCGAGCGTTTCGGTCGCTCTAAGAAGCTGTCCGATCTGATCAGGCAGCGGCGGTGGCCCGGACGGAGTCTGGATAACCAGGATGCGACCTGGTTCGACCTTGCCCCCTGATCCGTCGCTACAGAGCTGCATGTCGAGCAGGTCCATAGCGCAGCACAGCAGCGCATTGGCCTCGTCGAGCGAAGCTCGCTCCGCTGTCTTGATTTTCGAAGCGCCGGTCAGTCCATGCAGCAGACTCGCCAGAACCTGGTCGCGGATTTGCTGCGGACCGGCGTCGGGATTTTTTCGCAGCACATCCGCGATCGAGGTGATCTTGCAGTCACTGAGCGCTTTATCAAGAAGCCTGCGCGCCCTGTCGTGAACATCATCCACGCGCGTCGGTTCAGGCGCGGATTCGGGATGTTCCTCTGACATCACGGCAGTACCTTGAGCCCAAGATCCTGCAGCAGCGTCTCGATGACGCCGTCGGCCAAGGCGATCAGCCGTCGGGGCGGATAGGTCGACAGTCTGTCGTGCGGGCTGAGCAGGTGCAGCCAGTGCCCCATGAACGCATCGATGTCCTCAGGGGACGCACCTCGCTCGAGAAGCTCGCTGCGAGCAAAGCGCCGCAGCGCATAAAGATCAAGGTCGAAACCGTGTTCCTTGCCCAGCCTGCTGAAGTGCTCGGGCGTGAAGGGTCCCTTGGGCAGCGACTCTTCACCCCACCAGCAGAAAAGGCCATGCGGTCCGTCCGATGCGTAGCCCCAATCGCCCAGGACTTTCAGGTAGGCAGCGAGCAGCGAATCGAGCGTCGGCGCCAGCCGCACCACGCGCTGGTTGTAGGGCGATCCCTTCTCCGCCAGGACGACGAGGTTGTGGGACTCGATGACGCCCTGCAGATGCCGTTTTTCGATGCCCCTCCCAGCGGTTCCCACATTGAAAGCCACCAGGGTGTAAGCAGTGAGGGCATTGCGGTACGCAGCGCCGCTGCTGGTGGCCACCTGCGAGGCTAGGCCCTTCACCAGATTGCAGATGCTGTCGAAGGTGGGCACATGGCGGGCCCCGATCGCCAATGATGAACATGGCGTAGGTTCAGGGTTGCTCGCTTGCGAGGAATCGAGTGCCTTCCGGTACTGCTCGACCACCGTCGAGACGGATCGGGCGGTGTAGTGCGCGGCCGAATTGGAGTGCGACAACGTGGTTCCGATCAACAGATGATGAAGCCCGAGGTCACCGTTGGCCACGTCGAGCAACTTCCGCTTCAGGAAGCCGTGGAGAGCGTCGAGCCCCAAAGAGGGATCCCACAGCGTGCTTCGCAGCCACTCGAGCGCTCTGGGGCCAATCTCAGGACCCCAGAACACCTGCTTTCGTGGGAGCGACTTGTGACACTTGGCGAAGCCCAGCAAGTCGGGCAGCTGAATGAATCCGGTCGTGGGACGCTCTGCGTCGGAAGGGTCGGCGTTTGCAAAGGCCGGCGGGTCAATCCGGATGAGCCATGAGGGCTGATCCTCCGACAGGAAAGCGACCTCTGGCAGCTTTTTCGGGATCGTCGTGAGGATCGGAAGTTCTCGATTGGCAAGATCGCGACCGGTTGCCAGGCTCGCAATGAGGTAGCTGCGCAGTTCTGGCTCGGTCTTGTTCAAGTTGTCGAAAATACGTTGGACCTGCCATGGGCTCAGGTCAGTCCGACCCTGGGTATGCACAGTGGAACGCCGTGCCAGAAGTGCCGCCTGAAGCTCCGATCGGAGACGGCGAGAGCCTTTGCGATCGGACGTGCCGTCGACGAATTCCAGTAACGAAATACCGATCTGGTCGGCCGTGTCGAACGCAGGTGGTCCCGGCTCGTTCCAGTGCGAGCGAGAGGGTTTACCAGGCTTCGGGTATTCGAAGATGCGAGTGAACCGGCCGCCGTCCTCCAACTCCTCGCTAAGCGCGAGGCGACCATCGGTGATCCTGATGAAGCCGTCGGGCCAGTTATGTCGCTTCACCCCTCGAGGACCCGATGGCGCTGTGGAACGGGCCTTCGCCGTCCTGCATACCAACTCCCCCAATCGACGCAGATCGGCCAAGATCTTCAGGAATTCCTGGTGGGCTTCCTGCTCGTCTTCCGTCGTTAGTGCTTCGACATCGGGCAATTGTTCGTCGACCGCATCGCAAAAATCGATCAGGGTCTTATCCCCGCAGTCGAGCCACTCGATATACCGACCGAAGGAGGCCTTCGCGAGCCGCCTCAGGGAACGCGAAGCGTCTTGGATCCTATTGGTAGCTTGACCACCCTTTTCATCCCTGACTTCCGCGCCTATCCCCCGCCACGCCGTGTAATGGTCCACGAAGGAGGCGTCTCGCGTGAAGGCCTGCGCGGCGAGGATGTACCGCAAGACCTTCGCATGCAGCGCCTTGTAGGCAAGCTGTTGCTCGGGTGTCGCACTGGGGTCCATCTCGTAAAAGAGTGCTGACCAGTGCGGGCAGATGCCGAGGCAATAGTGGTAGAGCGGGTGATTGTCCCCGGTCTTCACCCTCCCCATCGTCAGGTTCATGGGGTCATCCTGCGACTCGATCAGCGATACGGAGAGTCGATCCCCGAGCGCGATCCAGTCGAGCCAGTCGGTGGTCGTTTGGGCGCTGCCCACCATCTGCAGGAGCCGGTCGAACTCGAGCGAGTCAGCCTGCACAATGTCCCGGGTCCTGCGGAGGCCATCGACCCAGTAGCAGAGATCCGGCGGTATCCCGACCAACGAAATCAGTGCGGACAGCTGCTCCCGCTGCCCCGGATCAACGGCAAGGTCCAACAGCGTCCGGTAGCGGCCGAGCTGGCGCGTCATTGCGGCTTATCGCGCTTGGAGGGCGCCAGTTCATCGACCGCACGTGGCTTTCGGCGGCGGAGGCTAAGGCCGTGACGCTCCTTCAGGCTGCGTAGCAGCTCGCGTGTCGGCGGGGCCTTGGGCTGATTCACCATCAGGCCAAGAACGGCGTGAGGCGCTACGATCGGGAGAAAGTCAGCTGGCGCGGTCTTCCACTCCCAGCAACGAAGGTTAAAGTCGCGTCGCTCTCTCTGAGGTAGGAGGGCGCGAAGCAGAGCTACGGTCGCGACATTCGCCAGCACACGGCGCATGCCGTTCGCTTCAGCGGGGGTAACCACCGGGGTTTGCGTAGCAACGATCAGCCCGATCAGGTGATTCGGGTCCTTGGACGCACTCGGGAGCTTCGTGACGTCTGGAAAACCGTTGTCGCCGGGCTCGTACAGATCGCTCAGCCGTACACGGACCAAATCAAAGCCAGACAGATCGAAAACGGGCGGCTTGCTCACGCGACTCGCGGCTCCGGGAACCGAAGAAATGCGGGACACCGAGGGCTGCGAGGGCCAGGCGATACCCAGAACGGTCCCCAGTCAACAGGGGAGCCGGCACCGAGCCATCGATCATGCGGTATCACCAGAGTCGTGACGGCCAGACTTGTCCTCAGAGCTGAAGGGATGGTGGTGCTCAGTCCCTGCGGCGCCGATTACCGAATGTGTGATTTTTATAACAATCCTGAGATAGCGATCAGATCACTCGGCGTGTGGCATCACTTATCGCACCATGATCCCGATAAATGCCGGGCTGTCAATTGTTGGCACCGCCAGTCGCATCGCGGTTGTGGCGCCCAAGGTGCTCGATCCTGTTAAAGAACGAGGAGAAAGGCCAAGGCGGATGTGATCGAATACCTTGAGTTATCCTCGCCCATTGGGGGGCGCCACAAAGTTGCAAAGTACGATCAGGAGTTACAAGCCTTATTCAAACCGGCCAAGAAAGCGGGGCAGGAACCCAATAGGGTCTGTTGGTGCATTGCGTTCGTTATGTCGACCTTCGAGGGTCATAAATATCAACCGCACGCACGTAGAAAACCCTCCTGCGCGGCGGTTTCAATGGTGCCCGGCCTGACCGACCGAACCTGAGCCATCAGGGATTCCATCGATGCAGCGGGGTCTTCCATGGCCAGCAGCATCGTCGCTGCGGTTCCGGCCCGACCGAGGCCGCCCTTGCAGTGGATAAGGAGCCGCCCACCAGCGCGCAGCCGCTGGCGAAGTGTTTGCTGTTCACTGTTCCAGTGCCTGAGGAAACGGTGATCGGGCGGATCGCCATCGAGGATCGGCCAGTGGTGCCAGCGCCATCCTCTCGCCGCAATCGCCGCTCCAAGATCCGGGACGCACAGCTCCTGCAGTTCCCAGGGTTCTACGAGCGTCATCACCTCGGTGCAGCCCCAGGCCGCCATCGCATCAAGATCCACGGCGAGGTCCCGATCCCAGGCGCCACTCAGCGCATTCGATTGGCGCTTCCCCGGGCAAAAGGTC
Source organism: Silanimonas sp. (assembly GCA_018334015.1). Lineage (GTDB taxonomy): Bacteria > Pseudomonadota > Gammaproteobacteria > Xanthomonadales > Xanthomonadaceae > Silanimonas. The sequence continues at coordinate 11,826 of JAGXTI010000010.1, forward strand.
AATCCGATAGCGCCGGCACCGAACGCCAAGGTGTCAATGCGAAGCGGATGGCTGGTGCTGGTCTTGACGACGATCACCGAGCGGCCTCCCGATGACGCCAGCGTTCGATCAAACCCTCCAGCACGTCGCGCCCCCGAAGCGCCTCTCGCCAAGCGGTTGGGATGCCGTCCAACCCGTACAGCACACCCGCCGCCGCGCCTGCGACGGCCGCGGTGGTGTCGGTGTCGTGCCCGAAGGCGATGGCGCGACGGATGCAGCCGGCGTAATCGCGGGTTTCCTCGACCGCAATCCGGGCCGACCACAGGGTGTCGACGACATAGCCGCTGCCGCTGGCCTTGCCGCGCCACGCCGGGTCCAGAACGAACTCGATCTCCGCGTACGGCAGTTCCACGTCATCGGCGAAGACCGGGTTGCGCATGATGTCCTCGGCCATCGCCCACGACCGTTCCGAGCCCCAGCGGTGCAGGGCACCGACCCAAAGGCAGTACGCCGCGCAGGCGAAATGCGAGCGCGGATGCCCGTGCGTGACCTTGGCCTGCTGGGTCGCGGCACGGACGAGGTGCTGCGGCGAGCGCCACGAATGCATCAGCAGCGGGAAGACCCGCATCAGCGCGCCGTTGCCGTTGTCCTGCGCCGTGGACGGTCCGGCCTGCTCCGGTGCCACGCCGGCCATCAGGCGATTGATGGCGGTGGCGGTCTGGCGCCCGACATCGAACACCGAGCGGTTCACCGCGAAGCGGCCTTCGTGCAGCCAGGCCTTGAGGTTGCCCGCGAAGTGCTTCAGGTCGACCTCGCCCGTGCTCACCAGCGTGTCGAGCAGGGCCAGGGCCTGGGCACCGTCGTCGCTCCAGGTGCCCGGCGGCACCCCGACATGGGCGCGCGGAAAGCCGCGCGGCGGGACGAGGTCAATGGTCTCCAGCGGCGGCAGGGCCTGCGGCGGATGGAATTCGTAGGGCACGCCAACGGCGTCGCCGACGAGCAGTCCCCACAAGCCGGCCTCGGCCAACTCCGGTGGCAAATCCTCATGCGACAGCGGGCCGACACTCATTTCGCCCACAACAGGCGCACCGAGAAAGCCGAGCGCCACGCACTTGCCCTGACGCCCGAAGGCGATGGCCTGGTCTTCGGTGTCTGCCCAATGCACGGCGGATTGGCAGTGCGCACAGAAGCGGACGTTCTCATCGCGACCAACCCGCTCCAGTGTGTCCCAGCGCATGGGGCATTCGTAGCGCAGCCGGCAGCCGTCGATCGGGGCGGTGAACCGCCCCGGCTTTCTCAGAGGCTCCGAACCTTGAGAGGATTGGAGCATGAACAAGTTGGCGAGGTACGCACCCGAGGTGCGTGAGCGAGCGGTTCGGATGGTGCTGGAGCACCAGTCCGAGTATTCGTCGCAATGGGCGGCGATCGGTGCGGTGGCGGCGAAGATTGGCTGCCAACCGGAGACGCTGCGGATCTGGGTCAGGCAGGCCGAGCGCAACCAGGGCTTGCGGCCGGGCCCGACGACCGACGACAAGGCGCGGTTGAAGCAGCTCGAGAAGGAGAACCGCGAGCTGCGCCAGGCCAACGAGATCCTGCGCAAAGCATCGGCGTTTTTTGCCCAGGCGGAGCTCGACCGCCGCGGCAAACGGTGATCGCGTTCATCGACGCGCATCGCGGACTGGGGATCGAGCCGATCTGCAGGGAACTGAAGATCGCCCCGTCGACCTACCACCTGCACAAGGCCCGCGAGGCGGCACCGGAGAAGCGGCCGGCCCGCTGGCACCGGGACGAGGCGCTGTCGGCCACGATCGAGCGCGTCTGGCGCGAGAACAAGTCGGTGTATGGCGCGGACAAGGTCTGGAAGCAGCTCCACCGCGAGGGCGTGGCGGCGGCGCGCTGCACGGTCGAGCGGCTGATGCGGCGGGCTGGGCTGAAGGGCGTGCGGCGCGGCGACCCGAAGCGCTGGCGGCCGATCGACGAGGTTGAGGAGAAGCCGCTGGACAAGGTCAACCGCCAGTTCAAGGCCGATCGGCCGAATGCGCTGTGGGTCTCGGACTTCACGTACATCGCCACATGGCAGGGCTTCGTCTACGCGGCCTTCGTCATCGACGTCTTCGCCCGGCGGATTGTCGGCTGGCGGGTATCGGGCTCGGCACAGACGCAGTTCGTGCTGGACGCGCTGGAGCAGGCGGTGTGGAGCCGTCGGCCGGGAGAGAAACTGGTGCATCACAGCGACCGTGGCAGCCAATACGTATCGATCCGCTACACCGATCGCCTGCTGGACGCCGGGATCGAGCCCTCGGTGGGCAGCGTCGGCGATTCCTACGACAACGCGCTGGCCGAGACGGTGATCGGCCTGTTCAAGACCGAAGTGATCTACCGGCAGGCCTGGCGGGGCCGCGAGGACGTCGAATGGGCGGTCGCCGATTGGGTGCAGTGGTACAACACAAAGCGACTGCTGGGGCCGATCGGCTACATTCCCCCGGCGGAAGCAGAAGCGGCGTTCTACGCCGAAACCAGTGGTTACGCCGAAGCGGCGTGACTCAATGAAAACAGCCTCCGGAAAAGCCGGGGCGGTTCAGCGGTGCTCATTCAGGACCTTCTGGGAGGTGTAGGTGAGGTCTGGCGCCAGCAGGGGCTCGAGCACGGACGGATCCCCTGTGTTGATCATCGTGGCGTAGGCCGTCAGGGCCTCGCGCTCGGTCAAGGGCGGGGTCGTACAGGGGGTGTCACTCACGGGATAGGCCTTCATGGCGGTGTGTGTCGCGACGATCCCATGCTTCGGTCTCATGGGTTGCGAGGTCGCATTGTTCCGGACCCGCCGGCCCTCCAGTAGAGTCAGGCCATGGACGCCGCAACCCTGAAGGCCAAGCTGGCTGCCCTTCCCCCAGAGATCCCGGAGGACTTCCGGGTTCGCTGCCATCGCGCCATCAGTTGGCTGCGGCGCGCGGAGATGGAGGACGACGCGGATGCCCGGTTCATTTTTCTCTGGATCAGCTTCAATGCTGCCTATGCCTGGGAGTTCGGCCATGAAAAGTCGGAACGTGACCTGGTCCGCCGCTTCTTCGAGCGAATTCTCCAACGCGATACCGAAAAACGCCTTCACGCCCTGCTGTTCAAGAACTTCACGGGCTGCGTCCGGACACTGATCGACACCCCTTACCTCTTCGAACCGTTCTGGCGTGCCCTGCGCGACCACGACAGCAGTGGTCGATGGGAGGATCAGTTCAAGGCCGCGAAACGCGTCGCAACAGCGGCGGTGATGTCCGGTGAGACCGCAACCGTGGCAGGAATCGTGGTCGATCGTCTCTATGTTCTTCGCAACCAACTGGTGCATGGCGGCGCCACCCACGGAAGCAGGGTCAACCGCCAACAGGTGAAGGACGGCGTGGCCCTGCTGGAGCAACTCGCCCCGGTGGTGATCGATCTGATGCTGGCGTCCGATGGCAGCGACTTCGGCCACATCGCCTACCCCGTCGTCGGCCCGATCTAGACTCCCGCACCAGCCAAGGAGTGCTCACCGCACCGCCAGCCCTCCGTGGTCGTTCGGTGCGATGGGTCGAGCACGCCTCGATCGCGTGGGCACTGAAGTCTGGGTTCTACTTCGCCGATCCTTACGCGGCATGGCAGCGCGGCAGCAACGAGAACGCTAACGGGTGGTCGGGTTCTACCCCGTTTCCGGCGTGCGTGGCTCCTTGATGTCGTCGTAGGTGTAGCGGGTGACCTTCTGCCTGCGGGCGCGTTGGGCTTGGCCATGGGTTGTGTGGCCTCCTGGGTTGGCGTGTTACGGGTTCCAGCCAGCCGCGCTGGCGGCCATCACGATCCGGGCGCAAGCTTCGGCGTCGGAGTCGGCGCGATGGTGCTGCAGCGGGATGCGCAGGTGCCGGCACACCTCCGGCAACTTCGTCGGGAAGATGCTCCAGACCTTGCGCGCGACCTGCACCGTGCAGACGAAGCGGCCGGGCGGCACCCGCAGGCCGTAGCTCGTGCAGCAGCCGCTGAGCACGCTGCGGTCGAAAGACGCATTGTGCGCGGCGAGGAAGTCGACTCCGGCCAACTGGGCGCGCAGCTCGGGCCACAGCTCGGCGAAGGTGGGCGCGCTGCGTACGTCCGCCCAGGTCAGTCCGTGGATGTGGGTGAAGAAGAATTCGCTGCTCGGCGGGCGGATCAGGTGGTAGGCGCGGTCGACGATGCGCTTGCCGGAGACGACAACCAGCCCGACAGCGCAGGCGCTGTCGCGGCTGTAGTTGGCGGTCTCGAAGTCGATCGCAGCAAATCGTGCCATGGCGGCAGCTATCTCTTCAGCCCGTTCATGGAGAGGAACGCCTCGACCGTGTTGAACACATTCAGAAACAGCGGGCTGCCCGAGAAGGACAGGGGGCTTACCGGGCCGATGGTCATGAACGAGTACTGCCGGCTCTTGGTGTCGAAGGCCGAGTGCGGGTCGCGAAAAAGCTGGTACAGATCCAGCGCCGTTCCCGAGGACCCGACGAGCTGCCGCAGCGACTGGAACTCCTGCCCAAGCCCGAGCCCGAAGCCGAAGAAGAAGATACGAAGCTGCTGCAGGATCTCCGGGTGGAGACTTGACAGCGTCTGACTGATGAACAGCCATCCGAGGCCGTATTTGCGCGTGGTGCGGGCGGCGTCGATCAGCACGCCGCGCACGCCGCGGGCGCCGTCGTCTTCGCTCGGCAGCTCGCGTGGTGCGAGCCGGTGCGCCTCGTCGATCACAACCAGCGCGTTCAGGCTCTGGTTCTCGCGGTAGAAGTGCTCGGCGGTCTGCTGCAGCCCGTCGAGCAGCCGCTTGATGACCAGCGACTGGATTTTGTCGTTCCAGAACAGGCCCTTCGCTTGCTCCTTCGACAGGTCGATCACCAGGATCGGGCGGCTGTCGCGGGCCGAGCCGTCGTCGTTCGTCGTCGCGAGCAGCCACGTCAACGCGGCGTTGATGCTCTTCGCCCCCTTGCGGTCGTCGCGGAACAGTTCCACCACCGGGCTCCAGAAGTCTGCGAAGAACTCGTCCGGGTCGGCTTCGTGCAGTGCGGTGTCGAAGCGGGCGCGCGATGCTTCGGTCCGGTAGAAAACCTTTTGCACCTTGTCGTCTTGTAGCAGTTGCCAAGCGGTGTCGAACGACTTGCGCTGATGCAGGTCGGAAAGCTTGATCTTGGCTTTCTGCAGCTTGTCGGCGAGTACGCCGCAGGCGAGTTCTCGGTTCTCCCCCTTGGGCACGGTCAGCCGCTCGAAGAACTGCGACTCGAACAGGATCTGCTCGAACAGTTCCCAGCGGTCGAGCACCAGGTTGCGCACAGTCAGTTCGACGGGTCTCTTGCCGAGCTTTCGCGCGATGTCGCCCACCGGCAGCGCGAACTCGCCGCTGGTGCCGCCGGGCTTCATGTCGCGCGCGAACTCGCCTTGCGGGTCGATCACCAACAGCGCCATCTTCGGATAACGCGCGTAGGCGAGCAGGATCATCTTGGCGAGCACCGACTTGCCTGAGCCCGTCTTGCCGAAGATGCCGACGTGGTACGCCTCGCCGGCGCCGTCAGGGCCGCGGTCGAAGTGCTTGAACCACAGCGGCAGCCGCGGCTTGGAGCCGTAGACGTGGCCGAGATAGAAGATCTGCTCGCGATAGGGACGCAGCAGCTCGTCGAGCACGTCGTCGGTGACGATATGGATCGGCGTGCCCGTGGCCGGCACGGTGCCGAGGATGCTCGGCTCGTAGCCCGCCGCGCCGCCCTGGCGGAACACGGCGCTGATCAGCATCTGTCCGAGGTGCGTGTCCTGCCGCTCGCTCACCGCGTCCACCCGCCCGCGCTGTCGGATCAGGCTGCGCATGGTGGGATCCTCGTGCCAGATGTTGCGCAGTTGAATTTCGGTGATCTGCCCGAGCGCGTAGTGCGGGTTGGCGTCCTGTGAAAAGCGAAACAAAGCCAGCTCGCCGACCAGCTTGCGCATGACGGCCGAGCCGAGGATGTCGAGCGCGAGCTGCGCGGTGGACGAGGGCGAGCCGACGACGCCGAGCCGCTCGGTTTCGTCGACGATCTTTTCGAGGTCCTTGCGTCCCGCGGCCATCCGCTACCTCCCTGCTTCGCTACGATATCCGTGCATGGCAAAGAACACCTCGCCGATGTCGCCGTCGTAGCGCTCCGAGATGTGCTGGGTCGTCACCTGCCGGAACGCCGGGATGGCCCGCGCCAGCGCCTTGACTGTGCGGTCGGCGAGATAAATCGGGTACGGCTCCAGCATCGACGGCGTGGCGCTCTGGTGCTTCAAGCCTTGCACGACTGTCGCCAGCCGGTGCGTGTTGGCGGTGATGCTGGCCGCCGCCTCGACGCGCAGCGCCGGCAGCCAGTCCTGCGGCTTGTAATAGAAAACGTGCACGGTACCGAGGGCCGAGATGATCTCGTCGGCGAGCCCACTGGCCTGCCTTCGGATCTCTGCCGGCAGGCTGCCCATGTTCAGGTGCCAGGTGATGTTGCCTTGCGCATCGCGCGGGTGCTCGAGCGGCATCGGCTTGGTCAACTCACCTGGGTTGAGCAGCAGAGTCAGCATGCCGCGGTCGTCGTGGCCGGGGGGCCAGCCAAGCGCGGTGCCGATCTCGCGCCGGGTGGAGTACTTGGGCAATGCGATGTAGTGCTTGTCCGATCGCTCGGAGCGCAGCAGGGTGAGAAAGGCGGCCAGGTAATCGGGGCAGTGCTGGAGGAACTCGGCGGAGCAGCGCAGCGCCGACGCATCGGGCGCCTTGTTCAGCGCCTGGTTGAAGTAGATGACCGGCAGGGTCAGCGTGCCGTCGATCATCACCAGGTCATGCGGCGCACTGGTCGCCAGCCGCAGCTCCTCGCCGAGCATCACTGCACGCAGCACGGTCGCCGTGTCCTCCTGATGCGGCTCAGCGGCGATGAACGCCTTGTGGCGCGGCAGGTCCCAGTGCCGCTTCTCGGACGGCGGCGTCAGCCCCTCGACGGCGACCGCGGCGGCAGCGGTGAGGTCGGTCGTCAACAGCCGCTCGATGGCGTAAGAGCCGTCGGCGGCGCAAGTCGTGGGCAGCGGCGGGTAGCCGAGCGACGATTCGGAGATCACCCGGCCCGACTTCAGTAGCTGCTCGCGCAGTGCAGTGCGATCCGTGCGGATCTTCTGGAAGGAAGCGAGCAGGCCGTCGGCCACGGCGGCGGTCTGACCCAGCACTTCCTCGACCAGCGCCGCAGGCAGGTCAGAGAAGGGGGCCTGATCGTTCGCGCCAGTCGTCATTTGCGAATCCAGAGCCGGTAGCTCTCCGCCTCGAAGCTGCGGTAGCTGTCGTCGCGCGCGGCGCGGGGCAGCAGCCAGCGCTCCCGAAACCTGCCGAACAGATCGGCCACGCCGTGGCCATAGTGGCGCAGCCGCTGGTGTTCGCCACGCAGAAACTCCAGAGCGTTATGCGCCAGCGGTGCGGCGAAAATCTCACGCGGCACGCCGTGATAGACGAGGTCGCGCGACAGCCCGAGCAGCGGCAGTGCCTTGCGCAGCAGTTCGCGGCGGTTGCGGAACCCCGTGCCCCAGCGGGCGTCCTTGGCGGTGGCCTCGCAGTTCGCTTCGGCGAGCGCGCGCAGGTCCCCGTAGAAGCCGTTGCCGAAATGGAACTCGCCGGAACCGCGCGTGTAGCCGAGGCTTTGGAACACGGGGCGCCCCTCGAATGAAAGCCGGTTGTACAGCGACGATCTTCCCAGGGCCGAGGTCGTCGTGAGAAGCGCCAGCCGGGCGGTCAGCGGTTTGCCGCTGATGAGCGCGCGGCTACCGTGGTACTTGCGCCCAAAGGCGGTCTGGACTTCGCGGCTGGTGGCCATCAGCGCAATCAGCTTACCGCACAACAACTGCGAGTAGGGCGGCACAGCGCCGAGGACAAAAAGGTCCATCAGGCACTGCAGCCGTGTGCTCTTGGCCGCCTTGTCCCAGCCGATCCAGCGGTCGCGCGGTCCGAGACTGAAGATCGGGTCGCCGAGGCCGAAGATTCCCATCAGCTTGCCGTTGGTGCTGTCGTAGACGACGAAACGCAACCGCCGGCCATAGCCGGCGGACACCGGGATGCTCCAGTGCAGGCGCGCGTACCTGAACAGCAGTTCGTCTTCGGAATCGGGCTTCACGACCACCAGTCGCGGCCGAATCCGCTCGGGGTCGACCTCGCGGCCATCGGCGATGTAAGTGAGGAGACGGTCTTCGTGCCGCGCCAGACCTTCTCTGGAACGTTCGATCTGGTGCCGCACCGCCTCGGCGTGCAGCGCGCGCAGATGCTCCTTGTCATTCGGGTCCGGCGGCACCAGCCGCCCCGCCCGCATGCGGAATCCCTGTGCGCGCAGCGAACGCAGGACCCGCGCGCGCAATTGCTCTCGCTCGGTCACTGCCACCGCACTCATCACCCGGCCCCCGCTGCGCGACCTGACGTGCACATGCCCCGATAGTCGCAGGCACCGCACTTCTTGGCGGCAGGCTTCGGCGGAAGCGTTCCACTGCGCAGTGCGGCGGCGGCATCCTTCGTTTGCGCCTTCACCTCGGCGATGAAGTCGTCGTCGACTGACCGCGGCTTGCGCTTGCGCTCGTCCAGCTCGTAGGTCTCGACATAGTCCGGACGGCGGCCGGTGAGGTCCTGGTAGCCGAGCGCGTAGATGTGGAGTTGCGCCTCGGTCACCTCCTCCGCCTGCGCGCGGTCGGAGGACTTGAGGTCCACGATGGTCGTCTCGCCGGTATCCACCCGGCGCACCAGGTCGATGCGGCCGACGATGCTCACGCCGTCACCGAGGCTAATCTCGACCTGCTTCTCGGAAAACTCGATTTTGTCGAACAGCGCGGCGTTATCGTGCAGGTAGTTGCGCAGTACGCGCTCGGCGGACGCCTCGAGCTGCCGGCGCAGCGCGGGATAGGCGTAGGGTGCGTGGAGGTGCGTCTCGACTAGGCGCTGTACTTCGCCCGCGCCGGTTACGTCGCCTTGGATTGCGTTCTTGTGCACCTCGGCCAGCGCGTCGTGCAACGACTTGCCGTAACCGAGCGCCTCGTGGATCGGCGCGTTGAAGCCGTAGAGGATCCGCAGCTTGAACTGATACGGACACTCGAAGAAGTACTTGAGGTCGGAGAACGAGAAGACGACGTTCGCAACGCCGGCGCGGGGGCGCGGCGGCAGACGCTTGCGCGCTGAGTAGTCGAGGGCGCGGCGCTTGACGTATTTCGACGCCAGGATGTCGTTCCAGAAGTCGGAGGCCGCAACGTACCGGTTGTTCTTTCCGGCGATCGGCGCCCAGGTAAGGTGCAGGTGCTTCTGGCTACGAGTCATGGCGACGTAGAAGAGCCGCCGTTCGTCTTCGAGCGTGCCTTCGAAGCGCGCTTGTCCCCGGATCGCCTGGCGCGGCAGCAGATGCCAGACGCCGCGGCCGCCGATGCGCGCGGCCGGAAAGCGGTTGCGGAGAAGCGCGGGCACGAACACCACCGGCCACTGCATGCCCTTGGCCTGGTGCACGGTCATGATGCGCACAGCGTCGGGATTGACGTACTGGTTGTCCTGCCAGCCCTCGGGGTAGGCGTCCTCGGCGCGGTGCTGGAGGAAGTCGGCGAACGAGGCGTACTTCTCGGCCGGCTTCGAGTGGTAGTGGATGGTCTCGTAGTCCGAGATGAGCTGACTGAACTTGCCGAGGTTGTAGAAGACCACCTCGCCACGCCCGTTCGGCACTCGCTCCTCGCGCACGCCGGCCTCGTCGAGGAAGGAGAGGAATACGCGCTGGATGGAGTACTGGCCCCAGCGCTTCTGGTCGGGGTCGGTCAGTGCGGCCTTGGCGGCGGCGACGTTCGTCACCGCGGCACGCAGCGCCGCGGGCTCGAGGCCCAGGTCGGCATCGCGCCACACCTGCTCGATGGCGGCCTCGCTGACGCCATGGTGGTCGCCCATGAAGTAGAAGAGCTGGCGGGCGGCCTCCGCCTCTGTCGTTCCGAAGAGGTTCGTCATGCCCGTGACGACGAACGGAATACCGGCCGCGCGCAGCGCGTCGGTGATCGGCTCGGCGTTCGCTTTCACGCTGCGGAGGAGAACCGCCATGTCGGACCAGGAGAGGCCCCGTTCGTTGCCGTCTTCGGCAAACGCGACTCCGCGCAGCGCCTGCACCGTCGCGGCGATGTGCCGGGCTTCGTCGGCGGTGCTCGCGAACGAGAGGGCGACGATGTCACCGGGTTCGTAGGGCTGCGCGCCGGTCGGTTTCATCGCCTTACTGAGGCGCGCAGCGTTCTGCTCGATGAACGGCCGGGCGGTCTCGACGACACCCTCACTGGAGCGGAAGTTCTCCTCGATCGGGATCTGCTCGACCTCCGGGTAGCGATTGGCGAAGGTAAGGATGTTCTCCACGTCGCTGCCGCGCCACTGGTAGATCGTCTGATCGTCATCGCCGACCACGCAGACGCGCGCGCCCAGCTCGTGCAGCGACCACACGATCGCTTGCTGAATCGGGTTGACGTCCTGGTACTCGTCGACGACGACGTACTTGACCCGCTCGGCGAGCCGCTCGCGAACGCCCGCGTCGTTGGTGAGGATGCCGACCGCGGCCTCCATGATCGAAGAGTAGTCTAGGTAGCTTTGCTCATCGAGCAACGTGCGGTAGCTCTCCAGTCCGGCGACGACTGTGCAGCCGTTGAGGTGTGCAGGCTCGACGTCGGCCTCGCGGAGGACCGAGAGAGCCGTTGTGTAGCGCTGGGTGTCGGCATAGCGCTTCAGCGCCGTGCCGTTCAGGTCAGTCGAGGTGGTGAGCCCGCTCCGTCTGGAGTGCCGGTCTACGAAGAGGCCCTGCTGCACCTCGTTGAGGACCTCGAACTTGAGGAACTTTGCAGTCTCGCTCTTCAGTAGTTCGAGGCAGAAAGCGTGAATCGTACCGACGAACATCTCGGCCAGCCCCGGTAGTTCCCCCAAGGCTTGGCGGGTTCGCGTGACGATGCGCTCCTTGAGTTCTGTGGCGGCCTTGTCCGTGAACGTGAAGGCGACGATGTTCCGGGGCGCCAGCGAGTCAGGCCGGCCGGGCATCAGCAGGTGAACCACCCGTCGGGCCACGACCTCGGTCTTACCCGAGCCGGCGCAGGCAATCAGTTGCAGGTTGCGGCCGGCGTGCTCAATAGCCCTTCTTTGGGAGTCGGTGAGGTTCATCAGGCTCCGAGGTCATTGCGCCAACTAACACATGAGCTAAGGATTGTCTGAACAACGCGCCGGATGCCAGTGATTCGGCGGCCTGCAGCCAAAAATCGCGGCCATCCGGTCGGAATTCCGCGTTTTGCCGCGCCGCCAGATGGGTTTTCCTGTCCAGCGGAAGCACTCACCCTGCCGCCGGCAGCAATCGTCGGCGCGACATCCACAGATTCGACAGCGCGAACAGCTAGACCGATGCTGCCCAAAGAACCCTGGCCGCACAAGGGCCGCTACCACGGATGCCCCAACCCGCCGCAACAATCGCCACTGCCGGCCAGCCAACCGCCAAACCGGTGAGGTCTGCGTCGCGCCGAACGCTCTGGGCACTTGCCACGCCATACGACCGAAGCCGGCCGATGCCCAACGCGCAGGCAACACGCACCGCACGAAGCCCGGACCAAACCCGAAAAGAGACCACCTACCGCTGATTGGCCTAACTCTCCGGTTTATCGGCGGGCCGCGCAGCGGACCGTCCGCTGCAATCCGTTGTTAGATGCCGCCTACTCAACTCCGTACTGACTTTTTAGTTCGGCCAACCGTCCTATCTCTCGCTCGCCGAAGTCATGGACAGAGTAAAGCGTTTCCCCGTCAGGACCATCAAGCTTTTCGACCGTAACTGTGAAGATTGCGTCGGCGGGCGCGTTTACTTTGCCCCAATCAGAGAACATGTTCGGAGCAAGATTCAAAGTTGCATCTTCGCCGGGTTCAAGCCCCACCGGGATGCTGTAATTGAACGTATCCTGATGCCAAGGCACGCTACGGTCCGGACTTGCGATGGTTCCTTCAAAGTAGGCGCGAGAAACCGGCGAGCTCGTTCCGTTTTTTACCGATAACTCAATAATTGGCCGCTTGCCCATGAATTCACGCTCATCCATGTAAAAGCGAGAACGCAGCACTTCGAATTTCTTTAGCTCCTGTCGAGCGTGCTCCGCAGCCTGCCTCCCTTTCTTGTGGCATCTAACACCTGAGCTAAGCGGACCAATCAATCGCGAAGCGATTGATTGGTCCGCTTAAGCGAGTAGTTATGTCTCACTTCAGAAGTTTGCTAGCCAACGACCAAACTCAGACTTCGTCCTCTCACTGACGACTTGAACCCCGCCGCGACGAAATCCTTTACTGCCGTGAATCCACTGGTAGCCGCCGAAATCTGAAGGAAGATAAAAATCGCCGTACTTCAGCATCGCGATGTTCTTCCTCTCGAAAGCTCCGAGGAAGTAGCCGAACTCAAAAAGTACGTTCAAGTTCGGAATCTGCTTCTTGTCGTTTCGGATCTTCGACTCTGATTCCGGCGAGAACAAAAGAACCGCTCCATCAACCTTCGTATAGATCGACTCCAATTCATCAAGCAGGAGTTGCCCTGGCGTTATGCAGTCCCACCATGTCAGGAACTTCAACGTCGGGCTTTCCATTGTCTCTACGAACTTCTTCGCCTGCGACTTCGCGGCCGAAGACGAGCCCATGAATAGGGTTGTTACGGGCATTGCCGACACCTCCAATGTGAGACATAACACCTATTCGGCCTGCGATGCCGTCTGAAGCCGATCCTGCCTGCCGCTCAAGTGGGTGTCAACGCGGAAAACCGGCCCAGAAACAAGCCTTTGGATGACAGCGGCCGGATGGGCTGCGGGGCAGGCTGTGCGGATGGCAGAGAAGCAGACCCGCATAATCCTCCGCACGGGGCCCCTGCCCAAACCGCTCCCCTACCTCACCCGCAACAGATCGCTCCATTTCGTGGTGTAGCAGGGCGACAGGGCTTTCAGCGTGGGTCGCCAGCGATTATTCGGTGCGCCTCGCTGGGGCTCGCCCGGGCGCGCGCCGCCCACCCGCCAGCCCGCGGCACCCAGGCCCAGCGTGCCGCGGCCCCATTTGCTGTTGATCTGGTCGAGAACGGCCATGGCGCGCTCGGCTTTGGAATCGGGTCCGGCGAACAGGTCGGCGTGGCGCTGCTCGGCCCCCACAAGATCGGTCAGGCCCACGCCGCCGCGTTTGAACAAGACCCGGCCACCCGAGGAACGCCGGGAGGCACCGGCCTGCGCCTGGATGCGCTCAACGAGAACGCGCACGGCCCGCAGCACCGCCGAGGTGTCTTGGGTGGGAAAAGGCAGCGGCATGATCCGCGAGGCGTTGAAGGTCTCGCCCTTGAACGGGTTGCCGTCCAGCCACACCCACACCGCGCCGGCGGCAAGGCCGCGCTTGCGCAACTTCTCGCAGGCCACGGTGCTGAAGGTGCCGATCGCCTCGCTGGGGTCGGCAAGGTCGCGGCCAAAGGTCCGGCTCACCACCAACTGCTGGCGATCGGGCTCTTCGGGCTCCAGATCGCTGCACGGCAGGCCCAGCAGTTCCATCCGGGTCCGCGCCAGCACCACGCCGTAGCGGGCCCGCACCTGCTCGGCCGGCAAGGCGGCCAGGTCGGCCGCGGTCTTCACGCCCTCGGCGTGCAATCGGGCGGCAAAACGCCGGCCGACGCCCCACACGTCCTCGACGGCCAGGGCCTCGATGTTCTGCGGGGTGGCGTGGAACACGGCCCGCTGCCCGGCGTTCACGGCGCGCTTGGACTGGTCTTTCGCCAGCTTGTTGCCGGCCTTCGCGAGCGTGCGGGTGGCACCCAGGCCGACACAGCAGGGAATGCCGATCCAGCGCAGGATCCGTTCGCGGGCTTCCAGGCAGGCCGCGAAGGGGTCGGCCAGCCCCTCCACATCGACGAAGTTCTCGTCGATCGAGTAGACCTCGACCCTGGGGAAGAGCTCGCGCAGGAGGCTGACGATCCGCGCCGAGAGGTCGCCGTACAGGGCGAAGTTGGCCGAGCGGACATGGATCTGCTTCCGGATCGGCTCGGGCACCTGGAAGATCGGCGTGCCGATCTTCAAGCCGAGCTGCTTGGCTTCCGGCGACAGCGCGATGCAGCAGCCGTCGCCATTGCCCAGCACCACCACGGGCACGCCGCGCAGGGAGGGGTCGAACACCCGCTCGGCCGAGCAATAAAAGGCATTGCCATCGATCAGCGCGAAGCGGGGCGGGGCAGGCGCCGGCATGGCTACAGGTGGAAGTGGACGTTGCTGCGGACAACGCCCCAGACCTCGAGTTCGAGGTCTTCGGGCACGACGATGGGCGGGTGGCCGGCACTGGAGGCGAGCACGATCCGCTGGCCGCGGACGTAGAGCTTCTTGCACACGAAGCCGCCCTCCCAGAGCACCACCACGGTGTGGCCGGGGCGCGGCGAAATGGAGCGGTCGACGATCAGCAGGTCGCCGTCATGGATGCCGTAGTCGAGCATCGAGCCGCCGCAGTCCGCCGTCATCAAAAAAGTGGCGGGCGGGTTGGCGATCAGGCGCTCGTTCAGATCGAGCCGATCGTCTTCCCGGAAGAAGTCCTCGGCCGGCGAAGGAAAGCCGCAGGCCGCCCGCGTGCCGAGTTGGGGCAGCGTGCGCGCGGTGAGAACGGCGACCGGACCCAGCAGGGTGGGCGGCGGCGGAAGGGGGCGGTTCGAGACGGGGATGTGCATGGCGGGCGATCCTGGGCAAGCCGCGGCTCAGGGGATGAGACGCGGGCCGGGCCGTGAGCCATCGCCCTGCCCGGAGGATGGCCGATCATGCCATCGTGTGTGCCGACCGAGGATGAGCCAGTGCAGGCTAGGTTGCGCCCCCAGGGGTGGGCCGTGGACGGGCCTGCCCTCGGAGCCTCCGAGAGAGACGGCGGTTCAAAGTCCGGTTGAGGCCCGCGCTTGTGGCCATGCGACCATCGAGCCCCGGCCGCCGGGGCTTTTTCATGCCCGCTCGGTTTGTGCTGGCCGCAGTCCAAGCGAAAAGGCCCTGCTTTTCAGCAGGGCCTTTTGGTCAGATCTTCATCCGCTTGTGGTAGCGGATGATGACTTCCCGCTCCTCCGGGGTGGGTTCCGGGGGCGGCGGCGGCGGCTCAAAGGGCTTGAACAGCCAGATGATGAAGTTCAGAAAGCCAGGCTCAGGCCCAGCGATCGTGATCTTCAACTCCGGGATGTAGACGGATCGGCTCATGGCACACGGCTCTTGATGTCGATGCTCACGATGAAGCAGGGGCGGATGTCCGTTCGTTGCAGCGTGGCACCCTCACCACCCGCCGTCAAGTTTAAGACTTGTCCAATGTAGCCTCGGCCGTTGTCGGCTTTGACGGGAGCGGGCGTGGCGATCACGGATCTGAAGATCAGCACGAGGCCATTCGGCTACCCCTGGGGCGTGCCCTCTGTCTCATGCCGCCAAGAGAACATCGGGCCTAGGGTCGGGTTGGCTTGCATACAAGCCATGATGTTGTATAAACGATCGCATATGAGCCAAGCCGCCCGACCGCTGCCCTTGTCCCCGGAGACCGCCGAGGCCCTTGCTGCCTTGGGCCGCGAGGTCCGCGACGCACGCCTGGCTCGAAAGCTTCGGCACGTGGATCTCGCCAAGCGGGCCGGCATCAGTGTGGCCACCCTCAAGCGTCTCGAGAAGGGCGATCCGACGCTGGCCTTGGGCCGGTTCCTCGAGGTGCTGACCGCCCTGTCGCCCTCCTTGCTGGAAAACGTGGTGCGAGCGGTGCGGTCTGATGCTACGGGCGACGCGCTGCGCCGGAAGGCGATGGGTGAACGCTCCCGCCGGGAGGACTTCTGATGCGTCTCTACCTGTGGGCGCCTCTTGGCGGCGAAATGAAGGTCGCCGCGCGACTGGACTGGGATCGCGATGTTGGCAGCGTCCGCTACGCGCCGAGCTGGCTCGAGGCGCCCGACGCCTACGCACTGGACCCCTTGAACCTCCCGCTCGGCGACGAGGACCGGCTGATCGAGCAGAACCGGGGCATCCCGGGGGTGCTGTCCGACGCGGGCCCTGATCGCTGGGGCCGCCGCCTGATGGAGCGACTGTCGTCCCGTCCACCGCGGAACGAAGCGGAGTGGGTGCTTGCCACCGCAGGCGCCGGCACCGGTGCGATCCGGGCATCGCTGTCCCGCTCGGCCTTGCCGCCGGTCCAGCCGGTTTACCCGCAGGTGACGCTGGAGCAAATCGAAGAGGCCTCGCGGCAAGTCGCCGAGGGCGGATTTCCGCCGCCGCCGATGTACGAAATCCTGTGCGTGCAGAGTGGCGCGCTGGGCGGCGCCCGACCCAAGGCCGCGATGCTGATCGACGGCCGGCAGGTGATCGCGAAGTTCCAGCAGCCGCAGCAGGACACTGTGGACGTGCCTCGCCTCGAGGCCGCCTGCCTTGCCTTGGCGAAGCGCGCAGGGATCGATGCGGTTGAAGCTTCGGTGACAAGCGCCCATGGCCGGAGCGTGTTGCTGGTCGACCGGTTCGACCGTCGAGGCGGCGTTCCGCTGCACTACCTCAGCGCCCGGAGCCTTCTCGCGGTCTACCGTGCCTCCGAGTTGGACACCGTGTCGCCGGGTGGCCGGGCCACCTATGCGGCGATCGCCGCGGCCGCACGCCGGATGGGGATCGAGGGTGCCGGCGCGGAACTGTTCCGGCGCATGGCCTTCAACTACGCGATCGGCAACACCGACGACCACCTGCAGAACCACGGCTTTCTGTACGACGAGGGGTGGCGGCTGGCCCCGGCCTTCGACATCGTCGCCATCGGCGGGGAGAGCCTCGCGATAGGTGCCGGCCGGCAGGGCAGGGCAAGGACCAGGGAGAACCTGCTGTCGGGTGCAGGCGATTTCGGACTGCGGGCCTCCGAGGCGGACGCGATTCTGGAGCAAGCCATCACGGCAGCTCGCGGCCTTGGCGACGAACTCGATCGGCTTGCGATGCCGGCGGGTGAGCGGGCCCAGGTGCTGAGGCACCTGTGCGACGAGGCGCGTTGAGGTCCCTGCGCTCCGGCCTTGCGGCCCGAGGTGCAGTAACCGTCCAAACCGTGCCCTGACGCAGGCCCGATTTGCGGGGCGGGATCGGGTGTCAGGCCATTATCGGCGTTGAATG
Source organism: Silanimonas sp. (assembly GCA_018334015.1). Classification (GTDB taxonomy): domain Bacteria; phylum Pseudomonadota; class Gammaproteobacteria; order Xanthomonadales; family Xanthomonadaceae; genus Silanimonas. The sequence goes on from JAGXTI010000010.1 coordinate 28,914, forward strand.
CCGCCGAAAGGCGGCGTTCTGCGCCTAAGCGGTGTTTAATCTAAAGCGGCGTGATTCAACGAAAACAGCCTCCGGAGAGGCCGGGGCGATTCACTGTGTACGCCGTGCCGAGCGTGCCCGTTGGCGGTCAGAAGGGCGGGGCGCAGGAGCGGCGAAGGGTGGAGCACCTCACTGGACACACACTTGCAGGAGGTACGTCAATGACGTACAGTTGGTCATGCGACTACTGACCATCATCGAGTCGAGCCTGTTTTCCAAGGCTTGGCCAGACTACTGGACGAAAGAAGAGCACGAGGCATTCATTCTCTACCTTGCGGAGCACCCCGACGCTGGCGAGGTTGTTGCGGGCTCGGGCGGTTGCCGCAAGGTTCGTTGGGGTCGTGAGGGCGGTGGAAAGCGCGGCGGTGTCCGCGTGATTTACACCGCTCATCTGGCCAGTGGCGCGCTGGTTGCCCTGATCATCTACAGCAAGAGCGCCATAGATAACATTCCCGCGCATGTGCTGCGGGAAATCGCAAAGGAGATGGGCCATGCCCCTCAGTGAAAAAGAACTGATGGATCGAGACGCTAAGCGTGACATTGGCACCGAGCTGTTGGAGGCGATTCGCCAGGTCAAGGCCGGCAACATCGGCAAGGTGCATCTGGTTCCGGTGACCTTGGCCGTTGAGGCGCGCTTGCGTGTCGGTATGTCGCAAGCGCAGTTCGCGGAAAAACTGGGCGTATCGAAGAGGACGCTTCAAGAGTGGGAGCAGGGGCGCCGTCAACCCTCTGGAGCAGCAATGGCTCTCTTGAAGATCGCTGCTGCGCGCCCTGACGTTGTCCAAGAAGCGTTTACCTGATGCTCATCTGCTGATGAGGCCCAGGCTCCAGTGAACATTTGCTGGATCGGCTCCTGCGGGGCTCTTGGTGCAGGACCAATGCCAACCTCGTGGCCGTGCTGAGCCGGTGGCTACCGGTGTGTTTGCAGTCGAAGAATGTCCGGTTAAACGTGCAAAAACAGACTACCGGAGCAAAAAGGCACGGAATACCAGACATGCCAGGGGCCATCTTCAACACAAAAGCCATGGGCGAAGCGCTCCGAGCGGAGCGTGCAGCCCTGGGAATGACCCAGGCAAAGCTGGCCGCCGCCGCCGGCGTGCCGCGCCAGCGAATCTCAGAGATCGAGCGCGGCGAGAACGTGACCG
>JAGXTI010000011.1 GCA_018334015.1 Silanimonas sp.
CCGGTGATCAGACGTGAGGCCCGCAGGGTGCGCCCCGGACGGGCGCACCGACCGAGGGCGCAGGGAGGCGCCCTTCGGTCGGCCCGTCGGATTTCTTGCCGCACGGCTACCGGCCCGAGTCCGCCGCCGGCCCCCGGCCTGTCGCGGCGTGGGTGCTGCTTCGGGCGCGTCCTGGAACGTGGCGCAGTACACTAGAATGCGCGCCTTGCTTGATCCGGCCGAGCCCGCATGCGCCTTTCGCAGTTCCACCTCCACACCAGCAAGGAAACCCCGGCCGACGCCGAAGTCATCAGCCACCGGCTGATGCTGCGGGCCGGGATGATCCGGAAACTCGGCGCCGGCCTCTACACCTGGACCCCGCTCGGCCTGCGTGTGCTGCGCAAGGTCGAGGCCGTCGTCCGTGAGGAAATGGAACGCGCCGGTGCCATCGAAGTGCTGATGCCGGCCGTGCAGCCCCGCGAGCTGTGGGAGGAAACCGGACGCTGGGCCAAATTCGGCGGGCAGTTGCTGAAGATCACCGACCGCAAGCAGCAGGACTACTGCTTCGGCCCGACCCACGAGGAGGTCATCACTGATCTGGCCCGGCAGGAGCTGGCGAGCTACAGGCAACTGCCGAAGACTTTCTTCCAGATCCAGACCAAGTTCCGCGACGAGATCCGCCCGCGTTTCGGCGTGATGCGTGCCCGCGAGTTCCTGATGAAAGACGCCTATTCCTTCCATGCCACGCCGGAATGCATGGCGGAGGAATACCGGAACATGTACGAGGCCTATTCGCGCATCTTCACCCGACTGGGGCTCAAGTTCCGCGCGGTGAATGCCGACACCGGCGCCATCGGCGGTTCGGCCTCGCACGAGTTCCATGTGCTGGCGGAATCCGGCGAGGACGCCATCGCCTTCTCCGATACTTCGGCCTACGCCGCCAACGTCGAACTGGCCGAGGCCGTGGCCCCGGCCACGCCGCGCCCGGTCGCCGCGGAAGCGATGCGCGAGGTCGCCACGCCGACCCAGAAGAGCTGCGAGGCGGTGGCCGCGCTGCTCGGCATTCCATTGCAGCGCACGGTCAAATCGATCGCGCTGGTGGGTGATGCCGGGGTGTGGGGTGGCAGCGGTTTCGTGCTGGCGCTGGTGCGCGGCGACCACACCGTCAACGAGATCAAACTCGCCAAGATCAAGGGGCTGGCCGATTACCGGCTGGCCACCGAGGAGGAGATCCGCGAACACCTCGGCGCCTCGCCGGGCTCCCTCGGGCCCATCGCGCCAAAGCGGCCGATCGCCGTCATCGCCGACCGCACGGTGGCCGCCATGGCCGATATGGTGGTCGGCGCCAATGCCGACGGCTATCACCTGGCCGGCGTCAATTTCGGCCGCGACCTGCCGGAACCGGCGCTGGTCGCCGACATCCGCAACGTGCTCGAAGGCGAGCCCTCGCCCGACGGCAAGGGCAGGATCCGGCTGGCCCGTGGCATCGAGGTGGGTCATGTTTTCCAGCTCGGATCGAAGTACGCCGAGGCGATGGGCGCGACCGTGCTGAACGCCGAGGGCAAGGCGCAGGTGATGCACATGGGCTGCTACGGCATCGGCGTCTCGCGCATCGTCGCCGCCGGTATCGAGCAGAACCACGATGCCAACGGCATTTGCTGGCCGGAGGCGATGGCACCCTGGCGGCTGGCGGTGTGCGTGATCAACCCGAAAAACGACGCGGCGGTGTCTGCTGCCGCCGAGGCGCTCTACAACGATTTCGCCGCGCGCGGTGTCGAGGTGCTGCTGGACGACCGCGGGCTGCGTCCCGGTGCGATGTTCGGTGATATCGAGCTGATCGGCATCCCGCACCGCGTGGTGGTTTCCGAGCGCGGCCTGGCCGCTGGGGTTTACGAATACCGGGCCCGTACGGCGGCAGAGGCCGAAAACCTGCCTCGTGAAACGCTGTTCGAACGCCTCGGGGTTTGAACCCGAACCCCGGACCCGGTTTGCCGATGCACGGTCGGTATTCCCATCCGGCCCATGGGGGCTTATCATCGGCCGGTGTCGGGCGTCGCCCGGCGCCATTCCGCCAGCCAACGTGAGGAAACCCCCATGGCCATCGAACTCGAAGGACTGTCGCCCAAGGAACTGGACACCCTGATTACCAAAGCCCGGCAGCGCAAGCAGAAACTGCAGAAGCGGGCACCGGCCGGGCAGGTGCGTAAAGCGCTCGCTCTGGTCGCCAAGAAGCAGGGCTACACCCTGGCCGAGCTGTTTGGCGAGGCCACGACCGGGGGCCGCAAATCGGCCGCTGCCGCCAAGCCGCGCAAGCCGCGGAGCAAGAGCGGCGGCAAGGTTGCCCCGAAATACCGCCATCCGGAATCCGGCGCGACCTGGACCGGCCGCGGCATCCCGCCCAAGTGGCTGGCGGCGGAACTCGCCCAGGGCCGCAGCCGCGAGGAATTCCTCATCTGAGGAAGGCCTGATCTGAACCTGCGGCGCTACAGGTAGCGCCGCGGCGGCACCAGCAGGTTGCCGAACAGCAGTCCGGCCACCAGCGCGATCAGGGCGCTCAACACCGCCACGGCGGTGTCGAGTCCCAGCACCACATCGCGCTCCATCACGAAATTGAGGCTGCGAAAGCCCACACTGCCCGGCACCAGCAGGATGATGCCGGAGACCCGCAAGAGCGCACCGGGCCGTTTGAACAGCCGGCCGTAGGCATTGGCCAAGGCGGCCACGCCCAGCCCGGCGAAAAACACCCCGCCAGCGAAATGCTCGGAGGACAGGTTCAGCACCTCGCCGCCGAGTTTGGTCAGGCCGTAACCAATCCAGGCCCCGGCCATGACGATGGGCACATCGCGCTTGGCCGCGCCGAACAGCACGGCGAAAGCCGCCGAACCCACCAGCAAACCGGCCCATTCCGTCCAGGCCGGCAGGGCCTGCAGGGCGAGCGTGCTGGGCTGCCAACCGAGGGCATGCACCAGTTGCGAGGCCGCGACCGTGCCGAAGGTCAATTTCAGAAGAACCACACTGGCCCCGGCGAAGCGCGCGGTGCCCGAGGCCCAGTTGCCGCTGGAAAGTTCGGCCACCGCGGTGGTCAGCATCAGACCCGGCATCAGCACGATCAGGGCGGCGATGGTCACGGTCTGCAGCGACAAAGGCACCAGGAACACCGCGATCGCCGAAGCCAGCAGGGTGGCCAGCAGGGCGGCGATGGCCTCCTGCGCCTCGGCGAGCCGGGGCCGGGCGGTGGCGGCCACGGCGATGGCGCCGATCAGCAGGCCGATCAGCGCGGCGGCCAGCACATCGGCCACGCTGGTGCGCAGCAGGGCGGCCACCGAGCCGGAGGCCAGTCCGAAACTCAGCACCGTCGCCAGCAGCCGCCCGCGCGAGGGCGGCTCGTCGAGCACCTTGAGGGCCTGCAGACCGGCCGCCACGTCGATCCGTCCGGCCATCACCTGCTCGGCGATGTCGTCGACCATCGCCAGCGCCCTGAGGTTGATGTCGCCCGGCGAAAGCCGCAGCACGCGGGTGATCTCGGCGCCGTCGAGCTTGGCCGGATTGGAGAACGACAGGATGATGCCGGTCGGGTTGCACCAGATCTCGGTGTGCACCCCGAGCCGCTGCGACAGCACCCGCACCGCACCTTCCAGCCGCGGCGTGGAGGTGCCGCAGGCGTGCAGCCGCCGGGCCATGTCGATGATGAAGGTGCAGCGCTGGCGGAAGGTGCTGGCCGGTTCGGACGGAGGAGGGTTCATGGCCGGCAAGCATGGCAGATCGCAGTGGCGGCGCGGCACGTTCTCGCCACCTCCGGCGGCAGCTATCCTCGACGGGTCGCGGCCGGGTGCCGCAGTTTTGCCGGCCGCATGAGCGATCCTTCGCCGCCTCTTTTCGTCGACCCCGAACAGCCCGCCCGGCTGCGCGCCGGTGGCGACTGGACGCTTGCCGAAGCCCAGCGCCTGCAGGCGGCGCTGACCCGCGCCGGGCCGGCCGAGGCGGTCGACGCCCGCGGCATCGGCCAGCTCGACGCCAGCGGCGCGATGCTGCTCTGGCGCCTGTGCCGGCAACTTGGCCTCGAGGACGAGGCCCCGGCGCTGCGCGAGGAGCACCGCCCGCTGTTCGCCGCCGTCAGTGGCATCTGCCGCAACCCGCCGCGCGAAATCCGGCGCGACTGGGGCCTGCGCGCCCTGCTCGGCCGGATCGGCTGGACCGTGCAGGACAACGCCCGCGAGATCATCGCCCTGCTCGGCTTCGGTGGGCAGGTGCTGCTCACCGCCCTGCGTGTGGCGCCACGCCCCGGACGCTGGCGGATCACCTCGATCGTCGCCCACATGGAAACGGTCGGCATCGATGCCGTACCGCTGGTGCTGCTGCTCAGTTTCATGGTCGGCACCGTGGTGGCTTTTCTGGGTGCCGAGGTGCTGGCCGATTTCGGTGCCTCCATCTTCGTGGTCGAACTGGTCGGCATCGCCTTCCTGCGCGAACTGGGCGTGCTGCTGACCGCTGTGCTGCTGGCCGGCCGTACCGCCAGCGCCTTCACCGCGCAGATCGGGGCCATGCAGTCCGGCGAGGAGATCGACGCCATCCGCACGCTCGGCCTCGACCCGATCGAGGTGCTGGTGCTGCCGCGGCTGCTGGCCCTCGTCCTGATGCTGCCGCTGCTGGCTTTTCTCGCCATGCTGGCCGGCATCGCCGGCGGCGTGGTGGTGGGGGCCACCCTGCTCGGCATCGCGCCCGAGATGTTCATCGCCCGCTTCCAGGAGACCATGGAGCTGCGGCATTTCCTGACCGGCATCGCCAAGGCGCCGGTGTTCGCCGTGGTGATCGCCCTGATCGGCTGCCTGGAGGGCCTGCAGGTGCAGGGCACCGCGCAGTCGGTCGGCGAACGCACCACCTCCAGCGTGGTCCAGACCATCGCTCTCGTGATCCTGATCAACGCCTTCGCCGCCCTGTGGTTCATGGAGATGGGCTGGTGAGCGGCGAGGTACCGGCGATTGCCGTGCGCGGCCTGGTCAACGCCTTCGGCACGCAGGTGGTGCACGAGGGCCTCGATCTCGATGTCCGCCGCGGCGAGGTGCTGGGCGTGGTCGGCGGCTCCGGCTCGGGCAAATCGGTGCTGATGCGCAGCATCCTCGGCCTGCGCCGCCCGCAGGCCGGCTCGGTGCGGGTGTTCGGCGTCGATGCGCTGTCCCGCGTGGCGGCCGACCGCCACGCCGTCGAACGGCACACCGGCGTGCTGTTCCAGGGGGGCGCGCTGTTCTCCTCGCTCAGCGTGCTGGAAAACATCGCTCTACCGATGCAGGAGCAGCTCGAACTCGACCCGGACCTGCTGCACGCCCTGTGCTGGATGAAGATGCGGCTCGCCGGCCTGCCCAGCGATGCCGGCCACAAACTGCCGGCGCAGCTCTCCGGCGGCATGCGAAAACGCGCCGGACTGGCGCGGGCGCTGGCCCTCGACCCGCCCCTGCTGCTGCTCGACGAGCCCACCGCCGGGCTCGATCCGGTCGGCGCCGCGGCCTTTGATGAACTGCTGCGTAGCCTCAAGCAGGCTCTCGGGCTGACCGTGTTCCTCATCACCCACGATCTCGATACGCTCTACGCGGTCTGCGACCGGGTGGCGGTGCTGGCCGAGCGTCGCGTGCTGGCCTGCGCGCCCTTGGCCGAGATCGAGCGCCTCGAACACCCCTGGGTGCGGCAGTATTTCCACGGACCGCGCGGCCGCGCCGCGCGACGCGAGGTGTGAGATGGAAACCCGGGCCAATCATGTGCTGGTCGGCGCCTTCACCGTGGCGGTGGTGGTGTTCGGCCTGCTGTTCGCGCTGTGGATGGCGAAGGCGCTGTCCGACCGCAACTGGGACGAGTTCGACGTGGTCTTCACCGAGGCGGTGACCGGGCTCTCGCGCGGCGGTGTCGTGCAGTTCAACGGCATCAGCGTCGGCGAGGTGCGCGACTTGTCGCTCGACCACGACGACCCGGGCAAGGTGATCGCCCGCATCCGCGTCGATGCCAACACCCCGGTCCGGGCCGACACCACGGCACGGCTGAGCTTCGCCGGCCTCACCGGGGTCACCCAGATCCTGCTCGCTGGCGGCCAGCCCGGCAGCCCACTGCTGCGCGACACCGCCGTGCGCGGCGAGGTGCCGCGCATCGTCGCGCGGGATTCGGCCTTCGCCAACTTGCTGGCGCAATCCGAAGACCTCACCGCCACCGCCAGCGAGGCCCTGCTGCGGATCAACCGCCTGCTCGACGACCGCACGGTGGACAACGTCGCCCGCACCATGGCGCATCTGGAACAGATAAGCGGCGCGCTGGCCGGTGAACGCGAGTCCATCGCCGCCCTGCTGCGCGATGCCAGTGAAAGCGCGGCGCGGCTGGAGCGCGTGCTGCAACAGGCCGAGTCGACGATGGGCGGGCTGGACCGCAGCGTCGCCGTGGTCGACCGCGAACTGCCTGCCCTGATCGCCCAGACCCGGCGCACCCTGTCGGAAATCGAGACCCTGGCCGGTCATGGCAATGCCCTGGTCGAGGACAACCGCGAGGCGATCCAGCGCTTCGGCCAGACCGGCCTGGCCCAGGCCGGCCCCACCCTCGTCGAACTGCGCAGCCTTCTGCGGCAGTTGAACCGTGCCGCCGCCCGGATCGAGGAAAGCCCCGCCCAAGCCTTGCTGGGCGGCGCCACGACCAAGGAATACCGGCCATGAGCACGAGCTCACCTCGTTTCCACTGGCGCAGCCTGCTGGCCGTGCTGGCCACCCTGCTGCTGGCCGGCTGCATCCACATCGGCCGCGATCGGCCGGAACTGACCATCTACGCACCGCAGGTGGCGATCACGGTCGATCCGGCCTGGCCGCGGCTGCCGCTGACCTTGGCGATCGCCGAACCGCAGTCGAGCACCGCGCTGGACAGCCCGCGCATCGCCGTGCGCCCCGGCCCCGGCCGCCTGCAGGTCTATGCCGGCGTGGCCTGGTCCGACCGCGCCCCGGCCCTGGTGCAGGCCGCACTGATCGATGCCTTCGACCAGAGCGGTCGTTTCGCCGCGGTGACGCGACCCACCGGCGAACTGGCCAGCGACCTGCGGCTCGATCTCGAATTGCGCCAGTTCGAAGCGGTCTACGCTGAAGGGGCCGACGCCCCGAAGGCCACCCTGCTGCTGCAGGCCACCCTGGTGGATGCCCGCCGCGGCCGGGTGCTGGCGACGCGGGCCTTGCGCATCGAGCAGGCGGCCGAAGATTCGCGGCTGGCATCGGTCATCCCACGCTTCGAGGCGGCCCTGTCGGCGGCCGGCCAGGCCCTGCTGCCCTGGGTGCTGGAGACGGCCGCGGCCCGACCCAGCGGAACGTCAGATTGATCCGCTCATCGGCCACCCGCGCCATTTTCGGCAGGGCGTGCTGGGCCACGCGCTGGCAGTCGCCGCGCATCAGCAGGAGGTCGCCGTGGCCCAGCCGCCATTCCTGTTTGATGGCGGGCTCGGCCCTCAGGCGCAGCAGGAAACGCCGCGTCGCGCCCAGGCTCAGCGAGGCGATCACCGGCTCCGGGCCCAGTTCCGGCTCGTCGTCGGCATGCCAGCCCATGTGCTCGGCCCCGCTGCGGTAGCGGTTCAGCAGCACGCTGTTGAAAGGCGCGGCGCAGGCGGCTTCGAGCGCCGGCAGCAGGGCGTGGATGGCGGGATGCCAGGGTTCGGGCTCGAACCGCGTGCCGGAATAGCGATAGGCCGCGCCAGCGTCGCCCATCCAGCAGGAGAGCCGCGGCGAATCGACCCAGCGTCCGAACAGGCGGATCCGATGCACCGTCCACGGCACCTCGCGGGCCAGCCGTGCCTGCAGGGCCACGGCCTCCGCCGCCGGCAACCAGCCGGGACGATGCAGAACGCGGGCAGCCCAGAGGCCTGTGGTGCTCATCGCCACATCATCGCCGGGGCGGGCGTGAACGCTGCGCCGGCGCGGATCGCCGGGCGGCCATGACAGCCATGCCGGGGCGGGCGATAATTGCCGGCTGCATGGCCCAGCGCCCCACGGATTCCCAAGGTCCCGCTAATGTCCGAACGCGATGTGATGGAGTACGACGTCGTCGTCGTCGGGGCCGGCCCGGCCGGTTTGGCCTTCGCCATTCGCTTGAAGCAGAAGTCGCCGGAAACGACGGTCTGCGTCATCGAGAAAGCCTCGACGATCGGCGCGCAGGTGCTTTCGGGCGCGGTCATCGAACCCGGTCCCTTGGACGAGCTGCTGCCCGGCTGGCGCGAGAACCCGCCGCCGATCTGCGTGCCGGCCACCGACGATGAATTCTGGTTCCTCACCAAGACCGGCGGCTTCAAGTTCCCGATCGTGCCGCCGCAGATGGCGAACCACGGCAACTTCATCGTCTCGCTCGGGGCGACCTGTGCGTGGCTGGCGCCGCAGGCCGAGGCGCTGGGCGTGGAGATCTACCCCGGCTTCGCCGCCTCGGAAGCACTGATCGAGGACGGCCGTGTGGTCGGCGTGCGCATCGGTGACATGGGTGTGGCCAAGGACGGCACGCACAAGCACAGCTACACCCAGGGCATCGACATCCGCGCCCGACTCACCGTGCTCGCCGAAGGCGCGCGCGGGCATCTCGCCAAACGCCTGATCAAGCAGTACGCGCTCGACGCCGAGTGCGACCCGCAGAGCTATTCGATCGGCATCAAGGAGCTGTGGCAATTGCCCGAGGGCCGCGTCACGCCCGGCAAGATCGTGCACAGCCTCGGCTGGCCGGCCGATTCGCGCACCTACGGCGGCAGCTTCCTGTATCACTTGACGGACAACCGCGTGGCGCTCGGCTACGTCTCGGGCCTCGACTACCGCGATCCGAACTACCAGCCCTATGAAGCCTTCCAGCAATGGAAGCACCACCCCACGGTCAAGCCGATGCTTGAGGGTGGGACGATCCTGTCGGCCGGCGCGCGCGCGATCGTCACCGGCGGCTACCAGAGCCTGCCGAAGACCGAGATGCCGGGTGCTCTCCTGATCGGCTGCGACGCCGGCCTCGTCAACGTGCCGAAGATCAAGGGCGTGCACCAGGCGATCCGCAGCGGCATGCTCGCCGCCGACCACGTGGCCGCGAACGGCCCGGTGGCCGAGGGCTTCGATGCCGCGCTGCGCGCCTCGCCCGCCTATGCCGAGCTGAAGAAGGTCCGCAACGTCAAGCCGGGCTTCAAGAAGGGCTTGTGGTTCGGTCTGGTGAACTCCGGTTGGGAGACGATCACGGCCGGCGCCTCGCCGTGGACGCTGAAAGTCTCGCCGGACTGGAGCTCGCTGACGAAGCTCTCGCAGCAGGAGTCGCCGAAGCGCGACTACGTGGAGCGCAGCCTCGCGCCACGCGATCGTCTGGCCGGCGTCTATTTCGCCGCCACCGAGCACGACGAGGACCAGCCCGTGCACCTGCGCGTGGCCGACACCAATGTCTGCATCACGAAATGCGCCGAGGAATACGGCAACCCCTGCACGCGCTTCTGCCCGGTCGGCGTCTACGAGATCGTCGAGGACGAGGCCGGCTCGCGCCTGCAGATCAATGCCGCCAACTGCGTGCACTGCAAGACCTGCGACATCAAGGACCCCTACCAGATCATCGACTGGGTGACGCCGGAAGGCGGCGCGGGCCCGAACTACCAGAACCTTTGATGCCCCGTGGGGCCTCGCCTTTGGCCTCGATCGAACCCAGGAGCAACACCATGCCAACGTGGTTGGTCACCGGCGGCGCCGGCTTTATCGGCGGCAATTTCGTGCTCGAGGCCCGCCAGCGCGGCCTCGCACGGATCATCAACCTCGACGCGCTGACCTACGCCGGCAACCGCGACACGCTGACAGCACTCGAAGAGGATGCCGACCACGTGTTCGTGCACGGCGACATCGGTGATCGTGCGCTGGTTGCCAAGCTGCTGGACGAGCACGCCGTCGACGCGGTGATCAACTTCGCCGCCGAAAGCCATGTCGACCGGTCCATCGACGGCCCGGCCGCCTTCATCCAGACCAATGTGGTCGGCACCCTGGCCCTGCTTGAAGCCTGTCGCGATCACTGGAAGGCGCTGCCGGCCGAGAAAGCAAAGGCGTTCCGCTTCCTGCATGTCTCGACCGACGAGGTCTACGGCTCGCTGGGCGATACCGGTTACTTCACCGAGGACACGCCGTTCGCGCCAAACTCGCCCTACTCGGCCTCGAAGGCGGCCTCCGATCATCTCGTGCGCGCCTTCCACCACACCTACGGGCTGCCGGTGCTGACGACGAACTGCTCGAACAACTACGGGCCGTTCCAGTTCCCCGAAAAGCTCATTCCGCTGATGATCCAGAAGCTCGTCAAGGGCGAGCCGCTGCCGGTCTACGGCGACGGTAGCAACATCCGCGACTGGCTCTACGTGGGCGATCACTGCGCCGCGATCCGCGACGTACTGGCGGGCGGCCGCGTTGGCGAGACCTACAACGTCGGTGGCGACGCCGAGCGCCGCAACATCGAGGTCGTTCATGCACTCTGCGACGCCATCGATGCGCGCCGTCCGCGTGCCGACGGCCAGTCGCGCCGCGTGCAGATCAGCTTCGTCAAGGACCGCCCGGGCCACGACCAGCGCTACGCCATCGACGCCAGCAAGCTCAAGCGCGAGCTGGGCTGGGCGCCGACCGTGAGCTTCGAGCAGGGCCTCGCGCTCACCATCGACTGGTACCTCGGCAACGAAGCGTGGGTGGGGAAGATCCTCGACGGCAGCTACCGCCTCGAACGCATCGGCACGCAGGGCTGAGGAGGCCGCCATGACGCAACGCAAGGGCATCATCCTCGCCGGCGGCTCCGGCACGCGGCTCTATCCGATCACCAAGGGTGTCAGCAAGCAGCTGCTGCCGGTCTACGACAAGCCGATGATCTACTACCCGCTCTCGGTGCTGATGCTCGCCGGCATCCGCGAGGTGCTGATCATCAACACCCCGCATGAACAGGCGATGTTCAAGGCCCTGCTCGGGGATGGCTCGCAGTGGGGCATGCGCTTCGAGTACGTCGCCCAGCCGAGTCCCGATGGCTTGGCCCAGGCCTTGATCCTCGGCCGCGACTTCCTCGACGGTGCACCAAGCTGCCTGGTTCTCGGCGACAACATCTTCCACGGCAGCGGCTTCAGCGAATTGCTGAAGCGCGCCGATGCGCGCGAATCCGGCGCGACCGTGTTCGGCTACTGGGTGAAGGACGCCAAGGCCTACGGCGTGGCGGAGTTCGACGCCGAGGGCCGCGTGGTTGGGCTGGAAGAAAAGCCCGCGCAGCCGAAGTCGAACTACGCCGTCACCGGCCTGTACTTCTACGACGGCCGCGCGCCCGAGTTTGCGGCGGCACTCCAACCCTCGCCGCGCGGCGAGTTGGAGATCACCGACCTCAACCGCCGCTACCTCGAGGACGGCTCGCTGCACCTCGAAAAGATGGGGCGCGGCTACGCTTGGCTCGACACCGGCACCCACGAGTCGCTGCTGCAGGCCGGCAACTTCATCGAGACCATCGAGCAGCGGCAGGGCCTGCGCGTGGCCTGCCCGGAGGAGATCGCCTACTTCAAGGGCTGGATCGACGCCGGCCAGCTTGAGGCGCTGGCCAAGCCCCTGGCCAAGAACGGCTACAGGCAGTACCTGCTGTCCCTGCTGACGCACGGCCCGGTGGCCTGAAGCTCGCGTATGAAGTTCATCGACACCGCCCTGCCCGGCTGCACGATCATCGAACCCGCCGTGTACGGCGACGCGCGCGGCGCTTTCTTCGAAAACTGGAACGCGGCGAAGTTCGCGGCGGCCGGCATCCATGCACAATTTGTGCAGGCCAACGTCTCGACCTCGACGCGCGGCGTGCTCAGAGGCCTGCACTACCAGTGGCCGAACCCGCAAGGCAAGCTGGTGCAGGTGCTGGAAGGCGAGGTCTGGGACGTGGTCGTCGATATCCGTCGCGGCTCACCCAGCTTCGGCAAGAGCGCCGCCGTCGTGCTGAGCGCCGGGAACCGCCGGCAGTTCTGGATCCCCGAAGGGTTCGCCCACGGCTTCGTCGTGCTCAGCGAACGTGCCCTCTTCTCCTACCTGTGCACGGCGCTCTACGACCGCGAGTGCGATGCGGCGATCCGCTGGAACGACGCTCAACTGGCCATCGACTGGCCGGTGTCCGCACCCGCGCTGTCGGACAAGGATGCCCAGGCACCGTTCCTCGCCGATCTGGCATCCGAACGCCTGCCGGTGTTCGCGGCATGAGCACGGGCATGGCCGACCTGCTCGAGCGCGGCCCGGTGCTGCTGCTGGGTGCCGAGGGCCAGCTTGGCCGCGAATTGCATCGGGCCTTGCTCCGCAGTGGCATCGCCCCGCTGTGCAGCACGCGCAGCGGCGAGTTTCGCCACGCCCCCTCCAGCAGTTCCCCCGGCCTGCCGGCCTGCGATCTGGCCGTGCCCGGCGCCCTCACCGCGCTGCTGGCCGACATCCGGCCGGCACTGGTCATCAATGCCGCCGCCTACACGGCGGTCGATCGCGCCGAGTCCGAACCCGGCCTCGCCCGCCGCATCAACGCGGAGGCCGTGGCCGAGCTCGGCACCGCGGCGAAGGAACTCGGCGCGACCGTCGTGCATTACTCGACCGACTACGTGTTCGCTGGTGACGGCACACGGCCCTACCGCGAGGACGATGCCCCCGGCCCGGTGTCGGTCTACGGCCGGAGCAAGCTCGCCGGCGAGCGGGCGCTCGCCGCCAGCGGCGCGGAAGCCCTGACGCTCCGCCTCGCCTGGGTCTACGCCGCGCACAGCGCCAACTTCCTGCGCACCATGCTGCGGTTCGGCGCCGAGCGCGACGCGCTGCGCGTGGTCGCCGACCAGATCGGCGCACCGACACCGGCGCACTGGATCGCCGCGGCCACGCTGAAGGCGATCGACGCCGGTGCCCGCGGGCTCTACCACCTTGCCCCGCAGGGCGAGACCTCGTGGCATGGCTACGCCGAGGCGATCTTCATTGGCGCGGTCGCGCGCGGCTTGCTGCCGAAGGCCCCGACGGTCGAGGCGATCCCCTCCACCGCCTACCCCACGCCCGCTGCGCGGCCGGCGTGGTCGGTGCTCGACAGCGGCGCGCTCGAGCGCGACACCGGCGTCCGCCTGCCGAACTGGCGCGTCGGCCTCGACGAAGTCCTCGACCAGCTCGCCGCGGCGGCGCCCTGACGGGCCACTCAACCCACGAGCGACTTGAACGCCTCGTAGCTGCGCACGTACTCCTCGGCGTCATAAGGCTCGGAAGCGAACACCAGCAGCACCGCGTCGCGCGAGTAGCGGTACTGCGTGCCCCAGGTCATCGGCGGCAGGTGCAGGCCGAGGTCGGGGCGATCCAGCAAAAATTCGGCGCGCTGCCGGCCATCGTCGGCCAGCACCCGCACCGAGCCCGCGACGCAGAGCAGGAACTGGTGGCAGCGCTTGTGTGCGTGCTCGCCGCGGGTCTCGGCACTGGGCACGTCGAAGACCAGGAAATAGCGTTGCGGCGCGAACGGCAAGTCGCGGGCGAACTCGCCCACCGAGAGCGCGCCGCGCAGGTCGGCGAAGCGCGGCAGGCGATGCAGGCTGACGCCGTGCACCGGCGTGTCGACACGCCCCGGCCCCGGTGGCGGTGCGATCGTGGCACCGGCCTCGCGGGCCGGGCCTTCGGCACCGACGTAACCGACGATGCGCGCCGGATTGCCGACCACGATGGCATTCGGCGGCACCGAGCGGGTGACCACCGCGCCGGCACCGATCATCGCGCCGCGGCCGATGGTCAGGCCCGGCAGGATGGTGGCGTTCGCACCGATCGAGGCCCCGTTTTCCACGACGGTCTTCGGGAACTCGGCCGGGTACTGCCGGCTGCGCGGGAAACGGTCGTTGGTGAAGGTGGCGTTCGGCCCGACGAACACATCGTCGCCGAGGCGAAGGCCGTCCCAGAGTTGCACGCCGCACTTCACGGTGACGCGGTCGCCGACCACCACATCGTTCTCGACAAACACGCCATCGCAGACGTTGCCGTCGGCCCCGATGCGAGCCCCGGGCAGCACATGGGCGAAGGCCCAGATGCGGGTGCGCGGGCCGATCTGGGTTGATTCGCACAGCGCCTGCGGGTGCACGAAGAAGTCCATGGCTCAGGTCTCCGGAAAGGCGTTGCAGGCGGCGATCACGGCCTCGACCTCGGCATCGTCCAACTCCGGGAAGCAGGGCAGGCTCAGCACCTCGCGGGCCAGGCGCTCGGCCATCGGCAGCTGCAGGGCCTGGTAGCGACCGGCGAAGCAGGGCTGGCGGTGGTCGGGCAGCGGGTAGTGGATGTCGGTCTGCACGCCCAGCCCGTGCAGGTGCGCGGCCAGCGCATCGCGCCGCTCGCAGCGCAGCACGAACAGGTGGGCGACATCGTCCTCGCCGCCGCCTTCGGGCAGGCGCAGGTCGGGGTGGCGGATGCCGGCCCGGTAGGCCTGAGCAATGGCGCGGCGGCGGGCGTTCCAGCCCTCGAGCCGCGGCAGCATGGCGTGCAGGAAGCGCGCCTGCAGTTCGTCGAGCCGCGAGTTGCGACCACCGGGCAGCGCGTTGTGGTACTTGGCCGACCAGCCGTACTGGCGCAACGGCCGCAGCCGTGCGGCAAGCTCGGGCCGCCGCGACAGCACCGCGCCGCCGTCGCCCAGTGCGCCGAGGTTCTTGGTCGGGTAGAAGCTGAAAGCTGCAACATCGCCGAAGGCACCGGCACGCCGACCACCGCGCATCGCTCCGTGCGCCTGGGCGCAATCCTCGACCACCGCCACGCCCTGCGCCGCCGCCCAGTCGACGATGGTCTCGATCGCCGCGAGCCGGCCGTAGAGGTGGGTCACGATCACCGCCTTGAGCCGGTCGACAGCCAGCGCGCGCTCGCGCAGCGCGGCCGGGTCGATCCGGCCCTCGGCATCGACATCGACGAACAGCGGCTCGGCACCGCAGGCGAGCACCGCCGATGTGCCGTACATGGCCGCGTTCGGCACCACCGCGACGCGGTCGCCGGGCCCGACACCGACCGCCTTGAGCGCCAGTTCCAGGGCATCGGTGCCGTTGGCCACGCCCACCGCCTCGGCCACGCCGCACCAGGCGGCGAAGGCCTGCTCGAAAGCGCGCACGCCGGGGCCCAGCACGTAATGGCCCGAGCCGATGACCTCGGCAGCGATGCGCGCCAGCTCGTTCTGCAGGGGCGCGATGTGGCGCCCGAGGGCATTGATCGGAATCATCCACGGTTCCTGTTCGACCGACGCCCATTCTAGCGCCGGGGCCGGCGCTACACTTGTAGGCCCGCCGACCCGCCAGCACCGCGCATGCGTATCGCGCTCGCCACCGCCATCGCCGCCTTCGCGCTCGACGAGGACCTGCCGCCGCTGCTCGAGGCGCTGCGCCAACGCGGGCACCACGCCGAGGCCCTGGCCTGGGACGACCCGACCGTGTCCTGGGCCCGCTTCGAGCTCGTGCTGCTGCGCTCGACCTGGAACTACACCGACAAGCCCGCGGAATTCCTGCGCTGGTGCGAGCAGGTGTCAGCGAGCACCCGGCTGCTCAATCCGCCGGCGCTGGTGCGCTGGAACACCGACAAGCGCTACCTCGCCGAGCTCGCCGCCGCCGGCGTGCCGGTGATCGAAAGCCACTACCTGGCACCCGGCGATGATCCCGCCGCGTTTCCCGCCCACGCCGAATTCGTGGTGAAACCCTGCATCGGTGCCGGCTCGCGCGACACCCAGCGCTACACCGCGCCGAATCGCGCCGCCGCCGTGGCCCATGCCAAGCGCCTGCTCGAGGCCGGCCGCCATGTGCTGGTGCAGCCCTACCTCACGGCGGTCGACAGCGCCGGTGAAACCGCCCTGATGTTCTTCGCCGGCCGCTACTCGCACGCCATCCGCAAGGGCCCGCTGCTGGTGCGCGACGGCAAGGCCACCCGCGCCCTGTTCGCGCCGGAGGCGATCACCTCGCGCGAACCGTCGGCCGTCGAGATCGAGGTCGCAGAGCGGGTGTTGGCCGCG
This sequence comes from Silanimonas sp., assembly GCA_018334015.1. Taxonomy (GTDB): domain Bacteria; phylum Pseudomonadota; class Gammaproteobacteria; order Xanthomonadales; family Xanthomonadaceae; genus Silanimonas. The sequence goes on from JAGXTI010000011.1 coordinate 15,946, forward strand.
ATCCCCGGCGGCGCGCCGCTGTACGCGCGCGTCGACCTGCTGCCCTCGCCTTCAGGCCCGCAGCTGCTGGAACTGGAACTCACCGAGCCTTCGCTGTTCTTCGCCACCGCGCCGGGTTCGGTGGAACGCTTCGTTGTGGCGATCGAGGCGGCCGAGGCGGACGCAGCGATCGAGGCGGTCGATATGGCCAAGCCAAGGTTCGGGAAGCAGTGCTAATCTGCCCGCCCCGTCCTCATTTCACGCCGCCATGCATCGTCCTATCGCCCTCGCCTTGCTCAGCCTTGCCTTGCTTGCTGCCTGCGGACGCGAGCTGCCCGCCCCCGCCGAACCCACTCCAGCCGCGCCAGCTCCGGCAGTGGGTGTCGATGCGGTCACCGCCATCGATGCCCCCATCCCGCCCGAGCAGATCGCCACCCGGCTCGAGCTGGCTCAGGCCCCGCGCTACAACGCCGCCGGCGACAGCCTCGAACTTACGGTGCGCATCCACAACGACGGCCAAGCCACGCTGGTGGGCCAGGGTTCGGCCATGGTCAACCTCGGCGCCATGCTGGTCGGCCCGGAAGGCCCCGACGCGCCGCCCGGTCTTCGCGACTTCGTCCGCGCTCCGCTACCGCTCTTGGCCCCCGGCACGCAGGCCGAGGTGGCCATCTCGCTGCCGGCCGAGCCGCTGCTGGGTCTGCCGGTGCGACTGGAACTGGTGCAGGAGGGGGTGAACTGGTTCGCCGCCTACGGCCAGCCGGTGCTCGACCTCGGCCCCTTCCAGCGCTGCCAAGGCGCGGCTGGCACGCTCTGCGACGCCGACGGCCAAGCCCTCAGCCCCTGAACGGACACCCTCGCGAATGGATCTTCGCTGTTTCAAGGCTTACGACATCCGCGGCCGCGTGCCGGACGAACTCGACGAGACCCTGGCCGAACGATTGGGCGCCGCCCTGCACGAACTGCTCGAACCCGGCCCCGTGGTGCTGGGTCGCGATGTCCGGCTCAGCAGCCCGGCGCTGCAAGAGGCACTGGCGCGCGGCCTGCACAGGATGGGCCGCGACACCCTCGACATCGGCGTGGGCGGCACGGAGGAAGTGTACTTCCAGACCTTCCATCGCGGTGCCGCTGGCGGCGTGATGGTGACCGCCAGCCACAACCCGATGGACTACAACGGCATGAAACTGGTGCGCACGGGTTCGCGGCCGATCAGCGGTGACACCGGGCTGTTCACCTTGCGCGAAGCCTGTGCGCGAGACCTGCCCGCGGCCGCAGCCCAAGCCGGCCGTGGCCGCCGGGACGAGGACCGTTCGGCCTTCATCGAGCACCTGCTGAGCTACATCGACCCCGGCAGCCTGCGAGCCCTGCGGATCGTGGTGAATGCCGGCAACGGCGGCGCCGGTGCGGTGATCGACGCCCTCGCGCCACACCTGCCCTTCGCGTTCATCCGCATCCAGCACGAGCCGGATGGCCGCTTCCCGAACGGCATCCCCAATCCGCTCCTGCCGGAATGCCGGGAGGCGACATCCCGCGCCGTGATCGAGCACGGTGCGGATTGTGGCGTGGCCTGGGACGGCGACTTCGATCGTTGCTTCTTCTTCGACCACGGCGGCCGTTTCATCGAGGGTTACTACCTGGTGGGCCTGCTGGCCACTTCGCTGCTTCGCCAGCATCCTGGCGAAGCCATCATCCACGACCCGCGCCTGACCTGGAACACCATCCAGATGGTCGAGGCCGCCGGAGGGCGGCCGATTCAGAGCAAGACCGGGCATGCCTTCATCAAAGAACGGATGCGCAGCGAGAACGCCATCTACGGCGGCGAGATGAGCGCCCACCACTACTTCCGCGACTTCGCCTATTGCGATTCAGGCATGATCCCATGGCTGCTGATCGCCGGGCTGCTGTCCGAGCGCGGCGAGTCGCTGGCTGCGATGGTCGAGGACCGGATGGCCGCCTTCCCCTGCAGCGGCGAGATCAATTTCCGGGTCAGCGATGCCAGCAGCACCGTCCAGCGTGTTCTCGAGCAGGTCGGCGCGGACGAGGCCTCGATCGACCGTACCGATGGTGTGAGCGTCGAGTTCGACGACTGGCGCTTCAACCTGCGCAGTTCCAACACCGAGCCCCTGCTGCGGCTGAACGTCGAAAGCCGGGGCGACGAAGCCCTGATGCGCGCCCGCACCGACGAACTCGCCGCTCTTATCCGCCAGCCATGAACCGCCACCTGTCTGTTCGCGTTGGTTGTTTCGCCGCATGAAAGAAGGCGATCTCCTGCAAATCCTCGCGCGCGGCGAAGACAGTCGCCACCAGTTCAAGCGCGACGAAACCAATTCGGACAGCATCGCGGCTGAACTGGCCGCTTTCGCCAACAGCGGCGGCGGGCTGTTGCTTTTGGGCGTGGCCGACGACGGTAGCGTGACCGGTCTGGACGCGGCCAAGGCGGTGGCCTTCCCCGGCACCTCGCTGGCCAGCCATCACTATCTGGACAGCGAAGACATCGACGGCACATTGCTGGAGCAGTACCAGCGCAGCCTCGCCTTTATCAAGCGCAACCTGCATCACGTCCAGGCGGGCCAGAACTTCAATTCGCTGGGCGTGCTGGAAGTGCCCGAGCAGGCCATCATCGAGCTGCTGGTCAACGCGCTGATCCACCGCGACTATTTCACCAGCGCGTCGATCCGGTTGCTGATTTTCGCCGACCGCATCGAGATCATCAGTCCCGGTCATCTGCTCGACAGCCTGAGCATCGATGCCATTCGCCGCGGCATGACCAACCGGCGGAACCCTACACTGACCGAGCACGCCACCCACATCCTGCCCTATCGCGGCCTGGGCTCCGGCATTCCTCGCGCCTTGGGCGAATGGCCGGAGATTCGGTTCGAGGACGAAGTAGCAGGCAACCAGTTCAAGGCGATCATTCCGAGGCCGGTGACCAGCGTCACCCCCGAAGTCACCCCCGAAGTCACCCCCGAAGTCACCCCCGAAGTCACCCCCGAAGTCGCGCGGCTGCTCGCCGTGCTGCGAGGTGAGATGAGTCGAGACCAAATCATGACACTGCTCGGCCTCAGGGACGAAAAGCACTTCCGCATCCACTACCTGCAAGCGGCGATCGCCGCCGGCCTGATCGAGATGACCCTGCCGGATAAGCCTCGCAGCCGCCTGCAGCGTTACCGCCTCACCGCCAAAAGGCTGCGATGGATGGAGGCGCACCCCGATGGGACGGCCTGAAGTCAACGCGCACTCGCCAAGGGCCCGGACAGTCCGCGCGCTCCGCACACCATGAGCCATAACCTGCCCACGCACGGAGCAACCCCATGCAGGACCTGATCCCCGTCATTCTCTCCGGCGGCTCCGGAACGCGGCTGTGGCCGCTGTCCCGCGAGTCGCACCCGAAGCAGTTCCTGCCGCTGGTCGGCGAGGACACCATGCTGCAGGCCACCTGGAAGCGCGTCGCCGCGATCACGCCCTGCCAGCCGATCGTCGTGGCCAACGATGCACACCGCTTCATGGTCGCCGAGCAGCTGCGCGAAGCCGGTGCGCAGGCTGCCGCCATCCTCCTCGAACCGCTGGGTCGCAACACCGCCCCTGCGATTGCGCTCGCGGCACTCGAGGCCACCCGGCATGGCGAGGACGCCCTGCTGTTGGTGCTGCCCTCCGACCATGTGATCACCGACGTGCCGGCCTTCCACGCCGCCGTCGGCGAGGCCGCCAAGGCCGCCGAGGCTGGCCGGCTGGTCACCTTCGGTGTGGTGCCTTCCGGCCCGGAAACCGGCTATGGCTACATCCGGGCCTCCGGCGATGCCGCCGCGCGCCCGGTGCAGCAGTTCGTCGAAAAGCCCGACGCCGCCACGGCCGTGGCCTACGTGGCCAGTGGCGACTACTTCTGGAACAGCGGCATGTTCCTGTTCCGTGCCTCGCGCCTGCTGGCCGAGCTGGAGGCCTTCCAGCCCGCCATCGTGGCCCGCTGCCGCGAGGCCCTGCAGGCCGCGAAGCGCGATACCGACTTCGTCCGCATCGACAAGGACGCCTTCGCCGCCTGTCCGGCCGATTCCATCGACTACGCGGTGATGGAAAAGACCGGCGCTGCCACCGTCGTTCCCTTGGATGCCGGCTGGAGCGACGTCGGCTCGTGGTCGGCGCTGTGGGAGGTGACCCCGCAGGACAGCGAAGGCAACGCCCACCACGGCGATGTCATCGCCATCGGCTGCCGCAACACCTATGCCTATGGCCAGCGCCTGATCGCGCTGGTGGGCCTGGAAGACGTGGTGGTGGTCGAGACCGACGATGCCATCCTGGTCAGCCACCGCGACCAGGTGCAGCAGGTGAAGGAGGTGGTCGGGCAGCTCAAACAGAACGGCCGCAGCCATGCCACCTGGCACCGCAAGGTCTACCGGCCCTGGGGGGCTTATGACGCCATCGACCAGGGCGAGCGCTTCCAGGTCAAGCGCATCACCGTGAAACCGGGCGGCGTGCTCAGCCTGCAGATGCACCACCACCGCGCCGAGCACTGGATCGTGGTGAGCGGCACGGCGAAGGTGACCCGCGGCGAGGAAGTGATCCTGCTGGCCGAGAACCAGAGCACCTACATCCCGCTGGGCGTTGTGCACCGGCTGGAGAACCCCGGAAAGCTGCCGCTGGAGCTGATCGAGGTGCAGTCCGGCAGCTATCTCGGCGAGGACGATATCGTCAGGTTCGAGGATGTGTATGGGCGGGGGTGAGCGTCAACTGCTGCCAGAGTTCCATCGGAAGCGGTGTTCCGCCGGCGCACTCATCCGTGACGAATCCGGCAGGCTGCTTCTTGTCAAGCCAGCCTACCGCAATGAGTGGCTTCTTCCCGGTGGAATCGTCGAGGCGGACGAGGATCCGCTGACGGCACTACGTCGTGAAGTCCTCGAGGAGGTTGGTCTTAAAGCCAACGTCCGGAGGCTGTGGTGCGTGGATTACCTGCCTGCAAATGCCGAGCTTGGCGAAGCGCTGCACTTCCTGTTCGAGTGCGCAACGGTGCCAAATGCCCTTGCTTCCGCCGTCGAACCACGGGATCCGGAGATCATCGACATCAGGTGGATGATCCTTGACGATGCTCTTCCTCTCCTTCCTGCAAGCATTGCTAGGCGCCTGAAAACACCGCCGGGATACCTCCTCGCCGACGGGATTCCACAAGTCCGATTCTGCCACCCTGACGAAGCCAACCACACCATGGTGGGCAATCCTACATGCACGCCCGGAGACGCTCCGTGAGCCAGAAAGTCGATTTCGATGCATATACTGCTGACTACAACCGCCTGCTGAGGGAAGGCACGGGCTTCTTCTCGTCGAGCGAAACGTACTTCGCCTCCTACAAGGTCGAGCAAGTGCGTCGAGTTATCCCGCTTCCCGTCAAGCGAATTCTTGAATTCGGTTGCGGCATCGGCCGCAACGTGCCTTTCCTCGCTGCTGCGTTTCCAGGCGCCGAGATCCTTGGCACCGATGTTTCTCCAGCGAGCATTGAGCAGGCGCGGCAGGAGAATCCAGGACACGCCTTCCATGTCGAGAGCGAGTTGCTGGATATCGGGACGTTCGATCTCGTGTTCGTTGCGGGTGTGTTTCACCATATCGCACCCGCCGAACGCCCCGACATCATGGCCCTGATCGCGCGAAGGCTTGCGCCGAATGCACACCTCTGTGTGTTTGAGCACAATCCCTACAATCCCGTCACGCGTCGCATCGTCAGCAACTGCCCTTACGATGCGGACGCGATCCTCCTTAATCCATCCGAGCTTGCCGCTCTGATGAAAGCTGCAGGTTTCGACGTTCTTGCCAAGCGCTACTGCCTGTTCGTTCCACCCCGGCTGGCGGCGCTCCGCCATGTCGAACGAGCGCTGACTTGGCTGCCGCTAGGTGGTCAGTACTGGATCCACGCCACCACGCGAGCATGAGAACCTTCTTACGCTTCATCGCTGTTGGAGTGATCAATACTGGCATCGGCTTCTTACTGATCTTCTTCTTCATGCTCGTCGTTGGCCTGTCGCCCTTCCTGAGTAACTTCCTCGGCTACTGCATCGGACTCTGCATCTCCTTTGCGATGCACAAGCGGTTTAGCTTCCAGAGCAGGGGTGCAGCGCTGGGAGAGTTCGCAAGATACCTCCCCGTGTTTGCCACCTGCTACCTGTTGAACCTCGGAACGCTTTACGCCTGCCTCCGGTGGTTCGAGATATCTGATGTATGGGCGCAGGTCGTCGCAGTGTGCGCTTACGTAGGCTCTTCGTTCATCCTTACCAAGATGCTGGTCTTCAGGGATACGGGGACAAATCGTGTTTGAACACTGATCTGCTTAAAGTCGATCATCCAAAGTCTTGCCGGTCTCGCGATGACTGAACCCGGGAATGGCCGCTTGGATGGCCTGCACGATCGCATGCTTGTTGATCGCACGCTCATTGTCCGATACCGCTTCTTCGAGCATTTCGATGACGCCCTGCGAAAGAGCCGTGCTGCGGACATGGGCCACTGCATCGAGTGACGTCAGACCGCTTTGCGTCAAAACCTCGCCTTGACCAACGAACTCCTCGTACGCCTTCTCGCCGCTGGTATCGAGCGGAGTCAATAACAACGGCCACTTCCCAGCAGACGCCAAGCGGGCGACCGCCGCCCGCGCTTCGTCCTCGTTCTCGACTACTTCCGGCTCATAGCCCGCGAGCTGCAGAACCCGCTCGGCAATATCCTGGAGCGGTTGAAGCTGCGAAATCGGGTCAAGCTTGGGGAAAAGCACGTGGCCTGGCTTTCCGAGCACCGCAGAAAGGAGGCAAATCTCTCCGGATTCGCGCTGCGATACAAAGTAGCGGCGTGTATCACGGGGAGCGGCCAGCGGCTGCCCCTTGGCTAATCGATGGATAAAGCCTTGGAGAAGGCTTCCGTTCGAGAACGCAACGTTTGCAAAACGCGCCGTCGACTCTTGGCCAGCCAACGAAAGGTCGGGGGCAAATACGACATCCTCCATCAGGCGCTTGCTTGCACCCATTAAACTGGTTGGGTTGGCTGCTTTGTCAGTAGACACCGCGAAGTAGCGAGCGCCATGGCCCGCAGCCTTAAGCCATCTCCGGAAACGGATGTGGCGAACGACGTTCGTGTCGATCATCTGAAGCAAGGAGTAAACATCCTTTTCCGATCGAACGTGCTTCAAGGCCGCGAAGTTCAGGACGATATCGTACGGGCGGGATTCAGCGAGGAATCGCCCGGTCACTGGAGCGCCATAGTCCAGCGGCAGCGTACGGAAGTCCTTGACCCCCAAGCCGCCCGGGCGGCCGCGGAGATCACGGACGAGTTCGGCCAGGTAGTTTTCGCTCTGATCGATTACGTGCAGGCATCCGGGACGAAGGTCGGCCAGCAGCGCCGTCGTCGCCGATCCAATCGTTCCACCGCCGCCGATGACAAGCACCCTGGCGCCCGCTACCACATCCAGAAGATCCTTTCTTCGTGTTTCGACCTCATGCGAAAACAGGGACTCTTTTCGACCTAGGACAGCCACATCCAATTCGGCTTGAGACAGTGGGTTCATTCGGTCAACGATCATTTGTGCTCGATTGGTCAATGGTGGCTGTGGATTCCGGTGATCCAACGTATCGCCGGGCGACCAGATAACGAGGGCGTCCCTTGACCTCATCAAACACCTGGCCAAGATACTCCCCGAAAACGCCCATGAAGAACAACTGCACGCCGCCAAGGAAGGCAACGAAAGCCAGCAATGTCGCCCAGCCTGGGACCACCTGTGTGCCGGCGAAGTAATCCAAGACCATCAGTACGGCGGCCAGTACACTCAAGACCGCAATGATCATTCCGATCGCCGTGCAGAGACGAAGTGGAAACTTTGAGAATGAACTGATGCCCTGAATGGCGAAATTGATCAGGATCGACGCTCGGTAGTTCGATGTGCCATTCATGCGTTTCAGTGGCTCGAATTCCACGAACGATGTCGCATAGCCGACCCAAGCGATGATGCCGCGGAGGAAGATGTTGCGTTCTCCGAAGTCGCTGCGGATCACCTCCACGACACTGCGATCCAGCAACCTGAAGTCCGCAGCACCGCCTTTCAACTCGATCGAGCCGATATTCGACAAGATCCTGTAGAACCAAGCGGACATGCTGCGCTTCAGCCAGCCGGTTTCGGAGCCATCCTTGCGCAACGTCTGGACGATCTGCGAGCCTGCCTCCCAACGCTCCACCAGCACCGGGATGATCTCGGGCGGATGCTGTCCATCGCTGTCGAGCATGACCAGCGCATCACCACGCGCAGCATCGATGCCAGCAAGCAGCGCTGCCTGGTGGCCGAACCGCCGCGACATGACCAACACGGTGATGTCACGATCAGCGAGCGCCATGTCGCGCAACACCGCTTCTGTGCGGTCCGGTGACGGATCCATCACATAGATGAAGCGGAACGTGTATCCATCACCGAGAGGCTGCAGGGCAGCGCGGAGCCTTGCATGGAATCCGTGCAGCGCATCTTCCTCACGGAATACCGGGCAAAGAATATCGATCTGTTTCACGAGCGAAGCTCCTCGACCATCCGTGCGATGCCCTCTCTCAATCCGAAACGGGGTAACCATCCATACGCCTCGCGAATGGCAGTGCAGTCGGCCCGCACATCCGGAATCTCGTTGGGCCTTACCTCGCCAGACACATGCACTGGCTTGCGCTGCCCCGTCGCCAGGAATGCCGCCTCCAGAACATCATGCAAGCTGCTGGATGTCCCGCTACCGACATTGAGGATGCGCATACCGCTGTCAGGAATACACGCGATCAGCGCAGCGACAGCATCATCAACGTATAGATAGTCTCGGCGCGGCGCAAGGTCCATCAGGTGGATCTCTTGCGTCCCAGCATCGAGGATCTGGCTGACGATCCTGGAGATGACGAAGCGATCACTCTGGCCGGCTCCGTAGACGTTGAAAAGCCTGATGGCCGTCACGGGCATCGAGTAGGTCGCAGAAAACCAAGCGCACGCCTGCTCTCCCATCCATTTCGAGAACGCATACGGGTTGTTGACGTCGAGCGGATGCGCCTCAGAAATGGGAAGTTCCCGCGGAACGCCGTAGATATAGGCTCCGACGTACGTCATCGACGCGCCTGCACGCCTGCAGGCATCGAGGACGCGCACGGTTCCGTGGGCGTTCACCAGATGGAAGTGCACAGGATCCTGCCAGGAGTCGGGGACACCAGTTTCCGCGGCCATATGGAAAACATGATCTTCCTGCCCAAGGGACGGAAAATCGTCTCGCAGCAGATCGAATCCGTCGGCCCTGCTGAGCGGGGCCACATCCTTGCCCAAGCGTCGCAATGTCGCGACCAGCCGCCGGCCAAGAAAGCCACCGGCACCTGTAACGATGACCCTGGCGGGAGCGCTCCGATGCGTCATTCAATGCCAACCCTCTTCGAAAACTCAGGCCAGTCGTTGTTTGCCTTCTCGTAGTCATCCGGCCGGCCGATGTCCAACCAGTACCCTTCGTGGACAACGGTCGTCACCGCATCAGCGGACGCGAGGTATCCGAGGACGAGATGATCGAAACCGAATGCCTGGTCGGGAGGGATCGCATCAAGCACGCGACGCGAGACGGCGTAGATGCCCATGCTGACGAGGAATGGAATCGATGGCTTTTCTTCGAATCCCGAGAGAATGCCGGACTGATTTACCTGTAGCACGCCATAATCGATTCGCTGCACACGACGAGAGGCGGAAATCGTGAAGAGGTGCCCTTCCGCAGAATGCTCATCCAGGAAGCAGCCATACGGCACGTCGCTGAGAATGTCCCCATTCATCACAAGGAAGTTGTCGGGCAGATCCGGGATCAGCTTCAAGGGACCCATGGTGCTGAGTGGCTTGGTCTCGAGCGAGTAGTCGATCTGGAGGCCCCACTTCGAGCCATCACCGAAGAATGCCCGGAAGATATCTGCCTGGTGATTGACTGCGAGGGTGATGTGGCCGAATCCCTGTGCTTTCAGCTGGCGGATGATGATCTCAAGGATTGGATACTTGCCCAGCGGCATCAGTGGCTTCGGAATCGCAACGGTATATGGCCGCAAGCGGGTTCCAAGGCCGCCCGCAAGGATGACGGCGCGTTTCATGTACGTGCTCCAGTAAATTTTGGAAGAAACTACTTTAGTAATGCGATCAATAGCAGAAAAGCGGCTGAGAGCAAGCCCATCGCAAATGCAAAAAACCCCAAGCGCAGTTCGGGTGGCGAGAAGCGGAATACGACATCTTGTTCTCCCACCGGAACGATCACACCAAGGTTGAGACCGTAGGCGCGAAAGACGGGCAAAGGCTGGTCGTTGGCTTTGGCCTGCCAGCCCCGGTGGAACGCAGACGCCAAGACGAGAGGATGCTCCTCACCTGGTGCGATCTTCAGCCGGATCCTCCCGGGTGTCCACTCAACCAGCTCGGCCGTTCGCTTGCCACGGCAAACCCCCTCACCGATCCCTGTATCGGGATTTACCAGAAGAGTCTTGTGGACGTCGATGCGTTGTTCTCCGCCCGTCCAAAGGCGCGCACGCAGACTGTCTAGGGAAACCACTTCGATAACACAAGGCATCCAGTACCTCGCAGGCATCTGGTTGCGTCTGAGCAGGGCCGGAAGCCCTTGAATGTTCCGGAATGCAGAGAAGTATTCATCAAACCTGGGATGATTTGGCCTTGCAATGGTCGGCTGCCAGACGACACCATCAGAAGAGTGCTCCACCGATTGGACACGTAGTGGCGAGCCCGGAGAGACTGACTCCAAGGTCAACAGCCGCTGTTCGTCCGTCGCTCTGCCGTGCAGGTCTATAACCGCGGAGAACCAGTAGCCCGGAAAGCCACCAGCATCGAACGAAGTAGCATGAGCGGGCCGCGAATGTCTAACGACAGCGGCGACGTCTGGACGTGCGTGCGCCCATTCTGCCGTATCAATACCTGCCTTTAGCACCCCAATATCTGCCGCCCGGCCTGCGGGTTTTCCTCCCGACAGGCGGGCCACCGGGGTACCATTCGTGAGATGTGTACTGCAGGAAAGATGGCTACTGACACGTAGCCAACGGGCCGATGCCGGCACCGGGATCGTAACCGCCTTTGGGGAGCCTTCCGCACCACAACCCGAGCCGATCAACTGGCTCTCCGCTCGCATTGGTTCGCCGGCCACCCAACCAACCCCAAGCACATCAAGAATGGCGGCATCCGGTGGAGGAAGCGCGATGCCTCCGGCAGTCGTCGCGCGCGCGAGGTTCAGGTATAGCGGGTCTGCCAGTGGCCCATAGCCAGTCACGACAGGCACGCGATGCATCAGGTTCGTGTTGGCCGTCAGCGGCGTGAGTGAGTCGGTTGAAGCGAAGCGCGGTAGGACCCGTCCGCCACTTCTGGCAATCTCCGAAAGCGCTTCCTTCGCATCCGGCCGCAATGCAAACTGCTCCAACGGAGGCGACGAACGCCATTCGTAGAACCAGCCGAAGCTCCCAAGATCGACCAGAAGCAGGAATGGGAGCATCGCAAGAGCGGTGCGCGTCCTTGTCTGGATGGCCCACCAAAGCGTTGCGACGGTGGCAAGGCCAAGGGCGAGTGGCAGACCGAGTCGCAGATGTGCTTGCCCCATCACCGCCAGTTCGGGCCAAGATCGCAGCGACTGCCACACAGCAAGGCCCGTCAGGAGCGCAGCGCCAATCCAGAACGCATTCCGAACCTTGCGACCACCAATCTCTGCACGCTCTAAGGCGGTGATCGCGATGGCGCTTGCCATGGCTAGAGAAATGCAAAGAACGATGCCGTAGCGTGCTTGAGCACGGAACTGGCCGAAAACTGGCAGCTCGAACACCAATCGCCCCAGAGGTGTGAGGGTTCCGAACATCAGCAAGAGCGACACGAATGCCGCCAGAAGCCAGAACCATGTTCGCGACATCAGGGATCGTGATACGAGAAGCACTGGCAACAGGAGCCACGGCAGCCAGCCCACATAGGCGGCAAGCTCGGTGAGATTGAAGGGGCCGGCGTAGGCTCCGAAGGGGCCGGCGGAGTCGGCTCCATAGATATTCGGGAAGAGCAGAAGGGCAAGTTCGTCTGGCGTGTAGCTAAAACTGTTGAAGTCAAGCTCGCTCCATGTTCCCCGCGCACTATCCAATGAAGCAGCATAGAGTCCTGCGAGGTTCGGACCTGCCAGCATCAACCCCACAGCGAAGAGGGCAGTGATGCGCCCAAGGTAGGCCATTCGAAGTGCACTAGCCTGGGCAGGCACCAGCGAAAGAGCGAAAAATCCGGCTAAGAACAGACCCATAAGCGATATTTGCGGGTGTCCACCGCCGATACACAGCCAAGTGCTGACCGCCCCTGCCAACACCGGCAGGGGGCCTTGCGATCTCGATGTCGCCGCTACAGACCAAAGGATCCACGGGATCCAAGCGGCCGCATGGATCATCGTTACGTGCCCCAGATGAGCGACCATGAAGCCGCCAAACGCGACCATGAGTCCTGCGACGAAGGCTCCAAGCCGCGAGGCCCCAAGGGATCTCGCACATCCGAAAGCACCTAGCGCAGCTGCAACGTATGCGACAAGGACAAACAGCGGATAGGTGGATGTCAGCCAGAAGGGGATATAAAACAACTGGAACTGCGGATCCAATCCGGCCGCATAACCGCCATAAATATCCTCCACCCACATCGAGGGGTCGGCTCGATAGAAATTCGGCAGGTAAGAGACCGATCCATCTCCTGGTGCGAGTGATGCACCGGACAGCAACGCAGGTAGGAAATACAGTAGTACGGTGGCAGCAAGAGCCGCGGAGCACAGAAGATCCCTGAGCACCCCCGAGCCTTCCGTACCAACGCACTGAACCGCCCCGGCTTTCATTTTGAACGAGCCCCAATCAGTTCAGACAGGAGCACTTGCGTGGCAGCACTCCATGACAGCAATTCTCCCCGCAGGCTCGATGCAGGACCCCGAATAGCGTCAGAGCACATCGCCCCTAAAGCCATCGCAAGTGCTTGGGGATCTCCAGGAGCAAAGTAGTTAGCGGAGTCGCCTGCGATTTCGCGAAACACCGGAATATCGCTCATAAGCAGACGTGCGCCCAACCGAGCTGCCTCGACCACAGAAAGTCCGTAGCTTCTGCGGCAGAGCACTGGAGAAGAACGCCTGCACTCTCAAGCAAACTAATCATTTCTTGGTCACTCGCATTATTAATCCAATGAAGGCGCTTGCCTCGTGTCGCGCTGAACTTCGACTTCTTCATGGAACCTCCTGGCGGGGAAAACATGCCAGAAAGCTCTACGCCTCAGGTGACCGAGAAACTGGGGCAAGATCATCCATTGCGGATGTCCATCGTCCATCAGCAGGGCCTCCAGAATCTTCGAACTTCCTGATTAGCGCCGAACCCTCGTGATTTCGCAGCCTGAAGCACAAAATCACGTCAATCCGGCCGAAACTCACGCGCTATGCCACAACGGTCGTCAGCTGAAGCGCCGACGCGAGACGCTCCGTAGACTCTGCCCAAGTGAGGGAAATCAGCGTTGACGGCCGAATCCGAGCTTCCCCAACTGAACAATTCGCAAGAATGCTGGCAAGCGCCCCAGCATCACCTACTTCGAAGTATGCCGCTTCGCCTCCTGCAATCTCGCGGAATACCGGAATGTCGCTGAGCAGGAGCGGGACTCCCATGCTGCCCGCCTCGACGACAGCGAGCCCGAAGCCTTCAAGTGCGGATGCTTGGATCAAGCAGCGACTTGACGCAAGAAGTGCCTTCACGTCCCCATCGGACGCAGACTCAAGCCAATGCAGTCGCCGGCCATACTCGGCATGCCCGCGGAGTTCATTCGCCAGTGCCTCGACGTTCCACCCCTGCTTTCCGACAATGACGAGACTGAGCCGATGGCCGTCGCGCCAAAGATTCTCGAAAGCGCGGAGGATCGTGTCGTAGCGCTTCCGTGGCTCGACCGTACTCAGGGCGACGGCGTATCCGCCGGGCTGCAACCGCTCGACCAAGCCAATGACCGCATGATCCGGCGCGGGCGATGCGCCGGATTCAAGATCACTGCCAAGGTGAACATGGCGACTCCAGAGCGGCCTTTTTCGCGCGATGTTAGTGTCGGCGACGTAAGCGAGCAGATCTACTTCGGTTGCTCGGGAAATGCAGATGCAGCCATCCGCCGTGGCAACAACATAGTCCAACCATGCGCGGAACGCCGGCGGCATCCCAGGGTCGCAATACTGAGGCGTCTGGACTGGAACCAGGTCGTAGACCATCCAAACCACCTCGCCGGATCGCTCCTGAATGTCACGATGGAAGGACGCGAAGCGCTCTGGAGACCACCACGACGAATCGACCATGAAGGCAAGGTCGTACTGACGGACATCCACCAGATCGTCGTCCCCTGGCAGGTGCACTCCAAAGCGATCACGGCAGTAATTCCGTGCGTATCTGATCCCGTCTGGCGTCCAGTGAATGGGCTCCACGTCGAACTGCCGCGTCTCGGCAGCAAGGCGGAGGAGACCCGCGCAATAGTTTCTGACGACACGCTGGATGCCAGTGTTCGCACCCAGTCGAATCACTTCAGAGATGTCGACCAACACCCGCCGTCGTCCTGATAAAAAAACAGTCTCCAGTGCGCCTCGCAGAATCTCCAAATCAGACCCAGGAAGACGCTCTACGGCAGACGCCATGATCGCAACATCTTCGTTCGACGGTAGCCAAACTTGGGTCGCACGATCAACTACTCGATGATTTGCCAAACCCCTCAGTGCATCGATCGCGATCCGGGCACACTTTCCCCAGTCGAATGAAAACGCGTGCCGCTGAGCACCCGCAACAAGCTCTCGTCGGAAATTGGAATCAACGAGCGCGCGGCAAAGTATGCTTGACGCTTCGCGCGTGTCGTCTGGGTTGAAGAGCGAGGAAGTCGTTTTCGCTACTTCCGGAAGCGCGCCTCGATCGGAGCTCAGTACTGCCGACCCATAGGCCATTGCTTCAATAACTGGCAGGCCAAACCCCTCGTAGAGCGATGGGAAGAAAAAGATCGTCGATGCTCGATATAGATCCTTCAAAACCACGTCGCTCACCGTTCCGAGAACCAGCACAGAGTCAGCGATGTTGCTGTACCGCCCCGCCAAGGCGGAAATCACGTCATCGCCCACTCGCGTTAATACAAGCTGATGCGACCTACGAAGATCCTCTGGTAATCCGGCAAATGCCTCGACGGCTCCAATACAGTTCTTCCGCCAATCGGCGTTACCTACCGTGAGAACAAATGGTTTTGTAATACCCAGCGCCAGAAGACGATCAGCAGTGCCTGACCTGTCGACCTTACCGGGCGCACGGAACTCGCTATCTAGACCCGCCCCAATAACCGCAATCCGTTCGGGCTGTACTCCGAGAACGTCAATAAGATCTCGCTTCGTGGATTCGGAATTAGCCAGGTACAGATCGAATCCGGCGAACTCTTGCGCGCGCTTCCGGTACCACGCGGTATAAGGATGTCCGTCTGGGATGTAACGATCAGGGAACAGCATTGGTATCAAGTCATGCGCTACCACCGCGCGGGGGATACCTGGCATCGCACCCTGTGAGTATCCAGAGACGAACCGGCCTCCACACTCAAATGCACTGCATACCAGTAGCACGTCAGAATCGATGGCGGACACCAGCTTTGACTTCAACAGGCTGCCGCACGCGGAGATCTCTGATACAAACTCTGTGCAGTATTCGTCCGTGGGATAAAGATGATGGACGATCCGACCCGTCGCGACGCGCCCACGAATCGTTTGACGCGCTACCGACAGCCGGTCGGCGTCGACGCCGTCCAGCAACAGGTCGAGCGCATCCCCCTGCCCCAACTGCCGAGCCATGGCCTCGACCAGGCTGAGCGAGTAGCGACCGATCCCGCGGTCGCGCGAATCTGTCATGCAGGGCTGCATATCCACCGCAAGTTTCATTGACACTCCTCTCCGTGCGAATCCGATTGGGTCAGCTGGCCAACCGCCGCAGATCCGCATCCACCATCATAGTGATGAGCTGCTCCAGCGAGGTCTTCGGCGCCCAGCCCAGCTTCGCCTTGGCCTTGGCCGGGTTGCCGAGCAGCACCTCCACTTCCGCCGGGCGGAAGAAGGCCGGGTCGATAACGAGGTGATCATCCATCGAGAGGCCGACATGGCCGAAGGCGATGCGGCACATGTCGCGCACCGTGGTTGTCTGGCCGGTGGCGATCACGTAGTCGTCGGCCTCAGGCTGCTGCTGCATCAGCCACATGGCCTCGACGTAGTCGCCGGCGAAGCCCCAGTCGCGCTTGGCGTCGATGTTGCCGAGGCGCAGCTCACTGGCCTTGCCCAGCCTGACGCGGGCGACGGCGTCGGTGACCTTGCGGGTGACGAATTCGATGCCGCGCAGCGGCGACTCGTGGTTGAAGAGGATGCCGCTGGAGGCGTGCAGGCCGAAGCTCTCGCGATAGTTCACCGTCGCCCAATGTGCCATCAGCTTGGCCACGCCATACGGGCTGCGCGGGTAGAAGGGCGTGCGCTCGTCCTGCATCTCGGCCTGGATCAGGCCGAACATCTCGCTGGTCGAGGCCTGGTAGAAGCGCGCCTGCGGGTTGACGATGCGCACCGCTTCGAGAACGTTGAGCGCACCCACGCCATCGACCTGCGCCGTGAGGATGGGCTGCTGCCAGGAGCTGCCGACAAAGCTCTGCGCGCCAAGGTTGTAGACCTCGCTGGCCTTCGAGACCTCCATCGCGCGGATCAGCGAGGAGAGGTCGGTCAGGTCGCCGTCGAGCAGGCGCACCTCACGCTCGATGCCGAGTTCGCGAAGGCGCCAGAGCGTGTCGGTGCTGCGGCGGGGCAGCAGGCCGGACACCGCGTAGCCCTTGCGCAACAGCCATTCGGCGAGATAGGCCCCGTCCTGCCCGGTGATGCCCGTGATGAGGGCGGACTTCGTGCTCATTCAGTTGCTCCTTGCGTGTTCGAGAATGTCGGAAAGGGTGGTGTCGAGATCGAAGCGTGGTGCCCAGCCGGTGTCGGTGCGCAGTGCCGTGGCATCGCCGGCCATCCGCCGCTGCTCGGCGGGGCGAAGCTTGGTGGGGTCCTGGCGCACCTCCACCTCGACCCCCGCCAGCACGCACAGACGGGCGAGCAGGTCGCGGATGCGCCGCTCGATGCCGGAGGCGACCACGTAGGTGGCACCGGCCTGGCCGGCCCGCAGCATCGCCGCGTAGGCCCCCACCACGTCGCGCACGTCGAGGAAGTCACGGGTGGTGTCGATGTCGCCGGCTTCGATCACCGCCGGCTGCCGGCCCGCGGCGGTCGCAACGACCTGGCGCGCCAGCGCGGGCAGCACGAAGCGGGCGTCCTGCCCTGGCCCGACGTGGTTGAAAGGCCGCGCGATCAGCGCATCGAGGCCCTCCGCACGGTGAAAGGCCAAGCACAACTGCTCGGCCGCGACCTTGCTTGCGGCGTAGGGGTTCCTCGGTGCGGTGGGATGCGCCGGACCGACGGGAAGCTCGGGCTCGGGCACCAGCCCGTAGACGTCGCCCGAACTGGCGTACAGAAAGCGCCCGCGAAAGCCCCTGCGGCGGAGGCCATCGAGCAGATGCACGGTGCCCTGCACATTGATGGCAAAGGTTTCGGCGGGGTCGTCGAAAGCGCGCGGCACGAAGCTCTGCGCAGCAAGATGCAGCACCTGCTCGGGCCGCAGCTCGTCGAGCACCGCGGCAACCGCCGCCGCGTCGCGCAGATCGACCCCGGCGGGCCAGGCAAGCAAGCGGGTTTCGCCAAAGCCGCCGGCCGCCACCGCAGCCGCCACGTGCCGGCCAACAAAGCCGCCGGCACCGGTGACCAGCAAGCGGATCACGGGCGAAGCCCCAGCACGGCGTAATCGGGGGCGGCGGTGAAGTGTTCCGACAGGGTATTGAGGATGGCCGCCCCGGGCAGGTCGGCGGCGACGGGATCAAGCCGGCCCAGTTCGCGGCCGATCGTCAGGCGCTTGATGCGCACGCCGTGGAAGCCGCGCGCCTCGACGATCCAGCGCAGGGTTTCGGGCGGGATCGGGTTGCGGTGGGTCGGGTCGGTGTAGAACGTGCAGGCGCCCACCAGCAGGTTCTCGGGGTTGGGAGTTTCCAGCAGCAGCAGGCCGCCCGGACGGAGCACGCGCTTGGCCTCGTCGAGCAGCGCGATGACGGTCTCGAACGGCAGGTGCTCAACCAGATGCATCGAGGTGATGGCCCCGACGCTGCACTCCGGCAGGCGGCGCAGGGCCAGCAGCACATCGGCGTGCTCCACGTCGAAACCCCGACCGCGGCAGGACTCGACGAACAGCCGGTTGAGGTCGACGCCGCGCGCATGCATCTGGGTGTCGCGCAGGAGTTCCAGCCACTCGCCGCGGCCACAGCCCAGATCGAGCACCGGTGCCTCGCGGGTGCCCGCGCCGGCCTCGCGCAAGTCGTCGAGATAGGGTTCGACGCGACTCAGGATAAGCTCGCGCGAGCCGCGGAAGCGGTCCTCGAAGGCGGCGTAGATGGCGTCGAGCGATTCGGTTTGGGCGGATTGCTCCTCGCGCTCGGCGGCCAGCAGCTCTTCGACCGGCCGGATGCGGGCGTCCAGACCGTCGATCCGGGCGAGTCCGGTCTGGAGGTCCAGACCGTCGAGGCGGGCGAGTTCGGTCTGGAGGCTTGCCTGCGCGGCCTCCAGCCGCTTGACCTGGCTCAGCAGCTCTTTCTCCAGGCGCTGACCCGCCTCGTCGGCACTCGCCGCCCGTGCCGCCACCGGGTCCAGGGCCTTGCGCACGGCGGCCAGCTCGCTGCGCCAGCCGCTTTCGATGCTCTCGAGCCGGGTTTGCAGAGCGCTCACTTCGCCACGCCAATCGGTTTCGATACTGCCGAGCCGGGCTTGCAGATCCTGGACCTGCTTGTGGGTGGCCTCGCTGTGGTCGCGGAGGCGGGGCAATTCGGCCTCCAACAGCGCAAGCCCCGATTGCACGCTGCCGAGCTGAGCCTCCAAGGCCGAGGCGCGAGCCTCGGCATGGGCGGTGCGCGATTCAAGGGCGCGGATGCCCTGCTCCTGCTGCTGCAGCCGCGACTGCTGGGCCTGCCACGCGGCATCCATCTGCTCAAAGGCTTGATTGAGCAGTTGGCCGGCCTCATGCAGTTCGCGGGCATGGGCCGCATCCTGCGATTGCAGACGCTGGTGCGATGCACCGAGTCGAAACAGACCATGCACCCAGCGCAGCATCGGGCCCAGCACCGGCTTGCGCTGCCAGCGATGCAGGGTGTAGGGCACGAGCAGGCCGGCCACATGCACCTCGTGGCGCATGCCCTCGGGCGAGAAACGGATTTCACCGAGCACTTCGATTTTGCTGAGCTCGCCGCGCCGCAGGCGGCCAAGGTAATGGTCCAGACCATCCGGGTCGGGAGAGCGGCGAAGCAGGATGCGGTAGCACTGGTCGACGAAATCGCGATCGGAAAACGCCAGCAGATCGGCCACGGTGTACTGGCTGCGGTAGGGCAACCGGGGCACAGCCGGAGACCAGCGCGGCAGGGGCGGAATCCCGATGGCCGGCAAGGCCTCACTCGCATTGCTTGCCATCGCTGCGGTCGCCGGAGTGGTGGAACGGGCCTGTTTTCGGCGTGCGACTTCCTCGCGCACCCGCGCCATCACTTCGTCCACGTCCAGACGGGGCGGAGATGCAGGCACGCTTTTATTTGTGCTCTCGCGCAATTGGCGCATTTCTTCGTCAAGGTTCATACGGGTCTGGCGTGGTGGCGGCTTGCATCAGGGCGCGCGCTGCATCGGCCCAGGTGCTGCCGGAAACGGAGGGAACGAGTCGCTTGGCTAAACCGGGGCTCGTCAAAAGGCTGGCAAGCGAGGGCTGGTTCGGGCCGCCGAAGAACAGGGCCCGGGGACCGGCCGCTTCGCGGAAAACCGGAATATCGCGCAGCAGCAGGGGCAGGCCGACGGAACGGGCCTCCGCCACGGGCAGACCATACCCCTCGGCATGCGAACCGAGCAGCAAGGCATCGTGCGAGGCATAGGCCTGGCTCAGTTGGACATCGCCAGCATCGGGATACCAGCGCAGTCGTGGCTCGCGCCGCAGCAGGGCTTCGATCTCCGTCACAAGAGCCTCCATCCCCCACCCGGGACGGCCCACCAGGGTCCACTGCAGTTCGGCACCACCCGCCCAAGCCTGCTTGAAGGCGCTCAGCAGTTCGTCATGGCCCTTGCGCGGCTCGATCGTACCGACCGTCAGGAGCCGCAGGCTGCGAGAGGCTGCCGGCGCTTGCGTCTCGCCAGTGAGGGGGTAGGCCGGTGCATCACCACCCAGCGGGAAGGCCAGGGTGCGAGGACTCGGGATACCGCGTGCGTTTGCTTCAAGACGAGTTCGTACCGCTTCGGCGGTGGTTCTGGAGATGCAGCAGAGCCGGTCGGCGTGATGCAAGGTGGCCTGCCACCAATCGGCAAACCGCTGCACCGAATCTGCGGGAAACCAATCGGAATGTTCGAGCGGCAGGAGGTCGTAGATCACTGCGGCAACCCGCACACCGGCATCACGCAGCCCTGCCAAGGCCGAGGCGTGCGCCTTGGCATGATCGCGAACCAGATCGAGAGCGATGAAGACATCGCCAGGATCAGGGCGACAGCGGGCATCGGGCCCGAAAGAACCGGGCGGGCGGCCGGTGAACTCGGCGAGAAAAGCCCGGGCATGGGCATAGCCGCCATCCGCGGCCAGCCGGACCGGTTCGACCACCCAGCCGGCCGGCGGCTCGATCAGCCATTCGCCCAGAATGCGGCGGCTCACCCGGGCACAACCACCCCACGGCGAGCCGGAGGCCAGGCAGGTGACATCGACCAGCAAGGTCCGCAGCCGCTGGCCGGATGGAGGCACTTCGCCGCGGTAGGGACTTGGAGGGGCCGGCAAGGTATCGGCCGGACGCAAGGCGGGTGCCGACCAGGCCGGCGCAGGATGCCAGCGCGCATAGAAACGGCGCAAAGGACGGGTCAGGGCCCAGCTCCGGCTCTCGCGCATCTGCTGGAGCTGGGCTGCGAGCACAGCTTGCTGCTGGCAGAGCTCGGCCAGCAGCAATCGTTCGCGCGATTCGCCCAACACCGTGCTGCCGTTGACGGCTGTAGGCGGCATGGCCTCAAGGGCTTCAGGACAGGACGGCGCTTGGGAGCGGATGCGCATGGACATGGATTTTAACGGGGATCCAGGAGCAGCCAACAAAGGTGGGCAGATCGAGATTAACCACTTGGAACACCAGTGCAAGATCACGCCAGTCGAAGTTGCTGGAGAGATGGGTGTCCTCGGCGTGCAGGGCCAACGACACCGAATAACTGCCCGGGCCGAGATGGGCCGGCAGCTGCACGTCGAAACGCCAACGGCTGTCCGCGCAGGGCGAAACCACGACCTGCTCGGTGTGGTGGGTGTTGGTGCCGAACACCGGCTGCCCGAGGCGGTCACGCAGCATGAAGCCGAACACCAGGGCCGGAACCGATTCGGTGACCTCGACCTCGGCACGGATGCACAGCGGCTGCCCGGATTTGGCGATATCGACCGGCTTACCGGCGGCATCGAGCAGGCTGATGTCGAGGAATCGGGCAAACCCGTTGCCCGAGTGGGTGGCCGCCTGGCCCGCCCGCCGCTCGACCCGCACGGTGCCCGCCTGTTGCTCGGCGATCCGGGCGTTGTAGTAGTCGAGCACCTCGGACGGCTCACCCTCCATGGCCATGCGACCGGACTCGAGCAGCACGGCACGGTCGCACAGGGAGCGCACCGCCCCCGGATCGTGCGAGACGAAGAGCAGGGTGGTGCCCAGCTCGCGGAACCCGCGGATGCGCTGGAAGGACTTGTGCACAAAATAGGCATCGCCCACCGAAAGCGCCTCGTCGACGATGAGGATATCGGGCCGCTGCGCGGTGGCCACGCTGAACGCGAGCCGGACCACCATGCCACTGGAATAGATGCGCGTGGGCTGGTCGAAATAGTCGCCGATCTCGGCGAAGGCCTCGATCTCGGGCAGCAAGGATTCGGCCCGCTCGGCATCGATGCCCTGCATGGCCAGCACATGCCTGGCGTTCTGCCTGCCGGTCAACTCGCTGTTGAAGCCCAACCCGAGTTCCAACAGGGCCGAGACCGGGCCTGCGACCTGAACCTGACCCTCGTTGGCACGGGTGGTGCCGGTGATGATCTTGAGCAGGGTGCTCTTGCCGGCGCCGTTGGCACCGATCACGGCAACGGCCTCGCCGCGCTCGACGCGGAAAGACACGCCGCGCAGCACCCAGTGCTCCTCCAGCGGCGGGCGCTTGAAACCGAACCAGCCGGCCACCCGCTCCCATTCGCTGGCATAGCGGGTGTAGCGCTTGCCGATTCCGTCGACAACCAGTACGGCGCGGGTCACAGCACGTCCACCAGGTCGGGCGAGGCGCGACGGAACACCCGCCAGGCCAAGAGGTTGAGCAAGACCGCCAGCAGGGCCACGGCCGCCACCCCGAGCCCGGGACCACGGCCGAACAGCAGGGCGTCGTGGTAGGCCATGACCATGATCGCCATCGGATTCAGCAGAATCCAAGATTCGAGAGCGTCAGGCAGCACTTCGACCGGGTAGACGATGGGCGTGAGCCAGAAGCCGAACATCAGCACCACCCCCAGCACCTGCCCGACATCCCGCAGAAAGACATTGAGCGTGCCGACCAGCACACCAAAGCCGAGCGCCAGACCCGCGATGATCAGGGAGTAGAAGGGAATCCAGAGCCAGTGCAGGCCGGGTGGGAAATCGAGCAGCGGCAGCGCCACAAGAAGGATGAGCATCAGCACCAGATGGCCGACACCCACCGACCCCAGCACCACCAAGGGCAGAGCCGCACGCGGCACGGCGACTTTCTTGAGGGCGCTGGCATGGTCGATGAACACCGTACCCAGACGCTGGGTGGTCTCGGCGAACAGCGTCCAAGCCAAAAGGCCGGTGAGCAAGTAGCCGGCGAAGCCGAAGGGGCTTTCGACGCCCGGGATGCGGGCGGCCAGCACTTCGCCCAGCACCAGGGAAAACACCACGACCATGGCCAGCGGCTGCAGGACCAGCCACGCCAGGCCGATACGGCTGCGGGCGTAACGGCTGGCGAACTCACCCCTGATGGCCGAGGTGATGAACCCCCGGTAGCGCCACACCCCCCGGCACAACTCGACAGCACTCGACACGGATCCGCTTCCTTGTGGGCAACGCGTGAACGATAGCGTAAAGCGGGGCAGAACACGAAACTCGAACGGTTAAAACATCTGAAGAACAGGCCTGAGACGACCTCTCAGATACAACCGGGTGCCGCTGCCGCCGCTGAGGATGACCGGGACGATCATGCGCGTTCTTCCTGGAGTAATCGGGCCTGCACGCCGAACCGGAGGGCGGCCTTCGCAAGGAGGGTATCGAAGGTGACGAGCGCCAGCCCCTGCCGGGCCGCCATCGCGAGATGCAGCGCGTCGCCGGCGCGCAGCCCCCCGGCCGGGTCGGCCACCAGCCGTGCGGCGAGTGCGAAATCGGCCTCCTCGATGCTGACGCGGCGGCAGGCCTGCTCGATGGTGGCGCTGAACAGTGTCATCGCCTCGGCCGCCTGCGCGGCATCGAGCTGGCCGCTGCGCTGTTTCATCGACAGCGCGCTGGAAAACTCGGCCTGCACCCAGCCGCTGGCGTGCAGCGTGCCGGCCGTCTGTTTCTCCAGCCATCCTTGAGCGAGGTCGGTGAAGGGTTCGCGGCAGAGCGCGGTCACCCAGACACTGGTATCGACATAGACCATCGCCCGAGACTCAGAAGCGCGCGTCGTCGCGCAACTGACGGATCAGCACGGAGGCCGGCGCCTGCTCGGCCTGCGCCGCGGTCACCCGGCGGAACGCAGCGACATCGACGCGACGGGGCTTGTCGCGCACCTGCTGGATGCGCGCCACCGGCTTGCCGTGACGGGTGATGACCACCTCATCGCCATGCGTCACGCGCTCGGTCAGCTCCGAGAGGCGGGCCTTGGCTTCGGCGAGACTGAGGGTCAGGATGCTCATGGGCGAATGGTGACCATAAAAATAGTCACGGGCAAGGCCCGCGACGGCGGCCGCCCGGTGCGGTTCGGCAACCGCCGCGTCCACTCCGCCCCCACGACCGCGGGTGGCGCAGCCGCTAGAATTGGCAGTCCGCCGCGCTCCGCGGCCGCCCTTCCCCATCGACACGAACCCCATGAAGATCCTCGTCGCCTACAAGCGGGTGGTGGACTACAACGTCCGCATCCAGGTCAAGCCGGACGGTTCCGGCGTCATCACCGAGGGCGTCAAGCTCTCGCCCAACCCCTTCGACGACATCGCCCTCGAAGAAGCGCTGCGCCTGCGCGAGAAGGGCCTCGCCACCGAAGTGATCGTCGCGACGATCGCGCCGGCCGACGCCCAGCCGCATTTGCGCAACGGCCTCGCCATGGGTGCGAACCGCGCCATCCACATCGTCACCGACAGCGCCGTGCAGCCGCTCACCGCCGCCCGCGCTCTGCTCAAGCTGGTCGAGCGCGAGCAGCCGGGCCTCGTGCTGCTCGGCAAGCAAGCCATCGACGACGACAGCAGCCAGACCGGCCAGATGCTGGCCACACTCTGGGGCCGCCCGCAGGCCACCTTCGCCTCGAAGGTGGACGTGGCCGGCACCGTCGCCACCGTCACCCGCGAAGTCGATGCCGGCCTCGAGACGCTCGAAGTCGACCTGCCCGCCGTCATCACCACCGACCTGCGCTTGAACGAACCGCGCTTCATCAAGCTGCCCGACATCATGAAGGCTAAAGCCAAGCCGCTGGAGACGATCGCGCTTGCCGAGCTTGGCATCGAGGCCGCGGATTTCCTCACGACCACGCACTACGCACCGCCGCCCAAGCGCAGCAAGGGCGTGATGGTCAAGGACGTCGCCGAACTGGTGGCGCTGTTGAAGCAGAAGGGCCTAGCCTAAGCGCCGGCACCGCAACTAACGAGCCCACCGTCATGAACAAGATCCTGATCATCGCCGAGCACCTCAACGGCACGCTGAACCCCGCCACCGCGCGCTGCGTCACCGCCGCCACGAAGATCGGCGGCGAGATCCACATCGCCGTCTTGGCCGCCGACGTTGACGCGGTCGCCGCGCAAGCCGCGCAGATCGCCGGTGTTTCGAAAGTCCTCACCGTCGCTCGCGCCGAAAACGCCCACGCGCTGGCCGCCATGCTGGCCCCGCAGATCGCCAAACTCGCCGAAGGCTACTCGCACGTACTGCTGCCTTCGACGACGTTTGGCAAGGACGTGGCGCCCTGCGTCGCCGCCCTGCTCGGCGTGGCGCAGGTCTCCGACCTGATGGCGGTGGACGACCCGCACACCTTCCAGCGCCCGATCTACGCCGGCAACGCGATTATCTCGGTCACGGCGCCGAGTGATCGCACCCTCGTCGCCACCGTGCGACCGGCCTCGTGGCCGGCGACCGCGAACGGTGCCGCGAGCGCAGCTATCGAAGCCGTGGCGCTCGACGTCGCCCTGCCCACGCACACCCGCTTCAAGGAACTGCAAAGCGGCAAGAGCGACCGCCCGGACCTGCAGAGCGCCAGCAAGGTCGTCTCCGGCGGCCGCGCGCTCGGCTCGGCCGAGGCCTTCTCGATCATCTATTCGCTGGCCGACAAGCTGGGTGCCGGCGTGGGCGCCTCGCGCGCCGCGGTCGATGCCGGCTACGTGCCGAACGATATGCAGGTCGGCCAGACCGGCAAGATCATCGCGCCGGAGCTGTATGTGGCGATCGGCATTTCCGGCGCCATCCAGCACCTGACCGGCATCAAGGACGCCGGCACCATCGTCGCCATCAACAAGGACGGCGATGCGCCGATCTTCGAGATCGCCGACATTGGTCTGGTGGGCGACCTGTTCACCCTGGTGCCGGAACTCGAGAAGGCGCTGGGCTGAGGGTCGATTCGCGGACGTCCGCAAGGCAAAAGGGGCCTTTCGGCCCCTTTGGTTTTGATGGTGGTGTCGCTGGGATCAGGCAAGCACAGGCACACCGGTCTTCGCCCTCACATCATCCAAGGCCACACCCGGGGCTAGCTCCGCCAGCTTCAGGCCCTGCGGCGTGATGTCGAACACGCCAAGCTCGGTGATGATGCGGTTGACCACGCCCACACCGGTGAGCGGCAGGGTGCAGGCGGGGACGATCTTGTGCTCGCCGCCCTTGGCGGTGTGCTCCATCAGCACGACCACGCGCTTGACGCCGGCGACCAGGTCCATCGCGCCGCCCATGCCCTTGACCATCTTGCCGGGCACCATCCAGTTGGCGAGGTCGCCCTGGTCGGTGACCTGCATGGCGCCGAGGATGGCGAGGTCGATGTGGCCGCCGCGGATCATCGCGAAGCTGTCGTGGCTGCCGAAGAAGCTGGCGCCTTGGCGCGCCGTCACCGTCTGCTTGCCGGCATTGATCAGGTCGGCGTCGACTTCCGACTCCATCGGGAACGGGCCGATGCCGAGCAGACCGTTCTCGCTCTGCAGCCAGACATCCACGCCCTCGGGGATGTGGTTGGCCACCAGGGTCGGCAGGCCGATGCCGAGGTTCACGTAGGCGCCGTCGGTGAGTTCGCGGGCGGCGCGCTGCGCCATCTCGTCGCGGGTCCAGGGCATGTCACTTCACTCCTTCGCGGGTGGTGCGCTGCTCGATGCGCTTCTCAGGTGTGGCATTCACCACGATGCGATCCACGTAGATGCCGGGCAGGTGCACGTGGTCGGGGTCGATCGCGCCGACCTCGACGAGCTCCTCCACTTCAGCGACGCAGACCTTGCCGGCCATCGCGCAGGCCGGGTTGAAGTTGCGCGCAGTCTTGCGGAACACGAGGTTGCCGGCGGTGTCGGCCTTCCAGGCTTTCACCAGCGCGACATCAGCCTGCAGGGCGGTTTCCATCACGTACCAGTGCTCGCCGAACTGTCGTGTCTCTTTGCCCTCGGCCACCACCGTGCCGTAGCCGGTGCGCACGTAGAAGGCCGGGATGCCAGCGCCGCCCGCACGCAGGCGCTCGGCCAGCGTGCCCTGCGGGTTGAACTCGAGCTCGAGCTCACCGGCGAGGAACTGCCGCTCGAACTCCTTGTTCTCGCCGACGTAGCTCGAAATCATCTTGCGAATCTGCCGCGTGGTGAGCAGCTGGCCCAAGCCGAAGCCGTCGACACCGGCGTTGTTCGAGATCACCGTGAGGTTCTTCACCCCGGAATCGCGCAGCGCGGCGATGAGGGCCTCGGGGATGCCGCAGAGGCCGAAGCCGCCGACCGCGAGGGTCTGGCCGTCGGCGAGGAGGCCAGAGAGGGCTGCAGCGGCGGAAGGGTAAAGTTTGCTTGGGGGGTTCGTCATGCCGGGATGCCTTGGACGTCGATTCAAGAAGGCGCTCTGTCGCTGGAGTTTGAGGGGCTCAAGTGAAGAAACCGATGGACTTTCGGGCAAAGCACCCGATCAACCAAGCACCTGCGCCAACTCCGCCCGCAGATCCTCGATGTCCTCGACACCCACCGAGAGCCGCACGAGGTTGTCGGTGACACCCAACGCCGCACGACGCTCGGCCGGCACGCTGGCGTGCGTCATCACCGCCGGGTGGTTGGCGAGGCTCTCGACACCGCCCAGGCTCTCGGCGCAGGCGAACAGTTCGGTGCGCTGCATGAAGCGCTTGGCCGCCTCGAAGCCGCCTTTCAGCCAGACGCTGACCATGCCGCCGGCACCCTTCATCTGCCGCTGCGCCAGCGCATGCTGCGGGTGCGCCTTGAGGCCGGGGTAGGCCACGCGCTCGACCGCCGGGTGGTGTTCGAGGAACTCGGCGATGGCCTGCGCGTTCTCGCAGTGCGCCTTCATGCGCAGGTGCAGGGTCTTCAGGCCACGCAGGGCGAGGAAGCTGTCGAACGGCCCCTGCACGGCGCCGACGGCGTTCTGCAGGAAGCTCATCTGCTCGGCCAGATCGCTGCGTTCGCCGACAATGGCGAGGCCGCCGATGATGTCGCTGTGGCCGTTGATGTACTTGGTGGCCGAGTGCATGACGATGTCGGCGCCCCATTCGATCGGGCGCTGCAGGGCCGGCGAGCAGAAGGTGTTGTCGACCACCACGATCAGGCCGCGCTTTTTCGCACGCTTAGCGACCGCGGCGATGTCGACCAGTTTCAAGGTCGGGTTGGTCGGCGTCTCGATCCACACCATCCGCGTGTTCGGCCGGATCGCGGCCTCGAAAGCGGCGAGGTCACTCAGGTCGACCCAGGAGAAATCGAGCCCGGCGCTGCGCCGGCGCACGCGCTCGAACAGGCGGTAGGTGCCGCCGTAGACATCGTCCATCGCCACCACATGGCTGCCGGTATCGAGCAGTTCGAGAATCGTCGAGGTGGCGGCCAGACCGGAGGCGAAGGCATGGGCCTGCTGGCCGCTCTCGAGGGCGGCCACGCAGCGCTCGTAGGCGAAGCGCGTGGGGTTGTGGCTGCGCGAGTACTCGAAGCCTTGGTGGACGCCGGGGCTTTCCTGCACGTAGGTCGAGGTGGCGTAGATCGGCACCATCACCGCGCCCGTGCTCGGGTCGGGCGATTGCCCGGCGTGGATGGCCTTGGTGCCGAAGCCGTGGGGTTGTTTGCTCATGTCGGTTCTCGTGAGGGGCGCGCTCGCGGCGGCCTCAGGGCACCTTGCGGCGCAGGTCGTTCAGAAAATCGATGCGGGTGATCAGGCCGAGGAACTTCGGCCCGTCCATCACGATGGCGACATGGCCGCGCTCGAACACGCCCACCAGCGAGTGGATCGGCGAGCGCATATCGACCAGTTCCAGCTTGGTGGCCATGGCGGTGGACACCGGGTCGCGGAAGCGGGCTTCGTCGGCGTGCACGTGCAGCAGCACGTCACTTTCATCCAGGATTCCAACAATCCGTTCGTTCTCCATCACCGGCAGCTGCGAGACGTCGTAGAGCTTCATCCGCTGGTAGGCCACGGTGAGCGCATCGCTGGGGCTGACCACGATGGTGTCGCGCGCGGCGTAGGGGCGCAGGATGAGGTCGCGCAGGTCGCCGTACTGCGGCCGGTCGAGAAAGCCCTGATCGAGCATCCAGTAGTCGTTGTACATCTTCGAGAGGTACTTGTTGCCGGTGTCGCAGACGAACACCACCACTTTTTTCGGCGTGGTCTGCTCGTGGCAGTAGCGCAGCGCCGCCGCCAACAAAGTCCCGGAAGAAGAACCGCCCAGCACGCCTTCTTTCAGCAGCAGCTCGCGGCCGGCCCGCATGCTGTCGCGGTCGGAGATGGCGTAGGCCTTCCTGACGCGGCTGAAGTCGGCGATGTCCGGCAGGAAGTCCTCGCCGATGCCCTCGACCAGCCAGCTGCCCGACTTGCTGTCGAGCACACCCTCGTTGATGTAGCGGGTGAGGATGGAACCGACCGGATCGGCCAGCACCAGCTCGACCTGCGGGGCCACCTTGGCGAAATAGCGCGACAGGCCGGTCATGGTGCCCGAGCTGCCGCAGCCGAAGACGATGGCGTCCATGCCGCCCACGCTCTGCATCTGTTCCCAGATCTCCGGGCCGGTCACCGTCTCGTGGGTGAGCGGGTTGTCGGGGTTGCCGAACTGGTTGATGAAGTAGGCCCCCGGCGTCTCGGCCGCGATGCTCGCCGCGAGGTCCTGGTAATAGGCCGGGTGGCCCTTGGCCACGTCGGAGCGGGTGAGGATGACCTCGGCCCCCATCGCCTTCAGGTTGAAGATCTTCTCGCGGCTCATCTTGTCGGGCACCACCAGCACCAGGCGGTAGCCCTTCTGCTGCGCGACCAAGGCCAGGCCGATGCCGGTGTTGCCGGCCGTGCCCTCCACCAGGGTCGCGCCCGGTGCGATCGTTCCGGCGCGCTCGGCGGCTTCGATCATGGTCACGCCGATGCGGTCCTTGATGGAGCCGCCGGGGTTCATGCATTCGAGCTTGAGGTAGAGCTCGCAGAGCCCGGTGTCGAGCTTCTGCGCCCGGACGATGGGCGTGTTGCCGACGAGTTCGAGAACGCTCTGATGGACGGGCATAGCAGATGTCGACGTGGTGAACGTCGAGTGTATCAGGCCGGTAACGCCCGCTTGAAACGCCACGGCCCGCGAAGGCGGGCCGTGGCGGGACAGATCGGCGCTGGCGCGCTCAATGCCGGGTCTGCGCGAAGATTCGGGTCAGGCGGTCCTTGGCCAGCAGTTTCTCTTTCTTCCATCGGCCCAGGGTGAGGTCGTCGATCGGCAGCACGCCCAGTTCGGCGTCCAGCACCTTGCTGTTGAGTTGCTGATGACGCCGGTAGAGCTGGCGGAATTCGGGGTCGGACTTGAGCAATGCCTCGACCTCGGTCTGCGATTGGCCTTCGAACATGGATCGCCCTCCATTCAGGATTCGCGTGCCGGGGAAGCCCCCCGGATGACCGACCCTACGCCGGCCCCGGAGGCCCCGCAAGCCGGTCCGCGGGGCTTTAACGGCGGTCTTACGGACTCGGCGTGAAGGTCTCACGCCGGGCTAACGGGGTGCCGGCAGCCGCGGCCATAAGCCGCTCAGCGGACCGTGATCTCGACCCGGCGGTTCCTCGCCCGCCCCTGCTCGGTGGCGTTGTCGGCCACCGGATCGGCCTCGCCACGCCCCTGGGCGGTGGCCTCGATGCCGGCCTCGCGCAGGATCGCCGCCACCGCGTCGGCACGGCGCTGCGAGAGCCGCAGGTTGGCGGCGGTCTCGCCCTGGCTGTCGGTGAAGCCGGTGACCTCGACCCGTCGCCCGGCCAGTTCCTGGGCCAGCCGGCGCAGGCTGGCGTTGGCCTCGGTGGTGAGGCTGGCCCGGCCGCTGGCGAAGGCGTTGCCGGCCAGGGTGTAGACGGTGGCCCCGGCGACCTGGCGGGAGGGCGGCAGCGGCGCGTCGGCGGCCAGCGCCTCGGCGACCAGGGCGCTGGCCAGTTCGGCCTCCTCGCGGGCGAGTTGGGCCTCGCGGGCGCGGCTGGCGGCGAGGCGACGGGCCTGCTCGGCTTCGGCGCGGGCCTGTTCGGCCAGGGCGAAGGTCTCGGCGCGGGCGACGCGCTCGATCTCGGCCAGCTCGGCGAGCCGGGCGGCCTCCTCCTGCTGGGCCAGGGCGCGGCTGCGCAGGCGCTCGGCCTCGCGGCGGGCGGTGTCCGCCTCGCGTCGGCTGGCATCGATGAGGATCTGGTCGCGCTCGCGATCGAGCTCGGCCGAACGTTCGGCCAGCAGCTCGGCGGCGACGGCGGCCTCGGCGGCGCGCAGCCGGTGCTCGGCGATGCCGAGCAGGGCCGGACGCTGGCGGCTGCGGGCGGCGGCGAGCGATTCGAGGGCCTGGCTGGCTTTCAGGCGTTCGAGCCCGGCCTTGCCGGCGAACTGCGGGTCGCTGTCGATCTGCGCCAGACGGGCTTGCAGGCGGGCCACATCGGGATCGACGACCGCGGCGGCGCTGACGCTGCCGACGGCAAGGACGAGGCCGAGGATGAGGGCGTTCTTGCGCATGTCAGAGGCCCTCCACGAGCAGGCGACGGCGCAGGTCGGCATTGCGGGCGGCCTTGGAATCGACCTCCTCGGCCAGCTGGGCGCGGCGTGCCTCGGCGGCGGCGGCGGCGGCGGCGGCCTCGGCCTGCTGGGCGGCGAGCAGGGCCTCCTCGTGGCGGCCACGCTGGGCGGCGGCGCGGGCGGCGTCGAGCCGGGACTGGGCTTCGGTGAGCCAATCGGCGGCCGGGCCACGGGCCTGCAGGGCCTGGGCCTCGGCGATGGCGCGCTCGGCGGCGGTGAGCTGGGCGGTGGGCGGTGGGACGCTGGCGCAGCCGGCCAACAGCCCGATGGCGAGGACGGCGGCCGCGAGGCCGGAACGGGAACGGGGCATGGGGACGGGTCGCTTTCGGTCAGGGAACACGGCTATTCTCGAAACCCGTACACGGTAACGCAACGCCTGCGAGGATCCGCGCCCCATGGACATCGGCTACTTCCTCAAGCTGATGACGGAGAAGAACGCCTCCGACATGTTCCTCACCACCGGTGCGCCGGTCTACATCAAGGTCGAGGGCAAGCTCTACCCGCTTGGCAACACCGGCCTGCCGGCCGGGATGGTCAAGAAAATCGCCTACTCGCTGATGGACGAAGGCCAGGTGCCGCAGTTCGAGCGTGACCTCGAGTTCAACATGGCGATCGCCGTGAAGGACGCCGGACGCTTCCGCGTCAACGTCTTCAAGCAGCGCGGCGAGGTCGGCATGGTGATCCGCGCCATCAAGAGCGCGGTGCCCTCGCTGGAGCAGTTGCAGCTGCCCGCCGTGCTCAAGGACATCATCATGGCGCCGCGCGGTCTGGTGCTGGTGGTCGGCTCGACCGGCTCGGGCAAGTCGACCGCACTGGCCTCGATGATCGACTTCCGCAACACCCATTCGACCGGCCACATCCTCACCATCGAGGACCCGATCGAGTTCCTGCACACGCACAAGAAATCCATCGTCAACCAGCGCGAGGTCGGGCTCGACACCCACGCCTTCCACAGCGCGCTGAAGAACGCCATGCGCGAGGCGCCGGACGTCATCCTGATCGGCGAGATCCTCGACTCGGTGACGATGGAATCCTCGATCGCCTTCGCCGAAACCGGCCATCTGTGCCTGGCCACGCTGCACTCGAACAACGCCGACCAGACGCTGGAGCGCATCCTCAACTTCTTCCCCGAGGCGGCGCACAAGAACATCCTGATGAACCTGGCACTGAACCTGAAGGCGGTGGTCTCGCTGCGCCTGGTCATCGGCCGCGACGGCAAGCGCCTGCCGGCCACCGAGATCCTGATCAACACGCCGATGATCCGCGACCTGATCCGCCGTGGGCAGATCCACGAGGTCAAAGAGGCCATGGAGAAGTCGCTGGAAGCCGGCATGCACACCTTCGACCAGTCGCTGTTCCGGCTCTACAAGGACGGCCGCATCGACCTCGAGGAGGCCCTGCGCAAGGCCGATTCGCGGGATGGCCTGGCCCTGCGTATCCGGCTCTCGGAAGGGGCCGGGGCCGAGCACGACCCCTATGCCGAGGTGTTTGGCGGCAGTTCCTTGGGCTGAGCGCAGGCTGCGGTTCCAGGCCGCAGATTCAGATCGGGATCATTCTGCAGGTGACGCCGGTCGGCGCGGAGGTGCAGGCGAGGCCCATGCGCCTGCCCTCGCGCCTGTCCTCGCGCCTGTCCTCGCGCCTGTCCTCGCGCCTGTCCTCGCGCCTGCCGACGCGCGACCTGCGGACGCGACGGCTCAGGCTCCGCGTCCCGCTCCGCATTCGCCGCCGCTCGCCATCCTTGGCTCGCTTCGCTGTCCGCGAGG
>JAGXTI010000012.1 GCA_018334015.1 Silanimonas sp.
AGCGAGCGCCGCGCCAGTGCGGCCTCGCGGACAGCGAAGCGAGCCAAGGATGGCGAGCGGCGGCGAATGCGGAGCGGGACGCGGAGCCTGAGCCGTCGCGTCCGCAGGTCGCGCGTCGGCAGGCGCGTCAGCAAGTATGAGGGCAGGCGCGTCGGCAGGCGCTTGGGCAGGCCCTGAACCATGCGCACCTCCAGTTGCGGCGAGGCCTGAGGCGGGCGGTCGGACCGTGCGGCGTCCTGCAGCAGGGCTTTGACGCCGTCTTCGTTCGATAGTTTCGGCGCAGCACACGCTAGCAGCGGGCCTGCAGCATCCCCTCGGCCCGAGCGAGTCGGTGCAGCCCATCGATCACCCGATGCTCGGCCACCTGCACCGGCACGCCGAGCAGGGCCGCGAGACGCGGCTGCAGACGAGCCGCATCGCCCCCGGCCACGCTGAGCTGCGGCGGCGCGGGCAGCAGGGCCAGCGCCTCCAGCCAGGCCACCAGCACGAGACCCAGCGCCTGCGCCTCGACCCCAGCGGCGACCGCCGCCGGGGTGTCGTCGGCGAATCCGGGGCCACCGATCGCATCGCCGCGATCCAGCGCGGCAAAGCGCGCCGCCAGGGCCTGCCGGGCATGGGCCGGGGCGATGCCGATCAGGCCGCCGCGGTGGCGGCCGTCGGCATCGAGCAGATCGACGGTGAGCGCACTGCCGAAACTGACCAGCAGGTGCGCACCGCCGCACTGCTGGGCGGCGAGCAGGGCGAGAAAGCGGTCCACCCCCAGTCGCGCCGGGTCGGCGTAGGCGATGCGCAGTCCGAGGGCCTCAGCGCGGCTGTGCACCCGCACGCAGGGCCGCCCGCCCTCGGCCAGAACGGCGGCCACCCGCGCGCTGCGCTCGGCCGGTGCGACGCTGGCCCAGCACACCGGCGCCGCGTTATCGGCTCTGGCCAAGGCCCGGCGCAGACCGTGCTCCAGGTCGGGCCCCTCATGCGGCAGGGCCAGCACCGGACCGGGGCCGTCGGCATCGGCCCAGGCCAGCTTCAGCCGGGTGTTGCCGAGGTCAAGCAGCCACACGGACGCTCACCTCGCCGGCATGGTGGACGCGCTCGCCCTCGGCGTGGATAACGCGCAGGCCGCCGTCGGCGGCGAGGCCCAGGGCCAGCCCTTCGAGCGTCTCGCGACCCATCAGAAGGCGGACCCTGCGCCCGGCCAGTACATCGAAAGCCGGCCACGCGTCGACGAAGGGGGCGAGGCCCTCGGCATCGAAACGCGCCAGCGCCGGCAGCACGACCTCCAGTATCAGGCCGAGCAGGTCCGCCTCGGGCAGCCGCAGGCCGGCGCGTTCGAGGTCGGTCCAGGCCTGGTCGATCGGCGTGTCCTCGGGCAGGGCGCGGTTGATGCCCAGGCCGATCACCAGCACCGGCCGCGGCCGACTCGCACGCACCTCGACCAGCAGGCCGCCGAGCTTGGCCTCACCCAGCACCAGATCGTTCGGCCACTTTACCCCCACCCCGGCCAAGCCCGCCCGACGCAGGGCATCGGCCGATGCCAGGGCCACGGCCAAGCCCACCGGTGCCACGGTGGCAAGCGGGCCGGCAAAACCGCGCAGCAGGCTCAGGGCCAGCGCAGCCCCGGCCGGGCTCTGCCAGACCCGGCCGCGCCGGCCACGCCCGGCACGCTGATGGCCGGCGGCGAACACCGCCGTGCCCTGCGCCGGCACCGGTTCGGCCATGGCCCAATCCTGGGTCGAACCCACCGTCGCGACCCAAACGAAGCGCGCCAGTTCGCGGCGGGCAAGAGGCGAATGCAGTGGCGGCAGGGTGATGTCCATGCCGCCGAGTCTGGCGGAAAGCGGGGCGCCGGGGCATGTTGCGGTGCGACAAAATCCTCTTCACGCCCCGCGTGCAGGCAAAGCGGCGCGGCGGCGGCTATGATCGTGCGACACACCGGCCCGCCCCGGTGTCGTCGTCCGAGGACCCCGCCATGCTGCTACTCGCCTGCCTGCTGCTGTCGTTCTCCGGCACCCCTGTCGGCTGCACGCCCGCCGCGCCGGCATTGTCGGCCCCGCCTGCGGTCGCAACAACCAGCACACCGGCGACGACCTGCCGCAGCGCCCAAGTCGAGGACCGCGAGCACGCCGCCAGCGCCGTGCCGGCATCGACCACGGCCTCGGCCACCCCCCCGGCTTCGGCACCGGTTTCCGCCCCCCCGGTCGCGGCACCGGCCAGCCCCCCACGCCCGGCTTCGGCCCCGGCAAGGGTGCGGGCGCCGGGCTGGCAGCAACGCCTGCCGGGCATGTTCCGCTGAGCGTGGCGGCATGGCGCGGCTGGCGCCGCTGGTGGCGCCGCGAACCGCTTTTCGGTGAGGCCGAATGGAGCACCCTGCTCGCCCGCAGCCCGCTGCTGGCTGGGCTGGGTGACCCCGACCGCGAACGCCTGCGCGAACTCAGTGCCGAGTTCCTGCGCCGGCAAACCATCACCCCGGCCCAGGGCCTGCGGCTCGATGCCGGCGATCGTCTCGCTTTGGCCGCGCACGCCTGCCTGCCCCTGTTGCGCTTCGGGGCCGAGGGCCTGCGCGGCTGGTCGCAGGTCATCGTCCACCCCGGCGCCTTCCGGGTCGAGCAGGGCCGCCACGGTGCCCCGCACGAGATGGACACGCTGGAGGTCGTCCACGAAGGCTTCGAGGACCGCGAAGGTGAAAGCTGGGAACACGGCCCGATGGTGCTGAGCTG
Source organism: Silanimonas sp. (assembly GCA_018334015.1). Classification (GTDB taxonomy): domain Bacteria; phylum Pseudomonadota; class Gammaproteobacteria; order Xanthomonadales; family Xanthomonadaceae; genus Silanimonas. The sequence goes on from JAGXTI010000012.1 coordinate 2,712, forward strand.
GGCCGATCTGCACACCGAAATGACCGAGCCGGAGCCGGGCCGCCAGCTCGTCATCCACGAGATGGCGCACAAGCTCGACGCCCTCGACGGCCTGATGGACGGCACCCCACCCCTACCCCGCGACTGGCAGCGGCAATGGGCGCTCGATTTCGGCGCCGCCTTCGCCGCCTTGCAGGACGAACTCGACGCCGACCCCGAGGCCGAGACCGCCATCGACCCCTACGCGGCGGAAGCGCCCGAGGAGTTCTTCGCGGTCTGCAGCGAGTACCACTTCACCGCACCCGAGCTGCTGCGGGCGAGCTACCCGGCGGTGGCTGCGCATCTCGAGCGCTTCTACGGCGCGCCGCCGACGCTGTCTTTGCGCTGATCGAGCCGGCCGGCCGGCCGGCGCTCAGACCTGGGGCGGCACGCGGACCACGAAACGCGCTCCGCCCAGTTCGGCCGAACGTTCCACGGTGAGCGCGCCCTGGTAGGCCGCGCAGATGTCTTGCACGATCGACAGGCCGATGCCGTGACCCTGCACCCGCTCATCGCCGCGCACGCCGCGCTGCAGCAGGCGTTCGATCTGGTCCTCGGGGATGCCGGGGCCGTCGTCCTCGACGGCGATCTGGATGCCCGAGCGTTTGCCCGGCGAGGCCGGCAGCACGGCCACCTGCAGAGCGACCCGCCGCCTCGCCCACTTGAAGGCGTTCTCCAGCAGGTTGCCGAGCAGTTCCTGCAGATCGCCCAGCTCGCCGTGGAAGCGCGCCGCCGGGTCGATCTCGAATTCGGCCAGCACGCCCTTGCCGGCGTAGATCTTCTCCAGCCCGAGGACGATGCCCTCGGCGGTGGCTTCGACCTTCAGCGGGGCGGCGAACAGCACATGGCCGGAACGCGCCGCGCGCGAGAGCTGGTAGTTCACGATGTCGTTCATCCGCTGCACCTGGCCGCGCACCTCCTCGCGCAATTCATCGCCCGTGGACCCGGCATCGAGCCGGCTCTGCAGCACGGCGAGCGGCGTTTTCAGCGAATGCGCCAGGTCACCCAGGGTCCGCCGCACCTGCTCGAGGTTGCGCCGCTCGGAATCGATCAGTGCATTGATGCTCTCGGTGAGCGGCTGCAATTCGCGCGGGTGCTCGTCGAGCAGGCGCGCCACGCTGCCCTGCTGGACATCGCCCAGCGCACGCTCGACGCCGGCCAGCGGCCGCAGGCTCCAGCGCAGGGCCAGCGCCTGCACCAGCAGCAGCAGCAGCACGGCACCCCCCAGCCAGGACCAGAGGGTGCGCCGGAACACGCCGATCTGGGTGGCGACGTAGGCGGCGTCCTCGTAGATCGCGAGGGTCAGTTCGAGATCGCCGCGGCCGGTTTCCCAGATGGTGGTGAGCGAGTAGCGGTAGACCGCCAGCGCCCGGCCGCTGGCTTCGGTGGCCGGCAGCGGGCCTTCGAAGCGCCCGCGCCCCGGCACACCGGGTTCCGGCGGCGGCAGGATGCGGCCCAGGGCCGAGGCCGATTCCCAGCGCAGGTTCTGGCCGACCATGCCGGCATAGAGGCCGCTGCCGGGGCGGTCGAAGCGCGGGTCAGGCGGCACCTGCGGCATCACGATGGCCCCCGAGCGCAGCACCTCGGCCCCGTTCAGGTAGGCCTTGGCGAAGTTCTCCAGGCGTTCGCTCTGGCTGGTGAGCGCGGCATTGGCGAAGGCGCGGTCGAGGGCCGCGCCGGTCAGGCCGAGGAAGGCCACCAGCCCGAGGCTGGCGGCCAGGAACTGGCGCGCCTGCAGCGAGAGGCGGCGGCGCACCATCGCCACCACGGCTTACTCGTTGCGCGGGATCGCGAAACGGTAGCCGCGACCGCGCACGGTCTCGATCGGCTTGAGTTCGCCGTCGGGGTCGAGCTTCTTGCGCAAGCGGCCGATGAAGACCTCGAGCACGTTGGAATCGCGATCGAAGTCCTGCTGGTAGATGTGCTCGGTCAGGTCGGCCTTGGAGACCAGCTCGCCGGCGTGCAGCATCAGGTACTCCAGCACCTTGTATTCGTAGCTGGTGAGATCGACCGGGCTGCCGCCCACGCTCACCGTCTGCGCCGAGAGGTCGAGCCGCACCGGCCCGCATTCGAGCAGCGGCTTGCTCCAGCCGGCGGCACGGCGCAGCAGGGCGTTGATCCGCGCCAGCAGTTCCTCGACGTGGAAGGGTTTGACGAGGTAGTCGTCGGCGCCGGATTTGAGGCCTTCCACCTTGTCCTGCCACGAGGAGCGCGCGGTCAGGATCAGGATCGGGAACTTCTTGCCCTCGGCGCGCAGGGCGCGGACCAGATCCATGCCCGACATCTTCGGCAGGCCGAGGTCGATGATGGCCATGTCGAAGGGCACTTCACGACCGTGGTACAGGCCCTCCTCGCCATCGCCGGCGGCATCCACCGCGAAGCCTTCGCGCTTCAGCCGGGCGGCCAGGGTTTCCCGCAGCGGGGCTTCGTCTTCGACCAGCAAAATGCGCATGGACACTCCTTGGCAAAGCCGGTCGTACCGGCGTCAGTGGTGGTCGCCGCGTTCGATCGGCGGCAGGGTCTCGGGCATCTCAGGTGAGCCGTGGCGGGATCCCGGTGCCGACCGCGGCTCGGGGGCAAAGGGTTCGGGCGTGGTCTGCGGGGCGGCGTCGCGCCAAGTCTCGCGGCGGCGCTCGCGCGGGTCTTCGCGCATGATCCGCACGCGGCCGTCGGGGGTCAGCACCTTGAGCCGGTAGACATCGCGGCCATCACGCTGCATACGCTCGGCGCGCAACACCTCGCCACCGGTCTGGCGTTCGGCGCGCAGCACCGACTCCGGCAGCTCGGAGCGCTCGCGCGGTGCGACGGGTGGTGCCTGCGGCGACTCGTCCTGGGCCCGCAGACCGGTCATGGCCAGCAGTCCGGCGGACAACACGAGCAGGGCGGAGGGGGCAGCAACGCGCATGGGGTCTAGGATAGCGAGGTCGGCGGCAAGGCAGCCAGCGGTGCAGCCAGTCTGGTCACCCCGCGGTGAACCGGCTCTTAAGTCGGGGTGCCGGCGGTGGCCGCCAGCGCCTGCGCCAACAGATCAAGGCCGGCAGCGGGCCGCGGCGCACCCTCGCTCAGGCGCTGCCGGAACAGGCGGCCACCGGGCTGGCCGTGGAACAGCCCAAGCAGGTGGCGGCTGATGTGCTTCAGGGCCACGCCGCGCGCCAGCTGCGACTCGACGTAGGGGAAGAAGGCGCGCAGCAGCTCGGCCCGCGAACGTGGCCGCGCGCCCTGCACGGCCACGGCCATGGCATGCAGGCGGTAGGGGTCGTGGTAAGCGCTGCGGCCGATCATCACGCCATCCACCACCGCGCAGTGTGCCACCACCTCGTCAACCTCGCGCAGGCCACCATTGAGCACCACGCACAGCTGCGGCCGTTCGCGCTTGAGCCGGTGCACCCAGTCGTGGCGGAGCGGCGGGATCTCGCGATTCTCCTTCGGCGAAAGGCCCTGCAACCAGGCCTTGCGCGCATGGACGATGAAGCGCGTGCAGCCCGCCGCCGCCACCGTGTCGATGAAAGCGAGGAACACCGCCTCGTCCTCCAGCTCATCGACACCAAGCCGGCATTTGACCGTCACCGGCACACGCACCGCGTCCTGCATGGCCGCGACGCATTCGGCGACCAATGCCGGCTCTTTCATCAGGCAGGCACCGAAGCGGCCGGCCTGCACGCGGTCGGAGGGGCAGCCGACGTTGAGGTTGATCTCGTCGTAACCCCGGTCCGCACCGATGCGGCTGGCCTGGGCCAACAACGCTGGCTCGCTGCCACCGAGTTGCAGCGCGACCGGATGCTCGCTGGCATCGAAACCGAGCAGCCGTTCACGATCACCGTGGATCACTGCGTTGGCGTGCACCATCTCGGTGTAGAGCAGGGCTTCGGGTGCCAGCAGGCGGTGGAAGGCGCGGCAATGGCGATCGGTCCAGTCCATCATCGGAGCGACGGACAGCCGCAGGGTGTGGGCCGGGAGTTCGGGGACGCGGGTCATGCCGCATTGTCGCAGGCGGGCCCGCGCAGCGCTGCGGCAGCTAGACTGAGAGCCTGAGAGTTTTTCTCGACCCTCTGAAATGGGCATGGAGTCTGGCATGCTCTTTGTCCATGACGATGCCTACTGAACGCGATATCGAGTCCGCTGAGGCGAGCTTGTTTGTGGACTTGCCCTTGCCCAGCGCGGAGCAGGTGCAGCAGGCACAGGCCAAGGCGGTGGCCAAACGCGGCCACGGCGCGCCGCGGCTGCTGGAGCCCAATCGGCGGCAGATCCAACTGCGGGCGTCGGATCTGGAATCGTTGCTGGCGCCTGACCACCGGGCCCGGCTGGTCTGGGGCTATGTTGAACGCCAGGACCTGAGCTCGCTGTTCGACGCTGTCAAGGCGCGCGGCAGCAACGCTGGGCGTGCTGCCATCGACCCGCGCATCCTGTTCGCGCTGTGGCTGTACGCCACCTTGGAAGGTGTGGGCAGTGGCCGCGAGGTGGCGCGGTTGAGCCGGGAGCACGACGCCTATCGGTGGATCTGCGGCGGCGTTTCGGTCAACTACCATGCGCTCAACGATTTCCGCAGTGCCAACGAAGCGTTGATGGACGATCTGCTCACCGACAACGTTGCGGCGTTGGCGGCGGTCGGCGCGATCCGCTTGGAGCGGGTGGCGCAGGACGGGATGCGCGTGCGCGCCGATGCCGGCGCGGCTTCGTTCCGCCGCCAGACCGGCCTGCAGCAACACCTGAGAGAGGCTGGCGAGTTGGTTCGCAGCCTCAAGGAGCAGGCCCAGAGCGACCCCGGCCAGGCCAAGCGGCGTGAACGGGCCGCCCAGCTGCGGGCAGCCGAGGAACGTGAGCAACGCATTGCCCGCGCGCTGGAGCAACTGCCCGAAGTGGCGGCGGCCAAGAAGCGCCAAGGTGGTAAGGAAGAAGACGCCCGGGCCAGCACCACCGACCCCGATGCGCGGGTCATGAAGATGGCCGACGGCGGGTTCCGCCCGGCGGTCAACGTGCAGTTGGCCACGACGTGCGATGAGCAGGTCATCGTGGGCATGGACGTGGTCAAGGCCGGCAGCGACATGGCGCAGCTTGCAGCGATGGTCGAACAAGTGGAGCAACGTCTGGGGCAAGCCCCCGCGCAGTGGCTGGTCGATGGCGGCTTTCCCGCGCATGAGCAGATCGACGGGGTGGCGAGCAAGACCACGGTCTATGCGCCGGTGCCCGAACCCCGGGCGCAGAAGGACGAGTACGGCCAGCCGGTGCAGCAAGACAAGCACGCGCCCAAGCCGGGCGATTCGCCGGCGGTGGCCGAGTGGCGCAGACGCATGGCCAGCCAAGAGGCTGCCGGGATCTACAAGCAGCGCGCGGCCACGGCCGAATGCGTCAACGCCCAGGCGCGCAACCGCGGACTGCTGCGCATGCCGGTGCGCGGCCTGGCCAAGATCAGGTCCGTGGTGGGGCTGTTCGTGCTGGCGCACAACCTGTTGCGCACGGCGGTGCTGGCACCGCAGCTCATCGGGTGGGGGACAAATCCGTCCGCAGCGGGCGCGAGGGCGGCATGAGAGGCATGGAACGGCCCGAAGTCGCGACCAGGATGCAACGATGCGGGCTGTGCCCGCCCGAAAGCCGTGCCGGCGATCAAACCGTGATGGCTGTCGGCGAGGTCGTCGCCCTTGCCAGCGGGAAAGTGGTCGCGGTCGATATCCGAAAGACTCTCAGGCTCTGAGGGTATGGACTGGCTCGATGCCCTGCCCGATGCCCGCGTGCTGCGCACGCCCGCGGCCCTGCTCGACTACCGCCGCGACGAGTCGCACGTGGTCGGCCCGCTGCCCCGCGCGGTGGTGCGCCCGCGCAGCGTGGCCGCGCTGCGCGAACTGGTCCGGCGCGCTGGCGAAGAAGGCTTCACCCTGGTGCCGCGCGGTGCCGGCAGCGGCAAGGCCGGCGGCTGCGTGCCAAGCCCAAGCAGCGTGGTGGTCGATCTCTCGGACTGGCCCGGCTCGATCGTGGTGAACCCAGCCAACCTGAGCCTCACGGCACCGGCCAGCGCCGGCCTCGCGGCGGTCAAGGCGGCGGCCGATGGCCACGGGCTGTGGTACCCGCCCGACCCGAACTCCTGGCCGCTGTGCAGCTTCGGTGGCTCGCTCGCCACCAATGCTGGTGGGCCGAACGCCTGCAAATACGGCATGACCCGGCGCTGGGTGCTGCGTGTCGAGGCACTGATGGCCGACGGCGAGGTGCATGGCTTCGGCATCGAGTCGATCAAGCAGAACAGCGGCCCCAACCTCGCCCACTGGCTCATTGGCGGCGAGGGCCTGTTCGGGCTGATCCTCGGGGCCAGCGTGGCCCTGCTGCCGCGGCCACGTGAGCACCTGACGGTGCTGCTGCCGCTGCCTGCGGCCGGCCTGCTGCCGGCGCTGCCGGCGCGGCTGTTCGGCGCCGGCCTGCTGCCCTCGGCCATGGAGTTCTGGGATGCCGCCGTGCTCGCCGACTTGCGCGCCCACGGCCCGGCCGAAGCGCGCCGATGGCCCGGCGAAGCCCTGGTGCTGCTGGAGTTCGATGACGCCGGTTGCAGCCATGCCGGTTTCATCGAGCACCTGCTGGAAGTCCTTGGCGATTGGGGCGAGGCGGCACAACTCGCCACCGGTACGGCGCAACGCGAGGCGCTGTGGGCGATCCGGCGGATGACCAGCACGCACCTCAAGCAGCGCTTTCCGGGCAAGGTCAGCGAGGATGTCGTGGTGCCACGCGACCGCCTGCCCGAGTTCTTCGAACGGCTGGCCGCGCTCGATACGCCGACGGTGAGCTACGGCCACCTCGGCGACGGCAACCTGCACGTCAACCTGCTGCATGCCGGTGGTCTCGACGAAGCGGCGCTGGATGAGGCGCTGGCGCCCTTGTTCGCGCTCTGCATCGAACTGGGCGGAACGCTTTCCGGCGAGCACGGCATCGGCCTTGCCAAGCGCGCGGCCTTCCTGCGCCACACCGACCCCTACGTGCTTTCGGCACTGCGCGCGATCAAGCAGGCACTCGATCCGCAGGGCGTGTTCAATGCCGGCAAGGTGCTGTAAATGCGAACGCCCCTTGCGGGGCGTTCGTGGTGCAAGCCTGCGAGCCGGGGCTTACTCGGCCTCGACCGCCTCGGTGGCACGCGGGCGATCCACCAGCTCGACGTAAGCCATCGGCGCGTTGTCGCCGGGGCGGAAGCCGCACTTCAGGATGCGCAGGTAGCCGCCCGGACGCGCCTGGTAGCGCGGACCCAGCTCGACGAACAGCTTGCCCACCGCTTCCTTGTCGCGCAGGCGCGAGAAGGCGAGGCGGCGATTGGCCACACCGTCGGTCTTGGCGATGGTGATGAGCGGCTCGGCGATGCGGCGCAGCTCCTTGGCCTTCGGCAGGGTGGTGCGGATCAGCTCGTGCTTGAACAGCGACGAAGCCATGTTGCGGAACATCGCTTCGCGATGCGCGCTGGTGCGGCTGAACTTGCGGCCGGCGTTGAGGTGACGCATGGTCTTGGTTCCTTATGGATCGCGGGCCTTAGCCCATCATCACGCCCTGGGTGAGACCGGCCGGCGGCCAGTTCTCGAGCTTCATGCCGAGGGCGAGGCCGCGCTGGGCGAGCACTTCCTTGATCTCGGTGAGCGACTTCTTGCCCAGGTTCGGCGTCTTCAGCAGCTCCACTTCCGTGCGCTGGATCAGATCACCGATGTAGTAGATGTTCTCGGCCTTGAGGCAGTTGGCCGAACGGACGGTCAGTTCGAGGTCGTCGATCGGCCGCGTCAACATCGGATCGACGCCACCGGCCGCGCTCTTGCTGGAGGCCGGGCCGCGGACGATGAAGTCACCGAACACCGAGAGCTGCTCGGTGAGGATGCTCGCCGCCGTGCGGATGGCGTCTTCGGAGTCGATGGTGCCGTTGGTCTCGATGTCGAGGACGAGCTTGTCGAGGTCGGTGCGCTGCTCGACGCGGGCCGCTTCCACGGCATAGGCGACGCGCCGGACCGGCGCGAAGCTGGCGTCCAGCATCAGCCGACCGATCACCCGGGTTTCCTCGTCCGGACGCCGACGTGCCGCCGCCGGCTGGTAACCGAAGCCACGCTCGACCTTGAGCCGCATGTTCAGCGCGGTGTCCTTGGTCAGGGTGCAGATGATGTGGTCGCCGTTGATGATCTCGACGTTGTGGTCGGTCTTGATGTCGGCGGCGGTGACCACCCCCGGCCCCTTTTTCTGGAGGCTGAGCGTGGTCGACTCGACGTTGTGCATGCGGATCGCCACATCTTTGAGGTTCAGCAGGACTTCCAGCACGTCCTCCTGCAGGCCTTCGAGGGTGGTGTATTCGTGCAGCACGCCGTCGATCTCCACCTCGGTGATGGCGCAACCGGGAATCGAGGACAGCAGCACGCGACGCAGCGCGTTGCCGATGGTGTGGCCGTAGCCACGCTCCAAAGGCTCGATCACCACGCGGGCTCGCGTGGCGGTCAGGCGCTCGATCTGCGGCCCCTTGGGGCGCAGCATCTGGATGGCATTTACCGTCATGGGCGGCGTTCTCCGGAAGATTACTTCGAGTACAGCTCGACGATCAGCGCTTCGTTGATGTCGGCAGGCAGGTCGGCGCGGTCAGGCACGGCCTTGAACGTGCCGGAGAACTTGTTGGCATCGACGTCGCACCAGGACGGAACGAGGTCCATCTGCTGCGACTGTGTCACCGCTTCCTTGACGCGCAGCTGGGTGGCCGCCTTCTCGGTCAGCGTGAGCTGGTCACCGGCACGCACCTGGTAGGACGGCAGGTTGACCGACTTGCCGTTGACCAGCACACCACGGTGCGAGACCAACTGGCGGGCCTGCGGACGGGTGACGGCGAAGCCCATACGGTAGACAACGTTGTCGAGGCGCTGCTCCAGCATCTGCAGCAGGTTCTCGCCGGTGTTGCCCTTGCGGTTGGCGGCCTTCTTGTAATAGTTGCGGAACTGACGCTCCAGCAGGCCGTAGATGCGCTTGACCTTCTGCTTCTCGCGAAGCTGGGTGGCGTAGTCGGAGAGCTTGCCCTTCCTGGCGACGGGACCGTGCACGCCGGGCTTCTGCTCGAGCTTGCACTTGCTGTCCAGCGCGCGGGCCGGGGACTTGAGGCTGAGGTCGGCGCCTTCGCGGCGCGCGAGCTTGCAGGTGGGACCGATATAACGAGCCATGATGTTTTCCCCTTGCCCTTAGACGCGACGCTTCTTGGGCGGACGGCAGCCGTTGTGCGGAATCGGCGTGACGTCGATGATGTTGGTCACCTTGTAGCCGACGTTGTTCAAGGCGCGGACGGCCGATTCACGACCCGGGCCAGGGCCCTTGACGTGAACTTCGAGCGTCTTCAGACCGTAGTCGAGCGCGGCCTTGCCGGCCTTCTCGGCGGCGACCTGCGCGGCGAACGGCGTCGACTTGCGCGAACCGCGAAAACCGGCGCCACCCGAGGTGGCCCAGCTCAGGGTGTTGCCCTGGCGGTCGGTGATGGTGATGATGGTGTTGTTGAACGAAGCTTGGACGTGGGCGACGCCGTCGGTGACGACGCGCTTGATCTTCTTCTTCGTTTTGCTGGCAGCAGCCGGCTTGTTCATGGCCTCGGATCCTTACTTCTTGATGGCCTTGCGCGGACCCTTGCGGGTACGGGCATTGGTCCGGGTGCGCTGGCCGCGCAGCGGCAGGCCGCGGCGGTGACGAAGGCCGCGGTAGCAGCCGAGGTCCATCAGCCGCTTGATCGACATGCCGACCTCACGACGCAGGTCGCCTTCGACCGTGTACTTGCCGATCTCGGCGCGCAGGCGCTCGATCTCCGGCTCCGACAAAGCCCGGATCCGCGTCGACGGGTTGACCCCGGCCGCCACGCACACCAGGCGGGAACGGGTGCGCCCGATCCCGAAAATGCTCTGAAGTCCCACCCAGACATGCTTCTGGGCAGGCAGGTTCACACCCGCAATACGCGCCATGACGCGGTCTCCACTCGGTTTTGGCCGCTAAGGCGGCGCGAGGAATCGAAAAGTATACACTGGCTCGGGGTTTCTATGAAGCCCACCCCCTGAACTGGGGTGAACCCGGCATGGGGAGTGTGCCCATGCTCCGGCGACGAACCGGGGTTGACGATCGGGCCGCAAGGCCCCTTCGCCGTCCGCGCTACTCCAGCGCGGACCCGCCCCGGTTCATCCGCGCGCCAAGCCGCCGCGCGGACCGCCCTTCAAATTGGCCTTCTTGAGAAGGCTGTCGTACTGGTGCGAATACAGGTGCGCCTGGATCTGCGAAGTGAAGTCCATGACGACGATCACCACGATCAGCAGCGAAGTACCACCGAAGAAGAACGGCACCTGCCAGGTTGCGCGCAACACCTCGGGCAACAGACAGACCGCCACGAGGTAGAGCGAACCGATCATGGTCAGGCGGGTGAGCACGCCTTCGATGTAGTCACCGGTGGCCTTGCCGGGCCGGATGCCCGGCACCAGTGCGCCGGACTTCTTGAGGTTGTCGGCGGTTTCCTGGCTGTTGAACACCAGCGCCGTGTAGAAGAACGCGAAGCCCATGATCAAGGCCGCGTAGAGCAGCATGTGCAATGGCTCGTTTGGCGCCAGGGCGGTGGCGATTTTCTGGAGGAAAGCGGCGAAATGCGTCTGCCAGGTCGGATCGACCGCCGCGGCCGCCGCGGTGGCGCCCTGGCCACCGGTCCAGTGGGTGAGGGTCGCCGGCAGAAGGATCAGGCTCGAGGCGAAGATCGGCGGAATCACGCCGGCCATGTTGAGCTTGAGCGGCAGGTGCGAGCTCTGGTTCTGGTAGGCCTGGCGCGCGCCCTGGCGTCGGGCATAGTTGACTGTGATCCGCCTTTGCCCGCGTTCGACGAACACCACGAAATAGACGACGCTGAGCACCAGCACGGCGATCACCAGAATGGCGACCCAGCTGATCTCGCCGGCGTTGACCTGGCGCATGGTGTTGATGAGCGCACCCGGCAGGCTGGCGACGATGCCGGCGAAGATGATGAGCGAAATGCCATTGCCGACGCCGCGCTCGGTGATCTGCTCGCCCAGCCACATCAAGAAGATGGTGCCGGCGGTCAGTGAGACGATCGCAGTGAAGACGAAGCCGAAGCCGGGATTGAAGACCACCGGCGCACCACCAGCGGTCTGGCCCTGGAGCGCCGTGGCGATCGAGGCGGCCTGGATGATGGCGAGAAAGACCGCGCCGTAACGCGAGTACTGGGTCAGCTTGCGCCGACCGGCCTCGCCTTCCTTCTTGAGGGCTTTCCAGGGCTCGTAGACCTGCCCCAGCAGCTGGACGATGATCGCCGCCGAGATGTAGGGCATGACGTTCAGCGCGAAGATGCTGAAACGCGAGAGCGCGCCACCGGAGAACATGTTGAACATGTCAACGATGCCCTCCTGCGCCTCGAACAGCGACATCATGGCCTCGGGATTGACGCCCGGCACCGGGATGAAGGTCCCGATACGGAAGACAATCAAGGCGAGGATCACGAAAATCAGGCGGTCGCGGAGTTCCTTGAACTTCCCGAGACCGCCCAGCATGGATGTCGCGTTCGCGGCCAAGGGATTACTCCACCGAGCCGCCGGCGGCCTCGATCGCCGCCCTCGCGCCAGCGGTCACCAGAAGCCCCTTGAGGACGAACTTCCGGGTGATCTCGCCTTTCTTGACGACCTTGACCTTCTTGGCATCGCCCGAGACCAGCTTGGCGGCGCGCAGGACGAAAAGGTCGATGGTGTCGGCATCGAGCGATTCCAGCTGGTACAGCAGGATCTCGGCCGACTCGTGCGAGATCTTCGAGCGGAAACCGATCTTCGGCAGGCGACGCTGCATGGGCATCTGGCCGCCTTCGAAGCCCGGCTTGATCTTGCCTTTGCCGGTGCGTGCGTACGAGCCCTTGTGGCCGCGACCGCAGGTCTTGCCGAGCCCGGAACCGATGCCGCGACCAACGCGGGTGCGCTCCTTGCGGGCGCCATCGGCGTGAGTGAGTGTGTTGAGACGCATGATTTGCTCCTTAGGCCTCGACGCGAACCAGATAGTGCAGCTGGTTGATCAGGCCACGAACCTGCGGGGAGTCGCGCAACTCGCGGACATCGTTGAGCTTGCTCAGGCCGAGCGCTTTCACCGACAGGCGATGGCGCTGCTGGCAGCCACGCAGACCGCGAACAAGACGCACCTTGATGGTCTTCTCAGCCGTGGACATGGAGGATCTCCTCGAGCTTCTTGCCACGCTTGGCGGCGATGCGCGCCGGCGAGCTCATGGCCGAAAGGCCGCGCACGGTGGCACGGACCAGGTTGATCGGGTTGCGCGAACCCACCGCCTTGGCCAGCACGTTCTTGACGCCGACCGCCTCGAGCACGGCGCGCATCGCGCCACCGGCGATCACGCCGGTACCTTCGGAGGCCGGCTGCATGAACACCGCCGCGGCGCCGTGATGGGCCTTGACCGGATGCCACAGGGTGCCTTCGTTCAGATCGACAGCGACCATCGCCTTGCGGGCGTACTCCATCGACTTCTGGATGGCGACCGGGACTTCCTTGGCCTTGCCGTAGCCGAAGCCGACCTTGCCGGCGCCGTCGCCGACAACCGTCAGCGCGGTGAAGGTGAACTGGCGACCGCCCTTGACGGTCTTGCTGACGCGGTTCACGGCGATCAGCTTCTCGATCATGCCGTCGTCGGCACCGTCGCGGTCTCGGCGATCGCGGCTTTCGTTGCTGCTCATGATGGAATCTCGTTGTGGAGGAAATTACGGCTTTGTGCCGCTTGTTGTTGTTGGAGGCGTGCGCTGCACTGCGCGCCTGGGTACCACATGAAAGTCAGAACTGCAGACCACCTTCGCGGGCGGCATCGGCGAGTGCCTTGATGCGGCCGTGGTAACGGTAACCCGAACGGTCGAAGGCGACCGACTCGATGCCGGCGGCGCGAGCCTTCTCGGCGATGGCCTTGCCGACCTTGGCCGCGGCGTCCAGATTCTTCGACTTGAGGCCGGACTCGAGGGTCGAGGCCGAAGCCAGAACCTTCGAGCCGTCGGCGGTGAAGACCTGGGCGTAGAGGTGCTGACCGGTGCGCAGGACCGAAAGACGGGCGACACCCAGCGTGCGGATGTGCAAGCGCGTCGACTTGGCGCGACGCAGACGGGCGATTTTCTTTTCCATGGTTTCTGTCTCTCTGAAGCTGAAGTGCCCTTAGGCCTTCTTGGCTTCCTTGATGATGACGTTCTCGCCCGCATAACGGACGCCCTTGCCCTTGTAGGGCTCCGGCGAGCGGTAGCCGCGGATCTTGGCGGCGACCTGACCCACCAGCTGCGCGTCAGCGCCAGCGACCAGGATCTCCGTCTGCGACGGGGTCGTGATCGTGATGCCGTCCGGGGTGCTGAACACAACAGGGTGCGAGAAGCCGAGCGAGAGGCTCAGGTCCTTGCCCTGCATGGCGGCGCGGTAACCGACGCCAACCAGCTCCAGCTTGCGCTGGAAACCCTCGGAGACACCCTTGACCATGTTGGACAGGATGGCACGAGCGGTGCCGGCCATCGGGATGGCATCGGCGTTGGCCGCGACCATCGTGACGACACCGTTCTCTTGGGTGATGTCAACGCCCTGCGGCTTGGTCAGCGTGAGGGTGCCCTTCGGGCCCTTGACGCTGAAGGCGACCGGGGTGGTGGTGATTTCGACGCCCTTCGGGAGGGCGATCGGCTTCTTGGCGACGCGGGACATGGTCAGTTCTCCTGCATCAGGCCACGAGGCACAGGACTTCGCCGCCCACGCCCTGCTGGCGTGCGTCGCGGTCGGTCATGATGCCCTTGGAGGTGGAGACGATGGCCACGCCAAGACCGCCCAGCACGCTGGGAATCTCGTCCTTGCCACGGTACTGGCGCAGGCCCGAACGCGAGAAGCGCTCGAGGCGCTCGATCACCGGCTTGCCCTCGTAGTACTTGAGGACGATCTCGAGTTCCGGCTTCTTGGTGTCACCGCCCTGGCGGACGTCGAGGATGTAGCCCTCGGCCTTCAGCACGTTGGCGAGGGACAGTTTGACCCTGGACGACGGCATCTTGACCGTGGTCTTGCGGACAGCCTGCGCATTCTTGATGCGCACCAGCATGTCGGCGATGGGATCAGTCATGCTCATGGTGATTCCTTATGAGTAGCACCGATATCCGCTTTCGCGAACGGTAGGGCGTGGAAAAACCCGGCCGTTCCCGGCCGGGTGGATGTTGCGAGCCGGCAAGGATACCAGCTTTTCGTGTTACCAGCTTGCTTTGCGCAGGCCCGGCACGTCGCCGCGCATGGTCGCCTCGCGCAGCTTGTTGCGACCGAGGCCGAACTTCCGGTAAACGCCGCGCGAGCGGCCCGAAAGTTCGCAACGGTTGCGCTGGCGGCACTCGGAGGAGTCGCGCGGCAGCTTGTTCAGCTTGGTGACCGCCGCCATCTTCTCTTCGTAGCCCGCCGTCGGGCTGGCGATGATCTTCTTCAGCTCGGCGCGCTTGGCGCCGTACCGCTTGGCAAGCTTCTCGCGCTTGACCTCGCGGTTGATCATGCTCGTCTTGGCCATGAGGGGTTCCTAAATGTCAGTTGCGGAAAGGGAAGTTGAAGGCAGCGAGCAGGGCCTTGGCCTCGGCATCGGTCTTCGCGGTCGTGGTGATCGCGATGTCCATGCCGCGCAGGGCGTCGACCTGGTCGTAGTTGATCTCCGGGAAGATGATCTGCTCCTTCAGGCCCATGTTGTAGTTGCCACGTCCGTCGAAGGCGCGACCCGAGACGCCGCGGAAGTCGCGGACGCGCGGCAGGGCGACGCTGATCAGGCGGTCGAGGAACTCGTACATCTTGGCGCGGCGCAGCGTCACCTTGGTGCCGATCGGCCAGCCTTCGCGGATCTTGAAGCTGGCGACCGAGACGCGCGCCTTGGTCGTCACCGGCTTCTGGCCGGTGATCGTGGCCAGGTCGGCGACGGCGTTTTCCAGGATTTTCTTGTTGCCGACCGCCTCGCCCACGCCCATGTTGAGCGTGATCTTGGTGATTTTCGGCACCTGCATCGGGTTCGTGTAGCCGAAGTCAGCCATCATCTTCGGGATGACGGTGTCCTTGTAAATCTTTTCAAGCCGGGTGGTCATCGGAGCATTCCTCAGGCGTCGATCGCCTCACCGCTCGAGCGGAACACACGCACTTTGCGTCCATCCTCGAGCACCTTGAAGCCAACGCGGTCGCCCTTGCCCGTCACCGGGTTGAACAGCATCACGTTGGAGATATGGATCGGGGCCTCGCGCTCGACGACACCACCGGCCTGGCCGGCCTGCGGGTTCGCCTTGGTGTGGCGCTTGACCATGTTGATGTTGGCGACAACGACGCGATCACCGGCGACACGGGTGATCTCGCCCTTCTTGCCCTTGTCTTTGCCGGTGATGACGACGATCTGGTCGCCCTTGCGGATACGGTTCATGGTTTCGTCTCCGGCTTACAGCACTTCAGGCGCCAGGGACACGATCTTCATGAACTTCTCGTTGCGGAGTTCACGGGTCACGGGTCCGAAGATGCGGGTGCCGATCGGCTCTTCTTTGTTGTTGAGCAGGACGGCGGCGTTGGCGTCGAAGCGGATCAGCGAACCGTCGGCACGGCGCACGCCCTTGCGGGTGCGCACAACGACAGCGTTGTAGACCTCGCCCTTCTTGACCTTGCCGCGCGGGATGGCGTCCTTCACGGTGACCTTGATGATGTCGCCGATGTGGGCATAACGGCGCTTGGAACCACCCAGCACCTTGATGCACATCAGTTCCTTGGCGCCCGAGTTGTCGGCGACTTCGAGGTAGCTCTGCGTCTGGATCATGGCTCAGGGCTCCTTTACTCGGCCGACTTCGAGACGATCTCGACGACGCGCCAGTTCTTGGTCTTCGACAGCGGACGGCATTCGGTCACCCGGACGACGTCGCCTTCATTGCAGACGTTGGTCTCGTCATGCGCGTGCAGCTTGGTCGACCGACGGATGTACTTGCCGTACAGCGGGTGCTTCACCTGGCGCTCGACCAGGATCGTCACGGTCTTGTTCATTTTGTTGCTGACGACACGGCCTTCGACCGTGCGCAGCGGGGTGGCGTTCTCGCTCATGGCCTTCCCTTAGTTCTTCTGGGCCAGCATCGTGTGGACGCGAGCGATCTCGCGGCGGACACGGCTGATCTCGTGGGTCTTCGCCAACTGGTTGGTCGTCTTCTGCATGCGCAGGGAAAACTGCTCCTTGCGGAGCTCCAGCAGGTGGGCCTTCAGCTCTTCGGCCGACTTCTGACGCATTTCCTGGAGTTCCATCAGCGCACCGTCCGGGTCACGAAAGTGGTCTTGACGGAGAGCTTGGCGGCGGCGAGGCGCATGGCTTCGCGAGCCTGGTCCTCGGGGATGCCCTCCATTTCATAGAGCATGCGGCCGGGCTGGATCTGGGCGACCCAGTACTCGACGTTGCCCTTGCCAGCGCCCATTCGCACTTCGATCGGCTTCTGGGTGATCGGCTTGTCCGGGAACACGCGGATCCACAGCTTGCCGCCGCGCTTGACGTAGCGGCTGATCGTCCGGCGGGCCGACTCGATCTGGCGGGCGGTGAGGCGGCCGTGTTCGGTGGCCTTCAGACCGTAATCGCCGAAGCTGACGGCATTCGCCGACCAGCTCAGGCCATCGTTACGGCCCTTGAACACCTTGCGGTATTTGGTTCGCTTGGGTTGCAACATGGCTCGTTACCTCACTTGGCCTGACCACGCGACGGACGTTCCGCGCGCTCTTCGGTCTTTTCCTGGCCGACTTGCGAGAAGTCGAAGATTTCACCCTTGTAGACCCACACCTTGACGCCGATGACGCCAAAGGTGGTGCGGGCTTCGGCAAAACCGTAGTCAACGTCGGCACGCAGGGTGTGCAGCGGCACGCGACCTTCGCGGTACCACTCCGAACGGGCGATCTCCGCACCGTTCAGGCGGCCGGCAACACCGACCTTGATGCCGAGCGCACCGAGGCGCATCGCGTTGCTCACGGCGCGCTTCATCGCACGGCGGAACATGATGCGGCGCTCCAGCTGCTGGGCGATCGATTCGGCGACCAGCTGGGCATCGAGCTCCGGCTTGCGGACTTCCGACACATTGATGTGCGCCGGAACGCCCATGATGTCGGAGACCTGCTTGCGCAGCTTCTCGATGTCCTCACCGCGCTTGCCGATCACCACGCCCGGTCGGGCGGTGTGGATGGTGACGCGGGCGGTCTTGTTGGGGCGCTCGATCAGAATCTTGGAGATGCCGGCCTGGGCCAGCTTCTCGCGGAGCATGATGCGAACCTTGAGGTCGGCGGCAAGGAAGCCCGCGAACTCCTTCTTGTTCGCGTACCACTTGGAGTTCCAGTCCTTGGCGATGCCAAGCCGGATACCGGTCGGATGAACTTTGTGACCCATCGTTCTTGTCCTTACGCCTTCTTGCCGGAGCCCACGACCACAGTGATGTGGCTGGTGCGCTTGAGGATGCGGGTGCCGCGGCCCTTGGCGCGGGCGCCGAAACGCTTCAGCACCGGGCCCTCGTCGATCATGATCGTGGCGACTTTGAGCTCGTCGACATCGGCACCGAGGTTGTTCTCGGCGTTCGAGGCAGCCGAGTAGACGACTTTGCGGATGATGCCGGCGGCCTTCTTGTCGCTGAACTTCAGCAGATCGAGGGCGCGAGCGACGGGAAGACCGCGCACCTGGTCAGCGACCAGGCGGGCCTTCTGCGGGGAGATGCGCGTGGCGCGCAGGATGGCTTTGGCTTCCATGGTCATCCCCTTACCTGCCCGACTTCTTGTCGCCGCCGTGACCCTTGAAGGTCCGGGTCAGCGCGAATTCGCCGAGTTTGTGGCCGATCATGTTCTCGTTGATCATCACCGGGATGTGGGCTTTGCCGTTGTGCACGGCAATGGTGAGGCCGATCATCTCGGGCAGGATCATCGAGCGGCGCGACCAGGTCTTGATCGGCTTCTTGCTGTTGGCCGCCGAAGCAACCTCCACCTTCTTGGCGAGGTGGTGGTCGACGAACGGGCCTTTCTTGAGTGAACGTGGCATGGCCGATTAACCCCTACGATCGCGCACGATGAACTTGTCGGTGCGCTTGTTCTGACGCGTCTTGTAACCCTTCGACGGCTGGCCCCAGGGGCTGACCGGGTGCGGGTTGCCCTGGCCGGCCTTGGCCTCACCACCGCCGTGCGGATGGTCGACCGGGTTCATGGCGGCGCCACGGACGGTCGGCTTGATGCCGCGCCAGCGCGAGGCACCGGCCTTGCCCAGCTTCTCGAGGTTGTGCTCGGTGTTGCCGACCTCGCCGATGGTGGCGCGGCAGTCGACCGGCACCTTGCGCATTTCGCCGGAGCGCAGGCGCAGGGTGGCGTAACCGTGCTCGCGACCGATCAGCTGCACGCCCGCGCCCGCGGCACGGGCCAGCTGCGCACCCTTGCCGGGCTTCATCTCGACGCAGTGCACGGTGGCACCGATCGGCATGTTGAGCAGCGGCAGGGTGTTACCGGCCTTGATCGGCGCGTCCTTGCCGGAAATCAGCTGGTCGCCAACCTGCAGGCCCTTGGGCGCGATGATGTAGCGGCGCTCACCGTCGGCGTAGCACAGCAGCGCGATATGCGCGGTGCGGTTCGGGTCGTACTCGAGGCGCTCGACGCGGGCGGCGATGCCTTCCTTGTCGCGCTTGAAGTCGATCAGGCGGTAATGCTGCTTGTGGCCACCGCCGATGTGACGGGTGGTGATGCGGCCGTGGTGGTTGCGACCACCGGTGCGACCCTTCTTCTCCACGAGAGCGGCGAACGGCGCACCCTTGTGCAGGTCGGGGTTGACGACCTTGACCATGGCGCGGCGGCCAGGCGAGGTCGGCTTGAAAGTCATGACGGGCATGGGTCTTTTCCTCAGGCCTTGGCGGTGACGTCGAGCGTCTGGCCTTCGGCCAGGCGGACATACGCCTTGCGCTTGTCGGAGCGACGGCCCGCGCGCTGGCGGAACGACTTCGACTTGCCCTTGACGTTCGCGACGTTGACCGCGAGCACCTTGACGTTGAACAGGTGTTCGATCGCCGCCTTCACGTCGCCCTTGGTCGCCGTCTTGGCGACTTCGAACACGTACTGGTTGCTCTCGGCGAGACGCGCGGTCTTTTCCGACACCTTCGGGGCGCGGAGGACCGCGAACAGGCTTTCGTTGATCATGCCAGCCACTCCTCGATCAGCTTGACGGCCTCGGCGGTGATGACGACCGAGTCGGCACCGACCAGGGTCACCGGATCCAGGCCCTGCACATCACGCACTTCCACGTAAGGGATGTTGCGTGCAGCTAGGTACAGGTTCTCGCTCGCCTGCTCGGAGACGATCAGGGTGCGCTTGCCGACCTTGAGATCGGCCAGCCTGGCGACAAGGCCCTGCGTCTTGGGTGCGTCGACGTCGAAGCCCTCGACGACCATCAGACGGCCCTGACGAGCGAGCTCGGACAGGATCACGGCCATGGCGCCGCGGTACATCTTCTTGTTGACTTTCTGCGCGAAGCTGCGCGGCTTGGCGGCGAAGGTGACGCCACCGCCGACGAAGATCGGAGCGCGGTAGTCGCCGTGACGCGCGCCGCCGCCCTTCTGCTTCTTGAACTTCTTGGTGGTGCCGCGCACTTCCGAGCGCGTCAGCTGCGCCTTGGTGCCGGCACGACCCGCGTTGCGGTAGGCGACGACGACCTGGTGGACGAGGTCTTTGTTGAACTCGCGGCCGAAGACGGCGTCGTTGACCGACAGCGTTTCGCCATTGATGAGGGACAGTTCCATCGTCTACTCCTTAAGCCTTGCTGGCCGGACGGACGACCACGTCGCCACCCGGCGCGCCGGGAACGGCGCCGCGGATCGCGATGAGGCCGCGCTCGACGTCGACCTTGACGACTTCGAGGCTCTGGACGGAGAGGACCTCGGCACCCATGTGGCCCGACATCTTCTTGCCCGGAAACACGCGACCCGGCGTTTGGCGCTGGCCGATCGAGCCCGGCGAGCGATGCGACAGCGAGTTGCCGTGCGAGGCGTCGCCCATGGTGAAGTTCCAGCGCTTGATGGTGCCTTGGAAACCCTTGCCCTTGGTCACGCCCTGCACGTCGACCTTTTGGCCGGCGGTGAAGACATCGGCCTTGATCTCGGCGCCAATCTCGTAGGCACCCAGGTCCTTGGCCTCGACGCGGAACTCCCACAGGCCGCGGCCCGGGGCGACCTTCGCCTTGGCGAAGTGGCCACCCTCCGGCTTGTTCACCAGCGAGGCGCGCTTGTCGCCCGTGGTGACCTGCACGGCGGTGTAACCGTCGGTTTCGACGGTCTTGATCTGGGTGATGCGGTTCGGGGTGGCTTCGATCAACGTGACCGGGATGGAAACACCATCCGCGGTGAAGATCCGGCTCATGCCTGCCTTGCGCCCGACGATTCCGATGCTGTGCTTCATGATCGTGGACCTCAGGCCAGCTTGATCTGCACGTCCACGCCAGCGGCGAGTTCGAGCTTCATCAGGGCGTCGACGGTCTTGTCGTTGGGATCAACGATGTCGAGGACGCGCTTGTGGGTGCGGGTCTCGTACTGGTCACGCGCGTCTTTGTCGACGTGCGGGGAGACGAGGATGGTGTAGCGTTCAATCTTGGTCGGCAGCGGGATCGGGCCGCGCACTTGCGCGCCGGTCCGCTTGGCCGTCTCAACGATCTCGCTCGCGGAACGGTCGATCAGCCGGTGATCGAACGCCTTCAAGCGAATACGGATTTTCTGGTCCGCCATGGCCGGTTTCCTGAGTGAAAGAGCGACGGGCCGTGCGCGTCCGGCACGAACCCCAAAAAGCACCGGCAGAAGCCCGAAAGCTTCTGCCGAGACTGGAAAGTATAGGTGGGATTCGAGCGGACGTCAACAACGTTCGCTAAACAATCCCGCTTCCCTGTCCGGCGAAGACGAAGTGCGTCCGTGCACCTCTTTTCGCTTGGTGCCCGCCCGGCATGGCCGGGCGGGACGGTGCCACCTGGATTACTTGAGGATCTTCGCCACCACGCCGGCGCCGACGGTGCGGCCGCCCTCGCGGATCGCGAAACGCAGGCCCTCGTCCATCGCCACCGGGACAATCAGCGTCACCACAATCTTGATGTTGTCGCCCGG
>JAGXTI010000013.1 GCA_018334015.1 Silanimonas sp.
GATTGCGGTGCTGCACGCGGCCGAACCGCAGCGGCTGGTGGGCGCGCGCGCCGGCTCGCCGCTGGTGCTGGGCCTGGGCGGTGGCCTAGGCGATGGCGGGGAGCCGGGCGGACTGAGTGCGCAGTACTTGGCCAGCGACGTGATGGCACTGGCCGGCGTGACCGACCAGTTCGTTTATCTGGCCGAAGGCGATGTGGTCGATCTGCAGCCGGGCGGCTACCTGATCGTCGAGCGCGGCGGCCAGCCGCAAAGCCCGGCGCAGCGCCCGGTGCGCACGGTGCAGGCGCACAGCGGGGCCGCTGAACTGGGGCCGTACCGGCACTACATGCAAAAAGAGATTTTCGAGCAGCCGCGCGCCCTGGCCGATACGCTCGAGGGCATCGAGGCGGTGGGGCCGGAGCTGTTCGACGGGCTGGGCGAGCGAGCGGCCCGCGCTGCCGAGGTGTTCGGCCAGATCGACCGGGTGCTGATCCTAGCCTGCGGCACCAGCTACTACAGCGGTTGCGTGGCCAAGTATTGGCTGGAGGATGTGGCCGGTGTGCCGACCACGGTCGAAGTGGCGAGCGAATACCGCTACCGCACCAGCGTGCCCGACCCGCGCACGCTGGTGGTGGCCATCAGCCAGAGCGGCGAAACCGCCGACACCCTGGCGGCGCTGCGCCACGCCCAAAGCCTAGGGATGCGGCACACGCTGGCCGTGTGCAACGTGGCCACCAGCGCGCTGGTGCGCGAAACCGCGCTCAGCTACCTGACGCGCGCCGGGGTGGAAATTGGGGTGGCCAGCACCAAGGCCTTTAGCACCCAGTTGGCGGGGCTGTTTTTGCTCACGCTGGCGCTGGCACAGGCGCGCGGCTGCCTGAGTGCCGCCGAGCAGGCCGAGCACCTGCACGCCATGCGCCACTTGCCGCTGGCGCTGCAAGCCGTGCTGGCGCTGGAGCCGCAGCTCATCCAGTGGGCCGAGGCCTTTGCGCCCAAGGAGCACGCGCTGTTTCTGGGGCGCGGTCTGCACTACCCGATCGCGCTCGAGGGCGCGCTCAAGCTCAAGGAGATCAGCTACATCCACGCCGAGGCCTACCCGGCCGGTGAGCTCAAGCACGGCCCGCTGGCGCTGGTGACCAGCGCCATGCCGGTGGTGGTGGTGGCCCCCAACGACGAGCTGCTGGAAAAGCTCAAGAGCAATATGCAGGAGGTGCGCGCGCGCGGCGGCGTGCTCTACGTGCTGGCCGATGCCGACAGCCACATCCACAGCGCCGAGGGCCTGCACGTGATCCGCCTGCCCGAGCACTACGGCCCCCTGAGCCCCATCCTGCACGTGGTGCCGCTGCAACTGCTGGCCTACCACACCGCCCTGGTGCGCGGCACCGATGTGGACAAACCGCGCAACCTAGCCAAGAGCGTGACGGTGGAGTGATGGGCAGCCCGCCGGTTGACCTCTGCGCTATGTGGCAAGAAGCGCAGTCCTGCGTTAAACTGAACGCGTGAAAGTCACACGATACTTCGAGGCCATTCGCAATCGCCCAGACCGCGCCATCATCCAAGATGCGTGGATCGAACGGGCAATCCGGGAGCCAGATCGGGAGTCGATTCAGGAGGATGGGCGCATTCGGCGTTGGATTTCAATTCCAGAGTCGGAAAGTCGCTACTTGCGGGTTATCCTGCTGGAGGACGGCGAAACTGTTCATAACGCTTTTTTTGACAGAAGGTTTGTGCCATGAAGATTCGCTACTTTGCAGACACGGATACGCTGCTCATTGAATTTCGGGATGCGCCGGTTGCGGAAACACGAGATCTAGACGAGAACACCCTGCTCGATCTCGACGCCCAAGGCGACGTATGCTCCATCACTGTTGAACACGCCTCCAAGCGAGCTGACGCCCCGCAGTTCTCATACGAGCAGGTTGCCGCATAAAAAGCCGCTGGCGCTGGCCGACGCCGACAGCCACATCCACAGCGCCGAGGGCCTGCACGTGATCCGCCTGCCCGAGCACTACGGGCCCTTGAGCCCGATCCTGCACGTGGTGCCGCTGCAACTGCTGGCCTACCACACCGCCTTGGTGCGCGGCACCGATGTGGACAAACCACGCAACTTGGCCAAGAGCGTGACGGTGGAGTGAGGTTGTTTCATTATTGCAACATTTAAGGGGCGGTGGCTCGGCCTTGGAAGGAAAAACCTAATCCTGTGATAGCCTCTCAGGGTTTTTGAGATCGGTTCGGTCTCAGACCCATTCACAGAGGTGTCTATGCGCAACAACTTGCCCGTGACCCAGCAGGAATACGACTACCCTGCCGATGCGACCCTGCTGTCCACCACCGATGTGGACAGCCGCATCACCTACGCCAACTCGGCCTTCATAGAAACCAGCGGCTATGGGCACGACGAGCTCATGGGCCAGCCGCACAATATGGTGCGGCACCCCGACATGCCCGAGGCCGCCTTTGCCGACCTGTGGGCCACGCTCAAAGCGGGCAAGAGCTGGATCGGGCTGGTAAAAAACCGGCGCAAAAATGGCGACCACTACTGGGTGCGCAACTACATCACCCCGATGGTGCGCAACGGCCAGATCACCGGCTACGTGTCGGTGAGCACCAGGCCCGCGCGCGCGAATGTCGAGCAGGTCGCGGCGCTCTACGCCCAGATGCGCGAGGGGCGCCCCTTGCGTAGGCGCAAGCTCTACCAAGGTATTTTTGTGCGCACCGGCTTGCTGGCTCCGTGGTCGTGGTTGACGCAAACCATGTCGGTGGGCGGGCGTTTGTTTTTGGGGCTGGCGGGCATGTGGTTGACCGGCGTACTGGCGCTGCTGGGCGCGGCGTGGCTGGTGCCGGGTGTGTTCGATAACCCCTGGCAGGCGGTGGCTGTGCTGGCCGCCTTTCAGACCTTGGCGCTGGGCTTGGGCACGGTGTCCTTGCAGCGCCAGATTGCCGCCCCGTTGCGCCAGTTGGCGGCGAAGGCGCAAGACGTGGCGGGCGGCAACCTGAAAGAGGGCAAGGGTTTCAGCCGCGTCGATGAAATCGGCCAGATCATGCGCTCGGTCAACCAAACTGGCTTGAACCTGCGCGCGCTGCTCGATGACGTGGGGGTGCAGGTGGGTAGCTTGGGCGCCACCAGCGAGCAGATCGTACAGGGCAACCACGACCTCTCGGCGCGCACCGAGCAAACGGCGGCCAGCGTGGAGCAGACGGCGGCCTCGATGGAAGAAATCACCGCCACGGTCAAGCAAAACGCCGCCACCGCCACCGAAGCCAGCGCGCTGGCGCGCACCGCCAGCGAATCGGCCACGCGCGGCGGCGCGGTGGTGCAGCAGGTGACGCAGACCATGCAAGGCATCACCGAGAGCTCGCGCAAGATCAGCGACATCATCGGCGTCATCGACGGCATCGCTTTCCAGACCAACATCCTGGCTTTGAACGCGGCGGTGGAGGCGGCACGCGCCGGTGAGGCCGGGCGCGGTTTTGCCGTGGTGGCGAGCGAGGTGCGCAGCTTGGCCGGGCGCAGCGCCGAAGCCGCGCGCGAGATCAAGGGCCTCATCGGTGCCAGCGTCGAGCGGGTGGAATCGGGTGCGCGCCAGGTGGAGCAGGCGCGCCAGAGCATCCAAGACATCGTCGAGCAAGTGCAGCGCGTGGCCTTGCTCATCAACGAGATCAACAACGCCAGCGTCGAGCAGGCCGAGGGCGTGGCACAGATCGGGCAGGCGGTGGCGCAACTCGACGAGTCCACCCAGCAAAACGCGGCCCTGGTGGAAGAAAGCGCCGCCGCCGCCGAAAGCCTGCACAGCCAGGCGCTGCGCCTGAGCGAGGCGCTGGCGGTGTACCAAGTCAGCGCCCAGGGTGCACTGGCGCAGCCTGCCCAAGCCCAGCGTGCGCGTGCAGCTCTTCACCCCCCCCCCCCCCCCCCCCC
>JAGXTI010000014.1 GCA_018334015.1 Silanimonas sp.
CTCGCGCCTGCCGACGCGCGACCTGCGGACGCGACGGCTCAGGCTCCGCGTCCCGCTGCGCATTCGCCGACGCTCGCCCTCCATGGCTCGCTTCGCTGTCCGCGAGGCCGCGCTGGCGCGGCGCTCGTTGACGGGCATCGGCCGCAGTAGGCGATCCATCGAAGGATACGAAGCGTAGACGGGCGTCGTGCGCGTTCCGCCATCAACTGCGTAGCCTCGAAGCACCCCGCAAGGCAAACCCCGCAGGGCAGGCCGGGGGTCTGCGGCGGATTTCGAGGGCCAGCCCAATGATCAGACGCCAGGCCCGCAGGGTGCGCCCCGGACGGGCGCACCGACCGAGGGCACAGGATGTGCCCATCGGTCGGCCCGTCGGGTTTCTTGCCGAACGGTAGCCGGCCCGAGTCCGCCGTGGGCCCCCGGCCTGTCGCAGCGGGGGGGGGCTGCTTTGGGCTCTCGGCCTGTTGCGGCGGGGTGCTGCTTCGGGCGCGTCCCGGCCTGCTGGAGCGCGCCGACATGCTGGAGCGCGGAATAAGGCCACGCCCTCGCGCCTTCCCTCGCACTTGCTGACGCGCCTGCCTTGCGCGTCCTGCGGACTCGATGGCTCAGGCTCCGCGTCCTGCTACGCATTCGCCGCCGCTCGCCATCCTTGGCTCGCTTCGCTGTCCGCGAGGCCGCGCTGGCGCGGCGCTCGATGACGTCCTTGGCAGAGGGCTGTCGGCTCCGAAATGACTCTCAGAGTGAGGCCGCGACCCGTGTTCCCTGGGCGATCGCGCGCTTGGCATCGAGCTCGGAAGCGACATCGGCACCGCCGATCAGGAAGGGCGCCGCGCCCTGGGCCAGCAGGGCTTCGAGCAGATCGCGGCAGGGTTCCTGGCCGGCGCAGACGACCACATGGTCGACCGGCAGCAGGGTGTCCTGGCCGTCGATGCGGGCATGGAAGCCGGCATCGTCGACCTTCAGGTATTCGACGCCACCGTGGGCCCTGACGCCCTTCATCTTCAGCGCGGCGCGATGGATCCAGCCGGTGGTCTTGCCCAGTCGCGCTCCGGGGCGGCCGGGGCTTCGCTGCAGCAGCCAGACCTCGCGGGCCGGGGCTTCCGGGCGCGGCTTGACCAACCCGCCGGGGCCCTCGAAGTCGGGCGACACACCCCACTCGGCCATCCAGGCCCTGGCATCGAGGCTGGGCGAGGGGCCGGCGTGGACCAGGTACTCGGCCACATCGAAACCGATGCCTCCGGCACCGATGATCGCCACCCGGCGGCCCACCTGGACCCGACCGCTCAGCACGTCGAGGTAACTGATCACCTTCGGGTGCTCGTGACCGGGGAACACGACCTTGCGCGGCACGATGCCGGTCGCCAGCAGCACAGCGTCGTAGCCGGCGAGGTCGGTTGCAGCCACGCGGGTGTTGAGCCGGACATCGACGCCGTGCTTCGTCAGCAGGGTGCCGAAGTAGCGCAGGGTTTCAACGAACTCCTCCTTGCCGGGGATGAGCTTGGCGAGGTTGAACTGC
Organism: Silanimonas sp.; assembly: GCA_018334015.1. Classification (GTDB taxonomy): domain Bacteria; phylum Pseudomonadota; class Gammaproteobacteria; order Xanthomonadales; family Xanthomonadaceae; genus Silanimonas. The sequence goes on from JAGXTI010000014.1 coordinate 1,514, forward strand.
CCGCCGATCTCGCCGGCAGCATCGAACAGGGTCACCGCATGGCCGCGTTCGGCGGCGGTGGTGGCGGCGGCCAGCCCGGCCGGGCCGGCACCGACCACGGCCACCGTCTTCTTCTGCGTGGCCGGCTGGATGACCAGTTCGGTCTCGGCGCAGGCCCGCGGGTTGACGAGGCAGCTCGCCTTCTTGTTCTCGAACACATGGTCGAGGCAGGCCTGGTTGCAGGCGATGCAGGTGTTGATCTCGGCCACCCGGCCCTCGCGCGCCTTGCGCACCCAGTCCGGGTCGGCCAGCAGCGGGCGGGCCATTGAAACGAGGTCGATCTCGCCGGCGGCGAGGATGCGCTCGGCCACGTCGGGCATGTTGATGCGGTTGGTCGCCACCAGCGGCAGCGCCACATGCGGGCGCAGCTTGGCGGTGACGCCGGCGAAAGCGGCGCGCGGCACCGAGGTGGCGATGGTCGGCACCCGCGCCTCGTGCCAGCCGATGCCGGTGTTGATGATGGTCGCACCGGCCGCCTCGATGGCCTTGGCCTGCAGCACGATCTCGTCCCAGGCGGCACCGCCGTCGACCAGTTCCAGCATCGAGAGGCGGTAGATCAGGATGAAATCCGGCCCGACCGCCTCGCGGATGCGACGGACGATCTCGACCGCGAAGCGCATGCGCTTCTCCGGGCTGCCGCCCCATTCATCGCTGCGCTGGTTGGTGCGGGCCGAGAGGAACTGGTTGATCAGGTAGCCCTCGGAGCCCATCACCTCGACCCCGTCGTAGCCGGCGTCGCGGGCGAGCCGGGCGGTACGGACGAAGGCCTTGATCTGACGCTCCACCCCCCAACCGGTGAGCGCACGCGGCTTGAACGGATTGATCGGTGCCTGGATGGCCGAGGCCGACACCGACAGAGGATGGTAGGCGTAGCGCCCGGCATGCAGGATCTGCAGGCAGATCTTGCCGCCCTCGGCATGCACGGCCTTGGTCACGATGCGGTGCTTGTGGATCTCCCACGGCCAGGACAGCTTCCCCGAGAAGGGCTTCAGCCAGCCGACCAGGTTCGGTGCGATGCCGCCGGTCACCATCAGGCCGACACCGCCGCGGGCGCGCTCGGCGAAATAGGCCGCGAGCTTGGGGAAATCGCGCGAACGATCCTCCAGCCCGGTGTGCATCGAGCCCATCAGCACGCGGTTGGGCAGGGTGCAGAAACCGAGGTCGAGCGGGCGGAACAGGTGCGGGAAGGCGGCCGGCATGATCAATACGGTGGCGTAGGGCTGATGCAGGATGCCGAGCCGTGGCGGCTGCGGCAAGCCGCTTGTGAGGAGTGCGTAAGGCTTGCAGGAACTTAGTAAAGTGTTAAGATCCAAAAGGCAAGGCTTGCCCCATGGCTCGTCTGCGGAAATGTTCCACCCCTACCAGGAGTCCAAGCGATGAAGAAGTCCCTACTGTGCATGGCGGTGCTGGCTGCGGCCTGCGCCAATGCGGCGATGGCCAGCCACCACGCCCACGACGACCGCTGGTACCTCTCCGGTGCAGTGACCACCAACCTCCAAGACGATGCACGCCAGACCGCAACCACGGGTGAGTTTGGTATTGGCTTGGGGCGTTTCTTCTCTCCGGAATGGTCGTTCGACGTCAATCTCTACTCGGCTAACGCCCAGTTCGATAATGTCCGCGATCTCAATTTCAGCCAGTACGGCTTTTCCGCCGACTTGCGGCGCCATTTCCGCGGTGAAGAATCGTGGTGGCCCTACCTGAAAGCCGGCGTTGGCATGCAGCGCGCCGAGGAGGAGTTCAACGCCTTCCCCAGCCCGAACTCGCCCGGCCAGCGTGCCGACAACAACTTCGCCTTTGATCTCGGCGGCGGCCTTCAGGCCCAGTACGAGCACTTCGCCATGCGCCTCGAAGCCGGCATCCGCACCGTGCTCGACGACCAGAGCCGCGTCGCTCGTGATGCCAACTCGTTCAGTGACCCCTACGTCACTCTGAGTCTGCTCGTTCCGCTCGGCGCCAAGGCTGTCCGGGCTCCGGCTCCTGCGGCTCCGGCTCCGGCTCCGGTTCCGGCCGCACCGCCGGCCTGCGAGACCCTCGACGATGACGGTGACGGCGTCAACAACTGCATCGACCGCTGCCCGGATTCGCAGGCCGGTCAGGCCATCGGTCCCGACGGTTGCGCGGTGCCGCTGACCATCGACCTCAGGGGCGTGAACTTCGACTTCGACCGCGCCACCCTGCGTCCGGACGCGATCGCCACGCTCAACCAGGCCATCGACATCCTGCGTCGTAATCCGCAGCTCCGCGTCGAAGTGGCCGGTCACACCGACCTCTGCGGCAGCGAGGCGCACAATCAGGCCCTGTCCGAGCGCCGTGCCCGTGCCGTGTTCGATCACCTGACCGCCAACGGCATCGCCGCCACGCGTCTGGTCGGTCCGGTCGGCTTCGGTGAGAGCCGTCCGCTCGAGCCGACACCGCAGACCTCACCGGCCTGCCGCAGCGAGACCAACCGCCGCACCGAGCTGAACGTGTTGAACTGAGAAAGCCGTTCGGGGGCCCAGGCCCCCGGATCGCCACTCGAGAAAACGCCCCGCATCCGCGGGGCGTTTTTTTTTCGGCTTGTCGTCTTCGATGTCGCTGCGTAAGCTTCGGGCATCGCCGCCTCTGGAGCCCGCCATGGCCCGTCCGATCCTTCCGGTGCTTGCCGCCGTGCTTCTCGTCACCGGCCTGTCGGGTCCCTCGATCGCCGCACCGAGCGAGGTGCTTTCCGGCAACGTGGTGCCCCTGCTGGCGGCACCGGTGAGTGCGGCGGCTTTCCTTGAGCGGGTCCGCCAACCGGTTGCAGTCGCTCCGGCCTATGTGCCGCGCACCGCTCACGACAACTCGCCCTACCGCTTCAACATGACGCAGAACGGTCGGCGGATGACCGCCGATGAGTTCGAGGCCTGGATGCGGGCACGTGGCATCCGTGTCGCCACCGGCCGTCCGGCAGCCGCGCCAGCGGCTGCACCGGCAGCAACCACCACCGCAGCCACCCCGGCCTGCGCACCGACCGTGGCCGTTACCTGTTGACGAAGCGGTAGTGGGCCACGCCCCACTCGCTGCCGCCGGCATGGCCGAACAGCTCGGCGCAGGCCATCCAGAACATCCGCCAACGCTGCGCCCAGCGCGCAGCCTCGGTTTGACCGTAGGTCGCGGTCAGCACCCGACGCACTTCGTCGGCATGGCGGTCCTGCTGGGCGAGCCAGAGGTTGGCGGTGCGCTGGTAATGCCGGCCTGAGAGCAGCCAGCGCTGTTCGATGCGCAGGGCGTCCTGGAAATGCAGCAGGGTGTCCGCGCTCGGCATCAGGCCACCGGTGAAGAAATGGCGACCCATCCAATCGGTCGCGCCCTCGGTCTCGAAGGGGTACATCAGGCTGCGGTGGCAGAAGATGTGGACGAACAGCTTGCCTCCGGGCCGCAGCCAGCCGGCGATGTGGCCGAGCAGGCGCTGGTAGTTGCGCATGTGCTCGAACATCTCGATCGACACGCAGCGGTCGAAGCTTGCCGCCGGCAGTTCGAGCCGGTTGACGTCGGCGGTGAGGATCTCGACGTTGTTCAGTCCGCGCGCCGCGGCCTGGGCCAGGATGTGCTCGCGCTGGGTGCGCGAGTTGGACACGCCGGTGATGCGAGCGCCGGGGTAGTGCTCGGCCATCCAGAGCGTGAGGGAGCCCCAGCCGCAACCCAGTTCGAGGATGTGCTGGCCGTCGGCCAGTTCGGCGCGCTGACCGTAGAGCGCCAGCATGGCGTCCTCGCCTTCGTCCAGGCTTTCCGTACCGAGCGGGTAGTAGCCGCTCGAATACTTGAGGCGGCGCCCCAGGCAGAGCTCGAAAAAACGGGTCGGCACCTCGTAGTGCTGGGCGTTGGCGGCCTCCACTTCGAGGGCGATCGCGCTGTTGCGCAATTCGGCAAGCAGGGTGCGATAGCGCAGATCGGCGCGGTCGAGGTCGCCATCGTGTTCCTCGCGCAGGCGCTGGGCGCAGAGCCGGCGGATACCGAAGCGGGTGAGGGCGTCGGGGATGAGACCGCGTTCGCAGAGTTCGATGAGTGCCATGGCGTCCTCAATGCCGAGGGGGGCGCGCCGTTTTCGGCGGCCAGGGGAAGAAAGCGCTGACTTCCTGCTGATAGCGGCGGTAATCCTCGCCGCGCGAGCGCAGGGCCTGCGCCTCGGTCCAGGGAATGCCGCTGACCCGCCACAGGAACAGCAGCATCAGCACCGGTCCGAGCAGGCTCCACAGGAAGTAGGGGCCGCTCCAGGCCAGCAGGACGTAAGCGAACCAGTGCAGCCACTCGAAGAAGTAGTTGGGGTGCCGCGACCAGGCCCACAGACCGACCCGGCAGGTGCGGCCGCGGTGGCCGGGATGGGCACGGAACACCGCGAGCTGGCGGTCGGCCAGCATCTCGCCGCCCATCGCCAGCAGCCAAACGGCCACGGCGAGAAGGATCCCGACCTCGATGCCGTCGGTATCGGCACCGGCGGCCGCGGCAAACGGGATGGTGAACAGGGCCACCACCAAGGCTTGGGCCTGGAAGAAAAGGAACCAGCGCCAACCGCCATCGCCGATGGCGGCACGCATGGCCTGGTAGCGGCCGTCCTCAGGCTCACGCAGCACGCGATGCAGCAGGTGCAGGCACAACCGTGCGCCCCAGAAGCCGCCGAACAAAGCGACCAGCACTCGGGGCAGGGCATCGCCGGCGCCCACCGAACCGGCGAACAGGGCGGCCGCACCCATCAATCCGGCCCAGCCCACATCGACCAGACCGGCATTGCGCAGGCGCATCGACACCGCCCAGACCAGGCTCATGCCGATGGCGGCACCCAGCCAGGTCCAGAGCACGATCATCCACAAGCTCATGCCGGTGCTCCCGCAGGCGCGAATCGGCGCGCCCAACCGGATTCAAGACGGTACATCAGCGGCAGGGCGAGGGCCCAGGCCACGGCGAGCGCGGTGTAGACCAGCCAAGGCGAGGCGAGCAGATCGACCGCGCCAAAGCCCTGTGCCGCGCCCCAGTAGGCCAGCGGACCGCCGATCAGGCCGAGCAGGGCGGCGGCCTGCGGGCGGCCCTCGAGGAAGGCCATGGAGTGGTGCAGGGTGAGCGCGAAGCCCAGCCACATGGCGAGGATCCAAGGCGGCGCCAGACCGCCCAGCGGGCCGGGACTGGCGTAATCGAGCCAGCCGGCCAGGATGAAAGCAGAATCGACGAACAGACCCAGCGGCAGGGCGATGGCCAGCATTCGCAGGTCACGCGCCGGCACCGGACTGGTGGCCAGATGCAGGGTGGCAAAAACCAGCAAGGCCAGCGGGCCCAGCCAAGTGAAACCCTCGCCGGCGCCCCAGGCAGCGGCGAACCAGACAAGTTGAAAGCCCAGAAAATTGAGCAAACGAAAACGGGCGTGCATCAAACCGCCTCGGCTGCCGGAAGCCAGGCGTCCCGGCGATTGCCAGGGCGGGCCATCAGCAACTGCGAGACACCGATCGAGCGTTCAAGGAACCCCCCTTCGCAATAGGCGAGGTAGAACTCCCATAGCCGGATGAATCGCTCGTCATGGCCGAGCGCCCGGATCTCGGGCAAGCGAGCCATGAAACGTTGTCGCCAATGTCGCAGGGTGAGTGCGTAGCTGGGGCCGAAATCCTCCTGCGAGACGAGGCGCAGGTCGCTGCTGCGGGCCATCGCGCCGGTGATCGCGCTGATGCAGGGGATGAAGCTGCCCGGAAAAATGTGGCGCTTGATGAAGTCGACCGCGTGCAGAGCACGTTCGTAGCGGTGGTCTTCGATGGTGATGGCCTGCACCAGCGCAAGGCCATCGTGCTTGAGCAGGTCGGCGCAGCGGGCGAGGTAAGTGTCGAGGTGCTGGTGGCCGATGGCTTCGATCATCTCGATCGAGACAAGCTTGTCGTAGCGGCCGGAGAGATCGCGGTAGTCCTCCATCAACACGGTCACGCGGTCGGCGAGGCCAGCGCGGGCGATCCGCTCGCTGGCCAGGGCGTGCTGTTCTTTTGAAATGGTGGTGGTGGTGACGCGGCAGCCGAAGCGACGGGCGGCGTACAGGGCCATGCCGCCCCAGCCGGTGCCGATCTCGACGAGATGGTCGGAGGGCTTGAGGTCGAGCTTGCGGCCGATGCGCTCCAGCTTGCGGCGCGAGGCGGTTTCCAGGCTTTCGTCCGGTGTGGCGAAGATGGCCGAGGAATACATCAGCTCATCGCAGAGGAACAGGCGGAACAGGGCATTGCCGAGATCGTAATGGGCGGCGATGTTCTTGCGGGCACCGCGGCGGGTGTTGCGGCGCAGGGCATGGGCGCCCTGCAGCAGCAGGCCGGCGAAGCGCGCCAGGCCACTGTCCATGGCATCGAGCCGATCGCGGTTGAGCACCAGCAGCCGGATCAGGCCGACAAGGTCATCGCAGTGCCATTCGCCGTCCATGTAGGACTCGGCGGCACCGACCGAACCGCCGGTGGCGATGCGGGCGTAGGCCGAGGGATCGTCGATGACCAGTCGCACGTCGGGGGCGCCGGGCAGCGGGTCATCGATGCCCAAACGGACCTCACCGCAGGCGTCGGCGACCACCAACCGGCCATGGCGGAGGTCGGAGAGCACGGCAAGCACGCGGGCACGCCACCAGCGGTCGAGGGAGCCGGTGGCCGGTCGTTTGGTATCGAGGGCGTCGGTGGCGGTGCGCATGGGGATCAGCGGCGTGCGTGGGGGTGGGGATGGAAGGGCACGCGCTTGAGGGCGAGCCGCAGGGCGTTCCAGTAGATGGCGGCGAGCACTTGTGCCGTCATCAAGGGATAGCGCCCGAGGCATGAAGCCAACGTGTTGCCCTGCAGCGGGCGCCGTTTCAGCGTGAGCGTGGCGTCGAATTCGCGGGCCGTGCCGGCCAGCACGTCCATGTGGATGTGCAAGGCCTCGCCCGGTGGGGTGAAGGCCCAATGGTAGCGCCGGTCCATCGGCAGGAAGGGCGAGACGTGGAAGGCTTTGTCAAAGCCGAAATGCAGGGCGCGGCCTCGAAGTTCGGCGTTTTCGACCGGCAGCAGGTAGGCGTGGCGTTCGCGCCAGGGCGTGTTGGTGATCTCGGCGAGGATCCAGTCCAGCGTTTCGCCGTCCACGCGGTAGCCGTAGTAGAAGCTGACCGGGTTCTGGACGTAGCCGAAATAGCGCAGGTGAGTGAGCAGGCGGATCGGCCCGCTGGCCGGTCGACCCAGTTGGGCCTCGACGCGCTGGCGCACGGCGGTGTCGAGCGGCAGGGCGGGATCGCCGAAGTAATCACTGCGACGGAATTCGGCCAGGTTGCGCCGGCCCACCGACCAGAACCAGCGCCCGGCGAACACGCGGTCGAGCTCGCCGAGATCGAGCAGGGGCTGGAAGATCCGATGGCTGAAAGCATGACCAGCCGGGGCATGCCGGCGGTGGCGCACCTGGCCTTCGTAAATCGCACTGGCGAGGGCTTGCGCCATCCCGGCTCAGGCCGCGGTTCGGGCGGAGAGCGAGGCCAGGAGGCCATCGGCGGCCGCGAAGCCGGAGCGGATGCCGTCCTCGTGGAAACCGAAGCCCCACCAGGCACCGGCGAAGGCACTGCGCCGCCGACCCTGCAGTTCGGCCTGGTGGTTTTGGGCGGCGACACTGGCATGCGTGTAGACCGGATGCTGGTAGTTCATCCGTGCCAGTACCTTGGCCGGATCGATGGCGGCCGTCCGGTTCAGGGTGACCACGAAGGGTTCGGGCGCATCGAGCCCCTGCAGCAAGTTCATGCAGTAACTCACGCTGCACTCGGCGCCCGATTCGGCCGGCACGAAGGCGTTCCAGGCTGCCCAGGCCTTGGGGTTGCGAGGCAAGAGGCGACGGTCGGTGTGCAGCACCACCTCGTTGCGTTGGAAGGGGATGGCGCCCAGCACCTCGTGTTCCAGGGCATCGGCATCGCCCAGCAGGGCCAGGGCCTGGTCGCTGTGGGTCGCCACGACGATGGCGTCGAAGCGGTCCTCGCCGGCCACATGCTTCACGGAGACACCCGTCTCGTCGCGGCTGATGCGCTGCACCGGGCAGGCCAGCCGCAGTTCGACCCGCCAGCGCGCCTGCATGGCTTCGATGTAGCTCGACGAGCCCCCGATCACGGTGCGCCATTGCGGCCGATCATCGACCTGCAGCATGCGATGGTGGTCCATGAAGCGGACGAGGTGCTTGGCCGGGAAGTCGAGAATGCGCTTCGATGGCGAGGACCACAACGCCGAAGCCATCGGGATCAGGTGGGCGTCGCGGAACAGGGCCGAGTAGCGCTGTGCCGTCAGGTAGTCACCCAGCGAAGGGCCGGGGCCGGGGTCTTGCAACAGCGCGCCGGCTTCGCGGTAGAAGCGCAGGATCTCGCGCACCATCCGCAGAAAAGACGGCGACAGCAGGTTGCGGCGCTGGCAGAACAGGCTGTCGAGGCGGGTCGCGTTGTATTCGAGGCCGCTCGATTCGACCTGCACGCCGAAGCTCATGGTGGTGTTGCGCGAGGCAACGCCGAGTTCATCGAACAGGGCTGTGAGCAGCGGGTAGTTGTGCGTGTTGTGGACGATGAACCCGGTGTCCACCCGGTAACGCTGGCCCGCCTGCATCACCTCGTGGGTGTGGGTGTGGCCACCGAGCCGGGCTTCCGACTCGAACAACACCACCTCGTGCCCGTTTTGCAGGCGCCAGGCGGCGGAAAGTCCGGCAATACCACTGCCGATGACAGCGATCCTCATGCTTGAGCTCCTTGCGACAGATCGCTCAGGTCGCGCCCGTGGGCGGCTGGCGGAAGGCGTCCGGCACCGGCTTCAAGTCCCAGACCAGACGCAGCGCGCCAAGCAGGCGCAGACCGTAGTAGGTGACGTCGTACTCCCACCAGCGGAAACCCTGCCGGGCCGAGCCCGGGTAATGGTGGTGGTTGTTGTGCCAGCCCTCGCCGAAAGTGAGCAGGGCGAGGAACCAGTTGTTGCGCGAATCATCGCGGGTCGCGAAGCGCCGCGTACCGAAACGGTGGGCGAAGGAGTTGATCGTCACCGTGACGTGGAACAGCACCACGGTCGAAACGAAGAAACCCCAGACCAGAAGCTGCGGGCCGTTGGTCTCGAGGGCGGGGGCCGCCGTTTCCAGCCAACTTCCGAGCAAAAACAAAGCAGCCGCGAGAAGCACCGGCACCAGCAGGTCGAAGCGGTCGAGCAGGCGCAGCTCGGGGAAGCGGGCAAGGTCCTTGACCGCGTCGAGGTTGGTGCGGAAAGCGCCACGGGTGAGGAACCAGCCCATGTGGCTGTACCAGAAACCGTGCTGCTTCGGCGAATGCGGATCCTCCGGCGTGTCGCTGGCGCGGTGGTGGTGGCGGTGGTGGGCCGCCCACCACAGGGGGCCGCGCTGCACGCTGCTGGCGCCCAGCACGGCGAAGATGAACTGCACCGGCCGCGAGGTGCGGAAAGCCTTGTGCGAAAAGTAGCGGTGGTAAAAGCCGGTGATGGCGAACATCCGCAGCGCGTAAAGCGCCACCGCCACCGCCACCGCGAACCACGACACCCCGACCCAGAGCACCCCGAGGCAAGCAAGGTGCAGGCCGATGAAGGGCAGGGCACGCAGCCAGTTCTCCCGCTCCACGGTTTCTTTGGACACGGAACTGAGGTCTCATAACCTCAACAGGAGTGTCTGGAATGACGAGCAAATCAGGGGTGTCGGTGGAACGCGGTCGCTGGTCTGCGAAGGCCAAGCGTGATGCGGTGTTGCGTTTGCTGCAGGGTGAGGATCTGGACACGCTGTCGCGTTCGCTGAAGGTCGGCGCGGGCAAGCTGTCGCAGTGGCGCGAGACGTTTCTTGCGTCGGGCCTGGTCGGCTTCAAGCAGCGCGGCGACGATGCCCGCGACGAGGAGATCGGCAAGCTGAAGACGGTCCTGGGCGAGATGACAATGCGTTGCGAACTGCAGCGCGATGCGATCCGGAGGTTGAAAGAGGGCCTCCCTTTGGACGAAGCGAGGTTGCCGAAGTGAGCCGGGCAACCTCGCCGGAAACCGGTCGCAGGTATGGCATCCAGCGCGTGTGTGGCGCGTGGCAGCTGCCCCGCTCGACGTGGTATGCACAGACTGCGGCGATGCGCCCGGATTGGCCGGTGCCGCTGAAGCGGGGGCCCAAGACCGTGGTGAGCGACGCTGAACTGGCGGATGCGATCCGGGGCGTGCTGGCGGCGAGCCCGTTTGTCGGCGAAGGCCATCGCAAGGTGTGGGCGAAGTTGCGGCATGCCGGCACGCGCTGCGGCAAGCCGCGGGTGCTGCGGGTGATGCGCGAGCACGGTCTGCTGGCACCCCAGCGCGGCGGTGGCTACCGCGGACCTCGGGCGCACGATGGCACCATCACCACGGCGGCGCCGGACCTGATGTGGGGCACGGACTTCACCACCACGGTCACGGTGAACGAAGGTCAGGCTGCGGTGTTCGTGTGCGTGGATCACTGCACCAGCGAGCTGATCGGCGTGCATGCCTCGGGCAAGGCGACACGCTGGGAGGCGCTGGAGCCGGTCAAGCAGGGTCTGCGTGAGCACTATGGCGGCCTGCGCAAAGCGGTCGCGCAGGGGCTCGAGCTGCGGCACGACAACGGCACCCAGTACCTGGCCCATGACTTCCAGCGCGAAATCGCCTTCCTGGGCATCGCGTCGAGCCCTTCGTTCGTGCGCGCACCGGAAGGCAACGGCTGCGCCGAGCGCATCATCCGCACGCTCAAGGAGCAGTTGCTGTGGGTGCGCAGCTTCGCCACCATCGAGGAGTTGCGACTTGCGCTGCGCGAGTGGCAGCGGCTGTACAACGACACGTGGATGGTCGAGAAGCACCAGCATCGATCACCCGCACAGGTGCGTCGTGACCTTCGCGCCGCAGCGCTGCCGGTGGTCCAGGCGGCGTGATTTACCCTCAAATCCGTGTCCAGGAAACCGCGAGCGGTTCACAGTCGATCTGTCGGGCTTCGGCTTCCGGCACGGCGTCCGGGGCGCTGGTGTCGAACCAGCGCACCAGCGCGGTGAGGGTGCGACGCCAAGGCTTGGCTTTGGTCGTTGAATCCATGGCGCAACTCTAGGTGCTGGTCCGGTGAGAGGGCGGTGAATCGGTGCCCATCCTCCTCACGCCGGCTCGACGCTGACCTCGGCGCGGACCGACTGGGCGATGAAGCAATGGCCATGTGCCCGTTCGTGCAGGCGGCCCAGTTCCGCCGCATCGGGTTGCTTGTCGCCAGAAAAGAGCACCCGGGGCCGCAGCGTGATGCGGGTGATCGCCATTTTGCCGTCGGCGTTCTTGCCGAGCAGGCCGGAAGCCCTGTCCTCGTAGGACTCGACAACGAAGCCGCGCTTGGCGCAAACGGCAAGGAAGGTGAGCATGTGGCAGGAGACCAGCGCGCCGATCAGCAGGGTCTCCGGGTTCAGTGCCTCGGGGTTGCCAAGGTAATCGGGGGCGGCCGAGGCGAGGCTCGATTGCCCGTTCTCGAAACGCAGTTGGTGGTCGCGGGAGTAGGTCGCGTAGCTGAAATCGCGGCCTTGGCGTGACCAGTGGACTGCGGCGCTGTGTTCGGACATGGCAAGGGCTCTTGGACGGAGCTCCAGCGTAGCCAATCCGCAACGGATTGCCGATGATTGCCGCATGACCGGACCCAAGCGACACGGCGTTGCCCGCGTGCTCTCGAAAGCCGGGCTGGCCTCGCGGACCCTCGCCGCCGCCTGGGTGCGCGAAGGTCGGGTGAGCGTGGCCGGTCGCGTCGTTCGCGACCCCGAGCATCCCGTGCGCGTCGGTGTCGACGAGGTGAGCGTCGACGGCCGGCCGATGGGCGCGGCCACCCCTGTCTACCTTGCCCTGAACAAGCCGCGCGGGCGGGTGACGACGGCTGCTGATGAGCGCGGACGGGCCACGGTGTACCGGTGCTTCGACGGTGCCGGGCTGCCCTGGGTCGCACCGGTCGGCCGGCTGGATCAGGCCAGCGAAGGCCTGCTGCTGTTCAGCAACGACCCGGCTTGGGCGGCGGCGATCACCGATCCGACCTGCGGACCCGACAAGACCTACCACGTCCAGGTCGAGGGTGTGCCCGGCGCGGCGACGCTGGCGGCGATGGTCGCCGGGCTCGAGGAAGGCGGCGAGCGGCTGTCGGCCAAGGCCGTGCGCCTGCTGCGCAGCGGCGGCAAGACCGCTTGGCTGGAGGTGGTGCTGGACGAGGGCAAGAACCGGCAGATCCGCCGCTTGGCCAAGGCCGCCGGGCATCCGGTGCGGCGCCTGATCCGTGTCGCCATCGGGCCGCTGGCCCTGGGCGAGCTGCCGAAAGGCCAGTGGCGGCATCTGAGCGTCGAGGAAGTGGAGGGCCTGCGCGCCTGATCGCCCGTGGCCGCTCTGCGCGACGGGCCTGGATCCTTATGCCTTGATCACACCCAGCTCGCGGCCGACCTTGGCGAAGGCCGCGATGGCGCGGTCGAGCTGTTCGCGGGTGTGGGCCGCGCTCATCTGCGTGCGGATGCGAGCCTGGCCCTTCGGCACCACCGGAAAAAAGAAGCCGATGGCGTAGATGCCTTCCTCGAGCAGGCGCTCGGCGAAGCGCTGCGCCAACGGCGCGTCGTGGAGCATCACCGGGCAGATCGGGTGCACGCCGGGCTTGATCTCGAAACCGAGCTTGGCCATCTCCGCGCGGAAATACACCGTGTTCGCGGCGAGCCGCTCGCGCAGCTCGTCGGCCCGGCTCAGCATGTCGAAGGCGGTGATGCCGGCGGCCACCACGTGCGGCGGCAACGAGTTACTGAACAGATACGGCCGCGAGCGCTGGCGCAGCAGTTCGATCACCTCGCGGCGCCCCGTGGTGAAACCGCCCAAGGCGCCGCCCATGGCCTTGCCCAGCGTGCCCGTGAAAATGTCGATCCTGTCCATCACGCCCTTGACCTCGGCGCTGCCGCGGCCGGTGGCCCCGAGAAAGCCGGTGGCATGGCATTCGTCGATGTGCACCATCGCGCCGTATTTGTTGGCCAGCGCGGTGATCGCATCGAGCGGGGCGATGAAACCGTCCATCGAGAACACGCCGTCGCTGGTGATCAGGATGTCGCGCACGCCGTCAGCCCGGGCCTGTTGCAGCTGCTTCTCGAGATCCGCCATGTCGCAGTTCGCGTAGCGGTAGCGCTTGGCCTTGCACAGGCGCACGCCGTCGATGATCGAGGCGTGGTTGAGGCTGTCGGAGATGATCGCGTCCTGCTCGGAAAGCAGCGGCTCGAACAGGCCGCCGTTGGCGTCGAAGCAGGCGGCGTAGAGGATGCTGTCCTCGGTGCCGAAGAAGGCGGCGATCTTCGCTTCCAGCTGCTTGTGCAGGTCCTGGGTGCCGCAGATGAAGCGCACCGAGGCCATGCCGAAGCCGTGGCTGTCGAGGGCCGCCTTGGCGCTGGCGATCACATCGGGATGGTCAGCCAGACCCAGGTAGTTGTTGGCGCAGAAATTGAGCACCCGGCGGCCATCGGCGAGGGTGATCTCGGCCGACTGCGGGCTGGTGATGATGCGCTCGGCTTTGAACAGGCCGGCGGCGCGGAGTTCGGCCAGTTCGGCCGCGTAGCGGGCGAGGGCGGGGGTGGGGGTAGCGGCCATGGGGGCTCCGGTGCGGCGGAAAGCCGGCATTATGCGGCGCTCCCGTGCTTGACAGCACTTGCGCCAATGGCGATGTTGGGTCATCCGATTCTCCCGCCGGATTTTCAGGAAGCCATGTCACGCACCCTTCAAATCGGGCTGGTCGAGGACGACCCGACGCAGGCGAAAGTCATCGCCGCGCTCATCCGCAACGCCGGCATGGATTGCCTGCACTACGCCACCGAGCTGGAGTTCCGCCGGCGGATGGGGCCGGAATCGATCGACCTGCTGCTGCTCGACTGGAACCTGCCGGGGGTTTCCGGCCTCGATCTGCTGCGCGAATTGCGCCAGACCAACAGCGCGCTGCCGGTGATCTTTCTCACCGGCAACGATCGCGAGCAGGACATCGTGACCGGCCTGCAGGCCGGTGCCGACGACTACATCGTCAAACCGGCGCGTGCCGCTGAGCTGGCCGCGCGCATCGCTGCCGCCCTGCGTCGGTCCGCCCCGTCTCAGGGCGCGGCGGTCATCGAGGACGCCGAGCCTTTCGGCTTCGACCTCGAACACCGCCGGCTCAGCCTGCATGGCGAGCCGATCGAACTCACCGACCGCGAGTTTGATCTGCTGGTGTTTCTGTTCCAGCGCCGCGGCAAGGTGGTGTCGCGCGAGACCCTGCTCGCGCAGGTCTGGCGCGTGGGCCCGAACGTGGCTACCCGCAGCATCGACACCTACGTGAGCCGGCTGCGCAAGCGGCTGGGCCTGCAAGGCGATAGCGAGTGGCGGCTGGAGGGCATCTACCAGCACGGTTACCGGCTGGTGCGCGCCCAGCTCGACGAGCCGCTGCCGCTGCCGCTGACCGACCCGCAGTCGCAGGCCGACTGAAGGCCGGCGCGGCACTCAGAAGGGCGCAGCGGGGGCCTCCTCGAGCCGGATCCGTGCCGGCCCGATCGCTTCCTCGATGATCGACCAGCCTTGCGCCAAAAGAGCGCTGCGCGCCTCGGGGCTGGCGTTGCGACCGACGATCAGGTGCAGCCCGGTCGTTGCCGGAAACGCCGATGCTTCGAAATAGGCGGCCGTTTCGGGCGTCCAGATCAGCCGGTCCACCGGCAGCGCCAGCCACAGCCGATCCTCGCCATCGCGCAGCACCAGGGCTGGGCCGGCCGCCTCGAAGCGCAGCGGAAAGCGCGGCTGCTGGGCCATCAGCAGGTGCAGCTGGTCGATCAGGTAACGCGCATCGACCTCGCGCTCGACCCGGGCGGCCAGTTCCAGCGGCAGCTCGCAACCCTGTTGCGGTGCGAGGGCCAGCAGGGCGTCCACCAGCCGGGTCTGCAGGGTCGGGCTGAAACGGCCGTTGTCGAAGAAGGCATCGCGGGCCTCGGCCCCACAGCGCAGCAGGCCCAGACGTTCGCGGTTCCAAGCGGTGACGGCCTCCGGCGATTGCTCCCAGACCATCCGGTGCACGCGGCCACTGACGGCGAGGGTGTTTCCTGCCGCCGTGCCGAGTTGGCCCAAGCCCAGGCCGACCCCGCGTCGGCCGGCCAGCGCGGCCCAGGTCAGACGGTCCATTTCGGCGTCGAGCCAAGCGTTGCCGGAGTAGGGGTCGATGCCCAGCCGCTGCGCAAGATCGCGGCGGGCCGCGCTGTAGCCGATCCAGCGCTGGCCGTGGCGCAAGGCGACATGGCCGCCGGCCTGCCACCAGGGCGTGGCTTCCGGGCCGGGGGGCGGCTCGGCACCGGGGCGCAGTTGCAGGCCGCTGCCCTGCGGCGCGGCGCTGAAGGCTGCACTGGCGCGATCACCGGCATTGGCGGCGTGTCGACCCAGTTCACCGGCCTGCCGGCCAAGGAAGCGGAGCGCGCCGGCGGGCATTCCGATCACGCTCTCCACAGGTCGCGTTACCACCTGGCCGACCGCGCTGCCGGTCTGTTGCAGCGAGGCCCAGGCGGCTTCGGCGGCGGCTTCGGCGCGGCCGATGTCCCGCAGTTGCCGGAGCAGTGCCATTTCGGCGACGCGTTGGGCCAGCAGATCGAGGCTTTCGACCTCCAGCACCGGGGGTACCACGGCGCTGCCATCGGCCGGGCTGTCGGGCCGCAACAGAAACCGACCGAGATGACCAACCAGGCGTGCGCAGGGGTCGACCGTGAAGCCCTCGCCTTCCAGCAGACGAGCGGGCGCGATTTGTTGGGCCGGGAGGGCATCGGCACCGGGGCAATGGCTTGCGGGCAAGGCCTGGGCCTGGGCGGAGGCCAGCAGGGCGGCGCCCAGCAGGGCGAGCGCCGGTCGAGCGGAACAAAGCATCAGTCGAAGCGTTTTTCGAGGTGGTAGCGGGTGTAGCCGGGTGGATTGTCCAGCTGCTCGCCGAACCGCCGATAACCGAGCCCCTCGTAGAAGGCCAGCGACTGGAACGCGATGGTGTCGAGGTAGACCCCGAGCGCACCCTGCCGCCGCGCCCACTGTTCGGCCTGGTCGAGCAGACGTGCGCCGATGCCGGTGCGGCGCCGCTCCGGCGCCACCGCCAGCATGGTGACGTGCAGCCAGCCCAGCCCGTATTCGCCGGCCAGCCCACCGACCAGGCCGTCGTCGCCGTCCAGCGCGGTGATGACGAGCGGCAGCCAGTCGGGGCGACCGATGAAGCGGGCGTTGTAGTCGCGCAGCATCTCGCGGATGGCCAGCGCCCTGCCACCGTCGGGATCGGGGTCGACGTGGATGCGGACGCTGGAGGCCGGGCTCACGTCAGTTCCAGCTGCAGACGACCTTGCCGCAGGTGCCAGCATCCATCAGCTCGAAGCCGCGCTGGAAGT
This sequence comes from Silanimonas sp., assembly GCA_018334015.1. Classification (GTDB taxonomy): domain Bacteria; phylum Pseudomonadota; class Gammaproteobacteria; order Xanthomonadales; family Xanthomonadaceae; genus Silanimonas. The sequence continues at coordinate 17,895 of JAGXTI010000014.1, forward strand.
CGTCGATGTGGATCTGGTGCGTGAGCACCTTCTGCAGCGGGAAACCAGTGAGCACCATCTGCGTCATCTTGTACCAGGTCTCGTACATGCGCCGACCGTAGATGCCCTGCACGGTGAGCCCCTTGAAGATGATCTTGTCCCAGTCGACGCCGGTGCCCTTGGGCAGGATGCCGAGCAAGGCGATCTTGCCGCCGTGGTACATGCAGTCGAGCATGTCGTTGAAGGCGCGCGGGTTGCCGCTCATCTCGAGGCCCACGTCGAAGCCCTCCATGTGCAGGTCGGCCATCACATCCTTGATGCTCTGCTTGGCCACGTTGACGACACGGGTGGCCCCCATGTCGGCGGCGAGCTTGAGCCGGTAGTCGTTGACGTCGGTGACCACCACGTTGCGCGCACCGATGTGCTTGCAGAGGCCGGCCGCGATAATGCCGATGGGGCCCGCGCCGGTGATCAGCACGTCCTCGCCGACCACGTCGAACTCCAGCGCGCAGTGCGCGGCATTGCCGTAGGGGTCGAAAAAGGCCGCCAGTTCGGAGGGGATTGGATCGGGAATCGGCCACAGGTTGGCGGCCGGCATCGCGATGTATTCGGCGAAGGCGCCATCGCGGTTGACGCCGATGCCCACGGTGTTCGGGCACAGGTGCTGCTTGCCGGCACGGCAGTTGCGGCAATGGCCGCAGACGATGTGGCCCTCCGCCGAGACGCGGTCGCCGATCTTGTAGCCGGTCACCCCGGTGCCCAGTTCGACGATCCGGCCGACGAACTCGTGACCGATGACGAGGCCCGGCGTGATGGTGCGCTGGCTCCACTCGTCCCACTTGTAGATGTGCAGGTCGGTGCCGCAGATCGCGGTTTTTTCCAGCTTGATCAGCACCTCGTTCGGCCCGGCCCGCGGGACCGGCACCTCCTCCATCCAGATGCCTTTTTCGGCGTGGCGCTTGACCAGCGCCTTCATCATCATCCCCATCGATCTGCGCTCCACGGGCGGCCCGGCCCGGCTGCGACGCAGTATAACGAGGCCCCGGTCGGCGCCGCGGCAGGGGGGACTTCCGGCATGCCGGTTGCGGCCGGGCAGCGGTTAGACTGCGGGTTCCGCTTGCCGCCCCGAGGGCTTCATTCATGCGTCGACTTCCTCTTGCACTGGCGATGGTCGCCTCCGTGCTCGCTGCCCCGCTGGCCGCCGGTGAGGGCATGTGGGTGCCGCAGCAGTTGCCGGAGATCGCCGATGAGCTGCGCGCGGCCGGCCTCGAACTGCCGCCGGAGCGATTGGCCGAGCTCACCGGCGATCCGATCGGTGCGGTGGTGGCGCTCGGTGGCTGCACCGCCAGTTTCGTCTCGCCGCAGGGTCTGGTGGCGACCAACCACCATTGCGCCTACGGCGCGATCCAGCTCAATTCCACCCCCGAGCGCAACCTGATGGCGCTCGGGTTCAACGCGGCAACGCTGGCCGAGGAACGCTCCGCCGGACCGAACGCACGGGTGTTCGTGATGGACCGCATCACCGAGGTCACGGCCGAGGTGCGGCAGGCCCTGCGCGGTGCTGCCGATGGTCTGGCCCGGCAGGCGGCGTTCGAGGACGTGCAGCGCGCGCTGGTGGCCGAGTGCGAACGCGAGCCGGGCTACCGCTGCACGCTGTTCAGTTTCTTTGGCGGCCAGACCTTTCGCTTGGTCCGGCAACTGGAGATCCGCGACGTGCGCCTGGTCTACGCGCCGCCTTCATCGATCGGCAACTTCGGTGGCGAGATCGACAACTGGATGTGGCCGCGCCACACCGGCGATTTCACCTTCTACCGCGCCTACGTCGGTCCCGACGGCCGGCCGGCGCCCTACGCGCCGGAGAACGTGCCCTTCCAGCCACGACACTGGCTGCGCTTCGCCGAAACCCCGCTCGAAGCCGGTGATTTCGTGATGGTCGCGGGCTTCCCCGGCCAGACCAACCGCTACGCCCTGTACGAGGAGTTCCGCAACGTCGCCGACTGGCAGTTCCCGGTGGTCGGCCGCCATCTGCGCCAGACCGTCGCCCTGGTCGAGCGCGCCAGTGCGGCCGATCCGGAGATCGCGGTGCGCTACGCCGCCACCGTGCGCAACTGGCAGAACGCCATGAAGAACTGGGAGGGCCAGCTCACCGGTTTCGCCCGGATCGATGCCGCCGTGCGCAAGCGCGAGGGTGAGCGCGCCGTGCTCGATTGGCTCCGCGCCGGCGCGCCGGGGGCCAGCGGTCTCGATGCCGCCGCCCGCCGCGAGGCGCTGGCCGCACACCAGCGCCTGGTGGCGATGACGCTCGCGGCGCGTGCCCTGCGCGAACGCGACCTCGTGTTCAACCAGATCGGCGGCACCGGCCTGCTCGCCAGCCTGCGCCAGGCCTACCGGCTGACCCGCGAATCGGCCAAGCCCGATCTCGAGCGCGCCCCCGGATTCCAGCAGCGCGACCGTGTCGCCATCGAAGGCGCGCAACGCCAGCTCGAGCGCCGTTACGTGCGCGGCATGGAGATCGAACTGCTGGCCTACTGGCTGGGCGAGTACGTCCGCCTGCCGGCGGCACAGCGGGTGCCGGCGCTCGATGCGCTGGTCGGCGACGGCAGCCCGGAAGCCATCCGTGCCGGCCTCGCCGGTCTCTATGCCGGCACCACGCTGGAGCCCGTCGAGGCCCGGCTTGCCCTGCTCGATCGCACCGCCGCCGAACTGGAAGCCCACCCCGACCCCTTGCTGCAGCTGGTGGTCGCGCTGTTCCCGACCTGGCAGGCCATCGAGGACGCGGCCCGCGGCCGCGCCGGCGAGAACCTGCGCGACCGCCCGGCCTTCCTGGCGGCGGTGCAGGCGCATCGCCGCGCCCAGGGCGGCGCCATCTACCCGGACGCCAACCTCAGCCTGCGCCTGACCTTCGGCCAAGTGACCGGCTACGTGCCGCGCGATGGCGTGGCCTACACCCCGTTCACCACGCTGGAGGGGCTGGCCGCCAAGGCCACCGGTGTCACGCCTTTCGACGCGCCGCAGGTCCAGCTCGACGCCATCCGCGAGCGTCGTCACGGCCGTCATGCCGACGCGGCACTCGGCAGCGTGCCGGTCAATTTCCTCTCCGATCTCGACATCACCGGCGGTAATTCCGGCTCGCCGGTGCTCGATGCCCGTGGTCGCCTCGTCGGCCTCGCCTTCGACGGCAACTGGGAGTCGGTCAGCTCGAACTGGATCTTCGATCCGGCGATGACGCGGATGATCGCGGTCGATTCACGCTACATGCTCTGGGTGATGGAGCAGGCCTTCCCGGCACCGCGGGTGCTGGCCGAACTCGAAGCGGCAGCGCGCTGAGGTGGCCATGAAGATCCGTTTCCATGGTGCCGCCGGCGAAGTCACCGGCTCCTGCCACGAGGTCGAGGCCGCCGGTCGCCGGCTGCTGCTCGACTGCGGGCTGATCCAGGGCAGCCGCGAGGACGAGCGCCGCAACCGCGACCCCTTCGACTTCGACCCGGCCAAGATCGACGGCGTGGTGATGAGCCACGCCCACCTCGACCACTGCGGCCGCTTGCCGCTGCTGGTGCAGCAGGGCTTCGACGGCCCGATCTGGGCGCAGCGTGCCACCGCCGACCTGCTGCGGGTGATGCTGGAGGACGCCGCGCGGATCGCCGAGGGTGATGCCGAGCGCGCCCGCCGCCGCCGCGCCGAGGGCCGCAGCTTCGATGCCGACGAACTGGAGCCGCTCTACACTCAGGCCGATGTGCAGGAGGTGCTGCGGCTGGTGCGCGGCATCGAGTACGAGGAGCCCCTGGAGCTGTTCCCCGGCCTCGTGCTGACCCTGCGCGACGCCGGCCATATCCTCGGTTCGGCCAGCGTCGAACTGGTCGACGCCAGCGGCCCCGAGCCGCGCACGCTCATTTACTCCGGCGACCTCGGCCCGAAGGGCACGCCGATCCTGCGCGATGCCGTGGTGCCGCCCAAGGCCGATCTCGTGCTGCTGGAGAGCACCTACGGCGACCGCGCCCACCGCGAGCGCGCCGCCACCATCGAGGAACTCGGCCGGATCTTCCACACGGCCTGGGCGCAGGGCGGCAACGTGCTGATCCCGGCCTTCGCCGTCGGCCGCAGCCAGGAACTGCTGTACTGGTTCGCCCGCCACTACGAGGACTGGGGCCTCGGACGCTGGCGCATCTTCCTCGACAGCCCGATGGCAACCCGCGTGATCGAGGTCTACGACCGCCACACCCGTCTGTTCGATGAGGACGCAAGGCGGGTCTGGGCCGGTCGCCCGCACCCCTTCCGCATGAAAAACCTGCACCTCACCGTCGATCCGGCGCAATCGATGGCGATCAACCAGATCCGCGGCGGCGCCATCATCATCGCCGGTTCGGGCATGTGCACCGGCGGCCGCATCCGCCACCACCTGCGCCACCATTTGCCTTTCGAGAACAACCACCTGCTGTTCGTCGGCTACCAGGCCCAGGGCACGCTCGGCCGCCGGCTGGTCGATGGTGCCGCCTGGGTGCGTGTGCTGGGCCATGAGGTGCAGGTCCGCGCCCAGCGCCACACGGTCGGTGGCTTGTCGGCGCACGCCGATCAGCCGGCCCTGATCGAATGGCAGGCCGGCATCGGCGGCCGGCCGCGGGTGGTGCTGGTGCACGGCGAGGACCGGCCGCGGCAGATCCTCGCCGAACAGCTCCAGCAGCGTGGGGTGCTCACCAGCCTCGCCCGTCCGGGCGAGGCGATGCTGGTCTAGCCCGGCAAGTTCAGAATTGCAGGCGGTAGCCGGCGGCACTCGCTTCTGCGGCCGATGCGAACGAGAGCCGCTGTTCGATCGGGATCCGCCGGTAGTCGGCCGGGCGCACGAAGGTCTTGGTCGAGAAATCACCGAAATAACGGGTGTTGGTGCGCTCGTTGACGCGCAGCCGGTACTCGAAAGGCAATTCGTCGATCGGATTGCTCGGGTTCCACATGCCGCGACCGCCCAGCCGCGCTTCCTGCAGGGCGGCCCGATGCGCGGTGAAGCGGCCATAGCTGTTGGGCCAGCGCACGTAGGTGACGGCATGGCCGCGGCGCAGCATCTCGGCGTTGAGGTTCAAGCTGCCACGGTAGACATGGGCCAGTACCCGGCCGAATGCGTCGGTCTGGATGCGGTCGGTGACGATGGTGACCTGGGTGCCGCGCGGCAGCAGGCTGCGCAGCGCGTCACGCGAGACGCGGCCATGCACCACCTGGTCACCAGCCGGAACGCCGTCGACGAAGAAAGTCTCGGGCGCATCGATGCTGAGCAGACGGACTTCGCGGGTGCTGAGTGGGGCGGGCAGGGAGCGCTCCAGGGTGATGGTGTCGCCGTCCGAAACCGAGGCCACGCGGCCGGTGAAGCTGGCGCTGTGGCCGAGGGAGGGGGCGAGCAGCAGCAGGGCGGCGAAACCGCTTGCGGCGATGCGCAGGAACAGGGTGTGGCTCATGGGATGGCCTCGTCGGGTTGGGGGGAGAGCGCGCCAATGCCACCGGCGCGTCGATCACGCTGCCCTGTTGGCGTTACCGGCTCGCGTCATTCGTTTGAAGCGAGGCCTCGAAGCGCCAGCCCAGCGTCTCGCCGTGGGCCAGCGGCACCACGATCCGGTCGCCGTAGGGCAGGGCGGTCGGGATCGACCAGTCCTGCCGGTGCAGGCGCACCTTGCCGGCATTGCGCGGCAGGCGGTAGAAATCGGGACCGAAGTGGCTGGCGAAACCCTCCAGCCGATCGAGCCGTCCGACCGCCTCGAAGGCGGTGGCATAGAGTTCGAGCGCGTGCAGCGCGGTGTAGCAGCCGGCGCAGCCGCAGTCGGATTCCTTGTCGCCCATGGCGTGCGGTGCCGAGTCGGTGCCGAGGAAATAGCGCGGCTTGCCGCTGGTCGCCGCCTCCAGCAGGGACTGCCGGTGCAGTTCGCGTTTCAGCACCGGCAGGCAGTAGTAGTGCGGCCGGATGCCGCCCTGGAAAAGGGCATTGCGGTTGTAGAGCAGGTGGTGGGCGGTGATGGTGGCGGCGATCTCGCCCTCTGCCGTGGCGACGTAATCGGCGGCGTCCTTCGTGGTGATGTGCTCGAACACCACCCGCAGCGCCGGGAAGTCGCGACGCAGCGGGATCAGCTTCTCGTCGATGAAAACCTTCTCGCGGTCGAACACGTCGATGTCGCGGTCGGTCACCTCGCCGTGGATGGCGAGCACCATGCCGGCCTCCTGCATCGCCTCCAGCGCCTTGTAGGTGTGCTTGAGGTCGGTGACGCCGGAATCGGAATTCGTGGTGGCACCGGCCGGGTAGAGCTTCACCGCGTGCACGACGCCGCTCGCCTTGGCGCGGTGGATCTCGTCGGCGGGCGTGTTGTCGGTGAGGTAGAGCGTCATCAGCGGATCGAAGTCCGAGCCGGCGGGACGGGCTTCGAGGATGCGCTTGCGGTAGGCCAGCGCCAGCGCCGTGGTGGTCACCGGCGGCTTCAGGTTCGGCATGATGATGGCGCGGTGGAACTGCGCCGCCGTGTGCGGCAGTACGGCTTTCAGTTCCTCGCCGTCGCGCAGGTGCAGGTGCCAGTCGTCGGGGCGATCGATGACGAGGGTGGTGCCCGCCGGCGTCTGCGCCGGTCGGGGGACGTGATGGGCGAGCAGAGGCATCGGTGGCTCCGGGCGGGACGAGGTCTCCGCCAGTGTGCCAGTGCTGTCAAGCCCCGCGCGCCGGGGCGGTCCTCAGGCGGCCTTCAGGGCCTTGATGTGGCCGTTCAGGCGGGCCTTGTGGCGGGCGGCCTTGTTCTTGTGGATCAGGCCACGCGAGGCGTAGCGGTCGAGAATGGGCTGGGCGACGGCGAAGGCGGCCTCGGCGGCGGCGACGTCGCGGGCACCGATGGCCTTGACGACCTTCTTGACGGCCGTGCGCAGCATCGAACGTTGCGCCGAGTTGCGGGCATTGCGGACGGCGGCCTGCTTGGCGCGCTTCTTGGCGGACTTGATGTTGGCCACGGACGGCTCCTGGAAAACGGATAAGATGCGGGACGAAAGACCGCCGAGTATTGGGGAAAAGCCTTGTCGCGTCAAGAACAAAGCAGGCCGCGCCGGCCGGTGTTCAGGATGCCCGCGTGAAGAGGGGCCTGCTGGGTTCCAGTGCCGTGTTCGGCGGCATGACCCTGCTTTCGCGCCTCGCCGGTTTCGTCCGCGACATCCTGCAGGCCAGCCTGTTCGGTGCCTCGGCGGCGATGGACGCCTTCGTTATCGCCTACCGCATCCCCAACTACCTGCGGCGGATCTTCGCCGAGGGTTCGTTCGCCTCGGCCTTCGTGCCGGCCTACGCCGCCGCCCGCGACCAGGGCGACGAGGCCGTCCTGCGCGCGTTCCGCGACCACGTCGCCGGCGCGCTCTGCGCCGTGGTGCTGCTGGTGGCCGGTCTCGGCATGCTGGCGGCACCGTGGGTGGCGGCGCTGTTCGCCCCGGGCGCGCTGGACGATCCGGCGCAGATCGAGCGCATCGCGGCGATGCTGCGGATCACCTTCCCCTACCTCGCGTTCATCGCCATGACCGCCTTGGCCGGCGCCATCCTGAACAGCCACGGCCGCTTCGGCCTGGCCGCGCTGACGCCGGTGCTGCACAACCTGGCGATGATCGCCGCCATGCTGGCCCTGGCGCCGTTGTTCGAGGTGCCGCCGATGGCCCTGGCCTGGGGCGTGCTGCTGGCCGGCGTGCTGCAGTTCCTGCTGCTCTGGCCGGCGCTGGGGCGGCTCGGGCTGCGCCCGCGGCTGCGCCTCGACTTCCGGCACCCGGCGGTGCGCCGGGTTGGCACCCTGATGCTGCCGACCCTGTTCTCCTCCTCGGTGGCCCAGCTCAACCTGCTGGTCGGCACCGTGTTCGCCTCCCTGCTGGTGACCGGCAGCCAGACCTGGCTCTACACCGCCGACCGCCTGAGCGAGTTTCCGCTCGGCCTGTTCGGCGTGGCGATCGGTACGGTGATCCTGCCGCATCTCTCGGCGCGTTTCGTCGAGGGTGACCAGGCCGGCTACGCCCGGGCGATCGACTGGGGCCTGCGGATGGTGGCTCTGGTCGGCCTGCCGGCCGGCCTCGGCCTGCTGCTGCTGGCCGGGCCGCTCACCGCCACGCTGTTCCAGCACGGTCGGTTCACCGCGCACGATGCCCAGATGGCGGCCTGGGCCCTGTCGGCGACCAGCCTTGCGGTGCCGGCCTTCATGCTCTCCAAGGTGCTGCTGCCGGCCTATTTCGCGCGCCAGGACACCGTCACGCCGATGCGGGCGGCGATCGCCACGGTCTTCATCAACATCGGCCTGATGGTGCTTCTGACCACGCCGCTCTGGTGGTTCGGGGTGCCCGGAGCCCACGTCGGCATCGCCCTGGCCACGGCGCTGGCCGGCATCGCCAATGCCGTGCTGCTCTGGCGCTGGCTGCGCCGCGACGGCATCGTCCAGCCGCAGTCCGGTTGGGGGCGCTTTCTGCTGCAGATCGGTCTGGGTCTCGTGCTGATGGGCTTGGCGGTGCTGGCCCTGCGCCAGCACGTTGGCGACTTCGGCGAGTTGCCGGCCCTGCAGCGGGTCGCTTGGCTGCTGGCCGCGGTCGCCGCCGGAGCCCTGGCCTATGCCGCCGGCCTGTTGCTGGCCGGGGTCCGTCCGCGCCGGGTCTGGGCGCATTGAAAGCGCAGCCCCGCGCGGCCGGCCCGGGCGGTGGCCGGCTATACTCGGCGGTCTTATGAGCCTGCTGTTCCGCGACATCGGGGGCCGATCGCCCACCCCCGCCGGCAGCGTGGTCTGCATCGGAGCTTTCGACGGCCTGCATCGGGGTCATCAGGCGCTGATCGGCCGCGCCCGCGCCCGTGCCCGCGAGCGCGGCCTGCCGCTCGTTGGCCTGAGCTTCGAGCCGCTGCCGCGCGAGTTCTTCATGGCCGCGGAGCCCCCGCCCCGGCTCAGCCTGCCGGCGGCCAAGCTCGCCGGCCTTCGCGAGCTCGGCGTCGATGTGATTGGTTTTTTGCGTTTCAACGCGGCAATGGTGGCGATGCCGGCCGAGGTTTTCGTCCGCAGGGTGCTGGTGGCGAAACTGCAGGCCCGTGAAGTCTGGGTCGGGCCGGATTTCCGCTTCGGCCATCGCCGTGGCGGCGATCTCGCCCTGCTCCAGCGCATGGGCCATGAACTCGGCTTCATCACGCAGGCCCTGCCGCTTGTGGCGGAAGCCGGCGAGCGGGTGTCGAGCACGGCCGTGCGCGCCGCACTGGCGGCTGCCGATTTCGAGCGTGCCGCCGCGCTGCTGGGGCGGCCTTACACCATCGCCGGAAAGGTGGGGCGCGGCCAGCAGCTTGGCCGGACCCTGGGCTACCCGACCGCCAACCTGCGTTTCGGCGGCAAGCGCCCGCCCCTGCAGGGCATCTTCGCGACCCGGGTGCACGGCATCGGTGCGCAACCCATGCCCAGCGTGTCGAGCCTCGGCACCCGACCCACGGTGCAGGGCAAGGCGCCGTGGCTGGAGGTGCATGTTTTCGACTTCGCCGGCGATCTTTATGGCCGTCGTATCGAGGTCGAGTTCGTCGCCAAACTCAGGGATGAAATCAGGTTCGATGATCTGCCCGCCCTGATCGTGCAGATGGACCGCGATGCCGCCGAGGCGCGCGCGATCCTGACCGCCGGCCCGATCGAACACTTTCTCCCGACCGAAGCGCTGCGCCCTTGAGCGCGCCGCCCCTCCCCGACACCGACCCAGCCAACGCCTCGCCGTGAGCATCGACTACAAGAGCACCCTCTCGCTGCCGGACACGGCCTTTCCGATGCGCGGCGATCTGCCCAAGCGCGAGCCGGCCATGCTGCAGCGCTGGCAGGACGGCCGCCTCTACGAGCAGGTGCGTGCCCGCGCTGCCGGCCGGCCACGCTTCGTGTTGCACGACGGCCCGCCCTACGCCAACGGCAACATCCACATCGGCCACGCCGTCAACAAGGTGCTGAAGGACATCGTCGTCAAGTCGAAGCTGCTCTCCGGCTTCGATGCGCCCTACGTGCCGGGCTGGGACTGCCACGGCCTGCCGATCGAACTCGCCGTCGAGAAGACGTTCGGCAAGGTCGGCGACAAGCTCGACGCCGCCACCTTCCGCCAGCGTTGCCGCGAATACGCCGCCGAGCAGATCGCCGGCCAGTCGCGCGATTTCCAACGCCTCGGCGTGCTGGGCGATTGGGGCCATCCCTACCGCACGATGGATTTCCGCTTCGAGGCCGACATGGTCCGCGCGCTGGCGAAGATCGTCGAGCGCGGCCATCTGCTGCGCGGCGCCAAGCCGGTGCACTGGTGCTTCGATTGCGGTTCGGCCCTGGCCGAAGCCGAGATCGAGTACGCCGACAAGACTTCGCCGATGGTCGATGTCGCCTACGACGCGAAGGACCCGAGGGCGCTGGCGGCGAAGTTCGGCGTCAGCTTTGACGAGGACGCGATCGTCGCCGTGCCGATCTGGACGACCACGCCGTGGACCCTGCCGGCCTCGCTGGCGGTCACGCTGGGGCCGGAGCTCGGCTACGCGCTGGTCGAAGGCCCGGCGCGCGATGGGAAGCGCCTGCTGCTGGTGCTGGCCGAGGCGCTGGTCGAGAAGGCGCTGGCGCGCTTCGGCGTCGCCGAAGCCAAGGTGCTCGGTCGCACCGAAGGCCGTGCGCTCGAGGGCATCAAACTCGCGCATCCGTTCTACGACCGCGAGATCCCGCTGATCCTCGGCGAGCACGTCACCGCCGACGAGGGCACCGGCGCGGTGCACACGGCACCCGGCCACGGTCAGGAGGACTTCGCGGTCGGCAAGCGCTACGGGCTCACCGACCACTACAGCGCCGCCCAGATCAACCCGGTCGACGGCAAGGGCCTGTACCTGCCGGGCACGCCACCGATCGCCACGCCCGAGGGCGAGGTCGCGATCGCCGGGACGCATCTGTGGAAGGCCAACGACGTCATCGTCGCCGCACTCGCCGCGCGCGGCGTGCTGCTGTCCTCGGGCAAGCTGCAGCACAGCTACCCGCACTGCTGGCGTCACAAGACGCCGGTGGCCTTCCGCGCGACGCCGCAGTGGTTCATCTCGATGACGCAGGCAAACCTGCGCGCCGACGCGCTGGCCGCCATCAAGGGCGTGGCCTGGTTCCCCGACTGGGGCGAGGCGCGCATCAGCGCCATGGTCGACGGCCGCCCGGACTGGTGCATCTCGCGCCAGCGCACCTGGGGCGTGCCGATCGCGCTGTTCACGCACCGCCTCACCGGCGAGATCCACCCGCGCACGGCCGAGCTGATGGCCGCCGTGGCCGCGAAGATCGAGCGGGGCGGGGTGGACGCGTGGTTCGCGCTCGACGCGGCTGAACTGCTCGGCGCCGAGGCCGGCGACTACGAGAAGGTCACCGACATCCTCGACGTCTGGTTCGATTCGGGGGTGACCCACGAGGCCGTGCTCGCCGCGCGCGCCGACGAGGGGCTCGCCAAGCCGGCCGATCTCTACCTCGAAGGCTCCGACCAGCACCGCGGCTGGTTCCAGAGCTCGCTGCTCACCGGTGTGGCGATCGACGGCGCCGCCCCCTACCGGCAGGTGCTGACCCATGGCTTCGCGGTCGATGCGCAGGGCCGCAAGATGAGCAAGTCGCTCGGCAATGTGGTCGAGCCGCAGAAGGTCATCGACCAGCTCGGTGCCGATGTGCTGCGCCTGTGGATCGCCAGTGCCGACTACCGCAACGAGATGTCGGTTTCCGACGACATCCTGAAGCGCACCGCCGACGCCTACCGGCGCATCCGCAACACCGCGCGCTTCCTGCTCGGCAATCTGGCCGGCTTCGATCCGGCCGCCCACCTGCTGCCGAACAGCGCATTGCTTTGGCTGGATGCGCAGGCAGTGGCCCGCGCCTTTGATGTGCAGGCCGAGATCACGGCGGCCTATGCCCGCTACGACTTCGCCGCCGTCGTGGCCGCGCTGCAGAACTACTGCACCAACGACCTTGGCGCGCTGTACCTCGATGTCACCAAGGACCGGCTCTACACCATGCCGGTGGACAGCCGCGGCCGCCGCTCGGCGCAGTCGGCGATGTTCCGCATCGCCCACGCGCTGACGCGCTGGATCGCGCCGATCCTGAGCTTCACCGCGGACGAGCTCTGGCAGCACCTGCCGGGCGCGCGCGAGGCGCATGTGCTGTTCACCACCTGGAGCGGGGATCTCGATCCGCTGCCCGAGGGCGGCGTGCTGTCGCGCGAGGGCTTCGCCCGCGCGCTGGCCCTCCGCGAAGCCGTGGCCAAGCTGCTGGAGCCGATGCGCGCCGGCGGAGCCATCGGCGCCTCGCTCGAGGCCGAGGTCGATCTGTACCTCGACGATGCGACGCTTGCCGCGCTGGCACCCGTCGCCGACGAGCTGCGCTTCCTGTTCATCGTGAGCGGGCTGCGCCTGCACCCGCTGGCCGCCAAGCCCGTCGACGCGCTGCCCGCCGAGGGCGTCGCCGGGGCGTTCATCCGGGCGCTGGCAAGCTCGTCGCCCAAGTGCGTGCGCTGCTGGCACCATCGCGCCGATGTCGGTGCGCACGCCGAGCATCCCGAACTCTGCGGGCGCTGCGTCGACAATGTCGACGGCGCCGGCGAAAACCGCCGCCACTTCTGAGCCTTTCCAAGCACCCGCCGTGAACCCGCCCAACGCCCATTCCACCAGCACCACGCCGCTGCTGTCCGCCAATGCCCTGGTCTGGCTGTGGCTGTCCCTGGTCCTGATCCTGCTCGACCAGGCGAGCAAGCTGTATTTCATCGCCGTGCTCGACTACGGCCGCTCGGTGCCGGTGATCGAGGGCTTCTGGAACTGGACCCTGGTCCACAACCACGGCGCGGCCTTCAGCTTCCTCGCCGGGGCCTCGGGCTGGCAGCGCTGGTTCTTCAGCGCCCTGGCCATCGGCATCAGCCTGCTGCTGGTCCACTGGCTGCGGCAGATGCCCCGCGGGCACTGGCGCGAGGCGCTGCCTTTCGCGCTGATCATCGGCGGTGCGATCGGCAACCTGATCGACCGCCTGCGTTTCGGCTACGTCGTCGATTTCATCCACTGGTATTGGCGCGATTTCCATTGGCCGGTGTTCAACATCGCCGATGCCTCGATCGTGACCGGCGCGGTGGGTCTGGTCGTGCTGAGCCTGCTGCCGAGGAGGAACGCTTGAGTTTCGCCATCCTGCTCGCCAACCCGCGCGGCTTCTGCGCCGGCGTCGATCGCGCCATCGAGATCGTCGAGCGCGCGCTGGAGCAGCTCGGAGCGCCCATCCATGTCCGCCACGAGGTGGTGCACAACCGCTACGTGGTCGAGGACCTGCGTGCCCGCGGTGCGGTCTTCGTCGAGGACCTGGCCGAGGTGCCGCCCGGTGCCACACTGATTTTCAGCGCCCACGGCGTGTCGCAGGCGGTGCGCAACGAAGCCACCGAGCGCGGCTTCAAGGTGTTCGACGCGACCTGCCCGCTGGTCACCAAGGTCCACATCGAGGTCGCCCGGCATTGCCGGGCCGGGCGCGACGTGATCCTGATCGGCCATGCCGGCCACGTCGAGGTCGAGGGCACCATGGGCCAGTGGCGCAAGGAGGCCGGTGGCGGCGCGATCCATCTGGTCGAGGACGTCGCCCAGGCCGAGACCCTCGAGATCGCCCAGCCCGACCATGTCGCCTTCACCACCCAGACCACGCTCTCGGTGGATGACACCCGCGACATCATCGCCGTGCTGCAACGCCGCTTCCCGGCCCTGCAGGGGCCGCGCCACGACGACATCTGCTACGCCACCCAGAACCGCCAGGACGCCGTGCGCGAACTGTCGAGGCGCTGCGACCTGATCCTGGTGGTCGGCAGCCCAAGCAGCTCGAACTCGAACCGCCTGCGCGAACTGGCCGAGAAGAACGGCGTCGAGGCCTACCTGATCGACGGCGCCGGGCAGATCGAACCCCGCTGGCTGGACGGCAAACAGTGCGTCGGTGTGACCGCCGGGGCTTCGGCACCGGAACGGCTGGTCCAGGACGTGCTGGTGCGGCTGCGCGATCTGGGCGGCGCTGAGCCGGTCGAACTGGCCGGCAAGCCCGAGGATGTGGTGTTCGCCCTGCCGAAAGCCCTGCGCATCACTCTGGTCGAAGGCCCGGGCGGCGTTGACCCTGCCCGACCCGCGGACTAGAATCGTCGATTCGTCCGATGCCGGTGTAGCTCAGTTGGTAGAGCGGCGCATTCGTAATGCGTAGGTCGGGGGTTCGAGTCCCTTCTCCGGCACCATGAAAGCCCTAGCCCGCATCGGTCGCCCGTTGCGGGCTTTTGTTTTCCTGCCGTCACCGGTTTGCCGCCGTGAACATGGTAAATCAAGCCGCCCCAACCCGGAGGACTGACCATGACGCGCCGTGACGAGCCATCGACCCTCCTTCTCGCCAACCGCCTGAACGCCATCGGCGCGTCCCGGCGTCAGGTCCTGCGCGTCGCCAGCGCCCTGGCCCTGGCGGCTTTCGTTGCCCCCGGCGCGCTGGCCCAGACCCCGCCACCGCCGCGTGTGCGCTTCAAGGCCTACCCCTTCTCGCTCGGGGTCGGCTCGGGTTACCCGCGCCCGGACCGGGTCGCCTTGTGGACCCGGCTGGCGCCTTCGCCGCTGGAGCCTGCCGGCGGCATGCAGCCGGAGAACGTCGATGTGACCTGGGAGCTTGCCAGCGACGAGCGTTTTGGCCGGATCGTCGCCACCGGGCGGGTGCGGGCGGTGCCGGAAACCGCGCACAGCCTGCATGCCGACGCCACCGGGCTCGATCCGGGTCGCTGGTACTGGTACCGCTTCCGCAGCGGTGATGCGGTTTCGCCGGTCGGTCGCACCCGCACGGCCGACGCGCCGGATGCCGATGTGCAGCGCCTGCGGCTGGCGGTGGCGTCCTGCCAGCACTACGAGCAGGGCTGGTTCACCGGCTACCGGCACCTGCTCGCCGAAGACCTCGACCTCATGCTGTTCGTCGGCGACTACCTCTACGAGAACAGCTGGGGCGACGATCTGGTGCGTCGGCACGTCGGTTCGCTGCTGATGACCCTGCCCGAGTACCGCAGCCGCCACGCCCAGTACCGGCTCGATCCCGACCTGCAGCGCATGCATGCCGCGGTGCCCTGGCTGCTCACCTGGGACGATCACGAGGTCGACAACGATTACGCGGGCGACCAGTCCGAACACCTCGATCCGGGCTTTCTGGTCCGGCGCGCGGCGGCCTACCAGGCCTATTTCGAGCACATGCCCCTGCCGCGCGCGATGTGGGCCAAGGGTGCCAGCCTGCGGCTTTTCAGCCACACCGATTTCGGTCGGCTGGCCCGTATCTGCATGCTCGACAACCGCCAGTACCGTTCGCCGCAGGCCTGCCCGGACCCGCACAAGCGCGGCGGTTCGACCGATGTGATGCTCGGGGCCTGCCCGGAACTGCTCGATCCCTCGCGCACCCTGCTCGGACGCGAGCAGGAGGCCTGGCTGGAAGCCCGCCTCGCCGAATCCGGCCGGCGCTGGAACATCCTCGGCCAGCAGACCCTGATGACCCATTACGCCACGCCCCGCGAGGGCGGCGAATCGGTCTGGAGTGATGGCTGGGACGGCTACCCGCTGGCTCGCGAACAGGTGCTGGCGGCACTCGAGAAGCACGCCGTGCCCAACCCGGTGGTGCTGGGTGGCGACCTGCACGCCACCGTGGTGGCCGACATCCACCGTCGCCGTGATCCGGCCTCGCCGATCATCGCCAGCGAGTTCTGCGGCACCTCGATCACCGCCCAGGGTTCGGTGCATGCGGTCAACGAGGCGCGCACCCGCCACAACCCGCATGTGCATTTCGCCGACATGAGCCGGCGCGGCTACCTCACCTGCGAGTTCACCCCACGCGAGCTGCGGGCGTCGATCCGCGTGGTCGATACGGTCAAGGCCAAGGAGAGCCGCATCGAGACCCAGCGGCGTTTCGTGGTCGAGGCCGGCCGCCCCGGCGTGCGGCCCGGCTGAGGCACTGGCGCATGGCCGTCACAGGCGGAAAACCGAAGGCGCGAACCGCCCACGTCTGCAGCGACTGCGGCGCCAGCCATCCGAAATGGCAGGGCCAGTGCGAGGCCTGCGGGGCCTGGAACACCCTGGCCGAGATCGTCGTCGAGCCGGCGGCGAAAGGCGCGTCACGGCACGCCAACTGGGCCGGTGTGCCGGAGCAGCCGCGCATCACGCCGCTGTCGGCGGTGAAACATGAATCCGAGTCGCGCGTCTCCACCGGCATCGGCGAACTCGATCGCGTGCTCGGTGGCGGCCTGGTCGAAGGCTCGGTGGTGCTGGTCGGCGGCGATCCGGGCATCGGCAAATCCACCCTGCTGCTGCAGGCCATCGCGGCGATGGCCGCGCGCGTGCCAGGCCTGTACGTCACTGGCGAGGAGTCGCTGTCGCAGGTGGCGGGGCGTGCGCAGCGCCTCGGTCTGCCGATCGAGGGCGTCAGCGCACTGGCCGAGACCTGTGTCGAGCGCATCCTGGCGCAGGCCGCACAGGCGCGGCCGCGGCTGATGGTGGCCGATTCGATCCAGACCCTGTGGTCGGAACTGCTCACCGCGGCCCCGGGTTCGGTGAGCCAGGTGCGCGAGAGTGCCGCCAAGCTGGTGCGCTTCGCCAAGGAGACCGGCACCGCGGTGTTTCTGGTCGGCCACGTCACCAAGGAGGGTGGAATCGCCGGGCCGCGCGTGCTCGAGCACATGGTCGATGCCGTGCTGTATTTCGAGGGCGAGGCTGGCAGCCGTTTCCGCGTGCTGCGCGCCTTCAAGAACCGCTTTGGTGCGGTGAACGAGCTGGGCGTTTTCGCGATGGGCGACAAGGGCCTGCGCGAAGTATCGAACCCGTCCGCCATTTTTCTCTCCGGCTCGCGTTCGCCGCAGCCCGGCAGCGCGGTGATGGTGACCCGCGAGGGCACACGGCCGCTGCTGGTCGAGGTGCAGGCCCTCGTCGATCAGTCCCCACTGGCCAACCCGCGGCGGGTTGCGCTGGGCCTCGAACAGAACCGGCTGGCCATGCTGTTGGCCGTGCTGCATCGCCACGGCGGTGTCGGTGTGTTCGATCAGGACGTGTTCGTCAACGTGGTCGGCGGCATCCGCGTGCAGGAGACCGCCGCCGACCTGCCGGTGCTGCTGGCCGTGCTCAGCTCGCTGCGTGACCGGCCGCTGGCCGACAAGACCATCGCCTTCGGCGAGGTCGGGCTTTCCGGCGAACTTCGGCCGGTGCCGAACGGCGAGGAGCGCCTGAAGGAAGCCGCCAGCCACGGTTTCAAGCGGGCCATCGTGCCCAAGGCCAACGCACCGAAGTCCAGCCGGGTTGGCGAGCTCGAGGTGATCGGGGTCGAGCGGCTCGCCGAAGCACTGGAGCAGGCGGCCCACTGAAGGCCGTCGGCTTCAGGCGCCGAGCAGGAACTCGTAGACGAAACGGCTGCCGAAAAAGGCGAGGCCCAGCAGCAGCATCGCCGCCAGCGTCCAGCGCGCGGCCTTCGCCCCGCGCCATCCCCAGCGCCAGTGGCCGAACAGCAAAGCGGCCAGCACCGCCCAGCTCAGCAGCGAGAGCACCGCCTTGTGGGCGAGGTGCTGAGCGAACAGGTTCTCGACGAACACCAGCCCGATCGCCAGCGCCAAGGTGAGCAGGGCGAAGCCGGCCAGCAGGATGCGGAACAGCAGGGCCTCGGTCTGGGTCAGCGGCGGCAGGGCGCGCACCAGCCGGGTGATCCGCCGCCGTCGCAGGGCGCGTTCCTGCACCCACAGGCCGATCGCGAACAGCGCGGCCAGCGCCAGCGCGGCGTAGGCCAGCAGGGCAACCCAGGCGTGCAGCTTGATCGGCCAGGGCAGAGGCTCGCCGCTGTGGCCGGGCTGGCCGGCCAGCGCGTAAGCGAGCAGGCTGGCGGCGGCGATCGGGAAGACCAGCACGCCCAGGGCCTCCAGCCGTTCCAGCCAGGCCCCGGCCAGGGTG
Source organism: Silanimonas sp. (assembly GCA_018334015.1). GTDB lineage: Bacteria > Pseudomonadota > Gammaproteobacteria > Xanthomonadales > Xanthomonadaceae > Silanimonas. The sequence continues at coordinate 35,800 of JAGXTI010000014.1, forward strand.
AGTGCCGCCATGCCGAGAGCCACCAGCGACAACGCCGAGAGGAAGTGCAGATCCGGCAGGCCCCGGGTGGCGGTGGCCAGCATGTGCGCCGCCAGATGCGCCGAGGCGCCGATCCCGCCCAGCACCAGCCAGGGTCCGCTGCCGTGCGCCGTGCCCTGCGCCAGCACCCGCCGCGCCAGGCCGCTGCCGGCGGCGGCGTAGGCGAGGGCGGCGAACAGGGCGAGAGCCAAGACCAGAGTCATCCAGCAAGTGTTGCACAGCGGCCCCAAGGCCGAGAACGCGGGCGGGCTGGTTTAGACTCGGCGCCGTTTGCCGTTCGCGCTCGGGTTCGCCATGACCGATTCCCTGTTCCGCCAGGAAGTGCTCGAGGCCCGCCAGAACCGCTGGCTGGGCGGGATCGTGCTGGGCCAGCCGCTGTCGCTGTGGCTGTTGACCGCTTTTGCGGTCGGCGCTGCACTGCTGATCGTGCTGTTCCTGATCCTGGGCGACTGCACCCGGCGAACCCGGGTGGGCGGCCAGTTGCTGCCGGACCAGGGCATCGCGACGGTGACCGCCCCGGTGCCCGGCACCCTGGCCGAGGTCCGCGTCGAGGAAGGCCAGCGCGTGCAAGCCGGTGAGGTTCTGGCGGTGCTGGTGATGCCGCGTGCGACCTTGGTGGGCGGCGATACCCACGCCGCCTTGCAAGCCGCCCTCGCCGAGCGCCAGGAAGGGCTGGTCAGCGGTTTTGCTTCGCAACGCGAACAGCTGCTGGCGCAGCAGCAGGGGCTTGCCGAGCAAATCGCCGCCGTGCAGTCCGAGTTGCGCCAGATCGACGCCGAACTCGACACCCGCCGCGCCCAGCACCGTCTGGCGCAGCAGACGACGCAGCGCTTGCAGGAACTGCGCGCCCGGCAGTTCGTCACCGAGTTGCAGTTGCAGCAACAGCAGGCGGCCGAACTCGAGCAGCTGGGTTTGGTGCAGGCCCTGGAGCGGCAGCAGCTGGGCCTGCGCCGGCAGTGGGCGCAGTTGCAGCAGGCAGAGCGCGAGTTGCCGGCGCGTCTTGCCGCGCTCGATGCCGCGGAACAGCGCGATCGTGCGGGCTTGATGCAGGAATCGGTGGAGACCTCGGCGCGGGCGCAGAAGGTGATCCGCGCCCCGCTCTCCGGTGCCGTGGCCACAAGGCTCGGGCAGCCGGGCCAGACGGTGCAGGCCGGCCAGCCGCTGCTCAGCCTGCTGCCGGCGGCCAGCCGCCTGGAAGCGCATCTGCTGGTGCCGAGCCGGGCGATCGGCTTCATCAGCCCCGGCGATGCCGTGCTGCTGCGCTACCAGGCTTTTCCGTTCCAGCGCTTCGGCCACCATCGGGGGCGGGTGGAGCGCATTTCACGCAGCGCCTTGGGTACGGGCGAACTCGCGGCCCTGCTCGGCAAGGCACCGGCCAGCGGGCCGTACTACCGCATCGTCGTTGCCCTGGAGCGGCAGACGGTGCGGGCCTTTGGCCAGGACGAGGCCTTGAAGCCCGGCATGACGCTGGAGGCCGATATCCTCGGGGAGCGGCGCCGGCTGTGGGAGTGGGTCTTGGAGCCGCTGCACACGATCACGGGTCGTCTGAAGCAGGGCTGAATGAGCGATCGGCAAGGGGCTTGCAGGGGGGGGGGCGTTCTGTGACAGGGTTCGCACCGCCTGCGATTGGCAGGTGAACGATGGAGAATCCAAATGCGTGAGTTGAGTGTGGTGGAGATCAGCCAAGTTGATGGTGGTACTGCCGCCGGCGATATCGTCATGGGTGCCGCTGGTGCGTGGGCGTCCACGGTGACTGGTGCGGCAATCGGTAGTGTCGTGCCTGGTGTTGGCACCGTGGTGGGTGCCGCTGCTGGATTTACACTCGGTGTCGCCATCGCCGTAGGCTACTCGTTGGCTACTAACTGAATCGGTATCTGGCACCCTCCTGACCGGAGGGTGCCGCCGGAATTTGGAGTTACAGAACGATGATGCACGCAGCCCCCCTTCTATGTGCGTTGCTGGTATGTGCTCTCACCGCTGTCCTAGCCGCGTTGTTCGCCCAAGGCAACGTGTTGATGCTTGGCCTGCTCGGTGGTGTGGGGGCATTTGCCGCCGCATTCACCTATCGGGGGATCCAGCGCCACATGGCCGGGCGTGACGAGCAGAAGTGAAGTGAACGCATGTTCGCCATGCCCCATCCCGCGTGAAACCCATCCTGCAATCCCAGGCCGCCGAATGCGGTCTGGCGTCCTTGGCGATGATCGCCAACCACCACGGCCATCGCACCGACCTGCCGGAGTTTCGACGCCGTTTTTCGGTTTCCCTCAAGGGCGCTTCGCTCAACCGCCTGATGGGCATCGCCCAGCAGCTCGGTTTCCAGACCCGCGCATTGCGCCTGGACCTGGAACACCTCGGCCGCTTGCAGACGCCCTGCATCCTGCACTGGAATCTCGACCACTTCGTGGTGCTGGCCAAGGTCGGGCGGCGCTCCGTCACCGTGCTCGACCCGGCCTTTGGTGAGCGTAAACTCGGCCTCGACGAGGTCTCCCGCCACTTCACCGGCGTCGCGCTGGAACTGACGCCGGGGGCCGAGTTCCAGAAGCAGCCCGCGCCGCCGGCGATCCGGCTCTCGCAGCTCACCGGCCCGGTGCGCGGGCTGTGGCGCGCTTTGGCGCAGATCCTGCTGCTGTCGGTGGCCCTGCAGGTGTTCGTGCTGCTGGCCCCCTTCTACATGCAGTGGGTGGTGGACCAGGTTCTGGTCTCCGCCGACCGCGATCTGTTGACCGTGCTCGGCCTGGGCTTTGGCTTGGCCGTGCTGCTGCAGGTCGCCATCGGCCTGCTGCGCGGCTGGGCGCTGGTCTTTCTCTCGACCCGGCTGGGTCTGCAATGGCTGGGCAATGTCTTCGCTCACGCGCTGCGCTTGCCGCTCGAGTTCTTCGAGAAGCGCCATCTCGGCGATGTGGTCTCGCGCATGGGGGCGGTGCAGGCGATCCAGCAGACCCTGACCACCAGTTTCATCGAGGCCTTGATCGATGGCCTGATGGCGATCGCCACCCTGGCGATGATGCTGCTCTACAGCCCGCGGCTGGCCCTGGTCACCCTGGTGGCGGTCGCGTTGTACCTCGCTTTGCGGGCGCTGACCTTCCGGCCCCTGCGCGCCACCACCGAGCAGGAGCTGATCGCCGAAGCCAAGCAGCAGACCCATCTGCTGGAATCGCTGCGCGGCATGCAGAGCGTCAAAGTGGCCGGGCAAGAAGCCTACCGCCAAGGGGCCTACCAGAACCTGATGGTCGATACCGTCAACCAGCAGCTCAAGCTGGCCAAGCTGGGCCTCGGTTTTTCCACCGCCAACCAGACGATTTTCGGCATCGAGCGGATCGCGGTGATCTGGATCGGCGCCAGCCTCGCCATGCAGAACGTGTTCTCGGTCGGCATGCTGATCGCCTACCTCGCCTACAAGGACCAGTTCGCCCAGCGGGTGGCCTCCTTGATCGACAAGTGGATCGAGTTCCGCATGCTGCGCCTGCACGGCGAGCGCCTGGCCGATATCGTGCTGACCCCGCCGGAGCCGGACGCCGGCTCCCTGGTCGAACAGGCCCCGCCTGCCAGCACCCGGATCGAGGTGCAGGGCTTGTCCTTCCGCTACGCCGAGGGCGAACCCTGGGTGCTGCAGGATTGCAGTTTCACGGTCGAGGAAGGCGAGGCGGTGGCCATCGTCGGGGCCTCCGGCTGCGGCAAGACCACCCTGGTCAAGCTGCTGCTGGGCCTGTTGCCGCCGACTGCGGGCAGCATCCGCATCGGCGGCCAGGAGATCCACCAGCTCGGCCTGCGCAATTATCGCGGCATCGTCGGCGCGGTGTTGCAGGACGACCAGCTGTTTGCCGGCTCGGTGGCCGAGAACATCGCTTTTGGCGACCCGGAGTTGAACTTCGCGCGGGTCGAGGCGGCAGCACGGCTGGCGGCGGTGCACGAGGAGATCGTGGCGATGCCGATGGGCTACCACAGCCTGATCGGCGACATGGGCACGGTGCTGTCCGGCGGGCAGAAGCAGCGGGTGATCCTGGCCCGCGCTTTGTACCGCCGGCCCAAGCTGCTGTTCCTCGACGAGGCGACCAGCCATCTCGATGTCGAGCGCGAACGCCTGGTCAACGAGGCCGTGCGCCGGCTCAAGCTGACCAAGCTGATCATCGCCCACCGGCCCGAGACCATTGCTTCGGCCGACCGCGTGCTGGTCATGCACGGCGGGCGGATCGTGCAGGCGTTCCGGCCGCAGGCCATGGCGGAGGACGATCCAGCAGCGCAGACGGTGCCGGAGGACGATCCGGCGGCGCAGACGGTGCCGGAAGCCGCGCAGGGCGGGTAGGGCGACCGGAGCGCCTCGGAGCCGTCGGCGATGCTGCGGCTATACTTCGCGCCCGGCCGTTTCCGCCCGCTGCCCGCGCCCGCCCCATGTTCGAATCCCTGACCCAGCGCCTCTCCGGCACCCTGCAGCGGCTGCGCGGCCGCGGCCGCCTCTCCGAGGAGAACATCCGCGAGAGCCTGCGCGAGGTGCGTATCGCCCTGCTCGAGGCCGATGTCGCGCTGCCGGTGGTGCAGGCCCTGATCGAGCGCATCAAGGTGCGCGCCGTCGGGCAGGAGGTGCTGACCTCGCTGACGCCGGGTCAGGCCCTGATCAAGGTCGTCAAGGATGAAATGACGCTGGTGATGGGCGGGCAGGGTGCCGAGCTCTCGCTGGCCCAGCAGCCGCCCGCCGTCATCCTGATGGCCGGCCTGCAGGGCGCCGGCAAGACGACGACGGTGGCGAAGCTCGCCAAGCACCTGAAGGAGCGCCGCAAGAAGAAGGTGATGGTGGTGAGCTGCGACGTCTACCGTCCGGCCGCCATCGCCCAGTTGCAGACGCTGGCCGGCCAGGTCGGCGCGCTGTTCCATCCGTCCGAGGCCGGGCAGAAGCCGGTCGACATCGCGCGTGCGGCCATCGATGCGGCGAAGCGGAACGTTGCTGATGTCCTGATCGTGGATACGGCCGGCCGGCTGGCCATCGACGCCGAAATGATGGCCGAGATCAAGGCCCTGCACGGCGCGGTCGATCCGATCGAGACCCTGTTCGTGGTCGACGCGATGACCGGCCAGGACGCCGCCAACACCGCCAAGGCCTTCGCCGAGGCGCTGCCGCTGACCGGCATCGTGCTGACCAAGACCGACGGCGATGCCCGCGGCGGCGCGGCGCTGTCGGTGCGCTACATCACCGGCAAGCCGATCAAGTTCGTCGGTGTCGGCGAGAAGCCCGACGGCCTCGACGCCTTCCATCCCGAACGCGCCGCCAGCCGCATCCTCGACATGGGCGATGTGCTCTCGCTGGTCGAGGAGGTCGAGCGCAGTGTCGACAAGGACAAGGCGCAGAAGCTCGCCGAGAAGGTCGCCAAGGGCAAGCGCTTCGACCTCAACGACCTGCGCGACCAGATGCTGCAGATGCAGAACATGGGCGGCCTCTCCGGCCTGATGGACAAGCTGCCCGGCATGGGCCAGATCCCCGATGCCGTGAAGGCGCAGGTCACCGGCAAGGAAGTGCCGCGGATGATCGCCATCATCAATTCGATGACGCCGAAGGAGCGGCGCAACCCCGACCTGCTGAACGGCTCGCGCAAGGCGCGTATTGCCCGCGGCTCGGGCACCAGCCCGGCGCAGGTGAACCAGGTCTACAAGCAGTGGCAGCAGATGGAGAAGATGATGTCCAAGCTCTCGCGCGGCGGCATGAAGGGCATGCTGCGCGGGATGCAGGGCATGATGGGCGGCCGTGGCGGTTTTCCGGGCGCAGGCGGCGGGGGCTTCCTCCGCTGAAACGGGCTGGCCGTGACGGAGCGGCCCAAGCGCCTCGGGCTTTGCCTTTTCCACCGGTCCGGGCTAGACTTCGCAATTCCCTGCCCCTGACCGGGCAGGCATGACCCCAAGAACGACAGAGCTCAACACCCATGGTCAAGATTCGCCTGGCCCGTGGCGGCGCCAAGAAGGCCCCCTTCTACCACATCGTCGTCACCGACAGCCGCAACGCCCGCGATGGCCGCAACATCGAGCGCGTCGGCTTTTACAATCCGGTCGCCCGTGGCGCCGAGAAGCGCGTCGAAGTCGACGCCGACCGCGTCAAGCACTGGGTGTCGCACGGCGCGCAGTTGTCCGACAAGGTCGCCTTGCTGGTCAAGGAAGCGGCCAAGATCGCCGCCTGATTCCCCAGACCGCCCCACAAGGGCGGCTTACCGGAGCCCTGCATGAACCCCGAGCGCCGCATCCTGTTGGGCAGGGTGGTTGGCGCTTTCGGTGTCAAGGGTGAGCTCAAGCTCGAATCCTGGACCGAGCCCCGCGACGCGCTGTTCCGCTACCTGCCCTGGACCCTCGTCCACCGCGACGGTGAACACCGCGTGGCCGTGGCCAAGGGGCGGCTCAGCCCGAACGGCTCGATCACCGCACGGCTGCCACAGATCGAAACCCGCGAGGCCGCCGAGGCCCTGCTCGGGGCCGAGATCTGGGTGCCACGTTCGCAGCTGCCGCCGCCCAAGCCCGGCGAGCATTACTGGGTCGATCTCGAGGGCCTGGCCGTTCGCACGCCCGAGGGCGTCGATCTCGGCCGGGTCTCGCACCTGTTCAACAACGGCGCCAACGACGTCATCGTCGTCCGTGGCGATCGCGACCGTTACCTGCCCTATGCACCGCAAGTCGTGCTCGAGGTCGATCTCGAGGGCGGGCGCATGCTCGTCGATTGGGACCCCGAGTTCTGAGCAGCCCACCCCGCCCGGAGCCGGCCTGACCATGCGCATCGATGTTCTGAGCCTGTTCCCGGCCTTCATCACCCAGGCAGCCGGGCTGGGCGTGGTGGGGCGTGCCGCCGAGCGCGGCCTGATCACCGTGAAGGGCTGGAACCCGCGGGATCACGCCGCCGGCAACTACCGCCGCGTCGATGAGCGCCCTTTCGGGGGCGGTCCGGGTATGGTCATGCTGCCGGAGCCGCTGGAGGCCTGCCTCGCCGCCGCCCGCGCCGATGGCGCCCTCGGCCCGCTGATCCACCTTTCTCCGCAGGGACCTCGCTTCACCCAGACCAAGGCCCGCGCCCTGGCCGCCACGCCGGGTTTCCTGCTGTTGTGTGGCCGCTACGAGGGTGTCGATGAGCGCTTCCTGGATGCGCACGTCGACGAGGAGCTCTCGATCGGCGATTACGTCCTTTCCGGCGGTGAACTCGGGGCGGCGGTGGTCATCGATGCGGTCGGCCGCCTGCTCGATGGTGCCCTGAACGACGCCGCCTCGGCGGTGCAGGACAGCTTCGAGGACGGCCTGCTCGATTGCCCGCATTTCACCCGTTCCGATCGGCTCGGAACGGAGGGCGTGCCCGAGGTGCTGCTCTCCGGCGACCACGCGAGGATCGCCCGCTGGCGACGGCAGCAGGCGCTCGGCCGGACCTGGCTGCGCCGCCCGGACCTGCTGGCGCGGATGGAGCTGAGCCCTCGGGATCGCGCCCTGCTCGCCGAATTCATCGCCGGGCAAGCTTCTGCGCCACAACACCCCTAGCGCGGCGGGCGATCCTGGCCTTATACTTGCCGACTCGCCCGGGCGCCTGCCTGCGTGGCGCGGCACCCAGAAGAACTACACAGGTTTGAAGCCATGAGCCAGCTCAACAAGTCGATCGTCGCCCAGTTCGAGGCCGAACAGATGCAGCGCACGCTGCCCGAATTCGGTCCCGGCGACACCGTGATCGTCAACGTCAAGGTCAAGGAAGGCAACCGCGAGCGCGTGCAGGCCTTCGAGGGCGTGGTCATCGCGATCAAGAACGGCGGCCTCAATGCCGCGTTCACCGTCCGCAAGATCTCGCACGGCTTCGGCGTCGAGCGCGTGTTCCAGACCCACAGCCCGATCATCGAATCGGTCGAGGTCAAGCGCCACGGCAAGGTCCGTGCCGCCAAGCTCTACTACCTGCGCAACCTCGAAGGCAAGGCGGCCCGCATCAAGGAAGATCTGGGAGCCCGCAAGTCGGCCTCCTGATCCTCGGGCGGTACGCGCCAGTCCCGGACGGCCGCCCTCGCGCGGCCGTTCGTGTTTTGGGGTCCTGATTCTCGCCAGCTTTGTCGCCGATGCCTGCCATGCCGCCGAGGCTCCCAGACCCTTCCGCCGCCCACCAGGGCAGGCCACCGGAGGACAAGACCGCCGAGGGCCGCGCTGTCCGCCTTGATCTCTGGCTCTGGGCCGCGCGCTTTTTCAAGACCCGTGCGCTGGCCAAGAAGGCGATCGAGCTGGGCCAGGTCCGCATCGATGGCCAGCCGCTGAAACCGAGCCGCCCGGTGCGTGTCGGTCAGCAGTTGCAGATTGAACGCGCCGGCGAGCGCTACGCGATCGAAGTGCGCGAGCTGGCCGAACAGCGCGGGCCGGCCAGCGCGGCGCAGCGGCTTTACAGCGAATCCGAAGCCTCGATCGCGGCGCGGCTGGCCGAGCGCGAGAAGCGCCGCTTCGAGGCACAGGGCTACCAGCCGCCGGAAACCCGCCCGAACAAACGCCAGCGCCGGCTGATCCAGGCCCTGGGCGATCTCGACGCCTCATAGTCGTAGGGAGGCGCAAGTCAATCCGATCCGGCTCGGGCGCACACCGCCAAAGCTTCTGCATCAACGGCGTGCCGTTGAGGAACGCGTGCGGATCTGGTGACGGTCTCCACAGAGGGCGGAAAACAACGGGCACCGAGCGGCCGCCGGGTTCACAGAAAAAGGTCCAACACCTGCGCGAACAGCATTAAAAAGAGCAAGCCCAAGGCGAGGCGTCTCCAGTGATTCCGCTCGCTCTCCATGCTGGGTTCAGTGCCCTTCAATCTGACACCGCGCCAAACCACAAAACCCAAAGCCAAAAGCAGAAGCACCACCGGGAGCAGGTAGAGGAGGTTGTAGAGCGATTCAATCTGCATCTGAAAGCCTCGGACTGCGAGTTATGGCCAGCCGAGCGGACCGGGGTAGGAAGACCCGCAATCCCGATTCGCTCCTATGAAGGCGTGTGACGCAACCAAGTAAAGAAGTGACGCTACAGCGCAACCAACAGCACCTGGCTTCGTTGAGGAACGGGCGAATCTGGTGACGATCCGCAGGGGGGCGGAAAACAACAGGCACCGAGCGGCCGCCGGGTTCACTGAAAAAGCTCCGACAATTGCACCTGCGTAATCAGATTTAGAAAGGAAATAATAAAAGCATCAGATTTAAAAAGACCATGATAAAAGCTAGGCGTCTCCAGTAATTCCGCTCGCCCTCCATACTGGGTTGATCCAAGTCATTGCCTTTCGAACTGATTCTTCGCCAAGCCATAAAAAACAAAACCAATAGCAGAAGCGCCACCGGGAGCAAATCGAGGAGGTTGTAGAGCGATTCAATCTGCATCTGAAAGCCTCGCAATGCGGGTTAGGGCCAGCCGAGCGGGCCGGGGTATGAAGACCGGCAATCCTGACTCGAATTCAAGTAGTTGTCCGTCGCTAGCAGGTAACCAATTGACGCTGCTGCGCAAATAAGAAGACCTGGCTTCGTTGCGGTGTATGCTTGGCCGCAGCTATGTGCTAGAGCGACAGCGGTCGTGGCAAGGTAGCCAGTGCCACGAATTGCGTCCTGACAACGACCCTGGCGCCACCGCTCCCACTTCATTCGATCGTATTCCAGCAAAAGAGCATCAAACTGCACAAAGGCACTGCTGTTGGTCGGCCTCTCGGTTGACCTGAACCACATGAGATCAATCGCACCGCCGCCACCACCACCACCGGAACCAATCTCAGGCTGCGGCCTCACTTCCACGGTATCGAGTACCGGGCACGGCCTGTTGTTGTTCATGCAAGGCGACCCGTCCCCCCCGCTCTTCATCGCGATTGGACCCCCCAAGCCAAACAAGGACGAGCGCAGGGGGTAACCCCAGAACGGCACCCGTGGTGGGGATGTGACGGACGCGGGCGGTGCGCCGATGCCGGCCTCGAAGGAAAAATCCGGACTGAAGGAGACCCGCTGAGCCAGAGTGATGAACTGCGCCCGTGCCGCTTCGGGCAACTGGTCGCGATGGACGCGGAAGCGTTGGCCATCGATCAGAGTGATGACGATTTCCCCGCTGGCGAAGTCCAGTGCGATCTTGGTACCATTCTCAAGAACAATGGCACTCAAGCCGGTGGTGCCACGCAACTCGGCATAAGCCAACTTGGCCGAACCTGTTTCCGGTAGTACGGGCGGCGCGACGCAGGGATCGTCAATAACCAAATGGGGATTGGGTTGACAAGCCAAGGCCATGGGAATGGCGAAGCCCATGGCGATGCCCAAGACGCAACGAAAAGCTAAGCGCTTGGCGGGGGGGGGGGGGCTGTCATTGTGTGCATTCCTCTGAGCAGGCGGTTGGGACTGTGCATCTGATCAGCACAGCGCTGTTTGATTCAGCGCAAAGTCAGATTCTCCGGTATTGCGTCAAGCTGGCGTGAAGGTTTGTTACCCTCCGGCCACACTCGGGCGTCACAGCATCGCTTTCAGCCGGTAGAGCGCTTCCAGCGCCTGCTTCGGCGTCAGTTCGTCCGGTTCGATGGCGGCGAGGGCATCGAGCGCCGGCGGCGGGCTGCGGAACAGCGCCATCTGCGCGGGCTGCTCCAGCGCGGCGGGCGAACTCACCGAGGCCGGCATGGCGCGGCTGCGCTGTTCCAGTTCGGCCAGCGTGCGGCGTGCTTCGCCGAGGACCGCTTTCGGCAGACCGGCGAGTGCGGCGACCTGCAGGCCGAAACTGCGGTTGGCCGGGCCGTCCTTCACCGCGTGCATGAACACCAGCTTCTCGCCGTGCTCGACCGCATCGAGATGCACATTGGCGATGCCGCTGCTGCCGTCGCCCGCGAGCGCGGTCAGCTCGAAGTAGTGCGTGGCGAACAGCACGAAGCTGCGGTTGACCTTCGCCAGATGCAGCGCGCAGGCCTGGGCGAGGGCCAGGCCGTCGTAGGTCGAGGTGCCGCGGCCGATCTCGTCCATCAGCACCAGCGAGTGCTCGCTGGCATGGTGGAGGATGTAGGCGGTCTCGCTCATCTCGACCATGAAGGTCGACTGACCCTTGGCAAGATCATCGCCGGCACCAATGCGGGTGAGGATGCGATCCACCGGCCCCAGCACGCAGCGCGCGGCCGGCACGAAACTGCCGGTATAGGCCAGCAGCACGATCAGCGCGGCCTGCCGCATGTAGGTGCTCTTGCCGCCCATGTTCGGGCCGGTGATGACGAGCATCCGGCGCTCGGGCGAGAGCATCAGATCATTCGGCTCGAACGGTGCCTCGCGCACCGCCTCGACCACCGGATGACGCCCACGCTCGATGGCGATGCCGGGCTCGGCCACCAGTTGCGGTTCGGTCCAATCCAGCGCCAGCGCGCGCTCGGCGAAGGCGGTGAGCACGTCGATCTCGGCCACCGCCTCGGCGGCTTGTTTGAGGGGGGCCAGCACGAGGTTGAGCGCATCGAGCAGGGATTCCCAGAGCTGCTTTTCGCGGGCGAGCGCGCGTTCGCGGGCCGAGAGCACCTTGTCCTCGAAAGCTTTCAGCTCTTCGGTGATGTAGCGCTCGGCGCCCGTGAGCGTCTGCCGGCGGCTGTAGTGCAGCGGGGCCTTGTCGGCCTGGCCCTTGCTGATCTCGATGTAGAAGCCGTGGACGCGGTTGTAGCCGACCTTCAGCGTGCCGATGCCGGTGGCGGCGCGCTCGCGGGCCTCGAGATCGAGCAGAAACCGGTCGGCATTCGTCGACAGCAGGCGCAGTTCATCGAGTTCGGCATCGAAGCCTTCGGCGATCACCCCGCCGTCGACCAACTTCAGCGGCGGCTGCGGCGCGATGGCTTTCTGCAGCCAATCGGACGTTTCGGCGTGCTCGCCGAGCCGGGCGAGCAGGGCGGCGAGGCGCGGCGAATCGAGCGAGGCCAGCGTTTCGCGCAGGGCGGGGAACAGCGCCAAGCCATCGCGCAGGGTCGAGAGGTCGCGTGGTCGTGCCGAGCGCAAGGCCACCCGCGACAGGATGCGCTCGAGGTCACCGACGCGACGCAGGGCCTCGCGTGAGGCCTCGAAGGCGCGCGAGTCCAAGAGGCAGCGCACCGCGTGGTGGCGTTCGGCGACAACCGCCTGCGTGCGCAGCGGCCGATGCAGCCAGCGCCGCAGCAGGCGGCCACCCATCGGCGTGATCGTGCTGTCCACCACGCCCAGCAGGGTGTGCGCGCTGTTGCCGTCGATGCGCGTGTCGATCTCCAAGTGCCGGCGCGTGGCCGCGTTCAGGGCGATCGCCTCGTCGGCCGCCTCGACCACGATGCGGCCCAGGTGCGGCAGACGTTGCTTCTGCGTCTCTTCGACGTAGCCGAGCAGGGCGCCGGCCGCGGCGGTGGCCAGCGGTCGGCCCTCCAGCCCGAACGACGAAAGATCATGCAGGCCGAAAAAACGCAGCAGGCTGCGACGGGCACTGTCGGCATCGAACAGCCAGGGCGCGCGACGGCGGGCACCCTGCCGCTGCGTCACCGCTGCCGGCCAGCCATCCTCGTCCGGCACCAGCAGCTCGGCCGGTTCCAGCCGGGCCAGCTCGGCGGCCAGCGCTTCCTCGTCGGCGACCTCGTTGGCGAGGAAGCGGCCACCGGCGAGATCGGCCCAGGCGAGGCCGAAGCCGCTGCCCTTCGACGACGCACCACCGCGCACCACCGCCATCAGCAGGGTGTCGCGGCGCTCCTGTAGCAGGGCTTCGTCGGTCACCGTGCCCGGCGTGACGATGCGCACCACCTTGCGCTCGACCAGACCCTTGGCCAGCGCCGGATCGCCGATCTGTTCGCAGACCGCCACCGATTCACCCAGCGCCACGAGGCGGGCGAGGTAGCCCTCGCAGGCCTGCACCGGCACGCCGGCCATCGGGATCGGCGCGCCGCCCGAGCTGCCGCGCTGGGTCAGGGTGATGTCGAGCAGGCGCGCGGCCTTGCGGGCATCGTCGTAGAACAGCTCGTAGAAATCGCCCATCCGGAAGAACAGCAGCAGGTCCGGGTGCTCCGCCTTGGCGGCGAAGAACTGCTTCATCAGCGGGGTGTGCTGCGGGGTTTCGCTGCTCATTCCAAAAACGCGCGGGCTGACCGGTCGGGCGAAGGCCGGCTAGTCTAGCGGCATGGACACGCCCCCCATTCCCAGCGACGCCGAGCTTGGCGCGCAGGCCCGCCAGCTCGCCGAAACGCTTCTGGCCAAGCGCCACGTCGTCAGCACCGCCGAGAGCTGCACCGGCGGCTGGATCGCCAAATGCCTCACCGACATCGCCGGCAGCTCGGCCTGGTTCGACTGCGGCATGGTGGCCTACAGCTACGAAGCCAAGCAGGCCATGCTGGGCGTGCGGCCGCAGACCTTGGAGAAGGAAGGCGCGGTCAGCCGCGAGACGGTCATCGAGATGGTCTCCGGTGCCTTGGCGAACTCGGCGGCTTCGCTGGCGGTGGCGGTCACCGGCATCGCCGGCCCGGGCGGCGGCACGCCCGGGAAGCCGGTCGGCACGGTCTGGATCGGCTGGAAACGCCGCGGCGGCTACCCCAAGGCCGAGGTTTTCCACTTCGCCGGCGACCGCGAGTCGGTGCGCCGGCAGACGATCACCGCCGCCTTGAAGGGCCTGCTGGCGATGACGGCCGAATGAGGGCTTGCAGGGCAGGTGGCTTAGTAGTATTACTACCCCATGCCGCTCACCGACATCCAAGCCGCCATCCTCGAACTGATCGCCGAGCGCATCGAGTCGGAGGGCATGCCGCCTTCGCAGACCGAGATCGCCCGCGCCTTCGGCTTCAAGAGCGTGCGCGCCGCGCAATACCATCTGGAGGCCCTCGAGGCCGCCGGTGCCATCGAGCGCCTGCCCGGCAAGGCCCGCGGCTTGCGCGTGTTGCAGGCGCCGGCCAAGGCGCAGTCGGCACTCGCCCTGAAGCCATCGACCAGCGATGACGCGGTGCGCCTGCCGGTACTGGGGCGGGTCGCCGCCGGTTCGCCGATCGGCGCCGGCAACGACGGCCTCGACCTCGGCAGCGAAGCCACCGTCGTGCTCGACCGCCACATCTTCCATCCCACCCCCGACTACCTGCTGCGGGTGCAGGGCGATTCGATGCGCGACGAGGCCATCCTCGACGGCGACCTGATCGGCGTGCGCCGCACCGCCGACGCCCGCCACGGCCAGGTGGTCATCGCCCGGGTGGATGGCGAGATCACCGTCAAGCTGCTGCATTTCGGCGGCGAGGGTCTGCGCCTGATGCCGCGCAACCCCGATCATGCGCCGATCGCGGTGGCCGAGGACCAAGATTTCGCCATCGAAGGCCTGTTCTGCGGCCTGCTGAGGCCTTCGCGATGATGCTCTCCGACACGCACGGCCGTCGCTTTCCGACCCCGCGTCGGGGGGCAGGCCGCTGCGCGTCGCGCCATGCCGGGTCCAAGCTGATCCCACATTCAGCCGCTGTCTCAGCCCGTGCGAAACGTGCCCCCCAGACTCCTTTCCACACCCTCTGACCGGAAGACCCCACGATGACTGCGATGGACGAAAACAAGAAGCGCGCCCTGACCGCCGCCCTGACCCAGATCGAGCGCCAGTTCGGCAAGGGCACGGTGATGCGCATGGGCGACAAGAACGTGGAAGCCACCGAGGTCATCGGCACCGGCTCGCTGATGCTCGACATCGCGCTCGGTATCGGCGGCCTGCCGAAGGGCCGCGTCATCGAGATCTACGGCCCGGAATCCTCCGGCAAGACCACGCTCACCCTGCAGGTCATCGCGCAGTGCCAGAAGGCCGGCGGCACCGCCGCCTTCATCGACGCCGAGCACGCGCTCGACCCGACTTACGCCCAGAAGCTGGGCGTCAGCCTCGACGACCTGCTGATCAGCCAGCCCGACACCGGCGAACAGGCCCTGGAGATCGCCGATATGCTGGTGCGCTCCAACGCCGTTGACGTGGTGGTGGTCGATTCGGTCGCGGCACTCACGCCCAAGGCCGAGATCGAAGGCGAGATGGGCGAGATGCAGGTCGGCCTGCAGGCCCGCCTGATGAGCCAAGCCCTGCGCAAGCTCACCGGCAACATCAAGCGCAGCAACTGCATGGTCATCTTCATCAACCAGCTGCGCATGAAGATCGGCATGATGATGCCGGGCCAGAACCCGGAAACCACCACCGGCGGCAACGCGCTCAAGTTCTACGCCTCGGTGCGCCTCGACATCCGCCGTATCGGTGCGGTCAAGAAGGGCGATGACATCATCGGCAACCAGACCAAGATCAAAGTGGTCAAGAACAAACTGGCGCCGCCCTTCAAGCAGGTCGTCACCGAGATCCTCTATGGCGAGGGCATCAGCCGCGAGGGCGAGCTGATCGACATGGGCGTCGATGCCAAGCTCATCGATAAATCCGGCGCCTGGTACAGCTACGGCAGCGAGCGCATCGGCCAGGGCAAGGAGAACGCCCGCGCCTGGCTGAAGGACAACCCGCGTCAGTGCGCCGAGCTTGAGGCCAAGCTGCGCGAGCTCTACGTGCCGACCGATGTCCGCGGGCAAGAGGCCGAAGACCTCGCCGACGCGTGATCGGACGCAAACGCCCGAAGACGGGTGCCGATGGTACCGAGGGCTCGGGGGCGGATCGGCGCGCGCCCAAGGCGCCGATCCCCGCCTACCAGCGGGGGCTGGGGCTGCTGGTCCGGCGCGAGCATTCGGCCACCGAGCTGAAGCGCAAGCTGCGCGACAAGGGCGCCGAGTCCGACGAGCTCGACGCCGCACTGGAAGCCCTGCAGCGGCAGGGGTTCCAGGACGACCGTCGCTATGCCGAGGCCCTGATCCGCAGCCGTGCGCTGGCTGGGCAGGGGCCCGTCCGCATCCGCGCCGAATTGCGGATGAACGGTGTCCCGGCGGCCGACATCGACACCGCCTTCGAGGCCGCCGAGGCCGCCGGTCTCGACTGGACGGCCATCGCCGGTCGGGTGGCGGCGCGCTTTGGGCCGGCACTCCGCAGCGCCGGCCGCGGGTCCGAGGCGCTCAAGCAGCGCCACAGGGCCATGGGTTTCCTGCTGCGGCGCGGTTTCTCGCAGGAACTGGCCCGGCAGGCCTTGGTCTTGGGCGAGGATGATGTGGATCCCGACGAGCCGGTGTAAGCCCTGATACGGCGGCCGGCATGCGTCATCCCGCCCTGGTTTTGGAGCCCATCTCCAAGCCGCCCCTGCTACCCTTGAAGGCTGCATTCCCGCCTCCCATGTCGGTGTGGCACGGCCTTGGGCCATGCCCCGACCCGCCTTCAGGTTCCGCATGAAAACCAGCGCCGAGATCCGCCGCGACTTCCTCGAGTTCTTCCAGTCGAAGGGGCACGTGATCGTGCCCTCCAGCCCGCTCGTCCCGGGCAACGACGCCACCTTGCTGTTCACCAACGCCGGCATGGTGCAGTTCAAGGACGTCTTTCTTGGCGCCGAGAAGCGTGGCTACACCCGCGCCGTTTCCTCGCAGCGTTGCGTGCGCGCCGGCGGCAAGCACAACGACCTCGACCAGGTCGGCTACACCGCGCGCCACCACACCTTCTTCGAGATGCTGGGGAACTTCAGCTTCGGCGACTACTTCAAGCGCGACGCCATCTGCTGGGCCTGGGAGCTGCTCACCGAGGTCTGGAAGCTGCCCAAGGAGCGCCTGCTCGTCACCATCTACCACACCGACGACGAAGCCTTCGACATCTGGCACAAGACCGTTGGCCTGCCGCCCGAGCGCATCATCCGCATCGGCGACAACAAGGGCGCGCCGTTTGCCAGCGACAACTTCTGGCAGATGGCCGATACCGGCCCCTGCGGCCCCTGCACCGAGATCTTCTACGACCACGGCGCCCACCATGCCGGCGGTCCGCCCGGCTCGCCCGATGAGGACGGCGATCGCTTCATCGAGATCTGGAACAACGTCTTCATGCAGTTCGACCGCCAGCCCGACGGCTCGCTGCTGCCACTGCCGGCGCCCTGCGTCGACACCGGCATGGGCCTCGAGCGTCTCGCCGCCGTGCTGCAGCAGGTGCACAGCAACTACGAGATCGACCTGTTCCAGCACCTCATCAAGGCCGCGGCGGCATTCACCGGCCAGACCGACCTTGAACACAAGTCGCTGCGGGTGATTGCCGACCACATCCGTGCCGCCAGTTTCCTGATCGTCGATGGCGTGCTGCCCTCGAACGAAGGTCGCGGCTACGTGCTGCGTCGGATCATCCGTCGCGCCACGCGGCATGTCTGGAAGCTCGGCGCACTCAAGCCCGAGGGTGTGTTCTGGCGGATGGTGCAACCGCTGGTCGAGGTGATGGGCGAGGCCTATCCCGAACTGGCAGCGCAGCAGCCCATGGTCGAAGCGGCCCTCAAGGCCGAGGAAGCCGCCTTCGCCAGCACCCTCGATGCCGGTATGCAGCACCTCGATACCTACCTTGCCAAGGCCGCGGATGGCCTCGACGGTGAGGCGCTGTTCCAGTTGCACGACACCTACGGCTGCCCGCCCGATCTGATCCTCGACATCCTGCGCGAACGCGGTCTGGCTCCGGCGACCGATGCGCTGGCGCTCTACGAGCAGCACATGAATGCGCAGCGCGAGCGCGCCCGTGCCGCCGGCAAGTTCGGCGGTGGTCTGGTGCTGCCGGCCGAGCTGATCGCCAGATTGCATCCGACCACCTTCCTCGGCTACGAAGGGCTCGATGCCGAGGACTGCCGGGTGCTCGCCCTGCTGCGCGAGGGTCGGCCGGTCGAGCGCCTCGCAGCCGGCGAGGAGGGGGTCGTGCTGCTCGACACGACCAGTTTCTACGCCGAATCCGGCGGCCAGGTCGGTGACCGTGGCCTGCTGCTCGATGCCCGGGGCAGTCGCTTCGAGGTCACCGACACGCTCAAGCTGGCGGGCCAGTTCCATGCCCATCTCGGCCGCGTCATCGCCGGTGGTCTGGCGGTCGGCGATCACCTTGCCGCGCGCGTCGATGCCCAGCACCGTCAGGATGTGGTGCTCAACCATTCCGCCACCCACCTGCTGCACGCCGCGCTGCGCACCGTGCTGGGCGGCCACGTCAGCCAGAAGGGCTCGCTGGTCGCGGCCGACCGCCTGCGCTTCGATTTCTCGCACTTCGCACCGGTCACGTCCGAGCAGATCGCCACCCTCGAGGCGATGATCAATGCCGAGATCCGTCGCAACGCCGAGGCCGAGGTCCACCACATGGGCATGCAGGAGGCGCTCGATGCCGGTGCCCTGGCGCTGTTCGGCGAGAAGTACGGCGAGCGCGTCCGCGTGTTGCGGATGGGTGAGTTCTCCACCGAACTTTGCGGCGGCACGCACGTGCATCGCACGGGCGATATCGGCCTGTTCAAAATCGTCTCGGAAGGCGGCGTGGCCGCCGGCGTGCGCCGCATCGAGGCGGTGACCGGGCGCGGTGCTCTGGCCGAGATCGCCGCCCAGGAGGCTTTGCTGGAGCAGGCCTCCGGGCTCGTTGGCGGCCGCAGTGCCGATCTGCTCGACAAGCTCAAGGGCCTGCTCGACCGTCAGAAAAAGCTGGAACGCGAGATCGAATCCTTCAAGGCCAAGGCCGCCGCCGGTGCCAGCGCCGACCTCGCCGCGCAGGCGGTCGATGTCGGTGGTATCAAGGTGGTCGCCGCACGCTTGGAAGGCTTCGATGCCAAGGGTCTGCGCGAGGCGGTCGATGGACTCAAGCAGAAACTGGGCGATGTGGTGCTCATCCTCGCTGCTGCCAGCGAGGGCAAGGCCAGCCTGATCGCCGGCAGCCACGGTGCGGCACTGGCCAAGGTCAAAGCCGGCGATCTGCTCGCGCACGTGGCGCAGCAGGTTGGCGGCAAGGGGGGCGGTCGGCCCGATCTGGCGCAGGGCGGCGGCAACGACGGCGAGGCGCTGGTCGCCGCACTGGCCGCGGTGCCGGCCTGGGTGGCTTCGCGGCTCGGTGGCTGAACCCGGCGGGGCTGGCTCGCGGACTCGGTTAAAAAATGACATTTCGTGCCGATTCCCTGCGGTTTTCCATTGCAGGCAACGGTGTCGGCCCCTACCATCACCACCTCGCCTCCGTGTCGGAGGCGATCAGCCGATAGGCTGCGGCCGGCAAGGAGCCCCGCCGTGGTCCGGTGCAGGACGAACTCCGGACGAGGTAAGTGCGTATGTTGATTCTGACAAGGCGAGTGGGTGAGACCCTGATGATCGGTGACTCCGTCACCGTGACCGTGCTCGGGGTCAAGGGCAACCAGGTGCGCATTGGCATCAATGCACCGAAAGAAGTCGCCGTGCACCGCGAGGAGATCTTCCAACGCATCCAGCGCGGCGAGAGCGGTCGCGTGGGCAAGGACGATTTGCCGGAAGGCGGCTGAGTCGCTATGATCGCAGGCCGCACTGGAAAGGGCGGTACCGTCGGAGTGATGCCCGAGAGGCCGAAGGGGCTCCCCTGCTAAGGGAGTATAGGGTCAAAAGCTCTATCGAGGGTTCGAATCCCTCTCACTCCGCCACACGCCGCCTTCGGGCGGCGTTGTCGTTTCCGGCGCTAGGCGGCGCGCTGCCCACCCTCCGGTCGAAGCCGAGGGGCTTGACGGCGAAGTCGCTTGGCCGCATACTTTCACTTCTGCGCGCCCGTAGCTCAGTTGGATAGAGCACCAGGCTACGAACTTGGGGGTCGGAGGTTCGAATCCTTCCGGGCGCGCCATCGAACAAAACCAGCCGGTTCCAGGCCGGGGTATAGCTCAGTCTGGTAGAGCGCCAGCTTTGGGAGCTGGATGTCGGGGGTTCGAATCCCTCTGCCCCGACCAGTCGCCCGGTTGCGATGCGTGGCGGTGTCGATCAAGCTGTGTCCCGGCGGCGGCCGATCGCTGGCTTCTCGGTTGAGCGCCCGTAGCTCAACCGGATAGAGCACCGGCCTTCTAAGCCGGCGGTTGCAGGTTCGATTCCTGCCGGGCGCGCCAGTTCCAATGCGGTGGATGTAGCTCAGCTGGTTAGAGCACTGGATTGTGATTCCAGGGGTCGCGGGTTCAAGTCCCGTCTTCCACCCCAGCCCTTGCTTAGGGCATAATCCGCCTTCGCAGTCGCGTCGGCGACGAGGTTCTTGGGCCGTTAGCTCAGTTGGTAGAGCAGCGGACTCTTAATCCGTAGGTCCTAGGTTCGAATCCTAGACGGCCCACCAGCCTCGTAGCCGCTTCGCCTGCTTCCATGCCTGCGAAAGTGGCGGAATCGGTAGACGCGCTGGATTTAGGTTCCAGTGGGGCAACCCGTGAGAGTTCGAGTCTCTCCTTTCGCACCAACCGTCAGGCGTGCGGAGGACGCGATCGGACTCCGCGGGTTTTTCGTTTTCCCATGCGCCGGTACGCGCGGCACAACACGCACAGAGTCCAGGAGTCAGCATGCACGTTTCCGTCGAATCCATCGGCTCGCTTGGCCGCAAGCTGTCGGTCAGCGTTCCCGCCGATCGCCTCGAATCGGCCGTCGGCAGCCGCTTGCGCGAGCTGTCGCGCACCGCCCGCCTGAACGGGTTCCGCCCGGGCAAGGTGCCGGTCAAGATCATCGAGCAGCGCTTCGGCGCCCAGGTGCGTTCCGAGGCCTACGGCGAGCTCGTGCGCGAGACCTTCGGCGAGGCGCTGCGCACGCAGAATCTGCAGCCGGTCGGTCAGCCGGAGATCAACGCCGAGGGTGACGCGGCGCAGGAGCTGCGCTACACCGCCACCTTCGAGGTGGCTCCGGAGTTTGGTGAGATTGACGTCTCCGCCCTCGCCATCCAGCGTCCGGTGGCCCAGGTCGAGGAGACCGACATCGACACCATGATCGAGACCCTGCGCCAGCAGCGCCGTTCGTGGAACGTGGTCGAGCGCGCCGCCGCGGCGGGCGATCTCGTCAATGTCGAGAACGTCGCCACGGTCGACGGCAGGCGTTTCCCCGAGGAAGGCGTCGAGCGCGGCGTCACCGTCATCGGCAGCGGCATGCTGTTCCCCGCCATCGAGCAGGCTCTGGTTGGCATGGCGGCCGGCGATGAGAAGACCGTCGAGGTCAGCTTTCCGGCCGATTGGCGCATCGCCGAACTCGCCGGCAAGACGGCACAGGTCAGCGTCAAGGCCAGCAAGGTGTCCGAGCCGAACCTGCCGGCCGTCGACGAGGCCTTCATCAAGAGCTTCGGCGTCAAGTCGGGCCAGCTCGAACACTTCCGCAACGAAGTGCGCAGCAATCTGGCCCGCGAGCTGAAGGGTGCTTTGTCGGCCCGCCTGCGCGTCGAAGTGGCGCAGAAGCTGGTCGCCGCCTTCGCCCACGTCGAGCTGCCGCCGCGCCTGATCGAGGCCGAGGCCCGCTCCTTGGCCGCGCAGACGGCCGAGAATGCCCGCCGACAGGGTCAGCAGGTCGACACGGTCGATCCCGCGCCCTTCATGGCTGCCGCCAAGAACCGCGTCGCCGCCGGCCTGATCGTCGGCGAGGTGGCGCGTCGCAACAACCTGCGCCTCGATCCGAAGCGGGTGAACGAAGCCATCACCCTGATCGCGTCCACCTACGAGGACCCGCAGCAGGTGGTTGATCTCTACCGCAACGACCCCAATCTCATGCAGGGCCTGCAGGCGCGGGTCATGGAAGAACAGGTGATCGACTGGATCGCCGAACGCGCCAAGGCGACCGACGTGGTGATGCCCTTCACCGAAGCGCTGCGCCAGAACGCCTGACCCGAACCGGAGCCGAGCATGGAACCGACCAAGAGCCTCAACCTCGTCCCGATGGTGGTCGAACAGACCGCCCGCGGCGAGCGCGCCTATGACATCTACTCGCGCCTTCTGAAGGAGCGGGTGGTCTTTCTGGTCGGCCCGATCGACGACTACCTGGCCAATGTGGTGGTGGCGCAGCTGCTCTTCCTCGAGGCCGAGAACCCCGAGAAGGACATCAGCCTCTACATCAACTCGCCGGGCGGCGTGGTCACCGCGGGGCTCGCCATCTACGACACCCTGCGCTTCATCAAACCGGACGTCAGCACCATCTGCGTCGGCCAGGCCTGCTCGATGGGGGCCTTTCTGCTGGCCGCCGGTGCCAAGGGCAAGCGCTATGCGCTGCCGAACTCGCGGGTGATGATCCACCAGCCTTCGGGCGGCGCGCAGGGTCAGGCCACCGACATCGCGATCCAGGCCAAAGAGATTCTGTACCTCCGCGAGAAGCTCAACCGCGAGATGGCCGCCAACACCGGTAAGCCGCTTGAGCAGATCGAGCGCGATGTCGAACGTGACTTCTTCATGGCCGCCGAGGACGCCAAGAGCTACGGCATCGTCGATGCCGTGCTGGAGCGCCGCCCCGACGACACCGTGCAGGTTGGCTGAACACCGCCGTCCCCCTTCACGCCCTGCCTGCGCCATGGGGCTTCCGTCCCGGGGCGCGGGTGCTATCCTCGGGCCGAGCCCGCTCCCGGGGTTTCCCGCGAAATGACCGACGACCGTACCAACCGCCCGACCGACAGCGCCAAGATCCTCTACTGCTCCTTCTGCGGAAAGAGCCAGCACGAGGTGCGCAAGCTGATCGCCGGCCCCAGCGTGTTCATCTGCGATGAATGCGTCGAACTCTGCAACGACATCATCCGCGAGGAACTCGAGGACAAGTCGCAGGCGGCGCGCAGCCACCTGCCGAAGCCCCGCGAGATCCTCGAGGTGCTCGACCAGTACGTGATCGGCCAGTCGCGAGCGAAGAAAACCCTCGCCGTGGCGGTCTACAACCACTACAAGCGCATCGAGTCGCGACAGAAGGGCGACGAGGTCGAACTGGCCAAGTCGAACATCCTGCTGATCGGCCCCACCGGCTCCGGCAAGACGCTGCTGGCCGAAACGCTGGCGCGCCTGCTCAACGTGCCCTTCACCATGGCCGATGCGACGACGCTGACCGAAGCTGGTTATGTCGGCGAGGACGTCGAGAACATCATCCAGAAGCTCCTGCAGAAGTGCGACTACGACGTCGAGAAGGCGCAGCAGGGCATCGTCTACATCGACGAGATCGACAAGATCTCGCGCAAGAGCGAAAATCCCTCGATCACCCGCGATGTCTCCGGCGAGGGCGTGCAGCAGGCCCTGCTCAAGCTGATCGAGGGCACGGTCGCCAGCGTGCCGCCGCAGGGTGGTCGCAAGCACCCGCAGCAGGAGTTTTTGCAGGTCGACACCCGCAACATTCTGTTCATCTGCGGTGGTGCTTTCGCCGGCATCGAGAAGGTGGTGCAACAGCGCACCAGCGACGCCGGCGGCATCGGTTTCTCGGCCAAGGTCAAGAGCCAGAGCCACAAGGCCGACGCCGGCAAGCTGATGGCCGATGTCGAGCCGGAGGACCTGATCAAGTTCGGCCTGATCCCCGAGTTCGTCGGTCGCCTGCCGGTGGTCGCCACGCTGGAGGAGCTGGACGAGGCCGCCCTGGTCAAGATCCTCACCGAACCCAAGAACGCCATCGCCAAGCAGTTCAAGAAACTGTTCGACATGGAAGGCGTCGAGCTGGAGATCCGCCCGGATGCTCTGGCCGCCGTGGCCCGCAAGGCCCTGAAGCGCAAGACCGGTGCACGTGGCCTGCGCACCATCTTGGAATCGGTGCTGCTGGACACCATGTACGAGCTGCCCTCGCGTGAGAACGTGAGCAAGGTGGTCGTCGATGAATCGGTCATCAACGATCGCAACGAACCCTATCTGATTTATTCGGGGACGCCGGTCCCGGTCCAGCGGGCGGCCTCGGGCGACTGAGGCCCGCTGGGTGCCCGCCGGCCCCGGCCACGAGGACGCCCCATGACCCGCAGCAGCACCAGCCAAGAACTCCCGATCCTGCCTCTGCGGGATGTTGTGGTGTACCCGCACATGGTCATCCCGCTGTTCGTCGGCCGCGACAAGTCGATGAAGGCGCTCGACGCCGCGATGGCGGCCGACAAGCAGATCCTGCTGCTCGCCCAGACCAGTCCGGAGACCGACGATCCGGCCGGCACCGACCTGCACCGGATCGGCACGCTCGCCACCCTGCTGCAACTGCTCAAGCTGCCCGACGGCACCATCAAGGTGCTGGTCGAGGGCGTGACGCGCTTCACCGTCACCGAGGTGCATGAACGCGATGGCGCGCTGTTCGGCCGTGGCGATGAACTGCCGGTCGAGGAGACGGACGATCCGCGTGAGGCCGAAGTGGCCCGACGCTCGCTGCTGTCGCTGTTCGAGCAGTACCTCAAGACCAACCGCAAGCTGCCGCCGGAGCTGATGGCCACGCTCGCTGGCATCGACGATCCTTCGCGCTTCGCCGATACCGTCGCCGCCCACGTCAATGCCCGGCTGGTCGACAAGCAGAAGGTGCTGGAAACCACCCGGGCGATGGCGCGCATCGAGATGCTGATCGGCCTGGTCGAGGGCGAGATCGATGTCCAGCAGATCGAAAAGCGCATCCGCGGCCGGGTCAAGTCGCAGATGGAGAAGAGCCAGCGCGAGTACTACCTCAACGAGCAGATGAAGGCGATCCAGAAGGAACTGGGTGAGCTCGACGAGGCACCGAGTGAGGCCGAAGACCTCGCCCGCAAGGTCGCCAACGCTGGCATGCCGAAGACGGTCGAGGCCAAGGCCCGGACCGAGCTCAACAAGCTCAAGCAGATGTCGCCGATGTCGGCCGAGGCCACCGTGGTGCGCAACTACGTCGATTGGCTGGTCGGTGTGCCCTGGAAGAAGCGCAGCAAAGTGCGCCGCGATCTCAAGGCCGCGCAGCAGGTGCTGGACGCCGACCACTTCGGGTTGGAGAAGGTCAAGGAGCGCATCCTCGAATACCTCGCGGTGCAGTCGCGAGTGGCCAAGATGAAAGGGCCGATCCTCTGTTTGGTCGGCCCGCCGGGTGTCGGCAAGACCTCGCTTGGGCAGAGCATCGCCAAGGCCACGAACCGCAAGTTCGTGCGCATGAGCCTGGGTGGCGTGCGTGACGAGGCCGAGATCCGCGGCCACCGCCGTACCTACATCGGCTCGATGCCGGGCCGCATCGTGCAGAACCTCAACAAGGTGAGCAGCAGGAACCCGCTGTTCATGCTCGACGAGATCGACAAGATGAGCATGGACTTCCGCGGCGACCCGTCCTCGGCGCTGCTGGAGGTGCTCGATCCCGAGCAGAACCACAGCTTCAACGACCACTACCTGGAGGTCGATCTCGATCTCTCGGAGGTGATGTTCGTCGCCACCGCGAACTCGCTGAACATCCCGGGCCCGCTGCTGGACCGGATGGAGGTCATCCGCATCCCCGGTTACACCGAGGAGGAGAAGCTCGCCATCGCCGAACGCTACCTGCTGCCCAAGCAATGGAAAGCCAACGGTCTGAAGGACGGCGAGCTGACGGTGTCCAGCGACGCGCTCCGCGACATCGTCCGCTACTACACACGCGAATCCGGCGTGCGCGGCCTGGAGCGTGAGATCGCCAAGATCGCCCGCAAGGTGATCAAGGAGATCGCGCTGTCCGGCCCTGCGCCCTTGGCGAAGAAGACCGGCAAGCCGGTCGTGCGCAAGCCCGTTCCGGTCACGGCCGAGAACCTTGACAAGTACCTCGGTGTGCGCAAGTACGACTTTGGCCGTGCCGAGGCGAAGAACGAGATCGGCCTGGTGACCGGCCTTGCCTGGACGGAAGTGGGCGGCGACCTGCTGCAGGTCGAGGCCAGTTTCTCGCCAGGCAAGGGCCAGTTGCTGCTCACCGGACAACTGGGCGAGGTGATGCAGGAGTCGGTCAAGGCCGCTTACACGGTCGTGC
The DNA here is from genome assembly GCA_018334015.1 of Silanimonas sp. Taxonomy (GTDB): domain Bacteria; phylum Pseudomonadota; class Gammaproteobacteria; order Xanthomonadales; family Xanthomonadaceae; genus Silanimonas. The sequence goes on from JAGXTI010000014.1 coordinate 61,485, forward strand.
GTTCGCGCAGCCTTGCTTTCGGCATCGACCCGGATTTCCACCAGAAGCTCGACACCCACGTGCACGTGCCGGAAGGTGCCACGCCGAAAGACGGCCCGAGTGCCGGCATCGGCATGGTCACCGCGCTGGTCTCGGCCTTGACCAAGGTGCCGGTGCGCGCCGATCTTGCAATGACCGGCGAGATCACCCTGCGCGGCCGTGTGCTGCCGATCGGTGGGCTGAAGGAGAAACTGCTCGCGGCCCTGCGCGGCGGCATCCGCACCGTGCTGATCCCGGAGGAGAACCGCAAGGATCTGGTCGATCTGCCGAAGTCGGTGCTCGAAGGCCTGGAGCTGGTTCCGGTCAAGTGGATCGACGAGGTGCTCGACCGCGCCCTCGAACGCCCGCTGGTGCCGGTCACGGCCGTCGCCGTCGAGCCGGCCCCGGCAGAGAGGCCGCGCAAGACCAAGGGGCGTGGACCGACCAAAGCGCCGGGAGCCAGCCGCGCGCACTGAAGGCCGAACGGGCCAATGGCGCGAAAACCGCGCCATTGCTGGCTTTCCCGTATTGCGGGCGCTCGGGGGCACTGGTATAACGAGCCGCAGCCGCGGTTTCGCGCCGTGTGGCTGAATCCGGCTGGTGGCCGTCCGGTGCGCCGGCAGATCAATCCGCGGGGCAACCCGCTCAGGGAGTCGAGAATGAACAAGTCTGATTTCGTCAGCGCCGTCGCTGATTCCGCCGAACTGTCCAAGGCCGACGCCGGTCGCGCCGTCGATGCAATGGTCGAAGTGATCAAGAAGGCCCTCAAGAAGGGCGACACCGTCACCCTCGTGGGCTTCGGTACCTTCTCGGTGCGCAAGCGCGCTGCCCGCCAGGGCCGCAACCCGCAGACCGGCGCCACCATCAAGATCAAGGCGTCCAAGTCGCCGGCGTTCAAGGCTGGCAAAGCGCTGAAAGATGCTGTAAACTGATCAAATCAGCTCGCCCATGGGTGCTTAGCTCAGCGGTAGAGCGTCGCCCTTACAAGGCGAGGGTCGGGGGTTCGAAACCCTCAGCACCCACCACGTTTCGGCGGAGTGGTAGTTCAGTCGGTTAGAATACTGGCCTGTCACGCCGGGGGTCGCGGGTTCGAGTCCCGTCCACTCCGCCAGTTCCACAGCAAAGGCGCCGCGAGGCGCCTTTGTTTTTTCCGCCCCCACTTCGAGCCGCTGCCCGCATGCTGCAGACATTCCGCAAGTTCACCACCGGCTGGGTCGCCTGGGCGATCATCATCCTGATCGTGTTCGCAATGTCGTTCTTCGGCATCGAGCACTACTTCCAGACCCGCGTTCCGACCTACGCCGCCAAGCTGGAGTCACCGCCTTCCTGGTGGCGCGACGCGCCCGCCGACGGCCTGGCGCGCTCGATGCTGTGGGAAACCCACGAGATCGACCAGCGCGAGTTCCGCCAGCGCTTCGATCGCTTCCGCCAGCAGGTCCGGGCCAGTGCCGGCGAGGATTTCGATCCCGAACAGATCGAGTCGATCGAGACCAAGCGCCAGGTGCTCGATGCGATGATCGATGAGCGCGTGCTTGATCTCGTCGCCCGCCGCGAGGGTGTCGCGATCACCCCCGAGCAGGTGCGTCGGGCCATCCTCGAAGTCGAGGGCATCACCCGCGACGGCCAGTTCATCGGCGATGACGCCTACCTGATCTGGCTGCAGAGCCGCGGCCTTACCGCCGCCTCCTTCGAGGCCCTGGTGGCGGGCAGCCTGCTGACCGGTGCCATGCCCGATGCCATCCAGGCCAGTGGCCTGGTCGGCGACGCCGAACTGGAGCACCTGCTCAAGCTGCAGGCCGAGACCCGGGACGTGCGCTTCTTCGAAGTGCCGGCGCCGGCCGTGCCGGCTGCGGCCCCCTCCGAGGCCGAACTGCAGGCCTGGCACGCGGCGAACGGCGCGCGCTACGCCACACCGGAGCAGGTTTCGATCGCCTACATCGAACTCGACGCCAGCCTTCTTCCCGAGCCGGCGGCTCCCGAGGAGGCGGTCCTGCGCGCGCGCTACGAGGCCGAGCAGGCGCGTTTTGGCACGCTCGAGGAACGCTCCGCCGCGCACCTTCTGGTCGCGGTGCCGGCCGATGCCGACGCGGCGGCGGTCGAGGCCGCACGCGTCGAGGCCGCCGCTCTGGCCGAGCAGGCGCGCGGCGGTGCCGATTTTGCCGCCCTGGTTGCCGCCCACAGCGACGACATCGGCAGCCGTGAGTTCGGCGGCGAGCTGGGTCCGATCGCCCGCGACATCTTCCCGCCGCCGTTCGAGGACGCCGTGTTCGCTCTGGATCAGGCCGGCGCAATCAGCGATCCGGTGCGCACCGACGAAGGCTGGCACGTGATCCGCCTGAGCAGCCTGACACCGGCCACCGTGCAACCCTTCGAGGCGGTACGCGAGCAGTTGGCAAGCGAGTTCGTGGCGGCCGAGCGCGAGCGCCTGTTCAGCGATCGGCAGGGGCAGCTGGTCGACGCCATCCTGCGCGATCCCAATGCCTTGCAGGCGGTGGCCACGACCTTGGGGCTGGAGGTCCGCGATGGCGGTCGCTTCACCGCCGCCACCGGTGAGGGCATCGCCGCCAACCCCATGGTGCGCCAGGTCGCCTTCTCGCGACCGCAGCGCGACGACCGCGTGGTCAGTGATCCGATCGAACTCGAACCAACCCGTGTGGTCGTGCTGCAGGTCACCGAGCACATCCCGGAAACCGTTCGCCCGCTGGCCGAGGTGCGCGAGCAGGTACAGGCCGATTTCGAAGCCGATCGCAGCATCCGGGCGGCCCGTGCCCAGGGCGAGGCCCTGCTGGCCCGTGCCCGCAATGGCGAGAGCCTGGACGCACTGGCCGCGGAACTCGGCACCGTGGTGCAGACCAGCGCTGGCCTGTCGCGTTCGGCCGGGTTCCCCGATCCGGCGATCGCCACCGAGGCTTTCCGCCTGCTGCCCGCCGCCGAGGGCCGTCCGGCCGAGGTCGGTCTGGCCGCGATGGCGGGCGGCCGCTACGCCCTGGTGCAGACCGAGGCGATCCAGCCGGCCGACCTCGCCGACCTGACCCCGGCGATCCGCGCCCAGCTCCGCGACCAGCTGGCCCAGCTGCGCGCCGAGGCCGAGCGCCAGGCCTTCGTCCGCGCTCTGCGCAGCCAGTTCCAGATCACCGTGGCCGAAGCGCGGCTCTGATTCCCGGCGCCGCTGCCAGCAGCGGCGCAAAGGCCAGAAAAAGCCCGCATCGCTGCGGGCTTTTTCGTTCAGGCGGAATCGCCGCCCAAGCCGGCCATGCCGAGGATGTTGTAGCCGCCATCGACGTAGGTGACCTCGCCGGTGATGCCGGCCGCGAGGTCGGAGCAGAGGAAGGCGGCGGCGTTGCCGACATCCTCGATGCTGACGTTGCGGCGGATCGGCGAGACCTCCTCGACGTGCTTGAGCATCTTGCGCAGGTTGCCCACGCCCGAAGCGGCGAGCGTTTTGATCGGGCCGGCCGAGATGCAGTTGACGCGGATGCCCTCCGGGCCGAGGTTCAGGGCGAGGTAGCGCACGCTGGCCTCGAGCGCGGCCTTGGCCACGCCCATCACGTTGTAGTTGGCGAGCGCGCGCTCGGCGCCGAGGTAGCTCAAGGTCAGGATCGCTGCCTTGCGGCCCTGCATCATCGGCCGCGCCGCCTGCGCCAATGCGGAGAGCGAGTAGGCCGAGATGTCGTGGGCGATGCGGAAGTTCTCGCGGCTCAGATGATCGAGGTAGCCGCCTTCCAGCGTCTCGCGCGGGGCGAAGCCGATCGAGTGCACGAGGATGTCGAAGCCGTCCCAGTGGTTGCCCAGTTCGGCCATGCAGGCGGCGATCTGGGCATCCTCGGCCACATCGAGCGGGATGACGATGCTGGAACCGTACTCGGCGGCGGCCTCTTCGACGCGTGATTTCAGCTTGTCGCTCTGGTAGGTGAAGGCCAGCTCGGCGCCTTCGCGGCGCATGGCCTCGGCGATGCCGTTGGCGATCGAGCGTTGGCTGGCGATGCCGGTGATGAGGGCGCGCTTGCCCGCGAGAAAACCCATGGAAGCTCCTGGATCGTGGTGCCGGGTCGGCACCGGGATCGACAGTGTGACCAGCCGCGCCGGGCTCGCCAACTGTACGCCGGGGTGCGGTGCTCGCTGCCGCCTTCAAGTGCCTTCGGGCGCTGCCGCCACCGGCTCGGCTTGCAGAGGCTCGAAGACGCCTCGCGGCAGCTCGAGGCCATGCCGCTCCGGTTCGCCCAGCAGGCAGGACAGGGCTTCGAGTTTGGCCACGTAGTTGTAGGTGATCGGCGACAGACCGACCGGCCGACGGCGCTCGGCGGAAACAGTGCGGTCCCCGGATCGGGCGAAGGCACGGCGCAGGCGGCCACTGCCGGCGTTGTAGGCCATCGCGGTGGCGCGCCAGCCACCGAAATCGGCCTGCAGGGCCTCGAGGTAGTCGAGCGCGGCCGTCGTCGAATACAGCGGCGAGAGCCGCTGGTCCTCGTGCTTTCCGACCCGCAGGCCGAGTTGGCGCGCGGTCGCCGGCATGATCTGCCACAGCCCGAGCGGGCCGCCGCGGCCGCGGGCATCAGGGCGCAGGCCGCTCTCGATGATCGGGATCAGGGCGAACTGCATCGGCAGCCCGCGCTCCTCGACCGATTCCACCACCCAGCCGAGCAGGGGCAGGCCGCGTTCCAGCTGGTCCACGAAGGCCTGTGGCGAGCCGATGAAACGCTGCCGCATGGCGCGGTTGCGCGAACCGCGCACGCAGGCCGGCGGGTCGAGGCCGGCCCGCAGGCGCGCGAACAGGGTCTCGCCATCGCTGATCCGGGCCGGCACCGGCGGCGGCGGTTCCGGCAGGGGGCTGACCTGCACCGGCACCGGCTCGGGCAGGGCGATCGGTGTCGAGGCCGGCATCGGCGGTGTGGTGGCGCAGGCGGCCAGCAGCAGGGCCGGCAGCACGGTGGCAAGGCGCAGGTGCCGCTGGCGGATCATGCAAAAACGTCCTTCCAGGCCCGCAGGGCCGTGAAGGCCTCGAGCCGGTCGTCGGCCGCGAGGTCCTTGGCCGCGAGGCTCTGGCGGATGCCCGGGGCATCGACGCGCAGGAAGGGGTTGGCGGCACGCTCGATGCCGATGGTGGAGGGCAGGCTGGGCCGGCCGCTGGCCAGCCGGCGCTCGGCCTCGGCGACCCAGGCCGTGCGGGCCGGGTTGTCCGCCTCCACCGCGGCCGCGAAACGGGCATTGGCCAGGGTGTATTCGTGGCCGCAGCAGACCCGTGTCGAAGCCGGCAGGGCCGCCAGCCGATCGAGCGCGTCGAGCATCTGCGCCGGCTGGCCTTCGAACAGGCGGCCGCAGCCGAGGCTGAACAGGGTGTCGCCGCTGAACAGGTGATCGCCGATGTGGAAGGCAAGATGGCTGCGGGTGTGGCCGGGTACGGCCAGCACCTCGACCGCCCAGTCGCCGGGCAGGGCGTGCCGACCGGCCGACAGGGCCTGCACGGCCTCGGGCAGACGCCGGTCCTCGGGTCCGAACAGCGCGGCACCGCTGGCCTCGGCCAAGGCCAGCGCAGCGCCAACATGGTCGGCGTGATGGTGGGTGAGCAGGATGGCGAGCGGCCGCAGTCCGGCTTCGAGTGCGGGCAAAAGAGGGGTCAGCTCGCCGGGATCGATCACGAGGGCACCGCCGGTGCCGTCGACGAGGGCCCAGATCAGGTTGTCGCGCAGCGCGGGGAAGGCGAGAAGCTGGGGCACGGAAACGGCAATGACCGATCGCGGGACTTTGCCGCACAATCCCGACCATGCCGCCGCCCCGCCCACCCCGTCAAGCCGAGGCCGCAGCACGCTGGTGGGCCTCGCCGACCGCCTCGGCCCTGCTGGCGGCAGCCCAGCACAGCTGGACTGCCGCCGTGCCGGCCCTGCCGGGCGGGCAGGTGCGGCTGTGCCTGCGGCCCACCGCCGATTGGCCGGCCCTGGCCGCCGGTGCGCCCTTCGCCAGCAGCCACCTGCTGCACCGCGAAGGCACGGCCTGGTCCGGGGCCTGGCGCGCCGACGAGGCAGTCTGGCCGCTGGCAGCGCAGAGCGTGTCGCGGATCGACCTCTGCTTCGTGCTGGAGCAGGCCAGCGACCCGCTCGCCTTGCTGTCCGAGGCCGTCCGGGTGCTGTGCCCGGAAGGCCGGCTGCTGGTGCTCGGCCTCAACCCCTGCGGGACCGCGCGCTGGCGCTGGGCGCGACAGGGCGTGCGCAGCCTGCCGCCGGCGCGGGTGGCCGGCTGGCTGGATGCGGCTGGGCTGGTGCGGCTCGACGAACGCCGCCTCGGCCCACGCTGGCGGCTGCCGGTCGCGGCGACCCTGCCGGCCGAGGGTGGGCCGGGGCGGGTGGCCTGGGCCTTGCTGGCGACCCGCCGCGACCCGACACCGACCCCTCTGCGGCTCGCCCGTCCGCGCTGGCGGCCCAACCCCGGCACCAGCCTGGCCTGATGCCCGGCCTGCGGCTCCGTACAATCGCAGCATGACCGAAATCGAGATCCACACCGACGGCGCCTGCCTCGGCAATCCGGGGCCGGGCGGCTGGGCCGCCCTGCTGCGCTGCAACGGCGTCGAACGCGAGCTCTGCGGCGGTGAGCCGCAGACCACCAACAACCGCATGGAGCTGATGGCCGCCATCGCCGCCCTCGAGGCCCTGACCCGACCCTGCGCGGCGGTGCTGCACAGCGACTCCCAGTACGTGCTGCAGGGCATCAGCGAGTGGATGCCGGCGTGGAAGCGCAAGGGCTGGAAAACCGCCGCCGGCGCAGCGGTCAAGAACCAGGACCTCTGGCAGCGCCTCGATGCCGCCGCCCACCCGCACCGCGTCCGCTGGCAGTGGGTGAAGGGCCATGCCGGGCATCCCGACAACGAGCGCGTCGATGCCCTGGCCCGCATCCAGGCCCAGCGCTTCCGCGACGGCGCTCCGGCATGAGGCAGGTCATCCTCGACACCGAAACCACCGGGCTGGCGTGGGAAAAAGGCAACCGCGTCATCGAGATCGGCTGCATCGAACTGCTGGAGCGCCGGCCGACCGGCCGGCATTTCCACCACTACCTCAACCCCGACCGCGAACTGGAACCCGGCGCCGCCGAAGTCACCGGCCTGAGCTGGGATTTCCTGCGCGACAAGTCGCGTTTCGAGGACATCGCGCAGGCTTTTCTCGACTTCATCCGCGGCGCCGAGCTGGTGATCCACAACGCGCCTTTCGATGTCGGCTTTCTGGACGCGGAACTGGCCCGGCTCGGCCCGGAGGCCGGCCGCATCGGCGACCATGCCGCCGGCGTGCTGGACACCTTGGCACTGGCCAAGCAGCGCTACCCCGGGCAACGCAATTCGCTGGACGCGCTGTGCCGCCGGCTGGGCGTGGACAACAGCCACCGCACCCTGCACGGCGCCTTGCTCGATGCCCAACTGCTGGCCGATGTCTATCTGGCCATGAGCTCGGGCCAGGGCGAGTTCGCGCTCGGCACGGACTCGGGTGAGGCCCGGGTGGCCGCCATCGAGGCCCCGTTGGCGGCGGTGCGCCGGCGTGCCCTGCGGCCCGAGGAGGAGGCCGCACACCGCGCTCGCCTTGCCGCTATGGCGAAGCGGACCGGCAGCGCGGTGCTCTGGGATCTGGCCGGCTGAGGCCGGGTCGGCAGCCGCTTCAGCTGCGGCGCAGCAGCACGACCGTGATGTTGTCGCTGCCACCACCATCGAGCGCCGCGGCGATCAGGTGATCGACGCCCTCCTGGGCGCTGATGTCCTTCTGGGCGAGCACGCGGGCGATGCTGGCATCATCGACGTCTTCGGTCAGGCCATCGCTGCAGAGCAGGATCTGCATGCCCGGACGCAGTTCACCGGCCACCGTCTCGACCTCCAACTGACCCGATTCGCCCACCCCCAGGGCCTTGGTCACGACGTTGCGCTGCGGGTGGCTGCGCGCCTGTTCCGGGGTGAGCTTGCCGCGGTCGACCAGTTCTTGCACGTAGCTGTGGTCCGAGGACACCTGGCGCAGCCGGCCGTCCCAGAGGTAGGCGCGGGAGTCGCCGACCCAGGCGATCTCGAAACGGCCGGAGGACTGCACGCGGGCAGCGACCAGGGTGGTGCCCATCGGCATGCCCTGCTGGCGGCGACGCGATTGCCGGATGATTTCTTCGTCGGCCTGGCGGATCGCCTCCTTCAGCGAGCGGCCGGCGCGCACCTCGCGGACGACGGTGTCGCGAGCCAGCGCGCTGGCCACCTCGCCGGAGTCGTGGCCACCCATGCCGTCGGCGACCAGCCACAGACCCAGTGTGGCATCGCCGTAGTAGGTGTCCTCGTTCAGCTCGCGGCGCAGACCCACATGGCTCAGGTGGCCGAACTCGATCATGGCGGGGCGTCTCCGTGCGCTGGGGGCTGTTCCGGCGCGCGAGCGGCGGCCTTGGCGCGAAGCGCGCGGGTGTGTATGCTTCCGCGCCTGCTTCGACGGACCTTGGTGCCGTCCGGCAGCCCACCGGAGAGGTGGCAGAGTGGTCGATTGTACCTGACTCGAAATCAGGCGTACGTTCATAGCGTACCGAGGGTTCGAATCCCTCCCTCTCCGCCAGCATGCACGAGGCGCCCGCAAGGGCGCTTCGTCTTTTCGCGGGTCCGCCGAAGGGCCGGTCCGCACCTCGAACCGGAGTGCCCCATGTCCGAGATCAGCGTGCCCGTGTCCTTTGGCGAACTGCTGGACAAGATCGCCATCCTCGAAATCAAGGCCGAGCGCATCGACGATGCCGCCAAGCTGGCCAACGTCCGCCGCGAGCTGGACGCGCTGGAGGCCATCTGGGCCTTGCACCCGGCCTCGCGCATCGACATCGCCCTGCTGCGCGCTGAGTTGAAGGCGGTCAACGAGCGGCTCTGGGTGATCGAGGACGAGATCCGCCTGAAGGAAAAGGCGCAGGCCTTCGACGCCGGCTTCGTCCGCCTTGCTCGCGCCGTGTATTTCGAGAACGACGAGCGCGCCCGCATCAAGAAGGCGATCAACCTGGCGCTCGGCTCGACCTACGTCGAGGAGAAGAGCTACGCCGACTACAAAGCTCCGGGTGCCGCTTCGCCGCTGGCCTAAGGGGCAATTCGGAGCCGACACCCTTGATAGGGCCGTCAGCGCGCATGCAGCGGGACGCGGAGCCTGAGCCGTCGCGTCCGCAGGTCGCGCGAGGGCAGGCGCGAGAGCATGGCCCTGTTCCGTGCTCCGGCAGGCCGGGACGGCTCATAGCAGCCCTCTGCTGCGACAAGCCGGGACGCGCCCGGAGCAGCCCCCCCGCCGCGACAGGCATGGGGCCTGCCTTGCGGGGTGCTTCGTGGCTCCGGCGGTCATGAAGAAAACAGCATGAATCTTGGCTTGGCTTGGCTTCGCTTCGCATCTTTCGTCCAATGCCCATCAACGAGCGCCGCGCCAGCGCGGCCTGACGGATAGCGAAGCGAGCCAAGGATGGCGAGCGGCGGCGAATGCGGAGCGGGACGCGGAGCCTGAGCCGTCGCGTCCGCAGGTCGCGCGTCGGCAGGCGCGTCGGCAGGCGCGAGTGACTAGCGGCCGAGGTCGGCGGCGCAGGCCTCGAAGCGTTCGACCACCTCGTCCACGCCGATCAGGTCCATCACGCCGGGAAACTCGATGTGCTTGCCCCAGGGCAGCTCGGCGGCCGGTCGGCCGAGGAAGCGGCGCGCCGCCTCGTCGTAGCGGTTGGGCGACCAACGCCGGTCGCTGTAGGGGCCGCTGCGTTCGCGGTCGGTGCAGGCGTGCAGGGCGATCACCCGGGTACCCATGGCATTGGCCATGTGCACCGGGCCGGAATCCGGGCTGAGCAGCAGGTCGGCGCGCGCGGCCATCGCCAGAAAGCGCTTGAAGGTGTCGCGGCCGACCAGGTCGAGCACCGCATCGCGGCCGGGCAGGGCGGCCAGGATGGCATCGGCGGTGTCGCGCTCCAGCCGGCTCGGTCCGCCGCAGAGCACCACCCGCCAGCCGCGCCGCTGCGCCACCGCCGCCACCGCCGCGTAACGCTCCGGGGCCCAGTTGCGCAGGCGATGGCTGGAACAGGGCGAGATCAGCAGCACCGGCTCGTCGGCCGGCCATTGCGCGGCGGCCCAGGCCTGCGCTTCCGCAGGCACCGGCAGCCGCCACTCGACCCGGCCCTGCGGCACGCCCAGGGCCTCGCCGAAGCGGGCCAAGGCATCGATCACGTGGTGGCCACCGGGCGCGATCCGGGCGTTGATGACGAGGCCGTGGCCTTCCTTGCTGCGCGCCCGGTCGTAGCCGATCCGACGCTCGGCGCGCACCAGGCTGGACAGCAGGTTGGCGCGCAGCGCGAGCTGCATCTGCAGCAGCACGTCGAAGCGCCTTCCGGCCAGGGCGCGGCGCAGTGCGCGCACGCCGGCCCAGCCGGTTTTCTTGTCGAACACGATGAACTCGACGTCTTCCAGCCCGGCCAGCATCGCCGCCTCGGCCTTGCCGATGATCCAGGTGATCCTGGCCGCGGGGCGTTCGCGCTGGATCGAGCGGACCAGCGGCACGACATGGGTGGCATCGCCCAGGGCGGAAAGGCGCAGCAGGCAGATCGACGAGGCTTCGACGGACACGGCAGGGGCGCTTGCTAGACTGCGCCGCATGATAGCCGCCGCCCCTCGCGCCGAGGCCGGCCTGCCCAGTGTCCTCGCCGCCCCGGCCTGGGCCGGCCGGGTCCGGCCGGAGTGGTTCGACCTGCGCCGTTACGGCGCCAACGCCCTGCCGATCAGCACCGGCGGCCGCGGTGCGGCCTGGTACCTCGAGGGCCCCTTCGGTTCGGCGGTGCTGCGCCTCTACCGGCGTGGCGGTCTGGCCGCGCGACTCAGCACCGAGCACTACCTCTGGTTCGGTGAATCGCGCAGCCGCTGCGCGCGCGAGTTGCGGTTGCTCGAGGTCCTGCATGCCGCCGGTTTGGCAGTTCCCGAGCCGATCGCCGCCGCCTGGTGGCGCGAGGGCCTGTTCTACCGCGCCGCGCTGCTGATGGTGCGGGTGCCGGCGCGCGCCGATTTCCTGAGCCTGTTGCACGACGATGCCGCCGAAGCACCCTGGGCGACGGTCGGGCAGGCCTTCGCGGCGTTCGAGCGGGCCGGTGCGCGGCATCCCGATCTCAACGCTCGCAACGTGCTGCTGCGCAAGGACGGGACGGTGGTGCTGATCGACTGGGACCGTGGCCATCTCGGCGCCGCGCCCGGGCGCTGGGCGGCTGGCGAGATCGCCCGCTTCGAACGCTCCCTGCGCAAGTACCGGCGGCACGTTGCTCCGGCGGCGATCGACGTCGGCATGGCCGTGCTGCGCGCTGCGCATGCGGCGGCCACGAGCTCGGCGGCATGAGCTGGAGCCTGCACCTCCTGGGCGTCGGCAATGCCGGAGCGGCGCCAGTGCTGGGCGCGGCCTCGGCGGTGATCGAGCACGAAGGCCGGCCGCTGCTGCTGATCGACTGCGGGCAGGAGGCGCTGACGGCCTACCTCGCGGCCTACGGTCGGCTGCCGGAAGCCCTGTTCATCACCCACGTGCACATGGATCACGTGGCCGGTCTGGAGCGGCTGTTCTATGCCGCCTACTTCGACCCGGGCCTGCGCGGACGCGTCCGGCTGTACGTGCCGGCGCCGGTGGTGCCGCACCTGCAACGGCGTTTGGCCGACTACCCTGAGCCGCTGGCCGAGGGTGGCGCCAATTTCTGGGATGCCTTCCAGCTCATCCCGGTGAGCGGGGCGTTCTGGCATGCCGGTTGGCGTTTCGAGGCCTTCGCCGTGCGCCACCATCGCCCGGACACCGCCTTCGGCCTGTGCCTGCGCGGCAGCATGGTCTGGACCGGCGACACCCGGCCGATCCCGGAGCTGCTGGCGGCGATGGCCGACCTCGGCGAGACCGTGTTCCACGACTGCGCCCTGCACGGCAACCCCTCGCACGCCGGGCTGGACGATCTGGAGCGCGAATACCCGCAGGAACTGCGTTCGCGTTGCGTGCTCTACCACTACGCCAGTGCGGCCGAGGGCGAGGCGATGCGCGCCCGCGGTCTGCAGGTGGCGAGGGCGGGGGAGCGGTGGCTGCTGAAAGCACCGACCGCCGAAAGCGCATCGAGCTGCTGAGGGCGCATGTCGTCAGGGCCGCGGCACTCGGCAAGGGCGACGGCCCCGCCAGCGTGACTCCGGCACCCGAATCGGCCGATACCGTTGCTCCCTTCCGGGCCTGGCGGGGTTTTCGGCCTATCGTCGCGGAGGCGCCAACGGGGCCGCCATAAAACGTCTGCTGCACGGATCGCGAAGTGGCGGACAGGGCGGGATTCGAACCCGCGAAGCGGGGTTTAGCCGCTTACACACTTTCCAGGCGTGCTCCTTCAACCGCTCGGACACCTGTCCACGCTCGCGTCGCACCCCCGGCCGGGCAGAGCGCTGTGACCGGGGAACCGCGAATGATACCGGCCCACCGACGAGGGCACAAATCGCCGGGCACCGTCATGGCGCAGCGGCGGCCCGGTTGGCACAATGCAGGCCGGTTCCCGGGGTGTGACATGGCCTACCTCGTTCTTGCACGCAAGTGGCGTCCCAAGCGTTTCGCCGAGCTGGTCGGGCAGGAGCACGTTGTCCGTGCGCTCGGCAACGCGCTCGAAACCGGCCGCGTCCACCACGCCTTCCTGTTCACCGGCACCCGCGGGGTCGGCAAGACCACCATCGCCCGTATCTTCGCCAAATCGCTGAACTGCGAGGCCGGCACCAGCGCCGATCCCTGCGGCGTGTGCAAGGTCTGCCTCGACGTCGACGCCGGCCGCTTCGTCGATCTCATCGAAATCGACGCCGCCAGCAACAACGGCGTCGACGAGGTGCGCGACCTGATCGAGAACGCGCAGTACCTGCCCTCGCGCGGCCGGGTGAAGGTGTACCTGATCGACGAAGTGCACATGCTCTCGAAGCCGGCCTTCAATGCGCTGCTGAAGACGCTCGAGGAACCGCCGGAACACGTGAAGTTCCTGCTCGCCACCACCGACCCGCAGAAGCTGCCGGTCACGGTGCTGAGCCGCTGCCTGCAGTTCAACCTGCGGCGGCTGGAGCCCGAGCAGATCCATGGCCAGATGCGTCGCATCGTCGATGCCGAGGGCATCCCCGCCGAAGCTGCGGCGCTGGCCCTGCTGGCGCGTGGAGCCGATGGCTCGCTGCGCGACGGGCTCTCGCTCCTCGACCAGGCCATCGCCTACAGCGGCGGCCAGCTCACCGCCGGGGCCGTGCACGCGATGCTCGGCACCCTCGACCAGCAGGCCATCGGCGGGCTGCTGGCGGCCCTGACCGGCGGCGATGGCCCGGCCCTGCTGGCGCAGGTCGAGGCGATGAACGCTTTCTCGCCGGATTACGGGCAGGTGCTCGACGATCTCGCCGCCGCCTTGCACGCCGTGCAGGTGCGGCAGCTGGTGCCGGAAGCCGCCCGCGCGGTCGAGGGTATCGACACCGCAGCGCTGGCTGCGCAGGTGCCACCGGAACTGGTGCAGCTCTGGTACCAGATGGCGATCGCTGGTGCCCGCGATCTCGAACTGGCGCCCGGCCCGCGGATCGGTTTCGAGATGGCCCTGCTGCGGATGCTGGCTTTTCGGCCGCTCGATGGTCCGGCCACACCACCGCGCCGGACAAGCGTCGAAGCGGTCGAAACGAGCACGCCACCGCGCGGCATCGCCGTGCCGGTGGTCGAGGCGCCGCCGCCACGCAAGGCCCCGCCCTCGCCGTTCGCGCGCGCCCCTGAACCACAGCGCCTTGAGCCGCAGCGCCTTGAACCGCCGCGCATCGAGCCCGCGCCTGCTGAGCCCGGCCGCAGGGAGACGGCCACCGCCAGCGGCCATGCCGCCCTCGCCCTGCGGGAAGCGGTTGCCGTCGCCCCGATCGTCAGCAACGAGGATTGGCTTGAGGCCTTGCAGCGCCAGGGCGTGACGGGCCCCGCCGGCCAGCTTGCCGCGCACGCGCGTTTCGTCTCGGGCGATGCCGAATCGCTGGTGCTGGCACTCGATGCCGACGGCGAACCGATGCGTACCGATATCAGCCTGCGACGCCTCGCCGAGGCCCTGGCCCCGCTTTACGGACGCCCGCCGCAGCTGCGTTTTGTCGGGCCCACCGCGGCAGCGACCGGTGCGTCCGGCGAAGTCGCCGAGAGCCTGTTCGAGCGTCGCCAGCGCGAGGGTTCCGAGCGCCAGCGCGAGGCCGAGGCGCGTTTCCGTTCCGACCCCGTCGTCGTCTTGTTGCTCGAACAGGGCGCGAGGATCGTCGACGGTTCCATCCGACCCACCGAGGAGTGAGCCATGTTCAAGGGCAACATCGCGCAGGCCATGCAGATGGCGCAGCGCATGCAGGACAGTGTGAAGAAGGCGCAGGAGGAACTCGCCACACTGGAAGTGACCGGCCAGGCCGGCGGCGGCATGGTCAGCGTCACGCTGTCCGGTCGCATGGAGGCCCGCCGCGTCCGTATCGATCCGCAGGCGCTGACGGATGCCGAGATGCTGGAAGATCTGATCGCCGCTGCCATCAACGACGCGGTCAACAAGGCCAACGAGGAATCGGGCCGGCGGATGTCGGCGGCCACCGCCGGCATGCCGATCCCGCCCGGCCTCAAGGGCATGTTCGGGGCGTGAGCGAGGGCCTGCTCCAGCAGCTCATCGGAGCGTTGCGCGTGCTGCCCGGCGTGGGCGCGAAAAGTGCCCAGCGCATGGCCTACCACCTGCTGGAGCGCGACCGCGAGGGTGCTGCGCGGCTCGCCCATACCCTCACCGAGGCGGTCGAACGGATCGGCCATTGCGTGCTGTGCCGTGATTTCAGCGAGACCGAGACCTGCGCCACCTGCGCCAGCCCGAGCCGCGACCGCAGCCAGGTCTGCGTGGTTGAAACGCCGGCCGACCGCCTCGCCATCGAGCAGGCCACCGGTTACCGCGGCCTGTATTTCGTGCTGCAGGGCCGGCTCTCGCCGCTCGACGGCATCGGCCCGCGCCAGCTCGGCCTCGACCGGCTCGGGGCGCGGCTTGCTGCCGGCGAGGTGCGCGAACTGATCATCGCCACCAACCCCACCGTCGAGGGTGAGGCCACCGCCCATTACCTCGCCCAGATGGCACGCGCGAGCCAGGTCCGGCCGAGCCGTCCGGCCCAGGGCCTGCCGCTCGGCGGTGAGCTGGAATACATCGACCGCGGCACGCTGGCGCACGCCTTCGGCTCGCGCAGCGAGGCGGCCGGCTGAACCCGAGCCAGGAGCGCACCATGCCCGAAACCATCTTCAGCAGGATACTCCGCCGCGAGATCCCCGCCGACATCGTCTTCGAGGACGAGCACGTTCTGGCTTTCCGCGACCTGCACCCGCAGGCGCCGGTGCACGTGCTGTTCATCCCGAAACAGCCGATCGCCACGCTCAATGACGCCACACCCGCGCAGGCCGAACTGCTCGGCCGGCTGTTGCTCGCGGCCGCCGCTTACGCGAAGGCGCAGGGTTTCGCCGAGGACGGCTACCGCGTGCTGATGAACTGCAACCGCGATGGCGGGCAGACGGTGTTCCACATCCACCTGCACCTGCTCGCCGGCCGGCCGCTGACCTGGCCGCCGGGCTGAAACCGCGCGGCGGCCGTTTCATCCGCCCCGGTTCACCACCACGGCGAGCGTTCGACCACCACCACATCGACCTCGCGGCGTTGCGGCCAGAGGAACACCACCTCGGCATCGAGCCGCGGCAGCCGCACTTCGCGCTCGCCGATGCGGGCGGTGTCGAAGCCGGCGAGCCTGCCGGTGAAGGTCATCTCGCGGTTGGGCGCGAACAGCGCCGGATCGTAGAAACCGGCACGGCAGGCGCGGAAGCGGCCGAGGCTGAGGTCGCCACCGGCCGGCGCCGCGTTGGCGGCCAGGGGTTGGGCGATCAGGTCGAAGCAGGTGGCTTCGGCGCCCGGCCGCACCTCGACCACCCGGCCACCCCAGCGCACGCGCTGACCAAGATCGGTATCGACCGCCGCGTGCGGTTGCAGCGCTGACCATTCGCCGCGCAGGGGCTGGGGTGTGCTCACGCAGCCCGCAAGGCCAGACACGGCCACGGCGAGCACGGTGGCGCAGGCAAGGGATCGGTTCGGACGGTGCATCGGGGTCTCCGGGCGAACGCGTTGGGGCAGGCAGACCACCATCCTGCCACGATCTGCGTCAAGGGCCGTCAAAGGCCGGGCCGGGCCGGGCCGGGCCGGGTTGGGCCCGGCGCAAGGCGCGGGCGAGTTCGGCGCGGGCCTGTGCCGAGGCCGCCGGGTCGGCATAACGCAGGGCATTCCAGCGCGCCACCAGTTCGCCCAGCGGGGTGGCGGCTTCCGGCACCGAGCGGCCGACCCGGGTGGCAAAGGCTTGGGCGCTCTCCTCGGGGCGTTTGCTGAAGCCGCGCCGCGCCCATCGCCGCAGGTAGGCTCGCCAGGCCCGCAGCAGTGGGTCGCGTTCGTGGTCCTGGCGGCGCAGCAGCAGGGCGAGGCTCAGGCCGAGCGCCAGCAGGGCGGCCAGGGCGAAGGCGATGCCGACCCGCAGCGGGTCGGCGTTGCGCACGCCCAGCCGTTCCAGCAGTTGCACCTGGCGCAGGGCGTCGTAGCGGACGACGAAATGGTTCCAGGCCTCGCGCAGGGTGTCGCCCAGATCGAGCATCGGTTGCAGGCCGGCGGCGATCCCGCCAGCGGCGCGGTCTTCAAGGGTGTCGAAAATGCGCTCGGGTGCCACGGCGGCGGTCGGATCGACACGCACCCAGCCCTCGCCCTCCAGCCAGACCTCGGCCCAGGCATGGGCGTCCATCTGGCGGACGATCCAATGCCCGCCGATCGGGTTGCGCACTCCGCCCACGTAGCCGGTGACCACCCGCGCCGGCAGCCCGGCGCCACGCATCAGCACCACGAAGGCCGAGGCGAAGTGCTCGCAGAAACCCTCGCGGGTATCGAACAGAAAACCGTCGGCGGTGTGCCGGCCGAGTGGCGGCGCCGATATGCTGTAGATGTGCTCGGCATTGAACCAGCCGAGCACCCGCGTGATGTAGCCGCGGGCGTCGGCGGCTTCGGCGCGCCAGGCTTCGGCGCGGGCCAGGCTGCGCGGGTTGTAGCCGGGCGGCAGAGCGAGGTAGGCGCGGCGCAGGGCTTCGGGCAGTTCGGGTTGGAAGGCCTGTACGGGCAGGGCGCGCAGCTGGAATTGCGCCAGACCGCGCAGGGGTTCGCGGGCGAGCAGGCTGGCCTCGCCGTCCACCTGCACCTGCGCTGGCCAGCCGGCCGGCGATTCGAGCGCGAAAACGAAGCGGCGGTCGGTGGGTTCGAGGGTGAGGGTGTAGGCGATGCCGCCTTCGGCTGCCACGGGCAGGGCCGGTGGCGGCAGAGCGGCCAGTCGTGGATCGCGCCGCCATGTGCGGCCATCGAAATGGCTGAGCACTGGGCCACGCCAGTAGAGCTGCTCGGAGGGCGGTTGTGGGCCTTCGAAACGGACCCGGAAGGCGGGGCTGTCGTCGGCCATCAGGTCGATCCAGTCGCCGGGCGACATCGAATCGCCGATACCGGTGCGTGCCACGGCATTTTCCGGCAGTCCCCAGAGCGGGGTCGGCAGGCGTGGGAACAGCCAGAACGCCGCCGCAGCCAGCGGCAGACCGAGCAGCACAAGCGCACCGAGCTGACGCCATTCGCTCGCCAGTGCGGGCTTTTCCGCGGGGGCGCGGGCCAGCCGGGCCAGCGCGAACAGGCTGGCAGCACCGGCCTGCAGACCGAGCGCCAGGGTGAGCGGGCCCTGGTCCTGCAGGAAGGCGGCGAAGGGTGCGAACAGGGCGAAGCCGACCAGCCGGCGGGCGTCGTCGATGTCGCGCAGTTCGGCCAGTTTGAGCAGCAGCATCGCCAGCAGCAGGGCGCTGCCGGCGTCGCGGCCGAGCCGGAAGTCGAAACCGGCCAGCACCCCGAAGCTGACCAGCAGCACCAGCAGCACGCGCAGACCGATCGGCAGCGGCCGGCGCAGCGCGCTGGCCCCGGCCAGCACGGCCAGCACGGCGATGCCGGCCGCCACCAGGCCCGGCACATGCAGCAGCAGGGGCAGGCTGGCCGCCAGCACGGCCGCCACCACCACGCGCCGCAGCGGCAGGGCGGGCATTTCGCGGCGTGCCGGGAGCGGACGGCTCATCCTGGTGCGGCCGGCAACAAGGCCAGCGCTTCCAAACAGGCATGACGGTGGGCTGCACCGCGCCCCGGCCCCAGCACCCCGGAGGGCAGCACCAGCCGCGAGCGCCGGCCCTGGCGTTCGGCCTCGACCACCCAGGCCGCCAGACGGCGGATCCGCGCTTCCGTGCCGAGTCCGGGAAGGGTGTGCCAGTCCAGCACAAGCTCCTGCGCGACACCGGCCTCGTACTCGCGCACCCGCAACTGGCCGCTGCGCGCGCTGGCCTTCCAGGCGATCTGCCGGGGCGCGTCGCCGGGCCGGTAGTCACGCAGGTGGTGGGTGTCCTCGCCGCTGCGGTCCGGGCGCGGCCTCCCCGGGCCACGATCGGCCGCCCCGGGCAGTGCTGGGGGCGGCGTTTCCAGCGCCGGATAGACCAGCACGCCGGCCTCCGGTGCGATCCAGGCCCAGGCCCGCACCAGACCCAGCGGATGGGTGGTGGTCAATCGCAGGCGCCCCAGTCCCTGCCGACCGCGTCGGTTGGCCGGCAGCTTCAGCACGGCCTCGAGCCGCGTTGCCGCCGGCCCGGCGAGCAGGGCTGCTTCGCCTTCGCCGCCCTGCAGCCAGAGCCCTTGCCGGGCGCGCTGGCCACTGTCGAAGACCAGTCGCAGCGCAAGCAGGCCGCCGGCGTGCACCGGTTCGGCCTGCAGGGCCTCGAGGCGCAGGCCGGCCAGGCCGAGGTGGGCCACCACTGCGCTGATGATCACCACCGCGATCAGCAGGAAGGCCAGCACCAGCCCGGCGTTGTTGTTGTAGTTGAGCGCCCCGAGCAGCATGGCCAGCAGCACGCCGCCGACCAGCAGGCCGAGCCGGGTCGGCAGCACGTAGATGCGCCGGTGCTCGAGCCGCATCGGCAGGCTCTCCGGCGAACGACCGCGGAGCAGCGGCAGGCGACCGAGCCAGCGCTCGAGACGACCGACGCCGGCGACCTGCGCGGTCATGCTCAATCGACGGCGACGGCGGCCAGCAGGGCTTGCGCCGCAGCGCCGCCGCCGCCGCTTTCGGCCTCGACCACCAGCCGGTGTGCCGCCACCGCCACGAACAGCGCCTGCACATCGTCCGGCAGCACGTGGGCGCGACCCTGCAGCAGGGCGTGCGCCCGGGCACCGCGCAGCAAGGCGAGTCCGGCGCGCGGCGACAGGCCGACACGGACGCCGGGCTGGCGGCGGCTGGCGGCGAGCAGGCGTTGCACATAATCGAGCAGAGCATCAGAGGCGTGCACGTTCTCGACGGCCTTCTGCAGGGCCAGCACGTCCTCGGCACCCAGCCGGGGCAGGGTTTCGTTGATCATCAGCCGGCGGTCGCGGCCGGCCAGCATGGCGCGTTCGGCCTCGCTGTCGGGGTAGCCCATCGAGATACGCAGCAGGAAGCGATCCATTTGCGAATCGGGCAGCGGGAAGGTGCCCGAGAGGTCGACCGGGTTCTGCGTGGCGATCACGAAGAACGGTGCCGGCAGCCGGTGCGAGATGCCGTCGACACTGACCTGGTGCTCGGCCATGGCCTCGAGCAGCGCGCTCTGCGTGCGCGGCGGGGCGCGGTTGATCTCGTCGGCCAGCAGCAACTGGGTGAACAGCGGTCCCGGGTGGAAACGGAAACCGCGATCGTTCTGGTCGTAGACCGAGACGCCGAGGATGTCGGAGGGCAGCAGGTCGGCGGTGAACTGCATGCGCTGGAACTCCAGCCCCAGGGTGGCGGCGAGCGCGCGCGCCAGTGTGGTCTTGCCGAGGCCGGGCAGGTCCTCCACCAGCAGATGGCCGCCGGCCAACAGGGCGGTGAAGGCCAGCCGCACCTCGCGCGGCTTGCCCAGCACCAGCGCATTGACCTGTTCGATCGCGGCGGCCAGCGCCTGCAGCGCCGGGGCCGGTACGATGGCGGCGGTTTTCGGGGAGGCGTGCATTGGCAAATCCGGCGATGGTGCAGGGCAGCGAGTCTGGCACGGCCGCTTCGGCGGCCTGCGTGAAGTTCGTCGCGGCCTGGGGTTTTGTCACCGCCCTGAAGCTGCTGATCGCGGTCCACCTGCCCCTGTTCGGCGATGAGGCCTTTTACGCCTGGTCGGCCCGGCACCTGGCCTGGGCCTACACCGACGTGCCGGGCGGCACGCCGGCCTTGATCGCCCTCGGCACGGCCCTGGCCGGTGACACCGCCTTCGGCCTGCGCTGGCCTTTCCTGGTGCTGGGTGCGGCGCTGCCTTGGCTGGTGGTGCGGCTGGCCCGACGCCTCGGCGATGCCAGCAGCGCCTGGCGTGCCGGCCTCTGGAGCCTGCCGCTGCCGCTGCTGCTGCCGCTGGGCACCTTGGGCCTGCCGGATGCGCTGCTCACCTTCGCGGTGCTGTTGGCGCTCGATGCGCTGGTCGGGCTGGCCGCGGCACCGCAGCGGCGGGCCTTCGACGGGCTGCACGGCCAGCTGGCGCTGGCGCTGGTGCTCGGGGCGCTGGCGCACTACCGCTTCCTGCCGGTGCTGGCGGTTGGTGGCCTCGCCGCCCTGTGGCTGCTGCCACGCCCGGCCCTGCGCAGCCCGGGTCTGTGGCTGGCCCTGCTGGCGGGGGCCCTGGCCTGGTGGCCGGTGCTGGCGTTCAACGCCACGATCGACGGTGCCGGCTGGCGCTTCCAGTTTGTCGAACGCCACCCTTGGAGCTTCGAGGCGCGGGGTTTGCTGCAGCCGATCGAGCAGGCTCTGGTGGTCACGCCCTTGCTCTACCTCGCCAGCCTGCTGGCCCTGTGGCGGGGCTGGCGATGCGGCGGCCCGGCCCGGCTCGCCGCCGCCTGCGCTGGCGGCTTGCTGCTGTTCTACGCCCTGCTGGCACCGTTTGCCGACCGCGCCCGATTCTCGCTGCACTGGCCGCTGCCGGCCTACCTGATTGCCACTGCCCTGTTGCCGGCGGTGCTCGATCACTGGCGCCGCCGCAGGCCCTGGTGGCCGGCCGCCACCGCCACGTTGGCCGTATCCGGAACCTTGCTGGTGGCCGCGCTGTTCGCCCTGCCGGCCCTGCCGGGTCTGGCCGCGCGCACCGCCGGCAGTGGGCTCTACCCCGACAATTTTCTGGGCTGGCGCGAAGTCGCCGCCGCCGTGCGCCAGCATCGCCGCCCCGACGAGGTGCTGGTGGCCGATCATTTCATGCTGGCCGCGCAACTGGCTTTCGCCCTCGACCGCGAGCGCCGGGTGTTCGTGCTCGACCACTGGAACAACCACAAGCACGGCCGCGCCGCGCAACTGGCCCTGTGGGGTTACGACGAGACCGGTCTGGCCGCGCTGCCGGCCGGCACGCCCCTCTTGCTGGCGATCGAGCCGGGCGAGACGCCGGCGCAGGAACACGCCGCCTGGCTGGGGCGCGCCTGCCGCTGGATCGAGGACCTCGTCCCGATCGCGGTGGTTGCCGGGCCCGGCGAGGGCAAGTGGTTCTGGCTCTACCGGGGCCAGCGCCGGGTTGGCGAGCAGCCGGCCGGCTGCGCGGTGCCGTTGCCGCCAGAATCAGCCACGACGCAGTGAGGGCGGTTCGCGGCGGGCGGCGGTCTGGGCGGCGTCGGTGGCCTGGGTCAGGGCATCGCCGGCCGAATCCAGCGCCTGCAATTCGGCCTCCAGCCGGACCCGGACCCGCGCCAGCGCCAGGATGGCATCGTCGAGCTCGCGGCGGGTGGCGTTCAGGCCTTTTTCCTGCAGCCAGAGCCGGTGCTGCAGCAGGTCGCGGCGGGCCTCCTGGATCAGCGGTTCGGCATCGAGCGCGCGCTGGGCACCGGAGCCGAGGTCGCCGGCCAAACGGCCGACCCGGGCATGCCATTCGGCCATGCGCCGGCTGGCGACGGCGAGCAGGGCCTGCAACTGGTCGGCATGATCGAGCACCGTCCGCAGCCGAGCCTCGCGCCGTTGGCGCGGAATGGCGAGAAAACGCCAGATCAGCCAGGCCAGCGCCAAGCCGAGGCCAGCCAGTACGATGCTCGTGAACAGCCAGTCGGGCATGCCGGGCCAAGGGTGGGGCGGGCAGCCAGTGTGCCGAGCAGGGCCGTGCCCGGCAATCCGTCGCCGGGCCCGGGCTGAATCCCGTCCGAGCGCCCAGTTTGACTCGCTGGTTGCGCAGTCCTATCCTTGCGCGCTTATGTCCGCGACCTCGCTTTCCGTGGTGGACGCTTGGCGGATGGTTGCCGCCGAGCGGGTCTTCACTGGCCGCGTCCCCTTGTCCGCCTTCGACCGGCTCGCCGGCCTGCTGGAGGACACCGAGGGCGAATGCCGCTACGTGATCGAGTTCGGGCGCGATCTTTCCGGCCAGGCGACGGTCGATCTTGTCGCCGAGGCCGAGCTGCCGCTGGTCTGCCAGCGGTCGCTCGAGCGCTTCCTGTTTCCGGTTTCCCAGCGTCAGCGGCTTGGCTTGCTGGCCGACGAATCGGAAGAACCAGCGCTCCCGGAAGGGGTCGAGCCCGCCCTGGTGGGCCCGGACGGCGCGTTGCACCTGCTGGAACTGGTCGAGGATGAACTCATCCTCGCCGTGCCGGCCTTCCCGGTGAGCCCGGGGAGCGCGGAAGTGGAGGCGGTCTGGAGCGACGCCGAAGCCGAAGTCGAAGACGAACAACCTCGAATCAACCCTTTCGCTGCGCTCGCCGCGTTGAAAGACCGCAAGACCCCCGGAGATTGACCCATGGCCGTCCAGAAATCCCGCGTCACCCCGTCCCGTCGTGGCCAGCGCCGCTCGCACGATGCGCTTTCCGCCAAGCAGCTCGCCACCGACCCGACCAGCGGCGAGACGCACCTGCGCCACCACGTCACCGCCGACGGCTTCTACCGCGGTAAGAAGGTGATCGACACCAAGTCGAAGGTCGCTGACGCCGATTGATCGGCCGGCATGGCGCGTTGCGCCAGCCTTCGACCGTGCCTGCGGGGCTTGCCATCGGCGGCCCTGCCCGTGAACCTGCGATGACGCGGCGGTACCCACCGTCGCGTTTCGTTTTTGAGAGCCTTCGAGAATGACCATCTACGCGCGCATCGCCGGCACCGGCAGCTACCTGCCGGAGAAGATCCTCACCAATGCCGAGCTCGAGAAGATCGTCGAGACCTCGGACCAGTGGATCCGCGAGCGCACCGGCATCGAGCAGCGCCACATCGCCGCGGAAGGGCAGACCACGGTCGATCTCGCCGAACAGGCTGCCCTGCGCGCCATGGAAGCCGCCGGCGTCACGGCTTCCGAACTCGACCTGATCGTGATGGGCACCACCACGCCCGACATCATTTTCCCGAGCTCGGCCTGCCTGCTGCAGGCGCGGATCGGTGCCAACGGCTGCCCGGCTTTCGACGTCAATGCCGCCTGCTCGGGCTTCATCTTCGCGCTGGCCACCGCCGACAAGTTCATCCGTGCGGGCGCGGCGAAAACCGTACTGGTCGTCGGCGCCGAGACGCTGACGCGCATGCTCGACTGGTCGGACCGCAACACCTGCGTGCTGTTCGGCGACGGTGCCGGCGCCGTGGTGCTGAAGGCCGATGCCGAGACCGGCATCCTCAGCACCCACCTGCATTCCGACGGTGGCAAGAAGGAACTGCTCTACAACCCGGTCGGCGTGTCGGCGGGCTTCAGGCTCGACGAGAAGAACGCTGGTGTGCGCGTGCTGATGGCCGGCAGCGAGGTCTTCAAATATGCCGTCAAGGCCCTCGACAGCGTGGTCGACGAGGCGCTTGAGGCCAACGGCATCGACAAGTCCCAGCTCGACTGGCTGATCCCGCACCAGGCCAATCTGCGCATCATCGAAGCCACCGCCAAGCGTCTTGCCATGCCGATGGAGCGGGTGGTGCTCACCGTGCACAAACACGGCAACACCTCGGCCGCCTCGGTGCCGCTGGCGCTCGACGAGGCGGTGCGCTCGGGCCGCGTGCAGCGTGGCCAACTCGTGCTGATGGAAGCCTTCGGCGGCGGCTTCACTTGGGGCTCGGCGCTGATGCGCTACTGAAGCCCCGTCCGGGCGGCGCCATACCGCCCGGTACAGACGGATCCGCGCGGGCCGCCCTATCATGGCGGCCCGTTTGGTTTCCGGACTGTGCTGATGACGGCATCGCTCGCCTTCGTGTTCCCCGGCCAGGGCTCGCAATCGCTCGGCATGCTCGCCGAGCTCGCGGCCGGCGACGCCTCGGTGCGGGCGAGCTTCGACGAGGCCAGCGAAGGGGCCGGCCTCGACCTCTGGGCCCTGAGCCAGGACGGGCCGGAGGCGCAGCTCAACCAGACCGAGTTCACCCAGCCCGCTTTGCTGGCGGCCAGCGTGGCCGCGTGGCGGCTCTGGCTGGCCCGCGGTGGTGCGCGGCCGTCGGCGCTGGCCGGACACAGTCTGGGCGAGTACAGCGCCCTGGTCGCGGCGGGTGCGCTTTCCCTGCGCGATGCGGCCAGGCTCGTGCGCCTGCGCGGCCAGTTCATGCAGGACGCCATGCCGGCCGGCAGCGGGGCGATGGCCGCCGTGCTGGGGGCCGAGGATGCCGTCGTCGAGACCGCCTGCGCCGATGCCGCGACCTTCGGGGTGGTCGTGCCCGCCAACTACAATTCGCCGGGCCAGATCGTCATCGGCGGCCAGACGGCGGCGGTCGATCAGGCCATCGCCCTGCTCGCCGAACGCGGCGTGCGCAAAGCCGTCAAGCTGGCGGTCTCGGTGCCCTCGCACACGCCGCTGATGCGCGAAGCCGCCGAGCGGCTCGCTGCCGCCATCGCCGGCCTCGACTGGCGACTGCCCGCGATCCCGGTCGTGCAGAACGTCGATGCCGCCGTCCACGGCAGCGTCGAAGCCATCGCCGGGGCGCTGGTTCGCCAGCTCTACCGGCCGGTGCAATGGACCCGCTGCGTGCAGGCGCTGGCGGCCGGCGGTGCGAGGACCCACATCGAATGCGGCCCCGGCAAGGTGCTGGGCGGTCTGGCCCGGCGCATCGACAAGGGCATCGAAACCCGTGCCCTCGGCAATGCCGCCGACTTCGCGGCCGCGTTGGCCGAGTGGCCGGCCTGATGCCGTGCTGGACGCCGCCCTGCACAGCCTCCACGCTTTGCCCCTTTCCCTCCGCTGCCTTCCGCCATCGCCATGACCAACGACCTGCAAGGTGAAATCGCCCTCGTCACCGGGGCCAGCCGCGGCATCGGCGCGGCCATCGCCGATCTTCTGGCCGCAAAGGGCGCGACCGTGATCGGTACCGCCACCACCGAGGGCGGGGCCACCGCCATCGGCGAGCGCCTGAAGGCGCAGGGCGGCCACGGCCGCGTACTCGATGTCACCGACGGCGCCGCGGTCGAGGCTCTCATCGAGGCCATCGCCAAGGAATCCGGCCCGGTCTCGATCCTCGTCAACAACGCCGGCATCACCCGCGACAACCTGCTGATGCGGATGAAGGACGAGGACTGGAACGCCGTCCTCGACACCAACCTGGGCTCGATCTTCCGCACCAGCAAGTCGGTGCTGCGCGGCATGATGAAGGCGCGCCGTGGCCGCATCATCAACATCGCCTCGGTGATCGGTGTGACCGGCAACGCCGGGCAGGCCAATTACGCCGCCGCCAAGGCCGGCATCATCGGTTTTTCCAAGTCGATGGCCCGCGAGATCGGCTCGCGCGGCATCACCGTCAACGTGGTGGCGCCGGGCTTCATCGAGACCGACATGACCCGCGACCTGCCCGAGGAGGCCAAGGCCAGAATGCTGGCCGACATCGCCCTGGGCCGTCTCGGCAACCCGCGCGACATCGCCGAAGCGGTGGCTTTCCTGGCCAGCCCGGCGGCGGCCTACATCACCGGCGAGACCCTGCACGTCAACGGCGGCCTGCACATGGCCTGAGTCCATGCTCTAGAATCGGGCCGCGGCAGCAGCACCAGCCGGCGCGACCGAACCCTCCGCCCCGCTGCCCGGACGCGCGCGGGGCGGGCCAGCACCACCCGCGTCTTCCAATCGAACCAACCCCGGGAGGGACCAAAACCCATGAGCAGCATCGAAGAGCGCGTCAAGAAAATCGTCGTCGAACAGCTGGGCGTCAAGGAAGAGGACGTGACCAGCACGGCCTCCTTCGTCGATGACCTCGGCGCCGATTCGCTCGACACCGTCGAACTGGTGATGGCCCTCGAAGAGGAGTTCGAGTGCGAGATCCCGGACGAGGAAGCCGAGAAGATCACCTCGGTCCAGCAGGCCATCGACTACATCAAAGCGCACGTCAAGGCCTGAGCCCTGTCGCGCGACACGCCGCGTCCATCGATGGGCGCGGCGTTTCTGTTACCGGAGCATCCGCAATGAGCCAGCGTCGCGTCGTCGTCACCGGCATGGGCATCGTCTCGCCCGTGGGCAACACCTTGGCCGAGGCCTGGGACAGCGTCCGCAACGGCCGTTCCGGCATCGGCCCGGTGACCTTGTTCGACACCTCGGCCTACCCGACGCGGATCGCCGGCGAGGTGCGTGGCCTCGATCCCAAGGCTTTCCTGCCGGCCAAGGACGTCAAGCGGATGGACACCTTCATCCACTACGGCCTTTCGGCCTCGTTCCAGGCGCTCGACGACGCCGGCCTGGCGATCACCGAGGCCAACGCCGAGCGCATCGGCGCGCTGATCGGCTCAGGGATAGGCGGGGTCCGCGGCATCGAGGACACCACCATCGAGATGCACCTCGGCGGACCGCGCAAGGTCTCGCCGTTCTACGTGCCGAGCACCATCATCAACCTGCTGCCCGGCCAGCTTTCGCTGATCAAGGGCCTCAAGGGGCCGAACTTCTCGGCGGTGTCGGCCTGCGCCACCGCCAACCACAGCATCGGCATGGCGATGCGCATGATCCAGCACGGCGACGCCGACGTGATGGTGGCCGGCGGTGCCGAGCACGGCTGCACACGCTCCTCGATGGCCGGCTTCTGCGCCATGAAAGCCATGTCCACCCGCAACGACGAGCCGACCCGGGCCTCGCGGCCCTGGGATCGTGACCGCGACGGTTTCGTGCTGGGCGACGGCGCCGGCATCCTCGTGCTCGAGGAGTACGAACACGCCAAGGCCCGCGGAGCGCGCATCTACTGCGAGCTGGCCGGTTTCGGCGCCAGTTCCGACGCCTTCCACATGACCGCACCCAGCGAGGGCGGCGAAGGCCCGGCCCGCTGCATGGCGGCCGCGCTCAAGGATGCCCGCGCCAACCCCGGCGAGGTGGGCTACCTCAACGCCCACGGCACCTCCACGCCCTTGGGCGATGTCGCCGAGACCCTGTCGATCAAGCGCGCCTTCGGCGACCACGCGCAGCGGATGATGGTCAGCTCCACCAAGTCGATGACCGGCCACCTGCTCGGTGCCGCCGGCGGGGTCGAGGCGATCTTCTCGATCCTGGCCCTGGTCGAGGGCGTTGTGCCACCGACCATCAACCTCGAGCACCCGGGCGAGGGCTGCGACCTCGACTACGTGCCCAACACGGCGCGCGAGGCCCGGCTCGATCTGGTGATGTCGAACGGCTTCGGCTTCGGCGGCACCAACGCCACGCTGGTGTTCCGCCGACTTTGAGCCGCCCCGCCATCGCGCCCCCGCCGCGTCCGCTGCCGCACGGCCTCGACCTGCTCGCCCTGCGCGCGCTGGCTCCGGCGCGCTACCCGCTGCTGCTCGAATCGGCCGCTGCCGGCGGCAAGGCCCGCTGGGATCTGCTGCTGGCCGGAGGCGATGAGGGCCTGCTGCTCGGGGCCGACGGCCGCACCCGCACGCTGGCCGGACGGCCCCTGGACCTTGGCTTTCTCGATGCCCTGGACGCCGCGCAGGCGCGGCTCGAACGCCCGGCCACACCGGCCACGGCGGAACTGCCGTTCGGCGGCGGCTGGGCGCTCTACCTCGGCTACGAAGTGGCTGCGCAGATCGAACCGGTGCTGCGCTTGCCGGCCTTCGCCGGGCCGCTGCCGGTGGCGGCGGCGCTGCGCTGCCCGGCCGCGGTGCTGCGCGATCGCCACGACGGGCGCTGCCTGCTGGTCGGCGAAGCCGGCCACGAGGGCCTGCTCGACGCCATCGAGGCCGATGTGCGGCGGCTGTCGACGGCCCCGCCATCGATCGGCCCCTTGCCCCTCGCTGTGGCCCTGGACGAGGATGAGCCCGACCGTTTTCTCGAGGGCGTGGAGCGCATCCATGCCCATCTGCGGGCCGGTGATGTGTTCCAGGTCAACCTCTCGCGGGGCTGGCGGGCGCATTTCGCCGCGCCGCCCGATCCGGCCGCGCTTTACGCGGCGCTGCGGCAGGCCAATCCGGCCCCGTTCGCCGGCCTGTTCACCCTGCCCGGCGGCAGCATCGCCAGTTCCTCGCCGGAGCGCCTGCTGTCGGTGCGTGGCCGGCGCATCGAGACCCGGCCGATCGCTGGCACGCGACCGCGTTTTCCGGGCGACGATGAGGCCGCGCGCATCGCCGAGCTGGTCGGGCATCCGAAGGAGCGCGCCGAGCACATCATGCTGATCGATCTGGAGCGCAACGACCTTGGGCGGGTCTGCCTGCCGGGCAGCGTGCGGGTCGATGAGCTGATGACGGTGGAGAGCTACGCCCACGTCCACCACATCGTCTCCAACGTCTCCGGCACCCTGCGCGAGGGCGTCAGCGCCGGTCAGGCGATCGCCTCGGTGTTCCCCGGCGGCACCATCACCGGCTGCCCCAAGCTGCGCTGCATGCAGATCATCGCCGCGCTCGAGGGTGAGGGCCGCGGGCCCTACACCGGGGCGATGGGTTACCTTGATGGTGGCGGTGATCTCGACCTCAACATCCTGATCCGCACGCTCTGGACCGAGGGCAAGGCGGTGGCCTTCCGCGCCGGTGCCGGAATCGTGGTCGATTCGGTCGCGGCCAAGGAGCTGGCAGAAACCCGGGCCAAGGCCCGCGGCCTGCTGCGCGCGCTCGGCGGCTGGGCCGATGGTGGCTGATCGCGGCCGGCTGATCGGGGTCTGGCGCGGCGCGGCACGGATGGCCGCGCCCGACCCGGCCGACCGCGGCCTGGCCTACGGCGATGGCCTGTTCGAGACCATGCGCGCCCACGCCGGCCGGTTGCCCTGGTGGCCGCGCCACCGCGCCCGGCTGGCCCTCGGGGCGGCCCGGCTCGGCATCGCATGGCCCGACGAGGGCCTGCTCGAGGTCGCCTTGGCCGAGGCCCTGGCCGAGGCCCCCGACGGCGTGGTCAAGCTGGTGCTGAGCCGTGGCGTTTCGGCGCGCGGTTACGCCCCCGAACCGGGCCAGCCCGTGAGCCTGCTGCTGAGCGTGGCACCGGCACCGGCACCGACCGTGGCGGCGCTGAAGGTGGATCGGCTCGAGCTCAGGCTCGGGGTGCAGCCGGCGCTGGCCGGCATCAAGCACCTGAACCGGCTGGAGCAGGTGCTCGGTGCCATCGAGGTCGGGCAGCGCGGCCTCGATGAAGGCCTGATGGCCGACAGCGAGGGCCGCCTCACCTGCGGCGTCCGCAGCAACCTGCTGGTCCGGCTCGATGGCCGCTGGCTGACGCCGCCCCTCGAGCACGCCGGCGTGGCCGGCACCGTCCGCGCCCTGCTGCTGGCGTCCTGGTCACCGCCAGGCGGGGTGCAGGTCGCCGAACTGCCGCTCGCGGTGCTGGCGCGCGCCGATGCGCTGCTGCTCAGCAATGCGCTGCGCGGTATCCTGCCGGCCACCCGATTGGGTGAGCGCCTGCTCGATCCCTGCCCACCCGGCCTCGACACGGCTCGCGCCGTGCTGGCGGCCTCTCACCCTGCTTTTTGCGAACCCTGATGCGCCGCCTGTTGCCCCGCCTGCTGCTCGCCACCCTGCTGTTCGGCCTGCTCGCCCTCCTCGCGGCCGGGCTGGCTTGGCAGCGTTTCGAGACTTTCCGCAGCAGCCCGGCCGGGGCGGCCGAGGGCGCGGTGCTGCTGGTCGAGCCGGGCGATGGCTTCGTATCCATCCTGAGCGGATTGCGCGAGCTCGGTGTTGAGGCCGGCCACGATCTGGAATGGAAACTGCTGGCGATGCGGATGGCCGCCCTGCCGCGCCTGCAGGCCGGCGAATACGCCCTGGCGCCGGCACTGAGCCCGGAAGCGATTCTGCGCAAACTGGTGGAGGGCGATGTGCTGCGTCACCGGTTCACCCTGGTCGAAGGCTGGTCGATGCGCGATCTGCGCGCCGCACTGGCCAGCGATCCGGTGCTGCAAGACGACCTCACCGGCCTCGACGACGACGCCCTGATGGCCCGGCTCGGCCGACCCGGAGTGCCGGCCGAGGGCCGCTTTCTGCCCGAGACCTACCTGTTCGTCCGCGGCGATGGCGCGATTGGCCTGCTGCGCCGCGCCGCCAATGCCATGGACACGGCTTTGGCCGAGACCTGGGAAGGCCGCCAGCCGGGCTTGCCCTTGGCGTCGCCGGACGAATTGCTGACGCTGGCCTCGATCATCGAAAAGGAAACCGGCAAGGCCGCCGAGCGTGCCGAGATCGCCGGCGTGTTCGTGCGTCGGCTGCGCCTCGGCATGCGACTGCAGACCGATCCGACCGTGATCTACGGGCTCGGTGCGGCTTTCGATGGCAACCTGCGCCGTCGCGACCTGCGCACCGACACGCCGTTCAACACCTACACCCGCGCCGGCTTGCCGCCGCATGCCATCGCCATGCCCGGCCGCGCCGCCTTGCAGGCCGCCGCCCATCCAGCCGATGGCGAGACCCTGTTTTTTGTTTCCCGAGGTGATGGCAGTCACCATTTTTCCCGCACCTACGCCGAGCATCGTGCCGCGGTGCGGCGTTACCAGCTCGGGGAGCGTTGAGGGTGGCCGATCCGGTCCACCACGGGGCCGTTCCGGGACCGGGCCTCCTGCTCAGCCTCGAGGGCGGCGAGGGCGCCGGCAAGAGCACGGTGCTGGGTGCCTTGCGCGCCCGGCTGGAAGCCCGCGGCCACCTCGTGCTCAGCACCCGCGAGCCGGGCGGCACGCCGGCGGGCGAGGCGATCCGCGAACTGCTGCTCGACCCGGCGCAGGCCCTGCGGCCGCAGGCCGAACTGCTGCTGATGTTCGCCGCCCGTGCGCAACTGGTGGAGGCCGTGGTCGAACCCGCGCTGGCGCGGGGCGAGGTGGTGCTGAGCGACCGCTTCACCGACGCCAGCTTCGCCTACCAGGGCGGCGGCCGCGGCCTGCCGATGGCCGTGATCGCCGAGCTGGAGCGCGTGTTCGTGCGGCGCTCGCCCGATTTCACCCTGCTGCTCGATCTCGATGTGGAACTGGGCTTGGCACGTGCGCGGGCGCGCGGCGGTCCGGCCGACCGCATCGAATCCGAGCAGCGCGCCTTCTTCGAGCGCGTGCGGGCGGCCTACCGTGCCCGCGCTCAGGCCGAGCCGGAGCGGATCGTCGTGATCGATGCCCGGCCATCGGCCGAGGCGGTGGCCGCTGCCGCCTGCGCGGCGCTGGAGGCTTTTCTGGATCGCCGCGGAGCGCCGGCATGAGTCTGGCCCCTTGGCAGCAGCCGCTGCTGGATCGCGCGCTGGCGGCTTGGCGGGCTGGACGCTTGGGCCATGCGCAACTGCTGTGCGGGCCCGAGACGCTGGGCAAGCGGGCGGTGGCCGAGGCCCTGGCCGCCCGTCTGCTCTGCGAGGCGCCGGCCGATCAGCCGACTTGCGGGCAGTGCCGGGCCTGCGTGCTGCGTGCAGCCGGGACCCACCCCGACCGCTGGCTGCTGACTTTCGAGGAGGTGCCGGGGTCCAGCCCGCCGCGGCTGCGCAGCGAGCTGGTGGTCGACCAGGTGCGACGCCTGAGCGAGACCCTGCAGATGACCGCCCAGCGCGGCGGTGCCCAGGTGGTGCTGATCGATCCGGCCGATGCCCTGAACCACGCCGCCGCCAACGCCCTGCTCAAGACCCTCGAGGAACCGGCCGAGCGGCGCTACCTGCTGCTGCTCAGCAGTCGGCCACAACGCTTGCCGGCGACCATCCGCAGCCGGTGTCAACGCCTTGAACTGGCCTTGCCGGAACCGGGCGTCGCAATCGACTGGCTGCGCGCCCGCGGTCATCCGGAAGGGCCTGCCGCCAGCGCGCTCGCCGTTGCCGGCGGGCACCCGGCCCTGGCCGATGCCTGGCTCCGCGAGGACCGGCTGAGCCTGCGCGCGGCGACCCTGCGCGACTGGGAGGCCGTCGGCCGCGGCCGGCTCTCCGCCCTCGCGGTGGCCGGCAGCTGGTTGGCCGAGCCGGATACCGCCGCGCTGCGCCTGCATTTCCTTGCCGATGCCGCCGCCGCTTTGGCCCGCGCCGCAGTCGGTGGCGGGCCGGCGCCGGCTGGCTTGACCGTTCCCGCCGATCTGACCAAGCTGGGCCTCTGGTTCGACCGGATCAATCAACTGCGGCGGCAACTGGCCCTGCCTTTGCGGCATCAGCTGGCCTTGGCCGGCCTGCTGCTGGAATGGCGCGGCCTGCTGGCCCCCGAGGAGAACGCGCGATGAACACGCCTGCCGCCACCCGTCAAGGCATTCTTTCCCTGCCGATCAAGGACAAGGCCGCCCTGCACAGCGCCTACATGTCCTTCCTGCGCGGTGGCGGCCTGTTCGTGGCCACGCCCAAGCGCTACAAGATCGGCGAGGAGGTCTTCCTGCTGCTCACCCTGTTCGACGAGAAAGACCGCCTGCCGGTCGCCGGCCGGGTGGTCTGGATCACTCCGGGCGGCGCGCAGGGCGGCCGGATGGCGGGCGTGGGCGTGCAATTCGCCGAAACGCCGGAAGCCGAGATGGTCAAGGCCAAGATCGAAACCCACCTCGCCGGCATCATCGACTCCGACAAGCCCACCGCCACCATGTGAGCCGCCGGCTCAGGCGCCGGGCATCGGTGCGAAGAACACGAAAGCGGTGATCGACAGCACCAGCAGCAGCAACAGCACGGTGCGCAGGCGCTGCGGGGTGATCCAGGGGCTGGGCACCGGCTTGCTGCGGAACTGCAGATCCTGCGCGAGAAAACTGTCGCGCTGTCCGGCCTCCATCAGACCGGCACCGCGCAGCAGCTTGCGGGCTTCGGGCAGGTCGCTGTTGTGGGTGACGTAGAGCACCGTCGCCTTGTCCGAGTCCGGAGCATCGCGGTAACTGAAGTGCCGGCGACGCCCGCCCTTGTAGGAGCGCCCGTTCAGGATGCTGTATTCGATACCGGCCTCGCGCAGCAGCGTGGCTGCACCTTCGACCTGTTCGATCCGAAGCGAGCGATAGACCTCGCGCATCAGGGTGCCTCACCGACAATACGGATCATGCCTTCCTGCGCCGTGCTGGCCACCAGCTGGCCGTCACGCGAGTAGATGCTGCCCCGCCCCAGGCCGCGCGCACCCTGCGCGGTCGGGCTGTCGAGCGCGTAGAGCAGCCATTCGTCGATCCGGAACGGCCGATGGAACCACATGGCGTGGTCGATCGAGGCCATCTGCACATCGGGGTGGTAGTAGCTGATGCCGTGCGGCAGCGTGGCCGTGCCCAGCAGGTGGAAATCGGAGGCGTAGGCCAAGAGCGCGCGGTGCAGCAGGGGCGTGTCGTCGATCGGGTCGATCAGCCGGAACCAGAGCTGCTGGAAAGGCGGCCGCTTCGGCGGCTTCAGCTCGTCGCGCGGGTAGACCGGCCGCACCTCGAAGGGCAATTGCCGCGACAGCCAGCGCTGCATCATCGGCGGCAGTTTCTC
Organism: Silanimonas sp.; assembly: GCA_018334015.1. Lineage (GTDB taxonomy): Bacteria > Pseudomonadota > Gammaproteobacteria > Xanthomonadales > Xanthomonadaceae > Silanimonas. Next base: position 95,217 of record JAGXTI010000014.1, read on the forward strand.
CAGTACGGCGGGTGCGGGAATGGCGATCGGTTCAAGGTCTTCCGGAGCAGGCACCTCCGGTTTGCCGATCTGGTGCTCGACGCCGGCCTCCTCGATGTGGAAGGAACTGGCGAACACGCAGATCGGCTGGCCATGCTGGATGGCGGTGACCCGGCGGGTGCTGAAGCTGCGGCCGTCGCGGGTGCGGTCGACCGAATAGACGATCGGTGCTTCGATGTCGCCGGGGCGCAGGAAATAGGCGTGCAGCGAATGCACATGGCGATCCGGCCCGACCGTGGCCTGCGCGGCGGCAAGGGCCTGGCCCATCACCTGGCCGCCGAACACGAACTTGGTGCCGATGTCGCGGCTCTGGCCGCGGTAGAGGTTGTCTTCCAGCCGTTCGAGGCGCAACAGTTGGACGAGATCGGCGACGACGGGATGGGGCATGCAGAAGGCAACCGGGCAGGGCGCGGGCAGAACCCCACGCGAAACGACTATTCACCGAGTATAGCGAGGGCCCGGGAGCGCCGACGTGAGCCGGGGCAGGGCCCATGCCAGGGTTCAGGGCTGCAAGCGTTCCAGCCCGCAGGCCGCCAACACGCGGGGCCAGGGGAACATCGGGCCCGGATCACGCTTGCGCCACACGGTCTGCGTGGGATCGTCGCTGGCCGCGATGCGGGCGGTGTCGAGGTCCTCGTGACCGGCGATGCAGCGCAATGTCGGGAAGCGCTCACGCAGCAGGACGAGCAAGGCGAGCAGGGCCGTGATCTGGGCTTCCGTGTAGGGCGAGTCCATGGTCTGGTGGCGGCTGTGGTACCAGTGCGGCCAGCGCCCGCGGTTGACGATCTCGATGCCGATCGAACGCGGGTTCCAGCCGCGCACATGGTGGGCCACGCGCTCCGGTTCGACGTACATCACGATGTCGCCGTCCAGATCGATGTAGTAATGACCGCAGGCGCCGGTACCGCTGTCGGGGTAGAGCAGGCGCTCGCCGAAATCGCGGGCATCGGCCAAGCTGGGCGTCTCGGTGCAGTGCACGACGACGAGGTCGATGCTGGCCGGGTCGCGCAGGGCCAAACGTTCGGCGTAGGGCACCGGCTGGTGGCGGATGCCGGCTGCCGGCAGCGGCGGAAAGCCGCTGGGGGACGGCGTGGGCTGAGGGTCGGCCATGGCGCGGATGCTAGCAGCCTGTCGGACATGCCCCGTCCACCACGGTCTCATTCTGCGCTGCAGCAGGCTGGGACGCGCTCGGAGCAGCCCCCCCGCCGCGACAGGCCGGGGGCCGGCGGCGGACTCGGGCCGACTGTTGTGCGGCAAGAAACCCGACGGGCCGACCGAAGGGCGCCTCCCTGCGCCTTCGGTCGGTGCGCCCATCCGGGGCGCACCCTGCGGGCCTGGCGTCTGATCGCTGGGCTGGCCCTCGAAATCCGCCGCCGGCCCCCAACCTGTCTTGCGGGGTGCTTCTGACGGTCACATCAGGGCCGACACCCCCTGCTCACGAGGGTGCTTCACGCAGATGTTCCACGCCCTCGCATCAACGGTGAACGGGGGATCGTCCGACAGGCTGCTAGCATCGCGCCCCTTGGCGCCCGGCCGCCGTATCGCTCGTGAACCCGCATGGCCCGAGGCCACGTCATCCTCTCCCACGGTCTGCAAAGCGGGCCCAATGCCACCAAGGTCTCGGCACTCGCCGAGGTCGCCGAAGCCCTGGGCTGGAGCCACGAACGCCCCGATTACCGCGATCTCGACGGCCGAGGCCGGTTGGGCGATGTCGCTGCGCGCATGGCACGGCTGCGCGAGCGGGCGGCCTTGGTGCCGGGTCCGCTGGTTCTTGCCGGTTCGAGCATGGGGGCTTTCATCTCCGGCGAGGTCGGCTGCGAACTCGCGACCAGTGAGCGCCTGCGTGGCCTGTTCCTGATGGCACCCCCGGTGGCGCTGCTGGGCGAATGGCCGCAAGCCCTGCGGGTGCCCGAAGGCGTGCCGTTGATGGTGGTGCACGGCTGGGACGATGAACTGATCCCGGCCAGCGCGGTCGTCGATTGGTGTGCGGCACGCAAGGCCGAGTTGCGCCTTGTTGATGATAGCCACCGGCTCAGCGGCCATGTCGAGTACAGCGCTCGAGCCTTCGCCGAACTGCTGCACCGGGCAGCGGCCTGATGCAGTATTTCGTGCCCTGCGGCCGCGGCCTCGAATACCTGCTCGCCGACGAGCTGCTCGCGCTGGGCGCGGAGCGCGCCACCGCTGCGCAGTCGGGTGTCAACGCCGAGGGCGATGCGACCAGCCTGCTGCGGGTCGTGCTGTGGTCACGGCTGGCGAGCCGGGCGCTGTGGCCGCTCATCAGCTTCGATTGCACCAGCGAGGACGATCTCTACGCTGCCGTGCACGGCATCGACTGGCGCGAGCACCTCGACCCGGAGGACACCCTGGCGGTGGCCGCCCATCTTGCCGGCACCGGTATCACTCACGAGCGTTACGCCGTGCAGCGGGTTAAGGACGCCATCGTCGATCGCCTGCGTTTCGATACCGGCATGCGCCCCTCGGTGGATGTCGAGCATCCCGGCCTGCGCCTCGACCTGGTGGTGCGCAAGGGCCGGGCGGTGCTGTCGGTCGATCTCGCCGGTCCGCTGCACCGCCGCGGCTGGCGGCAGGGTCAGGGCGATGCGCCCTTGAAGGAAAACCTCGCCTGCGCCGTGCTCGCCCGCGCCGGCTGGACCCGCGAAGCGCTCGCCGCGGCGGCAGCGGCGGGTGCGCCGCTGGCCCTGCTCGATCCAATGTGCGGCAGCGGCAGCCTGCTGATCGAGGGCGCGCTGATCGCCGCCGATGTGGCACCGGGGCTGCTGCGCCACGGTGATGAAGCGCCGACCCGCTGGCGCGGCTTCGATCGTGCGCTGTGGCAGCAGCTGCTCGAGGAGGCCAAGGCCCGCGATCGCCGCGCTGAGCTGCCGGCGCTGTTCTTCGGCATCGATCTGGATGCCCGCATCGTGCAACAGGCTCGCCGCAATGCCGAGGCTGCTGGTGTGTTCGAGGCCATCGACTTTAGCGCCGGCGATATCGGCGCGCTGCAGCGGCCTTGCGAGGGCCCCGGTGTGGTCGTCTGTAACCCGCCCTACGATGCGCGTCTGGCCGCTGACGAGGCCCTGTACGCGAGCCTTGGGTCGGCCCTCCAGCGGGCCGTGCCGGACTGGCGCGGTGCCATCCTCTGCGGCAGCGAGGCGTTGGCCCATGCCACCCGCCTGCGCGCGCGCAAACGCTACGCGATCAGCAACGGCGCGCTCGAATGCACGCTGCTGGCCTGCGATACCTTCGCCCCACCGCCAGCACGGACCGAAGGCGAAGTCCGACCGATGTCGGAAGGTGCCCGGATGGTGGCGAACCGGCTGAAGAAAACGCTCAAGAACTCGGCACGCTGGCGCGAACGCGAGGGCATCACCTGCTTCCGCGCTTACGACGCCGACCTGCCCGAATACGCCGCCGCCGTCGATGTCTACCAAGAGGACGGCGGTGAGGCGCGCAGCTTCCTGCATGTGCAGGAGTACGCGCCGCCCGCCAGCGTGGCCGAGCACGACGCCCGCCGCCGCTTCGGCGAGTTGCTGGCAGCTTTGCGCGAGGTGTTCGAAGTGCCGCGCGAGCGCATCGCCATCAAAACCCGCACACGCGGCAAGGGCGGCAGCAAGTATGGCCTGATGGATGAACGGCAGGAGGCTTTCATCGTCCGCGAGGGCAAGGTGCGGCTCGAAGTCGATCTGTTCGGCCACCTCGACACCGGCCTCTTTCTCGACCATCGCCCGTTGCGCCTTCGCATCGCCGAAGAAGCGCGCGGCCTGCGTTTCCTCAATCTGTTCTGCTACACCGGCGCGGCCACCGTGCACGCCGCCGTGGGGGGCGCGGCCAGCACGATGTCGGTCGACCTTTCCTCGACCTACCTCGAATGGGCGGCCCGCAACATGGCCATCAACGGCCAGGTCGGGCCGCAGCACCGTTATGCCAAGGCCGACGCCATGGCCTGGCTGCGCGCCGAGAAGGGCGAGTACGACCTGATCTTCTGCGACCCGCCGACCTTTTCGAACAGCAAGGACAAGGACGACTTCGACCTGCAGAAGCACCACGTCGATCTCCTGGGTGCGGCGATGCGGCGGCTGGCGCCTGGGGGGCTGCTGCTGTTCTCCAACAACTTCCGGCGCTTCAAGCCTGATCTCGAGACCCTCGCGAAATTCGCCGAGGTGGAGGAGATCACCCCGGCCACCATCGACCCGGATTTCGAACGCAATCCGCGCATCCACCGCGCCTGGCTGCTGCATCGCGGTCGTGCCGCCTGAAGCCCCTTTGAACCGTCGGCTTCTTCACGCCGGTGCTGTCCTTGTGCCGTCATCGACCGCCCCGACTATGATGGGCGCATGTCCGCCGTCCCCACACCCCACCGCCACGCCCGCTGGGCTTTTTTCCGCCAGTGGCTGAAAAATCCGCTTGGCGTCGCCGCCGTCTCGCCCTCCAGTCCGCAGCTCGCCCGCCTGATGACCGCCGCACTGCCGGCCGACAGCCAGCGGGTGATCGAACTGGGCGGTGGTACCGGAGCGATCACCCGGGCCCTGCTCGACACCGGCATCGCGCCCTCCGCCCTGATGGTGCTGGAGTTGAGCGAGGTGATGCACCAGACCCTGCGGCAACGCTTCCCGGACGTGAACCTGCACCTGGCGGATGCCGCCGACGTGCACCGCTTGGCCGCGGCCAGCGGTTTCCTCGATACCGCGCCCGCCGATGCCGTGGTCTCCGGCCTGGGCCTGCTCTCGATGCCGCGACCGCTGCAGCGGGCGATCCTCGATGAATCCTTCGCCTGCCTGCGTCCCGACGGGCGCTTCATCCAGTTCACCTACGGTCCGGCCAGCCCGGTGGCCCGCGACGTGCTCGATGCGCTCGATCTCGATGTCCGCCGCACCAGCTTCACCTGGTGGAACGTGCCGCCGGCCAGTGTCTACGTCTACCAACGCCTGCGTTCGCGTGCCGTCCCGGCCCGACCCATGGGCCAGCGCGCCGGTTGAGGCAAGGCCGGCGGCGGCTGCCCATGTTTGACGCTCTGATGGGCTGGTTTGAACGCCGGCTCGACCCCTTTCCCGCCGCTTCGCCGTCCCAGCCTCCGGCCCGGCTGCTGGCCTTCTGCCGGCATTACACCCGCGGTGCCACGCCCTGGCTTGCCCTGATGGGTGTGTTGAGCATCGCTCTGGCCGCGTTGGAGGTGACGCTCTACGCCTTCATCGGACGCATCGTCGATGCGCTCGGCAGCCAACCACCGACCGCCTTCTTCGAAGCCCATGGCACGGCACTGGCCGTGATGGCCATGCTGGTGCTGCTGGTGATGCCGGCACTGAACCTGCTGTGGTCGCTGACAACGCACCAGGTGCTGCTTGCCAACTACCCCATGCGCATTCGCTGGAACGTGCATCGCTACCTGCTCCGGCAGTCGATGCGCTATTTCCAGGACGAGTTCGCCGGCCGCATCGCCACCAAGCTCATGCAGACTTCGCTGGCGGTGCGCGAGACCGTGGTCAAGCTGCTCGATGTCGGCAGCTATGTGCTGGTGTACGTCGGCGGCATGATCTTGATCGCCGCTTCGGCCGATTGGCGCTTGATGCTGCCTTTCCTCGCCTGGGTTGGCGGCTACGCCCTGCTGATGCGCTGGTTCCTGCCGCGCATGCAGGCGGTCAGCAGTGCCCAGGCCGATGCTCGCTCGATCATGACCGGGCGGGTGGTCGACAGCTACACCAACATCGCCACGGTCAAGCTGTTCTCGCACTCGCGGCGCGAACAGGCCTATGCCCGCGATGCCATGGAGGGCTTTCTCGGTACCGCCTATGCGCAGATGCGGCTGGTGACCCGGGTCAATGTCGCCAACGACAGCCTCAACATGCTGCTGCTGGCCACGGTCACCGGACTCGGACTCTGGTTGTGGTCGGACGGTGCGATCAGCCCCGGCGATGTGGCGGTGGCCCTGGCGCTGGTGCTGCGGATGATGGGCATGTCGCAGTGGGTGATGTGGGAGCTCTCGGCGCTGTTCGAGAACATCGGCACGGTCAAGGACGGCATCACCTCGATCGCTCTGCCACCGACCGTCGAGGATGCACCCGGTGCGCCGGCCCTGCCCAGGGTGCGCGGCGAAATCCGCTTCGAGGGCGTCGGTTTTCACTACGGCAAGGGTGGCGGGGTGATCGACCGGCTCGATCTGCATGTCCGTGCCGGCGAGAAGATCGGCATCGTCGGTCGTTCCGGCGCCGGCAAGTCGACGCTGGTGAACCTGCTGCTGCGTTTCCATGACTGCGAAAGCGGGCGCATCACCCTCGACGGCATCGACATCGCCAGCGTGCAGCAGGACAGCCTGCGCGCGCAGATCGGCGTGGTCAGCCAAGACACCTCGTTGCTGCACCGGAGTGTGCGCGAGAACCTGCTCTACGGCCGTCCTGGGGCGAGCGAGGCCGACATGCTCGAAGCCGTGCGTCGTGCCCATGCCGAGGGCTTCATCGCCGCCTTGGTCGATGCCGAGGGTCGAAGCGGCTTCGATGCGCAGGTCGGCGAGCGCGGCGTCAAGCTCTCCGGTGGCCAGCGCCAGCGCATCGCCATCGCCCGGGTGCTGCTCAAGGACGCACCGGTGCTGGTGCTCGACGAGGCCACCTCGGCGCTGGATTCCGAGGTGGAAGGCGCCATCCAGGAAAACCTCGCCCAGCTCATGCAGGACAAGACGGTGATCGCCATCGCCCACCGGCTTTCGACCATCGCGGCGATGGACCGGCTGGTGGTGATGGACGGCGGCCGCATCGTCGAACAGGGCAGCCACGCCGATCTGATCGCTGCCGGTGGCCTGTACGCCAGGCTCTGGCACAAGCAGTCGGGCGGCTTCCTCGGCGCGACCGCCTGAACCCCGGTCGAGGCCTCAGCGGCGCGCCGACTGCTGCCGGTGCATCATCCAGCCGGCGACGCTGACGCCGATGCAGACGGCGACGATCACCAGGGTGGCCAGCGCGTTGATCTCGGGTGTTACACCGAAGCGCACCTTGGAGAGGATCAGCACCGGCAGGGTGGTGGAGCCCGGCCCGGAGGTGAAGCTGGCGATCACCACATCGTCCAGCGAGAGCGTGAAGGCCAGCAGCCAGCCGGCCAGCAGGGCCGGCCAGATCAGCGGCAAGGTCACCAGGAAGAACACCTTCCAGGGCCGGGCGCCGAGGTCCATGGCGGCTTCCTCGAGGCTCTGGTCGCCCTGCACCAGACGCGAGCGCACCACCACAGTGACGTAGCAGACGCAGAGTGTGACGTGGGCGATGGTGATGGTGTCGATGCCGCGCCCCTCCGGCCAACCGATCAGTTGCTGCAGGCTGATGAACAGAAACAGCGCGCTGATGCCCAGCATCACGTCGGGCATCACCAGCGGGGCTGCGCTCATCAGCGAGAGCAGGCCGCGTCCGCGGAAGCGGCCGAAGCGCGACAGCGCGAGCGCGGCCAGCGTGCCCAGCACCACGGCGAGGGTGGAGGCGATGGCGGCGATCAGCAGCGAGATGCGGACCGCCGAGAGCACCGCCTCGTTGCTGAACAGCCGCAGGTACCACTCGAAGGAAAAACCGCCCCATACGCTGATCGAGCGGGTCTCGTTGAACGAGAACACGATGACACTGGCCATCGGCAGGTACAGGAAGGCGTAGCCGAAGGCCATCAGCGTGTAGAGCACGAAGGGCCGGCTGCTCATCGGCGCTGCTCCTCGTGATCGGCCCGCTGCTCCTGGAAACGCTCGAAGATCAGCATGGGCACCACGATCAGGGCCAGCATGGCCATGGCGACGGCGGCAGCCAGCGGGTAGTTGCGGGCATTGAAGAAGTCCTCCCAGATCCGCTGGCCGATGGTCAGCGAGCCGGGACCGCCCAGCAGGGCCGGGATCACGTACTCGCCGACCGCCGGGATGAACACCAGCAGCGAGCCGGCGACGATGCCGGGCAGCGAGAGCGGCAGGGTGACCGACAGGAAGGCCCGCCAAGGCCGGGCGCCAAGGTCGGCGGCGGCCTGCAGCAGGCTGTTGTCCAGCCGCATCAGGTTGGCCACCAGCGGCAGCACCATGAAGGGCAGGTAGTTGTAGGTGATGCCGACGTACACCGCGAACGGCGTGTCGAGCATCCGTACCGGCGAGTCGATGACGCCCAGCGCGATCAGCACCTGGTTGACCAGACCGCTGTCGCGCAGCAGGCCGGACAGCGCGTAGGTGCGCAGCAACGAACTGGTGAGGAAGGGCATCAGCACGCCGACCAGCAGCAGCAGGCGCAGCAGCGGTCGGGCACGGGCGATGCCGTAGGCGATCGGGTAGCCGATCAGCAGGCAGGCCAGGGTCGAGACCGAAGCGAACTGCAGCGAGGACAGGTAGCTTTCAACGTAGAGCGGGTCGCTCAGCAGGCGCAGGTAGCCGGCCAGACTCAGGGTGATCTGCACCAGCCCTTGTTCACCGATGGCGACCAGCTCGGAGTAGGGCGGCACCCCGCCGGTGCGCTGGGCGAGGCTGATCTGCAGTACCACCAGCAGTGGGGCCAGAAAGAAGGCCAGCAGCCAGAGCATCGGCACGGCGATGACCAGGTAGCGGCCCCGGCTGCCGCGCAGTTCGCGGCCGAGCGCGCCGATCTGCCGGAACAGGCCGAGGAAAACCTGGTACCAGAGGTCCCACCAGCCCGCATGGCCGCCACTGGGCATGGCTCAGCTCGGCAGCACGATGGCGTCGCGCGCCTGCCAGACGAGGAACAGCACGTCGCCCCAGTTGTAGTGCGGGTCGGCGCTGCGCGCGGCATGGGTCTCCTGCACCCGCAACACGAAGCCGTCTTCGGTCTGCACGTGATAAATGGAGACATCGCCCAGGTAGGCGATCTCGACCACCCGGCCACGCACCACGTTGTCGATGCCCTCCGGTTCGGTTTCGGCGACGTCGATCTTCTCCGGCCGGATGGCGACCTGGACATCGGTGCCGACCGGGATCGGCTCGGCGTAGCGCGCCCAGACATCGAAGGCGGTGTCGTGGCAGTGCACCAGCACGCGCTCGTCCTGCTGCTCGACGACGGTGCCCCTGAGCATGTTGACCGCACCGATGAACTCGGCGACGAAGCAGGAGTTCGGGTATTCGTAGAGGTTGGCGGGCGTGGACACCTGCAGGATGCGGCCGGCGTCCATCACCGCCACGCGGGAGGACATCGTCATCGCCTCCTCCTGGTCGTGGGTGACCATCACGAAGGTGGTGCCGGTGCGCTCCTGGATGTTGACCAGCTCGAACTGGGTGTGTTCGCGCAGTTTCTTGTCGAGTGCGCCGAGCGGTTCGTCGAGCAGCAGCAGCTTGGGCTGCTTGGCCAGCGCCCGGGCCAGCGCCACGCGCTGGCGCTGGCCGCCCGAGAGCTGGTCGGGTTTGCGGCGGCCGAGCTGGCCCATCTTGACGAGGTCGAGCATGGCGGCCACGCGGTCGCCGATCTCGCTGGCCGCCAGCCGGTCCTGCTTCAGGCCGAAGGCGATGTTCTGCTCGACCGTCATGTGCGGGAACAGCGCGTAGCTCTGGAACATCATGTTGACCGGCCGCTCGTAGGGCGGCAGTCGGGTCACGTCGATGCCGTCGATCAGCACCCGGCCGCGGTCGGGCACCTCGAAGCCGCCGAGGATGCGCAGCAGGGTGGACTTGCCGCAACCCGAGCCGCCGAGCAGCGAGAAGAACTCGCCGCGGTAGATGTCGAGCGAGACATCATCGACGGCGTAGGTCTTGCCGAAGGTCTTGGTAACGCCCTCGATGCGGAGCACCGGCTCCGCATTCGGGTCCTGCCAGGGCTCGACTTGCGCCTGCCGGCGGGCGGGTGCGCTCACGATCCCTCAGCGGCCGGCCCGGATGGCTGTCCAGGCGCGCTGGCGGGCATCGTTCTCCTCGAGCGGCAGCTTGCGCACATCGTGCAGCTTGGCCAGCACCGCCTCAGGCGGGTACACCGCCGGGTCGTTACGCAGGGCCTCGCTGACCAGCGGCTTGGCGGCAGCGTTGGCCGAGGCGAAGCTGACGTACTCGGTGATCGGCGCGATCACATCGGGGCGCAGCAGGAAGTCGATGAAGGCATGCGCTTCGGTCGGGTTCGGTGCGTCGGCCGGGATCGCCATGACATCGAACCAGCGCACGGCACCCTCCTTCGGGATGGCGTAGCCGATCTCGACACCGGTGCCGGCCTCGGCGGCGCGGGCGCGGGCCTGCAGCACATCGCCGTTGTAGCCCATGGCGATGCAGATCTCGCCGTTGGCGAGGTCGTCGATGTAGCGGCTGGAATCGAAATAGCGGATGTTCGAGTGGACCGCAGCGAAAGTACGGGTCACCAGCTCGATCTCGTCGCCGCCCATCGCGTTGGGGTCGCGGCCGTGGAACAGCAGGGCCGCCGAGAAAGCTTCCTGCTGGTCGTCGAGGATGGCGATGCCGCATTGCGCGAGCTTGCCGCTGATGGCCGGATCGAACAGCACGGCCCAGCTGTCGACGACGAATTCGGGGCCGAGGATCTCGCGGATTCGGCCGATGTTGTAGCCGATGCCGGTGGTGCCCCACATGTAGGGTACAACGTGGCGACCCTCCGGATCGGCGACCCGCACGGCCTGCACCAGCGCCGGGTCGAGGTTGCCGATGTTGGGCAGCAGGGTTTTGTCCAGCGGCGCGTAGAGGTTGTTGAGGATGTGCTTCTGGGCGAACGGCGCCGAGGGGAAGACCACGTCGTAGCCGCTCTGCCCGGCGACCAGTTTGGCGTCCAGAGTTTCGTTGTCGGCATAGACGTCGTAGACGACCCGGATGCCGGTTTCCTGGGTGAAGCGCTCGAGGGTGTCGGGCGCGATGTAGTCCGACCAGTTGTAGACGTTGACCTGGCGCTGGATCTGCGGGTCAGGCTTGGCGCCCTCCGGGGCGGGCGCGTCAGGATTGCCACCGCAGGCGGTAAGGGCCAGGGCGGCGGCGAGGGCGGTCAGGATCAGGCGCATCGGCGGGTGCTCGGTGAAGGAAGGTAAGAAGTCCAAGACGCATGGTCCGGGCCGGGTCGCAGGGTGTCAACGCCAGAACGGCCGGGGCCCGCGAGACGGAACCCCGGCCGCGGTCACAAGGCCTCCCAGCCGGGGCGCGGCTTGAAGCGTTCGCCGTGGCGGGCGGCCAGGGCCTCGAGCCGGGCCTTCAGCTTGGCAGCTCCCTCGGCGCGGGCATGGGCGATCGGGCCGCCACGGAAGGGTGCGAAGCCGGTGCCGAAGATCACGCCGGCATCGAGCAGATCGGCATCGGCCACCGTGCCGTCGGCGAGGCAACTCACTGCCTCGTTGACGAGCGGCAGGATCAGGCGGTCTTCCAGATCGTCCGGGGCCTTGTAGTCGGCCGGCACAGCGGGCTTCACCGCCTTGCCGTTTTCCCACTTGTAAAGGCCCTGGCCGTCCTTCTTGCCGCGCCGGCCCTCCTCGACGGTGAGCCCTTCCGGCAGCGGCTGGCCGTGGAAGGCCGCCATGATCCTGCCGACACTGGCGGCCACATCGAGGCCGACGGTGTCGACCAGTTCGATCGGGCCCATCGGCATGCCGAATTTCAGCGCGGCTTTGTCGATGACGGCCCCCGGCACGCCCTCGCGGAACAGCAGGATCGCCTCCTGCATGTAGGGCGCGAGGATGCGGTTGACGAGGAAGCCGGGCGTGCCCGCCACCGGCACCGGCAGCTTGTCGATGGCCTTGCAGAAGGCGGCGAGGCGGCGCGTGGTCTCGGCATCGAGGCCGTCGTGCTGGACGATCTCGACCAGCGGCATCAGCGCCACCGGGTTGAAGAAATGCAGGCCGACGAAACGGGCCGGGTCCTTGCGGCCCTCGCGCAGGGTCTCCAGCGCGATCGAACTGGTGTTCGTGGCGAGGATGGCGCCGGGCTTGAGTGATTCCTCGGCCTTTTTGAACAGCGCCTGCTTGGCCTCGGCGTTCTCGTAGATGGCCTCGATGACGAGATCGGCTTTGGCCACGCCGCTGCCCTCGACATCGGCCTGCAGGCGGGCGCGGGTCTCGGCGCGCTTGGCCTCGTCCTTGATCTTCTTCGCGTAGAACTCGTCGGCGCGCTTCAGGGCCGGCTCGATGAAGCGCATCTCGCGGTCCTGCAGGGTCACGGTGAAGCCGCGCAGAGCCACCCAGGCGGCGATGTCGCCGCCCATCACGCCGGCACCGACCACGTGCACATGCTCGATGCCCGGCGGCGGCGTGCCGCCGCCATCTTTCCCGCCCAGGCCCTTCAGGCGCTCCATCAGCAGGAAGACGCGGACGAGATTGCGCGCCGTGCTGCCGGTGGCCAGCTTCGAGACCGCCTTGGCCTCGGCCAGCAGGGCGCGCTCGGTGTTGCAGACGCCGTGGCGACGCCAGGCCTCGATCAGGGCGTAAGGGGCCGGGTAGTGTTCGCGGCGGGCCTTGCGTGCCACCTGCTTCGCCATCATGTGGGCCAGCACCTGGCGCACCGGCCAGAGGTTGCTGAGCAGGGCGAGGGCCTGCTGCTTCAGCGGCCGGGTAGGGGTTTTCCGGGCCAGATCGAGCGCGGCATCGAGCAGCAGCGGGGCCTCCACCACCTTGTCGACCAAGCCGATGGCGCGGGCCTGGCTGGCCCGCAGGGCGCGCCCGGTCAGCATCAGGTCCATCGCCGCCGGAGCACCGAGCAGCTTCGGCGCACGCACGCTGCCGCCCCAGCCCGGGTAGATGCCGAGTTTCACTTCCGGCAGGCCGATGCGGGTGTTATCGGCGCTGCTCGCCACCCGGTAACGGCAGGCCAGGGCCAACTCGGTGCCGCCCCCCATGCAGTGGCCGTGGATGGCCGCCACGGTGGGGAAGGGCAGGCGGGCGATGCGATCGAACAGCAGCTGGCCGGAGCGGATCCAGTCGTAGATCTGGCCCTTGGCGTCGATCGTCTCGAAGCCTTTGATGTCGGCGCCGGGGATGAAACCGGCCGGCTTGCCCGAGATGAACACCACGCCCTTGGGTTTCTCGATGGCGAGGCGCTCGACCAGCGGGCCGAGTTCGTCGATCACGCCCTGCGAGAGCGCGTTCACGTTCTGGTCGGCACGGTCCAGGGTGAGGACGACGAAGCCGTCGGCGCGTACCTGCGTGCGCCAGTGTTGCAGGCGGAGTCCTTCAAACATGGCGGGGCCGTTGGCCTGAATCAGGGATCGGACCGGTATCATCCGGGCTGTCGTTTCCCCCGGTCAAATCCGGCCCGCCCGAGGCGGTGGCCGCCACCGGGAACTTTTTCGCCCCGCACCGGTCGGTTCCCGCGTCCCCCTCGCGGCCTTCCGGTGCCCAGTGCAGCAGGAGCAGGCCCGGGATGGGCGAGGACCACAACGATCTTGAACTCGTCAGGCGTGTCCAATCCGGTGAGCGCAATGCCTACGACTTGCTCGTGCGCAAGCACCAGTACCGCATCGCGGCCTTGGTGCGGCGTCATGTCCGCGATCCGGCCGAGGCCGAGGACGTGGTCCAGGAAACCTTCCTTCGCGCCTGGCGCGCCCTGCCGCAGTTCCGCGGCGAGGCGCAGTTCAGCACCTGGCTCTACCGCATCGCCGTGAACACCGCCAAGAACCACCTGGTCAGCCTGGGCCGGCGTCCGCCCACCGAAGACATCGACGACGAGGCCTCCACCGCCGTCCGCGAGGCCCGGAGCCTGCACGACGGTGCCACGCCCGAGCAGGAGGCCCTGCGCGGCGAGACGGCGCGCATCGTGCTGGCCGCTGTCGATCGGCTCGCCCCGGAACTGCGTGAGGCACTGACCCTGCGCGAGGTCGAGGGCCTGAGCTACGAGGCGATCGCCGAACGCATGGCCTGCCCGATCGGTACCGTGCGCTCGCGCATTTTCCGGGCCCGCGACGCCATCGATCACGAACTCCGTGACCTGCTGCCATGAACCCGCCCAGCCCCACCCCCGATTTCCGAGAGCAGATGAGCGCCTGGTACGACGGCGAGCTGCCGATCGAAGCCGGTCGCTTCGTCGCCCGGCGTGTGCTTGACGATGCCCACCTGCGTGCCGAGCTGGGGCGCTGGCAGCGGGTCGGTGATGTGCTGCGCCGGCAGCCGGTGGACCGGCCCCCGGCTGATCTCTCCCAGCGCATCGCGCAGGCCCTGCCGGAGCCTCGTCGCTTCCCCCGCGATGCGGCGCTGGCAGCCGGTGTGGCGCTGTTCGGCCTGCTGCTGTGGGCACCGCTCGGGCCGCCCGGTGGAGCACCGCCCGGCGACACCGGACCCGCTTTGACGGCTGGCGCGGTACCGGCGTCGGCCCCACCGGTGGCGGTCGCTCCGATGGCTCGCCCGGCGCCTGTCGAACCGCCGCTACGGGCTGTCAGCGTGCCGCCGGCCCGAGCCCAGGTGCCGGTGCTGGTGCGGGCACCGCAGCCCAGCCCGGAGCAACTGGCACCGCTGCCGCCCATCGAGCAGCCGCCCGAGCCCCCGGCCCGACCCTGGCCGCGTGGTGAGGGTGCGAACCCCGTTTTCGTTGTCGATTACCGCATGGTGCCGCCGTCGGAAGGCCGTTGAGCCTTACACGGGAACTTATCGGCCTCTGCGTCCCACCAAGGCCATGGCACTGGCATCCGCCATGGCCGTCCTACCCCCCTATCAAGCGATCCGACCTCTGACCATGGCCTCGAACCGTTCGCTGCTTGCCCCCACGGCCTTTCTGTTGACCACCCTGCTGGCCGCCACGCCGGCCATCGCCCAGACCGCCGCCGCCGCCGCCCCGGCGCGGGCGGCACTGGTGCAGTTGCCAGACTTCACCGCCCTGGTCGATCAGGTGACGCCCTCGGTGGTCAACATCGAGGCCAGCAGCCAGGCCCCGCGCCGCGACCTGCAGAACCTGCCCGGCGCCGAGGCCCTGCCGGAGATCTTCCGCCGCTTCATCGGGCCGGGCATGCCGCCGTTGCCGCGTGGTGGTGGCGTGTCCTCCGGCACCGGCTTCGTCACCAGTGCCGACGGTTACATCCTCACCAACCACCACGTCATCGAAGGTGCCGATCGCGTCATCGTCCGTTTCAGCGACCGTCGCGAGATGGAAGCCCGGATCGTCGGTTCCGACCCGCTCTCCGACATCGCCGTGCTCAAGGTCGAGGCCCGCGGCCTCAACCCGGTGCGGATCGGCGATGCCCGCAGCCTGCGGCCGGGGCAGTGGGTGGTGGCGATCGGCTCGCCCTTCGGTTTCGACTACTCGGTGACCGCCGGCGTGGTGTCCGGCATCAACCGCCGCAGCATGGACCCCGGCCAGCAGTACGTGCCCTTCATCCAGACCGACGTCGCCATCAACCGCGGCAATTCCGGCGGGCCGCTGCTCAACGTCCGCGGCGAGGTGGTCGGCGTCAATTCGCAGATCTACAGCAACACCGGCGGCTTCATCGGTGTCAGCTTCGCCATCCCGATCGACGTGGCGATGAACACCGCGCGGCAGTTGCGCGAAACCGGTGAAGTCCGGCGCGGCGTGCTCGGCGTGCAGATCGCCGAGGTCAGCCGCGAGCGCGCCGGGGAACTCGGCCTGCCGCGCCCGGTCGGTGCCTTCGTCAACAGCGTCAACAACGGCAGCGCCGCCGATCGTGCTGGCATCCGCCCCGGCGATGTGATCCTCGCTTTCAATGGCCGCGAGATCATGAACGCTTCCGACCTGCCGCCGCAGGTCGGCCTGCTGGCGCCGGGTAGCCGCGCCACCGTCAGCGTGCACCGGGGCGGTGCGCGCCGCGACCTCGTCGTCACCCTCGACGCCCTCGATGGCGCCGCCGTGGCGGCCGCCCGTCCTTCGGCCCCGGCGGCCACGGCCAACCCGCTCGGCCTGGTGGCCGAGCCGGTCGATGCCGCTACTCGCGAACGCCTCGGCCTGGGGGCCCGTGAAGGGGTGCGGATCGCTCGGGTGGGCTCGGCGTTGGCCCGTCAGGCCGGCCTGAACCCCGGCGATGTGGTGCTGGCGGTGAACGGCACCGAGGTCGGCACGCCGCAGGCTTTTGAGACCGCGCTGGGCCGGGTCGAAAGCGGGCAGACCCTGCGCCTGCTGGTGCGCAATGCCACCAGCACGGGGTTTGTCGAGCTGCCGATGCCCTGAGCAGCCGCTGCAAGGGCCGGCCCTTCGCGGGCCGGCCACGGCTGGGCGGTCGCACCGTGCGATACTGCCGCGTTCCCCTCGCGTGACCGCCCGTTCCAGCCCCCAGCCATGCAGCACATCCGCAATTTTTCCATCATCGCCCACGTCGACCACGGCAAGTCGACACTGGCCGACCGCATCATCCAGCTCTGCGGCGGCCTCGAGGAACGCGAGATGGAGGCGCAGGTGCTCGATTCGAACCCGATCGAGCGCGAACGCGGCATCACCATCAAAGCGCAGTCGGTGTCTTTGCCCTACACCGCGAACGACGGCCAGACCTACCAGCTCAATTTCATCGACACGCCGGGCCATGTCGATTTCAGCTACGAGGTGAGCCGCTCGCTGGCCGCCTGCGAGGGCGCGCTGCTGGTGGTCGATGCCGCCCAGGGGGTCGAGGCGCAGTCGGTGGCCAACTGCTACACCGCGGTCGAGCAGGGCCTCGAGGTGGTGCCGGTGCTCAACAAGATCGACCTGCCCACCGCCGACATCGAACGCGCCAAGCGCGAGATCGAAGCCGTCATCGGCATCGACGCCGAGGATGCGGTGGCGATTTCGGCCAAGACCGGCCTCAATGTGCGCGACGTGCTCGAAGCCATCGTCGCCCGCATCCCGCCGCCCAAGGTCGGTGACACCGATCGGCTGCAGGCGCTGATCATCGACTCCTGGTTCGACAACTACCTGGGCGTGGTGTCGCTGGTTCGCGTCATGCAGGGCGAGATCCGCAAGGGCGACAAGATCCTGGTGATGTCGACCGGCCGCACGCACGAAGTCGATGCGGTCGGCGTGTTCACGCCGAAGCGCAAGAACAAGGACGCGCTGCTGCCGGGCGAGGTGGGCTGGATCAACGCCTCGATCAAGGACGTGCACGGCGCGCCGGTCGGCGACACCCTGACCTCGGCCAAAAACCCTGCGGCCAAGCCGCTGCCGGGTTTCCAGACCATGCAGCCGCGGGTGTTTGCCGGCCTGTTCCCGACCGCCGCCGACGACTACCCGGCCTTGCGCGAGGCGCTGGAGAAGCTCCGACTCAACGATGCCGCCCTGCAGTTCGAACCGGAAAGCTCGGAGGCGATGGGCTTTGGTTTCCGCTGCGGCTTCCTCGGCATGCTGCACATGGAGATCGTGCAGGAGCGCCTCGAGCGCGAGTACGACCTCGATCTCGTCACCACCGCACCGACCGTGGTCTACGAACTGCTGCAGACCGACGGCCAGGTGGTGAAGCTCGACAACCCGGCGCGGTTGCCGCCGGCCAACAAGATCGAGGAGATCCGCGAGCCGATCATCCGTGCCAACATTCTCACGCCCGAGGAATACATCGGCAACATCATCAAACTCTGCGAGGAGAAGCGCGGCAACCAGGTCGGCATCACCTACCTCGGCAGCCAGGTGCAGATCGCCTACGAGTTGCCGATGGCCGAGGTGGTGCTCGACTTCTTCGACCGTCTCAAGTCGGTGTCGCGCGGCTACGCCTCGCTCGACTACCACTTCCTGCGCTTCGAGGCCGGTCCCTTCGTGCGCGTCGATGTGTTGATCAACGGCGACAAGGTCGATGCCATGTCGATGATCCTGCACCGCGCCCATGCCGACCGCCGCGGCCGCGACCTCTGCGAGCGCATGCGCGAGCTGATTCCGCGGCAGATGTTCGATGTCGCCATCCAGGCCGCGGTCGGCTCGCAGATCATCGCCCGCAGCACGGTCAAGGCGATGCGCAAGAACGTGCTCGCCAAGTGCTACGGCGGCGATGCCACGCGCAAGAAGAAGCTTCTCGAGAAGCAGAAGGAAGGCAAGAAGCGGATGAAGCAGTTCGGTCGCGTCGAGATCCCGCAGGAGGCCTTCCTCGCCGTGCTGTCCGTCGATAACAACGCCAAATGAGATTCCCCGAGTGAGCCTTGACTTCGCCCTGATCCTGACCCTGCTCACCCTGGTTTGTGGCCTGCTCTGGGGCCTTGACCGCTTCGTGCTGGCGCCGCGCCGGCGCGCCTTGGCGGGCGATGCGGCCAAGCCCAACGAGACCCTCGACTTCTTCGCTTCGCTGTTTCCGATCCTCGCTGTGATCCTTGTGCTGCGCAGCTTCGTCTACGAGCCCTTCCGCATTCCTTCGAGCTCGATGATGCCGACCCTGCTGATCGGCGATTTCATTCTGGTCAACAAGTTCGCCTACGGCCTGCGCCTGCCGGTCACCGACACCAAGATCCTCGCGCTGGGCTCGCCGGAACGCGGCGATGTGGTGGTGTTCCGCTATCCGGGCCGCAACCCGCCGCTGCCGAACGACCCGCCGGTCGGCACCGACTACATCAAGCGCGTCATCGGCCTGCCCGGCGATCTGATCCTCGTCGCGGACAACCGCATCACGCTCAACGGCGAGCCGCTCGTCTACCACGGTGGCGAGGTGTTCGTCGGTACCGGGCCGCGTGCCGCGGTGGAGATGACCGGCGCCCGCCGCTACATGGAAACGCTGGTGCCGGAGCGTCCGCACGCCATCCTCACTGACGCGCCGTTCTTCGCCCCACGCGGCGACGGCGAGTTCAGGGTGCCCGAGGGCCATTATTTCGTCATGGGCGACAACCGCGACGCCTCCGACGACAGCCGTTTCTGGGGCTTCGTGCCGGCCGCCAACCTGGCCGGCCGCGCCGACCTGATCTGGCTCAACTGCTCGAACTGGGCTTGCATGGACAGCTTCGATTGGCGTCGAATGGGCAACGTCATCCACTGACCCGAAGGGCACCGCCGATGCATTCCCGCCAGCGTGGCATCAGTTTCATCGCCTTCCTGATCGTGCTCGCCGTGGGCGGTTTCTTCCTCTACCTCGGCATGCGGATCGGGCCGACCTACCTCGAGTACTGGACAATCCGGACCGCCGTCAACGAGGTTGCCGCCGAGGCCGGCACCGCCGACATCGCCGAGTTGCGGCGTGCCATGGACCGGCGCATGACCATCGATTACGCCGGCTCCTTCCGGCCCGAGTTCATCCGCGTGGTGCGCGAGGGCGACCAGATCAACCTGGTGCTGCACTACGAGATCCGCCGGCCGCTGATCCACAACCTCGATTTCGTCGCCCGTTTCGACCATTCGGCGCCGATCCGTCAGCCCTGAGTCATGCCGGCCGGTTTCGGGCATGGCTTCGCCGATCCGGCGCTGCTCACCACAGCGCTGCGCCACCGCAGTGCCGGTGCCCCGCACAACGAGCGTCTCGAATTCCTGGGTGATGCCGTGCTGGCCCTGCTGGTGGCCGAGGCCCTGCACGCGCGCTGGCCGCAGGCCGACGAGGGCGCGCTGACCCGGGCTCGTTCCCGGCTGGTGTGCGAGCCGCACCTGGCCGGCATCGCCCGCGGTCTGGGGCTGGGCGAGCAACTGGCGATGGGACCGGGCGAGTTGCGTTCGGGTGGCCGGCAGCGCGAGTCCATCCTGGCGGACGCGCTGGAGGCCGTGGTCGGGGCGATCTACGCCGACGGCGGCCTCGAGGCCTGTCGCCGGGTCGTGCTGCCCTGGTTCGAGGCTGGGCTGGCGACCATGCCGGACGGCAAGGCCGAGAAAGACCCCAAGACCCGCCTGCAGGAATGGCTGCAGGCCCGCCAATGGCCGCGTCCCGAATACGAACTGGTGGAGGCCCGCGGCCCCGACCATGCCCGCCATTTCCGTGTCCGCGCCCGCGCCGGTGAGCCGCTGCTGGACGTGGAAGGCGAGGGTGCCTCCCTGCGCCATGCCGAGCAGGCCGCCGCCGATGCCCTGCTGGTCGCGCTGGAGGCACAGCATCCCAAGCGCGGCCGCAGCCCGACGGGCGATCCCGCCCGCTGAGCGCGTCGGCACCCGCGGCGGCTACACTGCCAGCATGAGCACGCCCTCGCCCGAAGACACTCCGCACCGCGCCGGCACCATCGCCGTGCTCGGCCGTCCCAACGTGGGCAAGTCCACGCTGGTCAACGCCTTGGTGGGTGCCAAGGTCAGCATCGTTTCCCCCAAACCGCAGACCACCCGCCATCGTCTGCTCGGCATCGCCACCTTCCAGGACGGCCAGATCGCCCTCGTCGACACCCCCGGTCTGCACCGTGATCCGGACGGCCGGGCGATGAACCGCTACATGAACCGCGCCGCCCGCCGTGCCGTCGATGACGTCGATGGTGCGGCCCTGGTGGTCGAGGCCGGGCGCTGGACCGACGAGGACAGCCTCGCCTACAAGGTGCTGGGCGATGCCGGCGTGCCGGTGGTGCTGGTCATCAACAAGGTCGACAAGCTGGTCGAGAAGGGTGCATTGCTGCCCTTCATCGCCGAGGTGACCAAGGACCGCCAGTTCGCCGCCGTGCATCCGGTCTCGGCGCGCAAGCAGGACGGCCTGCGCCCGCTGATCAAGAGCCTGCTGGCCCTGCTGCCGGAATCGCCGCCGCTGTTCGCCGAGGACGAGATCACCGATCGCAGCGAGCGTTTCCTCGCCGCCGAGCTGGTGCGCGAGCAACTGATGCGCAAGCTTGGCCAGGAAGTGCCCTACTCGACGACGGTCGAGATCGAGAAATTCGAGGAAGAGGGCGACAAACTTCGGATCGCCGCCATCGTCTGGGTCGAGCGCGAGGGCCAGAAGGCCATCGTCATCGGCCAGGGCGGCGAGATGCTCAAGCTGATCGGCAGCGCGGCGCGGATCGCGATGGAGAAGCTGTTCGGCCGCCGGGTCTTCCTGCAGACCTGGGTGCGGGTCCGCGAGGGCTGGTCGGACGACGAGGCCGCACTGCGCCAGTTCGGCTACGGCGAGTGAGGCCGGCGGCGGCCCGGCCATGCGCATTGACGGCGAGCCGGCCTTCGTTCTCCACGCGAGGCCCTGGCGCGAGACCAGCCTGCTGGTCGAACTGCTGACCGCCAACCACGGCCGTGTCGGCGCGGTGGCGCGTGGCGTGCAGGGTCCGAAGCAGCAGGCCCGGCGCGCTGCCTTGCAACCCTGGCAGCGGATCACCCTGGCCGCCGATGGCCGCGGCGAACTCTGGACCCTGCGGCAGTGGGAGGCCCTCGACACGCCACCGCGTCTGGCCGGCGAGGCCGCGCTGGCCGGCTTCTACGTGCACGAACTGCTGCTGCGCCTGCTGCCGCGCCAGGACCCTGCCGAGCGGGTGTTTGCCCGCCACGCCGAACTCCGCCAAGCGCTCGGCGGCGGCGGCGAGACCCTGGCCTGGACCCTGCGCCGTTGGGAGCGCGATCTGCTCGATCTGCTGGGCCTGGGCCTCGACTGGGGCCGGGCCGCCGACGGCCAGGCGCTCGACCCGGTGGCGCGCTACCGCATCGATCCCGAGCAGGGCCCTTGGCGCGACCCCGGCCAGGAGCGCGGCAGCGTGCGCGGCAGCGCGCTGCTGGCCTTGGCCGCCGACCGTCGGCCCGCCGACGAGGATTTGCCCGACCTGCGCCGGGCCTTGCGCGGGGTGATCGAACACCAGCTCGAGGGCCGGCCGCTGCGCAGCTGGAGCCTGTGGGCCGATGTGCGGCAGGCCGTGGCCGCCTCCGAGCGGCAACTGCCCTAGTTCACTGCGCCGCGTTGTTCGGCATTTATTGTCGCCCTGACTGCGTTGGCGCGGCCCTGGCGCGAGCGACTTTGGCGAGGATGTGATCGGCGCTGACTGTCCAGAGATGTCGCGGAAGAAGCGCCCGACCATGTTCAGCCACGACGCACGGGTCGTGGTGCCCGGAGCAGTACCCACACCGCAGCAGGCCGGGAGCCCGGAACTGCACCTCCGCCGCGACAGGCCGGGGGCCTGCGGCGGACTCGGGCCGGTTGGTGTGCGGCAAGCAACCCGACGGGCCGACCGAAGGGCGCATCCTTGGCGCCCTCGGTCGGTGCGCCCGTCCGAGGCGCACCCTGCGGGCCTGTCGTCTGATCACCGGGCTGGCCCTCGAATTCCGCCGCCGGCCCCCAGCCTGTCTTGCGGGGTGCTTCGCGGCTGCGGCGGTGATGGCGTGAGTAGCACAAAGCCGTCTTCCGAACTCCATCTTCACTTCGCATCCCTCGGCCGATGCCCGTCACCGAGCGCCGCGCCAGCGCGGCCTCGCGGACAGCGAAGCGAGCCATGGAGGGCGAGCGTCGGCGAATGCGGAGCGGGACGCGGAGCCTGAGCCGTCGCGTCCGCAGGTCGCGCGAGGGCAGGCGCGAGGGCGTGGTCTTAATCCGTGCGCCAGCAGGTCGGGACGCGCCCGGAGCAGCACCCCCGCCACGACAGGCCGGGGCCTGTGGCGGACTCGGGCCGGTTGGTGTGCGGCAAGCAAGCCGACGGGCCGACCGATGGGCACATCCTGTGCCCGCGGTCGGTGCGCCCGTCCGGGGCGCACCCTGCGGGCCTGGCGTCTGATCACCTGGTTGGCCCTCGAAATCCGCCGCAAGCCCCCAGCCTGCCTTGCGGGGTGCTTCGAGGCTGCGCAGTTGATGCCGGAACGCGCACGAAGCCCGTCTTCGCTTCGCATCCTTTGGGTGGATCCCATCCTGCGGCCAATGCCCATCAACGAGCGCCGCGCCAGCGCGGCCTCGTGGACAGCGAAGCGAGCCAGGGATGGCGAGCGGCGGCGAATGCGTAGCGGGACGCGGAGCCTGAGCCGTCGCGTCCGCAGGTCGCGCGTCGGCAGGCGCGAGGGCATGGCCTTGTTCCGCGCTCCAGCAGGCCGGCGCAGTGCACTAGCGGTTCGGGTCGTTGTTCGCGAGGCTTTGGTCGATCCGTGCGAACACCTGCCGGGCGGCTTCCGCCGAAGCGGGATCGGCATGCAGCCGGTTTACCGCCTCGGCCAGCGCACGGGCACCGACAAAGGCGCAGCCGGCCTTGAGCTGGTGCAGCACACGGCGCACCGCCTCGGCATCGCCGGCGGCCAGCGCCACCTCGAGCCGCTCGCGTTGGTGCGGCAACTCGGCCAAGAACAGTTCGCGCAGCCGGGTCAGGGTGTCGGTGGCACCGCCCACGGCGGCCAGCGCGACGCGGTCCTCCCAGTCGGGGTCGCCCAGCCAGGGTCGCAGTGCGATCCGCAGGGCCGGCGCGGTGATCGGTTTGGCGAGGGCGGCGGCAAAACCGCAGGCCAGCAGCCGGCGACGGCGATCGCCGTCGAGTTCGGCGGTGAAGGCCACCGCCGGGCTGTCGTTGCCGAGCGCGCGCTGGCGGGCCAGCCAGGCATCGCCTTGGCCATCGGGCAGACCCACATCGACCAGCAGCAGATCGTAACGGGCTTCGGCGCAGTGGTCGCCGGCCTCAGCCAGTGTGCGCACCGCATCGACCCGCACACCGCCGCACAGGGCATCGGTGACAAAAGCTCGACTGGCGGCGTCGTCCTCGACCAGCAGGACGGTTAGGCTCATGCATCCCTCCTGGACACCAAGGCCGACGAGGATGCGCCCGCCCCCGCCGAGCCGCAAGCCGAAAGCGCCCCGGTTCCGTGTAAGCCTTTTCTTCATCGCCCTTGGCTGCGCGCTGGTTTTCCTGCTGCTGGCGGCGGCACCGGCCACGGCGGCGGGTGGGCAGCTGCAGGTCGAGCGGCTGTCGGCAGCGGCGGGGAGCGCCGAAGGCCTGAACCTGAGGTTTAGCGAACAAAAAGAGGGCGGCTTCAGCCTGCAGTTGCAGGTGCGCCAGGCGAGCCTGCCGGCGCTCGGGCGATCTTTCCGGGATCTCGAATGGTCCTGCACGGTGAGCCGTCTGCCCGGGCCTTGCGAGGGCCCGCTGCGCATCGCCGGCCGCGCGGCCGGTCGGCTGGCCGTCGATCTGGCGAGCCCGACGTCGGCGGAATGGCGGCAAGCAGGGCGCCGGCTCCATCTGCACGCACAGGGTGAGCGATGGCAGCTCGATCTGACGAGGATCCCGCTGCGCTGGCTGGAGGCTCTCGGCCAAGCCCATTTTGGGGTTCTGGTGAACGCCGGTGAGCTCAGCGGTCGCCTGCACCTGCCCGCCGCCGGCCGCAGCGACTGGCGGGCGGAACTGCGGCTTGCCGGCCTGGGCTTCGACAGCCCCGACGGCACGCGTGCGGCGGCCGGTGTCGCGGCCCGCTTGGGCCTCGAAAGCCGGGGCGGGCGATTCGATCTGCGTGCCCACTGGGAAGCCGGCGAGGCCTTATTCGCGCCGTTCTACCTGCAAGCGCCGGCCGGGGGCATCGCGATCACGGCGCACTTCGACACCACCGGGCCGGATCTGCTGGTGCGGCACATGGAGTGGCGCGATGGCGAGCGCCTGCACCTGCGCGGCAGGGCCCGGCTCAGGCCTGAAGGCGAAGCACCTGAGCTGCGGTTCGAAGCGGAAAGCGGCGATCTGGGCGATCTGGCCACAGCCTATCTGGGCGGTGTGCTGGGCCCGCTGGGTCTGAGCGATGTTGCTCTGCAGGGCCGAGGGCGGATCCAGGTCGAGAGCGACAGCGAGGGTCTGGTGGCCTTCGATCTGGACTTGGACGCCGCCGCTGCCCGTGATCCCGGCGGGCGCTTCGCCCTCGAAGGGCTGCATGGCGGCCTGCACTGGTCGCGCCACAGCACGGTCGAAAGCGCCTTGCGCTGGCGTTCGGCGGCCCTGTACGGCGTCGGCCTCGATCCGGCCACGCTGAGCTTTCGCAGCCACGCCGGCCGGTTGGAACTGGTCGCGCCGGTGGCGATCGGCCTGCTCGGCGGCGAACTGCGGCTGGCCCAGCTGGGCTGGCAGCCGGCGCAATCCGGAGCGGTGGCCCGCAGCCGACTTGGCCTGTCTCTGCACCGGATCGATCTGGCCCTGCTGTCCCGGCAGTTCGGTTGGCCGCCGTTCGAAGGGCAGTTGTCCGGCAGCTTGCCGGAGGCGAGCTATGCCGATGGCCGGCTGCTGTTCGCCGGTGGCCTGCGCATGGACCTGTTCGGCGGCAGCGTGCGGATCGACGATCTGGCCCTGGAGCGGCCGTTCGGGGTCGCCCCGTCGCTGGCGGCCGATGTCCGTTTCGACGACATCGATCTGGCCCCGCTGACCCGCGCTTTCGGTTTCGGCGAGATCACCGGCCGGCTCGATGGCCGCATCCGCGACCTGCGCCTGCTGGATTGGACGCCGGTGGCCTTCGATGCCCGCCTGCACAGCGACCGCCAATGGCCGGGTCGGCGGCGGATCAGCCAGCGCGCCGTGCAGGATATTTCGGCAATGGGCGGTGGCGGGCTGGCCGCCGGTCTGCAGACCCGCCTGCTGCGCGCCTTCGACGACTTCGGCTACGAGCGTATCGCCATCGGCTGCGTGCTGCGCGACCACGTCTGCCGGATGAGCGGCATCGCTCGGCGCGGCGAGGGTTTTCTGATCGTCCAGGGCCGCGGCCTGCCGCGGCTCGACGTGGTCGGCTTCCGTCGCGATGTGGATTGGCCGACCCTGCTGCAGCGCCTGCAGGGTGCGACCCGACCCGGTGGCATCCGCATCGATTGATGGTGCCGTCGGCACCCGTTCAGCACGGCCTCGCTATAGCATCGCGGCATCGCCCCGAGGAGAACGCCGATGCGCCGTCTCGCCCTGCTGCTGCCCAGCCTGCTGCTGGCCGCCTGCGTGACCATCAATGTCTATTTCCCGGCCGCCGAAGCGCAACGCGCGGCCGAGATCTTCGTCGAGGACGTGCTGGGCGCGCCGCCGGCCGGAAGCGGAACCGCACCTCGCCCGGAGGGCGGCAGCAGCGCGGCCCTGCCGCCGGCAGCCCCGAGCCTCGTCCGGGTCTGGCGCTTCGATCCGGTGGGCTTCTTCATCGGCAGTGCGCTGGCCCAGGAGGCCGTCGACATCCGCATCCGCACCCCGGCCATCCAGGCCATCCAGCAGCGCATGGCCGATCGCTTCGCGTCAACGCTGGCGCCGCTGTTCGAGAGCGGGGCCCTGGGTTTTGGCAACGATGGCCTCGTGGTGCTGCGCGATCCGGCGCGGGTGCCTTTGGCGCAGCGCACGGCGGCGGCGCAGGCGGTGGCCGACGAGAACCGCGACCGCCGCGCGGTCTACCGCGAGATCGCGGTGGCCAATGGCCGCCCGGAATGGGAGGAAGCGATCCGCCAGACCTTCGCCCGCGAATGGATCGCCCAGGCCCGGCCGGGCTGGTGGTTCCAGGACAGCACCGGGGCTTGGAAGCAGAAGTGAAGCGGCAGCGACTGGACCCTGATTTCGAGATCCGCATCGACGACCTGAGCCACGACGGCCGCGGTGTCGGCCGTCGCGAGGGCAAGGCGGTGTTCGTGGCCGGGGCACTGCCCGGTGAACGTGTGCGGGCGAGGCAGACGGCGAAGAGCCGCCACTTCGACGAGGCCGTGGCTTTCGAGGTGCTCGAGGCTTCGCCGGATCGTGTCGCGCCGCGTTGCCCGCACTTCGGCGTGTGCGGTGGCTGCGTGCTGCAGCATCTCGATGAAGCCAAGCAGATCGAGGCCAAGGCCCGGGTGCTGCGCGAGACCATGATGCGCATCGGCGGCATCGAACCGAAGCAGTGGTTCGAACCGATCCGCGACGCGCAGTGGGGCTACCGGCGCAAGGGCCGGCTGTCGGTGCGCTGGGTCGAGAAGAAGGGCAGGGTGCTGGTCGGCTTCCGCGAGCAGGACCCGCGTTTTGTGGCCGATCTCGGTGAATGCCACACGGTGATCCCGGCCATCGGCCAGCGGCTGCCGGCGCTCGCGGCGCTGGTGGCCTCGCTCGATGCCCGCCGCAGCATCCCGCAGATCGAGTTCATCGCCGGCGATGGCGCGCCGCCCGGATCGGTGGATCGCAACGCGGCCCGCGAGAACGGCGTGGTCGCTCTGGTGTTTAGGCATCTTGAGCCTTTGAACGAGGGCGACCGCGCAAAGCTGCTGGCCTTTGCGCAAGGCGAGGGCATGGCGCTGTTCCTGCAGCCGGGCGGCCTCGACAGCGTGACGCCGCTGTGGCCGGAGCAGGTCGATCTGCACTTCGAGCTTGCGCCCAGCGCACCCGAGCGGAATCCCGGAGCTGCGGACAATGCCGACCGCAGCGTCCGCCTCGATTTCCGGCCGCTCGATTTCATCCAGGTCAATGCCGGCCTGAACCGGAAGATGATCGCGCGGGCCATCGAACTGCTGGCCCTGAAGCCCGGCGAACGGCTGCTCGATCTGTTCTGCGGCCTCGGCAATTTCACTCTGCCGATCGCGAAGCTGGGCCACGAGGTTGTCGGTGTCGAGGGCGATGCCGGCCTCGTGGCGCGGGCGCGCCAGAACGCCGAGAGCAACGCGCTGCCGAACGCGCGCTTCTTCGCCGCCGATCTCACCAAGGACCTCTCGGGCGAGCCGTGGATGCAGGGCGGCTTCGACAAACTGCTGATCGACCCGCCGCGCGCCGGTGCCGCCGAGGTGCTGGCCCAGCTGCCGCTGAAGGGCATCCCGCGGATCGTCTACGTCAGCTGCCACCCAGGTTCCTTGGCGCGCGACGCTGGCTTCCTCGTCAAGGAGCGCGGCTACACCCTGCTCGGTGCCGGCGTGATGGACATGTTCCCGCACACCGCGCACGTCGAGTCGATCGCCGTGTTCGAGCGCCGCTGATGGGCATCGAGATCGAACGCAAGTTCCTGGTGGTCGGCGAGGCCTGGCGTGCGCAGGTGAGCCGCCGCCAGCGCATGGCGCAGGGCTACCTCAACGATGCCGCCGCGCTCGAGGCCGGCGCGCAGCAGGTGTCGGTGCGGGTGCGCATCGCCGGCGAGCGGGCAGCGCTGAACCTGAAATCGCGCGAGCTCGGCGCCTCGCGGCAGGAGTTCGAGTACGCCATTCCGCTGGCCGATGCCGAAGTCCTGCTCGCCCTCTGCGTCGGCGGCGTGATCGACAAGACCCGGCATTACGTCGAGCATGGCGGGCACCTCTGGGAGATCGACGAGTTCCATGGCGACAACGCCGGGCTGATCGTCGCCGAGATCGAACTTTCCGCCGTGGACGAGGCCTTCGAGCGGCCGCCCTGGCTGGGTGCCGAAGTGACCGAGCTCAGCCCTTATTACAACCTGGCCCTGGCGTCCTACCCCTACTCGCGTTGGAGCGCCGAGGACCGGCGCCCCGGCGCAGGCGAGAGGCAGGGCTGAGCCGGCTCAGCTGTCGAACAGCGCGACACCGATCCAGCTCAGTGGACCAGGCCCCGGCGGATGGCGTAGCGAACGACCTCGGCCGCGTTGCGGACCTCAAGCTTCCCGAGCACGCGGGCGCGGTGGTTTTCGGCGGTCTTCGTGCTGATGCCGAGTCGGCGGGCGATCTCCTTGGTCGTGAGGCCTTCGGCGATCAGGTGGAAGACTTCGCGTTCCCTCGCGGTGAGGTTGCGATAGGGGTCCTCGATGGGCCGCCCGGGCTGCTGCAGTTGCAACGCCAGGATTCGGCTGGCCTCCGGACTGAAGTGGCCGAGGCCACGCGCGACGTTGCGGATCGCGTCGATCAGTTCACTGGCCGAGCTGTCCTTGAGCATGAAGCCGGCCGCGCCCGCCCGCACGGCTTGCAACAGGTATTCCTCGTCGTCGTGCATGGTGAGCACCAGGCTGCGCGTCAGCGGGCAGAGCTCGCGCAGGCGACGCACCACCTCGAGGCCGCCAAGCCCGGGCATCGAAAGGTCGATCACGGCGACGTCCGGGTTGCGCTCGGCGCACATCGCGAGCGCCTGGTGGCCGTCGGACGCCTGCGCGACCACCTGGCAGCAGTCCGCAGCGACCAGCACGGCCACCAGGCTCTCGCGCACGAGCTGGTGGTCGTCGGCGATCAGCACGCGGATGGCGGCTTTTGGAGCCTTGCTCATTCGTCGAGTGTGACAGGTCTGGCCGGCAGCGGTACATCAAGCCTGACCTGTGTACCAGCACCGCTCCGCGACACGAAGCGCAGCGTGCCACCATGCAGGGCCACGCGTTCTCGCATGGTCGCGAGGCCGGTGCTGGTTCCCGTGCCGGCGGCTTCGAGGGCCGCCATCGGGTCGAACCCGCACCCGTCGTCCCAGGCATCGAAGCGCAGGTGGCCTCCGGTCACCGAGAGGCGAAATCCGGCATGCCGCGCGTTGGCGTGGCGGACGGTGTTCGTGAGGGCTTCCTGCGCGAGGCGGAACACGAGCGTCCGGGTGTCCTCGTCGAACGCTGGCACCTCGTCGGCATCGACGTCCACGGTGAGTCCGGCCGGTCCTCCGAGGGTCCTTGCGAGCCAGCGCAATGCGGGCAGGAGGCCGAGATCGTCCAGCACCTGCGGGCGAAGCAATCGCGACAGGCCACGCATCTCCGCCAAGGTGCGGTCGCACAGGGCCACCGCCTCCGCCAAGCGCATCGCCACCTCGCCACCGACCTCGTCGTCCGCGAGCATCAGCTGGTGCCTGAGCGCCGTGAGGTTCTGGCCAAGCCCGTCGTGCAGGTCACGGGCGAGGCGGCGGCGCTCGTCCTCTTGCACGCGGAAGATCGACCGTGCGAGCCGCTGGAACCGCACCTGGTTGGCTTCCAGCCGGGCGACCAGATCGGCGTAGTCGCGGCGCAGCCGGAGAAGGTCTCCGATGTCACCGTCGGTCGCACTCATCGCCCATCCCCGGCAGCCTGTGCGGCAAGGGCGTCCAGTGCCTCGCGACGGGCATAGCGTTGTGGCGATCCGATCAGTTCGTCGGCTTCGCGCAACGCCATTGCCGCCCTCTCGTGCTCGCCGGCGGCGAGGTGCATCCGGGCGCGGCGCTCGAGCCAGACCAGTTGCAGCGGCACATGGCCCGACTGGCGGACGACGTCGTCGAAAGCGGCATCCGGGTGGCGGAGGACGAGCATCCGGGCCTCGAGCTGCAGGGCACGGATGCCGGACCGGTCGGCCAGCGCGCCCGCTTCGACGGCGGCCTTGGCGGCCTCGTTCGCCCGGTCGGCGGCGGCGAGGGCGTGAGCCCGGAGCAGGGCCGCGATCGCCGCCTGTTCCGGCGATGCGGCCCCGGCGCCGCCCGGGAGAGCGTCGAGTGCGGCGATGGCCTCGTCGTGCTGGCCACGGGCCAGTGCGAGGCGGGCGGCGAGCAGGGCGGCATCGACCTGACCGCGCAGGTCGCCGCGCGACTCGAACAGACGGCGAGCGCGGCCAAGGCGGTGGGCGGCCTCATCGAGGCGGCCCTCGAGCAGGTCCAGTTCGACGAGGTTGCGCAGGCTGACGGCCGCTTCTTCCACCATCTGCAGCGATTCGGCTGCCGAGAGCGAGGCGTCGAGCGTCCGACGGGCGGCGCTCCAGTTGCCGCGGACGATGTCGAGCAGACCGAGGTTCTGGTCCACGCGCACGAGGCCGTTGCTGTCGTCGAGGCCGGCGAAGGTCTCCCGGGCCTGTCGCCAGAGGGCCTGTGCGTTCTCGTAGTCGCCGAGCTGGTGGTGGGCGAATCCGATGTTGTTGAGGCTCTCGGCGACGCCGAGCGGGTCGCCACTGCGCTCGCGGCTGCGCAGGCCACGGCGATAGGCCGCGAGCGCCGCCGCGTAGTCGCCCTGTTCCTCATGCAGCAGACCGAGTTCGTTCACCACGGCGGCCCGCCCGGCATCGTCGCCGAGTTCGGTGAACAGACGGCCCGCTTCCTCGAGGCGTTCCGCGGCGTCGGCGTGGCGGCCGCGGAGCAGGTCGATCTGGGCGAGGTTGCGCAGGCTGCTCGCCGTCCCACGCCGATCGCCGAGCTCGCGGCGCAGGGCCAGCGCGCTGGCGTACTGTTCCTCGGCATCATCGATCTGCCCGAGCCGCGCATAGGCGACGCCGAGGGCATTCACGGTCTCGGCTTCACCCCGCTGATCCCGGGCGCGCTTGAACAGCACCAGGGCGCGCACCAACGGATCCTCGACGGCCGTCCGGGCATCGCCGCGCAGGATGGCGGTTTTGCCGAGCAGGAACCAGGCGCGCGGGTCCTGCGGGTCGTTGGCGACGGCGATCGACAGGCTCTGCTGCGCCGCCTGGAGTTCACCTGCCTCGAGTGCCAGTTCGGCGAAGCGCAACTGGCGCTGGGGATCCCCACGCATGCCCTCGGACCAGCGCGAGGCGAGGGCGAGGGCGTCGTCGCCACGATCCTCGAGCACGGCCCGCCACGGTGCGGCGTAATGGCTGAACGGGCGACCCGGCAGGGCGTCGATCCGGCGGGCGGCCTGCAGGGCCTCGGCATGCCGCCCGGCATGCCGGGCGGCATCGACGAGGCCGATCAGCGCGGGCGCATGGCTGGGCGCGGCATCGACGATCCGTGCGAAGGCGTCGGCAGCGGCGTCCACGCGCCCAGCCCACAGCTGTTCGAGGGCGAGGCCGTAGGCCGCCAGGTCTTCGTCGCCGCGCAGTGGCGGTGGTTCCGGGACAGGCCGCAGGCCGAGGGCATCGAGCGCCCGTGGCAGCAGATCACGGAGGGCCTCCGCCGGTTCCCGACGGGGCGGCCCGGCCACGCGGAGGGGCGTGGCGATCACAGGTCCGCTCAGCGTCGCGACGAAGGACACCCCCGCGGCCTCGTCGACCCCTCGCGACAGGCGGATGATCCGGGTGGCTCCGAGCTGTTCCGACAGGCGCTGGTCGCTGACGGCACCCTTCGCATTGAGCGCGAACTGCGCTTCCGCAAGTCCGGTGCGCTCGCCATCGACCACGGCGAGTTCGGGACGACCGGCCAGGGCAAGCCGGAGGGTTTCAGCAGCGCCCTCGAGAAGGGGGTCGAACCGCTCGCCCCGGGGTTCTGCGACCACGACGATGCGTGGCGGCGGCGGTGGCTCGCTCGCGGGCAGCGCGGGAGGGGTGCTGCGCCAATCGAGGAAGGCCGCGACGAGCAGGCCCGCCGCCGCCATGCCCGCCAGCGCTGCGGCCCACGCACGGGCGGGGCGTGGCGCGCGCCGTTCGTCGATGGCCTTCAGCAGCGCTACGGCGTCGGGAAAGCGGTGTGCCGGGTTGGGTTTGAGGAGTTTCGCGATCACGCGCGCGAGCCACCGGGGCACTTCCGGCCGGCGACTCTCGATGCCTGCGGGTGCCGATGTCAGCCGGCGAGCGATGGATTCGGCGGGCGTGGTGCCGGCGAAGGCGGGTTCACCGGCCAGCATTTCGTAGAGGATCAGGCCCAGGGCGTACAGGTCGGCCCGGGCGTCGACCGTGTCGCCCCGCGCCTGCTCGGGCGCGAGGTAGTCGGGCGTGCCGATGATGGCGCCGGTGTGGGTCAGCCCGGTCGAGTCGATCGAGCGGGCGACGCCGAAATCCCCGATGCGCGCGCTGCCGTCGGTGTCGAGGAGGATGTTGGAAGGCTTGAGGTCGCGATGGACGATGCCGCGCGCATGCGCTGCCTGCAGGCCTTCGCCGATTTGCCTCGCCAGGACCAGCGCCTGCTCGATAGGCACCGGTCCGCGTCCGTCCAGCCAACGGTCGAGGGTCGTCCCCTCGACGAAGTCCATGCTGATGAACCAGCGGCCCTCGTCCTGGGCGATGTCGTGGATGCGCACGACGCGCGGGCTGGACACCTGGCGCGCAAGCAGCAGTTCCTGGCGGAAACGTTCGAAGACCTCCGGGCGCGCCGCCAGTTCAGGGCGCAGCAGCTTCAGGGCGACGGTGATGCCGAGGGCGTCGTCGCGGGCGCGGTAGACCACGCCCATGCCGCCGGTGCCAACCCGTTGCTCGATGGTGAAGCGCCCCGCGAGTCGCGTGCCGGGCGGAAGATCGGCACCCGCACCGATGCCGGTGATCGTGGGCTGGTTGTTGCCCCGCGGGCCGTCGATCATGGCGGAATCCGCGCATCGCTGGCCTGAATCGGTACCGCGTCGAGCGCCGCCTGGCTGCGGCGTGCTGCCAGCCAGAGCGTCGCGTGTTCCGCGAAGGCCTCGAGCAATTCGAGGTCGAGCCGGGTGATCGTGGCGCCCGGCGCGCGGCTGTCGGCGTAGGCGAGGCCCAGCAGTTCGCCGCCGAGGACGAGAGGCAGGCAGGCCAGCGCCCGGAGTCCGCCGCTGACGACCGATGGCTTTGCGCCGAGCTCGCCGTCCAAGGCGAGGTCATGCACGACGACCGGCTCGCGCGAGGCTGCGGCTCGGGCGATCGCCGTACGGCTGCCCGCGAAACGGGCCCCGTCGGCCTCGGAGGGCGTGAAGCCGCGCCAGGCCGCAGGGCGCCAGTCATCGCCCTCCGGTAAAAGCAGGAGGCCGCGTTCGGCACCGGCGAGATCGACGATGGCGTCGAGTGTTGCCTGCAACAGATCGGGTCGTTGCGGCTCGCGCGCCAAGACCCGGGTCAATGCGGTCACGGCATCGCGCCGTCGGATCGCATCGTCCCGCAGGCGCACGGCATCGGCCTCGTCGATCCAGGCGACTTCGCAGGCGACGTCGCCCACGCGGATCCAGCCGGTGCCTTGCGTCGGCACGCCGTCCGCGGGTCGGCCGTCCACGGAGGTGCCGTTCTTGCTGCCGAGATCCAGGAGCGACCACGTGTCCCCGCCCAGAACGAGCTCGGCATGCCGGCGGGACACGGACAGATGCTCGATGCGCAGCGCGCAATCCTCGCCGCGACCGATCAGGTGCACGCCAACCGCGACGAGCGTCGTACGCTCGGCGGCGCCCTCGGGCAGGTAGGCGGTGACGCGGACAGGCATGGTGCATCTTAGCGCCATCGGGCCGGGCGGCGCTTCATGCCCGTCGGAGCCGCTCAGTCGCCGTGGTCGCGCATGTGGCCGATGCTGAAGACCAGCGTATCCACGCCCGCCAGCAGTTCGCCGGCGATGTTGTCCCGATCACGCAGGGCCCTCCATTCCTGCGGGATGCCGAGGCCGGCACGCGCGGCGACGCGCTGGCGGAAGGCCTCGGCCGCACCGATGGCGTCCACGTAGCGGTGGTTGCCGAGCGCGGTTTCGATCGCGTCGAGTTGGGCGTCCAGCGGGCCGGCTTCGGTCGGCGGCAGCTTGTCGATCTCGCTGCGCATCCGCGCGATCTTCTCGGCGACGGCCTGGAGCGTGGGTCGGAGGTCGAGTGCCACGAGGAATTGCGAGAAGCCGCCCGTGGTGCCCCGCGTGCGCACGGTCCCCGGCCGCACCGAGCCCGTGATGTCACTGAAGCTGCCACCGAGGGGCGCCTTCAACAAGCGGTAGCGCGAGCCGGCCGTGTAGACCAAGGCGTGCGTATGCAGTTCGACATTGACCACGCGCCGGAAGGACAAGCCGCCCAGCGTCGGGGGCTCCACGGTCACCAGCAACGGGAGCTCTGCCGGAACTGGCATCGCACCGCCCGCGGGCAGCCGGGCCAACAGGGCCGGCGAGGCCACGTTCACCCACTCGGCGCTGACGCCGAGGGCCGCGGGCGTGAGGCCGCTGACGTCGTCGAAGTCGAGCCGGAGGTCGGCGATCGGCGCGGTCGGCGCGCCGATCCGCACGACGGCGGATGGGCCGGACACCGTGACACTGACCGGTAGCGCCTGCGCAGCTGCAGGGGATGCAAGGAGCGCGGCGAGGAGGAGGAGGGCGGAACGGATGGCGGCGGACATTGGACGACCCATTCTGGAGGACGCGCGTCCCTGCGGGTGGTGCCTTCCTTCCCGGACGGCAACCCGGATCGTAAGTGAACCGGGCGCTGCATTTCCAGGGGGTTTTCCCCCATCCGGATTGGGGCCTCTGCCGGATGGGCGGTGCCATCGCCCGGGGGGATGCTGCGGGAGCCTTGCAGGCCAGAAAGCGGCCCCAATAACGGAGAACAGCTAATGTACCAGATCCAGATCGTTTCGCGTTGTGTCCGTCTGGCGGCCTTGGCCGTCGGCATGCTGGTCGGCGGTAATGCCTTGGCCGAGGCCTATATCGATACCGATCTGGCCCGGCTGATGGCGGCGGCCCCCACCGAGGAGCTGCACGTGGTGATCAGCTACGGGCAGTCCGGCCCTGTCACCACCGAGCAGGTGTCGGCGCTCCAGGGCCTCGGCATCGAGCGCGGCGTGCACATGCGCAGCCTGCCGATCGTCGGTGCCCTGGCCACGCCCGAGGAGATCCGCGCGCTGGCCCGGCGCAACGACGTCGTTTCGATCTTCTGGAACGCGCCGGTGCAGCACTTCAACAGGGGGCCGCGCCAGATCAGCGGTGCCGCCCGCGTGGTCGAGAACCAGGCCGACTTCGGCAGGGCCTTGCCTTACAGCGGTCGTGGCGTGACCGTGATGGTGAACGACTCGGGCATCGACGCCACCCACGAGGACATCAAGCTCGGCGAGAACGTCGTGCAGAACGTGCTGGCGCCCCAGAACATCCTGGCCGCCCTGGCCAGCGGTCTGGTCGGTCCGGGCATCGTGCCGATGACCTACGTCGAGGGCGTGCACAATACCGATCTCGGCGGTTCCGGGCATGGCACCCACGTCGCCGGCACCGTCGGCGGCACCGGCGAACGTTCCGGCGGCCTGTACCGGGGCGTTGCGCCGGGCGCGAGGATGGTGGGCTACGGTTCGGGCGGCGCGCTCTTCATCCTCGACGCCGTGGGCGGGCTGGATTATTCCGCCACCCACCAGTTCAGCTTCGCATACCCGATCCGCATCACCAGCAATTCCTGGGGTACCTCGGGCCCGTTCAACCATCTGCACCCGGTCAACATCGCCACCTACGAGTTGTACAAGCGCGGCATCCTCAGTGTGTTCGCGGCGGGCAACAGCGGCCCCGGCGAGAACACCCACAACCCGTATGCGCAGGCCCCCTGGGTGGTCTCGGTCGGCGCTGGCGAGATCAGTGGCGTGCTGACCTCGTTCTCCTCGCGCGGCAACCGCGGCGAGAGCAGAACCTTCACCATGCCTGACGGCAGGACCTGGACCCACATCAACCAGCCCACCATCGTCGCCACTGGCGTGGACGTCATCTCCGCCCGCGCCAGCACCAACGCGCTCAGTGCGCTCTCGGCCGAGCAGGATGCAGCGGTGATCGCCCCGGCGCACCTGCCGTTCTACACGCATGCCAGCGGCACCTCGATGGCGACCCCGCTCGTCTCCGGCATCCTGGCCCTGATGTTCGAGGCCAATCCCAACCTGACCCCGGCGCAGGCCAAGACAATTCTGAGGAGAACGGCGACGAACATGACCGGCCGGCTGGCCTGGGAAGTCGGTGCCGGCCACGTCAACGCTTACGCGGCGGTCGCGATGGCGCAGGGGCTGCGTACCGACTACGGCCGCACGGTCAACATGCTGCGGGAGTTCAACAGCAATGCCCTGCTGGCCCCGGGTGCCGCGCCGCTGCCGTTCTCGATCTTCTTCTCCCCCGTCGGCAGGGTGGAGGAGGTCACGTTCCAGGTCGGTCCCGAGGTCGCCTTCGTCACCGCGCGTGCGAGGGTGGACGCCAACACCGTGGCCCTGCTGCTGATCGATCCGGACGGCAACCGCTTCGGCTCCTCGATCGCCCTGCCCCTGCTGGGCAGCACCATCGTCACGGGCGCGCCGGGCCGGGCCGGCACCTGGAGGCTCACGGTGCGCGGCATCGGCTCGGTGTCCGGCGTGGCGCTCGACCCGGCGCGGGTCACCAATGGCTACGCCGCCCCGGGTACGGTCAGCGGTCAGATCAGCTTCCTCAACAGCGGTGGCTTCACCGGTCTGGACGACATCCACTCGCACCCGGCGCGCCAGGCAATCGAGTTCGCGGTGGCCAACCGCCTGGTGGACGGCCATTCCGACCGCAGGTTCCGCCCGGACCAGCCGATCAGGCGCAGCGAACTCGCCCAGTACCTGGTGATGGGTGCCAGTGTGCGCCAGGCCTTGCCGCTGAGCGGTGTGCCCAGCTTCACCGACATGGCGACCAACACCCGCGAGTATGCTTACGCCGAGTCCGCCGTCGCCCGTGGCGCTCCGCTTCGCGACCTGGGCCATGATGACGCTGGCGTGATGCAGCTGATCGGCCGCGAGTTCAGGCCCTCGGGCAGCGTCAGCCGGCTGGACTTGGCCTATGCCCTAGTGCAGGCGCTGGGCCTGCAGGATCGGGCGACCAGCCACACTGGCGAGCTGACGGCCTTCTTCGATGGTCGGCGCATCCCGCTTCAGGACGCTGCCGCGATCCCGGCCGGACTGCGCGGCCACGTGCAGCTCGCCCTGGACACCGGCGTGATCAACGCGCGCTTCGCCCTGGTGCAGGGACCCTTCGACCTGCAGCCGACCATCCAGGCCTACTTCGATCCGGCCCTGTCGGTGACCCGCGCCGCTTACGCGGTGGCGGCCAGCCGGTTCCAGGTGCAGTACCACCGGTAACGCCGGGGATTGATCCAGTTCCCCGGGTGTTGTCACGGGCCCGGCCGGTTTGGCCGGGCCTTTCCTTTTCGGCGCAGGGCAGGACTGAGCCGGCTCAGCTGTCGAACAGCGCGGCATCCAAGGCCAACAGCGAATCCGGGCCCGCTTCGATGCCGGCCTTGTGCAGGCGGGTGCGCGGCAGGATGCGGGCGAAGTAGAAGCGTGCGGTTTCGCGCTTGGCCGTCTTGAACTCGGCCGGGTAGTCACCGGCTTCCGCGGTGGCGACACTCCGGGCCCACCAGTAGGCCAGCGCCACATAGCCCGAATAGAACAGGTAATCGACCGAGGCCGCGCCGACTTCCTCCGGGTTGCCGGCGGCCTTGCGGCCCACCGCCATGGTGGTGTCGGCGTATTCCTTGGCCAGCGTGGCAAGCGGGCCGATGAACTCGGCCACCGCCGCATTGCCGATGTTCGCCTCGCAGAACTGCTGGACCATGCCGAGGAACTGCTTGAGGCCGGCCCCCTGCTGCTGCATCACCTTGCGGCCGAGCAGGTCGAGCGCCTGGATCTGCGTGGTGCCCTCGTAGATGGTGGTGATGCGGGCGTCGCGGGCGAGCTGCTCCATGCCCCATTCGGCGACGTAGCCGTGGCCGCCGAAGCACTGCAGCGAGTTGTACGTGCACTCCACCGACCACTCGGTGAGGCAGCCCTTGACGATCGGGGTCAGGAAGCTGAGCAGATCATCGGCCTGCTTGCGCTCGGCCTCGTCCGTGCTGCGCTCCATGATGTCGACCAGGGTGGCGGCGTGGTAGGACAGCAGGCGACCGCCCTCGGCCAGCGCCTTGCTGGTGAGCAGCATGCGCCGGATGTCGGCGTGGACGATGATCGGGTCGGCCGGCTTCGAGGGCTCCTTGGCCCCCGAGAGTGCTCGCATCTGCAGGCGTTCGCGGCTGTAGCGCAGGGCGTTCTGGAAGGCGCGATCAATGAGGCCCAGGCCCTGGATGCCGACGGCGAGACGTGCGGTGTTCATCATGGTGAACATGGCCGCCAAGCCCTTGTTCGGCTGGCCGATCAGATAAGCCTCGGCACCGTCGAAGTTCATCACGCAGGTGACCGAGCCGTGGATGCCCATCTTGTGCTCGATCGAGCCGCAGCGCACCGCGTTGCGCTCGCCCACCGTGCCATCACGCGCCACTTTCAGCTTCGGCACGATGAACAGCGAGATGCCCTTGGTGCCGGCCGGTGCGTCGGGCAGACGGGCCAGCACGAGGTGCACGATGTTGTCGGTGAAATCGTGCTCGCCGCCGGTGATGAAGATCTTGGTGCCGGTGATGGCGTACTTGCCGTCGGCCTGCGGCTCGGCACGGGTCTTCAGAAGGCCCAGGTCGGTGCCGCAGTGCGGCTCGGTCAGGCACATGGTGCCGGTCCAGCGGCCCTCGACGATGGCTTTCAGGAAGGCCTCCTGCTGCCAAGGCTCGCCGTGGTGCTTGAGTGCCTCGGTGGCACCGTGCGAAAGCAGCGGGTAGTTGCCCCAGCTCAGGTTGGCGGCGTCGATCATCTCCTTGACCAGCACGCCGAAACTGTCGGGCAGGCCCATGCCGCCTTGTGCTTCCGGGGCGGTGATGCCGCTCCAGCCGCCTTCGACGAACTGCGTGTAGGCCGCCTTGAAGCCGCTCGGTGTCTTCACCGCGCCGGTGGCCTTATCGAAGCTGCAGCCCTCGCGATCCCCCACGGCATTGAGCGGGGCCAGCACGTTTTCGTTGAACTTGGCGGCTTCATCGAGGGCGGCATCGAGCACATCGCGCTGCGCGGCGGCGATGCCGAGCTTCGCGTAGAGCGCCTCGGCCTGGATCACATCGAACAGCGCGAAGCTCATGTCGCGCACGGGGGCTTTGTAGGTGTTCATCGGGTTGGCAGGGTCGTGCAGGGAAAAACGGAAGGTAGGGCCAGGGCGGTGAAGGCCGGGCGCGGGCGGTCGGCACGGCAGGCGGCGGGATCAGCGCAGCACGCCCTCGAGGCCGGGCGCCGGGCTCAGTGCGCTGGCGTAGTCGATGCGCTGGTCGCGGCCGGGCGGATCGACACCCAGCGTGCCGTCGAGCCGGTAGCGCAGCGCTTGGCGCTGGGCGATGGCGCTGAGGATGCGCTGACGCTCGGCCTCGGGCAGGGCCAGCGGCAGTTCGATCACCTCGGCCGCCTGCGGCAGCAGACGGATGCCGGGGCTGGCCGACAGCGGCAGGACCACACCCTCGCCCAGGCGGAGGCCAAGCGCCACCTGCTCCAGCGTGGCCGGCACGGTGCTGAAGTTCTCGATCCGCAAAAGGATCAGGGCCCCGCCCGGTTGCAGACGCAGTTCCTGGATGCGGGCCTCGGGCGGGAACACGCGCTTGGGCGGACCGGCAGTGCCGCAGCCGACCAGAGCGAACAGGGCGAGCACGGCCAGCAGAAACGCGGAGATGCGGGTCACGCCAGGCTCCACAAAACTCGGGGAGCCGCGAGGATAACAGCCCTACGCCCCCGTCCGGTGTCGAGGTTGGGCGCTGGCGGGGTGGCGAAAGCTCAGCCGCCCGGAGGCACCAGCGGCCAGTCGCGCCGCGCCCATTCGCTCATGCCGCCGTGCACGTAGCGCACATGGCTCAGGCCTCGGGCATGCAGGGCGAGCAGGGTGGCACGCGAGCGGTTCTGGGTGTTGCAGATCAGCAGCACCCGGGCCGAGGGATCGGGCGGAATCAGATCGAGCCGCGATTCCAGTTGCCGCATCGGCAGCAGCAGGGCACCAGGTGCCACGCCCCGGGCGTGTTCGCCGGGTTCACGGATGTCGATCAGCAGGGCTTGGCCGGATTCCAGTTCGGCACGGGCCTGTTCCAGACTGACCGCCGAGCCGGAAAGGGTGTCCTTGCCCCACACGCCGGTGGCCAAGGCCGCACCGGCAGCCAGGGCCAGCAGCACGGGCGTGACAAAGCCACGGAGGCGGCGAGCGGGTCGGTCGTGGTGGGCGGCGGAGGCTGGGCTGGGCATGATGGCAAGGGCCTGAAAAACCTCCGATATCCTCGCAGCTTTCATGACAGCAGGCGATGATCGGCCTTCACCTCAAGGAGTTCGCTCGCAAGATGAAAAGCGTGCCTGAATCACATTGGCACCACCTGCCTGGCGATGAGGTGGCCGGTTTGCTGGGCGCAGACTCGCAGCAGGGCCTTGAGGCGTCCGAGGTGCAGGCGCGCCAGCGCAGCCACGGCCCCAATGCACTACCGCCACCCAAGGGGCGCGGCCCGCTGCTGCGCTTTCTGCTGCAGTTCAACCAGGTGCTGGTGCACATCTTGCTGGTGGCCACGCTGATCAAGCTCACCATGGGTGCATACACCGACGCGGCGGTGATCTTTGGCGTGGTCTTTCTCAATGCCGTGATCGGCTTTGTGCAGGAGGGCAAGGCGCTGGGCGCGCTCGAGGCGCTGGCGCGCGCCCTCACCACCGAAGCCACGGTGCTGCGCGGCGGACAGCGCCAGCGCATCGACGCACGCGAGTTGGTGCCCGGCGACATCGTGCTGCTGGCCTCGGGCGACAAGGTGCCGGCCGACCTGCGCCTGCTCGGGGTGCGCGAGCTGCGCGTGGACGAGGCCGCACTCACCGGCGAGTCGCTGCCGGTCGAAAAAAACGCCGCGCCGCTGGCCGCCGACACCGTGCTGGCCGACCGCCGCAACATGGCCTACTCCTCGTCTCTGGTGCACTACGGCACGGCCACCGGCGTGGTGGTGGCGATCGGCACCAGCACCGAGATCGGCCGCATCTCGAAGCTGCTGGCGCAGACCGACATGCTGGCCACGCCGTTGATGCGGCGCATCGCGCGTTTCAGCCACTGGTTGATGTGGGCCATTCTGGCCTTGGCGACACTCACCTTCGCCATCGGCACCCTCGTGCACGGCCAGCCGCTGGTCGACATGTTCCTGGCCGCAGTGGCGCTGGCGGTGGCCATGATCCCCGAGGGGCTGGTGGTGGTGCTCACCATCACCCTGGCCATCGGTGTGAGCCGCATGGCCGGGCGCAACGCGATCATCCGCCACCTGCCGGCGGTCGAGACACTGGGCAGCACGACGGTGATCTGCTCCGACAAAACCGGCACGCTCACGCGCAACGAGATGACCGTGCAGCGCCTGTGGGTGGGCGGCCTTGATGTCGAAGTGAGCGGCGTGGGTTATGCGCCGCAGGGCGCGGTCGAACACGACGGCCAAGCGCTGGCGGTGCTGCCGCCGGCGCTCGATGAGCTGCTGCGCGCTGGCCTCTTGTGCAACGACGCCGTGCTGCGTGAAGACGGCGGCACCTGGCGCATCGACGGTGACCCGACCGAGGGCGCGCTGATCGTCGCCGCACGCAAGGCCGGACTGTTAGAAGCCGCAGAAGCGGCGGCGCAGCCCCGGCTCGACGCCGTACCTTTCGAGTCGAAGCACCAGTACATGGCCACGCTGCACGGCGGCGCGCCGCCGCGGGTCTACCTCAAGGGTGCGGTCGAGGCGGTGCTGGCGCGCTGCGAGCATGCGCTGGCGGCGGATGGCAGCCGCCGTGCGCTCGATGCCGGTGCCGT
Source organism: Silanimonas sp. (assembly GCA_018334015.1). Taxonomy (GTDB): domain Bacteria; phylum Pseudomonadota; class Gammaproteobacteria; order Xanthomonadales; family Xanthomonadaceae; genus Silanimonas. The sequence continues at coordinate 136,920 of JAGXTI010000014.1, forward strand.
GCAGGCCCAGGTCGAGGTCATGGCGCAGCGGGGCTTGCGCGTGCTGGCTTTTGCGCGGCGCAGCGGCCAAGGCTTGGCACAGATCGGCCACGATGATGTGGCCGGCGGCCTCGAGTTCATCGGTCTGCAGGGCATGATCGACCCACCGCGCGAGGAGGCGGTGCGCGCGGTGCAGGCCTGCCACACCGCCGGCATCCGCGTGAAGATGATCACCGGCGACCATGCGGTCACGGCCGCGGCCATTGCCGCCGAGATCGGGCTCGACCCGCGCGCCAGCCGCGAGCACCCGCCGCGCGCACTCAGCGGCCGCGAGCTCGAGGCGCTGGATGCCGCGGCGTTCGAGGCCGCAGCCGCCGACACCGCGGTCTTCGCGCGCGTCACCCCGGAGCAGAAGCTGCGTCTGGTGCAGGCGCTGCAGGCCCGCGGCGAGGTGGTGGCGATGACCGGCGACGGTGTCAACGACGCGCCGGCGCTCAAGCGCGCCGACATCGGCGTGGCCATGGGCATCACCGGCACCGAGGTCTCGAAGGAGGCCGCCGCCATGGTGCTGACCGACGACAACTTCGCCAGCATCGAGGCCGCGGTCGAGGAGGGCCGCGGCGTGTTCGACAACATCGTCAAGTTCATCAGCTGGATCCTGCCGACCAACGCCGGGCAGGGACTGGTGATCATCGCCGCGGTCCTGGCCGCGCAGCCGCTGCCCATCCTGCCGGTGCAGGCGCTGTGGATCAACATGACGACCGCGGTGCTGCTCGGCCTGACCCTGTGCTTCGAGCCGCGCGAGGCCGGCATCATGCTGCGCCCGCCACGGCGGCCCGACGCGCCGATCCTCAACCTCGAGCTGGTGCTGCGCATCGTGCTGGTCGGCGTGATGCTGATGATCGGCGCGACCCTGCTGTTCCACGATGCGCTCGCGCGCGGGCTGTCCGAGGCCGAGGCGCGCACCATCGCGCTGGCCGTGTTCGCGGTCGGCCAGTCGTTCTACCTGCTCAACATGCGTTCGCTGCGGCAGTCGATGTGGCGGCTCGGGCTGATGAGCAACCGCTGGATCTGGGTCGGCATCGCGGCGATGCTGGGCTCGCAGCTGCTGCTTACCTACCTGCCGCTGATGAACACGCTGTTCCACACCGCACCGATCGCGGCCGCGGAATGGCTGCCGGTGCTGGCCGTCGGCTTGACGATCTATGCCGTGGTCGGTGCCGAAAAACTGCTGCGCAAGACGCTGGAAGCGCGTGCGAGGGGATATCAGCCGGCGAACCGCCGCAATCGTTGAAGCCAGAAGGTCTACGTCCACCCGTCCAAGCCCGGATACCTCAGCGTGCCCCACCCGAAGAAAGACCTTGGGGTGGGGCTGGTCAACAGGTTACTGAAGTCCGCGCGCCTGAACTTTCGCTCGTCTACAAAACTGGAATGACGGCCCAACATTCGCTTTTCAGGGACTGAGTAGGGACTGGCGGCGCGAGCGCAAAGAAAAGGGCCTGCGATTTCTCGCAAGCCCTTGATTGAATTGGTGGCCAGGGAGGGAATCGAACCCCCGACACGGGGATTTTCAATCCCCTGCTCTACCGACTGAGCTACCTGGCCGATGCCTCGACGCAGCGCATTGGCGCGGCGGCGAAGAACCGCGATTCTAGCAATGCCCGGGCCTGACCGGCAAGCCGCTGGCGCGGCCTCGACAAGCCTTGCTGCGGCCTGAAGCCTGCGGCCTGCGGTCACCCGCCGCGAGGGCGCTGCGTGTTCTGATGATGGTGCCCAGACGGAGGATCCCAGCGATGCGCCCGCTGCCTGATTCAAGACGTGCCTTGACGGTTCTCGCCTTGCTCCTGCTGACCGCTTGCGCAAGCACCGGGCCGGCGCAACGCGAGGCTGCCGCGTTGGCGCGCTTCGAGGCGGCGGCCGGCGAGCCGGTGGCGAATTTCCGGTTTTTCCGCTTGCAGGGCTTCACCGTGCTGGGCGAGCAGAGCCTGGTGGTCTGGACCGGCCCCAGCGATGCCTACCTGCTGCGGGTCGATGCGCCCTGCAACGAGTTGCGCTGGGCACCGAAGATCGGCCTGAGTTCCGGCTTCGGCCTGGTCTCGGCACGCTTCGACCGCGTGCTGGCCGGGCACGACCGCTGCCGCATCACCGAGATCCGCCCGATCGACACCCGCGCCTTGCGCGCGGCAAGCGCTCAGGCTTCCGGCGCCTGATAACCGGCCGGTTTCTCGGCACCGCCGCCAAACAGGAACTTCTGCATCTCGCCTTCGAGGAAGGCGCGATGCGCGGGGTCGAGCGGCGAGAGCCGGTGCTCGTTGATCAACAGGGTCTGGTGCGCCAGCCATTCCTGCCAGGCCGGCGCACCGATGCTCTCGAAGATGCGCCGGCCCAGCGGCCCCGGCCAGGGGGCAAAGGCCAGCCCGGGGGCGCTGAGGCCGTGCTTGGCGCAGTGGACGGTTCGGTTCATGGCAGTGATTCCAGCAGTCGGCGGATCGGTCGGGGCAGGCCCAGGCTGTCGTAGTGTGCCGGTCCCACCCAGCGTTGGGTGGCCTCGCCGCGGGCTTTCGCTTCGCGCACTTCGTGCAGGCTCGGGTGCAGGTCCAGCCGGTAGTGGCTGAAGGCATGTTCGAAAGCGGGCAGGGCGCGGCCGGGCGCGGCACCGAGCCTGATGCGCAGGTGCTCGGCGGCTTGGGCATCGGTGGCTTCGGGCAGGCTCCAGAGCCCTTGCCAGACGCCTTTGCCCTCGCGGCGTTCCAGCAGTACGGCACCTTCGGAGTCGCGCAGCACCAGAAGATGGGCCTGTCGGGTCGGCAAAGGCTTCGCGGGGCGGCGCGCCGGGAGGCGTTCGACCTGATCGCTGGCCAAGGCGTGGCAGTCGCTGCGCAGCGGGCAGTCGCCGCAGCGGGGGCGGCGTGGCGTGCACAGGGTGGCGCCGAAATCCATCAGCGCCTGCGTGTAGTCGGCGAGCCGCTGTGTGGGCAGGCGGGCTTCGGCCGCGGTCTGCAGGCGGCGCTCCACGGCGGGGCTGCCGGGCCATCCGGTTTCGCCAAGATGCCGCGCCAGCAGGCGCCGGACATTGCCATCGAGAATAGCCTGCCGCTGCCCGTGGGCCTGGGCGAGGATCGCGGCGGCCGTGCTGCGGCCGATGCCGGGCAGGGCGGTGAGTGCTTCGAGCGTGTCGGGCAGCGCGCCCTCGTGCCGTTCCAGGCAGAGCCGGGCGGCCAGATGCAGGTTGCGGGCTCGCCGGTAGTAGCCGAGCCCCGACCACAGCGCCAGCACCTCGTCCTCGGTGGCCCTGGCGAGTGCCGGCAGCTCGGGGAAGCGGGCGATGAAGCGGTCGAAATAAGCCAGCACGGTCCGCACCTGGGTCTGTTGCAGCATGATCTCGCTGACCCAGACCCGGTAAGGCGTGCGCGGATGCTGCCAGGGCAGGTCGTGGCGGCCGTGCTGCTCGAACCAGGCCAGCAGGCGGGTGGCGAATTCGCCGCTGGCGGTGGCTTCGGGCGGGTTCATGGCGGTGCCGGATCGTCCATCGGAGCGCTCATGCCATCGTCGAGTTCGAGGCGCAGGCCTTCGAGGCGCAGGCCGTCGATCTCCAGCACCTCGCCCTGTGCCTGCATCCGCAGGGGCGGCAGCTGCGGGCGCTCGCGGGCGGTATGCCAAGCGAGCAGGGCACGCGGCACGAAGCGCAGTTCGGCGCCTGCCCCGGCGGTTCGCAGCTGCAGTTGCAAGGGCGCATCGAGGGCGTTCGGGCCGGATTGCGCGATCAGCAGCTGAATCGGATGGGCGGGGTCCAGAGGTGCCGGCAGCGGCGGCCAGGCCTCGGGCCAGCCGACCAGCTCGCCTTGCAGATCGGCCTGCCAGAGCGGCGCGAACTGCAGGCTGCCGGACCACTGCCCCTGCGGCAGCGGCGGCTCGCCATCGAAGCGGCTGTTGATCGCCAGCACGGCCTGCCGGTCGGGGCTGTCGTGCAACTCGCCATCGAGGACGAGGCGGAAGCGCGGGCCGGGGGCCGGCAGCGCCGCATACGCCGTCTCGCCGGTCGTGATCCGGCCTTCGACCTGCAGCCGCAGGCGCTGGCCCGGTGCGACGTCGGTCAGCTCGATGGCGAGGCCGTGCAGGCGCAGGGCATCCTGCTGCCATTCGCCATCGACGATGCTCAGCCCTTCGATCACCGGCAGCGGGCCGGGCGCAGCGACCGGGCGTGCGGCCCACCAGCGGGCGAAGGCCCTGCCCTCGATCCGCGCGCCCTCGAGCTGCAGCGAGCTGATCCGCAGGCGGTCCTCGCGCAGGCCGGTCCAGGGCAGGACGAGTTCGAGCCGGTCGGCACGCAGCACGCTGCTGCCGTCGGGCAGCCGGGCTTGCAGACCCGGCAGGCTCAGTCGGGGCTGCGGTCGCCAGTGCAGCTGCGGCTCGCCCTCGATCCGCCAGTCGAGGCCGGTGGCGGTGCCGGCGCGATCCAGCAGCAGGGCGCTGATCCTTCGTGCATCGAACCACAGCGGCAGGGCCAGCAGCAGGCCCAGCACGGCAAGCACCAACAAACCCAGCGCGATCGCGGCGCGGCGCAGGCCACGGCGAGGCGGCGGGTTCACGTCGCCGGTCGCGCCGTGCTGGCGAGGTCGGGCAGCAGGGCGTCGATGAAGGCTTCGGGATCGAACTCGCGCAAGTCCTCCAGCCGCTCACCGAGACCGACGAAGCGGATCGGCAGGCCGAACTCGCGGGCCAGCGCGAACACCACACCGCCCTTGGCGCTGCCGTCGAGCTTGCTGACGACAAGGCCGCTGACCTTGACTACGGCGAGGAACTGCCGGACCTGGTTGACCGCGTTCTGCCCGGTGGTGCCGTCGATCACCATAAGCACTTCGTGCGGCGCGCTGGCATCGAGCTTGGCCAGCACCCGGCCGACCTTGCCCAGTTCGGCCATCAGGCCCTGCTGGGTGTGCAGACGACCGGCGGTGTCGGCGATCAGGAGGTCGAGCCCTCGCGATCGGGCCGTTTGCAGGGCATCGAAGACGACGGCGGCGGCGTCGGCGTTCTGGCCCTGCGCCACCACGGTGACGCCGTTGCGTTCGCCCCAGACCTTGAGCTGCTCGACCGCGGCGGCGCGGAAGGTGTCGCCGGCGGCCAGCGCCAGCTTCAGGCCCTCACGCTGGTAGCGGTAGGCCAGCTTGCCGATGGTGGTGGTCTTGCCGGCGCCATTGACGCCGACGGTGAGGATGACGAAGGGGGCTTTGCTGGCATCGATGCGCAGCGGCTTGGCGACCGGTTCCAGCAGGGCGAGCAGGGCGGCGCGCAGGTGCTGCTGCAGGGCGGCCGAATCGGCGAATTCGCGGGCCTTGAAGCGCCGGCGCAGATCGCCCATCAGACCCTCGGTGGCGGCGACGCCGACATCGGAGGAGAGCAGCACGGTCTCGATCTCGTCGAGCAGGGCATCATCGAGCCGCGGGTTGCCGGAAAACAGCCCGCGCAGGCCGGCGGCGAAACTGCTGCCGCTGAGTTTCTGCCACCAGCCGGCGGTTTCCGCCGGGTTTTTTTTCTTGAACCAGTCGAGCATCGTCGCGGCAGGGGCGCTGGAGTCGCGCACAATAGCCGCATGGTAACACCCGCCCCCGCAGCGATCCGATGAGCCCGCGTCCACCGAAACCCGTGCCCGCCGCTTCCGCCGGCACGGGCCGCCCGCCGCTCGGCCAGGTCCGTATCATCGCTGGCCGCTGGCGCGGCTCGAAGCTGCCGGTGCTCGATCTGCCGGGCCTGCGCCCGAGCAGCGACCGTTTGCGCGAGACCCTGTTCAACTGGCTGCAGCCCGTTCTGCCCGGTGCCCGCGTGCTCGATCTGTTCGCCGGCAGCGGTGCACTCGGCTTCGAGGCGGCCTCACGCGGTGCCGCCCAGGTCGATCTGGTCGAGCAATCCGCCGCTGCCGTCACCGCCCTGCGGGCCTCGGCGCTGCGGCTGGCCGGCGATCCGCCGGAGGGCATCAGCGTCCATGCCGCCGATGCGCTGGCGTGGCTGGCCGACCCCGGGCGTGGGCCTTTCGATATCGCCTTTGTCGATCCGCCGTTCAATGCCGCGCTCTGGACCCCGGCGCTGGCCGCGTTGGCACCCCGTCTTGCTGCGGGGGCGTTCGTCCACGTCGAGTCGCCGAACGCACAAGCAGCCATCGTACCGGTGGGCTGGCGCCTGCACCGCGAAATCCGCAGCCGCGAGGCCCATCTCGGGCTGTACCGGGTCGAGCCGGCCTGAATTGCTACACTCGCGCAAGGATCCGCCTGACAGAACCGCCCGATGCTCCGCCAACGCGTCGCCCTCTACCCCGGCACCTTCGACCCGATCACCAACGGCCATGTCGATCTGGTGGCGCGGGCCGCGCCTTTGTTCGAGAAGGTGATCGTCGGCGTGGCCGGCAGCACCGGCAAGAATCCGGTGCTCGATGTACGCGAGCGCGAGGCGCTGGCCCGCGAGGCGCTCGCCCAGCACGGCAATGTCGAAGTGCTGGCTTTCGACGGCCTGCTCGCCGATTTCGCCCGTCAGATCGGTGCCGGCGTGCTGCTGCGCGGCCTGCGGGCGGTTTCCGATTTCGAATACGAGTTCCAGCTCGCCTCGATGAACCGTCACCTCATCCCCGAGGTCGAGACCCTGTTCCTCACTCCCGCCGAGCAGCACAGTTTCATTTCCTCGACGCTGGTCCGCGAGGTCGCCCGTCTGGGCGGCGACGTGTCCGGCTTCGTGCCGCCGGTGGTGGCCCACGCCCTGGCTCGCCGCCGTTCGCTCCAACCCTGATCCAACAACGTCCTCCGGAGAACCCCATGAACCGTCCCTTGCTGCTGGCCACCGCCATCGCCGCCACCCTTCTCCTCTCCGCCTGCCAGCCCGGCCAGAACGGCAATGCCGAGCAGCAGGTCGAGGTCGTGCCGGTGGCGCCCTCCACCGATGACGACACCGCCTGGAAGGCCTACCTGGGCCAGGTGATCGCTCAGAACATGGACGGTGTCACCGAACGCACCTTCAACTACTACCTGCCCGCCGGGGTCGATCCGGCCGAGCCGGAAGGCCCCTACGCACGGATGAAGACCGAGATCAGCAACACCCTGCTGCGTACCGTACTGCCGGGCAATATGCTGACCTTCAGCTCGCCCAACAGCACCCTGATGGCCGACCTCGTGGTGGCCGCCTTCGGCATCGAAGGCGTTCAGGACACCGCACTGCGTGGTTCGCGTGTGTTGTTCATCGGTGAGGCCAAGGACGAAGCGAGGGTCCGCGAGGCTGCATTGGCGGTCGGCGCCGAGTTCCGCTTCGTCGAAGTCAAGCGCTGAGCAGCGCGCGGGCGGCTCAAGGGCCGCCCGCCTCATCGATCATGGCACTGCGCATCCTCGAAACCTGCATCAACTGCGATGTCTGCGCCCCGGCCTGCCCGAACGGTGCGATCACGCAGGGCGAGGCGATCTACGAGATCGCCCCGTCGAAGTGCACCGAATGTGTCGGCCATTTCGATGAGCCGCAGTGCGTGACGCTCTGCCCGGTGGAGTGCATCGAACCCGATCCGGTGCACCCCGAATCCCCCGTTGAACTGCAGGCCAAGTTCGAGCGCCTGCAACAGGAGATGGTCTGATGCCGCGTGTTCCGACCCCGTCCTGGCGCTGTCTGCCGGCCCTGCTGCTCGGATCGGCGCTGCTGGCGCTGCCGGTGGCCTTCGCGCGCGCGCCGGAGGCCCCTGCGCCGGTCGCCGGAACCTCCGTCCACGACGCAGCACTTGGTCGTCCGCAGGGGGCGGCGATCGCCAGTGCCCATGCCGAGGCCACCGCGGCCGGCATGGCGGTGCTGCGGGCCGGAGGCAACGCCTTCGACGCGGCGGTGGCGGTTTCGGCCACCTTGGGCCTCGTTGAGCCTGAGAGCTCCGGCCTCGGCGGGGGCGGCTTCTTCCTGCTGCGCCGTGCCAGCGACGGCCACACCGTGTTCATCGACGCCCGCGAGCGGGCACCGCTGGCCGCCACCCGCGACATGTACCTCGATCCCGCCACCGGCCAGCCGAAGCCGCGCGCCACCATCGACGGCGCTCTGGCGGCGGCGATCCCCGGCCAGCCGGCGGCCCTTGTCCATGTCGCCGAGAACTTCGGCCGTCTGCCCCTGCGCGAGTCGCTGGCGCCGGCCATCCGCTTGGCCGAGCGCGGCTGGCGCTTTGGCGAGAAGAACCTCGCCATGCTCGGCTGGCGCAAGGAGGCCTTGCGTGCCGACCCGGGTGCCGCTGCTTTGTTCCTGGTCGATGGCGAGGCGCCGCGGCTCGGTGCGCGGATGCGCAACCCCGATTACGCGGCCACGCTGCGGCTGCTCGCCGAGTACGGCCACGACGGCTTCTACCGCGGCCCGATGGCTCAGCGCCTGGTCGATGCGGTGCGCGCCGCGGGCGGCATCTGGACGCTCGACGACCTCGCACAGTACCGCGTGGTCGAGCGCAGGCCGCTGGTGTTCCAGCATCGCGGCATGAGCATCGTCACCGCACCGCCGCCGTCCTCGGGCGGCATCGCTCTGGCGCAGACCCTGCAGATCCTCGACGGCTACGACTGGGCGGCCAAGAACCCCACGCAGCGCCTGCACCTGCGGGTCGAGGCCATGCGTCGCGCCTACCGCGACCGTGCCGTGTACCTGGGCGATCCCGACTTCGTCACCGTGCCGGTCGAACGGCTGGTGCATCCGGCCTACGCCGCCGGGCTGCGCGCCGGCATCCACCTGCAGCGGGCCACCCCGAGCGATCTGCTGCCCGGCATCGCCGCGCTGCCCGAGCGTCCCGACACCACGCATTTTTCCATCGTCGATGCCGAGGGCAACCTGGCCGCCGTCACCCAGACGGTCAACCTGCCCTTCGGCAATGCCATGGTGGTGCCGGGCACCGGTTTCCTGCTCAACAACGAAATGGACGATTTCTCGATCAAGCCCGGCGTTCCCAACGCCTTTGGCCTGGTCGGCAAAGAGGCCAACGCCATCGAGCCGGGCAAGCGCCCGCTGTCGTCGATGACGCCCACCCTGGTGATCGGCCCGGAGCGGGTGGCGGTGATCGGCACGCCGGGCGGCAGCCGCATCATCAGCATGGTGATCCAGGCCCTGCTCGACTTCGAGGCCGGGGCGGATGCCCGGGCCATCGTCGCGGCCCCCCGGCTGCACCACCAGTACCTGCCGGATCACATCCTGGTCGAGCCGGGTTCGCTCGATCCCGCCATCCGCGCCGCGCTCGAGGCCAAGGGCCACACCGTCAAGGAGGAGACGCGCAGCTGGGGCAACATGCAGGTGGTGATCTGGCACCGTGCCGACGGCCGCACCGAGGCCGGCGCCGACCCGCGCTGGGAAGCCGTCGGCAAGGGGGCCACCAGCGAAGCCGGAGGGATCTTCCGATGAACACGCGGCTGTGGTCGGTGATGGGCAATTCGCAACGCCTCGATGGCGGTGCCATGTTCGGCAATGTGCCGCGGGCGATGTGGCAGCAATGGATCGAGCCCGATGCGGCGCACCGCATCCCGCTCGCCTGCCGGGCCCTGCTGGCGCGCGATCTCGCCGGTAAAACGGTGCTGTTCGAGGCCGGCATCGGCGCCTTCTTCGAGCCGAAACTGCGGGAGCGCTTCGGCGTGGTCGAAAGCCGGCATGTGCTGCTCGATTCGTTGGCCGAGGCCGGCGTCGGGCACGAGGACATCGACCTCGTGGTGCTCTCGCACCTGCATTTCGACCACGCCGGCGGCCTGCTGGCGGCCTGGGCCGAGGGCGAGCCGCCGCGCCTGCTGTTCCCCAATGCCCGCTTCCTGGTCGGTGCCGCGCACTGGGCCCGTGCCCACACGCCACACCCGCGCGACCGCGCCAGCTTCATCCCCGAGCTGGTCGGCCTGCTCGAATCGAGCGGCCGCCTCGAACTGGTCGATGGCCCGCACAGCTCCAGCCTTGGCGAGGCCGTGCGCTTCCATTTCAGCGACGGCCACACGCCGGGCCTGATGCTCTCCGAGATCGTCGGCAAGGACGGTCGTGGCGGCGTGCTGTTCTGTGCCGACCTGATTCCCGGCCGACCCTGGGTGCACCTGCCGGTGACCATGGGCTACGACCGTTCGCCCGAACTGCTGATCGACGAGAAGCGCCGCCTGCTCGACGAGATGCGCACCCGCGGCGTGCGTCTGTTCTTCACCCACGACCACGGCTGTGCCATGGCCGGCGTGGACTGCGACGCGAAGGGCCGCTACGGCCCGATCGATGCGCAGGCCAGGCTCGATGGCCTGCCCTTGGCCGCCTGACCCCCCAACCCCGGAGCTCATGCCATGCGATCGAACATCACCACCGCCCTTGCGTTCGCCCTGCTGCTCGCCACGGCACCGGCGCTTGCCCAGCATTTCGGTGCTCCGATGCCGACCGGCGAGGCCCTGCCGGTGGCGCAGGCCCTGACCCAGGCCGAAGCCCTCGAGGGCCAGGCGGTCAAGCTGCAAGGCCGGATCACCGAGGTCTGCCAGAGAACCGGCTGCTGGGTGGTCCTCGATGCCGACGGCACGCCGGTGCGGGTCCGCACCGAGCACGAGTTTTTCGTGCCCAAGGATGCGAGCGGGCAGGCCCTGGTGCACGGCACCTGGCGGGCTGCGCCCCAGCCCGCCGATGCGCCGGCCGACGCCGCGCCGCAGTGGCAGGTGATCGCCAGCGCCATCACCATCCTGCCCTGAGCGGCGTCCGCCCGGGCTTGCGCTGAGGCCGGCGCAAACCGGCCGATCAGCCCCAGTCCTCGCGCAGCACGCGGCCCAGTGCGGTGACGTCGACCGCCAAGGGCATGGCATGCGACGGTCGTGCCAGCAGGGCGGCAAAAGCGGGTGGCGGAGCTGGTGCCGAAGCCAACAGCGGCCCGGTCACGTCAAGGAACTTGCCAGCATGCGCGGTGGCGGTGACCGCCCAATCGCGGCGGTCGCCGGCGCTGCGCAGATCCTCCAGCACCGCCAGACCGCAGGCACTGTGCGGGCAGGGGGCGACCCCGTGCCGGGCCTCGGCGGCAGCGATCGTGGTGCGGATGCGGGCATCGTCGATGCGCCGCACCCCGACCAGGCTGCGCGCCACTGCCGCATCGCCGCCGGCCAGCCAGAGCAGCCGCTCGACATTGCTTGGTGCGCCGACATCCATGGCGTTCGCCAGCGTGGGGATGGCGTCGCGGCCCCGGTAGGGCGCGCCCTCGAAGAACTCGGCCAGCGTCGGGTTGGCATTGGTGGCCAGCATCACCTCACCGATTGGCAGGCCCATCGCACGGGCGAACAGAACCGCCAGCGCGTGGCCGAGGTTGCCGCTCGGGATGATGAAGTTCAGCTTGTGCCCATGCCGACGCTGGAAGCGCAGCGCGTGCAGGGCGGGCCAGGCCATCTGCGGCAGCAGCCGGCCGAGGCTGATCGAATTGGCAGTCAAGAGCGGTACGTCGGCGCGCAGCCGGGCATCGCCCAGCGCCGCTTTGACCAGCCGCTGGCAGTCATCGAAACTGCCGGCCACCCGCAGCGCCCGCACGTTGCCGCCGAACGCACCGAGCGAATGCGTCTGCGCCGGCGAGACCTTGCCGTCCGGATAGAGGATCAGCACCCGGAAACCGGCACGGCCGTGGAAGGCCGCACCGACCGCTGCGCCGGTGTCGCCGGAGGTGGCGACCAGCACGGTCTGCGGCGGCGCATCGGCTGTGCGCAGCGTAGCCAGCGAGGCGGCGAGGAAGCGCGCGGCGAGGTCCTTGAAAGCCGCGGTGGGGCCGTGGAAGAGCTCGATCCAGTGGTCGCCCGGAACACGCAGCGGCAGCAGCGGGATGTCGAAGCTCGCCGCTTCGCCACAGATCGCCTCGAGCCGCGTGGTCAAGTCGTCGGCACCGAGCAAGGGGCGCAGCAGGGCGGCGAGCGTGCCGGCAAGGTCGGTATCGGGGATGGTGGCCAAGCCCGCCGGGTCGAAGCCCGGCAGCCGTTCCGGCACGTACAGGCCGCCATCGGCAGCGAGCCCGGCACCGAGTGCCGCACTGAAGGGCAGGGCGGGCGAGGCCCCGCGGGTCGAGACGTAGCGGGCGGCGAGAGCTTCGGCAGGCGAGGCGATCATCGACCGCTGCCTTCGCCCTCGTCGCGGTCGAGCAAGGCCGCGGCCGGGCCGGCCACCGGCGTGGCAAGCGCAGTCGCGGCGATGCCCTGCAGGGCGAACGCGGCACGCATGGCCTCGGCGCCGCGTTGGGCGGCGGCCTGGCCTTCGAACCAGCCGAACAGCGTCGGTCCGGCCCCAGAAATGCCAGCCCCGAAGGCCCCGGCATCCAGCGCCCCATCGCGCACCGCCGTGAAGCCGGGGATCAGGCCGATGCGGCGCGGTTCGACGAGCACATCGCGGAGGCCCTCGCGCAGCAGCCGGCGATCGCCGCGTTGCAGGCCGAGCAGCAGGGCCGCGAGATGGTGCGTCTGCCGGACCAGATCGGTGAGCGGGTAGGGTGCAAGCAACACTTCGCGAGCCACTCGCGTTTCGAGCACCTGCTCGGGTGTGACCAGCGCGGCGTAGAGCCAATCCGGTGCGGCGATCGCCACCGGCCGCTCGAAGGCGGCGACGAGACCGCCGAGCAGGGCGGGGGCCACGTTGTCGGCGTGGCGCGCACCACTGGCCAGGGCTTCGCCGTCGAGCGCGCAATCGAGCAGCACATCGAGCGGCTGGGCTTCGTCCAGCAGGGCGTTCACCGCCACCACCGCGGCCACCGCCGAAGCGGCTGAGCCACCGATGCCGGAACCGAGCGGGATGCCCTTGTGCAGCTCGAGTTCGACGCCGAAACCGGCACCGGCGCGCTCCAGCAGGCGCAGCGCGGCGAGGCCGGCGGTGTTGCGCAAGGCATCACTCGGCAGCGCCAGCGGCAGGCCGTGCAGGGCGGTGATGCGGACGCCGGGTGTGCTGACGCGGCGGGCCAGCACTTCGTCGCGCGGCCCGGCGATGGCGTGGCCCAACAGGTCGAAGCCGGGGCCGAGGTTGGAGGAGCTAGCCGGCGCGAAGGCTCGCGCCCACTCGCGCTGCCGGCCGTTCACAGCCGGGCTCAGGCCGCCTCGGCCTCGGCGATGCGCGGGCCGTGCAGCAAAGCCTGGCGGACCGCATCGATGATCAGATCGACCTCGGCCTCGCCGATCGCGAAGACCGGCGTGAAACGGAGCGAATTGAGGCCGCCGTGGATCACGTTGACCCCACGCTCGCGGATGTGCTCCTCGGTACTGCCGTTGCCGTAGCAGCGGTAGTGCGGTGCGATCTCGCAGGAGAACAGCAGCCCGGTACCCTGCACCCGGGTGATGGTGCCGGGCGGCAGCTCGGCCTTGAGCCGTTCCAGCTTGGCCAGGAACTCGGCACCGCGGGCGCGGATGTTGGCGCGCAGGGCCGGCGTCAGCAGGCCGAGCGCGGCGACGGCCACTTCCAGAGCACGCGGGTTGGCGGTCATGGTGTTGCCGTAGGTGCCACGACGGTACAGCGCGGCTGCGCGCTCGGTGCAGGCCAGGATCGACATCGGGTATTGCGCGGCATTGAGCGCTTTGGAGTAGGTCTCCATGTCAGGTGCTTCAAGGCCTTCGAAACCCGGGTAATCGACGATGGAGAGCACGCCGTGGGCGCGCAGGCCGGCCTGGATGCTGTCGATCAGCAGCAGGGTGCCGTGCTCCTTGGTCAGGCGGCGGGCCTCGGCGTAGAACTCGGCAGGCAGTGCACGCCCCGGATCGCCTTCGCCCATCACCGGCTCGATGAACATGGCTTCGAAGTACCAGCCGTTGGCCTCGGCATCGGCGAAGGCTTTACGCAGCGCCTCGATCGAATAGGGCTCGATGGTGATCAGCTGATCGGCGTGGTGCTTGTGGCTGGCCAGGTGCTGGGCGTAGTTCTTGCGGCTGGAATCGGAATACAGCGCGGGCAGCTCGGTACGGCCGTGAAACGCGCCCTTGATGGCCAGGCGCTTGACGCGCCGGCCGGCATGGCGTCCGCCCGGGTCGGTGTGGAGCTTGGTGTTGACATCGGCAATGCGGCCAGCCAGCGAGACCGATTCCGAGCCGGAGTTCAGCGCGAGAAACTTCGCGTACGGGCAGCCGCCACGGCTGTGGCCGATCTCGGCGCGCAGGGCGCGCTCGAGCCGCAGCTGGGCGAGGCTGGGCGTCATGATGTTGGCCATCACCTGCGGCTTGGCCATGGCCGAGAGCACGGCGAAGGGCGTGTGACCGAAGCCGAGCATGCCGTAGCCACCGCAGTCGTAGACCACCGCGCCCTTCAGCGTGACCACCCAGGGGCCGCGCGCGGCGAGCGCAACGTAGGGGTTCACCGCGTCGTCCGGGTAGAAGTTGAGGAAGCCGCCTTGGGCGATCGCCATCTGCTCGGCTTCGTCGCGGTCGAGCAGTTCCGGGAACTCGGCGCGGACGCCCTCGTAGGCCTCGACGGCGGCATCGATGGCCGCCACCAGCTGCGGGTGCGTGGCGCCGAAGCGCTCGATCACCGCATCGGGCAGGCCCGCGGTGCGGACGTGGCCGGCGTGGGCGCGAAGCGGTTGCAGGCGGGCGGCGAGGTTCATGGCAACTCCTTGCGGGGGAAAAGAAAACAGCGCCGCAGGGCAGGGCGCTGTTTTTCTCTTTGGGAACAACAACTTGTGGCAATGCTAGCACCAGCGACGGGGCCCCGTAACCCCCGCCGCTTCAAGCGCTTGCTTGGTCTGGGTCCGGCAGCCCTGTTCAGGCGAAATCGGCATCCAGCACGATGCGGTAGCGCGCCTTGCCCGAGTGCAGGCGCTCGAAGGCTTCGTTGATCTTCGCCATCGGGAAGCGTTCCACCTGCGGCGCGATCTCGTGGCGGGCGCAGAAGTCGAGCATCCGCGAGGTGGTGGCCGGACTGCCGAGCGGCGAGCCGCTCACCGATTTCTGGCCGCCGATCAGGGCGAAGGCCGGCACCGGCACCGGCTCCAGCACCGCGCCGACGAAATGCAGGCGGCCATTGGGGGCGAGCGCCTCGAGGTAGGCCCCCCAGGGCAGGGTGACGTTGGCGGTCACCAGGATGAAATCGAAACACCCGGCTTCCTTGGCCAATGCCTTGGCGTCGGTGCTGAGTACCGCACGGTGCGCGCCGAGCCGGATGGCTTCGGCGTGCTTGGCCTCGCTCGAGGTGAACGCCGTCACTTCGCAGCCCCAGGCCTTGAGGAACTGCAGGGCGAGATGCCCCAGCCCACCGATGCCGACCACGCCAACCCGGTCGGTGGGCTTGATGCCGAAATGCGCGATCGGGCCGAACACGGTGATGCCACCGCAGAGCAGCGGTCCGGCGCTGGCGGCATCGACGCCTTCGGGGATCGGCGTGGCCCAGACCCAGTGCGCGCGCACGCGCTCGGCAAAGCCGCCGTAGCCGGCGACGATCAGCCCGCTGGCCTTGCCGCAGACGTTGTGATGGCCCGACAGGCACTGCGTGCAGGCCATGCAGCTCGATTCGTACCAGCCGATGCCGACGCGGTCGCCGACCTTGACGCGCTTGGCTTCCGGGCCGACGGCGACGACGCGACCGATCACCTCGTGGCCGGGCACCAGCGGGTAACGCGCATTGCCCCAGTCATTGTTGACCATGCTGAGGTCGGAGTGGCACAGGCCGCAGTGTTCGACCTGCACCTCGACGAACTCCGGCGGCAGCGGGCCGGGTTCGTAGTCGATGGTGCGCAGTTCGGATTTCGCGGCATGGGCCGCAAAGGCGCGGACGGTCATGGCAGGCTCCTTCGGCGGATGAGAGCCGCAGTCTGCGCCCAGTACGCGGCAAGGCCAAGTCGAGGCCGGACCCGGGGCGCGGTGCGGCACGGCCGCGTACAATCGCCGCCCCGCGCCCGGTGGCGCATCGCCAGCGAACGGCCTGTCAAGCCGGTCCGATGAAAAAGTCCGATTTCCACTACGAACTGCCGCCCGAACTGATCGCGCAGGCGCCGCTGGCCGAACGCTCGGCCTCGCGCCTGCTGCAGGTGCCCACGCCGCCGGCCGAACTCGTCGATCTGCATGTGCGCGATCTGCCCGCGCTGCTGCAGCCCGGTGATCTGATGGTGTTCAACGACACCCGGGTGATCCCGGCGCGATTGTTCGGTGTCAAGGACACCGGCGGTCGCGTCGAGGTGCTGCTCGAGCGCGTCACCGGCGCGCACGAGGTGCGTGCCCAGGTCGGTGCCAGCAAGTCGCCGAAGGCCGGTAGCACCATCACGCTCGACGAGGGCACGGTGCTCACGGTGCTGGGTCGCGAGGGTGAGTTCTACCGCCTGCGTTTCGAGACCGCCGAGCCGCTGGAGAAAGTGCTGCTGCGCGCCGGCCGCATGCCGCTGCCACCCTACATCCGCCGTGAAGCCGACATCAGCGACGACGAGCGCTACCAGACTGTGTTCTCGAAGCATGTCGGCGCGGTCGCCGCGCCTACGGCCGGTCTGCATTTCGATGAGCCGCTGCTGGCGGCCCTGCAGGCGCGTGGCGTGGACTTCGGCCACATCACCCTGCATGTCGGCGCCGGCACTTTCCAGCCGATGCGCGCCGAGCACGTCAAAGACCACGCCATGCACAGCGAATGGCTCAATGTCGGGGCCGGACTCTGCCAGCAGATCCGCGCCACCAAGGCGCGCGGCGGCCGCGTCATCGCGGTCGGCACCACCGTGATCCGGGCGCTGGAGACGGCCTGGCGCGACGGCGAGGTGTTGCCCTTCGCCGGCGACACCCAGATCTTCATCACGCCGGGCTACCGCATCCGCTCGGCCGATGCGCTGTTCACCAATTTCCATCTGCCGGAATCGACGCTGATGATGCTGGTCAGCGCCTTCGCCGGCCACGGGCGGATCATGGCGGCCTACCGCCATGCCGTGCAGCAGCGCTACCGCTTCTTCAGCTACGGCGATGCCATGCTGCTGTGGCCGGAGCGCGAGGCCACGAGCGCGGCGGCGAGCGAGCGGCAGGGCGCATGAGCCGCATGGTGTTCCAGAAACTCGGTGCTGACGGCGCGGCACGGCGCGGCCGCATCACGTTCCCGCGCGGCACGATCGAGACGCCGGCCTTCATGCCGGTGGGCACGTATGGCACGGTCAAGGCGATGCGCCCGGTCGAGGTCGAGGCGCTGGGTGCGGAGATCATCCTCGGCAACACCTTCCATCTCTACCTGCGGCCCGGCCTCGAGGTGATGGCCGAACACGGCGGCCTGCACGGCTTCACCCGCTGGAGCAAGCCGATCCTCACCGACTCCGGCGGCTTCCAGGTGTTCTCGCTGGCGCACAAGCGCAAGATCACCGAAGCCGGCGTGACCTTCGCCTCGCCAGTGGACGGCCGCAAGGTCTTCCTCGGCCCCGAGGAGAGCATGCAGATCCAGCGCGTGCTGGGCTCGGACATCGTGATGATCTTCGATGAATGCACGCCCTACCTCGTCGATGGTGTGCCGGCTTCGGAAAACATCGCGCGCAGCTCGATGGAGCTCAGCCTCCGCTGGGCCGAGCGCTCCAAGCGCGCCCACGAGGGCAATGACGCCGCGCTGTTCGGCATCGTCCAGGGCGGGCTCTATCCCGAGCTGCGCACACGCTCGGCGGAAGGGCTGAAGGCCATCGGCTTCGACGGTTACGCGGTGGGTGGGCTGGCGGTGGGCGAGCCGGCGCATGAGCGCGAGAAAACGCTGGAAAGGATCTGCCCGCAACTGCCCGAAGACCGGCCGCGCTACCTGATGGGCGTGGGCAAGCCCGAGGACATCGTCGAGGCGGTGGCCCGCGGCATCGACCTGTTCGACTGCGTGATGCCGACCCGCAACGCCCGCAACGGCCACTACTTCACCGATTTCGGCCAGGTCCGCATCCGCAACCAGAAGTACGAGCACGATCTGCGTCCGATCGAGCCGGGCTGCGACTGCGGCACCTGTGCGGGCGGCTTCACCCGCAGTTACCTCAGGCATCTCGACAAATGCAACGAGATCCTGGCCTCGATGCTGGCCACCACCCACAACCTGCGCTACTACCTGCGCTTGATGGAACGCATCCGGGCGGCGATCGAGCAGGGCCGCTTCGAGGCCTTCCGCGAGGCCTTCCACCGCGCCCGCGAGGTCGGCGAGCCGGCCTGAACGCGGCTCGGGACGGCCCACCCCTTCCGCCACGCCCGGCCGTGGCATACTTCAGGGCTGTTCGGCCACCCTCGACCTTCCGCCATGTCCCCGATCGACTTTCTGATCCCCGCCGCCCACGCCCAGGCCGCCGCCGGCGCTGCCCAGCCCAACGTCTGGTTGCAGCTGATCCCCCTGGTCCTGCTGTTCGTGGTGTTCTGGTTCCTGCTGATCCGCCCGCAGATGAAGCGGCAGAAAGAGCACCGGCAGCTGGTCGAGAAGCTCGCCAAGGGCGATGAGGTGGTGACCAGCGGCGGTGTAGCCGGGCGAATCGATGACGTGGGCGAGAGTTTTCTCACCGTCGAGATCGCCGAAGGCGTCCGCGTGCGCGTGCAGAAGGGCGCGGTCAACGCCGTTCTGCCCAAAGGCACCTTGAAGTCGCTCTGATCGCCCACACCCCACAGGCTCCACGTCGGCCTTTCCGGGCCGGTCCGCGCCGGCCCGAAGTGACCCCATGCTCGAATACGCCCGTTGGAAGTACGTCCTCGCCTTGATCTTGATCTTGGCGAGTGCCCTGTACGCGCTGCCCAACCTTTACCCGCAGGACGCCGCCGTCCAGATCACCGCCAACCGCGGTTTTGCGGTCGACGCGGCTCTCGATGCGCGGGTCGAGGCCAAGTTGCGCGAGAACGGCATCGCCTTCAGGTCGGTGGCCGACGAAGGCGGCAGCCTCTTCGTCCGTCTGGGCGGGGAGGACCAGCTGCGTGCCGCCGAGCTGCTGCGGGACTACCTCGGACGCGGCTACATCGTGGCGCAGAATCTGGCTTCCACCGTTCCGGCCTGGCTGGAGAGGATTGGTGCCCGCCCCATGCTGCTCGGGCTCGACCTGCAAGGCGGTGTGCACTTCCTGCTGCAGGTTGACCAGCAGGCCGCGCTGGAACGTCGCGAAGGTACCTTCGCCGAACAGATCCGCGTGGTGCTGCGCGAGAACCGCATCGCCACCGAGGAAGTTCTGGTCCGTCCGACCGACATCCTGATCCGGCTGGTCCGTCAGGAGGATCTCGCCAAGGCCCTGAGCCTGGTCGGCACCGATGCTCCGGAACTGGTGTTGACCGCCTTGCAGGGCGATTCGGCTCCCGGCTTCACCGCGCGCATTCCGCAGGCCACGCTGGACGCCATCATCGACGAAACGATCAACCAGAACGTCCAGATTCTGCGCAACCGTATCAATGCGCTCGGTGTGGCCGAGCCGGTGGTGCAGCGTCAGGGCGATTCGCGCATCGTCGTGCAGCTGCCTGGTGTGCAGGACACGGCGCTGGCCAAGCGGGTGATCGGTGCCACCGCCACCCTCGAGTTCCGTGCTGTCATCGGTGACGAAGCGCAGGCGGCGGCGGCGCTCGCCACCGGTCGGATTCCTGCTGATGGCCGCATCTACTTCCAGCGCCGCGTCGGCGCCGATGGCCAGCCGCTGCCCCTGATCCTGTCCAGGCGGATCATCGCCTCCGGTGACCAGCTGGTCGGTGCGGCCTCGGGAACCGACGCCGAAAGCGGCACGCCCAAGGTCGACATCACGCTCAATGCCTCGGCCGGCCAACGGATGTTTGACTTCACCACGCGCAACGTCGGCCAGCGCCTTGCCGTGGTCTACATCGAGCGCATTCCCGAGGTGCGCATCGTCGACGGCCAGGAGGTGCGCAGCACCCGTGTCACCGAGGAAGTGATCTCGGCGGCCACCGTGCAGGGTGTGTTCGGCCGCCAGTTCCAGACCACCGGTCTGGAAAGTCCGGCCGAGGCCCAACAGCTCGCCCTGCTGCTGCGTTCTGGCGCTCTGGCTGCGCCGATGGAGTTCGCCGAGGAACGCATCATCGGTCCCAGCCTCGGCGCCGAGAATGTCCAGCGTGGCGTGCAGTCGATCGTCGCTTCCTTCCTGCTGGTGCTGGTGTTTTTTGTCGTCTACTATCGGATGTTCGGCCTCATCACCAACATCGCTCTGTTGGTCAATCTGCTGATGCTGGTGGCGGTGATGTCGGTGTTCGGTGCGACCATCACCCTGCCGGGGCTGGCGGGTATCGCCTTGACGGTCGGTCTCTCGGTCGACGCCAACGTGCTCATCAACGAGCGTATCCGCGAGGAGTTGCGAGCCGGCAACACGCCGCTTGCATCCATCGTCACCGGCTACGAAAAAGCCTCCGGCACCATCCTCGATGCCAACGTCACCGCCCTGCTGGCCGGCATCGCCCTGTTCGTGTTCGGCACCGGTCCGGTCAAGGGTTTCGCCCTGGCCCTGATCGTCGGCATCCTGACCTCGATGTACACCGCGGTATCGCTGTCGCGGGGCGTCGCCACCCTCATCTACGGCCGTCGGCGCAAGCTGGCCGGCCTGGCGATCTGACCCGGAGCCCTGACGTGCTGTACCTGATTCCGTACAACACCCGCTACGACCTGATACGTCTGAAGACGCTGTCGTTGATTATCGCCGTCGGCCTGATCGTTGCGGGCATCGCCCTGATGGCGGTGCGCGGCTTCAATTTCGCCCTCGACTTCACCGGCGGCACGGTGGCTGAGCTGCAGTTCGAGCAGGCCCCCGACCTCGAGGTGGTGCGCGCCCGGTTGGAGGCCGGCGGCTACACCAATGCCGTGGTGCAGACCTTCGGTTCGGCCAACGACGTGGTCGTGCGCCTGCAACCCAAGGCGCTTGCCGAGGGCGAAACGGCCGCCGCGGCCGCGGCCGCGGCCACCGGCGGCGCCATCGCCGACCTGCTCTCCGAGCCGGGCAACCGGGTCTACGTGGTGCGCTCCGACTTTGTCGGACCGCAGGTCGGCCAGGAATTGGCCACCAACGGCGTTCTGGCGCTGGCCTTCGTGGTGTTCGGCTTCCTCATTTACATCACCATCCGGTTCGAATGGAAGTTCGCTGTCGCCGCGATCGTCACCACCATGCATGACGTGGTGCTGGTGCTGGCCTTTTTCGCTCTCACTCAACGCGAGTTCGACCTCACCGTACTGGCCGGCGTGCTCTCGGTGCTGGGTTATTCGATCAACGACACCATCGTGATCTTCGATCGTGTGCGCGAGAATTTCCGCGCCCTGCACAAGATCGAGCCGACCGAGGTGCTGAATCGTTCGGTCAACCAGACCCTGTCGCGAACCATCATCACTTCGTTGATCGCCTTCCTGACCGTGCTTGCGCTCTACATCTACGGCGGCAGCAGCCTCGAGGGCATGGCCGCCGCGCAGATGGTCGGCATCGTGGTCGGTACCCTGTCCTCGATCTTCATCGCCTGTCCGCTCTTGCTCTGGCTCAAGGTCAGCAAGCAGGACCTGCTGCCCAAGATCCGCGACGAGGCCGAACTGGAACGCCGGCCCTGAGTGACCAAGACTGGGGCCGACAGGCCCCGGTCTGTTCTGTGTGTGGCAAGCCGATGGTGGTCTGGCTGGTTTGTGCTCAGCCCGTCGCACCGGGCCGCAGCGGCGGCGGTGCGAAGCTCGCCAGCCAGCCGGAATCCTGCACGGTCTTCTGCACCGCATCGACGACCTTCAATGGTCCGGCGATGCACTGGCCTTCGAACAGGATCTTCTCGGAGCGGCCCTTGAAGTCGCAGACCCGGCCGCCGGCCTCGCGCACCAGCAGCACGCCGGCGGCGATGTCCCAGGCCTTGACGCCGGCTTCGACGTAGCCGTCCGCTCGGCCGGCCGCCACCCAGGCCAGATCGAGTGCCGCCGAGCCGGTGCGGCGGACGTCCTCCGCTTCGGCGAGCAGCATCTCGATGCATTTGAGCTGCGGCCCGATGCGCTGGCGTTCCCTCGGCGGAAAGCCGGTGATCAGCATCGCGCCGGACAGTTCGCGCTTGCCATTGATGCGCAGGCGACGGTCATTGAGCACGGCACCGTTGCCGCGCGAGGCGGTGAACAACTCGTTGCGCAGCGGGTCGTAGACGACGGCGTCGGTCGGTTCGCCGTTGTCGACCAGCGCGATCGAGACGCAGAAGTGCGGAATACCACGCAGGTAGTTCGAGGTGCCGTCGAGCGGATCGACGATGAAGGTGTAGCGGCCTTTGCCGCTCTGCCCGGTTTCCTCGCCGAGGATGGCGTAGTCGGGGTGGGCGCGCCGGAGCTCGCGTATGATCTCCTGCTCGGCCATGCTATCGACCTCGCTGGCGTAGTCCTGACGGGCCTTCTCGACCACCTGGAGGCTGTCGATGCGCGACATGTTGCGCAACAGGACATTGCCTGCGGCGCGCGCCGCCTTGACCATGACATTGACGACAGGGTTCTGCATGCGCTGCCCGCCTCTTTCCGCTGGATTGTCTGAAGAACATGGATCCGGTCGGTGCCGGGCCGGCGCGGAGTTTACCCGTTTTGCAAGGGCCTGCCTTGCGCGCGCTTGAACGGGTCCGCATCGTGCTGGTCGGCACCCAGCACCCGCGCAACATCGGTTCGGCGGCGCGCGCTCTGAAAACCATGGGCTTCGGGGCGATGCACCTTGTCGCCCCGGCGATGTTCCCGCACCCCGAGGCGCAGGCGCTCGCCGCCGGTGCCGACGATCTGCTGGAGGGCGCAGGCGTCCACCCGGGCTTGAGCGAAGCGGTGGCCGGTTGCACTCTGGTGCTGGGCAGCACGGCCACGCAGCGTGCCGTGCCGATGCCGGAACTGAGCCCGCGCGAGGCCGCGGTCCGGCTGCTCGAGGCCAGTCGGCAGGGCGAGGTGGCCCTCGTGTTCGGACCGGAGCGCACTGGCCTCGAAAACGCCGAGCTGCAGCTTTGTCATGCCTCGGTGTGCATCCCCACCGACCCGGCTTTCAGTTCGCTGAATCTCGCTCAGGCGGTGCAGGTGCTGGCCTACGAACTGCGACTGACGGCGATGGCGCAAGAGGGGCTGGAAAACGCCCGTCCGCCGCTCGATGCCCGCCCACCCGCCACCCACGAGGCGATGGAGCGTTTCTTCGGCCACCTCGACCAGACCCTGCACGCGATCGATTTCCACAAGGGCCGCAGCGGCATCACCGTGATGCGCCGCTTGCGCCGGCTGTTCCTGCGGGCCGCCCCGGACGAGCGCGAGCTGCGGATGTTGCACGGCATCCTCGCCGATGCCCAGCGCATGGCCCGACTGGCCGGGGCGAAAAAAAACCTCTAGCCATCCAGTCGTGTCAAACTTGCACCAGTCTTGGTGCCAAGGTCGATGATGTTCGGGCGCTCGCCGTTCCATGCCGCTGCTGTGCTGCTGCTTGCCCTGACAGCGGGTCTCGCCAAGGCCGATCCCGGTGTCCTCGTGCTCGGTCGGGTCAGCGACAATCCCCAGCGTCACCACGCCCAGCTCCAGCCTCTGCTCGATTACGTGGTGCCGCGCATGGCTGGCGTTGGCATCCGCGAAGGCCGCATCCTGATGGCTCGCGATGCCTCGCGGATGACCAGCTACCTGCGTCACGGCCGGGTCGACTGGGTGACCGAGACCATGGCCAGCGCACTTGGCCTGATCGACCGCGCCGGTGCCCGCCCACTGCTGTTCACCCACCGTGATGGCATGACCCATTACCACTCGGTGCTGGTGGTCCGCGACGATGCGCCTCTGCATCGAATAGCCGATCTGGCCGGTCGCCGCTTGGCCCTGGAAGCCCCGCATTCGACCAGCGCTTACCTGCTGCCGGCCATGACCCTGCTCGATGCCGGCCTGCCGATGGAAATCCTGCCGTCACCGACCGACCGGCCACGACCGGGCAATGTCGGCTATGTGTTCGCCAACACCGAACGCAACATCGCCCACTGGGTGATTCTTGGCGTGGTTGATGCGGGTGGCTTCAGTGACCTGGACCTCGCCGAGTGGCGCGCTGAACGCCCTGATGCTCCGGCCCTGCGGGTGATCGGGACCAGCCCCGCGGTGCCGCGTGCCATCGAGCTGGTGCGTGGCGACCTCGACCCGGCAGTGGCCGCGCGCCTGCGTGAGGTTTTGCTGGAGGCCGCCACCGATCCGCAGGCCGCTCCAGCTTTGCGGGCTTTTTTCGACACCACTGGCTTTGATGTGCCAAGCGCCACCGATCTCGCTGATTTGCGCCGTTTGGGCGAGCGCGTCCGGCACACCCGCGAGGCCATCGAATGAGGCCGCACTGGACCCTGCACAGGCAGTTGCTGGTGGGGATGCTGCTGGGTTCGGCGGTGCTGGTGATGGTGTTCGCCGGCCTGATCTGGCGTGAGCAGCAGAGTTTTGTCGCCCTGCGCGATGGCGGCGAACGGATGATCAGCGACCTGATCCGCGAGGGCACCGAGCAGCGCGGCATCACCCTGGCTCGGCAATACGCCCGGGCGGTCGCCAACCCGCTCTACTTTCTTGATTTCGAACGAATCGGCGAGTTGGGCGGCCACGTCCAAGATCAGGACGGCGTGCTGGAGGTGCTGCTCACCGACGCCGAAGGACGGCGCATCAGCGATGGCCGCGGCGACCTCGCCCGTTTCGGTGAGCCCGTGCCAGCTCTGCCGACCGAGGCAAGACGGGTTCCGGCCGGACCGTCCGGCGCCGAGGCGGTCTTGCATTGGGCCGAGGCGCAGCTGCAGGTCGAGGTTCCGGTCCAGATGGGCGAGCACCGCATCGGTCGGGTTCGTCTGGTGTTGGGCGATGCCGATTCGGCCTCGATGGCAGTCTGGGGCAACACCGTCGAGCAGGTGCTGCGTGACAACCAGCGGGCCCATGTGTTCTGGCTGCTGGCCGGCATGGGCCTGATCGTCCTGTTGGCGGTGATTGGCTTCTGGCTGTTCCGGCGCAATGTGTTGGCGCCCTTGCAAGCTCTGGGTCGGGCGGCGGCGGCGGTCGAGCAGGGCCGTTACGCCGAGACCCGGGCACTGCAGCCCCGGTCCGACGAGATCGGTGATCTGACCCGCCGTTTCATCCACATGACCGAAGCGGTGGCCCGTCACGAGCGCGAGGTCCGCCGCATCGCCTGCACCGATGCCCTCACCGGCCTCGGCAACCGGCTCGCCTTGAGCGAATCGCTGGAATCGCGACTGCTCACACTGCGCGCCAACAGCGGTGAACTGGCCCTGCTGTTCATCGACCTCGACGACATCAAGCGGGTCAACGACACGCTGGGCCATCCGGTCGGCGACGAGGTGCTGGTCGAGATCGCCGTCCGCCTCACCGCCGCCTGCGAAGCGGTCGTGCCGGACGCCACCGAACTCGCCCGTTTCGGTGGCGACGAGTTCGTCGTGCTGCTGGTTGGCAACGCGGTCCGTCAGCAGGCTGCCGTGCTGGCCCAGGCCATCCTTGCCGCGGTGCATCGACCGATGCCGCTGCGCGAGCGCGAGCTCAACCTCTCCGCCTCGATCGGCATCACCGTCTTCCCCGACGATGCGGCCTCGGCCGAGCAACTGATCAAGAACGCCGACATGGCCATGTACCAGGCCAAGACCTCGGGCAAGGGCCGCTTCAAGTTCTACACGCGGGCACTCGACGAGGAAGTGGAGCGTCGTGTCCGCCTCGAGCACGATCTGCGCGGCGCCTGGGAACGGGGTGAGATGAACCTCGTGTTCCAGCCGGTCTACGACCTGACCGATGGCCGTGCCGTGGGCGCCGAGGCCCTGCTGCGCTGGAAACACCCGGACCTCGGTCTGGTGCCGCCTTCGGTGTTCATCGGCATCGCCGAGGAGAGCGGCCAGGTCGAGGCGCTCGGCGAGCGCGTGCTGCGCGAGGCGATGCGTGTCGCGATGGGCTGGGTCGCGCCTCCCGGCTTGCCGGCGCCTTTCGTGGCGGTCAATGTCTCGCCGCGCCAGCTCGCCCACGGTGATTTACCGCAGGTGGTCGAGCGGGCACTGGCCGAGAGCGGCCTGCCGGCGCAGCGCCTGCATCTTGAACTGACCGAGACCGCCATCCTGCGCGATGAAGCCCAGGCCACGACCGCCTTCACCCGGCTGCGGTCGTTGGGTGTCGGGGTCTGGCTCGACGATTTCGGCACCGGATTCTCCGGCCTCTCGCACCTGCGCCGGGTGCCGGTCGACGGTGTCAAGATCGACC
Organism: Silanimonas sp.; assembly: GCA_018334015.1. Classification (GTDB taxonomy): domain Bacteria; phylum Pseudomonadota; class Gammaproteobacteria; order Xanthomonadales; family Xanthomonadaceae; genus Silanimonas. Next base: position 162,936 of record JAGXTI010000014.1, read on the forward strand.
GCAGCTTCATCACCGACCTGTTGCGCGATCCCAACGATCTGGCCTTGACCACCGGCGTCATCGCCATGGCCCACTCGCTCGGCATGGCGGTGGTGGCCGAGGGCATCGAGAGCGAGGGCCAGCACGACCTGCTGCGCGAACGCGGCTGCCCGATGGGGCAGGGCTTCTTCATGGCGCGGCCACTGGATGCTGCCGCCACCGGGCGCATCTTCGGCTGAGCGGCTCGTTTCATTCGCTGATGGCGGCGTTGACCAGGGCTGCTACCTGGTCGAAGAACACCAGCACCAGCGCGATCTGGAGCAGACCGAGCAACCAGACGATGGCGAGCAGGCGGCCGTCGCGTTCGATCAGGGCGATCGCCCAGACCACCAGCAGCAGGCCGAAGGGGTAGTTGGTCAGCGGCATCGGCAGCGACAGCAGCAGGCCCAGCACCAGCAGAAGCAGACCACCGAAGATGTGACCCAGCGGATGGTCGATCAGCACTTCGGCGCGAGGCCGGCTGTAGCGTTCCAGCCAGCCGAGTGGACGGGCGAGTCGTTGGCGGAAGCGCTCGATCGAGGCACGCGCCACCGGCCGCGCCTGCAACCAGCGCGGCAGCCAGGGGTGTTCGGCGAGCAGGGCGATCTGCAGGCCGGCCAGCATCACCAGCGGGCCGCTGATGGCGCCGGCCCCGGCCGGGAGCGGCAGGAAGGCCGGCAGCACGGCGATCAGCAGGAACAGGCCGAAGGCGCGCTCGCCGCAGGCGTCGAGCAGCTCGCCGAGCGGCAGGTGGCTGCCGGGGCCGGTGGCGATCTGTTCGAGCAGGGCGCGGGTGCCGGGCGAGGTCATGGTGGCCAGTGTGCCGGCACGGCCGTGATCAGCCGGTCTCGTGGCCATCGCCACCGATTTTGACCAGCAGCAGCTTGTCGATGCGCGCACCGTCGCGGTCGATCACCTCGATCCGCCAGCCCTCCCAGACGAAGGCCTCGCCGGTGGCCGGCAGGCGGCCGAACCAGGCCACCACCATGCCGGCGATGGTGTGGAAGTCGTGGGCATCCTCGCCGGGCAGGCGACTGACCCCGAGCAGTTCGCGGGTGTCATCGACCGGCAGGCGGCCGTCCACCAGCCAACTGCCGTCCTCGCGGCGGATCAGCAGCGGTTCGTCCTCGGCGGCTTCGCCGGGGGCCTGGCCACGGCCGACCACGGCGTCCAGCAAATCGTTGGTGGTGACGATGCCGATCACCTCGCCGTATTCATCGACCACCAGCGCCATGGCCTGCTGCTCCTCGCGCAGGATCTCGAGCAGGCGCATGGCCTGGGTCGAGGCCGAGACGAACAGCGGCGGGGCAAGCTGCTCGAACAGGGCGGGCGCATCGCGGCAGCCCAGGCTACCGGCCAGGCGCTTGACCTCCAGCACACCGAGCACCTCGTGGTCGCCACCGCGGCAGACCGGGTAGCGGGCGAACGGTGATTCGCGCAGCGTGGCGAGGTTTTCCGCCAGCGGTGCGGCCGCGTCCAGCCAGGCGATGCGGGTGCGCGGCGTCATCAGGCTCTCGGCGGAACGGTCGCCCAGCCGCAGCACGCGGTTGAGCATGGCTTTCTCGTCGTCGTTGATCACGCCCTGTTCGGCGCCATCGGCGACCAGTTGGCGGATTTCCTCTTCGGTCACCCGGTCGGCATCGCCCTCGCCGGTGCGCAGCAGGCGCAGCAGCACCCGGGTCGAGGCCGCCAGTACGGCGACGAAGGGCCGCGCCAAGGCGCTCATCACCGCCATCGGCAGGGCCACCGCGCCGGCCAGACGCTCGGGGTAGAGGATGGCGATGCGCTTCGGCACCAGTTCGCCGAACACCACCGAGACGTAGAGGATGACCGTGAAGCTCACGGCGTAGGCGGTGCCGGAAGCCCATTCGGCGTCCATGCCCCAGCCGGACAGGACCGGGGCGAAGCGCTCGGCGAAGGTCTCGGCGCCGAAATAGCCGGTCAGCATGCCGAGCAGGGTGATCCAGACCTGCACCGAGGACAGGAAGCCCTCGGGGTGCTCGGCCAGTTCCAGCGCCTTGCGCGCACCACGGCTGTCGCGCGCGAGTTGCCGGAGCCGGCCCTTGCGCGAGGTCATCACCGACATTTCCGACAATGCGAAGAAGCCGTTCGCCAGCACCAGAACGACGATCAGGAGGATTTCGAGCATGGCTCAGAGCAGGTCGCCGCCGGCCGAAAGCAGGCGTTCAAGGCGATCGCCTTGACCGCCGATCTCGAGCACGAGGCGATCGACCTCGGCGGCGTCGAGCGAGGCGTAGGGGCGGTTCTCGCAGAGTTGCAGCCAGGGCACGCCATCGAGTTCGCCGATGGCCAGCCAGCCGACCCGCGATTGCCAGTTCAGAGCCAGCATACGTCGCGCATCGATGCCGGTGATCGGCGCGATGATCGTGCTGGCACGCAGGTAGCGGCGGCCGTCATCGCCTTCCAGTTCGGCCAGGAAAACGTTCTGGTGGCGGCGGCCGGCGTCCAGCGAGAGCTCGGCGCAGAGCACGTAGGGCTCGTGGGTGGTGGTCCGGTAGCGCGACTGGACGTGGCTGCGGATCTGTTCGAAGTTCTGCATGGGGGTTCTCCTCGGTGGCTATCGTAGCGCGATGGGTGAAAGTCCCGGGGTTCCGGCGGGCCGGCCGGTCTGCCGTTATCATCAGAACCTGTCTTCTTGTCGTTCCGATCGCCCATGCCGCGTCTGCCGCCCGTCACCCTGGCCCTGCTCTGGATCATCAGTGGCGGATTCCTGTTGCAGTTGTTCATGGGCGATGCCCTGTTGCGCTGGTTCGCGCTCTGGCCGGTGGGTGCCGAGGTGACGGGTGGCAGTGCCTTCCTGCCCTGGCAGCTGCTGAGCTACGCCGCCTTGCACGGCGATTTCGTGCACCTGTTCTTCAATGGCCTGGCGCTGTGGTTGTTCGGGTCGGTGATCGAATCGACCTGGGGGGCGCGGCGTTTCGTGCATTTCGCCATCGCCTGCGTGGTCGCCGCCGCCCTCACCCAGCTGCTGCTCGGCATGGCCGGCGTGTTCCGCCCCGGCCCGACCATCGGCATCTCGGGCCTCACCTACGGTCTCTTGCTGGCCTATGGCCTGCTGTTCCCGAACCAGCGGCTGATGCTGCTGATCCCGCCGGTGCCGATCAAGGCCAAGTACCTGGTGCTGATCTTCGGCGGACTCGCCTTGTTCATGGGCCTGAGCGGCGCGGGCGGCATCGCCCATTTCGCCCACCTCGGCGGCATGCTGGGCGGCTGGCTGATGATCCGTTACTGGCAGGGCCGGCCGCCGTTCGGGCGGCGCGGCCCCCGCGTGATCCGCTGAAGACCGGCTTCAGCGGCGCAGCAAAAGGAAATCCGCCGAGGTGATCAGGCGCACCGCGTCCAAGCGCGGCCGCGCCCCGGGCAAGGCCACCAGCAGGGCCTCGCGCTCCTCGCGCAGGGTCTGGACCTCGGCTTCGCTGACCGCCGGATTGACCCGCGCCAGCGCCAAGAGCCGCTCGATCTCAGTGTCCAGCTGGGCGCTGGCGGTCTCGACCGCCGCCGCCACCTGGTTGGCGGCCTCGCGGCGCACGGCGGTCTCGCAGGCACCGAGCATCGGCGAGACCAGTCGGCCCAACACCTTGCGCAGGGGCGTGAGATCGAAGGGTCGATCGTCCGCCCGTGCCCGCGAGTCGGCATCCGGCACGAAATCGTCGCGGCGTTGCAGCCGGCTGTCGACCACGGCACGCAGCGGGGTGGGCGGCAGGAAGCGCGCCACATCGAGCCGGGCATCGGCGATGCATTCGAGCACGTAGACCGCCTCCAGCAGCGCCGTCCGCGGTGGCAGGGTCTCGTCGACCAGCAGGCAGGCATTGCCGGCCTCGGAGGAGAGCAGCAGATCAAGCGCCGAAAGCACCATCGGATGGTCGGCGCGCAGATAGAGCAGATCGTCGCGCGCCAGAGCCACCCGGCGGTCGCTGCTGGCCTCGCGCGGGCCGCCTTTCAATTCCTCAAAACCGTCTACGGTGACGTGCTCGGGATCGAGCAGCAGGCGGCCACCCCCGAGGGCTTCGTTCTCGATGCCGAAGGCCTCGAGCAGGGCGAGCAGGTCCTCGTGGGCCGCGTGGTCGGCGTCGTCGGCGAGCAGCGCGGCGTGCAGGCGGTCGCCGTTGGCGCGCTGGCTGGCACGTTCGAGCAGGCGGTCGCGGCCGGCGGTGATCTGCGCCGACAGTTCGGCATGGTCGCGGCGGGTGGCCTCGAGCAAGGCTTCGAGCGCGGCCTCGCGCCCGGTCGGATCGGCCTCGCCGAGAGCGACCAGTTCATCGACGTGGCGACGCAGCAGCTCGCGGCCGTCCGGCACGACGCTGCGGAAGGCGTCCATGCCTTCGTGGTACCAGCGCAGCAGCACCTCCTGCGCGCTGCCGGCAACCGCGGCGGCGTGGATCTGCACATCGCCCGGCTGGCCGATCCGGTCGAGGCGGCCGATCCGCTGTTCCAGCATGTCCGGGTGCAGGGGCAGGTCCCAGAGCACGAGGTGCTGGGCGAACTGGAAGTTGCGCCCCTCGGCGCCAACTTCCGAGGCGATCAGCACGCGCGCGCCCTCGGGGTCGGCGAAATAGGCGGCGTTGCGGTCGCGCTGCAGCAGGTTCATGTCCTCGTGGAAGCGCGCCACCGCGAGCCCTGAGCGCAGGCGCAGGGCTTCCTCGATGGCCTGCACCTTGGCCCGCGAGCGGCACAGCACCAGGGCCTTTCCGGTAGCCGGCGCATCGAGCGTGGCGAGCAGCCAATCCAGGCGCGGGTCCTGCGCATAGTCGTGGGTGGGCTCTTCGTCGAGATCACCGACCTCGAAGGCGAACTCGGCGCGCAGGCGGCCGAGCAGGGCGGCATCCTCGCCGGCTGCGAGCAGGCTGATGTGAGCGATACGTTTCGGAAAGCCACCCACCGCCGCACGCCGGTTGCGCACCATCACCCGGCCGGTGCCGTGGCGATCGACCAGCGCATCGAGCAGGGACTCGCGGGCTGCGCTGTCGCCCTGCTCGATGGCGGTCAGCGTGGCCGCGAGGCCCGCGGTCTCGCCGGTGAACAGTTCGGCCAGCACAGTGCGGTCGCCGCTGCTCAGGGCGCCGGATTCCAGACGCTCGGCCAAGGCGGACAGCGCGACAAAACGTTCCGACTCGGCGAGGAAGCCCGGCAGGTCGGTGTAACGGGCCGGATCGAGCAGGCGCAGACGGGCGAAGTGACCACCTCGGCCGAGTTGCTCGGGTGTGGCGGTGAGCAGCAGCAGGCCCGGAGTGCGGCGGGCCAGGGCCTCCACCAGGGTGTAACCGGGGCTTTCGAACTCCGGTGTCCAGATGAGGTGGTGGGCTTCATCGACCAGCAGCAGATCCCAGCCGGCGGCGATGAGTTGCTTCATGCGCTTGGTGCTGCCGGAGAGCCAGTCCATCGAGGCCAGCACCCGCTGCTCGTCCTCGAAGGGATTGCGTTCCGGATCGCCCATCTCGAGGGCTTCACAGCGCTCCTCGTCGTAGATGGCGAAGGGCAGGTTGAAGCGGCGCAGCAACTCGACGAACCACTGGTTGACGAGGCTTTCCGGCGTCAGCACCAGCACGCGCCGGGCACGGCCACTGGCGATCTGCTGCGCAGCGATGGCGCAGGCCTCGATGGTCTTGCCCAGACCCACTTCGTCGGCCAGCAGCAGGCGCGGGCTGCGCCGCGCGGCGGCAGTCTCGACGACACGCAATTGGTGCGGCACCAGCTCGATGCGAGCACCGAGCAGGCCCCAGGCCGGGCTGCGGCGGGCACGGGCGCGCATTTCCAGCGCCCGCAGGCGGCGTTCAAACATACGATTGCGGTCGACCCGGCCGGCGCTGAGCCGCTGGTCGGCTTGCGAGATCGGTTGTTCGGCATCGAGCTGGCCTTCCATGAAGGCATCGTTGCCGGCGTGGTACCAGACCAGCCCGGCGCGGTCCTCGACGCTGTCGATCACAAGTTCGCGGCCATCGACACGCACGCGGTCGCCGTTGCGGAACACCGCCCGCACCAGCGGCGCACCTTCCAGCGCGTACTGACGCACGGTGCCGCTGGCGGTGAACACCAGTTGCACGCTACGACCGGCAAGCCGCAGCACCGTGCCGAGGCCGAGTTCCGGTTCGGCCGAGGAGAACCAGCGCTGGCCGGGCACCAGGGCCATCAATGCCATACCGTGATCGGCCGGGCCGCGTGCATCGGCTGACCGGAGCGGCAGCCGAAGGTTTCGGCGAAGCCCGGCAGTTGCGACAGCGGTCCGTTGACCCGCCAGCGTGGCGGGGCGGCTACGCTCTGCTGCGCTTGCACGCGCAACGCGGCCGGGTTTCCGTGCTGCGCCCAGAGCCCGGCCCAGGCCAGGAAGAAATCACGCTTCGCGGCGGTGTCGGCGGCGGTTTGGGCCTTGTTGAAGGCCGTCCAGGCGAAACTCAGGCCGGCCAGGTCGGCGCGGTTCATCGCCAGCGTGCGCCGGCCATCGACACGCAGGCCGGGCACGGCCTCGAAGCCGTTGAAGAGGTTGATGAGCCCATTGCCGCGCTCGCCGGCATCGACGGCTTTGCTCAACTCGTGACCGACCAGAGCACCGAGGGCACCGTAATCGGCCGCACCCGGTGTGGCGCCGAGCAGGGGCGGAGCAAGGGCGGCAGCACTGATGGCAAGCCGTCGGCTTGCCGGGTCGAACTGCAGTGACGGGCGCAGGGCCGGGAAGGGCGAGAGCAACGAGGTCTGGCCTTGCAGCACCCGGTCCTGATGCCAGCGTGCGAGACGCAGCAGGTTGCCGGCGGGATCGTCGGCAGCGAAGCGCAAGCCACTCCAGTCGGTGGCCGGTGTGGCGCTGCCGGCGAGGTCGATCACCACCTCGGCAAAACGCGGATCGTGGCCGGCGGCCACCGCCTGCACCTCGCGCACCACGGTCTCGGCGCGGCGGCGCAGGGCAGTGTCGACGAGACGGGCGTTGGCCACTTCGTCCAGTAGGCCGGGCAATTGCCGGCGCATCGTCTCGGCGAGCAGGGTTTCGGTGTCGGGCGGGCTGGTGAGGCCGCGCAGCACAAGGCCCTCGAACTCGGCATGGGCGCTGCGCAGAGGCGTTGCCAGCGCCGGAGCCAGACGCAGCAGGGCGCGGGCACGCAGCAGGGCATGCAGGCGCTCCGGACTCGCACTGGAGGCAAGTTGGGCGAGACGGGTGAAATAGTCCGTATTGAGGACCGCCAGTTCGCGGGTGTCGGCGTCGAGCGCGTCGAGCACAACGCTCACGCCGAGGCCGGGGAAACGGCGGTCCAGCTCGCGCGGGCGCTGGGTCTGCGGCGCGGCACTGTCCGGCGTGGCGAGAGCCTGGGCCAGTTCGGTCTCGATCTGCACCACCGTCGCGGCTGCGTTTGCGGCTTCGGCCTCGCCCAGACCGGAGGCCTGCAGCAGGGCTTGCAGATGGGCGCGGTAGCGGTCGAGCAGGGCGCGCAGTTCCGGTTCCGGACGCAAGTAGAAGGCCGGGTCACCCAAGCCCAGGGGTGCCGGCACAACGGCCAGCGCGCCGCGGCCACCGTCCAGCCGGGTGAACTCGAACAACGGTGCCAGGCCCAAGGCATGGAACTGCGCCAGAGTCCGTGGCAGATCGCGCGGGCGACGCAGGCTCTGCAGCGGAGCCAGCGCCTGCACCAGTGCCGCTGCCGAACCGCCATCAAGCCGGTCCGGGCTGGTGCCGGCCGCCCAGAACGCCGCCAACAGGCGCTCGGGTTCATCGCGAGGGTTGGCCACCACCTCGGCCAGCAGCCGGCGGCGCTGCTCGTTGGCCTGAGCCTCGAACTGACCGAGCCGGCTCAGCACACTGCCATCGGCCGGCAGCGGATGGGCCTGACGCCAGGCGGCGTTGGCATGGGCGTCGAAATCGAGGCAGGCGGCCGGCGGCTGGGGCGTTCGCGCTTGGGTGGCGGGCAACAGCAGGCTGGTCGCGAGGGCGAGGAGCAGGGCGGTCCGGGGGGTCGGGCGCATGGGGGCTTCCGCGGCGGGGGGCAGTATTCTACGCTCTGGCGGCTCGCAGCGTTTGATTTCGCGCACGTTCACTCTGCGCAGACCGCCAATGCCTAGACTTTCAGGAAATCCTGAAAGAACAGAACTCCCATGCTCACCCCCCTGGTCCAACGCTTTGTCCTGCACTTCGGTGAGATGGGCAGCCGCTGGGGCATCAACCGCACGGTCGGGCAGATCTACGCCCTGCTGTTCGTCTCGCCGCGGCCGCTGAACGCCGACGAGATCGCCGAGGCGCTGGCCTTCTCGCGTTCCAACGTCAGCATGGGCCTGAAAGAGCTGCAGAGCTGGCGGCTGGTGAGGTTGCAACACCTGCCCGGCGACCGCCGCGAGTATTTCTCGGCCCCCGAGGACGTCTGGGCGATCTTCCAGACCCTCGCCGAGGAACGCCGAAAACGCGAGGTCGATCCCACGCTCTCGATGCTGCGCGATGCCCTGCTGGAGCCGGTTGCTGATCCCGCCGACCAGCACGCACAGGCGCGGATGCGCGAGATGCATGACCTGATCGAACTTGCCACGGGTTGGTTCGAAGAGGTCCGGGCGATGGATCGCGAACGTCTGGTCGAGCTGATGCGGCTTGGCCAGAAGGTGGGCAAGTTGCTCGATGCCCGCGACCGTTTCATGGGAGGCAAAGGCCATGTTTGAGAGTCTCGATCCGATCCTGCTGGCGCGCATCCAGTTCGCCGCCAACATCAGTTTCCACATCCTGTTCCCGACCATCACCATCGGTTTGGCCTGGGTGCTGCTGTTCTTCAAATGGCGCTTCAACAAGACCGGTGACATGAAGTGGATGGAGGCCTACGGCTTCTGGGTCAAGGTGTTCGCGCTCAGCTTCGCGCTCGGCGTGGTCAGTGGCGTGGTCATGAGCTTCCAGTTCGGTACCAACTGGCCGGGCTTCATGAACACCGTCGGCAACATCGCCGGACCGCTCCTTGCCTACGAGATCATGACGGCATTCTTCCTCGAAGCCACCTTCCTCGCCGTCATGCTGTTCGGCTTCCGCCGGGTCAGCAACCGCATCCACACCCTAGCCACCCTGCTGGTGGCCATCGGTACCTCGATGTCGGCGTTCTGGATCCTGGTGCTGAACTCCTGGATGCACACGCCGGTGGGATTCGAGATGCGTGACGGCGTGGCGCATGCCACCGACTGGATGGCGATCATCTTCAACCCGTCGATGCCCTATCGCTTCAGTCACATGATGGTGGCCTCGTTCCTGACGGTGTCCTTCCTGATCGCAGGCCTCTCGGCCTGGCGTTGGTTGCGCGGCGACCGCGCACCCGCGGTCCTTTCGGCGATGCGTACCGGTGTCTACCTCGGTGCTTTGTTGATCCCGTTGCAGATCGTCATCGGCGACCTGCATGGTCTCAACACGCTGAAGTACCAGCCGGCCAAGATCGCCGCCATCGAGGCGATCTGGGAAACCGACCGTGGCGTGCCGCTGGTGTTGTTCGGTTTCCCCGACGAGGAGGAGCGCACCACGCATTTCCCCATCCAGATCCCCTACCTTGCCTCGATCATCCTCACCCACGAGATGGACGGCGAACTCAAAGGCCTCAACGAGTTCGAGGGTGTGCATCCGCCGGTGGCGCCGGTGTTCTTTGCGTTCCGCATCATGGTCGGCATCGGCATGCTGATGCTGGTGGTGGGCTTCTGGGGGGCGTGGCGGCTCAAGCGGCACGGCACCCCCACGCCGCTGCTGGCCAAGACCCTGGCATGGATGAGCTTCTCCGGCTGGGTCGCGGTGATGGCCGGCTGGTACACCACCGAGATCGGTCGCCAGCCCTGGCTGGTGCAGGACGTGCTGCTGACCGTCGATGCAGGGGGTGTGGTGCCGGCACCGTCGATCCTGATCACCTTGATCGGTTACCTGCTGGTCTATTTGGTGCTGCTGGTCGCCTACCTGAAGGTGATCTTCTACATGGCCGGCAAGGCCGGGCAGCGTCCGGAAACGGCAAGCGCCGAAGGTCCCGGCGCGGTGCCCTTCGCCGATCCGGCGCTCAGCCGGCAGGAGGGCTGAAATGGGTCTGGATGCCAGCATCGTGGCGGCCGCTTCGGTGGCCGCCAGCAGCGCCGCTGCTTGGCCCGGCGCACCCGATCTCGCCACGCCGGCCGGCTGGTTGCCGATCGCCTTCCTCGTGGTGATGGGCCTGTCGATGTTGGCCTACGTGGTGCTCGACGGCTACGACCTGGGGGTGGGCATCCTGATGCGCGGGGTGCCGGAGGACGAGAAAGACATCATGGTCGCCTCGATCGGGCCGTTCTGGGACGCCAACGAAACCTGGCTGGTGCTGGGTGTCGGCATCCTGCTGGTGGCTTTTCCGATCGCCCACGGCGTCATCCTGGGCGCACTCTACCTGCCGATCGCACTGATGCTGTTCGGCCTGATCCTGCGCGGCGTGGCTTTCGAGTTCCGGGTCAAAGCCAAGGCCCAGCACAAGCAGACCTGGAACCGGGCCTTCTTCGCTGGATCGCTGATCGCCGCTCTGGTGCAGGGCTACATGCTGGGGCTGATGGTGATGGGCTTCGAGCGCAGCCCCGGTGCGGTGGCCTTCGCCGCCCTGATCGCGGTCTGCCTGGTGGCCGGTTACTGCCTGCTCGGTGCCGGCTGGCTCATCATCAAGGGCGAGGGTGCCTTGCAGCAGCGTGCGGTGCGCTGGGCGCGCAACAGCCTGTGGTTGACCGCCCTCGGCATTGCCGCGATCTCGCTGGCCACGCCCCTGCTTTCCGAACGCATCTTCGACCGCTGGTTCTCCCTGCCTTGGCTGGTGCTGCTGGCACCGATCCCGATCGCCACGGCGGTGCTGTTCTTCATCGTCGATCGCAGTCTGCGCCGGCTGCCCAAGCGGCTGGCCGAGGGCAACGAGTACGGGGCCTGGGTGCCCTTCGGCGGCACCGTGGGCATCCTGTTGCTGGCCTTCTATGGCCTGGCCTACAGCCTGTTTCCCTATCTGGTGGTCGATGAGATCAGCATCTGGCAGGCCGCGGCCTCGCCCGAGTCCTTGATGATCATTTTCGTCGGTGCTTGCGTGGTGATCCCGGTGATCGTCATCTACACGGTCTTCGTCTACCGGGTGTTTTCCGGCAAGGCCCAGCGGCTCGACTACACTTGATCGCGGCACGGACGACCCCGCCCTGCCTTTCTCATCCCGCCAAGGTATCCACCCATGTCCTCGCGTACCCTGCTCGTTTCCGCCCTTGCCCTCGGTCTTGCCGCCTGCCAGCCCGCCGCCGAGGCTCCGGCCGCGCCCGAGGCTCCGGCCGCGCCCGAGGCTCCGGCCGCCCCGGCCACGCCCGCGCCGCCGCCAGCTCCGGCCACACCGGTCGCGGACGTCGCCCACACCGGCCTGATGGTCCACGAGGCTTGGACCCGGCCACTGGCGCCGGGGGCCACGGTGGCCGCCGGCTACGGCCTGCTGATGAACCACGGCACCGCACCCGAGCGGTTTGTCGCCGCCCGCGCCGAGGGTGTCGGCCGGGTCGAGATCCACACCATCGAGTCGGTCGACGGGGTGATGCAGATGCGCCCGCTCGAAGGCGGCCTCGAACTGCCGGTGGACGGCAGCGCCCGGCTGGCCCCCGGTGGCAAGCACCTGATGTTCTTCGAGGTGAGCCGCTCCTGGGCCGAGGGCGAGCGCATTCCCGTCACCCTGGTCTTCGAGAGCGGCGCCGAACTGGTGGTCGAGTTCGCGGTCCTGGCCCAGGCGCCGGCCGGTGCGGTCGAGGCCGGCCACGGCGAGCATGCCCACCACGCGCACTGAGCCGCTCTGGCGATGACGCCGCGTTCACGACTGTGACAGGGCGGCGTCACTGCCATCGCTCCGTAACACGGCTGCCACAGAATGCGCCGGTCCTCGCCGCCGGCCATTCCCATGAAGCGTTCCGCCGCCATCGCCCTGTCCAGCCTCGCGATCGCCGTCAAGCTGGCTCTTTCCCCCGTCGCCGCCCAGTCGCCCGCCACCGGTGCGGTGGTGCAGGCCCAGCCGCGTGGTGCGGCAGCGGTGTGGATCTACGTCTGGCGTGCCGGCCAGCCGGCGGCGGGCGTCGAGGCCCGTCTGGGTGCCCGCCTGCTCGGCGTCACCACGGCCCAGGGCGTGGTCGGTGGCGCGGCCACGGTCGGGCCGCAGACCGTCGAGATCCGTGACGGCGAGCGGCGCTTCGAGGTGCCGCTCGACCTTGCCGCCGACGAGCAGGTGCAGATCGCCGTGCAACTGGTGCCCGGCCGTGCCCCGGTCTACACCCTGCGCAGCTCGCGCACCGGCACCCGCACGGTCGATCTCAACCAGGCCGAGGCCGTCACCGATCCGACGCAGGCCGCAGCACGTCCTGAGGCCCGCCTCGACGCCGTCGAAGTGCAGGGCGAGGCCATGCGCCTCGACGATCAGGCCGCTTATGTCGATCTGGAGCGTATGTCGGTGTCGGTCGACGACACCCTCTCGATCGAGCAGATTGCCCGTGCCGGCGACACCGACGCCGCCGTGGCCCTGCGCCGCGTGACCGGCCTGACACTGGTCAACAACCGCTTCATCTACGTGCGTGGCCTGGGCGAGCGCTATTCCTCGGTGCTGCTCAACGGTGCCACCATCCCTTCGCCGGACCCGACCCGCCGCGTGGTGCCGCTCGACCTGTTTCCGACCGATGTGCTGGAAGGCGTGGTCGTGCAGAAGACCTACACCGCCGACATGCCGGGCGAGTTCGGCGGCGGCACCATCCAGTTGCGCACCCGCTCGGTGCCGCTGCAGCCTTTCTTCCGCGTCTCGGCCACCGTTGGCGGCAATCAGGGCACGACCTTCGAGGACGGCCTGCGTTACGGTGGCGGCAGCGCCGACTGGACCGGTCGTGATGATGGCACCCGCGCGCCCGATCCGACCCTCGACGCCCTGCGCCGCGCCGGTGGCATCTTCGCCGGCCGCAGCTTCGCCAATCCGGACGGTTTCACCCCGGCCCAGATCGAGGCCGTGGGTGAGCGGGTTGCCGCCAACGGCCGCTACAACACCTTCCCGCAGACGATCGGCCCCGATCTCGGTGCCTCGATGTCGGCCGGCCAGCGTTTCGAGATCAACGACGAGGTCCGTCTCGGCGTGATGGGGGCCGTGCGTTACTCGCAGGGCTGGGAGAGCCGCGAGGAGGAACGCCGGGTGTTCCAGGCCAGCCAGGCCGGTCTCGCCGTGTTCAGCGACCTCGACCTGCGCAGCACGACCCGCGAGATCGACGTTTCGGCCTTCACCGTGCTCGGCCTCGAACTCGGCTCCGACCACCGCCTCAGCCTGACCTCGATGCTGCTCCGCCAGACCGAGGACGAAGCCCGCGAAACCACCGGTCTCAACGACGCCCAGTTCCTGCAGAGCTACCGCCTCGAATGGGTCGAGAACAGCCTGCGCTCGCACCAGTTGGCCGGCAGTCACCGGCTGCCCTGGTTCGGCGAGATGGCCGATTTCGAGTGGCAGTACACCGATGCTTTCGCCCGCCGCTTCGCGCCCAATCAGCGCGAGTACGGCTTCAACCTCGATGCGCGGGGTGGCCGCAGCTTCCGCGACAACGAGCAGAGCTGGGCCAATCTCGACGACGATGTGCGCTCGCTCGACACCGGCTTCATGGCGCCGTTCGCGCTGGCCGACGGCAACATCTTCGGCACCTTCGAGGTGAATGCCGGCCGCAGTGAGCGTGAGCGCGACTCCTACCTGCGGCGCTACCGTTTCAATGCCAACCTGGTGCCCATGGCTGTGCTCGGCCTGCCAAGCCTCGGTGACATGCTGGTGCCGGCCAACATCGGCCCGACCGGGTTCACGCTCGAGGAAAACACCCAGTCGACCGACAACTACGTGGCCGACCAGCGGATCGACTACATCGCTCTCAGCACCGACATCACCTTCAACGACCGCTACCGGATCAACCTGGGTGTTCGCCGCGAAGCCAACGACCAGGGAGTTTCCACCTTCGACATCCAGGGCGTCCGGCCGCCGGTCGAGGCCCGCATCGACGAAGTCGACCTGCTGCCGGCGGTCGGTGCCACCTGGATGATCAATGACGAGCAGCAGTTCCGTCTGGCTTGGAGCCGCACCCTGTCGCGGCCGGATTTCCGCGAACTCAGCCCGGCGCCTTTCCTTGACCCGATCCTCGACATCATCACGGTCGGCAACCCGAACTTGGTCACGGCCACGATCACCAACATGGACCTGCGCTGGGAGCGCTATTTCTCGGCCGATGAATCGCTGTCGGTGGCGCTGTTCCGCAAGCAGTTCGACAATCCGATTGAAAAGCAGCTTTTCCCCGGCTCGGGCTCACTGATCCTGACCTACGCCAACGCCGATTCGGCGACCAACCAGGGCGTCGAGATCGACGTGTTCCACCGCCTCGGTTTCGCCAATGACTGGTTCGGCGACGCGGTCGATCTTTCCGACTGGTTCGTGGCCGCCAACTACGCCTGGATCGAATCCGAGATCCGCCTCGACCCGGCACGCTCGGGTTTCAACACCAGCCTCAGCCGCCCGCTCGAGGGCCAGTCGCCGTATGTCATCAACCTGCAGGTCGGTTACAACGACCCTGACGGTGTGCACGACCTTGCCCTGTCCTTCAACCGCAGCGGTGAGCGCATCGTCCAGGTCGGTGTCGATACCCAGCCGGACGTCTACGAGCAGCCGGCCAATTCGCTCGACTTCAACTGGCGCTGGCAGTTCGCCCAAGATTGGTCGGCGCGGATGCGCCTGCGCAACCTGCTCGATCCCGAAGTCCGTTTCATGCAGGGCGACGGCGTGCTTCGCGAGTTCCAGCGTGGCCGCGAGCTGGCTTTCAGCTTCGAGTGGTCGCCCGCCCGCGACTGAAGCTCGCGCAAGGCAATGCCCAACGAGGCCGCCCAGGGGCGGCTTCGTTGTTTGCGGGCTTCCCAAGTGGAGGCAAGCTGCCGTAGTTTGGACGGGCTGTTCAGGACTCCCATGCGTATGACGCCCCGTCTCCTGACCGTGCAATGGCCTTTCCACCGGCCCTTCCACCGTCAATCCGCCACCGCCCTGTTGTTGCCCTTGCGCCGTCGCGGTGGAGCGTCTCCCGTGGGTTTTCCGTCGATCCCCTCCCGCGCTGGCCGTTCTGGCCGCCGCACCTGTTCCCGACGTTTCCCCCACCCACGGAGTGTTCCATGCGCGTTCTCGCCTGCGACGGTATCCACGAAGACGGCCTGACCTTATTCCGCGAAGCCGGCTGGTCGGTGCAGACCGCCGATGCCATCAAAGACCCCGGCTCGCTGTCGCGCGCCTTGGCCGACGTCGATGTGCTGCTCGTCCGCTCGGCCACCAAGGTGCCGGCCGAGGCCCTGGTCCATGCCGCGCAACTGCGCGTGATCGGTCGCGCCGGCGCCGGTGTCGACACCATCGATGTGGAAGCGGCGACCGAGCGCGGCATCGCGGTGATGAATGCCCCGGACGGCAACACCCTGGCCGCCGCCGAGCAGGCGCTGGCCCTGCTGTTCGCGCTGGCCCGCCATGTGCCGGCCGCCGATGCCGGCATGAAGGCCGGGCTGTGGCCGAAGAGCGGCCTCACCGGTTTCGAGCTGGAGGGCAAGCGCCTCGGCGTGATCGGCCTGGGCCGCATCGGCGGCACGGTGGCGCGCAAGGCGCGCGGCATCGGCATGGAGGTCGCCGCCTTCGATCCCTTCCTGCCGCCGAACGCCGCTGCCAAGACGGCGGTTCCGCTGATGGAGCTCGATGCCCTGCTGGCCTGGGCCGACATCATCAGCCTGCATGTCCCGCGCACCAAAGAGACCACCAACCTGCTTAGCGCCGAAAAGCTGGCCAAGATGAAGCAGGGCGCCTACCTCATCAATGCAGCGCGTGGCGGCCTGATTGACGAGGCTGCGCTCTTGAAACTGGTCGAGGACGGTCATCTGGCCGGTGCCGGCCTCGACACCTTCGCCACCGAGCCGCTGCCGGAGGACTCGCCGTTGCGCACCTGCAAGAAGCTGGTGCTGGCCCCGCACCTCGGTGCCAGCACCTCGGAGGCGCAGCAGGGGGTTTCCACCATCCTCGCGCGGCAGATCATCGATTTCATCCACACCGGTGCGGTGGCGGGCTGCGTCAACCTGCCGCCGCTCTCGGCCGAGGCCGCCCGCGAGATCGGCCCGTGGATGCCGCTGATGACGGCGCTCGGCAAGCTCGCCGCGCGCCTCGTGCCCGCGCCCTCGCGGCTCGACATCGCCTATGCCGGCCGCACCGGATCGCTCGATCCGAAACCGCTGACGCGCCTGCTCACGGCGGCGGTGATCGGCAGCGCCTCGGGCCGGGTCACGCCGGTGAACGCGCTGGCCGAAGCGGCGGCACGTGGGCTGACGGTGACCGAGACGGTGGGCGGCGACGGTGATGGTTTCGATCGCCTGCTGAAAGTCCGCATCGAGGGCGCGGCCGGGGCTCGCGAGATCGAGGCCACCTTGCACCGTGGCCCGCGCGTGGTGCGCCTCGATGGCGTCGAACTCGACTTCGACCCGAGTTCGCATTTCCTCATCATGCGCAACGAGGACCAGCCCGGCGTGATCGGCAAGCTCGGCACCGCGCTGGGCCTCGCGGGCATCAACATCAACAATTTCTCGCTGGGTGCGACCGGCCAGGGCCATGCGGTCGCGGCGATCACCCTCGATCGTGCGGTGCCCGACGCGGTGCTGGACAGGCTGCGCGGCATCGATGGCATCGTCAGCCTGGAGATGGTCTGATGCGCGTGCTGCTCGCCCGCCACGGGGAAACGCCGTGGAACGCCGAAGGCCGCTACCAGGGCCAGATCGACATCCCGCTCTCGCCGCTGGGCGAGCGGCAGGCCGCCCTGCTGGCGCTGCGCCTCGCCGAAGTGCCGATCACCCGCGCGGTGGCTTCGCCGCTGTCCCGCGCGCGACGCACCGCCGAGATCGCGCTGGGTGCATCGCGTGCGGCGATGCTCCGCCTCGATCCCGAGCTGATGGAAATCGGCCACGGCCATTGGGAGGGCAAGCTCGCCAGCGAAATCCGTGTCGAGGATGGCGAGCGGCTCGCCGCATGGCGCGAAGCCCCCGATACAGTGCAGATGCCCGGCCCTGGCGGCGAAACGCTGCCCGGCGTGCTGGAGCGCGCCTGGCGCGGCTTTGCCCGGGCCTGCGAGGGCCTTGGCGACAACGACACCCTGCTGCTGGTCGCCCACGACGCGGTGAACCGGGTGATCCTCTGCAAGCTGCTCGGCATCCCGCTTGCGAGGTTGTGGGGTTTCCGCCAGGCACCGACCACGTTGAACCTGCTCGAAGGCCCCGTGGTCGATCGGCTGGAACTGGTGCGACTCAACGACTGCGCCCACCACACCCCCTTGTTTGGCGAGGCGGTGCATCGGGCCTTGTGATGGGATGAGCAACCGGCAGCAGAGAGGCTGCCCGGCGCCTGCCGACGCGCGACCTGCGGACACGACGGCTCAGGCTCCGCGTCCCGCTCCGCATTCGCCGCCGCTCGCCCTCCATGGCTCGCTTTGCTGTCCGCGAGGCCGCGCTGGCGCGGCGCTCGCTGTCGGGCATCGGCCGCAGGTTGCGAAGCGAGACGGGCTGCGTGCTGCTCACTCCATCACCGCCGCAGCCTCGAAGCACCCCGCAAGGCAGGCTGGGGCTTGCGGCGGATTTCGAGGGCCAGCCCAGCGATCAGACGCCAGGCCCGCAGGGTGCGCCCCGGACGGGCGCACCGACCGAGGGCGACAGGGATGCGCCCTTCGGTCGGCCCGTCGGGTTGCTTGCCGCACAGCTACCGGCCCGAGTCCGCCGCAGGCCCCCGGCCTGTCGCGGCGAGGGTGCTGCTCCGGATGCGTCCTGGCCTGTCACGGCGGGGTGCTGCGCCGGGCGCGTCCCGGCCTGCCGGAGCGCGGAATAAGACCACGCCCTCGCGCCTGCCGACGCGCGACCTGCGGACGCGACGGCTCAGGCTCCGCGTCCCGCTGCGCATTCGCCGCCGCTCGCCCTCCATGGCTCGCTTCGCTGTCCATCAGGCCGCGCTGGCGCGGCGCTCGTTGGCGGGCATCGGCCGCAGGTTGCGAAGCGAGACGGGCTGCGTGCTGCTCACTCCATCACCGCCGCAGCCTCGAAGCACCCCGCAAGGCAGGCTGGGGGCTTGCGGCGGATTTCGAGAGCCAGCCCGGTGATCAGACGGCAGGTCCGCAGGGTGTGCCCCGGACGGGCGCACCGACCGAGGGCGACAGGGATGCGCCCTTCGGTCGGCCCGTCGGGTTTCTTGCCGCACAGCAGCCGGCCCGAGTCCGCCGCGGGCCCCCGGCCTGTCGCGGCGAGGGTGCTGCACTACTCGCGTTCCGGCCTGCCGGAACGCGACGCCCTAGGGAACATCTGCGTGAAACACTTTCATGATCAATGGTGTCGGCTCCGAAATGTCCGCTAGCATCCTGTCATGGACTCCTTGACCCTTGTTTTCGGCATCCTTGCCGCCGTCATGCTGTTCCTGTTCGGCCTGCAGGGTTTCGCGCAGGAGGTGCAGGCCCACGGTCAGCAAAGGTTGCAGACGTGGTTCGGCAGGATCACCCGGAACCGGTTTTCCGGTTTCCTGCTCGGTGCGGTCACGACGGCCGTGGTGCAGTCGTCGAGCGCGGTGTCCTCGATCACGGTGGCCCTGGTCGGCTCGGGTGTCATCCCGTTCCGGCAGAGCCTTGCGGTGCTGTTCGGCACCAATGTCGGCACGACCGCGACGGCCTGGCTGGTGGCCTTCAAACTGACCGCCATCGGGCCGTTCTTCATCGTCATCGGTGGCCTGCTCTCGATACTGCCCGGCCGCGCGCCGGTGGTCGGCAAGGCCCTGTTCTACTTCGGCTTCATCTTTTTCAGCCTCGGCCTGATCTCGCAGTCGCTGGCTCCTTTGCAGGCCTCGACCACCTTCGCGACCTGGCTGCAGGTGGTGGAGAACCCGCTCGCCGGCATTCTGGCCGGTATGGTCATCACCCTGCTGGTGCAATCCTCGAGCGTCACCACCGGCCTGATCATCGTACTGGTCCAGCAGGGCTTGCTGACGGCCGAGGTCGCCATCGCCGTGGTCATCGGTGCCAACCTTGGCTCGACCGGCACGGCGCTGCTCGCCAGCCTGCCCCTCTCGCGTGAGGCCCGTCGTGCCGCGGTGGCGAACGTGATGTTCAATCTGGGCGGCCTGCTGCTCTGGGCGCCGTTCATCCCCTTGTTGGCCGGTGTCGTTGTGGAGTCCATGGAGACGCCGGCAATGGCCGTGGCGTTGGCCCATGTACTGTTCAACCTCTCGACCGCATTGATCTTCCTCCTGCTCTTGAAGCCCTTCGCCGCAGGATTCGATCGCCTCATGCCGGTCGTGCCGAAAGCCGCGCCTGCCCCCTGAGCCCATGCCGCTTCCGCTTGCCGACTGGCTTGTTCGCATCCAGCAACAGCACCCGCAGGCCATCGCCCTGGGCTTGGATCGCGTGCGCGCCGTCGCACAGGCGATGGGTCTCGCGGCCAAGCCCGCGCCCTGCGTCATCACCGTCGGCGGCACCAATGGCAAGGGCAGCACGGTGGCCTTCCTCGAGGCCATCGCCCGCGCGGCCGGCCTGCGCGTGGGCACCTACACCTCGCCGCACCTCTGGCGCTTCAATGAGCGCATCCGCATCGACGGCATGCAGGCGAGCGATGAAGCCATCGTCGCCGCCTTCGAGCGCATCGATGCCGCCCGAGGCGGCACGCCGATCACCTATTTCGAGTACGCCACGCTGGCGGCCTTCGACCTGTTCGGACGCGCCGGGCTCGATCTCGCCATCCTCGAAGTGGGCCTCGGCGGCCGGCTCGACGCCACCAACCTGGTCGATGCCGATGTGGCGATCATCACCACGATCGACCTCGACCACATGGACCTGCTTGGTCCCGACCGCGAGAGCATCGGTGCGGAGAAGGCCGGCATCCTGCGCGCCGGCCGACCCTGCGTGCTGGGCGAGCGCGACCCGCCGAGCAGTGTGTTGCGCCGCGCCTACGCGCTGGGCGCCATCGCCATCCGCGGTCACAGCGATTACCTCATCGACCGCTTCGACGAGCACTGGGTCTGGCGCGAACCGGGCTTCGAACTCGCCCTGCCGTACCCGGCGCTGGCCGCCCCCGTGCAGGTCGACAACGCCGCCGCCGCGGTGGCCGCGCTGCGCGCATCGCCGTTAGCGATCCCGGAGACAGCCTTCGCGCGCGGCGTGGCCGGTGCGCGGCTCCCGGGACGCTTGCAGTGCATCGCCGAATCGCCCGAGGTGGTGCTGGACGTGGCCCACAACCCGCAGGGTGCCCGCCAGCTGGCGGTCTGGTTGGCGACCCACCCGAAGCCCACCGTCGCGGTGTTCTCGGCACTCGCCGACAAGGACATCGAAGGCGTGGTGGCGCCCCTGTTGCCGCACATCGCCGCCTGGCATCTGGGGCCGATCACCGATGCCGGGCCGCGCGGGCTCGGACTCGATGCCCTCGAGGCACGGGTGCGCGCCGGCGGTGCCGGGGCGGTGCGCTGCCATCCGGCGCTTGTCGAGGCGCTCGCCGCGGCCCGCAGCGAGGCCGGTGGCGCGGCCCGGGTGCTGGTCTTCGGCAGTTTCCACACGGTGGCGGCACTGGCCCCCGTGCCGCCCTGAGGCCAGTCGGGGCTTTGTCGGGCAGGGCGGGCAAGGCCTTATAATCGTGCGCCTCTCCCTTTCGGATGCCCGATGGACCTCAAGCTCAAGCAGCGGTTGATCGGCGCGCTGGTGCTCGGTGCGCTGGCCGTGATCTTTGTGCCGATGATCGTGCTCGGCCCCGAGCCGGAGGGAGCCGCCGAGGCCGCAGGCGTGCCGATCGAACCGCCACCGGCTCCGGAAGGCGATTTCATCACTCGCGAGATTCCGCTGAACGCCGGTCCCTTGCCGACACCGGCGGCCGGTGCCGCGGTCACCGTTCCGGCCGATCCCGACACCCTGCCGATGGTCGATGCCACGGCCAGCGTGGCCCCCCGGGTGGATGCGCTGGAGGCGGCCATGGGCACCGCCGCCGTGCCCGCCGCCACCCCCCCGGCACCGGTGGCTGCAGCGCCCGCCGCTACGCCCCCGGCTCCCGTCACAGCACCGGCAACGATTTCGCGTCCCGCCGCCACCCCGGCGCTTGCGGCGGCTCCGGTCGCCGCGCCGCCGCCGCTCCCGGTGGCGACTGCGGCGGGCGGCTTCCGGGTCATCGCCGGCAGTTTCACCCAGCGCAGCAATGCCGACGCCTTGGTGGCACGGCTGCGTTCGGGCGGGCTGACCGCCAGCACCGAGCCGACCCAAGTCAACGGCCAGCCGGCCACCCGGGTGGTGCTGGGGCCTTTCGCCGACCGCGCCAGTGCCGAAGCGGTCCGGGTACGGGCTGCCGCCATCGCCGGCTCCGCCAGCGTGGTCGCCGCCGATGCCGCAGCGGCAACGGCCGCTCGGCCGGCTACGGCGACAGCAGGGGCCGACGCGGTCGGTGCCGGTTTCGCCGTGCAGTTGGGAGCCTTCGGCAGCGAGGCTGATGCCCGGGCTCTGGTCGCCCGTGCGCGGGCCGCCGGATTCACCGCTTTCGAACAGCGCATCCCCACCGCCAACGGCGTGCTCTGGCGTGTGCGGCTTGGCCCGGCGAGCGACCGCGCCGCCGCTGAGCGGCTGAAATCCGACGCTGCCAACCGGCTCGGCATTGCCGGTATCGTCGTGCCGCACCCGTGAAGCCCGGCGTCGTGACGCTGGCCCGATGAATCCGATCGACCTCGCGATCCTGCTGGTGCTCGGCCTTTCCGCCCTGCTGGGCATCGTTCGCGGCATGCTCACCGAGGTGCTTTCGCTGCTGGTCTGGATCGCGGCCGTGGGCTTTGCCATCGTGCTGGGCGATGAGGTGGCGCTGCATCTCGCCGTCATCGAAGTTCCGTTGTTGCGTTCGCTGGCCGCGCACCTTGGTGTGTTCGTGCTGGTGCTGCTGCTGGGCAATCTGCTGGTCTGGCTGTTGCGCACTCTGGCGCATGGCCTCGGCTTGTCGGTGCCGGACCGTCTGCTGGGTGCCGCCTTCGGTGCCGTGCGCGCCTACGCCATCGTGCTGATCGGTGTGCTGGCCGCTGGTTTCACGCCGTGGGTGGAGGGTCCGGTCTGGCGCGAATCACGCCTGCTGCCGCTCTGGGAAGAACCCAGCCTGTGGCTGCGGGCGCATTGGCCGGAGCGTTCCTCGCTGCTCGCTTTTTTTGATGCCCTCGATGCCGAACCGGCGTCCGGGCCCGCACCGGAGTCTCCGTAAAGCATGTGCGGCATTCTTGGCATCGTCAGCCGTGACGACGTGGCAGCCCGCTTGCACGATGGCCTGACCGTGCTGCAACACCGTGGCCAGGACGCGGCCGGCATCGCCACCATCGATGAGGCGCGCTTCCGGCTGCACAAGGGCACCGGCCTGGTCAGCGAGGTGTTCGCCCGCAGCGGAGCGCAGGACCTGACCGGACGCCTCGGCATCGCCCATTGCCGCTACCCCACGGCCGGCTCCGCCGGTTCGGCCGAGGCGCAGCCCTTCTACACCGGGGCGCCCTGGGGCATCGCGCTGGCCCATAACGGCAACCTGATCAACACCGAGGCCCTGCGCCGCGAAGTGTTCGAGCAGGATCGCCGCCACGTCAACACCGGCTCCGATTCCGAGGTGCTGATGCATGTGCTGGCCCACGAACTGGCGGTCCGCGGCGCGCTCTCGCCGGCGGCAGCACTCGCCGCGGTCGGTGCCGTGCATCGCCGCGTCAAGGGCGGCTACGCGGTGGTGGCCCTGGTGATGGGCCTTGGCCTCGTGGCGTTCCGCGACCCGAACGGCATCCGCCCACTGGTGCTCGGGTGTCGCCCCAGCCCGCAGGGCGACGAGTACGCCGTGGCCTCGGAATCGGTCGCCCTCGACCTGCTCGGCTTCAAGCTGATCCGCGATGTTCGGCCGGGCGAGGCGATCGTGCTCACCGCCGATGGCCAGCTGCATGCCGAGCTGGTGGCCGAACCGGGCCGCTTCGCGCCTTGCATTTTCGAATTCGTCTACTTCGCGCGGCCGGACTCGATGATCGACACCGTCTCGGTGCACAAGGCGCGGATGCGGATGGGTCAGAAGCTCGGCGAGAAAATCCTGCGGCTCTGGCCCGACCACGACATCGACACGATCATCCCGATCCCCGATTCCTCGCGCGATGCGGCGCTGGAGATCGCCAACGTGCTGGGCGTGAAGTACCGCGAGGGCTTCGTCAAGAACCGTTACGTCGGCCGCACCTTCATCATGCCGGGGCAGGAGCTGCGCGAGAAATCGGTGCGCCGCAAGCTGAATCCGATCCCCTTGGAGTTTCGCGATCGGGTGGTGCTGCTGGTCGATGATTCGATCGTGCGTGGCACCACCAGCCAGCAGATCGTGCAGATGGCCCGCGAGGCCGGGGCCAAGAAGGTCTACCTCGCCTCCGCCGCGCCGCCGGTGCGTTTCCCCAACATTTACGGCATCGACATGCCGGCTGCCAACGAACTGGTGGCGCACGGCCGCAGCGAGGCCGAGATCCAGCAACATCTCGGCTGCGACTGGCTGGTCTATCAGGATCTGGCCGACCTCGAGGCCGCGGTGTCCGGGCCGAAGAACCGCATTGCCGGCTTCGACACCTCCTGCTTCTCGGGCGAGTACGTCACTGGCGTCGAGCCGGGCTATTTCGAGCGCCTGAGCGGCACGCGCAACGACGCGGCCATGGCCGCGCGCGGCTGAGCCCGGCGGAGACGCCCGTCGATGCATACGGTGGACATCAGCCGGGCAGGGCAGGCGTTCGATCTGTACGCGGCCGCCGCAGAGTGCCTCGCCACCGCCGACCCGCAGGCCAAGTGCGCGAAGACCCGCACCTACGCGGCGGCCTTTGTGGCCGGCGAGCTGCGGGCCGACCCCAAGGCGCCGGCCCCCGAGCCGATCCGCTTCCCCGGCCGCCCTTTGCTGCCACAACTCGTGCACCCGAAGCAGCTGCCCAAGCGCGGCTTGGGCAGCGCGACCGGGCGTGCGGCCTTCCTGCACGCAATCGCCCACATCGAACTCAATGCCGTCGATCTCGCGTGGGATGCGGTGTACCGCTTCCGCGATTTTCCCGACGATGCCGCCGCCGACTTCGCCGCCGATTTCGTGCGCACGGCCGACGACGAGGCTCGCCATTTCAACCTGCTCACCGTGCGCATGGCCGAGCTCGGCCATGCGTATGGCGATTTCGACGCCCACAACGGTCTGTGGGAGATGGCCGAGAGAACCGCGCACAGCGCGCTGGCACGCATGGCCCTGGTGCCGCGGGTGCTCGAGGCGCGCGGCCTCGATGTGACGCCCGGCCTGATCGAACGCCTGCGCGATGTCGGCGATACGGCGAGTATCGCCCTGCTCGAGGTGATCCTGCGCGAGGAGGTGGCCCACGTCGGCGCCGGTTCGCGCTGGTTCCGCTGGCTTTGCGAGCGCGATGGGCTGAAGCCCTGGCCGACCTTCGCCGGCCTCGTTCGCGCTTACGGCAGCCAGGCCGTGCGCGGCCCGTTCAACCTGGCGGCGCGCCGCGCTGCCGGGTTCAGCGAGGATGAACTCGCGGCCCTGCCGGGGTTGAGCGGGCCCTGAGCCGCAGGGCTCAGGCGGCGTGTTCGAGCCGCAAACCGTCGTGGTCGACCCGCAGCACCGAGGCCTGCGTGTACCAGTCGCCCAGCACGATCCGCAGGCCCTCGCCGCGGGCCAGCGGCACCCGATGCAGGGCCGGGCGGTGGGTGTGGCCGTGGATCATCCACCGCACGCCGTACAGATCCATCAGCCGACGGACCTCGGCCGGGCTGGCATCGCCGATCGATTCGTCGCGGCCGCTCTGCGCGGCGGCGCTGGCGGCTCTGGCCTTGGCGGCGAAGGCGCGCCGTGCCGGCAGCGGCTGGGCGAGGAACCCGGTCTGCCAAGCCGGGTCGCGCAGTTGCCGGCGCAGGGCCTGATAGCCGGTGTCGTCGAGGCAGAGCAGATCGCCGTGCAGCAGCAGGGTCGGTTCGCCCTGCAACTCGATCACTGCCGGGTCGGGCAGCAGGGTCCAGCCGGCCCGGGCGGCGTAGTCCGGGCCGACCAGAAAATCGCGGTTGCCGCGCTGGAAGAACACCGGAACGCCACTCGCCCGGACGGCGGCGGTGGCCGTCGCGACCCGGGCCGGCAGTTCGTCGTCGTCGTCGTCGCCGAGGTAGGCCTCGAACAGGTCGCCGAGCAGGTAGACCGCCTCGGCATGGCGGGCTTCGCCGGCCATCAGCGCCTCGAAGGCCTGCGTGGTCGCGGGGCGGTTCGCGTCGAGGTGCAGGTCGGACAGGAACAGCGTGCTCATCGGTCGACGCGTGGCATCGGCGCCGGCGGCAGCACGGCGGGCGCCTCGGTCCGGCCGGCACGTTCGATGACGATGGGTGTCCTCGGCACGCGCGAGGGGAAGGGGCCGGCCGGGCCGGTCTCGACCTCGCGCATGCGGTCGATCACGTCCATGCCCGCCACCACCCGGCCGAACACCGCATAACCGGCGGTGAAGGGGTCGCTGGCATCGCTGCGGTCGAACTGCGGGTTGTCGACCACATTGATGAAGAACTGCGCACCGGCCGAATCCGCGGTGTCGGGGCGACGCGCCGCGGCCACCGAGCCGCGCAGGTTGGACAGGCCGTTGCCGGCCTCGTTGACGACAGGAGCGCGCTCCGGCTTGGGCTGCAGATCGGGCGTGAAGCCGCCGCCCTGCACCAGCAGATGGGGCACCACGCGGTGAAACACCGTGCCGTTGTAGTGGCCGGCGTCGAGGTAGGCGAGGAAGTTGGCCACCGTCAAGGGTGCCCGCACCGGATCGAGCTCGATCACCACCTGGCCGAGGTTGGTGTCCAGCGCCACGTACACCGATGCGGTGGTCGCAGCAGGCGGGGCGTTCACCGCGGTCGTGACCGGGGTAGCCATGGCCGAGAGCGGCAGCAGCGGGGCGAGCAGCAGGACGAGCAGCAAGGGGATCGGACGCATGGCGGCGGGGCGTGGGCGGTCGGTGGATTATGCAGCCTCCGGGCGGTACCCCGGGCTGGGCCATCGACTAGAATGCCGAATCGCCCGCCGCCACGCCCGCCCATGAGCTGCCGCACCCGTTTCGCCCCCAGCCCCACCGGTTATTTGCACATCGGCGGGGCGCGAACGGCCCTGTACTGCTGGTTGGAAGCCCGCCGTCGCGGTGGCCGCTTCCTGCTGCGGGTCGAGGACACCGATCAGGAGCGTTCCACCCCCGAGGCGGTGCAGGCCATTCTGGATGGCATGGCGTGGCTCGGCCTCGATGCCGACGAAAGCCCGGTGTTCCAGAGCGACCGGCTCGAGCGCTATCGGCAGGTCGCCAGTGAGCTGGTGCAGGCCGGCAAGGCCTATTACGCCTACGACAGCAAGGACGAGGTCCAGGCCATGCGCGAGGCGGCGCTGGCCGCCGGCGCGAAGCCGCGCTACAACGGCAAGTACCGTGAGCTGGGCGCCGGGTACCGCGACGATCCCGACCGCGTGGTCCGCCTGAAGAACCCGGAGGGCGGCAGCGTGGTCTTCCACGACGCCGTCAAGGGTCGCATCGAGATTGCCAACAGCGAACTCGACGACTTCGTGATGATCCGCTCCGACGGCTTCCCCACCTACAACTTCGCGGTGGTGGTGGACGACATCGACATGGGCATCAGCGACGTGATCCGCGGCGATGACCACGTCAACAACACCCCGCGGCAGATCAACACCTACCAGGCGCTGGGGGCGGCGGTGCCGCGTTTCGCCCACCTGCCGATGATCCTCGGCCCCGACGGCGCCAAGCTCAGCAAGCGGCACGGCGCGGTCAGCGTGATGCAGTGGCGCGACGACGGCTACCTGCCGCACGCGCTCTTGAACTACCTGGTGCGCCTCGGCTGGAGCCACGGTGACCAGGAGATCTTCTCGATCGACGAACTGGTTCGGCTGTTCAGCATCGAGAACGTCAACCACAGCGCCTCGCGTTTCGACCGCGACAAGCTCGACTGGCTGAACCAGCACTACCTCAAGACCGACGATCCGGCGGCCACTGCCGTGCACCTCGAGTGGCACCTGCGCCAGCAGGGGTTCGACCTCGCCAGCGGCCCGGAGCCGGTCGCGGTGGTGGTGGCGCTGGCCGAACGCTGCAAGACGCTCAAGGACATGGCCGAGCGGGCCGCGGTCTGGTACCGCCCGCTTTCCAGTTACGACGAGGCCGCCGTCGACAAACACCTGGTCGCCGCCGCCGCCGCGCCACTGGCCGAGCTGCGCGAGCGCCTTGCCACCCAGCCCGGCTGGTCGCCGGTGGCGGTGCAGCAGAGTCTGGCCGACAGCGTGGCCGCCCTTGGCATCGGCATGGGCAAGCTGGCGCAGCCGTTGCGGGTGGCGATCACCGGCACCTCGGTCTCGCCGTCGATCGAGCACACCGTCTACCTCGCCGGCCGCGACGAGGCCCTGCGGCGGATCGACGCCGCGCTCCAGCGCATCGCCGCGCGCCCGAACTGAGTCGCCGTCGATGGCCAGGCCGCCGCGCCGCAAGCCCAGCCGCAGCATCGCAGCGCCACCGCTGCCGGCGGCCTGCCTGCGGCCGGAGCAGCACGCCCACGGGCCCGCCGATTGCCTGCGGGTGGTCGAGCGGGTCTGCCGCGAGCGCGGACTCAACCTCACACCGATCCGTGCCGAGGCGCTGCGCCACATCGTCGAGGCCGGCCGGCCGATCAAGGCCTACGACCTTCTCGAACGGATGCGGGGCGGCCCCGGTGCCTCGGCTCCGCCGACGGTCTACCGGGCGCTCGATTTCCTGCTCGAACACGGCTTCATCCACCGGCTGGCCTCGGTCAACGCCTTTCTCGCCTGCCACCACCCCGCCGAAGGCCATGTGGTGCCGATCCTGATCTGCCAGAGCTGCGAATCGGCCGAGGAGCTGGAGGACGAGGGCGTCTCGATGGCCTTGCAGCAATTGGTGGCCGAACGGGGTTTCAGCGCCACCTTGAGCCATGTCGAAGTCCTGGGCCGCTGCGCCCTCTGCTCCGGAAACACCCCAGCATGATCCGTCTGCCTCTGCGCCTGCTCAGCCTGGCCCTGCTCGTCGCCACCGGCCCGCTGCGGGCCCAGGATTTTCCGGTCGATCCGCCGCGCCGGCCGAGCCCGGTCGGCCCCGAGCCGCCGCCCTTGCTGGCCCGTCCTGAGGCGCCCATTCCGGCGACGGAGCTGGTCACGCCGTTCCAGTTGCTCGATCGCTTTGTGCTGCCCGGTTCGCGGCAGACCCTGCAATGGGCCCCGCCGGACGGCCTTGGCCGCGGCGAACTGCCCAGCCCGATCATCATCGCCCACGGCGCCCGGCCGGGGCCGGTGCTGTGCCTGATCGCCGGCATCCACGGCGATGAGGTCAACGGCATCGAGGTGGCCCGCCGACTCGGTCAGGAGGTCGATCCGAGCCGCCTGCGTGGCACTCTGGTGGTGGCCCCCATCGTCAACGTGTTCGGTTTCTCACGGATGAGCCGCTACCTGCCGGATCGCCGCGACCTCAACCGGCATTTCCCCGGCAGCCGCAGCGGCAGCATTGCCGCGCGGATGGCGCATGGCTTCTTCAACGACGTGGTGCGGCATTGCGACGCGCTGGTCGATTTCCACACCGGTTCCTTCCAGCGCACCAACCTGCCGCAGATCCGCGCCAACCTGAGCGAGCCCTCGGTGCTCGAACTGACCCGCGGTTTCGGCAACACCCTGGTGCTGCACAGTGAGGGCACGCGCGGCATGTTGCGGGTGGCGGCGGTAGCCGCCGGCATCCCGGCGGTGACCTTCGAGGTCGGCGCACCGCAGTTCATCGAACTGCAGCACATCGAGCCGGCCGCCGAG
The DNA here is from genome assembly GCA_018334015.1 of Silanimonas sp. Taxonomy (GTDB): domain Bacteria; phylum Pseudomonadota; class Gammaproteobacteria; order Xanthomonadales; family Xanthomonadaceae; genus Silanimonas. Next base: position 191,785 of record JAGXTI010000014.1, read on the forward strand.
GCGATCCGCATCCTGATGGACCACAAGGGCATGCTCGCTCGCGAAAGCACCGATGCCGCCGCGCCGGATCCGGCGCCGATCTATTTCGATTCGCGCTGGGTGCGCACCAATGCCTCGGGCTTCCTGTTCGCCGAGATCGAGCTGGGGCAGGCGGTAACGCTTGGCCAGCGCCTCGGCCATGTGATCGATCCGGTCACCAGTGAGCGCACCGACATCGTCTCGCCCTTTCCGGGCCAGGTGCTGGGCAAGGCGCTCAACCAGCTGGTGCTGCCCGGTTACGCGGCCTTCCACATCGGCCGGCTGACCAACGAGCAGCAGGCTGTGCTGCAGGCCGCCGACCCCGCCGCCGCTGGCGACGAGGTCGGTGAGGATCCCGCCGAGCGCCCCGCCACCGAGCGCCCGGAACTCGAGCGCGAGTGAGGGGCGCGGGTCGGCTTCAGAAGAACACGCGCAAGCCGGTGGTGAAGCTGCGACCCATCAGCGGCACCTTGTCCTTCAGGAACGAGGTGTGAAAGCGGGCTTCGGCGTCGGTCAGGTTGCTGCCCTTGAGGTAAGCCTCCCAACCGAAGGTCTGGGTGTCCCAGTGGTAGCTGAGCTGGGCATCGACCAGGGTGAAGGCATCGCTCGGCGACTCGCCGGTGGCAACGCGGTCCTGCTCGAAGTGGTTGACCATGCCGAGGCTGCCGCGCCAAGCATCATGCTCCCAGCCCAAGGCCAAGCCGACCCGGGTCGGGGCGATGCGCGGCAGGTTGCCGCCGGCATCCAGTTCGCCGCGGACATCATCGACGAAGCCGTTGAGGCTCCAGCGGCCACTGGCGGCTTCGGCGAGCAGGAAGCGACCTTCGAGCTCCCAGCCGGTGAAGGTGGCATCGTCCTGCACCCAGAGCCGGACCGGCAGATCGTCGATCTCCAGCCCCGAGTCCACCGAGTAGATGAAATCGCGGAACTCGGTGCGGTAGATCGCCGCACGGCCCTCGAAGCGGCCGGCGTGCAGGTGGGCACCGAATTCGATGCGGTCGGCACGCTCGGTATCGAGGAAGGGATCGCCGATCTCGTAGGATGAGGTGGCGGCGTGCGCGCCTTCCGAGTAGAGCTCTTCGGCGGTCGGTGCGCGCTCGGCGCGGTCGAGGTTGGCGGTGAAGTGCCAGGTCTCGTTTGCGTTCCAGCGCAGGCCAAGCGAGCCGCTGTTGGCGTTGAAGTTGCGCTCGATGATGCCGCTGACCATGTCGACGTCGACGCGATCGTGGCGGGCACCCAGTTCGAACAGGAAATCACCGAAGGCGCGCTGCTGCATCAGGAAGATGCCTTGTTCGCGGGTTTCGGTGGGCGGCACGAAGTCCTTCTCGCCGATGGTGGCGAAGTCGCGCTGGCTCTGCAGCAGGCCGATCGCACCGTCCCAGCCCCAGAGCGTCTCCTGCACCGCTTCCAGACGCAGTTCACTGGCGTCGTTGATGAAGCGCGTGCTGGGCGTGTGGCCTTTGAGTTCGACGTGAACGTAGTCGCTCATCACGCCGCGCAAGGCGACCTGACGGAACGGGCCGAGCTCGTTGATGCCGGCCTTGAATTCGGTGCGCTGCTGGTCGAGGTCGATGCTGACCTTGTCGTCATCGTCGTGACCGCCATGACCATGACCGTGGCCACCATGACCGTGACCGCCATGACCGCCATGGTCGTGGCCCGGCACGCCGTACTTGGTGGCGAAGCTGGAGAGCGAGGCGCCCCAGAACACCCGATCACCGAACCAGGCGATGCCGCCAGCCAGTGCGGTGGTGTTGATGGCCGAGTTCTTCAGAACGTCGCGCTCGAAATCGGCGGGATTTTTACCCTCGGCGATCTCCTCGGCGCGCTTGTCTTCGGAGTAGGCGAAGCCGGGGATGTCGATGTCGCCGCTGTCGCGCAGCAGGCCACTCAGGTGCCAGGCGAAGCTGCCGGTGCCGCCATCGAGCCGGAACAGGCCGGCACCCTCGCCATTGCCGGAGGAGGCGCGGATCTCGGCGCGGCCGCTGATGAAACGCTCGGCCGGCGCGCGCGGGATGCGGTTGTCGACCACGTTGACCGCGCCGCCGATGGCACCGCTGCCGAAGAACAGGCTGGCCGGGCCTTTCAGCACTTCGATGCTGTCGGCGAGGAAGGGTTCGACGCTGACCGCGTGGTCGGCGCTGACGGTGGAGACGTCGAGCGCGGCCATGCCGTTGGCCAGCACCTGCACGCGGGCACCGTCGAGGCCACGGATGACCGGGCGGCCGACGCCGGGACCGAAGGGCGCGTTCTGCACGCCGGCGAGACCGTCCACGGTTTCACCCAAGGTCGCCGCACGCTGATCGTCGAGGGCCAGGCCGGTGAGCACGGCGGCCGGACGGGCCAGTTGCTCCAGCGGCGTGTCGAGCGGCGTGGCGGTGACTTTCACCGTGTCCAGTTCTCGGGCCTTGTCGCGCTGGTTGTGCGGATGCTCGGCCTGGGCGGCGAAGGCCGGGGCGGCCAGGGCCGCGAAAACGGCGAGGGCGAGCGTAGAGCGGGGCAGCAGTCGTGGCATGGTCAGCACCGTGGTTAGGGGTCGTGGAAAAGCAAGATTAAAGTCAGATGGCGATGTTATAGTGTTACGGCTGTTTCGCCAAGAGGTCCAGCACCATGCGCCATCCCATCCACCGGCCCGCCGTCGAGCTCCGCGGTCGCTGGTACGACCGTCTCGGCATCAGTGCCGCAACACTCTGTGTGATTCACTGCGCGACCTTGCCGCTCACCATCGGCCTGCTGCCGGCGCTTGGTCTGAGTGTGCTCGCCTCGCACGGCTTCGAGCTGGTGTTCCTCGGCATGTCGACCACCTTCGCCGTGCTTTCGGTGGCGCACAGCCTGCGCTTCCATGGCCGTTTCCATGCCTGGGGCCTGCTGCTGCTCGGCTTGGGCATCCTCTACGGCGAGCGGCTGGTGCCGGCCATCCACGAACAGCCGGTGCCGCACGCCATCGTGATGAGCCTGGGCGGCCTGCTGGTGGCGGTGGCGCACGCGGTCAACCTGCGCCGAGCGCACGCCGATTGTGCCTGCCCGAACGCCCCGGCAGAGGCTGCAGGCCCCGCGAACTGACGTCGTCGGCCTTTTGGATGCTACACTTTCATCCTTTCTGTCCAACGACTTTGATTCGAGGAGATTCCCATGGGTAAGGGTGACCGCAAGACCGCCAAAGGCAAGCGTTACAACGCGTCCTACGGCAATGCGCGTCCGCATCAGACGGTCGTCAAGGCTGCCGTGACCGCCGTCAAGGCCGCGCCGGCCAAGGTCGCTGTCGTGAAGAAGGTCGCGACCAAGAAAGCCCCGGCCAAGAAGGCCTGAAGCTGAGTCGGGCTCGGCGCGATCAGACGATCGGTCATTTCTGAACCCACACCCCTGATAGGGCCGTCAGTGAGTGCTGCGGGATGCGGAGCCTGAGCCGTCGCGCTCGGAGCAGCACCCCCGCGCCAGCAGGCCGGGATCTGCCCGGAGTAGCACCCCCCGCCGCGACAGGCCGGGGCCCTGCGGCGGACTCGGGCCGGCTGCTGTGCGGCAAGAAACCCGACGGGCCGACCGAAGGGCGCATCCTTGTCGCCCTCGGTCGGTGCGCCCGTCCGGGGCGCACCCTGCGGGCCTGCCGTCTGATCACCGGGCTGGCCCTCGAAATCAACCGCCGGCCCCCCAGCCTGCCGTGCGGGGTGCTTCGCGGCTGCGGCGAGGATGGCGTGAGCAGCACAAAGCCGTCTTCCGAAGCCCATCTTCGCTTCGTATCTTTTGGCCGATCGCATCTTTCGGCAGATGCCCGTCAGCGAGCGCCGCGCCAGCGCGGCCTGACGGACAGCGAAGCGAGCCAAGGAGGGCGAGCGGCGGCGAATGCGCAGCGGGACGCAGAGCCTGAGCCGTCGCGTCCACAGGTCGCGCGTCGGCAGGCGCGAGGGCGTGGCCTTATTCCGCGCTCCAGCAGGCCGGGACGCTCCCGGAGCACCCCCGCCGCGACAGGCCGGGAGCCTCCGGCGGACTCGGGCCGGCACCCGTGCGGCAAGCAACCCGACGGGCCGACCGAAGGGCGCATCCATGGCGCCCTCGGTCGGTGCGCCCGTCCGGGGCGCACCCTGCGGGCCTGGCGTCTGATCACCGGGCTGGCCCTCGAAATCCGCCGCCGGCCCCCAGCCTGCCGCGCAGGGTGCTTCGCGGCTGCGGCGAGGATGGCGTGAGCAGCGCGAAGCCCATCTTCGCTTCGTATCTTTTGGCCGATCGCATCTTTCGGCAGATGCCCGTCACCGAGCGCCGCGCCAGCGCGGCCTGATGGACAGCGAAGCGAGCCATGGAGGGCGAGCGGCGGCGAATGCGGAGCGGGACGCGGAGCCTGAGCCGTCGCGTTCCCAGGTCGCGCATGGGCAGGCGCGGGGGAGCTTCTGACGGTCACTTCGAAGCCGACACTCCTGATCGTAAAAGTGTTTCGAACAGATGCGCCTCGTCGCTCACGTTGAGCCCAGAGCGAGCGCGTGACCTTCCGCCCACAGGGCCGAGGGCCGTACCGCACCCAGCCAGTAGCAGAGCTCGGCCGGGTGCCGCAGCGGCCAGAGCGCCAGATCGGCGCGCAAGCCCGGCGCGATGCGACCACGATCGGCAAGGCTCAGGGCCTTGGCCGCGTGCTGGCTCGCTCCGCGCAAGGCTTCTTCCGGCGTCAAGCGGAAATGCGTGCAGGCGAGCGACATCGCCAGCGGCAAGGAGCGCAGCGGTGAGGTGCCCGGATTCAGATCGGTGCTCACCGCCATCGGCACGCCGTGGCGGCGGAAGGCCTCGATCGGTGGCCGCTGGGTTTCGCGCAGGCAGTGGAAACTGCCCGGCAGCAGCATGGCCACGGTGCCGGCGGCGGCCATAGCCGCCACGGCGGCCTCCTGCGTGTGTTCGACATGATCGGCAGAGAGCCCGCCAAAGCCTGCCACGAGCGCTGCGCCACCGCCGTCGGAGAGCTGGTCGGCATGCAGTTTCACCGGCAGGCCGAGGGCGCGTGCCGCCTCGAACAGACGGCGGGTCTGCTCGGCTGAAAAGGCGATGCGCTCGCAGAAGGCGTCGACGGCATCGACCAGACCTTCGGCTTGCAGGATGGGCAGCCAAGCGATGACGGCGTCGATGTAATCCTCGGTGTGGCCGGCGAACTCCGGTGGCAGGGCGTGCGCGGCGAGGTACGTGGTGCGCACCGTGATGCCGAGTGACTCACCGATACGCCGCGCCACGCGCAGCATCTTCGCTTCGTCGGCGAGGGTCAGCCCGTAGCCGGACTTGATCTCCAGCGTGGTGCAGCCACTGGCCACGAGCGCGCGTGCACGCGGCAGCGACTCGGCGAACAGCGCGTCCTCGCTGGCGGCGCGGGTGGCGCGCACGGTCGAGAGGATGCCGCCGCCGGCCCGGGCGATGTCCTCGTAGCTGGCGCCCTGCAGACGTTGCTCGAATTCGCCGGCACGATCGCCGGCGAACACGAGGTGGGTGTGGCCATCGATGAGTCCGGGCGTCAGCAGCTGCTGCTGGCCGTCGATCGGCTCCAGGCCATGGCAGTCGGCCGGCAGCGCCGATGCCGCACCGGCAAAGACGATGCGGCCCTCGCGCACGGCCAGCACGCCATCCTCCCGCACGGCGTAAGCGTCCGGGCCGTCGAGAGTGACAAGGCGGAGATGACGCAGCAGGAAGGCAGGCGAGGGCACGGGCGTCGCGGGCGGCGGTTGGGACCGCTAGCATAGCGATCTGTCCTGCACGCAAGGCCCTCGATGAATCCGCTCCACGCCCATGCCCTTTTCGACGGTCGGCAGTGGCACCGGGGCATGGTGATCGATGCGGACGAGGCCGGTCGGCTGGGCCAGCCTTCAGCGGCTTTTGCGGCGCCGGCCACAGCGGTCGATTGGCTCGTGCCCGGCATCGCCAATCTGCATTCGCACGCCTTCCAGCGCGCCATGGCCGGCCTCGCCGAACGCCAGCAGTCGGAGGCCGACAGCTTCTGGACCTGGCGTGACTGGATGTACCGCTTCGCCGCCACGCTCTCGCCCGAGGCTGTGTATGCCATCGCCCGCCAGCTCTACGTCGAGATGCTGGAGGCCGGATACACCAGCGTCTGCGAGTTCCATTACCTGCACCATGATGTTGACGGTCGGCCCTACGCCCCGCCCTCGGCACTGGCCGATGCGATCATCGCCGCGGCGTGCGACACCGGCATCCGCCTGACCCTGTTGCCGGTGCTTTACCAGCGCGGCGGTTTCGACGGCCGCGCGCTGCTGGAACGGCAGCGGCGCTTCGGCCATGCCACCGAAGACTTCCTGCGTCTTGTCGAAGGCTTGCGTCGCCATGCCAGCTCGACGGTGCGCATCGGCATCGCCTTCCACAGCCTGCGTGCGGTCGAGGTCGCGACGATGCGCGAAGTACTGGCGGCCCTCGACGAGCCAGGCCTGCCGGTGCATCTGCACATCGCCGAGCAGCAGGCGGAAGTGGTCGACTGCCTCGCCACCCACGGTCGCCGTCCGGTCCGCTACCTGCTTGATGAGCTGCCGGTCGATGCCCGCTGGACCCTGGTTCACGCCACCCATGTCGACGAGGACGAACTGCGCGGCATCGCCCGCAGCGGCGCGACGGTGGCGATTTGCCCGAGCACCGAGGGCAACCTCGGCGATGGCCTGTTCCCCTTGCGTGCCTTCCTCGCGGCGGGCGGTCGCTACGGCATCGGCTCGGACAGCCATGTCTCGGTGTCACCGGTCGAGGAACTGCGCTGGTTGGACTACGGCCAGCGCCTCATCGAACAGAAGCGCAGCCGTGCCCTGCTCGGCCCCGGCAGCACCGGCGAGGCGATGCTGCGCGCGCTCGCGGCCTCGGCCGCGGCGTCGACCGGCCAGGCGGTGGGTCTGCTCACCGAAGGCATGGCCGCCGACCTGCTGGTGCTCGATGCAAGCGCGCCGGCGATGGCCGCGGCCGGCCTCGACGATGCCCTCGACCGCTGGGTGTTCTGCGGCAACCGGCCGCTGGTGCGCGAGGTGTTCGTTGCTGGCCGCCGCGTCGTGAGCGAGGGGTGCCATGCCGACCGCGAACCGGCCGCCGCCGCCTACGCCGCCACGCTGCGCCGCCTGCTGGCGGCTTGATCGCGGGCCACGGGCATCGGTTCAACTTCCATGGGGGCAGCCTTGGGTACCTTACTCTTTCGGTGAAGGAGCCTCATGAACGACGCATCGTCTTTCACGTTCGGCATCGAGGAGGAGTTCTTCCTCGTCAGCCCCAAGACCCGCAAGCTCATGGCGCGGGTGCCCAAGGCCTATCTCGATGCCTGTCGCAAACGGCTGGGCCAGGTGGCAGCACCCGAGTTGCTGCAATCGCAGATCGAAGCCGCCACCCCGGTCCTGCATGACTTCGACGAAGCCATCCAGGTGCTCGACCACTGCCGGGCCGGCTTGGCCGAGGTCGCGGAAGCCATGGGGTACCGGCTGGTCGCCGCAGGGACGCACCCCAGTTCCCACTGGGCCCATCTTGAGGTGACCCAAAAGCCGCGCTACGAGAGACTGATCGCCGATTTCGGCATTGTCGGCCGTCGTAATGTGATCTGTGGACTGCATGTCCACGTTGCCGTCCCACCGGGCATCGACCGGGTACGGGTGATGAACGGCGTGATGCGCTGGCTGCCTCTGTTCCTCGCGCTCTCCACGTCCTCGCCGTTCTGGAACCGCCATGTCACCGGTCTGATGAGTTATCGCCAGGTGGCCTACGACGAATGGCCCCGTACCGGGATCCCGGATTTTTTCCTCGACCAAGACGACTACGATGCTTTCGCCGCTCGCCTGGTGCAGGCTGGAGCGATGCGCGATGCGAGCTTCCTGTGGTGGGCCATCCGCCCGGCTTTGCGTTACCCGACCCTGGAACTGAGAATCGCCGATGCCTGTACGAGATCCGAAGACGCATTGATCATCGCGGCCCTTTACCGCTGCCTGGTCCGGGCCCTGGTCCACGATCCATCCTTGGCCGTGTCCTACAACCAGCAGACACGGCGGATCATCGATGAGAACCGCTGGCGGGCGAAGCGGGATGGGCTCGAGGCGGAATTCATCGACGAACGCGACGGCTCGGTACGTCCGGTTACTCGTTGGATAGACGAGTTGCTAGCGATCACTGCTCCCGATCGCGCCGCACTGGGGGCGGATCGGATCCTTCAGCGCCTGCCGACGCTGCTTTCCCGCGGGACCAGCGCACACGCACAGTTGCAGGCCTACCATCAGGCACGAAGCACCGGTGCCAGCCCGGAGGAAGCCCTGCGCAGTGTCGTCGATTGGCTCATCGTTCGGACAACACAGAAAATCGGGACCGACGAGCGGATCGATACACGCCCCTGAGGCCTGGGCAAAGCGTCAGCTTTTGCTGTCTGACCGAGAGCCCGAATCCATCGGCTGCGCCTCGGCGATCTGTCGTGGCGTCAGGCCGCTGCGTGCGGCGGCACGGGCGAGCATGTGCGAGGCCACCGGCAGGGTGCAGACCAGCAGCACGATGACCACACCGATCCGCCACCACCAGCCCTCGTTGTCCGCCAGCAGGCCGGCGCCGACCAGCAGCAGGGCCAGCGACAAAGTACCGGCCTTGGTGGCCGCGTGCTGGCGGGCCAGGGCGTCCGGCAGGGTCCACAGGCCCAGTGCGGCGATCACCAGCAGGGTGGCACCGAGGACGACCAAGATCAGACCAATCAGGCTCATGCGAGGTCCTCCGCGTCACCGGAACGGTCGACGACCCGGGCCCAGACGATGGTGGCGACAAAACCCACCAAGGCAAGCACAACAGCGGCATCCATGAATAACACCCGGCCGCTCGACAAACCAGCAGCGATGCACAGCGCGATGGCCGCGCTCAGCAGGACATCGAGGGCGATGATGCGATCGGCCACGCTGGGGGCCTTGAGCATGCGGGCGATGGCCAGCACCAGCGCCATTATCGAGGCTGCCACGATCAGCAGCACCGCTATCGAGAGGTTCATGAGCCGATCTTCCCGCCGGCATCGCCGGCGTCCGGGAACAAGCGTTGCAGAGGCCGTTCGAACTCGTGGCGGATCGAAGCCGCCGACTCGGCCAGATTGCGGCCGTCCAGCACATGCAGCAGCAGTTCGCGCCGGTCCAGTTCGATGTCCAGTGTGGTGGTGCCGGGGGTGAGCGTGATCAGGCAGCCGAGAATGGCGGCACCGCGTTCGTCCAGCCCGGTGTAATGGAAGCGGGCGACGACCGGATGGGCACCCAGACGGGGTACCACGATGATTCGAGCGGTGGTGACCCCCGAAACGACGACTTGCCAACTGAAGCGGAGCAGCAGTTCGATCGCGGCGAACAGGCGATTCACGGCGTGGCCTCCATGGCCGCGTTGGCCGCAGCGACGAAGTCGAGGAAGGGCTCTGGCATCAGCCCGAGGGTGAGGGTCAGCGCAGTCAGAATGACGCAGGCCGCTACGGCAGGACCATCACGGCCGCTGCGTTTCGGGGCGACCCAACCAGCAGGTGCTGGTTTCCAGAACGCTTCGAACCAGATTTTCATCATCGAATACATCGTCAAGAAGCCGACCGACAACATGGCGATCATCCAAAGCCAATGCTCGAGCATGGCAGCCTCCCGCACCAGCAGGAATTTGGCCCAGAACCCCGAAAGTGGTGGAAAACCAACCATCGAAAGAGCGGGTATGGCGAAACACAGGGCGAGTATCGGGCGTCTTTCCCAGAGTCCACCCGCCTGGCGCAGATCGTAACTGCCGATCTCGCGTGCGATGAGGGCGGCCACCAGGAACAGGTTGGCTTTCACGATGATGTTGTGGACGGTGTAGAACATGGCACCCATCCGACCCTCATCGGAGTTCAATGCGATGCCCAGCAGCATGTAGCCGATCTGGCTGATGATGTGAACAGCGAGGATGCGTCGCATGTCCCAGTGGAAGGCGGCACCGAGCACGCCGAGCACCATGGTGGCGACAGCGATCCAGCCAAGCACCGTGAACACCAGATCGGGTGCCGTGGCGAACACATCGCCCAACAATCGCAGAACGGCGTAGACACCGGCTTTGGTGAGAAGGCCCGAGAACAAGGCCACCATGGGTGCCGGCAAGGTGTGGTACGAGGCCGGAAGCCAGGCGAAAAGCGGAAAGGCGCCAGCCTTGAGGAGCAGCCCCAAACACAGCGCGGTGGCGAGCAGGCCGATCTCTGCGGCACTCAGGCCGGTGGTTGCAGCCTCGATGGCCGCATAGTTCAGATGGCCGACGCGTGCATACAGCCAGCCGATGGCGATCAGGAAGAGCATCGTTCCCAGTGCGTTGAGAACGAAATACTTGAACGCACCTTCGAGCTGATCCCTTCTTGCGCCCAAGGCGAGCAGGCCCACGGCGGCCACCAGCATCAATTCGAACCAGACGTACAGATTGAAGATGTCGCCGGTGAGGAAAGCACCACAGGCACCTGCCAGCAGTAATTGCAGTAGGGGGTGCAGAGCCGCGACTTCCGGAGCGGCATCGATTCCGCTCCGTTGGAACAACAGGCAGACCACAGCCATCAGGGCGGTCACGACAACCATCGTCACTGCCAGTGGATCGGCCACGAACTCGATGCCGAACGGTGCCGGCCAGTCGCCGAAGGCCGTACGCAAGGTGCCTGCTTGCGCCACTGCGGCCAGAAGCAAAACAGCGACGATCAGGAGTCCGATGGCAGAAACAAAACTGATACGAGCGGCATGGCGCGGCAGGAGCGCGGCCAGCAAAGCCGCCAGCATCGGCAGCAGCAGCGGTGCCGCGACCAGGGCGTGGATCTGGGATTCGAGCAGGACCATCAATCAATCCTTGAGTATCGCAGGCTTGCCATCGCTGCCATCTTCCGGTTCGGATGCGCGCAAAGCATCGATGTCATCGGTGTTCGAAGCCGCACGCACCGCCAGCATCAGCACGATCGACAGACAGACCAGCGCGAAGCCGATCACGATGGCGGTAAGAACCAGTGCCTGGGGCAGGGGGTCGGCGGTCGCATGGAGCACCGTGGCATCGTCAGGGACAATGGGGGGTGCAAGAAAGCGGATGCCGCCTGCAGAGAGAACGGTGAGGTTCGCGCCTGAGCCGATCAACGACAGCCCGATCACCACCCGCAGCAGATCGCGCGACATGGTGAGGTGGAGGCCGGCACCGATGGTCAGGCCGATGCAAAGGGCGAGCAGCAGGCTCATGGCGTGTCCTCGTCGAGGCCGATGGCGTGGGCACAGAGTCCACCGAGCGACCCCCAAACCGCGAGGTACACGCCGAGATCGAACAGCAACACGGTGGAGACCTTGAGTTCGGTGAAGCCGAGTGGAAGCGTGGCCCAGAGATGGGTCATATAAGCGCCCACAGCAAGGCCGGGAAGCCCGCTCAACAAGGCGATCAGGACTCCGGCGGCGGCAAGCCGTGTGGCACCACCGGGCAGACGGGCCAAAGCCGTCTGCGAAGAAGTCGAGAGCGCCAAGAGGATGGTGGCCGCTACTGCTGTCATACCACCGATGAAGCCGCCACCCGGTGCGTTGTGACCGCGCAGCAGCAACCAGACCGAGGCGAGCAGGATCACCGGATAGAGCAGGCGCACCGCCAAGCGCAGGATTACGACATCCTGGTTCATCGCGGCGTCTCCTTTTTGCGCTTGAGACCTTGCAGCAGGTGCAAAACGGCAAAGAAAGCGGCGGCGACCACGGCGATCTCGCCGAAGGTATCGATCGCACGGAAGTCGACCAGGATCACGTTGACCACGTTGCGGCCGTGGGCCTCGGGAACAGCGGTGGCACCGAAGTAGTCGATCAGTGTCCGGTCTTCCGGGCCGGACAATCCCGCCAGCACCATCCAGAAGGTCAACACGCCACCTCCGAGAGCAATCAGGCCGCGAGCCAGTTCGCGCAAGGGTCGAGGTCGTTCGCTCCTTACACCGCGCCGGAATGCACCGGTCTTCAGCAGGATGGCGACCAGCATCACGATGAAGGCCACCTCGACGGTGAATTGGGTCAGTGCGAGGTCGGGGGCGCCGAGAAACAAGAACACAGCTGCCGATCCGAAACCCACCAGACCACTGGCGAGCAGAAGAAGCAGGGAACTCCGCACCAGAAGCGCAGCGATGGCACCGAGGCCGATCACGATCAAGCCGGGCAGGGTGCCGGACGGCAAGCTCATGGGCGCCACCGCCGGTGGTGAAGCGATCAGCACGACCAGAGCCAATGCTGCGATCAGGAAGCCTGCCGCCATGAGGGTGTAGGTGCTCGCCTGGCCGTTTTGCAGACGCCGGGTCGCCCAAGCACCCGAGGCTGGAATGGCCTTCAGCAGGCGCTCGTAGTGGGCGACCATCCCGACCCGATCGATCAGCGGGAAGCCGCGCTCCAGCATGCGGTGCAGGCGGTCCCAGCCCAAGTAGATGACGAGGCCGGCACCCAGCGTGGCCACCACGCCGGTCAGGCCGTCGAGGCCGATCGTGCCGACACCCAGCACCGTGCTCGGCAGGGCACCGCCCATGGCGACGGCGCTGTGGTCGAGCAGAGGCGCGAGCCATTCCGGCTGCAGCCCGAAGGCCAGTCCGACGCCGGCCACCAGCAGCGGCGGCAGGCGCATCGCCCAGCCGGCCTCGTGGATCTGCACGGGCACCGGTCGGCCGTTGCGATGCCAGAAGATGCGCACCGCCGCCACGGCAGCCACCGCCACCGAGACCGCACCGACCATCAGGCTGGCATAGCCGGCCCAGACGAAGACCCCACCCTCGGCACGGGCGATGTCGATCAGGTGCTTGGCGAAATAGCCGAGCGAGAACGGCATCCCGGCCATCGACACCGCCGCGATAGCAGCGGCGGCGGCGGTCCAGGGCATGCGCGGGGCGAGGCCGGCGAGGTCGTCGATGCTGCGGCTGCCGGTGCAGTGGTCGACATTGCCGGCGACGAAGAACAGCGGTGCCTTGTACAGCGCATGGGCGAGCAGGAAGGCCGCCATCGCGCCCGGTGCCACCGCGCCGGGCAGGCCGATCAGCATGGTCAGGGTGCCCAGCGCCGACACCGTCGACCAGGCGAGGATGCGCTTGAGGTCGCGTTCGCGCAGGGCCAGCAGCATCGACCAGGCGGCGGTGAGGCCACCGAAACCGACCAGCAGCATCTGCCAGAGGTCGAGGTCGTGGAAGGCAGGATCGAGCCGGGCCATCAGGTAGACGCCCAGCTTCACCATGGTGGCGGAATGCAGGTAGGCCGACACCGGGGTCGGCGCCGCCATCGCGTTCGGCAACCAGAAGTGGAAGGGTATCTGCGCCGACTTGCTGAAGGCACCGACCAGCACGCAGCCGAGCGCCAGCGGCAGCGCCGGATGCTCCAGCCAGTTCGGCGCGGTCGCGATCAGGCCGCTGATGGAATAGGTGCCGGCGATGGCACCCAGCATGATGAAGCCGGCCAGCATGACCAGCCCGCCGCCGGCAGTGACCATCAGCGCCTGCTGCGCGGAGCGCCGCGCCGCGGCTTTTTCGTGTTTGAAGCCGACCAGCAGGAAAGAGGTGAGGCTGGTCATCTCCCAGAACACGAACAGCAGCAGCAGGTTGTCGGCGCTGACCGTGCCCAGCATCGCCAGCATGAAGGCGATCAGCGCACCGAACAGGCGCAGGCGTTGCTTGACCCCGGCCATGTAGCCGGCGGCGTAGATGAAGACCAGAGTGCCGATGCCGGCGATCAGCAGGATGAACTGCAGGGCCAGGCCGTCGATGCGGAAAGCCAGGCTGATGCCGAGCGAGGGGATCCAGGGCCAGGCCGCAACCAGAATGCGGTCGCCGCCGGCGGTGGTCCACCAGGCCAGCAGCAGGATGAGGGCGGGGACCAGGGCGAGCCAGCCGAGACGGCTGGTGCCGTGGGCGGCCGGGGATTCGTCGTTGGCCATGCAACAAACTCCGAGAAACGGCTTGGGGCGACATACAAAAGGCCATCGAGGGTAGCAAATCATTCGGCCCGATGCCCAAAGGCTGCTTCACTCCGGCCTCATCGCGGCGCGTCTTGCCCGCTCGGCCGAGCGACGGTGAAGCCTTGGGGGCGGTCTATACTTTCCGCTCGTTTCTCCGTCGCCCGAGCCGCTGTGACCGACCTCCGCCACGATCCCTCCCGCGTGCTCCGCGCCCCGCGCGGCAGCACCCTGCGTTGCAAGAACTGGCGCACCGAAGCCGCGCTGCGGATGCTGATGAACAACCTCGACCCCGAGGTGGCCGAAGACCCGGCCGCGCTGGTGGTCTACGGCGGCATCGGCCGCGCCGCCCGCGATTGGCCCAGTTTTGACGCCATCGTCGCCGTGCTGGAGCGGCTGGAGGACGATCAGACCCTGCTGATCCAGAGCGGCAAGCCGGTCGGCGTGTTCCCGACCCACCCCGACGCCCCGCGCGTGCTGATCGCCAATTCCAACCTGGTGCCGCACTGGGCGACCTGGCAGCACTTCAACGAGCTCGATGCGAAAGGATTGGCGATGTACGGCCAGATGACCGCCGGTTCGTGGATCTACATCGGCTCGCAGGGCATCGTGCAAGGCACTTATGAGACCTTCGCGGAAATGGGTCGCCAGCATTTCGGTGGCGAACTCGGCGGGCGCTGGATCCTCACCGCGGGCCTGGGCGGCATGGGCGGCGCGCAGCCGCTCGCCGCGACCATGGCCGGTGCCTCGATGCTCGCCATCGAATGCCGGCAAAGCCGCATCGACATGCGCCTGCGCACCCGCTACGTCGACGAGCAGGCCACCGACCTCGACGACGCCCTGGCGCGCATCGAGCGCTACTGCAGCGAGGGCAGGGCGCGCTCGGTCGCGCTGCTCGGCAATGCCGCCGAGATCCTGCCGGAACTCGTGCGCCGCGGTATCCGCCCGGATGCCGTCACCGACCAGACCTCGGCGCACGATCCGCTGCACGGCTACCTGCCGGCCGGCTGGACCCTCGAACGCTGGCTCGACGAGCAGAAGCATGCGCCCGAGCGCGTCATCGAGGCGGCCAAACATTCGATGCGCCTGCATGTCGAGGCGATGCTGCGCTTCGCCGACATGGGCATCCCGGTGTTCGACTACGGCAACAACCTCCGCCAGATGGCCAAGGATGCCGGCTGCACCGATGCCTTCGACTTCCCCGGCTTCGTACCGGCCTACATCCGCCCGCTGTTCTGCCGCGGCATCGGCCCGTTCCGCTGGGTGGCACTCTCTGGCGACCCGGAGGACATCGCCAAGACCGACGCCAAGGTGAAGGCGCTGATCCCCAACGACCCGCACCTGCACCGCTGGCTCGACATGGCCAAGGAGCGCATAGCCTTCCAGGGCCTGCCGGCGCGCATCTGCTGGGTGGGCCTCGGCGACCGCCATCGCTTGGCCCTTGCCTTCAACGCGATGGTGCGCTCGGGCGAGCTGAAAGCGCCGATCGTGATCGGCCGCGACCACCTCGACTCCGGCAGCGTGGCCAGCCCGAACCGCGAGACCGAGGCCATGCTCGATGGCTCGGATGCGGTCTCCGACTGGCCGCTGCTGAACGCCATGCTCAACGTCGCCGGGGGTGCCACCTGGGTGTCACTGCACCACGGTGGCGGCGTCGGCATGGGCTTCTCCCAGCACAGCGGCGTGGTGATCGTCGCCGACGGCAGCGAAGCCGCCGACGCGCGGCTCGCCCGCGTGCTCTGGAACGATCCGGGCACCGGGGTGATGCGCCACGCCGACGCCGGTTACGAGGAGGCTCGCGCCTGCGCCCGCGAGCAGGGCCTCGATCTGCCGATGCTGCGGGCCTGAAGCGCGCCGCTCAGTGCGGCGCCAGCACCTGCAGAAGGTAACGTTTCTCGGCCAGCAGCACGGCCGGGTCGAGCGCGCCCAGGTTGATGCGGGCGCGGCGCTTGGCGGCGACATCCTGCAACAGATAATGGAGGGTCGGGTTCTTGAAGAAGAAGCGGCCGATGCCGAAATCGAGCATCGGCAGGCCGATCCGCGACGCCAGCAGGTGGGCGAAAGCCATCGAAGGCGCGGCATTGGCGCTGACGTCGATCTCCTCGACCACGGTGAAGCCACTGCGGGCGATGGCCTCGCGGTAGTCGAGCAGCAGCTGGCCCGAACGGTTGCGGGTCTGCTCCTTCAAACGGTAGTAGTCGATGTTGATCCAGCGGCCGCCCGGTGCCAGCAGCGCGCGCATCACCGGCACACCGCGGTCCAGCGGCACGTTGTGGAAGGACTCCATGCTGGTCAGCACGTCGAAGCGGCCGCGCCAGCGATCAAGGTCGATGGCCTCGAGCGGTGATTCGATCACCTCGCAGCCGTGGCGCTCGCGCACATAACAGGCATGCGCCGAACTGGGCGTGAGGCCGGAGGCTTCGATGCCCCGGGCGCGGAGCTGGCCGATCAGGCCGCCGGTGCCGCAGCCCACATCGAGCACGCGGGCACCGTCCGGCACGCGGCGGCTGACCAGGTCGGTGTAGGCCTGCATCGCCGCCTTGAGGCTGGCGAGGCTGATGGTTTCGGGATCATCCGGGATCGGGTCGAAGTAGCCGGCATGCAGGTAGTCGTTGCCGAAGCAGGCCTGGTAGAACTGCAGTTCGAGATCGCCGCGGCCGTCGTGGCGCGCCTCGCGCGCGGCGCGGCGGTGGGCGAGCAGGGCCATCGGATGGGCGGCGCGGCGCAGGATGTCGAGGAGCATCGTCGCGGTCGGTGGGGGCGGGCCCCGGATCGTCGGCGCGATGGCCGGCTCCGTCAAGTCGATGCCGAGGCGCGCCGCGGGCGGTCCTCGGCATCGAGCAGCTTCTCGACGCGGGCGAACACCTCGAAGCGCGAGAACGGTTTCTTCATGAAATCGTCGGCGCCGATGCGCTGGGCGTAGAACTGCTCGGTGGCTTGCTCGTTGCCGGACATCATGATGACCGGGATGTCGCGGCTGGCGGCATCGCGGCGGATGCGGCGCAAGGCCTCGAAGCCGTTGATGCCGGGCAGCACGATGTCGAGGAAGACGATCTCGGGGGCCTGGTGGGCGATCTTCTCGAGCCCCTGCTCGGCATCGGCGGCGGTTTCGAGCTGGTAGCGGTTCTGCAGCAGCATCCGCTCCAGTGCGGCGGTGACCGTCGCCGAATCGTCGATGATCAGTGCGCGGGTGCCGTCGCGGGCATTGCGGCGGTCGTGCAGGCGGCGTTCGAGCCCGGCGCGCGCCTTGCTCTCTTCCTCGAGTTCGGAGCGGTTGATCGCGTCCTCAGGGCGGCCCGAGGAGCTGGCCTGGGTGAGGAAGCGCTTGAGGCGGTCGAGCAGGCTCATGGCGATGGGTCCATCCGAACGGCCCCGGCAGCCTCGCACAGCCGGCCGCCGACGGGAAGCCGGCCGCCCCGGGCGGCTTTCAGGGTTTGGGCTTGCGGGCCGGGGCGGCTTTCTTGGCCGGCGCGGCTTTCTTGGCCGGGGCAGCTTTCTTGGCCGGTACCCCGAGTGCCGCCAGGATCTCCTCGGCGTGGCCGTCCGGGCTGACCTTCGGCCAGACCTTTTCGATGCGGCCATCCGGGCCGACCAGCACGGTGCTGCGCGCCACGCCCATGTAGGTCTTGCCGTACATGCTCTTTTGCACCCAGACGCCCAGGGCCTTGAGCAGGCTCAGCTCGGGGTCGGCCAGCAGCGGAAAATTGAGCTGGTGCTTGCTCGCGAATTTCTGGTGCGAGGCATCGGTGTCGGCCGAGACGCCGAACACCGCCACACCGGCGGCGGCGAAGCCCGCCTGCTGGTCGCGGAAACCGCAGGCCTCGCGGGTGCAGCCCGGGGTGTCGTCCTTCGGGTAGAAAAACAGCACGTAACGCTGGCCGAACAGGCTCTCCGTGCTCACCATGCGCCCGTCGGACGCCTTGAGTGCGAAAGCCGGAATCGAAGCACCAACATCGAGCATGGGCACACCTCGGGAAGCGGAATCGACTCCCGATTATGCCCTGTCAGGCGGGGTTCAGGGGTGCCGGCGGCGGGCTTCGGGCTGTCGAGGCGACCGGTTCCGAAAGCCCTGCAGGCCGGGGCGGCTCATCGGAGCGCAGCGGCTGCTACAGTCGCGCCGCCTGCCCGCCGTGCCGCCGAGGAAACCCCACGATGAACCGAATGCGCCGCGCCTACGCCGATGCCGGCACGCCTCCGGTGCGGCGGCGCGAATTGTGGGCCTGGGCCGGCTTCGATTTCGCCAATTCCGGCTACACCACGGTGGTCATCACCGCCATCTTCAACGCCTATTTCGTGAGCGTGGTGGCGGCTGGTGCCGATTGGGCGACCTTCGCTTGGACCGCTGCCCTCTCCTTGTCCTACGCGATCGTGGTCGCCACCGCGCCCCTGCTCGGCCTGTACGCCGATGCCCATGCCCGCAAGCGCCGCTTGCTGATGGTCACCACGCTGCTTTGCGCCACCGGCACGGCGGCCCTGTGGTTCTGCGGGCCGGGTGATGTGGCTCTGGCCCTGGTGCTGATCGTGCTGACCAATGCCGCGTTCGGCACCGGCGAGAACCTGATCGCCGCATTCCTGCCCGAACTGGCCCGCGACGAAGGCATGGGGCGGCTCTCGGGATACGGCTGGGCGCTGGGTTATGGCGGGGCGGTGCTGCTGCTCGCGGTCTGCCTGTGGTGGGTGATGGGTGCCGAAGAGCGGGGCAGCGACACCTCGACGGCGGTGCGCGAGACCCTGCTGCTCACCGGCGCCACCATCCTGCTGGCGGCGCTGCCCACTTTCCTGCTGCTCAAGGAGCGCACGCCGCCGGCGCCGCAGCCCTTCACCGCGATCTGGGCGGCCTCGAAAAGGCGCTGGCGCGGCATGCTGGGCGGCGTCAGCGACCTGCCGCAACTCCAGCGTTTTCTGTTCTGCATCATCGCCTTCCAGGCCGGCGTCGGCACGGTCATCACGATCGCCGCGATCTACACCACCGAGGCGCTGGGTTTCACCCCGGCCGAGAGCATCCAGCTCGTGCTGGTGGTCAACATCACGGCGGCGGTGGGGGCGGCCCTGTTCGGTCACCTGCAGGACCGCATCGGTCATCGCAATGCCCTGGCACTGGCCTTGGTGGGCTGGCTGCTGGCGATCGGCCTGCTTGCCGCGTCCGACGCCCGGGCGGTGGTCTGGACCGCCGCCAACCTGGCCGGCATCTGCATGGGCGCCAGCCAGTCGGCCGGTCGCGCCCTGGTCGGCGTGCTCTGCCCGGCTGGGCGCGAAGCCGAGGTGTTCGGCCTCTGGGGCTTCGCGGTCAAGACGGCGATGATCCTCGGGCCGCTGGGCTACGGGATCATCAGCTGGATGACCGAGGGCCGCCACGAGTTGGCGATGGGCTTCACCGCCCTGTTCTTCGTGCTCGGGCTGGTGCTGCTGGCCCGTGTCGACGTGGCGCGTGGACGCCTGGAGGCCGGTCGCAGCAGCGCATGAGTCCGATCCCCCTTCCTTCGCGCGCCCGGCTTGCCTTCGTGCTGGGGGCGCTGGCCATGTTCGGCCCGTTCTCGATCGACACCCTTTTTCCGGCTTTCGCCGTGATCGGCCGCGAGTTCGCCGCCACGCCGGCTGCCGTGCAGCAGACGATCAGCGTCTACCTGCTGGGCTATGGCCTGATGGCGCTGTTCCATGGCGCGATCTCCGATGCCATCGGCCGCCGTCCGGTCATCCTCTGGGGCATCGCCCTGTTCGGGCTGGCCTCGGTCGGATGCGCGCTCAGCACCGACCTGCCGACCCTGCTGGCCTTCCGCTTCATCCAGGGTCTGTGCGCCGGTGTCGGGCTGATCGTTGGCCGCGCGGTGATCCGCGACCTGCACGACGGCGAAGAGGCGCAGCGGCTGATGAGCCAGGTCTCGATGATCTTCAGCATCGCCCCGGCCCTGGCGCCGATCGTCGGTGGCTGGATCCTCGGCTTCGCCGACTGGCAGGCGATCTTCTGGTTCCTGGTTGCTTTCTGCGTGCTGCTGTTCATCGTGGTCGAACGCCTGCTGCCCGAGACCCATCCGCCGGAGCGCCGCCTGCCACTGCAGGCCGGCCCCTTGCTCGGCAACTACCTCGCGATGCTGCGGCACCGGCGTTTCATGTGGCTGGTGGCGGTGTCCACCCTCAATTTCGCCGCGCTGTTCCTCTACATCAGCTCGGCCCCGGTGGTGGTGATGCAGCATCTGGACTTGAGCGAGCAGGATTTCGGCTGGTTCTTCGTGCCGGTGATCGCCGGCATGCTGGTTGGCGCCTGGATCACCGGGCGGGCGGCCGGCCGCCACGGTGCCCGACGGATGCTGGTGCTGGGCTTCGCCTGCGGCCTGCTCGCGGCCCTGTGGAACCTCGCCTACGCGCTGTTCACCAGTGACTATGCCTGGCCCTGGGCGGTGGCACCGCTGGTGCTTTTGTCCTTCGGCGTGGCCGTGGTGTTCCCGCAGCTCATGCTGCAGATGCTCGACCTCTACCCCGCGCAGCGGGGTAGCGCCTCGTCGATGCAGGCTTTCCTCTCGCTGATGTTCCAAGCCGGCGTGGCCGGCCTGCTTTCGCCGCTGCTTTCGGCCGACCCCGCCGGACTGGCGCTGGTGGCCCTCTGCCTCGCCGTTTCAGCCCTGCTGCTCTGGGTCTGGGGTGAGGCTGCGCAGGGCGGCGGCAACAGCCCAGCGAGATGGGCCCGCGCATGGAGGTAGTCTCGGGCATCCTCGGCATCGTGCTCGAACCAGGCCCGGGCCGAGCCGAGCCGGAAGCTGTAACCCCAGGCGTCCATGTCGGCGAAGGCGCGTTCACGGCCGAAGCCCGGCAGCGCGTCGGCCAGCAGCAGTTGCAGGTAGCAGACGGCGTCCTCGTCGCGCTGGGTGTCGCCGGCGTCGGTATGCACCGCGGCACGCTGTTCCGGCGGCATCAGCATCAGGTGCCCCGCCTCGTGCAACAGGGAATGCACCGGCGTGTCGCCTCGCGCATAGACGCGCGAACCGATGATGCCGGCCTCGCACTCGCCCCAGTAGCTGCCGGGGATGGCCTCGCCCGGTTCAACCTCGACCAGTTCGAGGCCGAAACGGGCGAGCAGGGCTCTCGGCGCGGCCCGGCCGATGTCAGCCAGCGTCTTCAGCCGCTCTTGTCCGGCAGCGAGACGGAGATGTCGAGCACGTCGTGCTCGCCGTCTTTGACCAGATCGACCTTGACCGCATCGACGTCGACGTTGACGTACTTGCGGATCACTTCGAGCAATTCGCGCCGAAGCAGTGGCAGGTAGTCGGGGCCGCCGCGGGTGCTGCGTTCCTGCGCGACGATGATGCGCAGGCGCTCCTTGGCGAGGTTGGCGGTGGCGGGCTTCTTGCCGGTCAGGAAATCGAACAGGCCCATGGCTCAGCCCCCGAAGATCTTGGCGAAGAAACCTTTCTTCTCGGCCGTGGTGAAGCGCATCGGCCGCTCCTCACCCAGCAGGCGGGCAATGGCGTCGGTGTAGGCCTGGCCGGCGGCGCTCTGCTCGTCGAGGATGACCGGATTGCCGGCGTTCGAGGCCTGCAGCACATCGGGCGATTCCGGGATGACGCCGATCACCTTCAGGCCGAGGATCTCCTCGACATCGCCGATCGAGAGCATCTCGCCTTTCTCGACGCGCTCCGGGTTGTAGCGGGTCAGCAGCAGGTGCTCCTGCACGCGCTGACCACCCTCGGCCTTGCGGGTCTTGCTCTGCAACAGGCCGAGGATGCGGTCGGAGTCGCGCACCGACGAGACCTCCGGGTTCACCACCACCAGCGCGCGGTCGGCGAAGTACATCGCCAGGAACGCACCCTTCTCGATACCGGCCGGCGAGTCGCAGACGATGAAATCGAAGCCGTCGTCGGCGAGGTCTTTCAGCACCTTCTCGACGCCTTCCTTGGTGAGGGCGTCCTTGTCGCGGGTCTGCGAGGCGGCCAGCACGAACAGGTTGTCGAAGCGCTTGTCCTTGATCAGCGCCTGCTTCAGTGAGGCCTCGCCGTGCACGACGTTGACGAAGTCGTACACCACACGGCGCTCGCAGCCCATGATGAGGTCGAGGTTGCGCAGGCCGACGTCGAAGTCGATGACGGCGGTTTTCTTGCCGGCGCGGGCCAGGCCCATGGCGATGCTGGCCGAGGTGGTCGTCTTGCCGACGCCGCCTTTGCCCGAGGTGATGACGAGGATTTCAGCCAAGGTCGTTCTCCGTTTTGATGGCGCGGTTGGGGCGCTGCACTCAGGCCAGCGGCTGGATCTGCAGGATGTCGTCGGCGTCCAGCCAGACCTGCACGGGTTTGCCGTGCAGGGCTTTGGGCACGTCGTCGAGCACTTTGTAATGGCCGGCGACGGCCACCAGTTCGGCGTGGAATTCGCGGCAGAAGATGCGGGCGCCAGTGAAGCCCGAGGCGCCGGCCAGGGCGCGGCCCCTGAGCGCGCCGTAGACGTGGATCGAGCCATCGGCGGCCACTTCGGCACCAGCACCGACCATGCCGAGCACGGTGAGGTCGCGCTGGGCGCCGAACAGCTGCTGGCCCGAGCGCACCGGCAGGGCATGCACCAGGCCGGGTTCGCTGCTCGTACTGGCCTTGCTGACCGCTGCCGGCTCGCTGGGCTGCGGCACCGGCTCCGGTGCGGCGGTGGGCAGGGCTTCGGCGGCCCGTTCGTACTGGGCGCGGAACTTGGCCAGCACCGGCAGGCCGAGCCGTTCGGCCAAGGCCTCGTTTTCCGGTGTGCCGTAGGCCAGCGCGACCGGATGCACGCCGGCATCCTCCAGCGCCCTGGCCAGCGCCTTGGCGGTGGCATCGTCGGGCAGGCGGGCGAGGCCACCGAAATCGAGGATCACCGCGGCCCGGGCGAACAGTTTCGGGGCGCGTTCGACGCGATCGCGCATTTCGGCCGCGAGCCGCTCCACGTCCAGTGTGCGCACGCGCAGGTTGGCGATGCCGACCTGGCCGAATTTGAGTTCGCCGGCCTGTTCGTGATCGGGCAGGGCGGCGGGTCGGGTCGGGGCCATGCTCAGGCGCTCCCGATCGTGCCGATCGATCCGCCCGGACGCTGTCGCGCGGCCAGCCAGGGGGCTTCGGGCAGGCGATCGCCGTAGGTGGCGGCGATCCAGGGGTGGCTGCAGAGGTCTTTCATCAGCATGCTGGCGCGCAGGCCGGTGCCGGGCATGGTCTGCTGGCCGATCTCGCGGAAACCGAAAGCGCCATGGAAGAGCAGGGCGGGGTCGTAGCCGACACCGAGGAAAACCTCGCAACAAAGCTGGGCCCAGCGCGGTTCGGCAAAACTCATCACATCGGCGTAGAAGGCCCGGCCACGGCCGCCACCGCGGCGTTGGGCGGCGATGACGATGCGGTCGATGTAGAGGAAATGGCGGTGCCGCTCGCGGAACCAGCGGAAGTTCGGGCTGTCGTGCGGGGCGGCGTCACTGAAGCCCACCAGGAAGCCACCCAGGCCACCGTCCTGCTCGATCACCCGGAAATAATCGGCGTGCTCCCAGAAGAACCGGGCCTTGTTGAGGTCCATTGGCAGGATCGAAGGACCGGCCGAATTGTTCAATGCGACGACCTGTTCCAGTTCGTCGGCACGGACATCGCGGATCTGGAACGGCATTCCGGGCGGGTTCGTGGTGAAGACAAGCCAGTATCGCACGGGCCGGCACCGCGTGAATCCCGGGTCAACCGCGAGCGCCCGCGCTTAAGTAGCATGGCCGGGTGATGCCGACGCGCCTGACCCACACCCAATTGCTCCGCTACGCCGGCCTGATCACCTGGGTCATGGTGGGCAGCGGGCTGGTCATGAACGCCCTGTTCCTGCTGGAGAGCCGCCCCGAGGGCCTGAGATTCGCCGTTTTCGCCATGCCGGTGGCGGCCTATCTGGTGTTCGGTCTGGCCTTCTGGCTGGCCACCGCCTCGCTGGTGCGCGCTCGCGGCCGGATCGGGGCGATCCTGCTCCTGCTTGCCATGACCGTCTCGGCCCTGGCCGTGAGCCTGCTCACCGACAGCGGCCTCGGCGCCATCCTGATGATGGTGATGGCGGCCGTGGTGCCCTGGCTGCTGCCGGGTTGGCCGGGCGTGGCCTGGCTCGTGCTGCAGCACCTGCCGCTGATCGGCATCTTCATGCAGGGGTTGGAGTTCCGTCTGGTCGAGGCCCTGATGCAGAGCCTGCTTTATGCCGGCGTTTCGGGCTTTGTCTACGTGGCCGGGCTGGTGGCCAAGCAACAGGCCGAGGCGCGCGAGGAGCAGCGCCGTCTGAACGCCGAACTGCGGGCGACGCGCTCCCTGCTCGCCGACAGCGCCCGCGTCGGCGAACGCCTGCGCATCTCCCGCGAGTTGCACGACCTGCTCGGTCACCACCTGACTGCGCTCAGCCTCAATCTCGAAGTGGCCGGCCATTTGAGTGAAGGGCGGGCACAGGAGCATGTCCGCCAGGCCCACACCCTCGCCCGGCTGCTGCTCACCGACGTGCGCGAGGCGGTGTCGGCCATGCGCGGCGAAGACCGTTTGGATCTTGCCGCGGCCCTGCAGACTCTGGTCGAGGGCGTGCCGGCACTGGAAGTGATCGTGGAGATCGAGGCCGCGCTGCCGGTCCAGGATGCCGAGCACGCCCAGGTGCTGCTGCGCTGCGCCCAGGAGATCATCACCAACACCATCCGCCATGCACAGGCACAACGCCTGTGGCTGAAACTCGCCCGCATCGACGGCGCGCTGCGGCTCTCGGCCCGCGATGACGGCATCGGCGGCGAAACCGTGCGTGCCGGCAACGGCCTGTCCGGCATGCGCGAGCGCTTGCAGGCGGTCGGCGGCCGGCTCGAGATCGCCACCGCCCCCGGCCAGGGCTTCCGTATCGATATCCTCCTGCCCTTGGAAACCCCCGCATGATCCGCGTGATGCTTGTCGACGACCAGACCCTGGTGCGCCAGGGGGTCCGCTCCCTGCTCGAACTCGCCGAAGGCATCGCCGTGGTGGCCGAGGCCGCCGACGGCCAGCAGGCCGTGGAGCAGGTGCCCAAGGTCAAGCCCGATGTGCTGCTGATGGACATGCGCATGCCGGTGATGTCCGGCCTGGAGGCCCTGCGTGCGCTGGCCGCCGCCGGTGCCCTGCCACCCGCCATCATCCTCACCACCTTCGACGATGACCAGCTGGTGCTGGCCGGCATCAAGGCCGGGGCCAGAGGCTACTTGTTGAAGGACGTGTCGTTGGAGCAGCTGGTCTCGGCGATCCAGACCGTGGCCGCCGGCGGCTCGCTGGTGCAGCCGGCCGTCACGGCCCGCCTGCTGTCGGGCCTCGAGGGCCTGCAGAACGTCTTCCACAGCCTGGAGCAGCCCGACCCACTCACCGAGCGCGAAACCGAGATCCTGCGGCTGATGGCCGGCGGCTTCTCCAACAAGGAGATCGCCAATTCGCTGGGCGTGGCCGAGGGCACCATCAAGAACCACGTCTCCAACATTCTGTCCAAGCTCGGCGTACGCGACCGCACCCGTGCCGTGCTGCGTGCCTTCGAGCTGAAGCTAGTGTGAAGCCGGCCGCCGCCAGCCCTCTTCCAGCAGCTTCGACCAAGGCGCTTACGGGCCACCGCCCGGGGCTGCTATCCTCTGTCGCTCCCCGGGGCGGCTGCCTGCCGCCCGGGGCCGATCCCCCGGAGATGATGAATGGCTCGATTCCTTGAAATCGTCGTGGCGACCCTGCTGGTCGTGGCGCTCGGCGTCGTTGTGGCCCTGTTCCTGCCTGCCAACCGCAGCTACACGCATGCGGTGGAAACCAACCGCCCGATCAATGTCGTGTTCGACATGCTCAATGGCTTCCAGCGTTTCAACGACTGGAACCACATGAAGATCATCGACCCGACGGTCGAGTTCACCCTCTCCGGCCCGGCCTCCGGCGTCGGCGCCCGCCTCGATTTCCGCTCCGATAACCCGCGCATCGGCACGGGCAGCTGGGAGATCATCGAGAGCGTGCCGGGCGAGCGTATCGTGTTCGCCATCGATACGCCGACCATGGGCCACAACAAGACCATGCGCTTCAGTTTCGAGCGCACCGGCCGCAACCAGCGCAACGTCGAGATCTCCAAGCGCTACCGGGTCGAGTACGGCTGGAACCTGATCGGCCGTTTCGCCGGCATCTACGTGGCCAGCAACATGGGCCGCCAGGTGCAGCTCAGCCTGCGCACCCTCAACAACGCTCTGGCCGGTATTCCGCGGGTTGATTACACCCTGTACCCGCATCCCTTCCAGGTGGTCGATATTCCGGCCCGCAACGTGCTGCAGGTCGAAGTGATCGCGCCGCTGGCCGATGACGGCGTGGCGGTGTCGATGACCAACCAGCGGCAGTGGATGGATCGAGTCATGACCGCGAACAACCTGGTCGCCGATGGCCCGATGCGGATCGTCACCCTCGACCGCAGCGCCGAGTCCTACACCTTCATCATGCAGTTGCCGGTCCGTCGCTCGGATGCCCCGGAGGGTGCTTCGTCGGCTCCCAGCGTGGCCGAACTGCCGGTCCTCGATGTCACCATCACCGGTGAAGGCAACACCGTGGCCTTTGCCCAGACCGCGCCGATGCGGGCCGCCAACACCCTCTGGGTCGGGCCGGCGCCGGGCCTGCAGCGGGTCCGCGACACCATCCGCGCTTGGGCCCTGGTCCGTGGTCTGGTGCCGGAGCCGGGTGCGCAGGGCTTCGACGACTACACCGTGGCGATCCCGGACATGCTGAGTCCGGAGGCCGAGTTCCAGGCCTTCGTGCCGCTGGCTGCGCCGTTGCCGGCGCCCTGATCCGGAAAGGCCGCGCCGGCGAACCCGGCGCGGCCTGCCGACGATGATCGAAGCGGAAGGACTGACCAAACGGTTCGACACCCGGCTCGCGGTCGACGACCTGGGTTTCAGGATCGAGCCCGGTGAAGTGGTGGCCCTGCTCGGCCCGAACGGGGCCGGCAAATCCACCACCATGAAAATGCTGGCGGGTTACCTCATCCCCGACGCCGGTCGGGCCCGCATCGCCCGCCATGATGTGGCCTTGCGGCCGGTGGCGGCACGCCGTGCGCTGGGCTACCTGCCCGAGGGTGCGCCGGGCTACGGCGAGATGGAGGTCGCCGGTTTTCTCGGTTTTGTTGCCGACCTGCACGGCCTGCGCGGGGCAGGGCGGGCCTCGCGGCTGGATTTCGCCATCGGCCGATTGGCCTTGCGTGGTGTGCTGCGGCAACCGATCGATACGCTCTCGAAAGGCTTCCGCCGGCGCGTCGGTCTGGCGGCCGCCGTGCTGCACGATCCGCCGGTGCTGATGCTCGACGAGCCCACCGACGGTCTCGATCCCAACCAGAAGCACGAAGTGCGCGGCCTGATCCGCGAACTCTCGCCCGGTCGTACCATCGTGCTGTCCACCCACCTGCTCGAAGAGGTCGAGGCCATTGCCAGCCGTGCGCTGGTGATCGCTGCCGGTCGCCTGCGCGCCGATGACACGCCGGAAGGCCTGCTGGCCCGCTCGTGCCACCACGGCGCGGTGTCGTTCGATACCGCCGACGGACCTGCCGCACTGGCCGCGCTGGAGGGCATGGAAGGCATCGGCGAGTGCCGGATCGACCCGCAGGACGGCCGCGTGCTGGTCCTCGCCGGCGCCCGCCCGCCGGATCCCGAGGCGGTGTTGCACCGGCTCGCGGCGGGCAAGATCGCCATCCGTGCCTTGCGCATCGAGCGCGGCCGGCTGGACGAGGTGTTCCGTGCCCTCACCCATCAGGCACCGGAGGCGGCATGAACCCCACCGTCGTGATCGCCCGCCGAGAGTTCGCCGCCGCCTTCGCCTCGCCGCTGGCCGCGGTGTTTCTTGTGCTGTTCGCCGCCGCCTCGGCGGCGCTGGCCTTCTACCCCGGGGCCCTGTTCGATCGTGGTCAGGCCGATCTGCGGCCGTTTTTCGGCTTTCTGCCCTGGCTCTTTTTGGTGCTGGTGCCGGCGGTCGGGATGCGGCTCTGGGCGGAGGAGCGCAAGACCGGCACCCTCGAGCTGCTGCTCACCCTGCCGGTGACCACCACCCAGGCGGTGCTTGGCAAGTTCCTTGCCGGCTGGGCCCTGCTCGGTCTGGCCCTGCTGCTGACCACGCCCTTGTGGGCGGTGATCGCCTGGCTGGGCGAACCCGACCACGGCGTCATCGTCGCCAGCTACGCCGGTGCCTGGCTGCTGGCCGGCGCCATGCTGGCGGTGGCCGGCGCCCTCTCGGCCTGCACCCGCAGCCAGGTGGTGGCCTTCGTGCTGGCGGTGGTGCTGTGCTTCCTGATCATGCTGGCCGGCCAGCCGCTGGTGCAGGAGGCCCTGCGCGGCTGGGCACCGGACGGGCTGTTGGACGCGGTGGCCCAGCTCAGCTTCCTCACCCGCTTCCAGGGCATCACCCGCGGGGTGCTGGCGCTCGGCGACCTGCTGTTCTTCCTGGCCACGATCGGTGCCTGGCTCGCCGCCACCGTGGTCGTGGTTGACGCCAAGAAGGCCGGCTGACCATGACCGCACCGACCCTGCTCCGTCATCCCCTGCTGCGACTGCTGGCTCTGGTCGCTGGCCTGCTGCTGGTCCTGGGCCTCGGCCTGCCACTGTTGCGCGGCGTGCAACTCGACCTCACCGCTGCCCGCGAACACACCTTGGCGCCGGCCACCGTCGCCCTGCTGCAAGGGATCGACGAACCGATCACCCTGCGGCTTTTCTTCTCGGCCCGGGCTGCCCGCGATTTCCCGCAGGTGCAGGCCTACGGCCAGCGCGTGCAGGAACTGCTGCGGACCATGGCCGCGCGTTCCGATGGACGGCTGATCGTCGAAGTGATCGACCCCGAGCCTTTTTCCGAGGACGAGGACCGCGCTCTGGCCCTCGGCCTGACGGCGGTACCCTTGCCCGCGGGCGGCCAGTTCTTTTTCGGCATCGTCGGCAGCAACCGCATCGATGGCGAGTTGCCGATTCCTTTCCTCGAACCCGGCCGCGAAGCCTTCCTCGAGTACAACCTCACCCGCCTGATCACCGCCCTCGGCCCCGCCGAGCGCCCGGTGGTGGCGCTGTGGTCGGGCCTGCCGATGGCGCCGGCCTTCGACCCGGCCGCCGGTGCGCCGGCACCGGGCTGGGTGGTCGACCAGCAGATTCGCGAACTGTTCGATCTGCGCCGGTTGGACCCGGGCTTCGTCACCATCGACGCCGAGGTCGATCTGCTGCTGCTGGTCCACCCGCGCGAATTGTCCGAGGACAGCCTCTACGCGATCGACCAGTTCGCCCTGCGTGGCGGTCGCGTGCTGGTCTTTGTCGATCCCGACGCCGAGCATCAGCCGATCGATGACCCCTTCGCCGGCAATGCCCCGCAACCTTCCGACCTCGGCCCGCTGTTGGCCGCCTGGGGGGTGGACTGGGACCCCGACCGGGTGCTCGCCGATCCCGCCCACGCCCTGCCGGTGCAGACCCGCGAGGGCGGCCCGCAGGAGCCGCTCGTCACCCTGCTCGAATTCGGACCCGCAGCGCTCTCGCAAACCGACGTCGTCACCGCTCAACTGGAACGGATCAACCTCAGTTCGGTCGGCGTGCTGCGCCCACGCGAGGGCGCCAGCACCCGCTTCGAGCCCTTGATCAGCAGTTCGGCGCAGAGCGGGGAACTGCCGGTCGGCGTGCTCGGTACGGCCGGTGCCACCCCTGCCATGCTGCTGCGGGCCTTTCGCGCCGAGGGCGGGCCGCGGGTGGTCGCCGCACGCCTTTCCGGTCCGGTGCGCAGCGCCTTTCCGGAACGCAGCGGTGCCGGTCATCTCGAAAGCAGCCAGCGCGAGCTGCAGGCCATCGTTTTCGCTGACACCGACCTGCTGGCCGACAGCTTCTGGACCGAACCCGCGCTGATGCCCGGTGGTTTCGCCCAACCTTTCGCCAACAACGGTGATCTGCTCTACAACGCGGTCGAGAACCTCTCCGGCAAGGCCGACCTGATCGCCCTGCGCACGCGCACGGTGGCCACCCGCCCCTTCCACCGTGTCGAGGCCCTGCGCCGGCAGGCCGAGCAGGCCGGTCTGGCCCGCCAGCAGGTGCTCGAGCAAAGGCTCTCTGAACTCGAGCGCGAACTTCGGGTTCTGCAGGACGGCGAGGGCGATACGCCCACGCTGGGTACCGAGCAACAGGCGCAGGTGCGTGGTTTCCTCGCCGAGAAAGCCGAGGTCCGCCGCGATCTGCGCGAACTGCAGCGCCAGCTCAACGCCGATATCGACGCCCTCGAGGCCCGGCTGAAGCTGCTCACCATCGCCGTGTTGCCCGGCCTGCTGGCTCTGGCCTTCGCCGTGGGCGGGCTCTGGCGTTTGCGTCGCCGTCGTCATGCGCCGGTCTGAGGCCATCGCGCTGGCCCTGCTGGTCGGCCTGCTGCTGGCCGGCTGCCGACCTGCGCCCGAAGCGCCAACGCCACTGCTGCCGGCCCTGGCCGATCAGGCCGATACGCTCGACCGGATCAGCCTGGCGCAAGCCGGTGGTAAGCGGATGCTGGTCCGCCAGGAGGGGCGCTGGTGGATCGAGAACGAGCATTGGCCGGTTTCCCGCGGCTGGCTCGATCCGCTGCTGGTCGCTCTGCTCGATGCCCGCTGCGACGAACCGCGCACCGCCCGCCCCGAGCATTTCGCCCGGCTCGGTCTGGTCTGGCCGCCAACAGAGATCGACCCGATGGCCGGCATGGCCTTCGCCCGTCCGACCGGGCGGCTTGGTTTCTACTTCGGACCGACGCCAACCTACCTGTACATCGGCCATCCGCACCCGCGCGGCGGCAGTTTCGTGCGGGTCGAGGGCGCGCCCGCCAGCTGCCTGAGCCACGCCGACCTGCGGCTGCCGGTCACCCTGTCCGAGTGGCGTGAACCCCTGCTGCTGGACGCCCCTTGGTGGGCACCGCTGGAGGTGGGTGTGGCCGAAGCCGAAGCCGGCCCGGTGCAATGGCTGCGCCCGGACGAGCCCGCCCATGCCGCGCTCTGGTCGGCGGCCGCGAGCCTGCGCCAGATCGAGCTGCGGCCGGCCGTGCTGCCGCTGCCGCCCGCGCAGCGTCGCCTGCATTTGCGCGCCGCCGATGGTCGCCTCAAAGTGATCGAATTGCGGGGCCGGCCCGAGCGCACTTGGGCACGCGTCGATGCGCCGGAGCCGCGCTATGCCGGTCGAGAGTTCCGCCTGCCGCACGATGTGGCGGTGGCCCTGTGGATGCCGCTGGCGGATGCCGGCGCCTCGCCCTGAAGCCTGCGCCCCGAGCCTCGCCCATGCCCCGCGGTTTCGATCTCGACGCCGCCCATGCCCACCTCGCTCACCATGACCCGGTCTTGGCCGGCTGGATCGCGCGGCTTGGCCCGCTGGCGCCGGAAGGCTGGCAGAAACCCTTCGACAGCGTCGATGCGCTGGCCCGCGCCATCCTCCATCAGCAACTCACCGGCAAAGCGGCGGCCACCATCATCGGTCGCATCGAGGCGGCCACCGGTTCGCGTACGCTCAAGCCCGCGGTGCTGGCCGGCATCGACGATGCCCGCCTGCGCGCCTGCGGCGTTTCCGCCAACAAGCTGCTGGCCCTGCGCGACCTGTGCCGGCGCGCCGAGGCCGGCGAGCTGCCGAGCGCCCGGCAAATGCCGGGGATCGACGACGCCCGCCTCATCGAGCAGCTCACCCGGGTGCGCGGCATCGGCCGCTGGACCGTCGAGATGCTGCTGATCTTCCGGCTCGGCCGCCCGGACGTGCTGCCGCTCGACGACCTCGGCGTGCGCAAGGGCGTGCAAAAGCTCGATGGTCTCGCTGCGCCGCCACCGCCGAAGGCGGTGTGGCAGCGTGGCGCGGTTTGGGCGCCCTACCGCAGTTTGGCCAGCCTCTACCTGTGGCGGATCGCCGACGCCGGCTGAAGGCCCTTCAGCTGTTTGGTGGATGCCAGCACCAGTGCCAGGGCTCGTAGGTGATGCCGTGCGGGTTGCCCTGCGGGTAGCTCAGCCGGAAACCGAAGTCGCCGGCACGGGCCTGCAACCAGGCGAAGGCCGGCGTCGCCGCGAAGCTCTCCTCGGCCGCGGGCTCGCCCGGCGTAGCGATGTCGATGGCACGCCCGCTGTGGTGCTCGGAATGGCCCGGTGCGGCATTGACCCGGAGCACCTCGGCGAGCGGCAGCCCGCGCGCCAGCTTGCGTTCGACGATGCCGCGCTGGTGGGCGTGGCTGCGGTAGCCCGAGATCGCCTCCAGCGCCACGGCCTCGCGCCGGGCCGCTGCCACCATCGCCTGCCAGGCGCGGGCGACCGGGGCCAGCAGCCACAGCGTGCGCAGCCCGCGGTCGCGGCCGGCGGCGTGCAGCAGGCGCGGTTCCGGGTGGATCGGCAGGCCGCTGCTCCGGGCGTAATCCTCGGGCAGGCCGATGGCCGCGTTGTCGGCCTGCAGCTCGCCGAGGGGCAGGCTGCCGCGCAGCAGCGGTGATGTGGCCGGGTCGCGTTCGGTGAGTGCGGCGAGCGTGGCCATGGCGGCTTCGAGCCCCGGTTCGCGCCACAGGGCCGGCAGCAGCGGATGCAGCCCATCAGGGCCGACGGCGGCGAGCAGGCGGCCGTCGCGTTTGCGCCGCAGCACCACCCTCGATGCGGCCAGCCGCCGGGCGATGGATGCGGCCTTGGCCCGGCACAGCGCGGCCGGCCAGAGTTCGATCGCCGGCGTGTTGAGCAGCAGGGCAGGGTGCCGGTGCGGTCGCGCCATGCGCTTCAGGGTTGCCGGTCGAAACGCAGCAGCGGGCTGGGGGTCTGCTCGCCGGCCACCCAGAGCGAACGGCCGTCGGCGGCGAAGGCGATCGCCTCGGCCTGCGGCATCCAGGGAAAATCAAGGCGTGCCGGGTTTTGCAGGGCCGCCGTCCAGCTGCCGTCGGCAGCGCGGGTGTACAGGTAGGCCGCCCGGTAGTTGAGCACCGCCAGGGTCAGGCCATCAGGGCTCAGGTCGGCGGCGCTGACCTGGGCGCGGAAACGGCCATAAACCGGATTGCGGATCAGGTCCTCGGCGCTCGGCTGGGCGATGCCGGCGAGCAGGCCGATGCGTTCGGCCACCTGCAGGCTGTCGTCGGCGGGCCGCAGCGGCAGCCGGAAGAGTTCCGGCGGCACGCGTTTTTTCGAGACCAGCAGGATCTCGCCACGGGCCGCGTCCACCGCCACCGCCTCGCAGTCGCGGGCACCGTCCGGCCAGCGGAAACGCAGGCTCCAGGCCACCGGCAGCGATGCGCCATCGCGCACCTGCAGCGGCTCGACGACCACGTGCAGGTTCAGGCTGCGGCGGATGCCGCCGTTGTCGCCGGTGTCGGCGATCAGCAGGTAGCGGCGGCCGTCGAGGGTGAAGGCGGCCAAGTCTTCCCAGTCGGTGTTGCTGAGGCCCGCGATGCCGACGCTGGCGACACGCTTGCCGTTCGTGTCCATCAGGTGCAGCTCGGCCGGGTGGCCGCTGTCGTTGATCACCCACCAGTGGCCGGGCCGCGAGGCCGCGGCCAGGCCGCTGGTCTCGGTGAGTCGGGCCTCGGTCATCAGGCCGGCGATACGGGGGGGCGACCAGCCGCTGGCCGCCGGGGTCGTGGCGCTGACGGGCGGCAGCAGGGCCACAGCGAGCAGGGTCGCCAGCAGGCAGGGGCGCATGGAGGAGGCAAGAACACCGGCAGGGAGGGCGCAAGCATCGCCGCTGCCGCCGGCGGGTGGCAAGCCGCCCTTACACTGATGCCCCGATTCCACGGAAAGCGCCCGATGACGCCCGCCATCCACCTGGGCACCCCGCTCTCGCCCCAGGCCACCCGTGTGCTGCTGCTGGGCAGCGGCGAGTTGGGCAAAGAACTGGCGATCGAGCTGCAACGGCTGGGTGTCGAGGTGATCGCCGCCGACCGCTACGCCAACGCACCGGCCATGCAGGTCGCCCACCGATCGCATGTGCTGGACATGCTCGACCCGGTGGCGCTGCGCTCGCTCATCGAACACGAGCGGCCGCAGCTCGTGGTGCCGGAGATCGAGGCCATCCACACGCCCACCCTCGTCGAACTGGAGGCGCAGGGCCAGCGCGTGGTGCCGACCGCCCGCGCCGCCCGCTTGACCATGGACCGCGAGGGCATCCGCCGGCTCGCGGCGGAAACCCTCGGCCTGCCGACCTCGCCCTACCGTTTTGTCGACACCGAGGCCGAGTACCGCGCGGCGGTGGCGGCACTCGGCCTGCCCTGCGTGGTCAAGCCGCTGATGTCGAGTTCGGGCAAGGGCCAGAGCGTGGTGCGCAGCGAGGCCGACATCGCCAGAGCCTGGGCCCACGCCCAGACCGGCGGCCGCGCCGGCCAGGGCCGCTGCATCGTCGAGGGCTTCATCGATTTCGACGACGAGATCACCCTGCTCACCGTGCGCCACCGTGATGGCACCCTGTTCTGTCCGGCCATCGGCCATCTGCAGATCGACGGCGATTACTGCGAGAGCTGGATGCCGCAGGCGATGAGCGAGCAGGCCCTGACCGAGGCCCGGCGCATCGCCAAGGCGGTGACCGACGAACTGGGCGGTTACGGTCTGTTCGGCGTCGAGCTGTTTCTCAAGGGCGGGCAGGTGTGGTTCTCGGAAGTGAGCCCGCGCCCGCACGACACCGGCCTGGTCACCTTGATCGGGCAGGACCACTCCGAGTTCGCTCTTCATGCCCGCGCCATCCTCGGCCTGCCGATCCACGAGCTGCAGACCTTCGGGCCGTCCGCTTCCTGCGCGATCCTCGCCCGAGGGCAGGGCGTGCCGCTGTTCGAGAATGTCGAGGCCGCACTGCGCGAACCCGGCACCGACCTGCGCCTGTTCGGCAAGCCGCGGGTCGAGGGCAGCCGCCGCGTCGCGGTCACTCTGGCCCGCGACGTCGATACCGGGGCGGCCCGTGCCAAGGCGCGACGGGCTGCGGCGGCGATGAGGGTGCGGCTGGTGTAGGCCGCGCGCCGCACCCGCGGGCCATGGGGTCACAGGGAGGCGCACAGGACGTGCGCCGTCCGGCGAGCAAGCTCAGCGCGACCCCGCCGAGGCAGTGCGCGGAAAACCGAGCGCAAAGCTCGGCGGTTCGCCGGCCGGGAAGCGCAGACTGAGTTCGACATCGAGCGTGCTGCCGCAGCCGCTCACGGCCCAGAGCTCGACCCGGTCGGCGATGGCGGCGGCCGAGCTTGCGTCCTTGCGCAAGACTGCGGGCGGGGCCGGCCGGACGGCGATCGCGGCCGGGTTTTCGCAGGCCATCAGGGTGCTGGCGACCGGCAGCAGGGCGTCGAGCACCTCGCGTCGGGTGTCCTCGTCGAGCGTGTTGCCGCTCATCGGCAGGTAAGGCTCGCCGCGCAGCGTGGCGCGCAGCCGGGTGCAGGTGAAGGCCAGGGTCGCGGCATCGGCGGCGGCCTGCTGGCGTTCGCTCTGGGCGCGGATGGCGGCGTCGATGTCAGCACGCGACAGGCCTTGCGTGGCGGCGAGGTTCTCGACCAGGGCGGCGGCTTCGGCGAGGGTAACGGCACGGCGTTGCCGCCAGCCGGCCAGTTCGGCCTCCAGAGGCGCATCGCGCAAGGCCGGCAGGGTCTTGCAGCGTTCGACCAGCAACGGGAACAGCAGGCTCTCGGCATGGCGTTCGACCAGCCGCTGCTGCGCCCGCTCGGAGGCCACCAGCGGTGCTGCCGCCAGCAGCAGGCCGAGCAGCAGGCCGGTGCTCGACCGCAGGCAGGGCCTCCGGCTCACGGCTGGGCGGTTTCGAGCCGCAACCAGACCAGATGGTGGTCGCTGGTATCGATCCAATCGGCGCCGGGCTGGCCCGGGGGCGGCCAGAACACACCACTGTCCAGCACCCGGAAGCCCTGCGAGGGCAGCACGTAATCGAGCTGCAGGTTGCCGGTGCGCGGGCCGAAGGCGCCGGTATCGTGCGCCGGATCGCCGCGGTGCTGGTCATTGATACCGCCGCTGGCGCGTGCCGCCAGCACCGCGCCCTCGCTGCGCGGAAAGGCGTGCGGCAGCATGCGCGGGTGTTCGATCAGGGCATGGATGGCTTCGC
Source organism: Silanimonas sp. (assembly GCA_018334015.1). Taxonomy (GTDB): domain Bacteria; phylum Pseudomonadota; class Gammaproteobacteria; order Xanthomonadales; family Xanthomonadaceae; genus Silanimonas. Next base: position 227,651 of record JAGXTI010000014.1, read on the forward strand.
GCAGGCCGTTGCCGTCGACCGGATCGTTGTTGAGGTCGCCGGCGAGGATGAAACGGGCACCGTCCTCCAGCCCACCGCAGCGGCCCTGGTCATCGCAGAGCCAGTCGGCCGCGCGGTTGTCGAGGTAGTGCTGCCAGAGCGCCAGTTCGTCGGCATTGCGCCGGCCGTTGCGGTCCTCGGGGCCATCGAACACCGGCGGCGTCGGGTGCGAGGCGAGAAAGTGCACGATCCCGTCCGGCAGCCGGACCGGCACGTCCCAGTGCGATTTCGAGGACAGCCGCAGCCGCGGCCAGATCGCGTCATCGTGCCACCAGCGGCCATCGGGGTGCCGGGGCCGTCGGGCATCGGGCAGATCGGCCCAGCGCAGGTGCTGGAAGGTGCGCACGTTGCCGGTTTCGATCGGGAAGCGCGACAGCACCAGCATGCCGTACTGGCCAGGTTGCAGGCCGAAGCCGAAGCTGTCTTCGCCGTGCAGCCGGCCCTCACCGCCGATCCGACCGTCACCGTTCAGGTCCATGCCACTCGGCACGCCGGTGTTGACCGGAGCGAGGAAACGGTAGGGGTAGTGGATCGCCGCCTCGCCGAACTGGCCGACGGCCAGGTAGTCGCGCTGGAACACATCGGCCAGCGCGCCCTCGGCATCGAAGTCGAACTCGTTGATCAGCAAAAGGTCCGGGCGGACCCGCTGGATGATCGCCGCGACCTTGCGGGCTTCGATGTTCTGCCCGCCCTGCAGGCGACGCAGCACGCCGCCTGCCTCGTCGCTGTAGAGCCGGGCATTGAACTGGGCGACGGTGAAACGTACGGGCGGTGCATCGATGGCGGTCATGGCGGGGGGCTGCGGTACTGCCGCCGGCGTGGCGGACAGGGTGGAGGGCAGAAGGAACAGGGCGGCCGCGAGCAGCAGGGCGGCGCGGAGCGGGGGCGGGCTCATGCGTGGGTCTCGTCGAAAGCGATCCAGTGACCGTTCCAGAGCCGCTCGAGCGGCCGGAAGCGGCGTTTGTAGTCCATTTTCGGGTGGCCCTTGAGCCAGAAGCCGAGGTAGAGGTGCGGGCGCGCCGTGGCCTTCGCCCACTCGATCTGGGCGAGGATGGCCATGGTGCCGAGGCCACGCCGAATGGCCGTGGGCTCGAAGAAGGTGTAGACCGCCGACAGCGCGTTGGGCGTGACATCGGTCACCGCGACCGCCAGCAGGCGGCCTTTCTCGCGCAGCTCGAAGAAGCGGGTGGGGCTCCAGTCGCCGATCAGGAACTGCTCGAACTCCGATTCGGCCGGATCGGCCATCGGGCTGTCCGGGTGGCGGGCGGCGAGGTAGCGAGCGTAGAGCTCGAAGTGCTCGTCGGTGCGCCGGGCGGGTGCCACCGACAGCACCAGGTCGCGGTTGCGGGCGGCGGTGCGGCGCTGGCCGCGGTCGGGCCGGAAGCCCGCCACCGGCAGGCGGATCGGCAGGCAAGCGTTGCAGCTCGGGCAGTGCGGCCGGTAGACATGCCGCCCGGAGCGGCGGAAACCCAGCATCAAGGCCGATTCGTAGACCGCCCCGAGCGCCGGATCCTGCGGGTCGAGCACCAGGTCGCGGGCCTGCCGGTCCGGCCAGTAGCCGCAGGCATGGCCTTGCGTCAGATAGACCCGGATGTCGGTCAGCGCGCCCATGCAGCGAGTGTAGTCCCCGGCGATGGCACGGCGATGAGGACGCTTTGACGTGGAATCAGGCCAGAGTACCCAGCCGCTGGCCGAGCCGCACCGGGGTTTCGGCCGGGATCGCCTCGATCGAGGCCAGCACGGCCCTCGGGAACAGCAGCACCACGGTACTGCCGAAGTTGAAGCGCGCCATCTCGGCGAAACGTTCGAGCGTGATGCCCTTGCCGCGCCAGTCCTTGCGGATCAGGCGGTTCGCGTAGGCCGGGATCTCCTCGCCCGACCACACCGTCTCGACGCCGGAGACCAGGATCGCGCCAACCATCACCGCCACGAAGGGGCCATGTTCGCTCTCGAAATGGCAGACGAGGCGCTCGTTGCGGGCGAACAGCCGCGGAATCGCGCGCGCCGCCCAGGGCGCCACGCTGAACAGCCGGCCCGGCACGTGCACGGTCTCGACCAGAGTGCCTTTCAGGCTCATGTGGACGCGGTGGTAATCGCGCGGCGAGAGGTAGACGTTGGCGAACCAGCCGTCGCGATAGGCCTCGGCTTTGGCCTCGTCGGCGAGGAACTCGGCCGCGGTGAAGTGCTGGCCCTTGGCCTGGAAAATGCGGCCCTGCTCGATGCGGCCGATTTGCGCGATCTTGCCGTCGGCGGGGCAGAGCACGGCCTTCGGGTCGGGGTCGGCCCGTCGCGCGCCGGTTTTCAGCGGCCGGGTGAAGAAGGCGTTGAAGCTGGCGTAGCTTTCGGGGTCGGGGTTCGCGGCCTCGGCGAGGTTCACCTTGAACTTGCGCACCACGGTGGCGATCAGCCAGCGCTTGAGCGGCCTGAACTCCGAACGTGCGAGGCGGTGGGCGAGGTGCGACAGCAGGCGGTGCGGCAGGACGTGTTGCAGCAGGACCGCAGGACTCACGCACCCGCTCCGGCGAGGGCGGCGAGGTCGCGGGCGACGGCCTCGGCATCGATCACCGGAATCGCCCCGGAGCCGGGCGTGGCGCCTTCGGGCAGGCGCGGCCGGATGACACCGGCGACCCGTACCTCGGGGTCGAGCACCACCATCGAACTGCTGTGGTCCATGGTGTAGGTGTCGCCCAGCGGCACTTTGCGGAACACCAGGCTGAGGCTGTTGGTGAAAGTCTCGAGGCGGGCCAGATCGGGCTGGGTCGCGGCCACCGTCTCGGGATGGAAATGGCGGGCATAGCCGGCGATCAGTTCGGGCGTGTCGCGTTCCGGGTCGATCGAGACGAACAGCAGGCGCGGCCGCTGCGCCTCCGGCAGGGCCGCCCAGGCGCGCTGGGCCTTGGCCATGTCGGTGAGCGTGGTCGGGCAGATGTCAGGGCAGGAGACGAAACCGATGAAGACCACGGTCCAGCGGCCGCGCAGGCTGGCCTCGGTGACCGGACCGGCCGCAGAGACCAGTTCGAAGGGCGGGATCGGTCGCGGGGTGGCGAAGGGGATCACCGTTTCCAGGGCGGGTGCGCTGTGTTGCGGTCCGCGCTCGATCCATTGCTGGGCGGCCAGCAGGCCAAGGCCGGCGAACACGGCGGCGGCGACGATGAGCAGGGAACTGCGGTTGAACATGGCGGCGGGCGGCTGGCGGAGTGGATGGCGAGGCCACCAGTATAGAGGCGGCTGGCTATACTCAAGCGCTTGCCCCGTGAACCCCCGAGCCGCATGCCTGCCGAACGCCAGACCGATGCCCTGCAGACCATCATCGACCTGATCCGCTACGGCGCCAGCCGTTTCGGCGCGGTCGGCCTGAGCTTCGGCCACAGCTACGACAACGCCATGGACGAGAGCACCCAGCTCGTTCTGCATGCCCTGCACCTGCCGCACGACCTGAACCCGATCTACGGCGCCTCGCGCGTGACGGCCGACGAAAAGGCCAAGGTGCTGGCCCTGTTCCAGCGCCGCATCGACGAGCGCGTGCCGGCCTGTTACCTCACCGGCGAGGCCTGGTTCGCCGGCCTGTCGTTCAAGAGCGATGCGCGTGCGCTGGTGCCGCGCAGTCCGATCGCCGAGCTGATCCTCAATGGCTTCCAACCCTGGATCGGCGAGGTCGAGGTGCGCGATGCGCTCGATCTGTGCACGGGCGGGGGCTGCATCGCCATCGCCATGGGCCACTACCACCCGGACTGGAACGTCGACGCGGTCGATCTGAGCCCCGAGGCGCTCGCGCTGGCGGCCGAGAACATCGAGCGCCTCGATGCGCGCAACGTGACGCTGCATCGCGGCGATCTTTACGGCCCGCTCACCGGCCGTCACTACGACCTGATCGTCACCAACCCGCCTTACGTGACGAATGCGGAAACCGACGCGCTGCCGCCCGAGTACGCGCACGAGCCCGAGATGGCCCTGCGCGCCGGTGACGACGGGCTGGATCTGGTGCTAAAGATCCTGCGCGACGCGCCGCTGCACCTGCGCCAGCACGGCCTGCTGATTGGCGAAGTGGGCGAGAGCCAGCAGCACCTCGAGCGCCTGCTGCCCGACGTGCCTTTCGCCTGGATCGAGTTCAAGGTGGGGCAGATGGGCATCTTCGCTCTGCACCACGACGACCTCGTGGCCCACCATCGCGACATCAAGCGTCTCGCCGACGCGCGCCCCTGAGCATGGACGCCTGACGCGCATGGCCAGCAACACCTTCGGCAGAGTCTTTGCGGTCACCACCTTCGGCGAGAGCCATGGGCCGGCGATCGGCTGCGTCATCGACGGCTGCCCACCCGGCCTTGCGATCGCGCCCGAGGATTTCCGTGCCGATCTGGAACGCCGCGCCACCGGCCGCTCGCGCCACACCTCGCAGCGGCATGAGGCCGACGAGGTCGAGATCCTCTCCGGCGTGTTCGAGGGCAAGACCACCGGCACGCCGATCGCCCTGCTGATCCGCAACGTCGATGCCAAGTCGAAGGACTACGCCAAGATCAGCGAGCAGTTCCGCCCCGGCCATGCCGACTACGCCTACTGGCAGAAGTACGGCATCCGCGACCCGCGCGGCGGTGGTCGCAGCTCGGCCCGCGAGACGACCATGCGCGTCGCCGCCGGCGTGATCGCCAAGAAGTGGCTGGCCGAGCGTTACGGCGTCAGCGTGCGCGCCTGCGTGAGCCAGCTGCACACGATCACGCCGCGTGCGTGGGAGTGGTCGGCCGTCGAGGACAGCCCCTTCTTCTGGCCGGACGCTGGCCAAGTGCCCGAGCTCGAGGCCTTCATGGACGCCCTGCGCAAGTCCGGCGACTCGGTCGGTGCGCGGGTGCGTGTCGAGGCGCACGGCGTGCCGCCGGGCTGGGGTGAGCCGATCTACGGCAAGCTCGACGGCGAACTCGCCGCGGCGATGATGTCGATCAATGCGGTGAAGGGTGTGGAGATCGGCGCCGGCTTCGCCAGTGTCGGCCAGCTCGGCACCGAGCACCGCGACCTGATCCACCCGGACGGCTTCGCCAGCAACCATGCCGGTGGCGTGCTGGGCGGCATCAGCAGCGGCCAGCCGCTGGTCTGCGAGTTGGCCTTCAAGCCGACCTCCAGCCTGCGCCTGCCCGGCCCCACCGTCGACCTGAGGGGTCATCCGGTCGAGGTCATCACCACCGGCCGCCACGACCCCTGTGTGGGCCTGCGCGCACCGCCGATCGGCGAAGCCATGATGGCGCTGGTGCTGATCGACCAGGCCCTGCGTCACCGTGCCCAGTGCGGCGATGTCGGCGAGGTCGCGCCGCGGGTGGCCGGTGAGCGAAAACGCGAGGGCGCGTGAGGCCCCCGAATTCGCTCCCTTCCTCGCATCCATCCAAGGAATCCTCCATGTCCCAAGGCTTCAAAGTCGCCGTCGTCGGCGCCACCGGTGCCGTCGGTGAAACCATGCTCGCTATCCTCGCCGAGCGGAACTTCCCGGTGAGCGAAGTCATCGCGCTGGCGAGCGATCGCTCGGCGGGCGGGCAGGTCGATTTCGGCCGACGCAAACTCACGGTGCGCGATCTCGCCAGCTTCGACCCGAGCGGGGTCGATTTCGCCCTGTTCTCGGCCGGCGGCGACATCTCGCGCGAGCACGCACCAAGGTTTGCGGCGGCCGGGGCCATCGTCATCGACAACAGCTCGGCTTTCCGCATGGACGCCGACGTGCCGCTGGTGGTGAGCGAGGTGAACCCGGAGGCGCTGGATTCGATCCCGCGCGGCATCGTCGCCAACCCCAACTGCTCGACCATGCAGATGGTCGTAGCGCTGAAGCCGATTTACGACGCGGTGGGCATCACCCGCATCAATGTCGCCACCTACCAGTCGGTGTCCGGTGCGGGACGTTCAGCGCTCGAGGAACTGGGTCGCCAGACCGCCGCCCTGCTGCGCTTCGAAGACCCGAAGCCGGCACATTTTCCGGTGCAGATCGCTTACAACCTGATCCCGCAGATCGACGCCTTCACCGACAACGGCTACACCAAGGAGGAGATGAAGCTGGTCCACGAAACCCGCAAGATCCTCGGCGATGCGAACATCCAGGTGAACCCGACGGCGGTGCGGGTGCCGGTGTTCTTCGGCCATTCCGAGGCCGTGCATGTGGAGACCCGCGACAAGATCACCGCGGCGCAAGCCCGCGCTCTGCTCGAGAAAGCGCCCGGCGTCGTCGTGGTCGATGACCCGGCGAACGGCGAATGGCCCACGCCGGTCACCCACGCCTCCGGCAGTGACCCGGTCTTTGTTGGCCGCATCCGCGAGGACATCTCGCACCCGCGCGGGCTGTCGATGTGGATCGTGGCCGACAACATCCGCAAGGGCGCGGCCCTGAACGCCGTGCAGATCGCCGAGCGGCTGGCCGCCCGTCGCGCCTGAGGCCCTCGCCACGGGGGTACTGACGGGCAGCGGCGTCGGAAGTCCTTGGCGGATCAAGGCGATTCGGCTTTACTGTTGACCGGTTTTGAAGATCCGCCCACCCGGCGCTTGGGCGCCGTCGAGGAATTCAGGCATGTTGCTTGCGGTGAAAACGCTTCCTTTGGCCATGATTCTGGCCCTGAGTGCCGGCCCGGTGGCCGCACTCGGCTTGGGACCGATCGAGGTCCGGTCGCAACTCAACCAGCCCCTCTTGGCCGAGATTCCCCTGATCGGCGCCCAGGCGGCCGATCTGGAGGTTCTGAGCGTCCGTCTCGCCTCGCCCGAGGCTTTTGCCCGGGTGGGTTTGCCGGTGCCGGTCGGCGCCACCGCCAACCTGCAGTTCAGCGTCGGCCGCAATGCCCGCGGCGAGCCGGTGGTGCGGGTGACCACACCGGGCCGGGTGCAGGATCCTTTTGTCTCTTTCCTGCTTGAGGCCGAATGGGGCAGGGGCAGCGTGGTGCGCGAGTTCACCGTGCTGATCGACCCACCACACATCGCCGCCGCCACCGTGGCCCCGCTGCGTGCCGCCACGGTCGCCGCATCCGACACTCCGCCGACCCGGCCCCTGCCCGACCCGCTCCCCTACCCGCTCCCCGAGCCTCTGCCCGCCGCCCCGGTGGCCGCGCTGCCACCAGCACCCATCCCAGCACCAGCAACTGCACCTGCACCTGCACCCGCCCCAGCACCCGCCCCAGCGCCTGCACCAGCGCCTGCACCAGCACCGGCACCCGCCCTTGAAGCGATGCCCATGGCCGGTTCTGCCGCGCTCCGTGAGCACCGGGTCCGTGCCGGCGACACGCTCTGGTCGATCGCCGCAGCCCATCGTCAGGAGGTCAGCGCGGCGCAGATGATGCTGGCGATCCAGCGCGCCAACCCCCAGGCCTTCGCCCGCGACAACATCAACCTGCTGCGCAGCGGTGCTGTGCTGCGCATCCCCAGTGCCGACCAGGCGCAGAGCCTGGCCCGGCAGGAGGCGGAGGCCAGTGTGCGCGAGCAGATGGTGGCCTGGCGGGCGCTTTCCGGAGCCCCGGCCCCGGCCCCGACGCCGGTGCAGGCCGAACGGATTGCCACCGCGATGCCCCCGCGATCGGCCGAGCCGGCGCGTGGCGACGCCACTGCGACAGCGACCACCGGTCGGCTGGAAATCGCCCCGCCGGTCGGCGAGGGGATGGCCGCGGCCCAGACCGGTGCCCGCGTTGGCGGCGAGGGTCGGGAATTGCGCGCCGAACTGCAGCAGACCCGCGAGGAGCTAGCCGCCCGCGAAACCGAACTGCGCGATCTGCGCTCGCGGCTCACCGAGCAGGAGGCACTGGCCAGCGAGCAGCAGCGCCTGATCGAGCTGAAAAACAGCCAGTTGAGCGCACTCGAAGAAACCCTGCGCCGCCAGCGTGAAGCCGAAGCCTTGGCCGCCACGCCGGCGGCCGCTGCGGCTGAAGCGGCGGCTGCCGCTGCCGCAGCTGCGGCCGAGATCCCCGCTGCCACCGCAGCTGCGACCGAGACTCCTGCTGTGGCCGAGACTCCCGCTGCCGCGGTGGTGATCGAAGCCACGCCGGCTGCGCCTCCTGTGGCCTGGTGGCGCCAGCCGCTGGTCCTTGGTGGTGCAGGCTTGTTGCTGGTGGGCGGTCTGCTTGCCTTGCTGCTGCGCCGTCGCAATCCGGCCGGAACGGCGGCGCGGCCCTTGGTGGCCGGTGCGGCAACCGGCCGCGGTCGCCTTTCCGACGATCCCGACCTGTTCAGTGGCTTGCCCGGCCCGGCCCGGCCGGAGAATGACGAATCGATCGACTCGGCGCCGCTTGATGAGCGTGGCGTGTCTGCGGCTGCGCGTATGGAAGACGCTGAACCCTCCGTTCCAGCGCATCTGGAGAACGCCGAACCATTGGCGCATGAAGCCGTGCCGCAGCCGATCACCGATCCGATCGTCGATCGTCTGCACGCCGAGATTGCGGCTTCTCCGCTCGACCTCGAGGCCCATGTCGCCCTGCTGCGCCAGCACTACAACGCTGGCGATGCCGGGGCCTTCCTTGCCGCAGCCGAGGCGATGCGCCCCTGCGTCGGCGATACCGCCGATCCGCGCTGGCGCGAGGTGGTGGTGATGGGTATGGGTCTGGTGCCCGGCCACGCCCTGTTCCGCGAAGTGCTTTGGAACCCGATGCGGCCCACCGACCTGCAAGTCCGCGAGCCGGCAGCCAGACCGGTCGCGAGTGAACCGCTCGACGAGGCTTTCGATGCCGCGATCACCGCCCAGCGTCCGGCCCTCGATGTGACGGCCGAGCCGGTGGTCGAGGCCGAGAACGAGGGCTTGGACGACACCCGCATCGAGCTGGCCAAGGCCTACATCGAAATCGGTGACGCCGAGGGTGCCCGCGGCATGCTCGAGGAGGTGCTGCTCGAAGGCAGCCCGGCGGCGCGAGCCGAGGCCGGGCGGCTGCTGAAGTCGCTCGGTTGAGGTCGAGGCCACGGGCTTTCGGCCCGCGGCACCGTCGCCATGCGCTACGCCCTGGGCATCGAATACGACGGCAGCGGCTTTCTCGGTTGGCAGCGGCTCGCGCACGGCGAGTCGGTGCAGGGCGCGGTCGAGGCCGCGTTGGGCTCGATCGTGCAACACGCGGTTGATGCCGTCTGTGCCGGTCGCACCGATGCCGGCGTGCACGCCACCCAGCAGGTCGTGCACTTCGACACGGTGATCGAGCGTCCGCTGCGGGCCTTCGTCGAAGGCAGCAACACGCGCCTGCCGTCGTCGGTTCGGGTGCTGTGGGCGCAGCCGGTGGCCGAGGCCTTCCACGCCCGCCACGCCGCGCGCGCGCGCTGCTACCGCTATCGCCTGCTCAACCGCCGCGTGCGGCCGGCCCTGCTGCGCGAGCACCTGAGCTGGGAGCCGCGACCGCTCGATGCCGACGCCATGCACCGTGCGGCACAGGCGCTGCTCGGCGAGAACGATTTCAGCGCCTTTCGCACTGCCCAGTGCCAGGCCCGCCATCCGATGCGCGACCTGCATTCGATCAGTGTGCGGCGCGAGGACGAGCAACTCGTCGTTGAGGTGCAGGCCAACGCCTTCCTGCATCACATGGTACGGAACATCGTGGGAAGCTTGATCGTGGTCGGTCGCGGCGAGCAGCCGGAAACCTGGATCGGCGAACTACTGGCGGGCCGCGACCGTACCCGCGCCGGGCCGACCGCCCCGGCCGCCGGGCTCAGCTTCCTCGGGCCGCGCTACCGGCGCGCCTGGGGCCTGCCGGAAGCGGTCTGCTTACCGCAAGACTGGATCGACCGCCCGCGACCGCTGGCGCTCTTGCCCTACGCCGAGATCGATGCATGAGGATGGCCGCCGTTCGCCACAACCCGCAGCCATGAGCCAACGCACCCGTATCAAGTTCTGCGGCCTCACCCGCGCCGGTGACGTGCGCCTGGCCGGTGAGCTGGGCGTCGATGCGCTCGGTTTCATCTTCGTGCCCGGCAGCCCGCGTGCGCTCACCTTGGCGCAGGCCCTAGCGCTGCGCCAGGCCGTGCCGCCCCTCGTGCAGGTGGTCGCGCTGTTCATGGACCCGGACCGGGCGCGAGTGCATGACACGCTGCGCGCCTTGCGGCCCACGCTTTTGCAGTTCCACGGCCGTGAGGACGCATCGTTCTGCGCGAGCTTCGGCCTGCCCTATGTGAAGACTTTGCCGATGGGCGAGGGTGTGGAGGCTGCGGAAGGACTCGCCACGCGTTACCCTTCGGCTGAAGCCTTCTTGCTCGATGGCCACAAGGCCGGCGAGCCGGGCGGGCAGGGCGTCCGCTTCGACTGGGCGCGCCTGCCCACGCTGCCGAAGCCTTGGCTGCTGGCCGGCGGGCTTGGCCCCGGCAACATTTTCGAGGCGGTCCGCGCTGCGCGACCCTTCGGCGTGGATGTGTCGAGCGGCATCGAGGGTGCTCCCGGCCTGAAGGACGGTGAGCGCATGCACCGTTTCGTCCAAGAGGTTCGCCGCGCCGATGGCTGCATTGCAGATTCCTGAGTTTGTCGAGGACTTCCACCAGTACCCCGATGCCCGCGGCCATTTCGGCCCCTACGGCGGCAGCTTCGTTGCCGAGACGCTGATGCAGCCCTTGGCCGAACTGGCCGAGGCCTACCGCGTCGCGCAATCCGATCCGCAGTTCCAGGCCGAACTGGCCGACGACTACCGGCATTACGTCGGCCGCCCCAGCCCGATCTACCACGCGGCGAGGCTCTCGGCGAAGGTCGGCGGCGCGCAGATCCTGCTCAAGCGCGAAGACCTGAACCACACCGGCGCGCACAAGATCAACAACACCATCGGCCAGGCGATGCTCGCCAAGCGGATGGGCAAGACCCGCATCATCGCCGAGACCGGCGCCGGCCAGCATGGCGTGGCCTCGGCCACGGTGGCGGCGCGCCTCGGCCTCGAGTGCGTGGTCTACATGGGTGCCACCGACGTGGTGCGACAGGCGCCGAACGTGTTCCGCATGAAGCTGCTCGGTGCCACCGTGGTGCCGGTGGAGAGCGGCAGCAAGACCCTGAAGGACGCGCTCAACGAAGCGCTGCGCGACTGGGTGACCAACGTGCACGACACCTTCTACATCATCGGCACCGTCGCCGGCCCGCACCCGTACCCCACGCTCGTGCGCGACTTCAATGCCGTGGTCGGCAAGGAGGCCCGCGCGCAGATGCTCAGCGACTACGGCGCGCTGCCGGATGCCGTGGTCGCCTGCGTGGGCGGTGGCAGCAACGCCATCGGCATCTTCCACGCCTTCCTCAACGACCGTGAAGTGGCGCTGATCGGTGCCGAAGCCGCCGGCGATGGCGTCGAGACCGGTCGTCATTCGGCGTCCCTCGTCGCCGGCCGCCCCGGCGTGCTGCACGGCAACCGCACCTACCTGATCTGCGACGATGACGGCCAGATCACCGAGACGCATTCGATCTCGGCCGGCCTCGACTACCCCGGCGTCGGCCCCGAGCACGCCTTCCTGAAGGACATGCGGCGCGCGAGCTACGTCGGTGTGACCGATGCCGAGTGCATGGAGGCTTTCCATCTGCTGGCCCGCACCGAGGGCATCCTCGCGGCTCTCGAAAGCAGCCACGCCATCGCCCAGGCGATGAAGCTCGCGAAGACGATGCGCAAGGACCAGCGCGTGCTGGTGAACCTCTCCGGCCGCGGCGACAAGGACATCTTCACCATCGCCAAGCGCGAAGGAATCGAACTCTAGGAACGAGTGGAGAGGAAAGAGGAACGAGTGGCTCGCCGCGAGCCCCCACGCCGTCTCTGTTTCCTCTTTCCTCGCTTCATCACTCGTTTCTCGGAATCCGCATGAACCGCATCGACGCCCGCCTTTCCGCCCTCCGCGCCGCCGGCCGGAAGGCCCTCGTGCCCTTCATCACCGCCGGCGATCCGTCCCGCGAGGTCACCGTGCCGGTGATGCACGCGCTGGTCGAAGGCGGTGCCGACCTGATCGAACTCGGCGTGCCCTTCTCCGATCCGATGGCCGACGGCCCGGTCATCCAGAAAAGCTCCGAACGCGCCATCGAGCGCAAGGCCGGCTTGGGTTTCGTGTTCGAGGCCGTGCGCGCATTCCGCAGCCGCGACACCGAAACGCCGGTGGTGCTGATGGGCTACCTCAACCCGGTCGAGATGCGCGGCCTCGAACGCTTCGCCGACGAAGCCGCTGCCGCCGGTGTCGATGGCGTGCTGCTGGTTGATCTGCCGCCCGAGGAAGCTGATCCGGTGCGCACTGCGCTGACCGCGCGCGGCCTGCACCTGATCGCCCTGGTGGCGCCGACCACCACCGAAGCCCGTCTGGCGCCCTTGCAGCGCCATGCGCAGGGCTACCTGTACTACGTCAGCTTCGCCGGTGTGACCGGTGCCGCCAAGCTCGACACCGTCGATGTCGCCGCCCGTGCTGCCGTGGTGCGGGCGCACAGCCCGGTGCCGGTGCTGATCGGCTTTGGTATCAAGGACGCCGCTTCGGCGAAGGCGCTGGCCGCCCACGGCGACGGCGTCATCGTCGGCAGCGCACTGGTGCAGGCCCTGGCCGAAGCGGCCGATCCGGCGGCGGCGGCGCGGGCTTTCCTCGCAGCGATTCGGGTGGGGCTGGACGGCTGAGATCTCAGCGCTGACCGCCGCGACGGCCAGGGAGCCGCGGCGGCCTTGAGCCATGCCCGGAGCGGCACCCCCGCTTCGGCAGGCCGGGGGCCTGCGGCGGACTCGGGCCGGTAGCTGTGCGGCAAGAAACCCGACGGGCCGACCGAAGGGCGCATCCTTGGCGCCCTCGGTCGGTGCGCCCGTCCGGGGCGCACCCTGCGGGCCTGGCGTCTGATCGCCGTGCTGGCCCTCGAAATCCGCCGCAAGCCCCCAGCCTGCCATGCGGGGTGCTTCGAGGCTGCTGCGGTGATGGAGTGAGGAGCACGAAGTCCGTCTCACTTCGTATCCTGAGTCGGATGGTTGTCTGCGAGCGCCGCGCCAGCGCGGCCTGATGGACAGCGAAGCGAGCCAAGGAGGGCGAGCGTCGGCGAATGCGGAGCGGGACGCGAAGCCTGAGCCGTCGCGTCCGCAGGACTCGCGCCAGCCGGCGCGACCTTTCGGGCCGTGCTCCGACCGGTCAGGGGCGAGCACTCCTTACCATGGTCTGGCCGGGACCCAGAATTCCGCGGCGCTCACCGTCACGGCGGGCAGGGAGCCGCGGCGGCCTCGGGCCATGCCCGGATCGCAAGAAACCCGAAGGCCGGCACAAGGGCGCGTCCTGCGCCCTGTGCCGGTGCGCCACCTCCTGTGGCGCACCCTGCGGGCTGGGCTTCTGATCGATCGGCCGGCCCTCGAAAGCCGCCGCGATCCCCCTGCCCGCCGTGCGGCGGCGCATCAAGACTCGGGCTGAGCGTCGCGCCAGCCGGCGCGACCTTTCGGGCCGCGCCCCGATCAGTCAGGCGCGACCACCCCAGCCCAGCAGCCGCGACCGGAATGCCTGCTGCGCCGCGAAGCACCCGCGCTAGACTAGCTGCCCCGATCCACCAGGGCTTTCCATGAGTTGGTTGAACAAGCTGAAACTCGGCGGTATCCGCACCCAGGGCGGCGGCAAGCGTGGCGTCCCCGAAGGCCTTTGGGAGAAGTGCGAGAACTGCGGCGCGGCGCTCTACGCCCCCGAAGTCGACACGCACCAGCATGTCTGCCCGAAGTGCAACCATCACATGCCGATCGGCGCCCGCGAGCGCATCGCCCATTTCCTCGATGCCGACAGCTTCGAGGAGGTCGGCGCGCACCTCGAGCCGGTCGACGTGCTCAAATTCCGCGACCAGAAACGGTACGCCGACCGCATCAAGGCCACCCAGAAAGCCACCGGCGAGCGGGATGCCCTGATCGCCGGCGCCGGGCGCCTGATGGGCCTTCCGGTCTGCGTTGCCGCCTTCGAGTTCCGTTTCATGGGCGGCTCGATGGGCTCGGTGGTGGGCGAGCGTTTCGCGCTGGCGGCCGAACGCGCGCTGGCCGACCGCAGCGCGCTGGTGTGTTTCTCCGCGACCGGCGGCGCCCGCATGCAGGAAGGCCTGTTCTCGCTGATGCAGATGGCCAAGACCTCGGCCACCATCGCCCGCCTGCGCAAGGCGGGCGTGCCCTACATTTCAGTGCTGGCGCACCCGACCACCGGCGGTGTTTCGGCTTCGCTTGGCATGCTGGGCGACATCAACATCGCCGAGCCCAAGGCGCTGATCGGTTTCGCCGGCCCGCGGGTGATCGAGCAGACCGTGCGCGAGACCCTGCCGGAAGGCTTCCAGCGCAGCGAATTCCTGATGGAGCACGGCACGGTCGATGCCATCGTCGACCGCCGCCGGATGCGGCCGAAGATCGCCGCCCTGCTGGCCCTGCTGGGTCGCCAGCCGGCCCCGGTCGAGGCGGCCTGAATGGCGGCGCGCAGGTATTTCGGCACCGACGGCATCCGCGGCCGCGTCGGCGAGGGGGCGATCTCGGCGGATTTCGTGCTGCGTCTCGGCAACGCCTACGGCCATGTGCTGCATGCCCTGCGCGGTGGCGAGTGGCGCAAGCCGATGGTGCTGATCGGCAAAGACACCCGCATCTCCAACTACATGTTCGAAGCCGCGCTGGAGGCCGGTCTGGTCGCGGCCGGTGTCGATGTGCAGCTGATGGGGCCGATGCCGACGCCGGCGGTCTCGCACCTGACACGCTCGCTGCGCGCCGACGGCGGCGTCGTGATCTCGGCCTCGCACAACCCGCACCACGACAACGGCATCAAGTTCTTCTCGGCCGAGGGCGAGAAGCTCGACGACGCCACCGAGCTGGCCATCGAGGCGGCGCTCGAATCACCGTTCCGCACCGTCGCCTCCGAGAAACTCGGCAAGGCCATCCGCACTCGCGACGCGGTGGCCCGCTACGTCGAGGCCTGCAAGGGTTCGGTGCCGCGGCATTTCGATCTGGGCGGGATGCGGATCGTCGTCGATTGCGCGCACGGCGCCACGTATCAGCTGGGGCCGCTGGTGTTCCGCGAGTTGGGTGCCCGTGTCGAGGCCATCGGCATCGAGCCCAACGGCCTCAACATCAATGACGGTGTTGGTTCCACCCACCCCGAGGCGCTGGCCGCCCGTGTCCGCGACACCGGCGCGGAGCTCGGCATCGCCTTCGACGGCGACGGCGACCGCGTGCTGTTCGTCGACGACGAGGGCAGGCTGTGCGATGGCGACGACCTGCTATACGTGTTGGCCCAGGACTGGCAGGCCAGCGGCCGCCTGCACGGCCCGGTGATCGGCACCCTGATGAGCAACTACGGTCTGGAACAGGCGCTGGCCCGGCTCGGCGTCGGCTTCCTGCGCACCAAGGTGGGCGACCGCTACGTGCACCAGGCCCTGATCGAACACGGCGCGGTGCTGGGCGGTGAGACCTCCGGCCACCTGCTCTGCCTCGATCGTGTCAGTTCCGGCGATGGCATTGTCAGCGCCCTGCAGGTGCTGGAAGTGCTGCGCCGCCGCGGCTGCTCGCTCAGGCAGGCGCTGGAGGGTTTCACCAAGCTGCCGCAGCAGACCGTGAACGTGCGCGTGGCCCCGGGCCTGAAGCCGGCCGAGGCCGACAGTGTCAAGGCCGCGTTGGCCGAGGCGCAGTCGGCGGTGCAGGGCAGGGGGCGTGCCTTCCTGCGACCCTCCGGCACCGAACCGGTGGTGCGCGTCACCGTCGAGGCCGACGACGCCGCCCTCGTGCAGCGCGTGCTTGATCGCCTCTCCGCCGCGGTGAAAGCCGCCGCTTGATCCGCGTCATGCCGGCACAAACCAGCCGGCGCGACGATCCGCAGCAATCCTGCCACGAGCCCCAGCGATGCCCGTCATCCCCACCCTCGACATCCGCCGTTTCACCACGCCCACCCGCAGCGCCGACCGCGAGGCCTTCGTGGCCGAGCTGGGGGCGGCCTACCGCGAATGGGGCTTTTGTGGCATCCGAGGCCACGGCATCCCGCAGGCCCAGATCGACCGCGCCTACAACGTCTTCCAGCGCTTCTTCGCCCTGCCCGAGGCGAGCAAACGCAAGTACCACGTGCCGGGCGGCGGCGGCGCGCGCGGCTACACGCCCTTCGGCATCGAGACCGCCAAAGGTGCCCAGCACTTCGACCTCAAGGAGTTCTGGCACGTCGGCCGCGAGATTCCGCGTGACTCGAAGCACGCCGGGGTGATGCCGCCCAACCTGTGGCCGGAGGAAATCCCGGAGTTCAAGGAGGTGGCCTACGGCCTCTACACCACGCTCGACGAACTCGGTTCGAAGGTGCTCTCGGCCCTCGCTCTGCACATCGGCCTGCCCGAGAACTATTTCGCCGACAAGACCGATGTCGGCAACAGCATCCTGCGGCCCATTCACTACCCGCCGATCACCGCCGACAACATCCCCAACGTGCGCGCCGGCGCGCACGAGGACATCAACCTGATCACCCTGCTGGTCGGGGCCAGCGCGGCCGGGCTGGAGGTGCTCTCGCGCAAGGGCGAGTGGGTGCCGTTCACCGCCGATGAGGACACCATCGTCGTCAACATCGGCGACATGCTGCAGCGCCTCACCAACCACGTGTACCCCTCGACCACGCACCGCGTGGTCAACCCGCCCGGTGATGCGGCGCGCAAGCCACGCTATTCGACGCCGTTCTTCCTGCACCCGAACCCGGACTTCCTGATCCAGACCCTGCCGGGCTGCATCACGCCGGACAACCCGGACCGCTACCCCGAGCCGATCACCGCCCACGGCTACCTGATGGAGCGCCTGCGCGAGATCAAGCTGACCTGAGCCGGCCCGGCCCGGGCTGCTATCCTTTTTCGCCTTTCCCCTCACGATCAGGACCCGCATGCGCCCACGCATCGTTGCTGGCAACTGGAAGCTCAACGGCAACCGCGACAGCACCCGGGCCCTGCTGGGTGCGCTGGTAACTGGCCTGCCGCCGGGTGTGGAGGTGCTGGTGCTGCCGCCGCTGCCCTACCTGGCCGAGGCGGTGGCCGGTTTTGCCGGCCGGGGCCTGGGTTTTGGTGCCCAGGACCTCGACCTCCACGATGCTGGCGCTTACACCGGCGAGGTGTCCGGGGTGATGCTGCGCGATATCGGCGCCAGCCATGTGCTGGTCGGCCACTCCGAGCGCCGTCAGTACCACGAGGAATCGAGCGATCGGGTCGCCGAGAAGCTGCTGGCCGCCCGCCGCGCCGGCCTCGTGCCGATCCTCTGCGTGGGCGAGAGCCTGCATCAGCGCGAGGCCGGCCAGACCGAGTGGGCGCTGTCCGGACAGATCGCGGCGGTGATCAAGCGCGGCGGCATCGAGGCCTTCCGGGGGGCAGTGCTGGCCTACGAGCCGGTCTGGGCGATCGGCACCGGCCGCACCGCTGCGCCGGCGCAGGTCCAGCAGGTGCATGCCTTCCTGCGTGGCGAATTGCGATCCCATGATGCTACAATCGCTGGCTCGCTGCCCATCCTCTACGGGGGCAGCGTGAAAGCCGCCAACGCCGCCGAGCTGTTCGCCCAGCCCGATGTCGATGGCGGTCTCATCGGCGGCGCTTCGCTGGTCGCCACTGAATTCCTCGCCATCGCCGCCGCTGCGGCGCGGTGAAATGAGTGCCATGAACTGGATCGTCATCGCCACCGTCATCTACGTCATCATCGCCATCGCGATGATCGTCCTGATCCTCATGCAGCGCGGTGCTGGCGCGCAGGCCGGCACCGGCTTCGGCGGCGGGGCCTCGGCCACCGTCTTCGGCGCTTCCGGCTCGGCCAACTTCCTGTCGAAATCGACCAAGTGGCTGGCCATCGTGTTCTTCGCCATGAGTCTTGGCATGGCCTGGTACGCCAGTCAGCATGGCGGCCGCCTGCTGCCGGCCCAGAGCGACTCCGTCGGCATCATGGCCGAGGCCACCGAGGCTATTCCGGCCGTGCCGGAATCGCCGCCGGCCCCTTCGCCGGTGCCGGCCGCTCCGCCGACTGCTCCGGCTCCGGCGGAGGTGCCCGCGGATTCACCCGGAGGCGATTCCGGCGGCTGATGGCCTGATACAATCTCCATGTTTCGCGGTTCACGCGGAGCAAGCGACAAAGCCCAGGTGGCGGAATTGGTAGACGCACTACCTTGAGGTGGTAGCGACGTAAGTCGTGGGGGTTCGAGTCCCCCCTTGGGCACCACACACCATCGACACGCAATGGATCGCGCCCCACCGGGCGCGGCCGCAATGCGCCCCACGGGCGCTAGCCGAGGCCTGCATGCTGGGCGAGTACCTGCCGATCCTGCTGTTCCTGATCGTCTCCACCGGCCTGGGCGTGGTCCTGCTCGTTGCCGGCTGGCTGCTCGGGCCGAAGCGCCCGGACAGCGAGAAGCTCTCGCCCTACGAGTGCGGCTTCGAGGCCTTCGAGGACGCGCGCATGCCTTTCGACGTGCGTTACTACCTCGTCGCCATCCTGTTCATCGTCTTCGACCTGGAGATCGCCTTCCTGTTTCCGTGGGCGGTGGTCTATCGCGACATCGGCGAGCCGGCGCTCTGGGCCATGGCCGGCTTCCTCGGCCTGCTGGTGTTCGCCTTCATCTACGAATGGAAGAAGGGAGCCCTGGAATGGGAGTGATCCAGACCGTCTCGCGCGTGATGCACAACCCCGAGCCGCTCGGCCGGGTTGACGACCTGCTGCGGCCCGAGGGCGACAATCCCCTGCTTGAGCGTGGCTTCGTCACCACCTCGGTCGACACCCTGGTCAACTGGGCGCGCACCGGCTCGCTCTGGCCGATGACTTTCGGCCTGGCCTGCTGCGCGGTCGAGATGATGCATGCCGGCGCCGCGCGCCTCGACCTTGACCGCTACGGCGTGGTGTTCCGCCCCTCGCCGCGGCAGTCCGACGTGATGATCGTCGCTGGCACCCTCTGCAACAAGATGGCACCGGCCCTGCGCAAGGTCTACGACCAGATGCCCGAACCGAAATGGGTCATCTCGATGGGCAGCTGCGCCAACGGCGGCGGCTACTACCACTACAGCTATTCGGTGGTGCGCGGCTGCGACCGCGTGGTGCCGGTCGACATCTACGTGCCGGGCTGCCCGCCGACCTCGGAGGCCCTGGTCCACGGCATCCTGCAGCTGATGAAAAAGATCCGCCGGACCAACACCATCGTGCGCTGAATGCGCACCCTGCCGCCGAACGGAAAGCCCGCAGAACCCGCCATGACCGAAGCCCTGCCGCGTCTTGCCGAACGTCTCCGTGCCCGCTTTGGCGAGCGCGTCCAAGCCCTTGTCGAAGCCCGCGGCGAGACCACCCTCGAGCTTTCGCCTGCCCATCTCGTCGAGGTGGCGCGTGCCCTGCGCGACGAGCCCGAGTTCCATTTCGAGCAGGCCGTCGATCTTGCCGGCCTCGATTTCCTGGGCTACGGCATGGACGAGTGGGAAACCACGGCGGTCAGCAGCGAGGGTTTCTCGCGGGGTGTGCAGGGCGGCGATGGCCCCGGTCGCTTCGCCTGGGCCAACCGCCCACAGGGCAGCGGTCCGGAGCGGCGCTTTGCGATCAGCGTCCACCTGCTCTCGATCCGCCACAACCGCCGGTTGCGCCTGCGGGTCTTCGCCACCGACAACGAATTGCCGGTGCTGCCCTCGCTGGTCGGCGTCTGGGTCGGGCTGGACTGGTTCGAGCGTGAGGCCTTCGACCTGTTCGGCATCCTCTTCGAGGGCCATCCGGACCTGCGCCGCATTCTCACCGACTACGGTTTCGTCGGCCATCCCTTCCGCAAGGACTTCCCGCTGATCGGCAATGTCGAGGTGCGCTACGACGCCGAGAAGCAGCGTGTCGTCTACGAGCCGGTCACCTCGGTCGAGCCGCGCGTCGGTGTGCCGCGCGTGGTGCGCGAGGACTCGCGTTGGCAGCAGTCGGCCGCCGAAGCCGCGGCCAAGAAGGCCTGAGCCCATGACCCCTGCCGCGATGAACCAAGAGATCCGCAACTACACGATGAACTTCGGGCCGCAGCATCCGGCGGCCCACGGCGTGCTGCGCCTCGTGCTGGAGATGGACGGCGAGACGGTGCGCCGGGCCGATCCGCACATCGGTCTGCTGCACCGTGGCACCGAGAAGCTCGCCGAGTCGAAGCCCTACAACCAGTCGATCGGCTACATGGACCGGCTCGACTACGTCTCGATGATGTGCAACGAGCACGCCTACGTGATGGCCATCGAGCGCCTCGCCGGCATCGAGCCGCCGCCGCGCGCGAAGATGATCCGCACGCTGTTCGACGAGATCACCCGCATCCTCAACCACCTGATGTGGGTGGGCACCAACGGCCTCGACCTCGGCGCGATGGCGATGTTCCTCTACGCCTTCCGCGAGCGCGAGGAGCTGATGGACTGCTACGAGGCGGTGTCCGGTGCGCGCCTGCATGCCGCCTACTACCGTCCGGGCGGCGTCTACCGCGACCTGCCGGATACGATGCCCAAGTACGCCGAATCACCGTGGCGCAAGGGCAAAGAGCTCAAGCGCGTCAACGAGTGGCGCGAGGGTTCGATGCTCGATTTCCTCGATGCCTTCGCCAATGACTTCCCGAAGCGCGTCGACGAGTACGAGACCCTGCTCACCGACAACCGTATCTGGAAGCAGCGCACCGTCGATATCGGCGTCATCAGCCCCGAGCAGGCCCTGGCCTGGGGCATGAGCGGTCCGATGCTGCGCGGCTCCGGAATCGCCTGGGACCTGCGCAAGAAGCAGCCCTACGCCTGCTACGGTGAGGTCGATTTCGACATCCCGGTGGGCAGCAACGGCGACTGCTACGACCGCTACCTCGTGCGCATCGAGGAGATGCGCCAGTCGGCGCGGATCATCAAGCAGGCGGTGGCCTGGCTGCGCGCCCACCCGGGCCCGGTGATGGTCGTCAATCACAAGGTGGCACCACCCTCGCGCGAACAGATGAAGGGCGACATGGAAGCCCTGATCCACCACTTCAAGCTGTTCACCGAGGGCTATTCGGTGCCGGCTGGCGAGGTCTATGCCGCGGTCGAGGCGCCCAAGGGCGAATTCGCCGCCTACCTCGTCTCCGATGGGGCCAACAAACCCTTCCGGCTCAAGCTGCGCGCACCGGGTTTCGCCCACCTGAGTTCGATGGATGCCATCGTCAAGGGCCACATGCTGTCGGACGTCGTCGCCATGATCGGCACCTACGACGTCGTGTTCGGGGAGATCGACCGATGAAAGCCACCGGCAATTTCGAGGCCTGCCAGCACGTCGACCCGATGCTCGCGCTGAGTGAGGCCACCCGCGCCCGCATCGAGCAATGGCTGGCGCGCTTTCCGGCCGACCGCCGCCGCAGCGCCGTGATCCAGGCGCTGATCGCCGCGCAGGAGCAGAACCAGGGTTACCTCACCGATGAACTGATCGCGGCGGTGGCCAAGTACATCGGCATTCCGCCGGTCTGGGCCTACGAGGTCGCCACCTTCTATTCGATGTTCGCGCTGGAGCCGGTGGGCCGCAACGTGGTCGCCGTCTGCACCAACATCAGCTGCTGGCTCAACGGCGCCGAGGACATCGTGCGCCACTGCGAGAAAAAACTGGGCGTGCGGCATGGCGGCTCCACCGCCGATGGCCGGATCTGGCTCAAGGTCGAGGAGGAATGCCTCGCCGCCTGCGCCGGTGCGCCGATGATGGTCGTCAACGGCCATTACCACGAGAAGCTGACCCCGGCGTCGATCGACGCCATCCTCGACGAGTTGAAGTGAGGCCGCGCATGGCACACCACGCTTCGCACACTTCGCAGGCTTCCGGTCCGGTCGGTCCGGCGCCGCAGGAGCACCAGGTCGTCTACACCACGCTGCACTTCGACAAACCCTGGTCCTACGAGAACTACCTCAAGGTCGGTGGCTATGCGGCGTGGCGCAAGATCCTCGCCGAGAAGATGCCGCCCGAGCAGGTCATCGAACAGATCAAACAGAGCGGCTTGCGGGGGCGTGGCGGTGCCGGTTTTCCGACCGGCCTGAAGTGGAGTTTCATGCCGCGCAGCGTGCCGGGGCAGAAGTACATTCTCTGCAATTCCGATGAATCCGAGCCGGGCACCTGCAAGGACCGCGACATCCTGCGCTACAACCCGCATGCGGTGATCGAGGGTATGGCGATCGCCTGCTACGCCACCGGCTCGACCGTGGCCTACAACTACATGCGCGGCGAGTTCCATCACGAGCCCTTCGAGCACTTCGAGGAAGCCCTGCAGGAGGCCTACGCCCACGGCTGGCTCGGCAAGAACGTGCTGGGTAGCGGTGTCGATGTCGACATCCATTCCGCGTTGGGCGCGGGGGCCTACATCTGCGGTGAGGAAACCGCGCTGATGGAGTCGCTCGAGGGCAAGAAGGGCCAGCCGCGCTACAAGCCACCGTTCCCGGCCAACTTCGGCCTGTACGGCCGGCCGACCACGATCAACAACACCGAGACCTACGCTTCGGTGCCGGCCATCATCCGCAACGGTGGCGAGTGGTTTCTGGGCTTGGGCAAGCCGAACAACGGTGGCCCCAAAGTGTTCTCGGTGTCCGGCCATGTGGCCAAGCCGGGCAATTTCGAGATCCGCCTCGGCACGCCCTTCAAGGACCTGCTCGAGATGGCCGGCGGCGTGCGCGGCGGTCGCAAGCTGAAGGCTGTGATCCCCGGCGGTTCCTCGATGCCGGTGCTGCCGGGCGACGTGATGCTCGGTCTCACGATGGACTACGACAGCATCCAGAAAGCCGGCTCCGGCCTCGGTTCGGGCGCCGTCATCGTGATGGACGAGACCACCTGCATGGTCCGCGCCTGCCAGCGCATCGCCCGCTTCTACTACAAGGAGAGCTGCGGCCAGTGCACGCCCTGCCGCGAGGGCACGGGCTGGATGTACCGCATGCTGACCCGCATCGTCGAGCACAAGGCCACGCTCGACGACCTCCACCTGCTCAAGGCCTCGGCCGGGCAGATCGAGGGCCACACCATCTGTGCCTTCGGCGAGGCCGCGGCCTGGCCGGTGCAGGGTTTCCTGCGCCAGTTCTGGGCCGAGTTCGAGTACGCCATCGTCAACAAGCGCTTCCTGGTCGATGACCAGGCGGCGGGTGTCGCCACGGAGCAGGCCGCATGAGTGCCGTCACGCCGACCGCCCCCGCCACCGATCTCGTCAACATCGAGATCGACGGCATGCCGATGCAGGCCCGCAAGGGCTCGATGATCATCCATGCCGCCGACAACGCCGGCATCGCCATTCCGCGCTTCTGCTACCACAAGAAGCTGCCGATCGCGGCGAACTGCCGCATGTGCCTCGTCGATGTCGAGAAGATGCCGAAGCCGGCGCCGGCCTGTGCCACGCCGGTGATGGAGGGCATGAAAGTCACCACCCAGACCAAGCGCGCGCTCGATGCGCAGCGCAACGTCATGGAGTTCCTGCTGGTGAACCACCCGCTCGACTGCCCGATCTGCGACCAGGGCGGCGAGTGCGAGTTGCAGGATGTCTCGATGGGCTACGGCCGTTCGGTCAGTCGCTACGTCGAGCGCAAGCGCGTCGTGGCCGACGAAGACCTCGGGCCGCTGGTCGCCACCGAGATGACGCGCTGCATCCACTGCACGCGCTGCGTGCGTTTCACCGCTGATGTGGCCGGCACCTACGAACTGGGCGGCATGTACCGCGGCGAGAACCTGCAGATCGGCACCTACGATGGCAAACCGCTGATGAGTGAGCTTTCCGGCAACGTCATCGACGTCTGCCCGGTCGGCGCGCTCACCAACAAGGTCTACCGCTTCAAGGCCCGTCCGTGGGAGCTGGTGGCCCGCGAGTCGATCGGCCTGCACGACGCGCTGGGTTCCAACCTGTTCCTGCACGTGCGTCGTAATGAGGTGCTGCGCGTCGTTCCTCGCGAAAACGAAGCGGTCAACGAGTGCTGGCTGTCCGACCGCGACCGCTACTCGCATGAGGGCCTCTACAGCGAGGACCGCGCCACGCAGCCCTTGGCCAAACAGGCCGACGGCAGCTGGAAAGCCATCGGCTGGGACGAGGCGCTGGGCCTCGCTGCCGCGATGCTCAAGGCTTCGGGCACGGACACCGGGATGCTGGTGCATCCGGCCACCTCGAACGAGGAAGGAGCTTCGCTGGTGCGCCTCGCCAAAGGCCTTGGCACACCGCACCTCGACCATCGCCTGACCCAGATCGACTTCGCCGATGCGCCGGTGGCCGAGACCTTCGGCTGCAGCACGGCCGAGCTTGAGAACGCCGATGTCGTGCTGCTGGTCGGCACGAATCTGCGCCACGAAGTGCCGCTGCTGCACCAGCGTCTGCTCAAGGCCAGCAAGAAAGGCGCCAAGATCTACGCGATCAACCCGGTCGATTTCCCGGTGGCGCATGCGCTGGCTGGCCAGGCGATCGTGCCGCCCTCCAAGCTGCCGGGTGTGCTCGCTGCACTCGCCAGCAAGCTCGGTGCGAGCTTGCCGAGCGGCATCGCCGTCGCCATCGACGATGCAGCGCTCGCCGCGATGGCCGAGGCGCTGAAAAGCGCCAAGGCCGGCGTGGTGCTGCTGGGTGAGATCGCCGAGTGCCATGCCCACGCTTCGCACCTGCGCGCCGCCGCGCGAGCCATCGCGCAGGCCACCGGGGTGGCGGTGAACCGCATCCCGCAGGGTGCCAATGCCTTGGGCCTCGCCCAGCACGGCGTGCTGCCGGGGCCGTCGGGCCACGATGCCAGCGCCCAGCTCGCCCAGGCCAAGGCCGGTTACGTGCTCTACAACCTCGAGCCGGCCTATGATTTCGCCGATGCCACGGCTGCGCTGAAGGCGCTGTCGGCGGCCAAGGTCGTCGCGTTTTCGGTGTATGCCAGCGAGTCGCTGAAGCAGGTGGCCAACCTGATCCTGCCGATCGCCGCCGCTGCGGAGATCGAGGGCCTTTACAGCAACCTCGATGGCCGTCTGCAGGCCACCAGCGCCGGTGGCAAGCCGCCCGGCGAAGCACGCCCCGGTTGGCGCGTGCTGCGGGTGCTCGGCGAGGCGATGGGTCTGGCCGGTTTCGACCACGCCGACCTCGCGGCCTTGCGCGCATCGATGACCGCACAGATCGTGCTCTCGGGGCAGGGTCTTTCGGCCCTGCGCCTCGTCAATGGCATCGAGCGGCTCGCCACCACGCCGGTGTACCGCGCCGATGCGCAGCTGCGTCGCTCGACGGCGCTCAACGCGCACCCGCTGACCAAGGGCCAGGGCATCGAACTGCATCCCGAGGATGCGGCAGCTCTCGGCCTCGCCGCCGGGACCATCGCCAAGGTCGCCGATGCGAACGGCCACGCCGCCTTGCCGGTGCGGCTCAATCCGCGACTCGCCAAGGGCACGGCCTGGGTCGAGAGCGCCTACCCGGCCACCGCCCCGTTGGCGGCCAAGGGCGAGCTGACGATCAGCAAGGCAGGTGGTTGATGGACCTGTTCGCTCCCCTGCACGATTTCCTGATCGGTTTCGGCTACGCCGGCACCGTGGCCTGGGCGCTGGTCAAGATCGTGCCGCTGATGCTGGCGCTCACCATCGCGGTGGCTTTCTTCACCCTGTTCGAGCGCAAGGTGATCGGCTGGATGCATGCCCGCCACGGGCCGGTCTATGTCGGCCAGCTGGTGCCGGGTCTGGGCTTCATCCAGGCCTTTGCCGACGTGTTCAAGATGCTGTTCAAGGAAAGCATCGCGCCTTCCAGCGCCAACGTCGTGCTCTACCGGCTGGCGCCGCTGATCGCGCTGGCCCCGGCTTTCGCCGCTTGGGCGGTGGTCCCGTTCGGCGAGGGTCTGGTCATCGCCGATGTCGATGCCGGCCTGCTGGTGCTGCTGGCGCTGACCTCGATGGGGGTCTATGGCGTCATCATCGGCGGTTGGGCCTCGAACTCGAAATACGCTTTTCTTGGCGCATTGCGCTCGGCGGCCCAGGTCGTCAGCTACGAGATCGCCATGGGCTTCGCCCTGGTCGGCGTGCTGATCGCCGCCGGCAGCATGAACCTCACCGCCATCGTGTTGGCCCAGGACGGTAACGCCGGCCTGTTCGAATGGTTCTGGCTGCCGTTGCTGCCGCTGTTCGTCATCTATTTCATCGCCGGTGTGGCCGAAACCAACCGCGCCCCCTTCGACGTCGCCGAAGGCGAGTCAGAAATTGTCGCCGGCTTCCATGTCGACTACTCGGGTTCCGCGTTCGCGGTGTTCTTCCTCGCCGAGTACGCCAACATGATCCTGATCAGCGTCCTCGCCGCGCTGTTCTTCCTCGGCGGCTGGCTCTCGCCCTTCCCGGAGTCGGTGCCGCTGCTCGGCGTCGACGGCCCCTGGTGGCTGTTCATCAAGGCGCTGTTCTTCGCCTTCTGCTACGTCTGGTTCCGAGCCACCTTCCCGCGCTACCGCTACGACCAGATCATGCGGCTCGGCTGGAAGGTGTTCATTCCCATCACCATCGTCTGGATCGTCGTCGTCGCCGTCATGGGCTACCTCGGCTGGTTCGAGATCGGCCAGTAAGGGCAGGGCAGACAGCAAACCATGAACCGCGCGATCGCCTACCTCAAAAGTCTGATGCTGCTGGAACTGCTCCAGGGCATGCGGCTGACCCTCGGCTACCTGTTCAAGCCGAAGTACACGGTCCACTACCCGCTGGAGAAGCTGCCGCAGTCGCCGCGCTTCCGTGGTCTGCATGCGCTGCGCCGCTACCCGAACGGCGAGGAGCGCTGCATCGCCTGCAAGCTCTGCGAGGCGGTCTGCCCGGCACTGGCCATCACCATCGATTCGGAAGTGCGCGCCGACGGCACCCGTCGCACCACGCGTTACGACATCGACCTGTTCAAGTGCATCTACTGCGGCTTCTGCGAGGAGAGCTGCCCGGTCGATTCGATCGTCGAGACGCACATCCACGAATACCATTTCGAGAAGCGCGGCGAGAACATCGTGAGCAAGTCGCAGCTGCTCGCCATCGGCGATCGCTTCGAGGCGGAAATCGCCGAGCGCCGCGCCGCCGACGCCGCTTACCGTTGAGGACTGGGCCACGATGGAACTGATCGCGTTCTACCTCTTCGCGGCGATGGCGGTGGCTTCCGCCCTCGGCGTCATCCTGCTCAAGAACCCCGTGCACGCCGTGCTCTGTCTGGTGCTGACCTTCTTCAGCGCGGCCTGCCTGTTCCTGCTGCTGCAGGCCGAATTCCTCGGCGTGGTGCTGGTGCTGGTCTACGTCGGTGCGGTGATGGTGCTGTTCCTGTTCGTGGTGATGATGCTTGACATCAACACCGTGCCACTGCGCGAGGGCTTCGCCCGCTACCTGCCCGCCGCCGCCATCGTCTCCGGCCTGATGTTCGTGCAGATGCTGGTGCTGCTCGGGGTCACCACCGGCGAGCGTGGTGTCGCTTTCCCCAGCGCCGACCCGGCGCAGGCCGCGGGCTTCAGCAACCTCGAATGGATCGGTCGCGCGCTGTTCTCCGGCTACCTGCTGCCCTTCCAGATCGCCGCCGTGCTGCTCACCGTCGCCATCCTGGTCGCGGTGATGCTGACCCTGCGCCGCCGCCCCGGTGCGCGCCACCAGGACGCCGCCCGGCAGTCCGCGGTGCGCAAGGAGGACCGTCTGCGGGTGCTGAAGATGCCCGCCGAGACCCGCAAGGGGGAGAACGCCGAATGATCACGCTGGCGCATTTCCTCACGCTCTCGGCGCTGCTGTTCTCGATCGGCATCGCCGGCATCATCATCAACCGCAAGAACATCATCGTCCTGCTGATGTGCATCGAACTGATGCTGCTGGCGGTGAGCATCAACCTGATCGCCTTCTCGCGCTTCCTCGGCGATGTCGATGGTCAAGTGTTCGTGTTCTTCATTCTGACCGTCGCCGCTGCCGAGGCGGCGATCGGCCTGGCCATCCTGGTCACGCTCTTCCGCAACAAGCGGACGATCAACGTGGCTGAACTCGACGCGATGAAGGGCTGACATGGGCCATACGCTCTCGACCAACCTGCTGCTGGTCATCGCTCTGGCGCCCCTGCTTGGTGCCATCATCGCCGGCCTGTTCGGCCGCCAGATCGGGCGTTCCGGTGCGCACAGCGTCACCATCGCCGGTGTGGCCATCAGTTTCGTGCTTTCCTGCCACGTGCTCTGGCAGCTCTGGTTCGCGGGCGCCGACCCGTTCAACCAGAACATCTACACCTTCTTCGAGATCGGCACCTACTCGGCCCACATCGGCTTTCTGGTTGACCGCCTGACCGTGATGATGATGGTGGTGGTCACCTTCGTCTCGCTGCTGGTGCACATCTACACCATCGGCTACATGGCCGACGACGACGGCTACCAGCGCTTCTTCAGCTACATCTCGCTGTTCACCTTCTCGATGTTGATGCTCGTGATGAGCAACAACTTCCTGCAGCTGTTCTTCGCCTGGGAAGCGGTCGGCCTGGTGTCCTACCTGCTGATCGGCTTCTGGTACAAGCGCCCGACCGCCGTGTTCGCCAACATGAAGGCGTTCCTGGTCAACCGCGTTGGCGACTTCGGGTTCCTGCTTGGCATCGCCGCCATCTTGTATTTCTACGGCACACTCGACTACGCGACGGTGTTCGCCAAGGTCACCGATGCGGTCGGTGAAACTCTGGTGGTCTGGAGCCAGTTCTCCCTGCTCGGTCTGCAGGTGCCGGCCTGGCAGGTCGATGCCGTGACCTTCATCGGCATCTGCCTGTTCATCGGTGCCATGGGCAAGTCGGCGCAAGTGCCCTTGCACGTCTGGCTGCCGGATTCGATGGAAGGCCCGACGCCGATCTCGGCGCTGATCCACGCGGCCACGATGGTGACGGCCGGCATTTTCATGGTCGCGAGGATGTCGCCGGTGTTCGAACTGAGCGCCACCACGCTCGATGTCATCCTGTTCATCGGTGCGACGACGGCGCTGTTCACTGGCCTGATCGGCATGGTGCAGAACGACATCAAGCGGGTGGTCGCCTACTCGACGCTTTCGCAGCTGGGCTACATGACCGTGGCGCTCGGCGTTTCGGCCTACAGTGCCGCGGTGTTCCACCTGATGACACATGCTTTCTTCAAGGCCCTGCTGTTTCTCGCGGCCGGCAGCGTGATCATCGGCATGCATCACGTGCAGGACATGCGCCGCATGGGCGGCCTGCGCAAATACATGCCGATCACCTACTGGACCTCGTTGCTCGGCACGCTGGCCTTGATCGGCTTCCCCTTTCTCTCGGGCTTCTACTCGAAGGACAGCATCATCGAGGCGGTCAAGGTCGCCGCCGATGGCGGCAACTGGGTGGTCGGCTATGCGCTGTTCGCCGTGCTGGCTGGCGTGTTCGTCACCAGCTTCTACAGTTTCCGACTGTTCTACCTGGTCTTCCACGGCAAGGAGCGGTTCCGCGAAGTACCGGACGACCCTGTCACGTCGCACGATGACCACGGCCACGGCGGCCACCACGGTCCGGTCGAGCCGCACGAATCGCCCTGGGTGGTCACCGCACCGCTCGTGCTGCTGGCCATTCCCTCGGTGCTGATCGGCATGCTGACGGTGGGGCCGATGCTGTTCGGCAAGGATTTCAGTGGCGAGAAGCCGGTGACGCCGTTCTTCGAGGGCGCCATCTACCACTACCAGCAAGGGCCGGCCGCCACCGGTCTGCCGGGGGCGGTGGCGTTCTCGCCGGTGCCGATGGGGCCGGTGGATTGCGAGGCTGTCCTGCAGGACGGTGCCGAGGATCCGGTTGCCGTGGTCGGCTGCAAGCACTTCGGCAACGGAGCGATCGGCTTCGCCGTGCATGGCTTCACCACGCCGGCGTTCTGGTTGGCCTTCCTTGGTTTCGCTCTTGCAACCTACCTTTACCTGTTGCGACCCGGCACCAGCACCCGTTTGCGCCTTATCCTCGCACCGCTGGTGCGCGTGCTCGAGGCCAAGTACTGGATGGACGAACTGTGGATCGACGGTTTCGCCGGCCAGGGCGTGCGCCTCGGACGCGGGGCTTGGCGCTACGGTGACCGTGGCCTGATCGATGGTGCCGCCGTCAACGGCTCGGTCTGGGTGATCGACCGGGTCTCGGCGATCGTGCGCCACATGCAGTCCGGCTACCTCTACCACTACGCCTTCGCGATGATCCTCGGCCTGATCGCCCTGTTGTGGCTGATCGGACGCTGGACCGCGGCCTGACCCTGGAAGGACGACCCGATGGAAGGTTTCCCGCTGCTGAGCGCACTGATCTGGCTGCCCCTGTTGGGCGGCTTGCTGACGCTGGCGTTCGGTGAGGCGCGTGGCACGCAGGCCAAGTGGTTCGCCCTGCTGATCGCCCTGCTCACGCTGGCGCTCTGCATTCCGCTCTACACCGGTTTCGACGCCAGCTCGCCGGCGATGCAGTTCGTCGAAAAGCGGCCCTGGATCCCGGCCTTCGACATCTATTACCACCTCGGGGTGGACGGCATCTCGGTGGCGCTGATCCTGCTCACCGCTGTCATCGGCGTGCTGGTGCTGATGGGGGCCTGGGCCTCGGTGAGCCATCGCGTTCACCAGTACTACGCCGCTTTCCTGATGCTGCAGAGCCTGATGATCGGCGTGTTCGCCGCGCAGGACGCCATCCTGTTCTACGTATTCTTCGAGGCCATGCTGATCCCGATGTTCATCGTGATCGGCGTCTGGGGCGGTGCCAAGCGCGTCTATGCCAGCCTCAAGTTCTTCCTCTACACCTTCCTCGGCTCGGTGTTCATGCTGGTCGGGCTGGTCTACCTGTACCTCAAGGGCGGCAGTTTCCAGCTCGCCGACCTCTACGCCTTGCCGCTCACCGCCACCGAACAGACCTGGTTGTTCTGGGCCTTCTTCGCCGCCTTCGCGGTCAAGATTCCGATGTTCCCGGTGCACACCTGGCTGCCCGACGCTCACGTCGAGGCTCCCACCGCCGGCTCGGTGGTGCTGGCCGCGATCATGCTGAAGATCGGCGGCTACGGCTTCCTGCGTTTCACCCTGCCGATCGTTCCCGACGCCGGCGCCGAGTGGGCCTGGCTGGTGATCGCCTTCTCGCTCATCGCGGTGGCCTACATCGGTCTGGTCGCGCTGGTGCAGGAGGACATGAAGAAGCTGATCGCCTATTCCTCGATCGCCCACATGGGCTTCGTCACGCTCGGCATCTTCATCGCCTTCGGCATCACACGAAGCGGCGGTGCCGGCGATCCGTCCAGCGCCGCGCAACTCGGCCTGCAGGGCGCGATGGTGCAGATGGTCTCGCACGGCTTCATTTCCGGCGCCATGTTCACCTGCGTGGGTGTGCTCTACGACCGCATGCACACCCGGATGATGGCCGACTACGGCGGCGTCATGAGCATGATGCCGTGGTTCGGTGGCTTCTTCGTGCTGTTCGCCATGGCCAACGCCGGCCTGCCGGGCACCTCCGGCTTCGTTGGCGAGTTCATGGTCGTCCTCGCCGCCTTCCAGGCCGAGCCGTGGATCGCCATCGTTGCTGCCACCACCCTGGTGCTCGGTGCCGCCTACACCCTGTGGATGGTCAAGCGGGTCATGTTCGGCGAAGTGGCCAACCGCCATGTCGCCGAGCTCAAAGACATCGACGCCCGCGAAGCCTGGGTGCTCGGTCTGTTTGCTGCTGGTGTGCTCGCCATCGGCGTCTACCCGAAACCCCTGACCGACCTGATGGATGCCTCGGTGGTGCAGTTGGTGGGCCAGCTCTCGGCCACCAAGCTCGCCCTGCTGTGACGGAGACCCGACCGCGATGATGCCCCTGCCCACCAGCGCCGATCTGGTTCCGCTTCTCCCCGAACTGCTGCTCTGCGGTGCGGCGCTCGGCCTGCTGCTCGCCGATCTGTTCATCGATGAGCGCCGGCGCGGCCTGATCCATTTCCTCGCCCTGCTGTCGCTGCTGCTCACCGCCCTGCTGGTGGCCCGTGGCATGGGTGGCGAGCCGGTGTCGGCGTTCGGCGGCATGTTCATCCGCGACACCCTGGCCGATGTGCTGAAGATCGCGATGTGCGGCGTCACCGCCCTCGTGCTGCTCTATGCGCGGCGCTACCTCGAGGAGCGCGGCCTGCTGGTCGGCGAGTTCTACGCCATCGTCCTGTTCGCCCTGCTCGGCATGATGGTGATGGTCTCGGCTGGCAACCTGGTCACCCTCTACCTCGGCCTTGAGCTGCTGGCGCTCAGCTCCTACGGTCTGGTCGCCATGGACCGTGACAACAAGGTCGCCTCCGAGGCCGGCATGAAGTACTTCGTGCTGGGCGCCATGGCCTCGGCCCTGCTGCTCTACGGCATGTCGATGATCTATGGCGCCACCGGCAGCCTCGATCTTGCCGCCATCCACCAGGCGGCGGCGAGCAGCGACGATCGCACCCTGCTGCTGTTCGGTGTGGTGTTCGTGCTGGTCGGCGTGGCCTTCAAGTTCGGCGCTGCGCCCTTCCACATGTGGGTGCCCGATGTCTACCAGGGCGCCCCGACGGCGATCACCCTGTTCATCGGCTCGGTGCCGAAGATCGCCGCCTTCGGTTTCGCCTACCGCCTGCTCGAATCCGGACTCGGTCCGACCTCGGAGTACTGGTCGCAGATGGTCGCCTGGCTGGCGGTGCTGTCGCTGGTGATCGGCAACCTGCTGGCGCTGGCGCAGACCAACCTCAAGCGGATGCTGGCCTATTCGACGATCGCCCACGTCGGTTTCCTGTTCATGGCGCTCTCGAACCCGCAGGCCGCCGGCTACAGCGCGGCGATGTTCTACGCCATCAGCTACGCGATCATGGCCACCGCCGCTTTCGGTGCCATCATTCTGATGTCGCGTCGTGGCTTCGAGGCCGACCAGATCGCCGACTACAAGGGCCTGTGGCAGCGCAGCCCTTTCCATGCCTTCCTGATCATGATCGTGATGGCCTCTCTCGCCGGCGTGCCGCCCACGCTCGGCTTCTTCGCCAAGCTCTCGGCCATCGGTGCCGCGGTCGATGGCGGCCGCGAGTGGCTGGCCGTGCTGGGCGTGGTGATGGCGGTGGTGGGCGCCTTCTACTACCTGCGCGTCATCAAGGTGATGTTCTTCGACGCGCCGGAACGCGACGACATGGTGGCGCATGCCGATGGCACCTTGCGCTTCGTGTTCGCCGCCAATGCCATCGCCCTGCTGGTGCTCGGTCTCGGTGCCCAGATGATTCTGGGTTGGGCGGAAGCCTCGTTCCTCTGAACACGTGGGGCCCGGTTTGCGGGCCCGGCAACGCTCAAGGCCCGGCGGCAGCGATCCGCTCGGCCAGACGGCCGTGCCGTTGCAAGCCGGTCGCCAGGGCCTTGGCCGTGCTGGCGGTGCTGGACCAGAGTTCGAGCGCCACTCTGGCCCGCGACAGCCCGGTGTAGAGGGTCTGCCGGTTGAGCAGGGGGGAGTGCGCATCCGGCGGCAGCAACACGGCCACCCGGGCGTACTCGGAACCCTGGCTCTTGTGCACGGTCAGCGCGAAGGCGTCCTCGTGCGGTGGCAGCGCGGCCGGGTCGAACAGCCGCACCGGGGCAGGGTCCGCCTGTGCCGCACCGCTACCCGGAGCGGCCGCCGCATCCGCTGCCGGATCGAAGGCGACCTGCAGGCGGCGCTGGCCGGTGGCGTCCTCGACGAGCAGGCACAGCCCGACGTCGCCGTTGTAGAGCCGTGCGGCAGGGTCGTTGCGGAGTACGATCACGGCACGGCCGGGGTACCAGATGCTCCCCGCCCAGTCGGCCAACGCCGACCCGCCGCGCAGCCGGGCGGCGATCGCGGTACTGGCCTGGACGGCACCGAAAGGCCCCTCGCGCTGCGCGCAGAGCAGTTGCTGCCGACGCAGCAGGCCGAGCCGCGAGGCCAGCCCCGGGCCATCGTCGAAGGGCACCGGGCGTTCGATGCCGACCGCTTCGAGTTCCGCCATCCATTCGCGCGCCCAGGCGGCGAGGCGGCCCTGCAATTGATCCGGCGTGTCGACGATGTGGATCCGCGCCGCCACCCGCTCGCCCCTGCGCTGGCTCGCGGCCTGCTCGAAGGCGGCTTCGAAAGCCTGCGCATCGCCGGCACGCACCGCCTCGTTGATCGGCACCAGGGCGGCGTCGGCGCGGAAGCCATGCTCAAGCCGCACGAGATCGCCGCGCGGGTCGGCCTGCAGGGCCCGCACAATGTCCATCATCACCGAGCCGGTGCCGACCGAGCTGAGCTGGTCGGCGTCGCCCACCAGCACCAGCACGGCCTCCTCGCGCA
This sequence comes from Silanimonas sp., assembly GCA_018334015.1. GTDB lineage: Bacteria > Pseudomonadota > Gammaproteobacteria > Xanthomonadales > Xanthomonadaceae > Silanimonas. Next base: position 261,728 of record JAGXTI010000014.1, read on the forward strand.
GCGCCGACAGCAGGGCGCGCAGGAGACCGAGATCGAGCATCGAGGCCTCGTCCAGCACCACGATGTCGGCGGGCAGGCGTTCACCGGCGTGGAAAGCAAAGCCACCCTGCCGACCACGGCTGCCGAGCAGGCGGTGCAGGGTGCCGGAGCCGGCGGCGAGTACGCCATCGAGGTGGGAGGCCCAAGCGGCGTCCAGCGGCGGCTCGCCGCTGCCTAGGCGGGCCGCGCCCTGGCGCAAGGCTTCGCTCAGGCGTTGCGCGGCCTTGCCGGTGGGAGCGGCCACGCTCAGTCTGGGCAGGGGGCCGGTGCGGGCCTCGTGCTCGCGTGACAAGCCGAGCAGCATGCGCAGCACCGTGCTGGTCTTGCCGGTGCCCGGCCCGCCGGTCAGCACCATCAGCCGGCGCCCCGGGGCCTGGCGCACGGCGGCTCGCTGGCGTTCCTCCTCGTCGCGCCAGGAGCCCTGGAAAAGCCCGCGCAGGTCCGCATCGTCGAGCGCCCGGACCGGTGAGGCTGCCGCCGCCCGGCGCTCGACCAGGGCTTCGGCCACGCGGATCTCGTCGCGGTGGTTGCGCCGCAGGTACAGGTGGTCGCCGTCGAGCACGAAGGGTCGGGCCGGTCTGGCTTCGCCCGCATGGGTGTCGACCAAGGGGCTCTGCGCCAGCGCCTCGTAACACGCGGGGCCCAACAGCGGCCTGCCCTCGGCATCGTTAGAGGACAGCGGCAGGGCGCTGTGGCCCTGGCCCTCGGCATGGCTGACCCAGCCGGCGGCGAGCGCGGTGAGCGGATCGCCGCCATGCGCCCGCACCCAGCGCCAGACCGCACGATCGAGATCGCGCCAGAGCTCGGGCAGATCGCTTTGCGACCGCGGCCACGAAAAGCGGAACGCATCGCCGGCGATCTTCGTTGTCATGCCGCCTCCGGCTGCGCAGTGAACACGGCCTGCACCGCATCGAGCAGGGTGTCGCTGAAACGGTGCCGCCAGACGCCGCAGGCCGTCCCGTCGGGCAGGCGCAGGCCGACCGCACGGACGAACAGGTACCAGCCATCGCCCAGATGCTGCTCGCGGCGGTAGGTCGTGCCCAGCCGTTCGCGCAGGTAGCGCTCCAGCGCCAGGGTGTAGAGCAGGGCCTGGAAGCGGTAGCCGGACCCATGCATCGCGCGTTCCAGTGCCTCGGGGGCGTAGTCCTCGAGGCAGGCACGCGAGCCGCGGGCGAGCTGGTTGCCCTTGTAGTCGAGCAGGTGGAAACGTTCGCCCTGTGCGAACACGAGGTCGATCTTGCCGCTCATCAGGCCGGCCAGGCTCTGCTCGCGCCTTGGCACGAGGCCGGCTTCGCCGTGGCGCTCGCAGGCCTCGCGCAAGGCAGCCAGCGAGGCCCGGTCGAGCAGGAAGCTGAAGCCCATCTCGGCGCGCATGTCCGGTGCCGAGAGGTCCCACAGGCGCGGGCCCTCGGGTTCGGCAAGGCGGGTGTGGAGCACGCGGTTCACGCGATGGGCCAGCGCCTCGGCCAGCGGGGCGAGCTCGCCATGGCGCGGCCGCACGGCATGTTCACGCAGGGCGTCCAGTGCCTCGGCCGCCGACACCGGAATGCCCGGCAGGCGGCGTTCGAACAGGGCATGCACGGCATGGCCGAATTCGGTGCCACCGACTGCGGCCAGGGCATCGAGCTCGGGATGCGGGTGTCGCGTTGCGGTGGCCGAGGCGGTTTCGGGGGCGCTTTCGATCGTGTCGTCCTCGGGCACGAGGGCTTCGGCGACAAGCGGGGCTTCGTCCTCGGCGGCGCGTTCTTCCTCGTTCGCCCTGCGGTGGTGGCTGCGCGACAGCGTGGTGAAGCTGTGGCGCAGGGGCAAAGGCCCGCGGGGCGCTGCGGGCAGCGGGCGTGCTCTGCGCTGAGTGGCTTCGCTCTCACCGCTCCGGTAGGCAAGACCCGGGTGCTCGGCCCAGCCCTGCACCAGGTCGATGGCACCAAGGCCGCTCGCTGCGTCGGCTTTCAGTGCTGTCAGATCGAGCGCCTTGAGCGGCACGCCGTCCTTGACACTGCCCTTCGGCACCACGAACAGATGGCAGGCATGGATGGCGCGAGTCAGCGCCACGTACAGCAGTCGGTAGCGCTCCTCATATTCCTGCCGGGCGACCAGCGCCTTGCAGTGATCGCTCTCGACGAGGCAGCGAAGGCCGGGCTCGCGGCCGGCGAGCAGCCGCGGGCCGTTCTTGGTGTTCCGTTTGGCTCCGTGCTTCCACATCAGCGGCAGGAACACGATCTCGAATTCCAGACCCTTGCTGGCGTGCAGGGTCATCAGCTTGACCCGTGCCGCATCCGATTCGAGGCGCAGGGCACGGGCTTCTCCGGCCTCGGCCCCGTCGCTGCCCTCGGTGACCTGTTGCGCGAACCAGGCCAGCAGACGCTCGCCACCGCCATGATCCTGCCAGCGCTCCTGCAGCAGTTCGCCGAGATGCCGCAGGTCGGTGAGCAGGCGCTCGCCTTCGCGGGTTTCCAGCAGGCGACCGGCCTGCTGTTCGAGCAGGGCGGCGACCAGGCCGAGTGGACCGCGATGTTCGAGCAGGCTGTGCAGGGTCTGGAAACGGGCGGCGAGGCCATCGAGCGCGGCCGGTTCCTGGCGCAGGCGCTGCAGTTCGCGCAGATCGCCACCCCACAGACGGCTGCTCACGGCCGCACGCAGGGCGCGCGGGTTCTCGGCATGCAGGGCGGCGTGCAGCAGCACGCGCAGTTCGCGTGCGGCATCGGACTCGAACACGCTGGCCTGCGAGCCGGTCACGCAGGGCACGCCGCGCGCTTTCAGCAGGGCGGCGAGTTGGGCGATCTGGGCATGGCCGGGCAGCAGCACGGCGATGTCACCCGGCTGCAGCGGCTCAGCGCCCAGGTTGCAGCCCGGCTGCGACAGCAAGGCGGTGATCTGCCCGGCGCAGCAACGCAGGGCGTGCGCTTCGAGTTCGTGGTCATCGGCATCGGCATCGAGTTCGTGCAGCACCAGCGGCCGCCGCAAGGGCATGCCATCGGTATCAAGCAAGGGCATGTCGTCGCGACGCCCGCTGGCCTGCACGCTTTCGTAGTGGATCGCCAGCGGCGAATCCGGCGGAGCAAGCCGCGTGCCGGTGGCGGCATAGAAGGCATTGACCGCCTCGACGTAGGCGCGGCTGGAGCGGAAGTTGGTGTCCAGACTCAGCCGGTCGGCGGGCGCGATGCGGGCCTTGGCGTTTTCGTAGGCCGCCACATCGCCGCCACGGAAGCGGTAGATCGCCTGCTTCGGATCGCCGATCATCACCAGCCGGCCGCGTGGCAAGCCCTCGGCGTCGCGGTAGATCGCATCGAGCAGGGCGAACTGCTGCGGATCAGTGTCCTGGAACTCGTCGACCAGGGCGGCGGGCCAGGCCTCGAACAGGGCATCGGCCAGCGCGCGTTGGTCGTCTTTCGGCTTCAAGGCCTCGTGCACGCTGCTGACGAGTTGATCGAAGCTGGACTGGCCGGCGGCATCGAGCTGGGCCTGGAGCGCCTGCTGGCACCAGCGCTGTGCAGCGAGGAGAAAGCGCCGCTTCGGCGCCGGCCCCCTCAGGTCGAGTTCCAGCCAGGGCAATGCGGCGAGGATCGCCTTCGTCTGATCGATCAGCACCTTCATCGCCGGATCGGACGAGCCGGCCTTGTTGATGCCGGTTGTCTCATCGAGCTTGTCGAAAGCCGCAAGATGGCCCATCAGTTCGGCCGTGTCTTCGAGCGGCGCACGCAGGGCGGCGATCAGCCCGGTCCAAGCCTTGCGAAGCTTGGCGATCTTGGTCGTGCAGCGATCGACCAGAGCCTCGGCCTGCTTCGCCCAGGCCTCGACATCGTCCAGAAAGGGCAGGTGTCGAAGCTGCGCATGCAGATCGATGGGGCCCTCGGCAGCGACCACCAGCCCCGGCAGCAGCAGGGTCGGCAGCAGTTTCTGCAGTGCCTTGCGTTCGATGCCGGCGGCCTCGGCCAGTTGCGCCAGATCACTTTGCGTCTCGTCCTGCGCGATCAGTCGCCACAGGTCATCGGCGAGGCGGCTTGCCAGGTTCGCGGTGTCGATGATCTCGCGGCCACGGAACGGGGCTCCGGCCGCGAAGGGATGCTCGGCCAGAATGCGCGAGCACAGCCCATGCAGGGTGGCGATGGGCGCGGCATCGAGTTCGGAGAGGGCCGCCTGCAATCGCGCGACATCGTTCTTGCGCAGGTCGGGATCGTGCCAGCGCCGGCGCAGCCAGAGGGTGTCCGATGCCCCGTCCGCCTCGGTGGTGGGCTTGGCCTGATGCCGATTGGCCCGTTGCCGATTGGCCTGGTCGAGCAAGGGCGTCAGGCAGTGGATTCTTGGCGAGTCGGGGGCCCGTTGCCGATCGGCCTGGTCGAGGGCCCAGAGCAGGCGGGCCCGCAGGCGCTCGCCCAGTTCGGCGGCCGCCGCCTTGGTGAAGGTGGCGACGATGATGCGCCGGGGCGTCAGGCCCTGCTCCAGCAGCAGGCGCAGGTAGAGCACGGCGATCGTCCAGGTCTTGCCGGTGCCGGCGCTGGCCTCGACCAGGCTGCGGCCGTGCCCGGCAAGCGGCAGCGTTTGCCAGTTGTTCGTGGCCGTCATGGTGCAGGCTCCGCTGCCTTTCCGTTGGTTGGCGCATCGCCGAGATGGATCAGGGCAGCAATGCGGCAGGTCTCGTCGAGCATTCGCTTCAAGGCGATGTGGCCGGGGTCGGAGCCGGCATCGCCGAACACCAGATCCCCTTCCAGCCAGCGGGCGTAACCCGGCGCGTCCTTGCACTCGCCGGGCAGAAAATCGTTACCGCGCCAGGTGTTCACCACGTTCTTTGCTGCGGCCCGGATCCATGCCTCGGGCTCGGCATCGGCCTCGATCGCTTGGTTCCACAGCGTCGATGCGGTGCGTGGGTACCACCGCGATTCGCCCTGGCAGGCCTGCTGCCAAACGTCGATCAGGCCGCGCAGGCGACGACGCAGTTCGGCGTCCATGACCCGGCGTTCGGCAGCACAGGCCGCGCAGTAGCGTTCATCCCAAGCGTTAGCCTGCACGGCGAAGGCCGGTTCCTCCATGGCCAGCACCGTCAGGCGCACCGGCGCGGGTGTCGGGCCGCCGTTGTATTGCAGGCGCAGGGCGGCCCATTGCAGAAAGGCCGGCACACTCTCCCTGAAGCCGATGGCTGCGACCTTCTTCAGCCCGCCTTGGTTCGCATCGGGGTAGGCGAACACGCGCTGCAGGCCTTGCTCCGAGCCGCGCAAGGCGAGCACCGAAGGCACGATGCCGCTGAGCCGGCGGGGGGTGTCGTCCGGGTTGTCGGCGAGGTCGATGTCGATGCGCTGGCTCTGGCCTCCGGCGGCGCTGCGCGTATCGAAGCGTTGCAGCTGTTCGGCGCAGACCAGGAGTGCTTCGACCGCCTTGGCCTCGCGGGCCCAGGCCGCGGCCGCGCCGGTGCCGATCGGCAGCCATCCGCCATGCCGCAGCCAGGCCGGAGGCAAGGCATCCCAGCGCCACGCCGGGTCCGCGCAGCGACGCGGCAGCACTTCGCGCAGGAACACCTGACGCGCCACGCTGGCGATGCGCGGGATCGCATCCAGCGGTTCCGCGTCGAGAAACCCCGCCTCGTCGTCGAGGGCATCCAGAGCGACCTGAAGATGGTCGTGCAGCAGGGCCCTGGCCGGATCCTTGAAAAAGCCCTCCAGACGGCGCAGCGGGATCGGCTCGGGCAGGGCCTCGGGCAGCAGCGGCGCGCCCTCGCGCAGCCGCGGCAGGGCACGCCGGCCCGCGCCGCGCATGCCGGCGAAAGCCGAGGAGTAGGAGAACAGCCCCGGATGCCGACCATCGAAATAGCGCGCATCGAAGGCTTGCAAAGGGTGGCGCAGCAGCCAGGGCCGTTCGCTCGCCGGGTCGTCCGGTGTCAGGCCGGCGTGGCGGTCCAGCTCGGCCAGCAGCTCGGCCAGCGGCGCGGCCGGATTGCGCGGCTTGCCGTCGCGCACGCCCTGACCGATGTAGGAAAGGTGCAGCCGTTGCCGCGCCGCCATCACGGTTTCGAGGAACAGGTAGCGGTCGTCGCCGGGCACGTCGCGGTCGCCCAGCCGGCGCAGGGTCGCCATCAGGTCGATGCCGCCATGCGCGGGGCGGCGCGGAAACTGGTCCTCGTCGAGACCCAGCACGGCCACCATCTCGAAGGGCAGGGCACGCTGCGGCACCATGCCGCAGAAGCTGATGCCACCCATCAGGAAGCTCTGCTGTTCCGGCACCGCGGCCAGGGCGTCCTGCAGCAGTTCGCGGACAACGACCAGACGCAGGCGCGGATCGAGGCCGTTCGCGGCCGGCTCGGCGGCGACGTGTTCGATCGCCCGATGCAGGGCCGCGAGCGCGGCGCGGGCATCGGCATCGCTGGGGTCGATGCGCAGCAGGGCATCGACGCGGGCACGCAGGGTGTCGGCCCAGACGCTCGCCGGCGCTTCGAGTCCGGCGAGATCGCGCCAGGCCTGCAGCTCGCAGAGCAGGCGGTCGAGGCTGCCCAGCGCCGCCGCAGCGGGCCCGTGGATGCCGGGCAGTGGCAGCAGCTCGCTGCCGTCGGCGAGCTGCACCAAGGCGTCCGTGTCTTCGCCCGGATCGGCCATCAGGTAGCCGGCCAGCATCCGGTCCATCGCCCAGGCGAAGCTGTGCTCGGAGCGCGGCGGCAGGCCGAGTGCGGCCTTGTGCGCGCCGTCCAGGGCCCAGGCCACGCGGCTGGCGCGCAGCCATTCGAGCAGTTCGTCGCTGGCCGCCTCGTCGAGCGAAAGCGCGCGCCGCACCTCGGCCACGCCGAGCAGATCGGCCACCTCGGCCGCGCTGATGCGCGACTGGCTGAGTTCGAGCAGGGTTTCGAACACCGTGAACAGAGGATGGCTGCGCGCCACCGGCACATCGGCCAGGTGGTAGGGCAGCAGCCGTTCGCGGCTCGAGCCGGGTTCGCCGAACACGGCCGGGATCAGCGGCAGGTAGGCGCGGATGTCCGGGGCCATCACCACGATCCCGCCGGGGCGCACGCCGTCTTGGTCGATCGCCTCGAGCAGGGCGTCGCGCAGCACTTCCAGCTCGCGCAGGCGGGTGTGGCAGGCATGGATGCGCAGGCTGGCATCCGCCCTCGTGGCGGCGGCATCCTCGCGCATCAGCGCCGGCTGCAGGCGGCGGATGCTTTCCTGCAGACGCTGCAGGCGGTTTTGCGGGGCTTCGTCGGCTTCGTCCTGCCAATGGCGGATGTCCTCGCGCACCGCGTCCTCGGTGAGTGCAGCGAAGAAATGCTGGCCGAGGCGACCCCAGCGGGCCAGCAGCGGATGCCTCTGCTCGTTCCAGTCGAGCGCGGCCGGATCGTCGAGGCGTGCCGCCTCGTTCTCGCGGAAGGCCCCCCAGGCGGCGGCATCGGGATCGCGGCCGCGGCCGTCGCCACGCGGGCTGCTGCCGTACAGGCCGCCCCAGTATTCGCGGCAGGGGTCGGGCACATGGATCGACACCAGCGCATGCCGGGCGTAGGCGCGCAGCACGGCCAGTTCGGCGGGCGGCAGGTGTGACAGGCCGAACACCTGCAGTGGCGGCAGCGGCGCGGTGCTCGAGTCCAGCGCCCAGAGCAGGGCATCGACGAGGCGGCCACGATGATCGCCCAGTTGGCCGACGAGGGCCCGCCACAGCGGTGCCAGTGCCTGCGATTCAAGGGCGCGCAGCGCCGAGTCGGTCTGTTGGCCGGTGGCCCAGTTCGAACGGCCCGCTTCCCAGGCCAACAGCCAATCGCTGCGATAGACGAGGTACTGCGAAAACAGCTTGGCCAGCCGATCGGCAAGCTGGAAGCGCCGTTGCGCGCGTTGATCGGCGCTGCCGGCCTCGGCCAGATAGGCCCGGAAGCGTGGCTCGGTGACGCCGTGGGCCGCCGCATCGGCGAGCAGGCCATGCAGGCTCCAGCGCATCGGACCACGCCGGTAGCGCGGCAGCGCCACAGCCTGCGCGCCGAGCAGGGCCTTCGACAGCCGGTCGAGCCAGGTGCTCGGCAGCTGGATCTCGAGGTTGGCGACGATGCGTGATGCGCCGACATGCCGTGCCAAGGCCCCGGCCAGCCATGGCTTCATGCCCGGATGCGCCGCGATCACGGTCTGCGCTGCCAGCGGCTGTGCCGGCCGGGTCTCGTCCAGCAAACGCTGCAGCGGCGGGATCAGGGCTTCCAGCCGGCTGGCGCGCAGGATGACCAGGCCGGTCGGGGCATCGGGCGTGTGCAAAGCGTGCGTCCTTTCCGGGGCCGGTCGGGGGTCAGCGGATCGCCAGCATGAGGGCAGGCATTCTCACGCGCTGAGACGGCAGACGCGAGGGGTCTTACTGGGCTTGCGTGGGTGTCTGTTCGACCCGGTTCCGGCCACCGGCCTTGGCGAGGTAGAGCAGGCGGTCGGCTTCGTTGAGCAGCGTGTGCAAAGGCTCGACACTCTCCGCTGGCGGGCAGCACAGGCCGATGCTGACGGTGAGCGAGAACCGGCGGCCATCCGGCAGTTCGACCTGCAAAGCGGCGATACGCTCGCGCAGGGCTTCGAAATGCTCGCGCGCGGCCCCGGCAACGAGATCGCCGGCCAGCACCACGAACTCCTCACCACCGAAGCGCGCCACCACATCCTATCGTTGGCGCCGTTCTTCAGGAACTGCGCGACCAGTTCCGGCCGGTGGGCACCGGAGACGCCGATGATCGCCAGACGATCGCGGGCGTAGCGTTCGCGCAGCTTGGCCGACAGCTCGACACCGGTGAGCCCGGGCATCTCGTGGTCGGTGATGACAAGGCGGATGCCGGGGTCCTGCTCGAGGGCGCGCAGGCCGTCCTCGCCGTTGGCCGCCAGCAGCACGCGGAAACCGTAGGAGGACAGCAGTTCGGCGACCAGCAGGCGGGCGGTGGGCGAATCATCGACCACCAGGGCGGCGATACGCCGGTTGCGGTCGAGCCGCTGCACCAGCCAGACCAGGTAATCGAAATGGCCGGGCGCGCTCTTGATGACGTAATCGACCACGCTGCGGCCGATGATGCGATCGCGCAGCGCCTCATCGTAGGTCCCGGAAACCACCACCAGCGGCAGCCCGGTCTGGGACAGCCGCTCGATGACGGCGGGCGGTGCGGCATCGGGCAGCACGAGGCCGCTCAGCACGAGGAAGAGGTCGGGGTGTGCCGCGAGTGCCGCCTCGGCTTCGGCCAGACTGCGCGCCCGGGCGATCGGCAAATGCAGGCGCTGCTCCAACACCTCGGCCAGCAAGCCGGCATAGCTGCGCGAGTTCTCGACGATCAGGACGCGTTGTGCGCTCGGAGGGTCCATGCTGGATTCTGCGCTCAGGGTGCGGGGCGAAGCCAAGCGAGGCGGTGTGAGGCGCCGGTCTCGCCGAGCAGGCGGGCCAGCGCGGGCAGGCCCGGTGCGATCATCGCGTCGAGCTGGAAGGGCGGATGGAACAGCAGCATGCCGCTGCCGTTGAGGCGCAGCGGCGAGTCGTCCGGGCGCACCAGCAGTTCGACGCAGAGCAGGCCGCGTGGGGCGAGCCGGGCGGCGTCGCGGAAGAAGGGCGAAAGGCTGCGGCGGCGCTTGATCGGGTACCAGACCGCCACGCCGCCGGTCGGCCAGCGGCCGAGGGCCTCCTCGACCGCCGCCAGCACCTGCGGGAACTCGGCCTCCTGCGCCTCGTAGGGCGGATCGATCAGCACCAGCCCACGTTTTTCGGCCGGTGGCAGCAGGGCGCGCAGCAGGGCGTAGCCATCGCCCTCGTGCACCGTGGCGCGGCGCTCGCCGGCCAGCGCCGTGCGCAGGGCCTGGGCTTCTTCGGGCTGCCGCTCGCAGGCGGCCAGCCGGTCCTGCGCACGCAGGGCCGCCAAGGCCAGACGCGGTGATCCCGGGTAATGGCGCAACCTGCCGTCGGGGTTGAAGTTCGCCACCGCCCGACACAGGCGTTTCAGCAAGGGCGGCAGCGCAGGCTGTCCCCAGAGCCTTGCGATGCCGGTCGCCGCCTCACCACTCGGCCCCGCCCCCTGTTCACCCAGTGCGTACTGGCCGCGGCCGCCGTGGGTGTCGAGCACGAAACAGGGCGCGTCCTTGCGGGCGAGGGCCTCGATCCAGGCCAGCAGCACGGCGTGCTTCAGCACATCGGCGTGGTTTCCCGCGTGGAAGACGTGGCGATAGTTCATGGCGCCAGTCTAGCGCCAGTGGAGGCCCTCTCAGGGCAGCAGGCTCGTCCCCGGCACCAGCCACAGCGACAGCCCGGCCAGGGCCGTGCCGATGGCGGTGGCGGCGAGCACATCGCTCGGGTAGTGCACGCCCAGCACCACCCGCGAAGCGGCGATGCTCAGGGTGAAGGGCACCAGCAGCCAGGCCAGCAGCGGGTAGTGGGCGATGGCGACCAGCGAAAAGGCCACCGCGTGCAGGGTGTGGCCGGAAGGGAAGCTGTATTCATCGAGCGGTGCCACCCAGGCGCGGATGCGTTCGTCGGCGTTGCAGGGGCGGGCACGGCGGGTCCAGCCCTTGAGCCGGCGGTAGAGGAACAAGGCCACGCTGCCGGTGGCGGCGAGATGGACCGAGGCGGCGAGACCGCTCCAGCCTTCGACCAGGATGATGGCGGCCATCAGCGTGTACCAGGCGGCACCATCGCCCAGCCGCGAGACGATGCGGAAGTAGGTGCGCACACTGAAACGCTCGCACCAGCGGTTGGCAACCAGGCACCAGCCGTGTTCGCGACGCATCTGGGGCTGGCGGGCGTCCATCAGGCGGCCCGCCGTGTCGGATCGGCGGCCAGCCCGGCCAGCAGGGTGGCGAAATCGCGGGCCACCGCGTCCGGCGAGAGCGCCTCGACCGCCCGCCGGGCGGCTGCGCCGAGTGTCGCCAGATCCGGCCGCAGCGCGGTGTCCAGCACGCGATCGACGAAGCGCGCCTCGTCACCGAAGACGACGCGAGCGCCATGCAGACCATCGACCAGGTGCTCGCGGGCCGCGCCGTAGTCGAAGGCCACGGTGGCGAGCCCCGAGGCCATCGCCTCCAGCGTGACGTTGCCGAAGGTCTCGGAAAGGCTGGGGAAGATGAACAGGTCGGCCGAGGCGAAATGCGTGGCCAGGGTCTCGCCGCGCAGCATGCCGGTGAAGTGCAGATCGGGGCGCGAATCGGCCAGCGCCGCCCGCTCCGGCCCGTCGCCGACCATCACCAGACGCGCGCTGGGGCATTCGGCCTTGAGCGCATCGTAGGCGCGCAGCAGCAGTGGGATGTTCTTCTCCGGGGCGATCCGGCCGACATGGATCAGCACCGGGCCATTGGCTTCGACACCCCATTGCAGGCGCAGGGCCTCGGAGCGCCGTGCCGGATGGAAACGGTGGGTGTCGACGGCACGGCCGAGTTGGACGACCCGGTGGAAACCCTGCCGGCTCAGCTCATCGATCAGTTCGCCGGTGGGCACCAGAGTGGCCTGACCGTGGTTGTGGAAACGCCGCAGCCAAGCGAACACCCAGGGCGAGAGAAAACCGGCACCGTAGCGACCCACGTAATCGTCGAAGCGGGTGTGGAAGCCGGTGGCCGCCGGAATGCCAAGCCGACGGGCAGTGCGCAGCGCCGACCAGCCGAGCGGGCCTTCGGTGGCGATGTAGACCGCATCGGGTCGTTGCCGGTGCCAGCGTGCCGCCAATACGCCACCGGCGGGCAGGCCGAAGCGAAGACCCGGGTAACGCGGCAGCGGTACGCCGCTGACCCGCAGCAGCGCATCATCGCCACCGGCGCTCTCCCCGGCCTGGGTGGGCCGCACGAGGCCCACCGCGTGGCCCAACTGCATGAGCCCCTCGTGCAGCGATTGCACGGTGAGAGCCACGCCGTTGATCTCCGGCGGGTAGGTTTCGGTGATCAGCTCGTAGCGTCTCGTCGCGACCATGAAAAAAAGGCTACATGACTGCGGGCGGCATGGTCATGACACTCGTATGACGTTGACATGACATCGTCATCTGTCTTCCTTGCTTCATGGCGATGTCACCTTTCACGGCCAGCATCTCGACAACTTTTTAACCACCGCTGGAGTTGTCCGATGCCCGCTGCCCGCCGCTTTGTCCGTCCCGCCCTGTTGCCGCTCGCCGTTGGCATGGCGCTGGCCGGTACCGTCCATGCCGCCCCGGCCGCCACCGCCGCAGACGCCGCCACCCGGCTCGATGCCGTCAACGTGGTCGGCGTCGGCGAGACTCGCCAGGTCCAGGAGATCGGTCGCGAGGAACTGAGCCGCCAGCCGGCCGGCAGCAGCCCGCTGCAACTGCTCGCCAAGCTGCCCGGCGTGCATTTCTCCTCGGCCGATCCCTGGGGCAACTACGAGTGGGCCAAGCGCATCAGCATCCGCGGGTTCAACCAGCAGCAGCTCGGTTTCACGCTGGACGGCATCCCGCTCGGCGACATGAGCTACGGCAACCACAACGGCCTGCACATCAGCCGCGCCCTGATCGCCGAGAACCTCGGTGCCGCCGAAGTCTCGCAGGGCAGTGCGGCGATCGACACCCCCTCCACGTCGAATCTGGGCGGTGCGGTGCGCTTCACCACCCGCGGTCCGCAAGCCGAGCGCAGCCTGGAGCTCGCGCAGACGGTGGGCAGCGACGACACCTTCCGCACTTTCATCCGCTACGACAGCGGCGAAAGCAACGGCTTCTCCAGCTTTGTCTCGGTGCTGCGTCATGACGCCGAGAAGTGGAAGGGCTATGGCCCGCAGGATTCGCGCCAGTTCAACGGCCAACTCCGCTACGCCACCGACACCTGGAATGTCGGCGTGCTGCTGAACACCTCGCGTCGTAACGAGACCGACTACGCGGATCTCTCGCTCGACTCGGCACGCCGGCTGGGCTTCGGTTGGGACAACTACGCACTCGACTGGGTTCGGGCCATCCGTGCCGCCGCCGGCCAGTTCAGCGGTAGCGTGATCAGCTTGGACGATGCCTACTACCTCGGCCGTGGCCTGCGCGATGACAACCTGTTCGCCTTGAATGCCGAAACCGCGATCGGCGACGGCACCCTGCGCGCCCAGTACTACCGCCACACCAACGAAGGCCAGGGCCACTGGGTCACGCCCTACCGGGCCAGCTCGCCGACCTTGCCGCTCAGCCTGCGCACCACCGAGTACCTGATCGACCGCGACGGCATCACCGCCTCGATCGAGTTGCCCTTCGGCATCCACACCTTCTCCGCCGGTCTCTGGTTCGAGCGCAACGAGCACAACCTGCAGCGCAACTTCTACAACCTCAACGCCGATTCGCCGCCGAACCGCGGCTACTTCTTCCGCCACCCCGATGTCCGCGTGTTCGAACAGGACTTTGACACCCGCACCAGCGTCTACTTCGTCAACCACCGCATGGAACTCCAGGATGGTCGCCTGCTGGTCGATGCCGGCTTCCGCAGTCTGAGCGTCGAGAGCGATGCGATCGCCCGGATCGGCACCCGTGCCGGTGGCACCATCGAGGCCAGCGATAACTTCCTGCCGCAGATCGGTGCCCGGTTCGAGATCGCGCCCGGTTTCGAGCTGTTCGGCTCCTACGCCGAAAACATGGCGGCGTTCCGTGCCGGTGCTGGCGGCAGCCCGTTCGCCGCCAGCCAGGCGGCCTTCACCGCCCTGCGCGGCAACCTGCGTCCGGAAACCTCGACCACGCTCGAAGGCGGTGTGCGCTGGGGCAATGACGCGGTGCAGACCTCACTCACGCTCTACAGCGTCGATTTCCAGGACCGCCTGCTCTCGATCGCCCAGTGCGTCGGCATCCTCGGCTGCCCGGCGGCACTGGCCAATGTCGGTGACGTCGAGACCCGCGGTGTCGAGGCGGCGATCGACTGGTCGCTGGGCCAGGGCCTGTCGGTGTTCGGTTCGATCTCGCACAACGAATCGACCTATGCCTCCGACTACCTCGACGGCACCACCGTGGTGCGCACCAACGGCAAGACCGTGGTCGATTCGCCCGAGCTGCTGATGAACGTCGAACTGCGCTGGCAGAGGGACGGTTGGGAGGCCCGGGTTGGTGCCAAGTACACCGACGAGCGCTTCATCACCTTCCTCAACGATGCCAAGGTGCCGGACTACTGGGTCACCGATGCCTCGCTTTCCTACGATTTCGGTGCGATCGGCTGGGCCCGCGAGCTGAAGGCCACCTTCAATGTCACCAACTTGTTCGACGAGGAGTATTTCGCCACCGTCGGCACCAACGGCTTCCTCGCCAGCTACCCGAACTGGGTGGGCGGATTCCACACCCTCTCGGCCGGCGCGCCGCGACAGATGTTCCTGACCCTGCAGGGCCGCTTCTGATGCAGGACGAAGGGCGCCGGAACGCCTTGCGCGCGGCACTGGCACTCTCCGGCGCCTGCCTGCTGGGGGCTGGGCGGCCGCTTCAGGCCGCCCCGTCGTCCCCCTTGCTGGCCGGACCACCTGCCGGGGCTGCGATCCAGCGGATCGCTTTCGGCTCCTGCGTCCATCAAGCCCGTCCGCAGCCGATCTGGGACGATGTGCTGGCCGCCAAGCCCGAGCTGTTCGTGTTCCTGGGCGACAACATCTACGGCGACACCCGCGATCTTGCCGTACTCGAACGCGAGTACGCCCGACTCGCCGCGCAACCCGGCTTCCAGCGCCTGCGCGCCAGCACGCCGGTGCTGGCGACCTGGGACGACCACGACTTCGGCGAGAACGACGCCGGTGCCGAGTTCCCGATGAAAGAACCGTTCCGGCAGGCCTTCCTGCGCTTCTGGGGCGAGCCGGAGGGCTCGCCGCGCTGGACCCGCGACGGCGTTTACACCAGTGCGCTGTTCGGTCCGCCGGGGCAGCGCCTGCAACTGATCCTGCTCGATCTGCGCTACAACCGCACCCCGATCAGCCGGCAGATCGCTTTTCCGGATGACCGCGTCTACGAACGCTGGGTGCGCCGCGAACTGGCGGCCGGCCGGGCGGTGCCCGGTCCCTACGCCCGCAACCCCGATCCGGCGGCGACCCAGCTGGGTGAGCGCCAGTGGACGTGGTTGCACGAGCAGTTGCGGCAACCCGCCGACCTGCGCCTGATCGGCTCCAGCCTGCAGGTGCTGGCCGATTTCACCGGCTGGGAGGCCTGGGCCAATTACCCGCGTGATCAGGCCCGGCTGTTCGAGGCGATCCGCCAGACCGGGGCCCAAGGCGTGGTCTTCCTCTCCGGCGACATGCATTACGGCGAACTGAGCCGGCTCGACGTCAACGTGCCTTACCCGCTTCTGGATCTGACCTCCAGCGGCCTCACCGAAGTCTGGACGATTCCGGTGCCGAACGCCTTGCGGGTGGGCGAGGCGCATGCGGTCGAGAACTTCGGTCTGGTCGAGATCGACTGGTCGCAGCGGCGCCTGCGGCTCTCGATCCGCGCCGTGGGCGGTGCGGAGCGGCTCGTCCACGAGGTCTCGATCGATGCGCTGGCCGCGGCCAGTGCTTGGCTCTGAGGCTCAGCCACCATCGAGTTCGAGGCGCATGCCGATGTCGGCCAGGTGTTCGCGTTCGGTCTCGAGATCGGCACGGGTCAGGGGGTGGGCGTCCAGCCAGCGCCGCGACAGCTTGAGCTGCATCCCACCAGCGATGACCTTGAGCTTGAGGCCCGGCACCTTGCCGGCTTCGTGGGCGCGGTGCAGCAGCACGGCCAGCCGGAGCAGCAGGGCGCAGCGCTGCGCGGCCGGCGCCAAGCGGTCAGGCAGCAACTCGAAGGCGGTCAGTTTGATCGCCCGGCGCTGGTTGCGCACCAGCGTGGCGAGGAACTGCTGCTCGGTCCGCGAGAAGCCGGCGATGTCGGAGTTCTCCAGCACGTAGGCGCCGTGGACATGGTGCTGGCTGTGGGCGATGGTCAGGCCCAGTTCGTGCAGGCGTGCTGCCCAGCCCAGCATCTGGCGGTCGGGCGGCTCCAGGCCCCAGTCGGCCGCGGCCTGGTCGAACAGCGCCAGCGCCGTGGTTTCGACCCACTCGGCCTGCACCGCATCGACCGCGTAGCGGGCCATCAGCGCCGCCACCGAATCCTCGCGCGGATCGTCCTTGCCGGCGCGGCCGATCAGGTCGAGCAGGATGCCTTCGCGCATCGCCGATTCGCTGACCTGCACACGCCGCAGCCCGAGTGCCTCGACCGCGGTGGAGAGCACCAGCACCCCCCCGGCGATCACCGGCTGGCGCTCGTTGGAAAGGCCGGGCAGGCGGATCTCGGCCAGACCCTCGACCTGCAGCAGGCGCTCGGTCAGGGCGGCCAAGGCGCTGTCGGTGATCACGCCGCCCCTGGTGAGTTTCATCGCCTCGCAGATCTCGCCGATCGCCTTGACCGTGCCGGAGGAACCGAAAGTCTCCTTCCAGCCGAGCTGCCGGTAGAGGTTGCCGAACTGCTGGAACTCGGCGGCCATTTCGAGTTGCGCTTCGCGCCAGCGCCGGCGGTTGATACGACCGTCACCGAAGAAACGCTTGGTGGTGGCCACGCAGCCCATCTGCAGGCTTTCCCGTTCGATCGGCTGCAAGCCCTCGCCGATGATGAATTCGGTCGAGCCGCCGCCGATGTCGATGACCAGTCGGCGTGCCCGTGGTGGGTGACCGTAGGCCACGCCGAGGTAGCACAGTCGCGCCTCCTCGCGCCCGGCCACCACCTCGATGCCGTGGCCAAGTGCCGATTCGGCCGGCAGCAGGAAGCTGCGTGGATTGCGCAGTTGCCGCACCGTGTTGGTGGCGATGGCGCGCACCTGCGTCGCCGGTACGCCCCGCAGTTTCTGGCCGAACCGGCTCAAGCATTCCAGCGCCCGGGCGGCCACGTCGGGCCGCAGGCCGCCGTTGCTGTCCAGACCCTCGGCCATCCGCACCATGTCCTTGATGCGATCGACGATCCGCAACTGACCGAGGGTGTAGCGCGCCACCACCAGGTGAAAACTGTTCGAGCCGAGATCGATGGCGGCGATCAGGTCGCCGTCACGCAGGCTCTTTGCGGGGGTCGGCATGGGGCTTCAGTGGCAGAGGCGGGCGAGCAGGGCGTTCTGCGCCGAATGCGGCATTTCGTCCTCGACCGGCAGCAGACGCTGGTAGCGGCCGTCCGGCAGCAGCACCCAGCTCTGGGTGTTGTCGGCGAGGTAGTTGGTCAGTTCCTCGTCGAGCACGCGCGCGGCCAGTTTCGGATCGAGGATCGGAAAGCAGGTCTCGACCCGGCGCAGCAGGTTGCGCTCCATCCAGTCGGCCGAGGAGCAGTACAGCTCGGGCTGCGTGTCGTTCTGGAACCAGTAGACGCGACTGTGTTCGAGGAAGCGGCCGACCACCGAGCGCACGCGGATCCGCTCCGAGAGGCCCTTGACGCCGGGCCTCAGCGTGCAAGCGCCGCGGACGATCAGGTCGATCTCGACACCGGCCTGCGAGGCGGCGTAGAGCGCCCGGATCACGCCGGATTCGTTGAGCGCGTTCATCTTGGCGATGATTTTCGCCGGCCGGCCGGCGCGAGCGTGTTCGGCCTCGCGGGCGATCTTGGCGAGCAGGCCGCCGTGCAGGGTGAAGGGCGAGGTCAAGAGGCGCTTGAGCTTGAACGAGGGTGCCAGGCCGGAGAGCTGCTGGAACAGGGCGTGGACGTCGGCACCGAGTTCCTCGTTGGCGGTCATCAGGCCGATGTCGGTGTAAGCGCGTGCTGTGCCGGCGTGGTAATTGCCGGTGCCGAGGTGCATGTAGCGGCGCAGGCGGTCACCCTCGCGGCGGACGATCAGCATCATCTTGGCGTGGGTCTTGTAGCCGACCACGCCGTAGGACACCTGCACGCCGGCCTCCTGCAGGCGGTCGGCCAGGCGCAGGTTGGCTTCCTCGTCGAAGCGGGCGCGCAATTCAACCACCACGGTGACGTCCTTGCCGTTGCGCGCGGCGGTGATGAGATGTTCGATCAGCGGCGAATCCTTGCCAACGCGGTAGAGCGTCTGCTTGATCGCCAGCACCTCCGGGTCGTGGGCGGCGTGGGCCAGCAGGTCGAGCACGCCGCTGAAGCTCTCGAAGGGGTGGTGCACCAGCACATCGCGCTGGCGCAGCTGTTCGAAGGGCGCGTCGGTGTCGAGCTTCGAGGGACGCGGCGTGAACGACGGGAACTTCAGTTCCGGGCGATCGACCATGTCGTAAACCTGGATCACCCGGTTGAGGTTGACCGGGCCGTTGATGCGGTAGACCGCGTTGGCCGGCAGCGAGAAGTTCTGCAGCAGCACATCGACGATGTGGCCCGGGCAGTTCTCGGCGATCTCCAGCCGCACCGCCGGCCGGAAGCCGCGACCCAGCAGCTCATCGCGCACGGCGTGGGCGAGGTTCTCCACTTCCTCCTCATCGACCACCAGCTCGGAGTTGCGGGTGACGCGGAACTGCCACACGCCCTTGACCTTCATGCCCGGGAAGATCTCATCGACGAAGGCGGTGAGCACTGCCGAGAGCAGCACGAAATCCTGGGTCGTGCCCGAGATTTCGGACGGGATGCGGATGATCCGCGGCAGCGAGCGCGGTGCGCGGACGATCGCCATGCCGCCGGCGCGCCCGAAGGCGTCCTTGCCCTCGAGCACGACCACCACGTTCAGGGACTTGTTGAGGATGCGCGGGAACGGGTGCGCGGGATCAAGGCCGAGCGGCGAGAGCACCGGCATGATCTCGTTCTCGAAATACTCCTTGAGCCAGCGTTTCTGTCGGGCGTTCCAGGCATCACGCGGCAGGATGCGCACGCCGGCCTCGTTGAGCGCGGGGCGCAGGGTCTCGTTCCAGAAGCGGTACTGCGCATCGACCAGGGCGCTGGCCTGCTGGTGGATGGCGTTCAGCAGGCTCACCGGGGCGATGCCATCGATGGTCTGGGTGCCGCCGAACTGCACGCTGGTGCGCAGCGAGGCGACGCGGATCTCGAAGAACTCGTCGAGGTTGGTGCAGCTGATGCAGAGGTAGCGCAGCCGTTCCAGCAGCGGGATCGAGGGGTCCTCGGCCTGCGCCAGCACGCGCTGGTTGAAGGCAAGTTGCGAGAGCTCGCGGCTCAGGAACAGCTCATGGTCCGGCAGGCTGGTCGGCGGCGGCGCGGTCGCCTGGGAGGTGCGGGACGGGGAACGGGGCACGGCGGTACTCGCAACGGGAAAGTTCGATTGGAAACGAGGCCATCGACCTGCGCAAGCGCTTCAATCGTCGGAACCGGCGCGCGGCATCACCGATTCCGGGCCGAACACGCAGGCGAAACGGCTGCCGCGGCCGACTTCCGAGCTGATCTCCAGCCGTGCGCCGTGCAGGTTCAGCACATGCTTGGCGATCGACAGGCCGAGTCCGGTGCCGCCGCTCTCGCGGGCGCGGCTGGTCGAGACGCGGTAAAAACGTTCGGTCAGTCTTGGCAGGTGCTGGGCCGGAATCCCGTAGCCGGTGTCCTGCACCGCCAACACCGCACCACCGTCCGGCAGGCGTTCGAAGCGCACATCGATGCGGCCCTCGACCGGTGTGTAGCGCACCGCATTGGCCACCAGGTTGGAGAAGGCGCTGTGCAGCTCACAGGTGCTGCCCAGCAGGTCGATACCGGCCTCGTCGATCACCTGGATGCGGTGACGTCCGGCAGAGAGGGCTTCGGCCTCGCGCCCGAGCGTGGCCAGCAAGGCGCCCATCGCCACCGGTTCGCGGGGCTGCAGGGCCTCCTGCGCCTCCAGCCGGGAGAGGGTGAGCAGGTCCTCGACCAGTTGCGACATCCGCTGCGACTGCAGGCGCATTTCGCCCAGCATGAGCTCCAGTTCGGGGTAGTCGCCACCGTCGATGATGTCGAGGTAGCCATGCACCACGGTCAGCGGCGTGCGCAGCTCGTGCGAGACGTTGGCAACGAAATCGCGGCGCAATTGCTCCAGCCGCAGCAGCTTGGTCACGTCGCGCAGCACCACCAGCCACAGGCTGTCGGAATAGGGCAGCAGGCGCAGGCTGAGCCGCTGGTTGGGGTTGGTGGGGCTGGGCAGGTCGAGCAGCGGGTCTTCGGTCTGGCCCTCGGCCAGCCATTGCGCCACGCGGACATCAGGCAGCACATCCTCGACCCGGCCTTCCTGTCCGGACGGGCCAAGCGCCAGCAGGCGCCGGGCCTGGCGGTTGCACCATTCGATGCGGCCATCATCGCGGCGGGCCAGCAGCACGGCATCCGGCATCAGGCTGGCGGCGTGGCGGTAGCCGCGGACCAGCCCGAGCAGGCGGCGAACCCGGACGCGGCCGTCGTTCTGGCGCCGGTGCAGCAGCATTTCGAGGTCATCCCAGAGGCCGCGGCCGTCGATCTCGCGCAGACGGCGGCGCTGGTAGAGCTGGGCCAGCAAGCGATGCAGGCGCCAGTAATGCCAGCCGAGGATGGCGAAGGCGGTCAGGGCCAGAAGCGGCCAGACCTGGCCCAGCAGCAAGCCGATCAGGCCGGCGGCGGCAAGCAGCACCAGCAGGCGGGCCACCGATTGCCGCCAGGCATGCAGGAGCAGGCGGCCGACCGTCACCGCCGGGTGCCTTGGCTCACGGGGTTTCCGAGAAACGGTAGCCGGAGCCGCGCACGGTCTGCACCATGCCATCCAGACCGGTCGGTTCGAGGGCCTTGCGCAGGCGGCGGATGTGGACGTCGACAGTGCGTTCCTCGACGTAGACGTTGCCGCCCCAGACGTGATCCAGCAGTTGCGCGCGGGTGTAGACGCGGTCGGCGTGGGTCATGAAGAAATGCAGCAGCCGGTACTCGGTGGGGCCGACATGGATCGGTTCGTCGCCGCCGAAGACGCGGTGCGCAGCACCGTCGATGCGCAGCCGGCCGATCTGCACGCTGCCGTCGGCCTCGTCGTCACGGGAGCGGCGCATCACCGCCTTGATCCGCGCCAGCAGTTCGCGCGCCGAGAACGGCTTGACCACGTAGTCGTCAACCCCGGATTCCAACCCGGAAACGCGGTCGTTCTCCTCGCCGCGGGCGGTCAGCATGATGATCGGCACGTCGCGGGTGAGGTCTTCTTTGCGCCAGCGACGGGCCAGATCGAGGCCCGAGGTGCCGGGCAGCATCCAGTCGAGCAGGATCAGGTCGGGCACGCGTTCGACGATGGCGGTCTGCGCTTCGCGGGCGTCACCGGCGTGGACCGGCTCGTACTCGCCCTTGCGCAGGGCGAAGGCGACCATATCGCGGATGGCGGGTTCGTCGTCGACGATGAGGATACGTTTATGCACGGCGGGTCCAGGCGGGAGGTGTCGCAGCGCCAGTAGATAAAACCATTATGACCGCCGAATGACGACTGCAACCGCAGCGTCACCACCGTGTCAGGAGCCGCTGCGACTGCTGCCTGGTCGAGGACGGCCGCCATCCTGCGGCCGGAAGCCCAGGCGGCGCATCTCCAGCACCACCGGCATCAGCTCGGCGATCCGCGCCTCGACCCGGGCACGCTGCACGTAATCGACATCCTCGCGCTGTTTGAGGCGATTGAACTGGTTCAGCGCATCCTCGGCACGGCCCGCCAAGAAAGCCGCCTCGGCATGGGCTTCAGCGGCGCGGTTGGGCTCGCCGGCCAGTTCGGCGGCGCGTCCGAAGCGCTGCTGCAGCAGCAGGTCGCCGGGTGCTTTGGCCAGCATCGGTCGCAACAGGGCCAGCGCCCGCCGGCCGGCCACCGCGGTGCCGCGGGCGTTGAGCGTCTCGGCAAAGGCGAGGCTGACCGCACGATGCTCGGGGTAGTCGGCGAGCAGGGCCTCGAAGCGACGTTCCGCTTCCTCACTGAGGCCGGCTTCATGGGTCGCTTCGGCGGCAGCGAGGCGCACCCAGAGCTGGTCCGGCATCTCGCGCTGCAGGGCGTCAAGTACGGCCAAGGCCTCGTTGCCGCGACCATCGCGCAGCAGCGCGAGACCCAAGCCATAGCGTTGGGCCGGGCTGCCCCTGCGGGCCTCGGCGGCCTCGTATTCGGCCACGGCATCGCGCGGGCTGGCTGCGCTCAGCACGCGCAGACGTTCGCGGGCCCAGGCGAAATCGTCGATCTTGCGTACATCGCCTTCGGGATGCAGGCCGGGGGGCAGCAGCAGGTGACCGTCGTCCTGCCGGCGCAGCAGGGGCGGCGGCGGTTTTCGGGCGATCTGTTCGGCGCGGTCGCGGGCTTCGGCGATGCGGGTGGTGGTGACGGGATGCGTGCGCAGGTACTCCGGCACCTGCCAGCCCGCCGAATTGCCGCGCGAGACACGCGCCAGGCGACCGAAAAAATCGGCGATGCCGAGCGGGTCAAAGCCGGCGCGGGCCAGGGTCTCGATGCCGATCCGGTCGGCCTCGGCCTCGTTGCTGCGGGTGTGGTTGATCTGCATCTGCAGCATCAGGGCTTGCGCACCAACCACGGCGGCGCTCATCGCATCGCCGCTGTTGCGGGCATCCGATTGTGAGGCGGCAGCCACCGCGCCCAGCATCGCCAGCATCACCGGAAGCTGGTTCTGTTGGGCACGCTCCATCGCCCGCAGCACATGGCGCTGGGTGACGTGGGCGACTTCGTGCGCCAAAACCCCGGCCACCTCGGCCTCGCGTTCGGCGGCCAGCACCAGGCCGGCGTTCATGCCGATCAGGCCACCCAGGGTGGCGAAAGCGTTGATGCGGCGATCGCGAAGCATGAAGAAGGTGTAGCCGTGATCGGGTTCGTCGCTGGCGGCGGCCACCCGGAAGCCCACGCCCTGCAGCCAGGCATCGATGAGCGGATCGTCGAGGATCAGCTCCTGACGGCGCAGTTCGCGCAGCACCATGGCGCCGAAGCGGGCTTCATCGGCCGGGGTGATCCGCATCGCCGCTGAGGAACCCATCGCCGGCAGCGATTCGCTGGCGGACTGCGCCACGGCCAGCGACGCCGGTGCCAGGGCCAGCGCCAGGGCGAAGGCGAGCGACCGGGACAGGCCGGCGGCGCGCGGTGGGCGGGGCGGGGAGGCGGTGCGCATGGTCCGAGGATGCCGAAAGGGGCGGGCAGGGGGGTGAATCCGCCGTTAAGCACGGCACGTGCTTGGCATGGACCACGCCGCCGCCGCATAGTTCCCGGCCCGATCCGCCCCCGGAGCAACCGCATGCCCGCGCCCGACATCGAGATCTACACCACCGCCGTCTGCCCGTATTGCGTCGCCGCCAAGAATTTCCTCAAGCAGCGCGGCGTCGCCTGGCGCGAGATCCGTATCGACCTCGACACGGCCGCCCGCAGCGTGATGCTGGAGCGCGCCCGCCGCACTTCGGTGCCGCAGATCTTCATCAATGGCACCCACGTCGGCGGTTTCGACGACATGGTGGCCCTCGACCGCGCCGGTGGCCTGGCGCCCCTGCTGGAGTCCGCCCCATGAGCGACCGCGTTGCCGAATTCACCGCCTTCCGCCAGCGCATGAACGAGCGCATCCTGGCCGAGGACAACCAGGTCGTGCGCCGCTTCTTCGCGCTCGACACCCAGACCTACAAGCCCGGTGCGCTTGATCTCAAGACCAAGGAGATGCTCGGCCTGGTGGCCTCGATGGTGCTGCGCTGCGACGATTGCATCGCTTACCACGTCGCGCAGTGCCACGAGGCCGGCGTCAGCCGCGAGGAATTCTTCGAGGTGTTTTCGGTGGGTCTGGTGGTGGGCGGCTCCATCGTCATCCCGCACCTGCGCCGCGCCGTCGATTTTCTCGACCAGCTCGAAGCCGCCGCCGCTGGGGCATAATGGGCGGATCGGCCCGCGATGGATCGGGCCCATTCCAAGGAAAGCCTCATGACGCAGACGATCGCGGTGATCCGCGGGGACGGCATCGGTCCTGAAATCATGGATGCAGCACTGGGCGTGCTCGATGCAATGCAGCTCGGCCTGCAATACGAGTTCGTCGAGGCCGGCCTTTCGGCGCTGGAGAAGACCGGCGAGCTGTTGCCCGCCGCCACCCTCGAGGCGATCGCCCGGCACCGCATCGCCTTCAAGAGCCCGTTGACCACGCCGGTCGGTGAGGGCTTCACCTCGATCAACGTCGCCCTGCGCAAGCAGTTCGATCTCTACGCCAACGTGCGTCCGGCGATCAGCTTCCCCGGCACCAAGTCGCGCTTCGAGAACATCGACCTCATCACCGTGCGCGAGAACACCGAGGGTGCGTACATCGGCGAGGGCCAGTCGGTGTCGGCCGACGGCGAGACCGCCCTGCTTACCCAGAAGATCACCCGCAAGGGCTCCGAGCGCATCGTCCGCTACGCCTTCGAGCTGGCGCGTCGGCTTGGTCGCAAGAAGGTCACGATCGTCCACAAGGCCAACATCCTGAAGTCGACCTCGGGCCTGTTCCTGAAGACCGCGCGCGAAGTCGCCACGCGCTATCCCGACATCCAGTGCAACGAGATGATCGTCGACAACACCTGCATGCAGCTGGTGATGCGCCCCGAGCAGTTCGACGTGATCGTCACCACCAACCTGTTCGGCGACATCGTCTCCGACCTCTGCGCGGGACTGGTCGGCGGCCTCGGCCTGGCACCGGGCGCGAACATCGGTGAGCACGCCGCCATTTTCGAGGCCGTGCACGGCTCGGCCCCGGACATTGCCGGCCGGAACATCGCCAACCCCTGCGCCCTCCTGCTGGCCGCCGGCCAGATGCTCGACCACCTGGGCCATGTCGAGCAGGCCAACCGTCTGCGCCAGGCGATCCGCGACACGCTCACCGCGAAGGACGGCGTCACGCCGGACGTCGGCGGTACCGGCACCACGCAGAGCTTCGCTAGGGCCGTGGCCGCGCGCGTCGCTGGCTGACCTGCCGGCTGGAGGGCGCGCCCCAGCACGCTTCGCGCCTGCCGACGCGCCTGCCCTCGCGCCTGCCGACGCGCCTACCCTCGCGCCTGCCTTGCGCGACCTGCGGACGCGACGGCTCAGGCTCCGCGTCCCGCTCCGCATTCGCCGCCGCTCGCCCTCCATGGCTCGCTTCGCTGTCCGCGAGGCCGCGCTGGCGCGGCGCTCGCTGACGGGCATCGGCCGCAGGATGCGAAGCGAAGACGGGCTGCGTGATCCTCACTCCA
>JAGXTI010000015.1 GCA_018334015.1 Silanimonas sp.
ATGGGCCGAGGCGGATGCGAGGCAACCGCCTCGGTGGTGACATCCTGCTGGATTGCGGCATGTCATGCTCACGAACAGGCTCCCCGAAGCCCTCCTGCGGACGGCTGAGCTTCATGCCTAATCGGGTGGCGCGAAACAAACCATGTGGTCACCAAGGCTGCCCTCCGATCTTCTGCGGAAACAAAGGATAACGCTCCCGGTGCGAACGAAGTGAACCGCCCCGGCTTTTCCGGAGGCTGTTTTCATTGAGTCACGCCGCTTTGGCGTAACCGCTGGTTTCGGCGTAGAACGCCGCCTCTGCTTCCGCCGGGGGAATGTAGCCGATCGGCCCCAGCAGACGCTTTGTGTTGTACCACTGCACCCAATCAGCGACCGCCCATTCGACGTCCTCGCGGCCTCGCCAGGTCTGCCGGTAGATCACCTCGGTCTTGCGTCGTCGGTGAGCTTCGTGTACTCCCGGCAGCGGATGCCCCGGTAGCGGAAGTCGAAGAAGAGGCAACCGCCATGGACTCGAATACTAGACATGGCAGGTACTCCCGTTCGCCATCGGGATGGCGATGCGTGACGCCCCGCTCCTGACCATGTCGGCTTCGATGCACTCCCAGATGTAGAGGATCTTTCGGCCACCGAAGGGGCGGATGTAGTGCCGCCCTTCGAGCAGGACCGAGTCCTTCAGGCGTTCACGGATGGTGCGGGGGTCGTACTTGATACGCTGGGCAAGCTCTTCTGTTGTGAGGTAGGTTTGACTCACATCTGGCTCCAATGCAGCTTGAGGGATTCAAGCGCTTCTTGAAGCCAAGATACAAGCCGATCCGCTTTCCACCAAACACGCTTGCGATACGTGTAAAATCAAGGGCTTACAGCGAGGTCAGAGTGATCAGAATCCTTTTCAGGCAGTTGCTCGATGAGAAGAGCTTCCGCGAGCGACGCCGGATCTCGCTGGACGAGGTCTGCGAAGAAACGGGCTTGTCCCGCCCAACGGTGTCCCGGGTGGCGAACATCCCAGGCCATGTCACCAGCACTGAGACGATCGAACGTTTGTGCCGCTATTTCGGCTGCACGCCGGGCGAGCTCCTGGTGCTCGTGGACGAGAAGCCCGACGGTCATCCCCCGAAGTGATTTGGGCTATGGATGGGCCATGGATGGGCTAAAGATGGGCCAGCAAGAGCAATTCGCGTTTCCGCGGCACGGCCAGCGAGCGCATCTGGGCATCCTCCAAGCGATCGACTCGGCGTCCCAGCCATCAGGAAATCCGCGTCCCACAAGGAAAAGTGCCGGCAGACTTGCGCCGGCCTTGGGCGATCGCGTATAGTCGCTTTCTCTGCTGCGGGGTGGAGCAGTCTGGCAGCTCGTCGGGCTCATAACCCGAAGGTCGCAGGTTCAAATCCTGCCCCCGCTACCAGTTTCTGGTCGTATCCTTTGCTCCGGATCGACGCAAGGCTGGGTCGGCGCCCCTCATCGGGGTGGCCGGCCCCCGGAAATTGGATGTACCGGAAAGGGCCACTCGGCCCTTTTTTGTTTTCTTTTTTTTCGCGCAGGCCCATGAGCACGAAGACCGACGAACTCACCGCGATGCTCGCCCCCGTTGTCGAAGGCCTGGGCCTTGGCCTCGAGCTGCAGGGCATCGAGTTCGCGCCTTCGCGCAGCCGCGGCCTGCTGCGGCTCTACATCGATGTGCCCTCGGGCGAGCGCCCGATCTCGGTCGAGGACTGCGAAGCGGTGAGCCGCGAGGTCTCGGCCCTGCTCGATGTCAACGACCCGATCGCCGGCGCGTACACGCTGGAGGTCAGTTCGCCCGGCCTCGACCGCCTGATCTTCAACGCCGCACAGGCCAATCGCTTCGCCGGCGAGCCGGTCAAGGTGACGCTGGCCCTGCCGCAGGACGGCCGCAGGCGCCTGCAGGGGCGTATCGTCCGGAGCGAAGGCGATGCGCTGCTGCTCGCTCTGGACGGCGGCGGCGAATTCGCCGTGCCCTTCGACAACATCGAAAAGGCCAGGCTGGTGCCGGATTACGCGGCACTCGGCCTCGCCCCGAACGAACCCAAGGCCCCGCGTCCGCGCAGCAAGCGCGCCACCGGTGCCGCCGAACCCGGAAACCACTGAAGCCGACCCCGGTCGCGCTGTTGCGGAGTCAAGCATGAGCAAGGAACTGTTGCTGGTCATCGAAGCGGTCGCCAACGAAAAAGGCGTGCCGCGCCAGGTCATCCTGGAGGCCATGGAAGCTGCGCTGGCCTCGGCGGCCAAGAAGCGCTATCCCGAGCAGGACGTCGCCTGCCGCGTCGTCATCAACCCGAAGGACGGCAACTACGAGACCTTCCGCCGCTGGGAGATCGTCGCCGACGACGTGGTGATGGAATCGCCGGACCGGATGATCCGCCTGATGGACGTGGTCGACGACCGCCCCGATGCGCAGGTCGGCGAGTTCGTCGAGGAACTGATCGAGAACCCCGAGTTCGGCCGGATCAGCGCGCAGGCCGCCAAGCAGGTGATCGTGCAGCGCGTCCGCGAGGCCGAGCGGCAGCAGGTGGTCGATGCCTGGAAGGACCGCATCGGTGAACTGGTCACCGGCATCGTCAAGCGCGCCGAGCGCGGCAACCTCTACGTCGATCTCGGCGGCAACGCCGAGGCCTTCATCCCGAAAGACAAGTCGATCCCGCGCGATGCCCTGCGCCCGGGCGACCGCGTGCGCGGCTACCTCTACGAGGTGCGCGCCGAGTCGCGTGGCCCGCAGCTCTTCATCAGCCGCACCGCGCCCGAGTTCATGATCGAGCTGTTCAAGCTCGAAGTGCCCGAGGTCGGCCAGGGCCTGGTCGAGATCAAGGCTGCCGCGCGCGATCCGGGCGACCGCGCCAAGATCGCCGTGCTGGCCCACGACCACCGCACCGATCCGATTGGCGCCTGCATCGGCATGCGAGGTTCGCGCGTGCAGGCGGTCAGCAACGAACTCAACGGCGAGCGCATCGACATCGTGCTGTGGTCGGACAACGCGGCGCAGTTCGTCATCAACGCGATGGCGCCGGCCGAGGTGCAGTCGATCATCGTCGACGAAGAGAAGCACTCGATGGACCTCGCCGTGGCCGAGGAGAACCTCGCCAAGGCGATCGGCAAGGGCGGCCAGAACGTCCGCCTCGCCAGCCGGTTGAGCGGCTGGCAGCTCAATGTGATGACCCAGGACCAGATCTCGGCCAAGTCCGAGGCCGAGCAGGTCGTCGCCCGCAAATTGTTCATGGACAAGCTGGAAGTCGACGAGGAGATCGCCGGCATCCTGGTCGGCGAGGGTTTCGGCAGCGTCGAGGAGATCGCCTACGTGCCGGTCGCCGAGCTGCTGGCGGTGGAGGGCTTCGACGAGGACATCGTCGAGGAACTGCGCGCCCGCGCTCGCGACGCCCTGCTCACCGAGGCCCTGGCGGTCGAGGAGGACATCGAGGCGCACAAGCCGGCCGATGACCTGCTCACGCTTGCCGGCATGGACGAGGCCACCGCCTACGCGCTCGCCGGTCGTGGCATCGTCAGCCGCGACGACCTCGCCGAAATGGCGGTCGACGAGATCGCCGACCTCGAAGGCATGGATGCAGCCCGTGCCGCCACCCTGATCATGGAAGCGCGCAAGCACTGGTTCGTCTGAACCGTCCTCGCAGCTCCCCACGCCAAACCCCTGCGCCTTCCGGCGCATCGATTCCAAGGAAGCCCTTCCGAATGTCCGAGGTCACCGTCCGCTCCCTGGCCAAGGTGCTGAACCTGCCCGTCGACAAGCTGCTCGAGCAGCTTGCCGGCGCCGGCATGCAGTTCAGCGGGCCGGACCAGGTGGTCAGCAGCACCGAGAAAATGAAGCTGCTGGGCTACCTGCGCCGCACCCATGGCAAGGAGGAGAAGCCGGCCGAGGAAGCCGGCCCGAGCCGCATCACCCTGCAGCGCCGCAAGGTCGAGGAAATCACCGTCGGCGGTGGCAAGACCAAGGCCACGGTCGCCGTCGAGGTGCGCCAGAAGCGCACCTATGTCAAGCGTGCCGAGATGCTTTCGCCGGTCGATGCCGAGCGCGAGGAAGCCGCCCGCAAGCTGGCCGAGTCGCAGGCCCGCTCGGAGGTCGAGCGCAAGTCGCTGGACGACGCCGACCGCCGCCGCCAGGAACAGGCCGCCGCCGAGCGTCCCGCCAAGGCCAAGGCCGAAGCGCCAGTGCCGCCGCCGGCCGCGACCGGTACCGATGCCGAAGCAGCTCCGGCCGCGCCGGTGGCCAGCGAGAACGGTGCCCCGGCCCGCCCGGTGGTGCTGATGCCGACCCGCGCCGACGCCGAACTGGCAGCCCGTGCCCGCGAGGCCGCACGCGGCCGTGGCAAGGGTGGTCGCGAAGGCGAGGAGGAGGACCGCAGCGCCGGCCGCTTTGTGGGTGGCCAGTTGCACCTCAGCGAGGGCGGCCACGCCCGTCGTACCGCCAGCAGCAGCAAGAAGAAATCCAGCGGTGGCCGCAGCAGCCGCTCGGACACGCGCTCCAGCAGCAGCCACAACAACGCCGGCAGCCATGCTTTCTCGCGGCCGACCACGCCGGTCACCCGCGAGGTCGCGGTTGGCGATGCCATCAGCGTTGGTGATCTCGCCAACAAGCTGGCGATGAAGGGCGGCGAAGTGGTCAAGGCGCTGTTCAAGATGGGCGTGATGGCCACCCTGAACCAGACCATCGACCACGACACCGCGGTGCTCGTGATCGAGGAACTGGGCCACAAGGCCGTCCGCGCCACCGAGGACGACGCCGAACTGGCGCTGGCCGCGCACATCGAGGCCGATCAGGGCGAGCGCAGCTCGCGCCCGCCGGTCGTCACCATCATGGGCCATGTCGACCACGGCAAGACCTCGCTGCTCGACCACATCCGCCGCACCAAGGTGGCCTCCGGCGAAGCCGGCGGCATCACCCAGCACATCGGCGCTTACCACGTGCAGACCGGCAAGGGTGTGATCACCTTCCTCGACACCCCGGGCCACTCGGCGTTCACCGCCATGCGTGCGCGCGGCGCCAAGCTCACCGACCTGGTGGTGCTGGTGGTCGCGGCCGACGACGGTGTCATGCCGCAGACCATCGAGGCGATCAAGCACGCGCGCGCCGCCAAGGTGCCGCTGGTGGTCGCGATGAACAAGATGGACAAGCCCAACGTCAACCTCGACAACCTGAAGAACGGTCTCGCCCAGCACGGGGTCACGCCGGAAGAATGGGGTGGCGAAACGCCCTTCGTGCCGGTGTCGGCCAAGACCGGCCTGGGCATCGACGCGCTGCTCGACGCCATCCTGGTGCAGGCCGAGGTGATGGAACTCGCTGCGCCGGTCGACGGCAAGGCGGCGGGCACCGTCATCGAGTCCTCGCTCGACAAGGGCCGCGGTCCGGTGGCGACGGTGCTGGTGCAGCAGGGCACGCTCAGCAAGGGCGATTACCTGGTCTGCGGCACCCAGTACGGTCGCGTCCGCGCGCTGTTCGACGAGGCCGGCAAGCAGGTCGATTCGGCCGGCCCCTCGATCCCGGTGGTGCTGCTCGGCCTCTCCGGCGTGCCGAACTCGGGCGATGATTTCGTGGTGGTCGCCGACGAGCGTCTGGCCAAGGACGTGGCCCAGCAGCGCGAGGCCAAGGTGCGCGAGGCCAAGCTGGTCAAGCAGGCCGGCCGGATGGAAGACATCATGGCCCAGATGGGCAAGGGCGAGGGCCAGCAGCAGCTCAATCTGGTCATCAAGGCCGACGTGCAGGGTTCGGTCGAAGCGCTCCGCGATTCGCTGGTGGCGCTGTCGAACGACATGATCAAGATCAACGTGGTGCAGTCCGGTGTCGGTGGCATCACCGAGTCGGAGGCCGTGCTGGCCGCCGCGGCCAAGGCCGTGGTCATCGGCTTCAACGTCCGTGCCGACGCCGCCGCCCGCAAGGTCATCGAGAACAACGGCCTGGACCTGCGCTACTTCTCGATCATCTACGACGTCATCGACCAGGTGAAGCAGGTCGCTTCGGGCCTGCTCGGCAAGGAGATCCGCGAAGAGATCATCGGCATCGCCGAGGTCCGCGACGTGTTCCGCAGCTCGAAGTTCGGTGCCGTTGCCGGTTCGCTGGTCATCGAGGGCACGGTCAAGAAGTCCAAGCCGATCCGCGTGCTGCGCAACCAGACGGTGATCTTCGAGGGCGAGCTGGAATCGCTGCGCCGCTTCAAAGACTCCGTCGAGGAAGTGCGTTCCGGCACCGAGTGCGGTATCGCGGTGAAGGCCTACAACGATGTCAAGCCGGGCGACCTGATCGAGTGCTTCGAGCGCATCGAAGTGGCGCGGTCGCTGTAAGCCATGCCGAAGCGTTCCTTCTCGCGCACCGACCGCCTGTCCGCCCAGTTCCGCCGCGAACTGGGCGTGATGGTGCACGAGGCCGTGCGCGAGCATTCGCTGCCCTCGGCCTCGGTCTCGGATGTCGAGGTCACCCGCGACCTCTCGCACGCCAAGGTCTGGGTCACCGCCCTGCAACCGGAAAAATCGCTCGAGGCGGTCAAGGCCCTGAACGAACTGGCCAAGGGCTTCCGCCAGCAACTGGGCAGGATGCTGCGCATCCGCCAGGTGCCGGAGCTGCATTTCCATTACGACGAATCGGTCGATCGCGGCGAGAAGATCGAACGGCTGCTGCGCGAGGCCGCGAAGCAGGATGCCGCCTCGCGCGAAGCCGAGGCCGACCACGCCGCGGGTGCGGGCTCCGCCGCATCGAGCGACGAACCGCCGGCGAGCCGCGACGCCGACTGACCCCGGCGCCTGTGCCGCGCCGCGTCGGAACCCCCCCATGCACCGCCGTTCTCTCCGTCCGCTCGATGGTCTGCTGCTGCTCGACAAGCCGGCCGGCCTGAGTTCGAACGCCGCCCTGCAACGCGTGCGCAAGCACTACCGGGCCGAGAAGGCCGGCCACACCGGCAGCCTCGATCCACTCGCCACCGGCCTGCTGCCGATCTGTTTCGGTGAGGCGACCAAGGTCGCCGGCCTGCTGCTCGGTGCCCGCAAGGCCTACGAGACCGAGGCCCGGCTGGGCGTCGTCACCGACACCGACGACGCCGACGGCCAGACGCTGCGCGAACGCCCGGTGCCCCTGCTCGATGCGCATGCGGTCGAGCGTGTGCTGAAACGCTACATCGGCCGCATCGCCCAGCGCCCACCGATCTATTCGGCCCTGAAGCAGGGCGGCGAGCCGCTCTACGCCAAGGCCCGCCGTGGCGAAACGGTCGAGGTGGCCGAGCGCGAGGTCGAGGTGCATGCCCTCGAACTGCTTTCGATCAACGGCCACTCGCTGCGCCTGCGCATCACCTGCGGCTCGGGCACCTACGTGCGCAGCCTGGTGCGCGACATCGGCGAAGACCTCGGCTGCGGCGCGCATGTGCTCAGCCTGCGACGACTCTGGGCCGAACCCTTCCGCAGCCCGGCAATGCTGAAGCTCGACGAGATCGAGGCCATCGACGCCAGCAGCCAGCCCGGACTCGCCGCGCTCGACAGCCTGCTGCTGCCGGTGGAATCCGCCTTGACCGACTGGCCACGGCTGGAGCTGAGCGATGCCGAGGTGATCAAGCTGGGCCACGGACAGAGCCTCAGCGGACGGGCCGCCGCCCATGGCGTGATGGCGGCGTTCGCTCCCAGCGGCCGAGCGGTGGGTCTGGTCGAGGGCCGCGAGGGCATCGTCCACCCGCAGCGCCTGTTCCGCTGGGCATGCGCCTCCTGAACGCCGGCGCCGGGCTTTTGTGAAAACCTTGTTCAGAACGCCGGCCGGGCGTAGAATCCGCACGCCTCGATCGAGGCTTCCCCACCAGCAACCGGCGAAGGTCGCGGTGCGTCCACACAGCGACGTTCCTGCGCCTTTCGCATCACGAGAACGTCCATGAGCATCGATTCCGCCCAGATCATCAGCAACTTCGCGCGCGGCGCCAACGACACCGGCTCGCCGGAAGTCCAGGTCGCCCTGCTGTCGGCCCGCATTGAACAACTGACCGAGCACTTCAAGACGCACAAGCAGGACCACCACAGCCGTCGTGGCCTGCTCAAGATGGTCAATGCCCGCCGCCGTCTTCTGGCCTACCTGAAGGACAAGGATGGCGACCGCTACAAGGCGCTGATCGAGCGCCTCGGTCTCCGTCGCTAAGCGACACCCGCGCGGCGCAGAAATGCGCCGCGCTGCTTTTCGGGGCCCCGACGCCCCGGCCCGCGGCAACGCGGACACCCGATCGGCAGGCAGGGGCCTGCCGGTTCAACAGTACGAACGACAACCGGGATAAAACCATCGTGGCGAAATTCACCAAGACCTTCCAGTACGGCCAGCACCAAGTGACGCTGGAAACGGGCGAGATTGCCCGCCAGGCCGGCGGCGCTGTGCTCGTCAACATGGCGGACACCGTCGTGCTCGTGACCGTCGTCGGCAACAAGAGTGTCCGCGAGGGCATGGACTTCTTCCCGCTGACCGTCGACTACCAGGAGAAGTTCTACGCCGGCGGCCGCATCCCCGGCGGCTTCTTCAAGCGCGAGGGCCGGCAGACCGAACGCGAGACGCTGACCTCGCGCCTGATCGACCGTCCGATCCGGCCGCTGTTCCCGGAAGGTTTCCGCCACGAAGTGCAGGTCATCGCCACCGTGATCTCGCTGAACCCGGAGGTCGAGGGTGACATCCCGGCCCTGATCGGCGCCTCGGCGGCCCTTGCCCTGTCGGGCATCCCCTTCGCCGGTCCGATCGGTGCCGCCAAGGTCGGCTACGTCAACGGCCAGTACCTCCTCAACCCGACCACCAGCCAGCTCAAGTCCTCCGCGCTGGAACTGATCGTCGCCGGCACCCAGAACGCCGTGCTGATGGTCGAGTCGGAAGCCAAGCTGCTCTCCGAAGAAGTGATGCTGGGTGCCGTCACCTTCGGCCACCACGCCGGTCGCACGGTCATCGCCGCCATCAACGAGCTGGTTGCCGAAGCCGGCAGGAAGGATTGGGGCACCTGGACCGCGCCGGAGCGCAACGAAGCCCTCGTCGCCGCGCTCAAGGCCGCCACCGGCACGCGCCTCGCCGAAGCCTTCAAGGTGACCGACAAGCTGGCCCGTCGCGATGCCATCAGCGCCCTGAAGAAAGACGTCATGGCCGCCCTCGCCCCGCAGATCGAAACCAACGGCTGGTCGGCCGCCGAAGCCTCGAAGGAGTTCGGCGAGCTCGAGTACCAGACAATGCGCGAGTCGGTGCTCGCCACCAAGGTGCGCATCGACGGCCGTGCGCTCGACACCGTGCGCCCGATCAGCGTCCGCGTCGGCGTGCTGCCGCGCGTCCACGGCTCGGCCCTGTTCACCCGCGGCGAGACCCAGGCCCTGGTGGTCGCCACCCTCGGCACCGCGCGCGACGGCCAGATCATCGATGCCGCCGAAGGCGAGTCGAAGGAACACTTCCTGTTCCACTACAACTTCCCGCCCTACTCGGTCGGCGAAGCCGGCCGCATGATGGGCCCGAAGCGCCGCGAGATCGGCCACGGCCGCCTCGCCAAGCGCGGCGTGCTGGCCGTCATGCCGGACATGGAGAGCTTCCCGTACACGATCCGCGCCGTCTCGGAGATCACCGAGTCGAACGGTTCTTCGTCGATGGCCTCGGTCTGCGGCTCCTCGCTCGCCATGATGGACGCCGGCATCCCGCTGAAGGCGCCGGTCGCTGGCATCGCCATGGGCCTGGTCAAGGAAGGCGAGCGCTTCGTCGTGCTCTCCGACATCCTCGGTGACGAGGACCACCTGGGCGACATGGACTTCAAGGTGGCCGGCTCGAAGGAAGGCATCTCGGCCCTGCAGATGGACATCAAGATCGAGGGCATCACCGAGGAGATCATGAAGATCGCGCTGACGCAGGCCAAGGCCGGCCGTCTGCACATCCTGGGTGAGATGGAGAAGGGCCTCTCGGCCCCGCGTGCCGAGCTTTCCGAATACGCGCCGCGCCTGCTGACCATGAAGATCCACCCGGACAAGATCCGCGAGGTGATCGGCAAGGGCGGCAGCACCATTCAGGCCATCACCAAAGAGACCGGCACGCAGATCGACATCCAGGACGACGGCACCATCGTCATCGCCTCGGTCAACGCCATCGCCGCGCAGGCGGCCAAGGCGCGCATCGAGCAGATCACCTCCGATGTCGAGCCGGGCCGCATCTATGACGGTAAGGTCGCCAAGATCATGGACTTCGGTGCCTTCGTCACCATCGCCCCGGGCAAGGACGGCCTGGTGCACGTCTCACAGATCTCCAACGAGCGCGTCGAGAAGGTCAGCGACAAGCTCAAGGAAGGCGATCTGGTCAAGGTCAAGGTGCTCGAGGTCGACAAGCAGGGCCGCATCCGCCTGTCGATGAAGGCCGTCGACGAGGGCGAAGGCCTCTGAGGCTTTTCCGGCCCTCGCCGGCCTGCTGAAACACCACGATGCCCGCAACGCGAGTTGCGGGCATCGCGTTTTCAGAGGGTGTATCGGCTCAGTCCTCGCCGGGCCAGCGGAGCGTCGGTGCGGCAGCACGGCTCCGCGGCACCGGCACGGCGGCCAGCGCCGCCCACACCTTCAGGGCATCCACCGTCTCGGCCACATCGTGCACGCGCACGATGGCGGCACCGTTCTGCACGGCCATGAGGTGGGCCGCCAGTGAGGCGGCGAGGCGTTCGTCGACGGCGCGGCCGGTGATTTCGCCGAGACTCGACTTGCGCGACAAGCCGGCCAGCACCGGCACGCCGAGTTCGGTGAAGCGGCGCAACTGCGCAAGCAGAGCGAGGTTGTGGGCCAACGTCTTACCAAAGCCGAAGCCTGGATCGATGACGAGGCGGCGCTTGTCGATGCCGGCCATTTCGCAGGCGAACACACGCTCGGCGAGAAACCGGTGGACCTCGCCGACCACATTCTCGTAGTGCGGCGCGGCCTGCATGGTCCGCGGCTCGCCCTGCATGTGCATCAGCACCACAGCGGCCTTGGACGCAGCCACCGCCTCCAGCGCGCCCTCGGTGCGCAGGGCTGTAACGTCA
The DNA here is from genome assembly GCA_018334015.1 of Silanimonas sp. Lineage (GTDB taxonomy): Bacteria > Pseudomonadota > Gammaproteobacteria > Xanthomonadales > Xanthomonadaceae > Silanimonas. Next base: position 10,995 of record JAGXTI010000015.1, read on the forward strand.
TTGACCATGCCGGCACCGGCGGCAAGCGCCGCGCGCATCACGCCGGGCTTGGTGGTGTCGACACTGATCGGCACCGCGACCTTCGCCACCAGCGCCTCGATGACCGGCAGCACGCGTGCGATCTCGCTGGCTTCGTCGACCGGTTCGGCGCCGGGCCGCGTCGATTCGCCACCGACATCAAGCAGGTCGGCGCCCGCTTCCACCAGAGCAAGCGCGTGCGCGACGGCGGCAGCGGTGCTGGCGTGGTGACCGCCGTCCGAGAACGAATCCGGCGTGACATTGACGATGCCCATCACCCGCGGCCGGTCGAGCGGCAGCCGGTGGGATCCGCAATGCAGCGCAGCGACGGTGTCGAACACGGGCGGCTGGGCCGGGCGGGACGCCCGGCTTCAGGGCTGCGGTGCGACCGGACCGATCGGCAGGCTGGGGGCCGGGCCGCTGCCGGCTTTCGGCGGCTTGCTGTCGCCGTCCTTGCCCCAATCGGCCGGCGGATCGGGTTCGCGGCCTTCCATGATGGCGTCGATCTGCCGGGCGTCGATGGTCTCGTAGGTCAACAGGGCCTGGGCCATGGCATGCAGCTTGTCCATGTTGCCGTTGAGGATCTGCGTGGTCCGGGCATAGGCCTTGTCGAGGATGATGCGGACCACCTCGTCGATGCGACGGGCGGTGTCGTCGGAGACGTTCTTGGTCTGCGAGACGCTGCGACCGAGGAACACCTCACCCTCCTCCTCGGCGTAGGCGATCGGCCCCAGCTCATCGGACAAACCCCACTTGGTGACCATGTTGCGGGCCATCTTGGTGGCGCGCTCGATGTCATTGCTGGCACCGGTGGTGACCTTGTCAGCGCCGAAGATCAACTCCTCGGCGACCCGGCCGCCATAAAGCGAGCACAGCATCGACTCGATCTGCGTGCGGTTGTGGCTGTACTTGTCGCCTTCCGGCAGGTACATGGTCACGCCCAGCGCACGGCCGCGCGGGATGATGGTGACCTTGTAGACCGGGTCGTGGTCGGGCACGAGGCGACCGACAATGGCATGGCCGGCCTCGTGGTAGGCGGTGAGCGTCTTCTCGGCCTCGCTCATCGCCATCGAGCGGCGCTCGGCACCCATCAGAATCTTGTCGCGGGCCTTGTCGAAGTGCTCCATGCGCACCAGCTTGCCGTTCTCACGGGCGGCGAACAACGCAGCCTCGTTGACCAGGTTGGCAAGGTCGGCGCCCGAGAAACCCGGTGTGCCGCGGGCGATGGTCATGGCTTCGACATCATCGCTCAGCGGCACTTTGCGCATGTGCACCTTGAGGATCTGCTCGCGGCCCTTGACGTCGGGCAAGCCAACCACGACCTGGCGGTCGAAGCGACCCGGACGCAACAGCGCCGGATCGAGCACGTCGGGGCGGTTGGTCGCAGCGATGACGATCACGCCCTCGCCGCCCTCGAAACCGTCCATCTCGACCAGCATCTGGTTGAGGGTCTGCTCACGCTCGTCGTGACCGCCGCCCAAGCCGGCACCGCGATGGCGGCCGACCGCGTCGATCTCGTCGATGAAGATGATGCAGGGCGCATGCTTCTTGGCCGTTTCGAACATGTCGCGGACGCGGCTGGCGCCTACGCCGACGAACATCTCGACAAAATCGGAACCCGAGATGCTGAAGAACGGCACACGGGCTTCGCCGGCGATGGCGCGCGCCAGCAGGGTTTTGCCGGTGCCGGGCGGGCCGACCATCAGCACGCCGCGCGGAATCTTGCCGCCGAGCTTCTGGAACTTGCTGGGGTCGCGCAGGAACTCGACCAGTTCGCCGACTTCTTCCTTGGCTTCGTCGCAGCCCGCAACATCGGCGAAGGTGACCTTGATCTGGTCCTCGCTCATCAGCTTGGCCTTGGAACGGCCAAAGCTCATGGCACCGCGGCCACCGCCCTGCTGCATCTGCCGCATGAAGTAGATCCAGACACCCACGAGCAGCAGCACCGGCAGCAGGCTGAGCAACAGATTGCCCAGAAAGCTGTCGGAGGGCACACGCTGATTCACCACCACGTTGTGCGCGAGCAGGGTGTCGTTGAGCCGGTCGTCGCGCGGGTTGCCGGTGATCAGGGTGCCGCCTTCGCGCAGGGTGGCGACGATCTCAAGCCCGTTGGGTGCGATATCGACCCGTTCGACACGACCTGCCCTCACGTGCTCGATGAAGTCGTTGTAGCTGACTTCACGGGTGGTGGTGGCGGTTGCACCGGAGAAACTCTGGAACACCATCGCCAGAAAAACGGCGGCGACGAGCCAGAGCAGGAGGTTGCGGGCGAGATCGTTCATTTCCTCAGTCCTTCGCGCTTGGCCATGGCCAGCGCATACACCTCGGCCGACCGCTTGCGCGAGGCCTCGGGCTTGCGGATCACCACGCGCTCGAAGCGAGTGCGCAGTTGTCGCACGTAATCGTCGAAGCCGGTCCCCATGAACAATTTGATGAGGAAGGCACCGCCGGGTTTGAGATGGCTGTCGACAAAATCCAGCGCCAGCTCCGCGAGGTGCATGGCCCTGATCTGGTCGGCGACCGCTACGCCACTCATGTTGGGGGCCATGTCGGAAAGAACAAGGTCCGCCGCACGACCATCCAGCATGGCATCAAGCTTGGACAGTGATTCGGCGTCCCTGAAATCACCGTGAAGGAATTCGACGCCCGCGATCGGCGGCATGTCGAGCAGATCGATGGCGATCACCCGGCCACGCTCGCCCAGCTGCTTGCGGGCGAGTTGCGACCAGCCGCCGGGTGCCGCACCGAGATCGACCACGGTCATGCCCGGCTTCAGCAGGCGGTCACGTTCGAGCACTTCTTCCAGCTTGTAGGCGGCACGCGAGCGCAGGCCCTCCGCCTGAGCCTTCTTGACGAAGGGGTCGGCGAAGTGTTCCTTGAGCCAGCGTTGGCTGCTTTTGCTGCGGCGCATGGAAGACGGGGTCGGGACCGGTGCCCATGATACCCTGCGCGCCCTCTGGGGTTGCCGGCCGGCAGCCCGCCCGCTGGACGCCAAGGCCCGATGACTCCGAACCTCACTCCCCCCCAGAAACGCTACCTGCGCGGTCTCGCCCACGCGCTCAAGCCGGTGGTGCTGGTCGGCGGCAAGGGCGTCGGCGAGGGCCTGGTGGCCGAAACCGCTGCCGCGCTGACGATCCACGAGCTGATCAAGATCAAGGTTGCTGCTGAAGACCGCGAGGCCCGCGACCTCGCCATCGAACAGCTCCTGGCGGCGACCCAGGCCGCGCTGGTGGCACGGATCGGCCATGTCGCCGTGCTCTACCGGGCGCGTGCCGAAAAGCCGCTGATCGCCCTGCCGCGCTGAGCCGCCGCCATGCCGCTCTCGCAGGAACGGCCGGATTTCCGCCACGTCCCGCGTGGTGTCGATGCCGCCGGGCGGGTCACGATCAACGAACGGCGTTTCGAGGCGAGCTTCATCGTTTCGACCGAAACCCTGGTCGAGGTCTGGCGACCGCGGCACCTGGCCGAACTCGAGCCCGCCGATCTGGCGCCTTTGTTCGAACTGCAGCCGACCGTGATCCTGCTCGGCACCGGGCCGCAGCATCGTTTCCCCGCCGCCGCCGTGCTGGCCACGGCACTGCGCCGCGGCATCGGCCTCGAGGCCATGGCCAATGCCGCCGCCGCACGCACCTTCACGGTGCTGGCCAGCGAGGGCCGGCGGGTGGTTGCCGCCTTTCTGATTGACCCGGCCGATGCCGCTTGAAACCGCGGCTCAGCGCTGAGGCAACAAGGGCAGCGGATCGACCGGACGGCCGCTGCGGCGGATCTCGAAATGCAGCATGTCGCGGCTGGTGCCGGTGCGGCCGAGTTCGGCGATCTGCTGGCCGGCCTGCACGCTGGCCCCTTCAGCGACCAGCCGTCGGCGGTTGTGGCCGTAGGCCGAGAGCCACTGGTCATCGTGCTTGATGATGATGAGTTCGCCAAAACCGACCAGCCCGGCCCCGGAATAGACCACCGTGCCGGCGGCGGCAGCGCGCACCGCCTGCCCGGCCGTGCCGGCGATGGCGATGCCCTGGCGCGAACGGTCGCCCTCGGCGAAGCGCGCCACCACCTGGCCTTCGGTCGGCCACTGCCATTGACCCGGACGGAAGGCGGCTCCGCCGCCGGCGACGGCGGTGGGTGCGGCCGGCGGCGCGTTCGCGGCCGGCGCTGCGGCAGAGACCGGCGCGGCAGAGCTTGTCGCGGCCGGGGCCGTCACCACTGACGGCCGATCGACCTGAACGCTGGCGGGCGGTGTTTGGCCGACCGGGCCACGCGGGATCGGCGGCGGTGACGGTGGTGGGCGGGCCGCCTCGACCGCCGCCACACGCGGACGCTCGCCCTGCGGTGGGCTCAGGCGCAGAAGTTGGCCGGGGCGGATGACGAAGGGCTCGGCGATGCCGTTCCAGGCCGCCAGAGAGCGCCAGTCCAAGCGGTGCCGGAAGGCGATGCCGTAGAGCGTATCGCCGGCCTGCACCCGGTGCATCGCGTTGTCGTCGGACGGCGTTGCCGCCACCGGACGCAGATCCGGCGGCGGCTCCTCGCGCACCACCCGGGTCGTGGTCGTGCAGGCGGCCAGCAGCAAGGTCGAAAAGACCGCAATGATTCCACGCATGCGCATCAGCATAGCCCTGCCAGCAAGGGCACGAAAACCACAGCGCCGAGGTCCTGCTCGCTGATTCCGCCCTCGACCCGGCGCAGCCGCAGCAGCCGTTGCCCCGTTCCGGCACCGACCGGGGCGACCAGGCTGCCGCCCTCGGCCAGTTGCCCGAGCAGGGCCGGCTCCAGGGCGGCGCCACCGGCGGTTACCAGGATGGCATCGAAGGGGGCGTGCTCGGCCCAGCCGAGGCGGCCATCGTCATGCCGCGAGCGGATGTCGAGGCCGAGTTGGCGGAAACGCCGGCGGGCATCGCGCAGCAGTTCCTCGATGCGCTCGACGGTGTGCACCTGGAGGCCGAGGGTGGCCAGCACCGCGGCCTGGTAGCCGCTGCCGGTGCCGACCTCCAGCACCTGCCGCGGCAGGCCGTGCTCGATCAGGGCCTCGGTCATCCGCGCCACCACCCAGGGCTGCGAGATGGTCTGGCCACGGCCGATCGGCAGCGCGGTGTCCTCGTAGGCGCGGCTCGCCAGGGCCTCGTCGATGAACTGGTGGCGCGGCAGGGTGGCCATCGCCAGCAGCACCCGCTCGTCGCGGATGCCCTGCTCGCGCAGGCGCTGCACGAGCCGGTCGCGGGCGCGCTGGCCGGTCATGCCGAGACCGCGCGCCGCCGGTTGCAGGGTCAGTTTCGGCATCATGGCCGGGCCAAGCCCAGGGCCAGACCGCCCACCCAGCCGGCCACGCGCTCCAGGGCCGAGTAGCGGGTCAGATCGACATGGATCGGCGTGATCGAGACACAGCCACGGCGGATCGCGTCGAAATCGGTGCCGGGGCCGGCATCCTGCTCGGGCCCGGCCGGGCCGATCCACCAGACCGGCCGGCCGCGCGGGTCGATCTGCGGCACGCAGGGCTCGGCGCGGTGGCGGTGGCCAAGCCGCGTCACCTCGTAACCGGTGATCGCGGCCCAGGGCCGGTCCGGCACATTGACGTTGAGGATGGTGTCGGCCGGCAGCGGCTCGGCCAAGAGCCGGGCGATCAGTTCGACGGCGACCCGCGCGGCGGTGTCGAAATGCCGGCCTTGGTGGTCGGCGGTGACCAGCGACATCGCGATCGCCGGCAGGCCGAGGAAACGGCCTTCCATCGCCGCCGCCACGGTGCCCGAGTAGATCACGTCGTCGCCCAGGTTGGCGGCGTTGTTGATGCCGGAGACGACGATGTCGGGCTGGCGGTCGAGCAGGCCCGCCAGCGCAAGGTGCACGCAGTCGGTGGGCGTGCCGGCGACGCTGATGGTGCGGGCGTCCAGGGTTCTGGCACGGATCGGCGCATCGAGCGTGAGCGAGTTGCTGGCCCCGCTGCGATCCCGGTCGGGGGCGACGACGGTGACATCGTGACCGGCGGCCCGGAGGCCGGCGGCAAGGGCCTGGATGCCCGGCGCATCGACGCCGTCATCGTTGCTGACCAGAACGCGCATGGAGACTCCGCCATCGGGGCCGCCATGATAGCGAATGCCCGCGGCGCCCGAACGATCCAAGCGAGCGGCCCGCGTCGACGCCATCCCCGATCGCCTGATCGACAACGCCTTCGGGTTTGCATCGATCGGTGGATGGCCGTCTACGGGCGCCGCGCCAGCGCGGCCTCGTGGACAGCGAAGCGAGCCAAGGAGGGCGAGCGGCGGCGAATGCGGAGCGGGACGCGGAGCCTGAGCCGTCGCGTCCGCAGGTCGCGCGTCGGCAGGCGCGAGGGCAGACGCGTGGGTATGGCCCTGTTCCTTGCTCCAGCAGGCCGGCGCGCTCCAGCAGGCCGGGACGTGCCCGAGCAGCACCCCCGCCGCGACAGGCCGGGGGCCCGCGGCGGACTCGGGCCGGCTGCTGTGCGGCAAGCAACCCGTCGGGCCGACCGATGGGCGCCTCCCTGCGCCCTCGGTCGGTGCGCCCGTCCGGGGCGCACCCTGCGGGCCTGGCGTCTGATCACCGGGCTGGCCCTCGAATTCCGCCGCAATCCCCCAGCCTGCCTTGCGGGGTGCTTCGCGGCTGTGGCGGTCATGAAGTGAGCAGCACGATCTTGGCTTCGCTTCGTATCCTCCGATGGATCGCCTACTGCGGCCGATGACCGTCTGCGAGCGCCGCGCCAGCGCGGCCTCGCGGACAGCGAAGCGAGCCATGGAGGGCGAGCGTCGGCGAATGCGCAGCGGGACGCGGAGCCTGAGCCGTCGCGTCCGCAGGTCGCGCGTCGGCAGGCGCGAG
>JAGXTI010000016.1 GCA_018334015.1 Silanimonas sp.
CCAGGCGCGCCATTTTCCCCTGTGACAAATCTGGGACAGGTCTGGGACAAAACGCTTTTCCCAGACCGGCCGAAATGAGTAGAGGCGCGTGTGCCGAACGCCATCCTGCAACTGCGCGTCGAACTCCAGCACATCGAGCCCTTGATCTGGCGTCGCCTGCAGATGCCCGGCGACTGCACGTTCTGGGACCTGCATGTGGCCATCCAGAGCGCCTTCGCCTGGAACGACACCCACCTGCACGAGTTCCGCCCTGTGGGCCAACGTGACGGCCATCCGCGCCTCGGCATGCCCTTGGATGACTTCGACGAGAACCCGCCGTTGCCCGGCTGGGAGCATCGCGTCGCCGATGTCCTGACCCATGCCAACCCGCGACTCGAGTACGAATACGACTTCGGCGACGGCTGGGAGCACCTGATCGTGCTCGAGGAGATCCTCGAGGCCTCTCCGGGCAAGGCGTATCCGCGCTGCACGGCCGGGGAGCGTTCGGCGCCCCCCGATGACTGCGGTGGCTCCGATGGCTATGCCAGCCTGCTCGAAACCCTGGCGGACCCCGAGGACCCGGACCACGCCTCGTCCCATGCGTGGGCGAGCAGCCAAAAGGGGCGGCGCGGCCGTTTCGATCCCGAGGCCTTCGACGAGCAGAAGGTCAAGTTCGCCAACCCGGCGCCGCGGCTGAAGCGGTTGCTGGCGTACATCGCCTCTCAGCGACGCTGACCTCGCCGCCTGTACGGCGGACTCGCCTTCAGCGCCTCGCTTCTTCTAAAACACGGCGGACGACCGCTGCGATCTCTGCGACGGTCTCCTCCAGTGCCGGGGCCTCGAGTCGACTCCGATCGAGGAAGGCTCGCCACTGCAGGCGCTTCGTCTTGTCGAGAGCGAAGGTGGTGGTCAGTCCGATCGGCAGTTCGGCCGGCAACGGGGTTGCCCGTCGCGCGAAGGTTGCCGTGATGGCCTGAGCGAGTGACGTCGGCGCCATGCGCGCTTCGCGGATCAGGCTCAGCAGGTCGAAGTAGTCCTTCATCCGGCTGTTGCCCATGCCCAGCACCACGATGGCCTCGAGTTTTTCCGCGAAGGCGGTTTCGCGCGGGTAGATCCGAAGCACCGGCGAGGGAACATCCTCCAGCATCGTGTCGAACCGCACTTCCTCCGGCTCGGGCGTGATGGCATCCCCGAATCCGATATCCCACTGGATGACGCAGGTCGCGGTGCCGAGCCGTGCCTTGAGTTGGACGCGCAGTCCGTCATAGCGCGCGGTTTCGCGGATGGCATCGACGCTCATCCGCGACAGGTCGAAGATCAGTCCGTCATCGACGTCGGCCTCGCAGAGCGCTTGGACCACGGTGGCGATTCGCCCTGGATCGGGCGTCCCGAATCCGAGAAAGTCGGCATCACGCGTGGGCCGATGCGATTGGTCCAACCAGTGGCGGAAGAGCAGGGCGCCTTTCAGGACGAAGTCATCGCGATAGGGCGATATCGACAGGCGGTACAGGAGACGCTCGACGGCGTAGCGATCCAGCGTGAGTTGGAACTCCTCGTCGTTCTGTTTCGCGATGTTGAGCAGACGCTGCCGGATCGAGTCGATGCGAGCGGACGTTGGTGCACTCACGACACGGCCTCCAGATACGGCCGCATGACGTTCGCCATCCGCAGCGCCGTCGCCAGCTGCCAGATCGTGTCATTGTCGGCGCGGCGTTCGCGGCGCGCTTGCGCCAGTGCCTCCAGCGCGACATCGAGGCCGATTTTGTTCCGGAACTTGAAGCCATCGACGACCGTCCTCGCGACGCTGGTCACTCGAAGCGGAATGCCGTCTCGAACGTGTGTTTCGATTCCTGCGGTGAGTCCCGCACCGGAGTAGCGCACGACGCGAAGGGATGGCCAGTCGAGCTTGGGCGCGTGTTGCCCGGGCCCCAGTCCCAGCCATACCGCCCCAGGCGCCTGTGTGGTGAGGCCATGGAATCGCAGCGCGGTCAGCAGGCAGAAGAAGCCTTCCGGCTTGCGCTGCGCGACCACCACCAGAGCTTCGTCCTGAGAGGGCGAACGATGCGGGAGGGCATAGAGCCCTCGCGCCAGCTGAATCAACTCGCCGCGCTGGACGAGCCGGGCAATCTGGGCCGCTTCCAGCCCGGCCGCGCGCAGATCGCGGGCGCGAGCGCAGCCCTGCTTCTCCAGCAGATGTCGGGCGGGAGCATGGAATTTCATGGTGACGAGGTTGTTACATATCCGATATCAATGTCAATAAAGAAATCGACTTTGTAACAGCTGAACCGCCCCGTCTATCTCGGAGGCTCCGAACCTTGAGAGGATTGGAGCATGAACAAGTTGACGAGGTACGCACCCGAGGTGCGTGAGCGATCGGTTCGGATGGTGCTGGAGCACCAGTCCGAGTATTCGTCGCAGTGGGCGGCGATCGGTGCGGTGGCGGCGAAGATCGGCTGCCAACCGGAGACGCTGCGGATCTGGGTCCGGCAGGCCGAGCGCAATCAGGGCTTGCGGCCGGGCCCGACGACCGACGACAGGGCGCGGCTGAAGCAGCTCGAGAAGGAGAACCGCGAGCTGCGGCAGGCGAACGAGATCCTGCGCAAGGCGTCGGCGTTTTTTGCCCTGGCGGAGCTCGACCGCCGCGGCAAGCGGTGATCGCGTTCATCGACGCGCATCGCGGACTGGGGATCGAGCCGATCTGCAGGGAACTGAAGATCGCCCCGTCGACCTACCACCTGCACAAGGCCCGCGAGGCGGCGCCGGAGACGCGGCCGGCACGCTGGCACCGCGACGAAGTCCTGTCAGCCACGATCGAGCGGGTCTGGCGCGAGAACAAGACGGTGTACGGTGCGGACAAGGTTTGGAAGCAGCTTCGCCGCGAGGGCGTGGCGGCGGCGCGGTGCACGGTCGAGCGGCTGATGCGGCGGGCAGGACTGAAGGGCGTACGGCGCGGCGACCCGAAGCGTTGGCGTCCCATCGACGAGGTCGAGGAGAAGCCGCTGGACAAGGTCAACCGCCAGTTCAAAGCCGATCGACCGAATGCGCTGTGGGTCTCGGACTTCACCTACATCGCGACGTGGCAGGGTTTTGTCTATGCGGCCTTCGTCATCGATGTCTTCGCGCGGCGGATCGTCGGCTGGCGGGTGTCGGGCTCGGCGCAGACGCAGTTCGTGCTGGACGCACTGGAGCAGGCGGTGTGGAGCCGCCGACCGGGCGAGAACCTGGTGCACCACAGCGATCGCGGCAGCCAGTACCTGTCGATCCGCTACACCGACCGCCTGCTGGACGCCGGCATCGAGCCCTCGGTGGGCAGCGTGGGCGATTCCTACGACAACGCGCTGGCCGAGACGGTGATCGGCCTGTTCAAGACCGAGGTGATCCACCGGCAGACCTGGCGGGGCCGCGAGGACGTCGAATGGGCGGTCGCCGATTGGGTGCAGTGGTACAACACGAAGCGACTGCTGGGGCCGATCGGCTACATTCCCCCGGCGGAAGCAGAGGCGGCGTTCTACGCCGGAACCAGCGGTTACGCCAAAGCGGCGTGACTCAATGAAAACAGCCTCCGGAAAAGCCGGGGCGGTTCAGTTTGCAGTCGAAGAATGTCCGGTTAAACTTGCAAAAATAGACTACCGGAGCAAAAAGGCACGGAATACCAGACATGCCAGGGGCCATCTTCAACACAAAGCCATGGGCGAAGCGCTCCGAGCGGAGCGTGCAGCCCTGGGAATGACCCAGGCAAAGCTGGCCGCCGCCGCCGGCGTGCCGCGCCAGCGAATCTCAGAGATCGAGCGCGGCGAGAACGTGACCG
>JAGXTI010000017.1 GCA_018334015.1 Silanimonas sp.
TCCGCTGGACGGGGAAACCCGTCTGGCGGCGCGGCAAAACGTGGAATTCCGACCGGATGGGCGCGATTTCGGCCTTCAAGCCGCGAAATCACGAGGGTTCGGCGGGTTGTTCAGACCATCCCTAGGCGGTTTATATCATCAAACTGATGACATTATGCGCCGCAAAGTGAAACTCAACAAGTGGATGCTACTGGTCAAATTTTCCGGTGAGCGTCCGAGTTCGATTGCGCAAAAGGGGATCGAACTCCAGACCACCGAAACAAGAACGGATGGTGTTGGACGATTGAGACCGGGGAAAGGATTTAGGCTAGAATCCGCCTATTGGTGCTGATAATTGCTGGTTCGCCCACGTTGCAGCCGCAGTCGGTTTCGTGGCGTCGCGTCAGCACCACCACGCATGGACCTGATTAGGCATGAAGCTCAGCCGGGCTCAGCCGGTGAGACCGTGGGGGTGGAAGCTGGCTCGACTTCAAGCCAGGAGAGCCGGTCATGCCCATCAATCGAGTGCAGTTCCAGCAGGGGATGTCGTTGGGTGAGTTCATGCGCGAGTACGGCAGCGAGGCGCAGTGCACAGCGGCGCTCGAGCGGCTGCGCTGGCCGCAGGGTTTCCGCTGCCCGAAGTGTGGCACGTCGCGCTGCTGCCGCGTCCCGCGTGGCGGCCGAATGCTGCTGCAATGTGCCACCTGCCGCCATCAGGCCTCGCCCACGGCGGGCACGCTGATGGACAGCTCCAAGCTCCCGCTCACCACCTGGTTCCTCGCCATCTACCTCATCAGCCAGGCCAAGACAGGCGTCTCGGCGCTCGCCCTGATGCGCCAGCTCGGGGTGTCCTACCGCAGCGCCTGGCTGCTGCACCACAAGGTGATGCAGGCGATGGCCGAGGCGGATGCGAGGCAACCGCTGGGCGGTGACATCCTGCTGGATGATGCCTACCTGGGCGGGGAGAAGCCCGGCAAGCCCGGTCGCGGCTCGCCGAACAAGGTGCCCTTCGTGGCCGCCGTCGAACTCACCGGGGACGGCCGACCGAAGCGGGTGAAGATGAGCGCCCTCAGCGGCTTCACCCGTCAGGCGGTAGAGCAGTGGGCGCACCGGAACCTGCTGCCGGGCAGTGACGTGTGCAGCGACGGACTGGCGTGCTTCGATGCGGTCATCGACGCCGGCTGTGCGCATTCCTACGTGGTGGTCGGCCAGCGCAAGCCGCGCGAGCTGCCGATCTTCCAGTGGGTGAACACCGTCATCGGGAATCTCAAGGCGATGATTGGCGGTGCCCACAAGCACTTCCTTTTCCGCAAGTACCCGCATCGTTACCTCGGTGCCTTCAGCTACCGCTTCAACCACCGCTTCGACCTGCGGGGCATGGTCGACACGCTCCTGCGGCATGTCATGCTCACGAACAGGCTTCCCGAAGCCCTCCTGCGGACGGCTGAGCTTCATGCCTAATCAGGCCCCGGCAAGGGCCTGCGTGACCGGCGCGGGCAAGTGCTGTTCATTGACGCCCGCAAGCTGGGCGTTCTGGTGGATCGCACTCGGCGCGAACTCACCGGCGAGGAAGTCCAGAAGATCGCCGACACCTACCACGCCTGGCGCGGAGAAGATGGCGCGGGCGAGTACGCCGACGTAGCGGGTTTCTGCAAGTCGGCATCGATGGATGACATCCGTAAGCACGGCCATGTACTGACGCCCGGGCGCTATGTTGGGACTGGAGACCTCGTCAAGGACGACGAGTCATTCGAAGAACGAATGACTCGCCTCGCGACTGAACTTGGGGAGCAGCTTGTGGAGTCCGCAGGTCTTCAAGCGACCATGCGAGAGCAACTAAAGCTCATTGGGTTCCCAATCGTGGAGCTTGAGCAATGAAGCTATCCGATTTGATCGATTTCAACCCAAAGCGTCCGCTCGAAAAAGGTGCCATTGCGCCCTTCATTGAGATGGCGGATTTGCCCGAGGGAGAGCGAGACGTCTCGGGAATTGGCAACCGGATTTTCAATGGTGGTGGCAGCAAATTCAAGAACGGCGACACACTATTTGCCCGTATTACACCTTGCCTCGAAAACGGCAAAACCGCGAAGGTGAGCGGTCTTCCTACCAATGCGGTTAGTCATGGCTCGACCGAATTCATCGTCATGGCAGCGAAAGACCCAAGCACTGATGAAGCTTTTGTCTATTACGTTGCGAGGCACCCCGACTTTCGAGCCTTTGCGAAGGGTCGGATGGAAGGAACCTCTGGGCGACAAAGGGTCTCTTGGCAAGCAATCGCAGATTACGAGATTCCTGACTTTTCCAGCCTCGAGCGAAGTGGAATCGGAAGTGTTTTGTCATCGATTGACAACCTCATCTCCAACAATCGCCGGGTCAATCAGGCGCTGGAGGCGATGGCACGTACCTTGTTCAAGGCGTGGTTCGTCGACTTCGAGCCGGTGCGCGCCAAGTTGGAAGGCCGCTGGCAGCGTGGCCAATCGCTGCCCGGCCTACCCGCGCACCTCTACGACATCTTTCCCGACCGCCTAGTCGAATCGGAATTGGGGGAGATTCCAGAGGGGTGGCGTCATTCGACGATTGGGGAAGAAGTGACGGTCTGCGGCGGGTCTACGCCAAGCACCAAAGAACCGGAGTTCTGGGAAGGCGGGCATCACTGCTGGGCAACGCCCAAAGACCTGTCCGCCCTGAAGTTTCCCGTTTTGCTGGACACGGATCGAAAGATTACGGATACCGGTCTTGCAAAGATCAGTTCTGGCCTCCTGCCAGTCGGCACGGTGTTGCTCTCTTCACGGGCACCAATCGGCTATTTGGCGATTGCCGAAGTTCCGACAGCGATCAACCAAGGCTTCATCGCGATGAAATGTGATGGCGCTCTGCCAAATGTTTTCGTGCTGCCCTGGTGCAGGGAAAGCATGGATGCCATCGTCGGCAACGCCAACGGCTCGACCTTCCAGGAAATCAGCAAGAGCAACTTCCGACCACTTCGCGTCGTAGTTCCTTCCGCCCCGGCGCTGACAAATTTCACAAGGTCGGCTGGCTCCCTTTATCGACAGCTGGCGGAAAACGAACGAGAGTCCCGCTCCCTCGCCCAACTGCGCGACACCCTGCTGCCCAAGCTGATCTCCGGCGAACTGCGCGTTCCGGATGCCGAGCATATCGTCGGAGCGGCGATATGACCTTGGATTGGTGCCCCGGCATCCGCGAGGCCTGCGGGCATTGGCGCGATGCGCCTATGTTGCAGCAGACCTTCGAGGCGATGGAGCGCAATCTGGAGCAGAACAACGATGCGTGCATCGACTGCGCCAAAACCGTCGTCGAGGTGGTCTGCCGAGTCGTGGTGGAAAGTTTCCACACCCAGCAAACCACGCTCAAGCCCACGCAGGAGACACCCTCGCTGTCTGACTGGCTGACGGCTGCAATTCGCGCGCTCAAACTCGGCGATGTTCGTGACGACCGGTTCAAGAAGCTGGTGTCCAGCCATCACAAGTTGGCCGACGCACTGAACGACCTGCGGAACAAGGCGGGCCCCGCCAGCCACGGCAAAGACCCGTATCTGGCGCGGTTAGCAGAGCACCATCGCCGAAGCGCGGTTCTGGCGGCCGATGCCATCGTGGCATTTCTGCATCAGGCCTATTTGGATACGCAACTCGACCCGATCAGCTCCCGAGAGCCGTGGGAGCGATTTGCAGAAGACAACGCGCTGATCGACGCGCACGTGGGGCTGGCGGTGGACATCGAGGACGGCGACTCGCCAACCTTGCGTTTCCTGCTGCCGGGAGGCGATGAGCTGCCCATCAATATCGAAGTCAGCCGTTTGCTTTACCAACTGGATCGGGATGCCTACGTCGAAGCGCTGAACGCTGCGCGCGGCGCACCTGCTCCGGCTGTGGAGCCCGTCGAAGGACAAGGAGAGTCGGCATGAAGTTGACTCGCATCGCCAAGCTACGGCTCCGAGTGTTCCGCGACTTTGCTTGGCCAACGGAGCTGCACCCGTTCGCGCAGTTCAATGTCATCTATGGATGGAACGGCAGCGGCAAAACGACGCTGTCATGGCTGCTTTCGCTCGTTGAGAAGAAGACCGCGCTCCTCGAAGGTGACGCGGCACTGGAGATCGATGGCACAACGAAGGTGGCAGGTTCCGCTTTCGCTTCGGCGCAACTGCCGCAAGTGCGCGTCTTCAACCGGGATTTCATCAATGCCACCCTGTCACAAACGGGCGGCATTGCGCCGATCTACTTTCTCGGCGAAGACAGCATCGAGAAGCAGGCACGGGTCGAGCAGCTCAAGAAGGAACTTGCCACGACCGACATCAAGTCGCGTACTGCTCAGGCCGACAAGACAAGAGCAGAGTCGAAGCTGGACGATGTCTGTAAGGACAAGGCGAAGCTCATCAAGGAGCTGTTGACCACCGCGAACAGCCAGACCTACAACAACTACGACAAGCGAAATTTCAGGCGTGCCGTTGAAGCAATGGATGCGCAGCAGGCGGCGGCCGCGACTCTGACCGACGAGCAGAAAACACAGCTCCATAGCCAGAAGAACGCCCAGCCAAAGCCCCTTGTAGAGAAGGTCGCCGCGCCATCCATCGAACTTGATGTGTTGGAGAGTGAGGTAGACACGCTGGTCGGTCGCTCCGTCGTCGCGCAGACGCTCGATGAACTGACCAGCAATGCCAAGCTTGCCGCGTGGGTGCAAGAAGGGCTTCATCTGCACTCGGGCGAGTACGCCTCCGACACCTGCCGCTTCTGCCTGCAGCCGCTTCAGGCAGCGCGTCGCGCCGCGCTCGAAGCTCACTTCAACGATGCCTTCGCGGGATTTCAGAAAGACCTGTCTGCTCTTTTATCGAAGCTGAAGGCGGTCAAGCAGGCTGCGGCCTCACTGTCGCTGCCCGATGTTTCACGCTTCTATGAAGCGCTCGCGTCCGAAGTGCCATCCGCCTGCACGATGGTGTTGACGGCGCAGTCTGAGACCCAAGCCGCGCTCGATGCCCTCATCGCGCGTGTCGAGGCCAAGCGCGATCAGCCGTTCGCCCCCGCCGCCACGCAGGCACAAGCTACGGCGAGACCCTCCTCGATTACCGACTCAGTCGCCGCATTCAACGGGATCGTGGAGAAGCACAACCGCATCTCCGCAGAGTTCACGGCGTCGGTCGACAGTGCGTGCAAGAAGCTTGAAGCCTCGTATGTCGCGGAGGCACACACCGAGTTCGTCCAGCTCTCTGGGGCTGTGAAAACCGCGACCGCCGAACTGGATGGCATAAAGGCTACGCAGGCAGAAACCCAGACGCAGATCAATGAGCTGGAACGCGCGATCCTCGAACATCGCCGCCCCGCTGACGAGCTGACTGCAGAGCTATGCGCCTACCTTGGGCGCGACGAGTTGCGCTTCGAGGTGAAGGGCACCGGCTACGCGCTGACCCGCAGCGGCCAGTACGTAGCGCATTTGAGCGATGGAGAGCGCACGGCGATTGCATTCCTCTATTTCCTCAAGTCGTTGCAGGACAGAGCATTCGACTTGAAGAATGGGATTGTCGTCATTGATGACCCGGTGTCGAGCCTCGATGACAACGCACTGTTCTCGGCCTTCGGCTACATGAAGGATCGCACCAAGGAGGCCGGGCAGCTTTTCATCTTGACGCACAGCTTCTCGTTTTTCCGGTTGGTGAAGAACTGGTTCCATCACCTGCCTGGGCAACGAAAGAAGAAGGTCGAAGACCGGCCCGGTCGGTTCTTTCTGCTTCGTACCCGGCGTCACGCGGACGGATCGCGTACCAGCGAGTTAGGCCACCTTGATCCTCTACTTGAAGAGTACGAATCGGAGTACCAGTACCTGTTCAAGCGCGTCCACGAGGAGGCTCACCGCAATGACGTTGTTCAGCTGGAACACCACTACGGTTTGCCAAACGTCGCGCGCCGATTGATCGAGGCCTTCCTCGCATTCCGATTCCCCGAGATGAGCGGCGATCTTGGCCCACGACTCGAGCGGGTGGATTTCGACAGCGCGAAAAAGACCCGCATCCTTCGCTTGCTCAACACGTACTCACATGCTGGCGCAATCGCTGATCCGGGACACGATCTTTCTCTACTTGCAGAAACCCAACCCGTTTTGCGCGACACACTCGAAATGATGATGGCTGTCGACAGTGAGCATTACGCAGGGCTGTTGAAGCTGGTTTCGGCTCAGCCCGTCGAAGAACAAGGAGAACTGTAATGGCGTTTCTGTCAGAGGCTGCCGTAGAGCTGGCATTACTGGAACAGTTGGTAGGGCTGGGATACAGCATCGAACGCGAGGAGGACATCGGCCCCGATGGACACCGACCGGAGCGCGAGAGTCACGATGAGGTCGTGCTCAAGAAGCGGTTCGAGGACGCCGTTGCGCGCCTGAACCCTGGTTTGCCATTGGAGGCGCGTCAGGATGCCGTGCGGCGCGTGATGCAGTCCGAACTGCCATCGCTGCTCGAAGAGAACCGCCGTCTCCACAAGCTGCTGACGGAAGGCGTAGACGTCGAGTACTACGCGGACGACGGCACGCTGACCGCTGGCAAGGTCGCGCTCATTGACTTCGAGCACCCAGAGCAGAACGATTGGTTGGTGGTGAGCCAGTTTGTTGTGATCAGCGGCCAGAACAACCGGCGGCCTGATGTGGTGGTGTTCGTGAACGGCCTCCCGCTGGGCGTGATCGAACTGAAAGCGCCGGGTAGCGCTGGGGCGCATCTGCTGGGTGCATTCAACCAGCTGCAGACCTACAAGAAGCAGATTCCGGCACTGTTCAACACCAACGCGCTGCTGGTGACATCGGACGGCATTGCGGCCCGGGTGGGGTCACTGTCGGCAGACCTTGAGCGCTTCATGCCGTGGCGCACCACCGACGGCACGGACGTTGCCCCGAAAGGTGCGCCGGAACTCTCGACACTGATCGAAGGCGTGTTCGAGCAGCGCCGCCTGCTCGATCTGCTCTGTCACTTCACGGTCTTCGGCGAAACCGGTTCGGGGCTGGCCAAGATCATCGCGGGCTACCACCAGTTCCACGCAGTGCGACACGCGGTCAACAGCACGGTGACTGCGTCCTCGCCGGAGGGCAATCAACGAGTCGGCGTCATCTGGCACACCCAGGGCTCCGGCAAAAGCCTGCTGATGGCGTTCTACGCCGGACAGCTCGTCAAACACCCAGCAATGGCCAACCCCACGCTGGTGGTGCTGACCGACCGGAACGATCTCGACGACCAGCTCTTCTCGACCTTCTCGATGTGCCGCGACCTGATCCGGCAGACGCCGGTGCAGGCCGAGAGCCGCGAAGATCTGCAGAAGGTGCTGAGCCGGGCCTCGGGCGGCGTGATTTTCACGACCTTGCAGAAGTTCGGCGAGATCGCGGAGCCGCTCACGACGCGCCGCAACGTGGTCGTCATCGCGGATGAAGCGCACCGCAGTCAATACGGCTTCAAGGCCAAGGTGGACGCGAAGACCGGCGAAATCTCCTATGGCTTCGCCAAGTACATGCGCGATGCCCTGCCAAACGCATCCTTCATTGGCTTTACTGGCACACCCATCGAGGCGGACGACGTCAATACCCCGGCGGTGTTCGGCAACTACATCGACGTCTACGACATCAGCCGGGCAGTCGAAGATGGCGCGACCGTTCCGATCTACTACGAGTCGCGGCTTGCGCGCATCGAACTCGATGAGGACGAGAAGCCAAAGATTGACGCCGAGGTCAACGAACTGACCGAGGAGGACTCCGAGGTCGACCAGGAGCGGTTCAAGAAGAAGTGGTCGACTGTCGAAGCCCTGGTCGGCAGCGATAAGCGCCTGGGGTTGGTGGCCAAGGACATGGTCGCCCACTTCGAGGATCGCGTGGCCGCCCTCGACGGCAAATCGATGGTGGTATGCATGAGCCGCCGCATTTGCGTGAAGCTCTACGACGAGATCGTCAAGCTGCGTCCTGATTGGCACAGTGCTGAGGACAATGCGGGCGCGGTCAAGATCGTGATGACAGGCGCGGCGAGCGATCCGCAGGAGTGGCAACAGCACATTGGCAACAAAGCTCGGCGCGATCTGCTGGCCAAGCGTGCGCGTGATCCGAAAGACCCTCTCAAGCTGGTGATCGTGCGGGATATGTGGCTCACCGGCTTTGACGCACCCTCTATGCACACGATGTACGTGGACAAGCCAATGCAAGGCCACGGTCTGATGCAGGCAATTGCGCGCGTCAACCGTGTGTTCCGGGACAAGCCTGCCGGACTGATCGTGGACTACATCGGCATTGCACAAAGCCTCAAGTCGGCGCTGCAGCAGTACTCCAAGAACGACCAGGAAAACACTGGCGTCGACGAAGCACAGGCCATCGCGGTGATGATGGAGAAGTACGAGGTTGTGCGGGATATGTATCACGGCTACGACTACATCTCTGCGATGAGCGGCACGCCGCAGGAGCGCCTAGCGATGATGGCGGGGGCCATCGAGTGGATTCTCGACCTGCAACAGAAACTGGCAGCGAAAGAGAAGACCAAGGAGGGCAAGAAAAACGCTCACCGTCGATACCAGGACGCCGTGCTGGCGTTGTCCAAAGCGTTCGCCCTGGCATCCGCCTCTGACGAGGCCCGCGAAATACGGGAGGAAGTCGGCTTCTTCCAGGCGATCCGTGCCGCGCTGGTCAAGAGCAGTACTGGCTCCGGAGTGACTCAGCAAGAGCGCGAATTGGCCATCCAGCAAATCGTCAGCCGTGCGGTGGTCTCGACCGAGATCGTGGACATCCTGGCTGCTGCGGGCATCAAGAGCCCTGACATCTCCATCCTCTCGGACGAATTCCTCGCCGAAGTGCAGCAGATGGAGAAGAAGAACCTTGCACTGGAAGCCTTGCGCAAGCTGATCAACGACGGCATTCGTTCGCGCAGCAAAGCCAACGTGGTGCAAACCAAGGCGTTTTCGGAGCGCCTGGAAGACGCCGTGGCACGCTACCACGCCAACGCCATCACCACTGCCGAGGTGCTGCAGGAGCTGATCCAACTGGCCAAGGACATCCGCGCTGCCAGACAGCGAGGCGAAGAGCAAGGCCTGTCCGATGAGGAGATCGCGTTCTACGACGCGCTGGCCGAGAACGAAAGCGCGGTGCAGATGATGGGGGATGACAAGCTAAAGCTGATCGCACATGAGCTGCTTGTGAGCCTGCGTGAAAACGTTTCGGTGGATTGGGCACACCGCGACTCGGCTCGCGCCAGGATGCGCGTGCTAGTGAAGCGCATCCTGCGGAAGTACGGCTACCCGCCTGACCTCCAAGACACCGCTGTACAAACGGTGTTGCAACAGGCCGAGGCGTTGTCGTCGGGCTGGGCCTTTCCGCGCGGCGCTGCTCATTAAGCCGAGAGGGGCATCTGGTGATGAGAGTCCTAGCAATCGACGGTGGAGGAATTCGGGGTATCTATGCCAGTCACGTTTTGGAACGGATTCAGAATTCCTTTGGCACCCAGTTCCATCGAGACTTCGATCTCATTGCAGGTACTAGCACAGGTTCAATCATCGCAGCCGCTCTCGCATTTGAGATTCCAATCTCGGATGTGACGAAGCTCTACCGTGAGCAGGGGCCGTTGATTTTTTGTCCCAGACGTTGGTCTTTCGGGGGCGCGTTCTTGCCGCGATACAAAAGCGATCCACTACGCGCAGCACTGAACGAGGTTTTTCAGGATGCGACCTTGTCGGATGCAAAGGCAAGACTAATTATTCCGGCCACGGATATTGGTAACGGCGGCGTTCACGTATTCAAATCCGCATATGACGAGAGTTTCGTTCGTGATCGTGACGTGAGGGTCGTTGATGCAGTGGTGGCGTCCTGTAGCGCCCCCTCTTACTTCGCGCCAGCACGAGTCGGGCCATACCAATTAAGCGATGGAGGCCTGTGGGCCAACAACCCTTCTCTTGTTGCCGTTACTGAAGCGCTTACTCGGCTTGGCGCAGAGCGCTCTGAGATCAGATTGCTTTCTGTCGGCACAGGAATTGGCAAGAACTATTACCCGATAGTGGGTGCTGAAAAACGGTGGGGGTTTTTGACCGGCTGGGGAATTCCTAAGTTCATATCAATGCTGTTGAACTTACAGGCAGCGACCGCCAGCAACGTCACTCAACTGCTACTCGACAAGCATCAGACTGTGAGAATCAATTTTGAGTCCGATTTGCCTTTGTCGCTGGACGACGTAGGCACGCTCGACGATCTCATCACCAAGGCGGATAAAGACTTCACTCACAACTCGAAGGCCATCAGGCAGTTGCTTGGAGAAACGCAATGAAACTAGCTGAACATTTCAACACGTTTCTGGCCGACGTTGTCAATCTCAACCAGACACGGATCGACACCCTGAAGTCCCGGGTGGATGCCATCGTATCGACCCTTGAGGGGTTCGATGTCTATTCGGACATTCTGATCGACACTATTCCGCAAGGGTCGTGGGCACACAGGACGATTATCAAGCCCACCGGAAGTTCGGGGGCCTTTGATGCCGACGTAGTCGCGTTTGTGGACCCTCACGACGAGTGGACTCCGGCGGACTACATCGATCATTTGTACGACCAGTTCAAGTCTCACGGAACCTACGCAGATAAGGTTTCGCGGAAAACCCGCTGCGTCACCATCCAATACGCGGGGGAGTTTTCTATTGACGTGGTGCCATGCATCCGGCGCTCGGGATTCTTGGAGACAACGGAGTGGATTCTAAATCGCTCCGATGATGTTGAAGAGCAAACCAATCCAGACGGTTTTACAGAGTGGTTTCTTCAGCGAAACACCTACGTCGGCAGCAATCAGTTGATCAAAATCGTCCGACTCTTGAAGTACCTTCGTGATGTGAAATTGACCTTCTCGGCAAAGTCCATTTTGCTCACAACATTGCTCGGTGAGCGAATCACCTGGTTGGATGAATATAGCGACGAATTCTCAGACGTCCCCAGTTCACTTCGAACAGTCATCAAACGCCTGAATGTTTACCTCCAAGAGCGACCGGATATGCCAGAAATCGCAAATCCGAGCCTGTCGTCCGAATCGTTCACCCGGCACTGGGACCAGGATAAGTACACCAACTTTCGCTCGTGCATCAACCGCTATGCCGAGTGGATTGAAGATGCCTATCTTGAGAAGGATCGCGATGAAAGCATCGTCAAGTGGCGCAGGGTGTTTGGTGACGATTTTGCCAAATCAGTCACTCTTGCCAAGGCAGCGGGCTTCAGTGAGTCAAAGGCTGAAGACGTGTCACATGTGGTCCCGCCCCCTTGGCCAGTACTTCAAACAGGCAGGATCACAGTTACAGCTACACTGCATTCATCGAAAGAGGGCGATTTTCTCGGAACATACCGATCAGATGGGCCCGCACTCCCAGCCGATACCTGGCTGAATTTCAAGGCCACACACTCGTTCACAAACAATGTCGCTATCAGGTGGCAAGTCGTAAACACGGGATGGGCTGCGCGAATTGCCAGATGCCTCCGGGGAGGGTTCGATCACAACGGTTCAGAGATTTGGGAGCACACCAAGTACACGGGAAAGCACTGGGTTGAGTGCTTTGCCGTTGACCTGAAACGTGGGGTTAGCCTTGGGCGTAGCGGACGGTTCTACGTCAATATTTCATAGGGATATCAGTTCAATTTCTGCGTGCCGCCTGATTGTCAGACCCGGCAGTACCGGCGCGTGTCAAGGTAGTTGTCGCCTGAGCTCATGCTGCCAACCGCATACTTTCGGTGCCAGGTTGAGCGGTGCTGACGACGCTGTCGCGCTCGGGATTGAGGGTCACGGCGCTGATCGGTGACCA
>JAGXTI010000018.1 GCA_018334015.1 Silanimonas sp.
ATGCTACAAAAACAATTGACAGTGCTCATGATCGAGCGTCTGCAAGATTGATGATGATCTCACCACCCTGCAGGCACCCGCACAAAACACCTGCGCGTACTTTCAAAGATCAATCCCTGCACTTCCGCGCAACCGGGCCTTTCGCCCGAGGGAGCCGCACACTATACAGCACTTCCGAAGAACGTCAACACCGCAGCGCCAACACACCCCCTCCGCACCACACCCCCGCCCAGACCGCCCCGAAAGACCACCCAGCGAAGGGCCGCGAACTATAGGCAACACAACACTCAACCGCAAGAGCCCTCAACCACCCAAACACACAAACCAAGACGCCGTTCAGATGGGGCGCGACAAGGGCCGAGGGCTCGCCGCAGAATCGGCATCCCACGCCCATCGGGAACGCCCATGCCTGCTGTGTTCGCACGCCTTCTGCTGATCGCCGCGATCTGGCCGCTCGCCGCCTGCTCCAGCAACGCCGGGCCCTGGGTGGAGGTCGGCGGCCAACGCTTCCAGGTCGAGGTCGCCGACGATGCCGCCGAGCGCGAACGCGGACTGATGTTCCGCGACTACCTCGCCGCCGATGCCGGCATGCTCTTCGTGCATGCCCGCGAGGAGCCGCTGGCCTACTGGATGAAGAACACCCGCATCCCGCTCGACATCCTCTACTTCGATGCCGAACGCCGCTTCGTCTCGATGCAGGCCGGGGTGCCGCCCTGTTCCGCTGGTGACGCCTGCCCCAACTACCCGAGCGCCGGACCGGCCAAGTACGTGCTCGAACTCAATGCCGGTCGGGCCGCTGCGCTCGGCCTGCAAGCGGGCGACCCGATCCTGTTCGGACCCGGCATCCCAACGACCGGCCGGCCCTGAGGCCGCGCGGCCGCCTCAGACCGCCACCATCTCGAAGTCGTCCTTGCCGACCCCGCATTCCGGGCAGGCCCAGTCGGCGGGCACCTCGGCCCAGCGCGTGCCGGGGGGCAGGCCCTCTTCGGGCAGGCCACGGGCCTCGTCGTAGAGAAAGCCGCAGACCACGCAGACCCAGGTCTGGAAAGGGGTGGATTCGGGCATGGGCACTCCGGCGATGGCATGGGTGGGCCTAGAATCGTCCCACACCCGCCGCCTCGCCGACGCATGACCTCCGCTTCCGCGCTCCGCGGCCTCTATCTGATCACCCCGGATGCTGACGACAGCGGGCATCTTCTCGAACGGGTCACCGCCGTGCTGCCGGCCCGCCCCGCGCTTTTGCAATACCGCAACAAGCGCGCCGATGTGCAGCGTCGCCGCCGCGAGGCCCTTGCGCTGAAGACGCTTTGCGATGCCGCCGGCGTACCTCTGGTCGTCAACGACGACTGGCGGCTGGCGCTCGACATCGGGGCCGCCGGTGCCCATCTGGGCGAAGACGACGGCGATCTCGCCGCGGTGCGCCGGGCCGCGCCGACGCTGTTGCTCGGTGCTTCCTGCTACGACGATCCGGCCCGCGCCGCAGCGGCCGCGCGCGATGGCGCGAGCTACCTCGCCTTCGGTGCTTTCTTTCCGACGCGCACCAAAGCCACGACGCGACGCGCGACACCTGCCTTGCTGCGCGATGCCGCCGCGCACGGCCTGCCGCGGGTCGCCATCGGCGGCATCACGTCCGATAATGCATCGTTGTTGCTTGCTGCTGGCGCCGATCTGCTGGCCGTGGTCAGCGCCGTGTTCGATGCGCCCGACCCATGCGCCGCCGCACAACGGTTCGCCGCGCTCTTCGCCCTCACCTCCGGAACCCGATGAACACCGCCTCCAGTCACGCCCTCTACACCCGCGCCCTCGCTCTGCTGCCCGGTGGCGTCAACTCGCCCGTGCGCGCCTTCAAATCGGTCGGTGGCGAACCCTTCTTCGCCAAGCGCGCCCACGGCGCCTGGATCGAGGACGTCGATGGCAACCGCTACGTCGATTACATCGGCAGCTGGGGACCGATGATCGCCGGCCATGCCCGCGAGGAGGTGCTCGATGCTGTGCGCCGGGTGATGGTCGATGGCCTGAGCTTCGGCGTGCCGAACGCACTGGAAGTGACCATGGCCGAGACGATCACCCGACTCGTGCCGAGCTGCGCTATGGTGCGGATGGTCAACTCGGGGACCGAGGCCACGCTCTCGGCGATCCGGCTGGCACGCGGTGCGACCGGCCGCAGCCGCATCCTCAAGTTCGATGGCTGCTACCACGGCCACGGCGACAGCTTTCTCGTCAAAGCCGGCAGCGGCGCACTGACCTTCGGCCTGCCGGATTCACCCGGCGTACCGAAGGCCCTGGCCGACCTCACGCTTACCCTGCCCTACAACGACTTTGCCGCCGCGACGGCACTGTTCGATGAAGTCGGCCACGACATCGCCGGCGTCATCGTCGAGCCGGTGGTGGGCAATGCCAACTGCATCCCGCCGGAGCCGGGCTACCTGCAGCACTTGCGTGCGCTTTGCACGAAGCACGGCGCGATCCTGATCTTCGACGAGGTGATGACCGGCTTCCGCGTGGCTTTGGGCGGCGCGCAGCAGCTCTACGGAGTGAGCCCGGACCTCACGACCTTCGGCAAGATCATCGGCGGCGGCATGCCGGTGGGCGCCTACGGCGGTCGTCGCGAGCTGATGCAGCAGATCGCGCCGGCCGGGCCGATCTACCAGGCCGGCACCCTGAGCGGCAACCCGGTGGCCATGGCCGCCGGCCTCGCGACCCTGGAGCTGATCCAGCAGCCGGGCTTCTTCGAGGCTCTGGCAGCCCAGACCGATCGGCTGGTGGCTGGCTTCCAGGCCGCCGCGGACGAAGCCGGCGTGGCCTTCTCGACCCGCCATGTCTGCGCCATGTTCGGCCTGTACTTCAGCGCCGGGCGGGTGAGCTCCTTCGAGCAGGCCAAGGCCGCCGACGCGGCGCGTTTCCGGCGCTTCTTCCACGCCATGCTCAAGCGCGGCGTGTACCTGGCGCCCTCGGCCTTCGAAGCCGGCTTCCTGTCCTCGGCGCACGGCGAGGCCGAGATCGCCCACACGCTCGAAGCCGCCCGCGCCGCCTTCCGCGAGGTGGCCGCCGCGCCATGAACCCGCGAGCGCGGCCGCGGCTGGTGGTGTTCGACCTCGATCATGTGCTGGTCGACGACCGTCGCGAGCTGCGCCTCGAACTGCTTGCGCACACGGTCGGGGTAGCGCCGGCGGTGATCGAGGCGGCGCTGTTCAGGAGCGGGCTGGAGGGCCGCAACGAGCGTGGCGAGTTGGGCCTCGAGGACTACCTCGACAGCGTGCGCCGAAGGCACGGGCTTGATTTGCCCATGGACGCTTTCATCGAGGCCCGGCGACAGAGCCTGCGGCCGCATCGCGAGGTGCTGGAGCTGGCAGCACGCCTCGCGCCGCAGACCACGCTGGCCCTGTTCAGCAACAACGGCCAGTGGCTGGGCCGGCAATTGCCCAAGATGCTGCCGGAACTCCGGCCGCTGTTCGGCACGCGGATGGTGACGAGCGGCCAGCTCGGTCTGACCAAGCCCGACCCGCAGGCTTTCTTTGCCTGCCTTTCGACACTGGGCTTCTCGACCGGCTCGGCGCTGATGATCGATGACCAGCCGGACAACGCGGCCGGTGCCCGACGTGCCGGCCTCGATGCCATCCACTACGCCTCGCCGCCACAACTCGCCGATGAGCTGCGGCAGCGCGGCTTCAACCTGGAACCTGTTCATGCGCCCTGACCCGACCGCCGCGCCGCGCCGTCTCGAAACGCTCGCCGTGCATGCCGGCGGTGAAGCCGATGCCCACAACGGCGCGGTCGCACCGCCCTTGCATTTCTCGACCACCTTCAAGCACGGCCCGGCCGCGGAGCGCCTGGCCGGCTACGAGTACCAGCGCGAGGGCAACCCGACCCAGGACCGGCTGGAAACCGCGCTGGCCGCCCTCGATGGCGGCGAGGTCGCGCTCGTCTACGGCTCGGGCATGGCGGCGATGACGGCGGCACTCGAGTGCCTGCCCGCCGGCAGCGAGGTGTTGATTCCCGAAGACTGCTACGCCGGCTTGCGCTCACTGGCTGCCGAGTTCCTGCCCGAGCGCGGCGTCACGGCACGCCGGGTCGACCAGTGCGATCCATCCACCGTGGCGGCGGCGATGAGGCCGGCGGTGCGGATGATCTGGGCCGAGACGCCATCGAACCCGCAGCTGCGCATCGCCGACCTGGCCGCGCTCGCGCAGATCGCGAAACAGCACGGCGCCCTGCTGGCGGTGGACAACACCTTCGCCACGCCGCTACTACAGCGGCCGATCGCGCTCGGCGCCGACCTGGTGATGCACTCGACCACCAAATACATGGGCGGCCACAGCGACGTGATGGGCGGCGCGCTGGTGTTCGCACGGCGCGATGGGCTGTTCGACAAGGCCGCACACCGTCGCCACATCAGCGGCAACGTGCTGGCACCGTTCTCGGCCTGGCTCACGCTGCGCGGCCTGCGCTCGCTGCCGGCACGGATGGCCTGGCACTGCGCCAACGCGCGGCGCGTGGCCGCTTTCTTCGCCGTGCAGCCTGCCGTCGAGACCGTATTCTTTCCCGGCCTGCCCACGCACCCGAACCACGCCGTCGCGGCCCGGCAGATGGCTGATTTCGGCGGCATGGTCTCGGTCACCTTCAAGGGCGGCCGCGAGGCGGCACTGGCCTTCGCCGGGGCCGTGCAGCTGTTCACCAACGCCACCTCGCTGGGCGGCGTGGAGTCCTTGATCGAGCATCGCGCCTCGGTCGAAGGACCGAACCCGGTGTCGCCACCGGGCCTGCTGCGCTTGTCGCTGGGGCTGGAGCATGCCGACGATCTGCTGGCCGATCTGGCCTGCGGAATCGCCGCCTTGCGCTGAGCCGCCGGCTCACTCCTCGATCAGTTCGAGCCGCTCCAGTTCGAGGGTGTAGGCCGAGGTGGCCATGGCGTTCTCGGTGAGGTCGATGCGCAAGGTGCCGTGCACCCAGTAGGCGTCCCAGAGGTTGCCCAGTTCGATCGGGTTCTCTGGGCGGATGAACACGAGCTGGTTCGGCGGCGGTGGCGGCACATGGATGCAGGCACCAAAGAAGGGCACGAGAAACATCTCGGTGACCTGCTGCTCCTCGTTGAAAGCGATCGGCACGAGGTAGCCGGGAATCCGCCCACGCACACCGTTCATGCGGGCGACGGTGCGGGTACTGCTCATCACCTCGGGCATCACCATCTCGCCGGTGTGGTCGATTTCCGGCATGGCCATCAGGGCTTCGAGGTCCTCCGGCGGCAGCAGCTCGAGCCAGTCGATCTCGCGCGCCCCACCCGGGTCGGCCGCCGAGACATCCGGGCGGGTGCCGATCGCCGGCTCGGCGGCTCGGGCCAGCGGCATAAGCAGGGCGAAACCCAGCAGGGCCAAGAGGGCCGGGGCAAAGCGTAGCGAGAAGGATCGGGGCATGGCGGGTTTTCCGGTGGTATCAGCGATCGACGGCAACGCCGTCCTGCAAGGAGCGCCGGTAGGCGAGCGCGGCGGGGACAAGGCCCAGCAGGATACCGCCCAACCAGATGCCGCCCAGCACGGCGAGTTCGGCCGGCGCGGGCCAGCCGGGGCTCAGCATCAGGCCAAAGCGGGCTTCCAGCGTCGGTCCGATGGCGAACAGCATGCCTTCCATCAGCACCACCCCGAGCAGCACACCGGCGCCGGTGAGCAGGGCGGCCTCGGCCACCAGCAGGCCGAACACATGGCGGGGACCGGCGCCGACCGCACGCAACAGGGCCATCTCGCGGCGGCGTTCGTTGAGTGTGGCGAGGATGGTGGTCAGCAGCACCATCAGGGCTGCCAGCACGGCGGCGGCAGCGGCGATCCACAGGGCGCGTTCGACGCCGCCCATCAGCGCCCAGAGCTGGCTCAGGGCCACGCCGGGCAGGATGGCGATCAGCGGCTCGCCGCGGTACTCGTTGACCACCCGCTGCACGGCAAAGGTGGCGCCGCGCGATTCGAGGCCGACGAACACCGCCGTGATCGAACGCGGTCGCAGCAATTCCGGCGGGATGCGATCGGCATCGACACGCAACCCCGGCAAGGGCACACCGCCGCGCCAGTTGAGGTGGATGGCCTCGATCGCCTCCAACGAGACGTAGACGCCCTGGTCGATGGCAGTACCGGTGCGGGCGAGGATGCCGACGATCCGGAAAGGCTGGTCATCGTGCTTGTGGACGGCCACCCGCGCGATGCCGTGGGCGAGCACGATCTCGCGGCCGAGCTCATAGCCCAGTTTCTCGGCCACGTCGGCGCCGACCACGGCATCGTGCAGGGCGTTGAAGGCCTGGCCTTCGGCGAAGCGCAGGCCGCGGCGGTCGCCGTAGCCCATGCGGGTGAAAAACTCGCCGGTGGTGCCGATGACGCGGAAGCCCTGATGCGAATCGCCCAGACTGATCGGCACCGTCCAGGCCACCGGCGGAAGCGCCTTGAACTTCTCGTAGGTGGCCCATTGCAGGTTGGCGGTCGGCTCGCCCAACCGGAACACCGAGTACAGCAGCAACTGCACCGGGTGCGAGCGGGCGCCGACGATCAGATCGACCCCGGCCACCGAGCGCAGGAAGGAATCACGCGCCTCGTGGCGCACGCGCTCGATGCCGAGCAGCAGCATCACCGCGAGGCCCAGGGTGAACACGGTCAGCAGCACCGTGGCCTTGCGGTTCTTCAGGCTGGCCCAGGCCAGACCGAGCAGACCGCCGTTCATGCCGCCACTCCAGCCAACTCGCCCAAGGCCTGCTGGTGCGGGAAACGGCGAGCGATGCCGAGGTCATGGCTGACAAAGAGCAGGGCCGCGCCGGAAGCCTCGCACTCGGCGAACAGCAGGTCGAGGAACTGGTCGCGGTTGCGGGCATCGAGAGCCGAGGTCGGCTCATCGCAAAGCACCACGGCCGGCCCACCGATCAGGGCACGGGCGGCGGCAACCCGCTGCTGCTGGCCCACCGAAAGTTCGAGCACGGGCCGCCCGGCACGGGCCTCCTCGGCCAGACCAAGCGCAGCGAGGTAATGCTGGGCCGCCTCGCCCAGGCCGCCAAAACGCTGCACGGCGCGGACGCGACGGGCCTTGGAGAAACGGCAGGGCAGGCTGACGTTGTCGACCAGCGAAAGAAAGGGCAGCAGGTTGAACTGCTGGAAGACGATGCCGAGGTGATCGGCACGGCGACGGTCGCGCTGGGGGCCGGAAACACCGGTCATGGCCTCGCCGGCCACCTCGATGCGCCCGGCCTGCGGCACCAGGGTGCCGGCGATCAGGTTGAGCAGGGTGCTCTTGCCAGTGCCGCTGGGGCCGTGCAGAAAACGCCGATCGCCGGCTTCGAGCACCAGCGAGGGCAGTTCCAGCCGCCACGGGCGGTCGGGCCAGGCAAAGCGCAGGCCCTCGATCGCCAGCGCCGCACTCACGGGGCCGAATCCAGCACGATCCGGGCCTGCGCCGGCGTCAGTTCGAGCGCCCGCGCTCCGCTGCCGTCGATGAGCTGTACCCGCAAGTTCTGCAGGGCGGGCACCGCTTGGAACAGCGCCACATCGATGGTCCTGAGCGCTTCGGGACGAGTGCAGTCGAAGCGGTAACGGGCCAGCCAATCAACATGCCCACCGTGCTCGTGCTCGTGGTCATGGCCGTGCTCGTGATCGTGGCTGTGCTCGTGCTCATCGCCCTCGGCCTGCTCCGCCGCCGGCACTTCGAGCACCGGCGCCTGAGCCACGCAGCCGGCCGCCACGCTGAAGCGCCAGAGCCGGCCATGGTCGAGCATCAGGGCACGGGCGGCCTGGATCGTGGCGGCCTCGGCCGCATCGACCGCGGCGCGCTCGAAGCCGACCAGATCGTAGGCGGTGGCGCGCAGGGTGATCTCGACCCGACCGTCCTCGACCGCGATGTCGGCATGGGCCAGGCCGTGGACATGGGCCTGCTGCGGGTGGGCCGCCAGCGGTGCGGCGAGGAGGGCGGCAAGGGCGAGAGCAAGCGGACGGTGCATGGGTGGCTCTTGGGCGGGGAAGGGAATGATCGTGACAGCCGGTCGAAGTTCCCGACCCGGCAGCGACCGGGGGCAGGGCGTTCGCTTCCGATTCTCAGTCTTACGCCGTGCAGGCGGCGCCACGACGCCGGCTTCACGTCGCGGCATGTTTCTAGCCTGCCGGAACCCGACGCCATACGCAGCCCTCGCGCCTGCCCACGCGCGACCTGCGGACGCGACGGCTCAGGCTCCGCGTCCCGCTACGCATTCGCCGCCGCTCGCCCTCCATGGCTCGCTTCGCTGTCCGCGAGGCCGCGCTGGCGCGGCGCTCGCTGACGGGCATCGGCCGCAGGATGCGAAGCGAAGACGGGCTGCGTGATCCTCACTCCA
>JAGXTI010000019.1 GCA_018334015.1 Silanimonas sp.
CTTTACGTCCTTATGAACTTGGTCAACCTTGGCCAAGATGGCAGCCGACATGGCACCGACAAAGCCCGTTAGCAGGAAGAACATCATCCATTCCATCCACGACCTCCCATTCTTGCAACGCCTAACGACTTTTGGACCTGAGGAGCCGGATGAAGCCAAGCCTGCCTGCCGCCAAAGCGGGTGTCAACACGGAAAACCGACCAAGGAACAAGCCTTTGGATGACAGCGGCCGGGTGGGCTGCGGGGCAGGCTGCGCGGATGGCAGAGGAGTAGACCTGTATGAAGTCTTCGCACGGTGGATCACCCGATAAAACCGCAGCCGCTCCGGAACCCGACGCACCCCGACTGTTCCAGCGTGTTCGCGAACGGATGCGGGTCAAACACTACGCGTTGCGAACAGAAAAGGCCTATCTTTATTGGATCCGCCGATTCATTGACACCTGTGGCCGCCGCAATCCGCGGGAATTGGGCAGTGCCGAAGTCGAGGCTTTTCTCACCCTGCTGGCCACCCGCGACCGGGTATCGGCCAGCACCCAGTCGCAGGCCTTGGCCGCGCTGCTGTTCCTCTACCGGGAGGTGCTGGGCAGCGACCTGCCCTGGATGGAATCGGTGGTGCGCGCCAAGGCCAGCCGACGGATTCCGGTGGTGCTGAGCCGGATGGAGGTGGCGCGGCTGCTGGAGCAGCTCGCCGGGCGCGAGTGGCTGATGGCGTCCCTGCTTTACGGCAGTGGCTTGCGCCTGATGGAATGCCTGCGGCTGCGGGTCAAGGATGTCGATTTCGATCGCCGCGAGCTGGTGGTCCGCTGCGGCAAGGGTGGCAAGGACCGCCGCAGCATGCTGCCGGCGCGGGCGGTCGAGCCGCTGCGCCGGCAACTGGTGACGGCCCGGCTGATCCACCAGGACGATCTCGACGCCGGCCACGGCCGCACCTCGCTGCCCTTCGCGCTGGCCCGCAAATACCCCGACGCCGACCGCACCTGGGGCTGGCAATACGTGTTTCCGGCCTCGCGTCGTGGCATCGATCCGCTCGACGGCACAGTGCGCCGCCACCATCTCGACGAAACGGTGCTGCAGCAGGCCGTGAAACGGGCGGTCCGCGCCGCCGGCATCGACAAGCCGGCCAGTTGCCACACCCTGCGGCACAGCTTCGCCACCCATCTGCTCGAATCCGGCTACGACATCCGCACGGTGCAGGAACTGCTGGGCCATCGCGACCTCGCCACCACCCAGATCTACACCCATGTGCTGAATCGCGGCGCGGGCGGCGTGCTGAGTCCGCTCGATCGCTGAGCGCCGCATGGCAGTGCCGCGCGGAACGGACGGCGTGCTTGCCGCCGCCCTGCCGATGGCGGCTCGCGCTGGCTTACAATGCAGGGCTTATGCGCCTCTACCTGCAACAGCGCCCGACCGCCGGCGAAGCCCCGAAATACGTCCAGTTGAGTCTGGAGCAGGATCTCTTCGGCGGCTGGTTCCTGACCCGCGAAAGCGGCACCACCGGCGCCCGCCCCACCCTCAAGCGCGAACAATACCTCGCCCGCGAGGCCGCCATCGCCGCCTTCGAGTCGGCGCGTGACGCGCAGCTCAAGCGAGGTTTCCAGATCATGTTCGCCCAAGGCGCCGACGCCCCCCGATGACCACCCTCCAGAACGATACCTTCCTGCGCGCCCTGCGCCGCGAGCCGGTGCCGCACACGCCGGTCTGGCTGATGCGCCAGGCCGGCCGTTACCTGCCGGAGTACCGCGCCAGCCGCGCCCGTGCCGGCAGCTTCCTCGCCATGGCGAAAAACCCCGAGCTGGCCTGCGAAGTGACGCTGCAGCCGCTCGAACGCTTCCCGCTCGACGCCGCCATCCTGTTCTCCGACATCCTCACCGTGCCGGACGCGATGGGCCTCGGCCTGTACTTCGCCGACGGCGAGGGGCCGAAGTTCGAGCGCACGGTGCGCTCGCTGGCCGATGTGCATGCCCTTGCCACGCCGGACATGGAAACCGAGCTGCGCTACGTGATGGACGCGGTGCGGGTGATCCGCCGCGAGCTCGCCGGCCGCGTGCCGCTGATCGGCTTCTCGGGCAGTCCCTGGACACTCGCCTGCTACATGGTGGAAGGCGGCGGCTCCGACCACTTCGCCCGCATCAAGGCGATGGCGCTGAACGAGCCGGCCACCCTGCACGCGCTGCTGCGCCGCGTGACCGACGCGGTCATCGCCTACCTCGACGCCCAGCGTCGGGCCGGCGCGCAGGCCCTGCAGGTGTTCGACACCTGGGGCGGCGTGCTGGCGCCGCACCTGTACCGCGAGTTCTCGCTGCCCTACCTCGTTGAGATCGCGCAGCGTCTGCCGCGCGGCGAGGGCGCTTCGCACGCGCCGCTGATCCTGTTCGGCAAGGGCAACGGGCCCTACCTCGAGGAACTGGCGGCTTCCGGTGCCGAGGCGCTGGGTGTGGACTGGACCGTCTCGCTCGGCGAGGCGCGTCGGCGCACCGGTGGCAAGGTGGCGTTGCAGGGCAACCTCGACCCGGCAACGCTCTATGCCACGCCGGAAGGCATCGCCGCCGAGGCCGCACGCGCGCTCGACGACTACGCCGCCGCCAACGGCGGCTCACGCGAGGGCCATGTGTTCAACCTCGGCCACGGCATGTCGCCCGACATGGCGCCCGAGCATGTGGCGGCGCTGGTGGCGGCGGTGCACGCGCACCGCCGGCGCTGAGCCGGCACCACCGGGGTGCCCGCCATGCTCGATCTCGCCACCTGGGAGCTGCTGAGTTACGTGGTGACGGTGATCGGCCTGCCGCTCGCCATCCTGCTGTTTCTGCACGAACAGCACAAAGAGCGCAACAACGAGGAAGAGGAGATCCACCAGCAGATCTCCGATTCCTACACCGAGTTCCTCAAGCTGGTGCTGGAGCATGCCGACCTCGGCCTGATGTCGCGCGAGGCCGCGCCGCTGCCCCTGAGCGCGGAGCAGCAGGAACGCCGGCGGGTGCTGTTCGGTCTGCTGGTCTCGCTGTTCGAACGCGCCTACGTGCTGGCCTACGAGGACGCCATGAACGAGCGCCAGCGCCGCCGCTGGGCCGCCTGGGAGGACTGGATGCGCGAGTGGTGCCAGCGCGAGGAGTTCCGCGCCGCACTGCCCGAACTGCTGCGCGGCGAGGACCCGGATTTCGTCCGCTACATCGGCGCCCTGGCCGAAGAGGAATCAGCGCGCAGAACACTGCCGGCGAACGGCGCCAGCGCGGCATCCAGCGAAGCACCATCGACCGGCTTGCGCAGGTAGGCGTCCATCCCGGCGGCGAGCGCCTGGCCCTCCGATTCGGCATCGGCGCGGGCACTCACCGCCACCAGCGGCAGGATCCAGCCCTGCGCACGGATCAGCCGGGCCAACTCGAAACCGTCCACCGCCGGCAGGTCGATGTCGAGCAGGCCCAGTTCGATGCGCTCGGTGTGCAGCAGGGTCAGGGCCTGCAAGGCCTGGGTGGCGTGGTGGACCCGATGACCGCGTGCCTCCAGCAAGCCCCGCAAAACCTGCGCCACCACCGGGTCGTCCTCGACCAGTAGCAGGGCCAGGGGCCGCAGCGTGCCGCCCGGAACCGGCGCGAGGGGTGCTGCGGCCTCGCTGTCCTCGGCCACCGGCAACGGCAGGTCAATATGGAAACGGCTGCCCTCGCCCTTGCGGCTCTCCAGCCCGAGTTCGCCGCCCATGGCGCGGGCCAGTTCGCGGCTGATCGACAAGCCGAGGCCCAGACCGCCGTAGCGGCGCCGGGTCTGCTCGCCTTCGGCCTGGGTGAAGCGCTGGAACAGGCGGCGCTGTTCGTTGTCGTCGAGGCCGATGCCGGTGTCCTCGACCGTGAACCGCAGCCCGCCGCCCTCCTTGGCGGCCACCGCGAGGCAGACCCGGCCTTGGGCGGTGAACTTGAGGGCATTGCTGCCGAGATTGAGCAGCATCTGTCGCAGCCGCGCCTCGTCGCCGAGGTAGCGCGGGGCCAGCCCCGGTGCCACCCGCAGTTCGAAGCCCAGCCCCTTGGCCTCGGCCTGCGGCCGCAGCAACCGGGCGACATCGGCCAGCACCGCCTGCGGCATGAAGGCAGCCTGTTCGAGCGGCAGCCGACCGGCCTCGATGCGGGCCAGATCGAGGGTGTCGTTGACCAGCCGCAAAAGATGCTGGCCGGCGCGCAGCACGGTTTCGGCGCGCTCGCGCTGCTCGCTCGACAAGGGCGCGTGCAGCATGAGCTCGGTCATGCCGAGCACGCCGGTCAAGGGCGTGCGCAGCTCGTGGCCGAGGTCGGCGAGGAAGGCGGTCTTGGCATCGCTGGCCTGCTGGGCCAGGGTGCGCAATTCGGCCTCGCGCCGGCGCTCGGCCTGGGCGCGCAGGCGGCGGCGCAGCAGGTCCAGCGTGCCGAGCACGAACAGCAGCAGCAGCAGGCCGTAGGCGGCGAAGGCCCACCAGGTCATCCACCAGGGCGGCGGCACGGTGATGGCGAGTGTCAGCGGCGGCGTCCAGCGGCCGTCGGCACCGGCGGCGATGATGTCCAGTGTGTAGTGACCGGGCGCCGGGCGCGGCAGCGGGCGTTCACCGGCGATGCCGACCTCGACCCAGTCCGGGTCGTGGCCGTTGAGGCGGAAGCGGTAGCGAGTGGCATGGGGTTCGGCGAAGTTCATCAGCCGCACGGCCACCCGCAGTTCGCGATCCTCGGGCTGCAGGATGACTTCGCTGCCGGGCGGCAGCTCGACCAGGTCCTCGGCGCGACGCACGCTCACCGATTCCAGCACCAGGGGGGCGATGCGCGGATCGGGCGCGACCCGCAGCGGATCGAACAGCAGCGCCCCGCCCACCGCGCCGAGCAGCAGCCGGCCGTCGGCCAGTTGCAGCGGCGGGCGCAGGCCGAACTCGCGCAGCACCAGGCCGTCGGCCACGCCGAAACGGCGCAGGCGGCGGTCTGTGGGGTCGTAGCGCAGCAGGCCACGCACCGAGGCGATCCAGACCCGGCCGTGGCCGTCGACGGCGATGCCACCGGCCTCGGCGGCGGGCAGGCCCTCGTTGCCGGGGGTGGCCTCGTGGTCCAGCTCGAGCCCTTCGGGCCCGATCCGGTAGCGGCGCAGGGTGCCGGCGGACCAGGTCCAGAGCCGGCCGTCCGGGGCAAAGCCCAGGCCCTCGACCGCGCCCGCGACCAGACCCGGCAGGGCCTGCAGTCGCTCGCCGTCGAAACGCAGCAGGCCCTGCGCATTGGCGACCCAGGGCTGGCCGTCGGGACCGAGCAGCAGGGCCTCGATCACGCCGGATTCGAGCCCGTTGCCGGCATCGGGGCGCAGTTCGCGCAGGACCCGGCCGTCGGCGGCGCGCTGTTGCAGGCCGCCACCGTAACTGGCCAGCCAGAGCGTGCCGTCAGGCAGCGGCAGCAGGTGATCAACCGGACCGGGCAGCAGCGGCTCGGGGCCGTCGCCGCTGCGCCAGACCTGCCAGCGCCCTTGGCGATCGAGGCGCGAGAGCTGGCCGCTGCCGATCCACAGATTGCCGTCGACGCTCTGCCGGATCGCAAACACCCGGCCCGGCCCGAGCTGTTCGGGGCCGAACAGGCCGCGCTCGATGCGCCCGGCTTCGGCGTCCAGGCGATCGACCCGACCGTCTTCGCCACCGATCAACACGCGGCCGTCGTCCAGTTCGGCAAACGATTTGGCCTGCTGCATCGACAGGCGCAACTGCGCCGGGCCGCGCCGGGTGAAGGTGGCAAAGCTGCGCCAGTCGGCGGCCAAGGTGACCAGGCCGGATTCGGCATCGCCGAACCACAGCCCGCCCTGGTGGTCGAGCAGGGCCTGCTGGTAGTCGCCCTCGTCGGCCAGCGGCGTGCCGAAGCGCCGCAGCGCGCCGCCATCGCCGTAGAACAAACCGCGGGCGGTGTGCACCCAATGGCCGCCACGGCCATCGCGCAGCACCCCGTGCACGCGCGCATCGCCGAGCGCCTCGACCCAGGGCGAGGGCGCGAAACGGCCCTCCGGACTGCGCTGCCAGAGCCGTTGGCCGCGGGTGCCGATCCACAGGCTGCCGTCGGGCTCGGCGTTGATCCAGATCACCGGCACCGCGTCGAGCGGGCCGGCCGCCACCGGCTCGATGCGCCCATCGACCACCCGGGCCATTCCGGCCATGGTGCCGATCCAGAGCCTGCCCTCGGCGTCCTCGGCCATGCCGAACACCACGGCCTGCGGACTGCCGCTGGCACCGGCCGGCACCGGACCCAGCGCCTCGAAGCCGCCTTGACCGTCGCTGCGGAACAGGCCCGCGCCGAAGGTCGAGATCCAGAGCCGGCCGTCGCGGGTCTGGGCCATGCTCCAGGCCAAAGCGCCGTTGCCTCCGGGCAGCGCTGGCAGCGGCCGGACCGTGCGCCGCTGGGCATCGAGTGTGGCGAGCTGGCCGTCATCGAAGCCCATCCAGATCACGTCATCGCGATCGATGAAGAGGGTCTGCACGTTGTTGCCGGGCATGCCGCCGACCACCCCCGGCTCGGCCCGCCAGGTGCGGAAGCCGGTGCCGTCATGACGCACCAGACCATCGTCGGTGGCGATCCAGAGGTAGCCCCGGCGATCCTGCGCCAGACCGTTGATGCGGCTGGAGGGCAGGCCCTCGGCGGTACCGATCAGGCGGAACTGCGGGGTTTCGGGCACCGGCCCGGCCGGCAGAGCCGATGGCGGCCCCCCCTCGGCCC
This sequence comes from Silanimonas sp., assembly GCA_018334015.1. GTDB lineage: Bacteria > Pseudomonadota > Gammaproteobacteria > Xanthomonadales > Xanthomonadaceae > Silanimonas. The sequence continues at coordinate 6,690 of JAGXTI010000019.1, forward strand.
CGAATAGGGCAGGCGCGCCGGCCAGCAGCAGCCCCAGCAGGCCCCGCCTCGCAAACCGCTCCCAACGCCAGCCGTGACCAGCCGGCGGCACCCTGCGCGCATCCCCACGATCCCCGTCCTGCATGCTTGGCCCCCGAAGCCCGGCTCCCCATGGCCCCCACGCCACGCCCGCAACACTGCATTGCGGGACCGTCCGGCCGCGATCGCGACGGCCGCCCTAGAATGCCGACCGATGGCTGATCGCGCCATGCCGCCGCCACCGTCACCGGGGAAGCACGCCATGCCGTACCGCAACACGCACGAGCATTGGGGCCGCATCAGCATCGCCCTGCACTGGCTGACCGCCGTGCTGGTGCTGGGCCTTCTGCTGGTCGGGTTCCTGATGGAATCGTTACCGAACAACCTGTTCAAGCGCGATGTCTACGTCTGGCACAAGAGCTTCGGTCTGATTGTTGGCGCGCTCACCCTTTTGCGGATCGGCTGGCGACTGGCGCAACCGGCGCCCCGGCTGCCGGGTGGCACCCCGGTCTGGAAACGCTTGGCCGCCCACACCGGCCACGCCGGCCTGTACCTCTTGCTGCTGCTGATGCCGATCAGCGGCGCGCTCTACAACTACGCCGCCAATTTCCGCACGCCGCTGTTCGACCTCACCCTGCTGGAGCCTGCCGGCAGCGTCGATCGCGAACTGCGCTCGATCGCCGGCACCCTGCACGAGTGGGGGGCCTGGCTGCTGGTCGCCCTGCTGGTCGCCCACACGGCGGCCGCGCTCTCGCACCACTACCGCCTGAAAGACCGGGTACTGCACCGGATGGCCCCCTGGATCCGGCCACCCGCCTGAGTGCGCCTGCTTTGTTCTCCGTTTCCGCTTACCGAGCCCCACCGCCATGCGCCTGATTGCCGCCCTGCTGTTCTGCTTCGCCCTGCCGCTTGCCGCCGCCGCACCCGCCGCTGCACCTGCGCCGGCACCCGCCGCGCCGGCCGTGTTCATCGCGGGCAGCGGGTCGCTGCTCGAATTCCATTCCAGCTATGACGAGGAAACTTTCAGCGGGCGCTTTGAACGCTTCACGACGCGCATCGCCTTCGATCCGGTGAGCGCCAGCGGCCACTTCGACGTGAGCATCGAGCTCGCCTCGGCCGGCACCGAGAACGACGAGCGCGACGAGGTGCTGCGCGGTGCCGAGTTTTTCAATGCGCTGGCCCTGCCGCAGGCGCGCTATCAGGCCACGCGCTTTGCCCGGCTCGCCGATGGCCGCTTCGTTGCCGAGGGCACGCTCAGCCTGCGCGGGGTGAGCCGGGTGGTACCGCTCACCTTCACTTGGACCCCCGGTCCCACACCACGGCTGGAAGGCAGCGCGACGGTACCGCGGCTGGCCTTCCAAGTGGGCACCGGCGACTGGGCCGACACGGCGATGATGCCCGACGCGGTTGAGGTACGGACCCGGCTGCTGCTTCAGCCGGCCCCCTGATCAGCCCCGCCGGCGAGGAAGGCCCGCAGCCCGGCCGTGTCGAAGGGCCAGGCCAATTCGCGACCGTTCGCCTGATCGCGTAGCACCGGCACGCGCTGCCCGTAACGCGCTTCCAGCGCAGCATCGCCATCGATCCAGACGCTCTCGAACTCGGGCACGCCAGCGGCGGCCATCACCTCGATGGCGGCATCGCACAAGTGGCAGTCGTCGCGCTGGTACAGGGCAAGGGGCATAGCGGCTAGACTAGCGCTCCGCGTCCCCGCCTCGCCAATCCCGTCATGGCCGTCAGCCTGTTCGACCTCTTCAAGATCGGCATCGGGCCCTCCTCCTCGCACACCGTGGGGCCGATGCGAGCCGCCGCGCGTTTTCTCGAACGCTGGCTGCAGGAGCCCGGTCAACTGGAGACGGTGGCGCGCGTGCGCGCCGAACTCTACGGATCGCTCGCGCTCACCGGCCGCGGCCACGGCAGCGACAAGGCGGTGCTGATGGGCTTCGAGGGCCATGGGCCGGACCGCATCGACCCCGACCTGATCCCGGCCGCGCTGGCGCGCATCCGTGGCGAGAAGCGCATCCTGCTGCTGGGCCGGCACGCGATCGGCTTCGAGGAGAAAAGCGACCTCGTCTTCAACAAGCGCGAGAAGCTGCCGTACCACAGCAACGGCATGCGCTTCACCGCCTTCGATGCCGAGGGCGGCGTGATCGCCAGCCGCGACTACTACTCGGTCGGCGGTGGTTTCGTGGTCAACCAGGACGAGGCTGCGGAGGACCGCATCGTCGCCGATACCACCGAATTGCCCTACCCCTTCCATTCCGGCGACGAACTGCTGCGGCAATGCCGCGAGCACGGCCTCTCGATCGCCCGGCTGATGTTCGAGAACGAGCGGACCTGGCGCAGCGAGACGGCCATCCACGAGGGCCTGCGGCAGATCTGGTCGGCCATGCAGGACTGCGTGGCGCGCGGCATCCGCGAGGAGGGCGTGCTGCCCGGCGGCCTGAAGGTGGGCCGGCGCGCACCGGCGATGGCCCGGGACCTCGCCAGCCGCCCCGAAGCGGCGCTGCGCGATCCGCTCAGCATCCTCGACTGGGTCAACCTCTACGCGCTCGCCGTCAACGAGGAGAACGCCGCCGGAGGCCGCGTGGTCACCGCGCCCACCAATGGCGCGGCCGGCATCATCCCGGCGGTTGGCCATTACTACGAGCGTTTCTGCCCGGCCAGCGAGCAGGGCCTGTTCGACTACCTGCTCACCGCCGCTGCCATCGGCATCCTCTACAAGGAGAACGCCAGCATCAGTGGCGCCGAAGTGGGCTGCCAGGGCGAAGTGGGCGTGGCCTGCTCGATGGCCGCCGCCGGCCTCACCGCGGCGCTGGGCGGCAGCCCGGAGCAGGTCGAGAACGCTGCCGAGATCGGCATGGAGCACAACCTCGGCCTCACCTGCGACCCGATCGGCGGCCTCGTCCAGATCCCCTGCATCGAGCGCAATGCGATGGGCGCGGTCAAGGCGATCAATGCCAGCCGGCTGGCCCTGCGCGGCGACGGCAGCCACAAGGTCTCGCTCGACAAGGTGATCAAGACCATGCGCGAGACCGGCCGCGACATGCAGGACAAGTACAAGGAAACCAGCCGCGGCGGGCTGGCGGTGAACGTGATCGAGTGCTGACTCCGGCTTGCAACACGAGGCCTTAAACTGGGTTCTCGTTTTCCGGAGTTCAGACCATGCCTGCGTTCCGGCCCCTTGCCGCCGCCCTCGCCGCCAGCCTGCTGCTGATCCCGGCCCTGGCCGCAAGCGCGAATCCGCGCAGCGCCATCTTCCTGCACCCGGACGGCATGGGCGCCAACACCTGGTCGGCCACCCGCCTGCTGCACGTCGGCCCGGACGGTCGCCTCGCCTGGGACCAACTGCCTGAAGTGGCGATTTATGTCGGCCCCAGCCTCGATGCGGTCGAGCAGAGTTCGAACGGCGGCGCCACCACCCATGCCTACGGCGTGCGGGCGCGGCTCGACAGCTTCGGCCAGATCGACGGCCAAGTGCCGGTGGCGGCCTCCGGCCAGCGCCTGAGCCTGATGCGCGAGGCCCAGGCGGCCGGCAAGAAGGTGGCGATCTTCAATTCCTCCTCGCTCACCGAACCCGGCACGGCGGTGTTCCTCGCCTCGGTGACCGACGGCGACGATGAGACCGAGATCGCCGCGCAGATCCTCGCGGCCCGACCCGACATCGCTCTGGGCGGTGGTGAGCGCTTCTTCCTGCCGCGTGGGGTTCGGGGCCGCCACGGCATGGGCGCACGGCGCGACGGCCGCAACCTGATCGAGGAGGCGCGCGCCGCCGGCTACACGGTGGTGTTCACCGCCGCGGAACTGGCCGCACTGCCGGCTGGCAGCACGCGGGTGCTGGGCCTGTTCGCGGCCGAAGAAACCTTCAATCAAGCCGACGAAGCCGGCCTGGCCGCCGCCCGCCTGCCGGCCTTCCAGCCGCAGGCCCCGCGCTTCGACACGATGCTGGCCTTCATCCTGCCGCGCCTGAAGGACCATCCGCAGGGCTATTTCATCGTCGGCAACGAAGAAGGCACCGACAATTTTTCCGGCGAGAACAATGCCAGCGCCGCTCTGGAGGCGGCGATCGGCGCCGATCGCGCCATCGCGCTCGCCCTCGCCGAAGCGCAAGCGAATCCGGCGCTGACCGTGGTGGTGGCCTCCGACTCCGACAATGGCGGCATGAACCCGACCAGCGACGATCTCGGCGATCCGGCCACGCCACCCCGACGTCTGCCACGGCGCACGAGCTTTGGCTCCCCGATCGACGGTGATCCGAGCGGGCGGCCCTTCCTCGCCGCCGCTGACCGCTTTGGGGTGCGCCTGCCCTTCTACGTCAGCTGGGCCAGCGACTCCGACGGCGCCGGTGGCACGGTGGTGCGCGGCATCGGCCCTGGCGCCACCATGCTCAAGGGCACGGTCGATGCCACCGAGATCTACACCGCCCTGCATCGCGGCCTGTTTGGCGCGGAATCGCCCGAGCCGTGATAAGAAGGGCCGCATCACTGCGGCCCTTCGGCTCGGGTGAGATGGTGTCGATCAGAACTGGTAACGCACGATCATCTGCAGCGCCCGACCGCCGGTTTCGGTTTCCAGCTCGAACTCGTCGTGATCGCGGGCGGACTGGTCGGCGATGGTGTTGAACTTATCGAAGACCTCGTCCTTGCTCTGGTCGAGCAGGTTGACGCCGGTCAGGCGCAGGGTCCAAGCCTCGCCGAAACGCTTCTCGACGAAGGCCTCGAGGTCGCCGTCGTAGCTCGTGACGATCTCCTCGCCGATGATCCGGCTCACCGCGTCACCCTGCTTGCGGAAGGTCACGCCGAACGCGGTGTCCAGTGAAGGGAGTTCCTGGATGAAGCCGATGTTGTAGACGTAGTTGCTCTGGTTGTTGAAGCGGCGGGTGCCGAAGATGTCCTCGATCTCGCTGTCCAGCCAGCTGTAGTTGAAGAACACGCCGGTGTGCTCAAGGCCGAGCCCCGTCAACGGGGTCGAGAGGTCGAATTCGGCGCCCCAGACCCGGCCGTCACCGGTGTTGCGTGGCTGCAGCACGAGGGTGCCGGGGCCTTCGCTGCCTTGGACACCGGTGCTGGCGAGTTCGACCAGATTGCGGATGTCGCGGTAGAACAGGTTGACACCGAAGATGCCGCGCTGGCCGAGCCGGCGCTCAAAGCCGAGATCGAGGCCCCAGGCGTCTTCCGGCTCCAAGGCCGGGTTGCCGAGCAGGTCGTTCTCGCCGAACTCGGTGGTCAGCAAAGCCGGCGAGAGGGCGTTGAAATCCGGCCGGCGCACGGTACGCGCCACCGAGCCGCTGATCCGGCTGTCGTCGTCGAGGGTCCAGCGCAGGTGGGCCGAGGGCAAGAGGAAGGCGTAATCGTTCTCGCTGCGCGCCAGCGCCGCAGCCACGGTGCGATCGTTCAGGCGGGTGTTGGTCCATTCGTAACGCAGGCCGGCCTCCCAGGCCAGGGCACCCTGCTCGCCGTCGAGCCGGACGAAGGGCTCGATGCGGTTTTCCTCGAGGGTGTTGAGCCCGCCCGGTGCCGCTACCAGCGGCTGGGTCGGACCGGGGATCGGCGGACGCACGCCTGGCGCGTTGGGGATGGTGACGCGGTAACGGGGGGCGTCGAGGATGCGGGTCTCACGCTCCTTGCGGGTGGCCTGCAGGCCGAACAACAGATTGTGCTCACCAAAGGCGCGCTGGTGGCGGAATTCGCCGGTCCAATCGCTGTCCTCGATCAGAAGATCGCGGACATCGCGGGTGAAGCGGTCGTCCTCCGGAAAGGCGATCGCATCGCGCAGGAACTCGGTCTCGTTCTCGAATTCGAACTGGTCGTCGCTGATCGCGGCATGATCGATCCGCCACTGGTTGCGGCCGCCCCAGGCCTCGAAATCGAGGGCCGCCGCCAAGGTGTAATTGTCGGTCTGGATGTCGACGTCGTTGTCGTTGACGGTGAGCAGGTTGGCGTTGTTCTGGATGCCGCCGCGGTACTCGATCGAGTCCTCGTCCTGCACCCGGTCGGTGCGCACGAACATGCCGCTCAGGCTCAGTTCGGCGGCGCCAAGGTTGGTGCGCCAGTCGGCGTTGAAGGCGTAGTCGTGACCGCGCCGCACGTCGGTCTGCACCTCGGTGTTGACCAAGGTGCCGCCGGGGCCGTCGAAGCGTTCGCTGAACTTGTCCTTCGGGCTGCGCCGGCCCTGCATGTTGGCACCGATCAGCAGCTTGCCACCGGCGGCATCGCCGCCCCAGAACGCGCCCAGGGTCGGCTCGAAGGCATCGTCAACGTAATGCGTGCTGCCGACCCGCAAGTAGCCGCCGTCCAGCGAGAAGCCGTCGCGCAGCACGATGTTGAGCGCACCGGCGATGGCATCGCCGCTGCGGTCGGCCGAGGCCGAGCGGACGATCTCGATGCGCTCGACGATCTCGGCCGGAATACGATCGACGAAGAAGCTGCGGTCCAGCCCGGCACCGGGCACCCGCTGACCGTTGATCAGGATCTGCGTGTAACCGGCATCGAGGCCGCGCAGGCGCACGCCGTCGTACTCCAGCACGTCGGAGAGGAAGGTGACCGAGGGCACACGCTTGAGCATGTCGCCGACGGTCAGCGGCTCGAAGGGCTGGAAGAAGGCCAGGTCGTAGCTCAGCACCGGCGCGGTGGCCTCGGTGCGGTCGCGGAAGATGATCTCGCCGCGCACCTCGATGCGATCAAGGCGTGCCGCTTCGGCATCGGCGGCGCGGCTCTGGGCGAGAACGGCCGGCACCAGCAGGGTGGCGAGGGCGGCACCGATGGCGGTGGCGAGGGTACGACGGGGCATGGCGGGCGTCCTTGACGTTGGCATTTCGTTATTCGATGCACCACCGGTGACAGCCTGATGACGGCGGAACGGCGGAACGGCGGAACGGCGGAGCATGACTGAACATTCCCGCCGCTTGCTTCGGAGCGCCATCGCGGGGTTAGGATGGATCGCTCCATTGGCCCGCCCCATGCCCGAACGTCTGCGCCCCGTGCTGCTCGTCGTGCTGTTCGTGGCTCTTTACTGGAGCGGCGGCCTGCTGGCTGATCATCTGATCGTCGGCCAGGACGCTGTGGTGCTGCTCTGGCCGCCGGGTGCGCTGGCCTTCGTGCTGCTGCTGCGCGAAGGCTGGCGCTATTGGTGGTTGATCGCACTGGCCGAGCTGTTCTCGGCCCTGGCCTTGCCACAGGCACCGCTCGGCTTCTTCCCCTTCGCGCTGGCCGCCAACCTGGTGGGGCCATTCGCCGCTGTTGCCTTGGCCCGCCGGCTTGGCTTGCGCTCGGGCAGCGTTTTCGACTTGGGCAGCCTGCAGGCGCTGCCGCTGGCCGGCCTGGCCCTTGGCCTCGCCAGCCTGCCTTTCGGGCTCACCGGCCTGATTCTCACCGGCATGACCCCCGCCGAGGAAGCCGGGGCCGCCGCGCTCAAATGGCTGGCCGCCAACAGCCTCGGCCTGCTCCTGCTCGCCCCCGCTCTGTGGCTACTGTGGCCGGCACGCGGTCGAGCGCCCGAGGTGCCGGAGGTTCCGCTGCCCCGGCTTGAAGCGACCCTCTGGGCCGGCACCCTGCTGGCCAGTCTGGTGGCGGTGGGCCTGCTGCCCTACGCCACCATCGCCAACGCCGCCGCCATGGCCGCCCTGCCCGGTCTGGTGCTGCTCTGGGGCGCGATCCGCCTGCCGGCGCGCTGGGCGGCGGCCGGCTGCCTGGCCTCGGGCCTGATCCTCGCCACCCTCGCGGCCTCCGGCACCGGGGCCCTGCGTGAGCCGCAGAACACGCCCGAGGCGCTGATCCTCGTGGCCCTGCTGTTCGCCCTCACCCTGGCGCCACTCGTTCTGATGGCGGCGGTCGATGCCTCGCGGCGGGCGGCCGCCGAGATGCTGCGGCACGCCCGCACCGACCCGCTCACCGGCCTCGCCAACCGCAGCGGGCTGCAGCACCGTGCCGAATCGGCGCTGGCGACGGCACCGGCCGGGCTGCCGATGCTGCTGCTGTACCTCGACATCGACAATTTCGAGCGGGTCAACGACGCCGCCGGCCTCGCCGAGGGCGACGGCTTCCTGCGGACCATCGCCCAGCGCCTAAAACGCACCCTGGGGCCCGACGATCTGCTCGGCCGGCTCGACACCGATCGTTTCGTGCTCTTGCTGCACGGCATCCCCGGCGCGCAGGCCGGCCTCCGGGCCGAGACCCTGCGGCGCATCGCCGGCGAATACCGCCATCCCTTCGGCGAGGGCTGGCTGTCGGCCACCGCCAGCGTCGGTGCTGTCGCCTTCGCCGCCGGCGAGGCCGGCTACGACAGCACCCTGTCCCTGGCCGCCGCCGCCTGCGCCGCGGCCAAGGAGCAAGGCGGCGATCGTTGCCAGCTCACCGACTTTCGCAACGGTAGCGAGACGGTGACCGAGCGCCAGCTCGCCATGAACTGGGCGACCCGGGTCGATCAGGCCCTGCAGGACGGCCGCTTCCGGTTGTTTGGCCAGAGCATCGTTCCACTCGACCCCGGCCGCCACGGTGGCCGGCACCTCGAGATCCTCGTCCGCATGGTCGATGCCGCAAGTGGCGAACTGGTGGCGCCGGGCCTGTTCGTGCCGGCGGCCGAACGCTTCAAGCTCGGCCCCAAGCTCGACCGCCATGTGCTCGACCGCACCCTCGACTGGCTGGAACGCAACCCGCTGGCCTTGGCCCAGGTCGAACTCTGCGCCATCAACCTGTGCGCGGCCTCGGTCAATGACCCGTCTTTTCTCGCCTTCCTGCGCGAGCGGCTGGCGCACAGTGCGGTGCCACCGGAACGGCTCTGCCTGGAGATCACCGAAACCTCGGCGGTCCGCGATTTCAGCGAGGCGCGCAGCTTCATCGCCGCCGTCCGCGCCCTCGGCGTGAAGCTGGCGCTGGACGACTTCGGCGCCGGGTTCAGCTCCTTCGCCTACCTGAGCCGGCTCGACGTCGACTTCATCAAGATCGACGGCAGTTTCATCCGCGACATCCAGAGCTCGCCGCTGTCGGTGTCGATCGTGCGCGCCATCACCGAGATCGCCGGCGCACTCGACAAACGCACGGTCGCCGAGTTCGTCGAGAACGACGCGGTGCGCCGCCGGCTCGCCCAGCTGGGCGTCGATTACGGGCAGGGTTTCGGCATCGACCATCCGCGCCCGATCGAGCAACTCTTCCACCGGCCGGCACCGGTGTTCCCGTCGCACTGAGAGCACTCGGCATGCCGATCCGGGCCCCGACCCTGCTGTTCGTGCTGCTGCTCGCGGCCCCGCCCGGGGCCGCGGCGAATAACAGCGCGACGACGCCAGGCCCGCAGCTTTCGGTGGAGCGCCAGGCCGATGGCAGCCGTCGCGCCCTCGTCCAGAACCCGCTGGCCGGACCGCTGCAGGTGCGGGTCTGGGAACCCGGCCGGCCGGAGGCGGCGGTCGAGGCCACGCTGGCGGCCGGCGAGTCCCGCGCGATCGGGCGTTTTTCCGGTGCCGGGGCAGCCGAACTGCGGCTGCTGGCGCGTCCCGGACCAGCCCTGCCGTTACCGCCATTGCAGGTGCGACCCTATGCCTTTCCGCTGCCGGCGAACGTGGCTTGGCGACTCACCCAAGGCTTCGGTGGCCGCGCCAGCCACCGTGACCCGGCCAACTGGCACGCCCTCGATCTCGCCGCCGCCGAAGGCACGCCGGTGCTGGCCGCTCGGGCCGGCACGGTGATGAAGGTGGTCGACCATTTCCAGGCCGGCGGCACCGAGGCCGCACTGCGCGAGCGGGCCAATTTTGTCCGTGTGCTGCACGCCGACGGCAGCATGGGCCTGTACGCGCACATCGCTGCGGGCAGTGCGCGGGTGCGCCCGGGCGAGGTCGTCGAGGCAGGCACGCCGCTGGCGGCGGTCGGCAGCGTCGGCTGGAGCAGCGCGCCGCACCTGCATTTCAGCGTGCAGGTGAACGATGGCCGGGAATTGCTGAGCCTGCCCTTCCGGATGGCCGCACCCGGCAAAGGCTGGCTCGGCGAAGCGCCCTGAAGCTCCCGACCACGCCGCCACGGCCGGAGCGAACAGGCCGGAGCGTATAATCGTGATCCACCCCGTTTCTGCGAGCCGCCGGCGACAAGCCCGGCGCGCGCCCCATGTCCGCCCAGACCACCGAAACCCGGCGCCGCCGGACCTTCGCCATCATTTCCCACCCCGACGCCGGCAAGACCACGCTGACCGAGAAGCTGCTGCTGTTCGGCGGCGCGATCCAGATGGCCGGCTCGGTGAAGGGCCGCAAGGCCGCGCGCCACGCCACCTCCGACTGGATGGCGCTGGAGAAGGAGCGCGGGATTTCCGTGACGTCGTCGGTCATGCAGTTCCCCTACGAGGGCAAGATCGTCAACCTGCTCGACACGCCGGGCCACGCCGATTTCGGCGAGGACACCTACCGCGTGCTCACCGCGGTGGATTCGGCGCTGATGGTGATCGACTGCGCCAAGGGCGTGGAGGAGCGCACCATCAAGCTGATGGAAGTGTGCCGCCTGCGCGACACGCCGATCATGAGCTTCATCAACAAGCTCGACCGCGAGGGCAAGGAGCCGATCGCGCTGCTCGACGAAGTGGAATCGGTGCTGGGCATCCAGTGCGCGCCGATCACCTGGCCGATCGGCATGGGCAGCCGGCTGAAGGGTGTCGTGCACCTGCTCGACAACGAGGTGCACCTGTTCGAGCCGGGCAAGAACTTCACCCGCCAGGACTCGACCATCCTCAAGCTCGATGACCCGGCGCTCGAAGCGCGGCTTGGCGCTGCGGCGCTGGCCGAGCTGCGCGACGAACTCGAACTGGTGCAGGGCGCCTCGCACAGCTTCGATGCCGACAAGTACCGGCAGGGAAAGCAGACGCCGGTGTTCTTCGGCTCGGCGGTCAACAACTTCGGCGTGCAGCTTTTGCTCGACTTCTTCGTCGAACACGCACCCTCGCCCAAAGCCCGCGCCACCACCAGCCGCGAGGTGCAGCCGGAGGAGGAGAAGTTCACCGGCTTCGTCTTCAAGATCCAAGCCAACATGGACCCGCAGCACCGCGACCGGGTGGCCTTTCTGCGGATCTGCTCGGGCCGGTTCGCCGCCGGCATGAAGGTGCTGCAACCGCGCACCGGCAAAGAGCTGAAGCTCGCCAATGCGCTGACCTTCATGGCCTCGGACCGCGAGATCGCCGCCGAGGCCTGGCCGGGTGATGTGATCGGTATCCACAACCACGGCACCATCACCATTGGCGACAGCTTCAGCGAGGGCGAACCGCTGAACTTCACCGGCATCCCCAACTTCGCGCCGGAGCTGTTCCGCCGCGCCCGCCTGCGCGATCCGCTCAAGCTCAAGCAGCTGCAGAAGGGTCTCGCACAACTCAGCGAAGAAGGCGCCACGCAGTTCTTCCGCCCGCTGATGAGCAATGACCTGATCCTCGGCGCGGTCGGCATGCTGCAGTTCGACGTGGTGGCCTACCGGCTCAAGGACGAGTACGGCGTCGATGCCGGCTTCGAGCCGGTGGCGGTGCAGACCGCGCGCTGGGTCTACGCCAAGGACGACAAGGTGCTGGAGGCCTTCCGCGAGAAGAACGCGATGAACCTCGCCATCGACGCCACCGGGCACCTCGTCTACCTCGCCCCCTCGCGCGTGAACCTGCAACTGGCGCAGGAGCGCGCCAAGGACGTGCGCTTCGAGGCCACCCGCGAGCACGCTGCCAGCGTGGCCGTCGACTGAAAAGCCAGCGGGCTCAGAGCCTGAGAGTCTTTCGGATATCGACCGCGACCACTTTCCCGCTGGCAAGGGCGACGACCTCGCCGACAGCCATCACGGTTTGATCGCCGGCACGGCTTTCGGGCGGGCACAGCCCGCATC
>JAGXTI010000020.1 GCA_018334015.1 Silanimonas sp.
ACAAGCGCGCCTCAGCGGCCTCGGTATCGCGTTCTGTGGGCATCGTCATGGACTCGAGCATGCCAGACCCCACGCCCATTCAGCAGGCCGAGAAAAACTCTCAGGCTCTCAGGCTCCGCGTCCCGCTGCGCATTCGCCGCCGCTCGCCATCCATGGCTCGCTTCGCTGTCCCTCAGGCCGCGCTGGCGCGGCACTCGATGACGGGTCTACGCCAAAAGATGGGAAGCGAAGACGGGCTTCGTGCGCGTTCAACCATCAACAGTGCAGCCTCGAAGCACCCCGCAAGGCAGGCTGGGGGCCGGCGACGGAATTCGAGGGCCAGCCCGGTGATCAGACGCCAGGCCCGCAGGGTGCGCCCCGGATGGGCGCACCGACCGTGGGCACAGGATGTGCCCATCGGTCGGCCCGTCGGCTTGCTTGCCGCACGGCTACCGGCCCGAGTCCGCCGCCGGCCCCCGGCCTGTCGCGGCGGGGGTGCTGCTCCGGGCGCGTCCCGGCCTGTCGCGGCGGGGGTGCTGCTCCGGGCGCGTCCCGGCCTGCCGCGGCGGGGGTGCTGCTCCGGGCTCCCCGGTGCGCGTCATCGCGCCGCACCTGCGTGCCCGCAAAACCGGAAAAGGACAGTTCTTGATCAGCCCCATGCCGGAAACGGACTCAGAAGCTCCGGCACAAGTAAAAAATCAACCGGCGCAACGCCGCGCAGGCCCTTCAAATCGGCATCGTGTGGAATTTCGCAAGAGGCTCCACCAGCTGCCGCAGCCCGGTCCCGGCTCTGGTGCAGTGGCGTCGGCGCTCAGCCCGCCATCCAGGCCTCGATCGCCTCGGCATCCTTCGGCACCGCGCCGGTGAGGATCTCCGGGCCCTCGGTGGTGACCAGCACCTCGTCCTCGATGCGGATGCCGATGCCGCGCCATTTGGCCGGCACCTTGGCATCGGGCGCGATGTAGAGGCCGGGCTCGACGGTGAACACCATGCCCGGCTCGAGCAGGCGTGATTCGCCGGCCACCCGGTAATCACCGACATCGTGCACGTCGAGGCCGATCCAGTGCCCGGTCTTGTGCATGTAGAAGGCCTTGTAGGCCTCCGACGCGATCGCCTTGCGCAGGCTGCCCTTGAGCAGGCCGAGCGTCAGCAGGCCCTCGACCAGCACCCGCACGGCCGCCTCGTGGACCGCGGCGTAGGGCCGGCCGGGGCGTGCCTCGGCGATCGCTGCCATCTGTGCCGCAAGCACCAGCTCGTAGAGCGCGCCTTGTGGCTTGGTGTAACGCCCGTTCACCGGCCAAGTGCGGGTGATGTCGCTGGCGTAACCACGGAACTCGGCCCCGGCATCGCAGAGCAGCAGATCGCCGTCGCGCAACTCGCCGTTGTTGGCGATGTGGTGCAGCACACAGGCATGGGCCCCGGCACCGACGATGGGGCTGTAAGCCGGCACGCTGTCATGCGCCCGCCAGACCGCCCAGAGTGCCGCCTCGACCTCGTACTCGCGTCCGCCGGGGCGGGTGGCACGCATCGCCGCTTTTTGCGCCTCGGCGGCGATGGCGGCGGCATGCCGCATCTGCCGCAGTTCCGCCGCCGACTTGAACAGTCGCTGCTCATGCAGCAGATGGCCCAGTTCGAGGAATTCGTGCGGCGGCTGGGCGCCCTGGCGCACCTGGGCGCGCACCCGGTTGACCCAGCCGATCAGCTTGAGATCGAAGTCCTTGTCGCGGCCGAAGTGGTAGTAGACCCGCGAGCGGCCCTCGAGCAGGCCGGGCAGGATCTCGTCGATGTCGGCGATCGGGTAGGCATCGTCGATGCCGTGATGCGCCACCGCACCTTCCGGCCCGGCACGCGGGCCGTCCCATTGTTCGCGGGCGGGGTCGCGTTCGCGGCAGAACAGCAGGGTCTCGCCGTGCGCCCGGCCCGGCACGATCACCAGCACTGCCTCCGGCTCGGGAAAGCCGCTCAGGTACCAGAAATCGGAATCCTGCCGGTAAGGGTGGAAGGTGTCGTGGCTGCGCACCCGCTCGGGGGCGGCGGCCAGCACCAAGATGCTGTCGGCGCCGGCCTGTTCGATCAGGGCACGACGTCGGCGCTGGTACTCGGCCACCGGTAGGGCGGCCGGTGGCCGGGCCAGCGTGGCCGGACGGGCCGCCATCAGTGCAGCCTCCGCCGGTCGTGGGCGGCGAGGCAATCGCCGTGGACCAGCAGGGCGGCGACCCGGACGAACTCCTCCAGTTCGGCCAGCGCTTCCTCATCGGCCTCCGGGTCGTCGTAGCTGACCTCGGATTCCGCGATGCGCGCCAGATCGACCAGTGCTTCGCGGGTCTCCTCGGCCAAGGCCCCGTGCAGGCCGGCCAGGCCGACCCCGCCCAGAAAGCCCCGGCACCAGGCCACCAGTGCCTCGCCACGCTCGCTGACCGGGGCATCATCTTCCGGCAGCAGCAGTTCCAGACCGAAGTCGGCGGCGGCCAGTTGCGCCACCGTGGCGGCATCGAGACGGGCCAAGGGCGAGCCGGGCAAGGGCGGCGCGAGATGCTCGTCGCTCATCGCCTCGGCCAGCCAATTGGTCCGCTGCGGCGCGCCGCAGCGCAGGGCGCAGAGGGAACCGTGGAGTTCGGAGGGATCGACCGACAAGACCAGCGCCTCGATCTGGGCGGCGACCTCGACGTAGGTGGGCAGGAAATCGGACACGGGGCGGAGAACGCGTGGACGTGGCCGGCAGTCTAGCAGCCGCTTCCCGGCTGGAGCCGCCGCCACGGCCTGCGTACACTCGGCCTTCAATGCCGACCGCCCGGAACCCCCATGCCCACGGCCCCCGATCCCCGCGAGGAACTGGTCCAGCTCGGCGCCCGCATCGATGCGCTCTCGGCGCTGGTGCACCGGCTCGCCGAGGAGAACACCCAGCTGCGCGAGGCGCAGGCGCAACTGGCCGGTGAGCGTGCGCAACTGCTCTCGCGCAACGAGCTGGCACGCAGCCGCGTCGAAGCCATGATCCAGCGCCTGAAATCGCTCGAGGCCCGGCCGTGAGCGAGGGCATCGCCGTCCGCATCCTCGATCGCGAGTTCATGATCGGCTGCAAGCCCGAGGAGCGCGAGTCGCTGCAGGCCGCCGCGCAACTGCTGGAGGCGCGCATGCGCGGCATCCGTGGCGACAACCGCATGGCGGCCTTCGACCGCATCGCGGTGATCGCCGCACTGAACCTCGCCGCCGAGGTGCACAGCTTCCGCCGCGAACTGGAAGGCCGCGACACCGATCTGACGCGCGGCCTTGCCGATCTCAACCGCAAGGTCGATGCGCTGCTGGGGCAGGTGCCGCGCTGAATGCCGGCCATCGCACACGCGGCGTCCTCACGGCGAATGGGCAGGGTGGCGCGGCTATACTGTTCTTGCGTCCTCTGCTGTGCGCGACAGCCCGCGCCAACATTTCGCCTTGACCCATAACCACGGCCCGGGAATGCCGCTTCATCGCCGGTGTGCATGTCCGCCCCGCAGCGGAAAGCCTGAACGCGCTGACGGCCTTCCCACTTGATCCTCGGGATCAAGGTCGTTGCGCGGGCATCGGCATGGCGGAGGACGCGCCCTTTTTCCATCGACGCCGCCAACCGCCCATGACCGACGCCGATACCCGTCGCCCCCTGCGCGTGGCCCTGCGGGAGCGCCGTCGCGCCGTGCCGGTGCGCGAGCGTCTCGACGCGGCGGCGGCCCTTGCCGCGCAACTGCTGCCGGAACTCGCCGGCCATGCCGGCCGCATCGCCGGCTACTGGGCGGTGGGCGGCGAACTGCCCCTGCACGCCGTGCAATCCGCCCTGCCCGCCACCTTGCAATGGTGCCTGCCGCTCTTGCACACGGACGGCCGCCTGCGCTTCGCCGAGTGGGCGCCAGGCCAGGCGCTCGCGACCAACCGCTACGGCATTCCCGAACCCGCCGCCGGTGCACGCTTCGATGCCCAGGACTTGGCCGTGGTGCTGGTGCCGCTGCTGGCCTTCGATGGCCACGGCCAGCGCCTGGGCCAGGGCGGTGGCTGGTACGACCGCAGTTTCGCCTTCTGCCGGGCCGCGGATCGCGCCGCCGGTGCGGCATCGTCCTCGCTGGACCCCGCGCCCCGCCTGATCGGCATCGCCTACGACTGGCAGCGGGTCGAACGGCTCGACGCCGGGCCTTGGGACGTGCCGCTCGATGCCGTCGCCACACCTTCGGCCTTCCATCGCTTCGAACGTTCCGCCAAGGCCTGAGATGCCCAAGCCCGCCCGCTCGTACTGGCTGATGAAGTCCGAACCGGACGAATTCTCGATCGACGACCTCGCACGGGTCGGCACCGAACCCTGGAGTGGCGTGCGCAACTACCAGGCGCGCAATTTCATGTGGCGACAGATGCGCGTCGGTGATGGCGTGTTCTTCTACCACTCCAACGCCGCCGTGCCGGGCATCCATGGCCTGGCCCGCGTGGCCTCGACGCCCTACCCCGACCCCACGCAGTTCGATCCCTCATCCGACTACTTCGACGCCAAAAGCGGCCGCGAGGATCCACGCTGGTGGCTCGTCGATGTCGCTTTCGAGCGTAAGCTTTCGCGCGCCATCAGCCTCGACGAACTGCGCGGGCAAGCCGAGGCGCTCGACGATTTCGTCCTGCTGCGCCGTGGCAACCGCCTGTCGGTGCTGCCGGTGAGTGCGGCGCAGTGGCATCACATCCTCTCGCTGGAGAAAAAAACCCCATGAGCACCGTCGACGAACAGAAACGCGCCTCGGCGCTCAAGGCCTTGGAGTTCGTCGAGGACGGCATGGTGGTCGGCGTCGGCACCGGATCGACCGTCCGGCATTTCATCGAGGGCCTTGCGGCCCTGCAGGACCGTATCGAGGGCGCGGTGAGCAGCTCGGAACAGAGCACCGCGTTGCTCAAGCAGCACGGCATCCGGGTGCTCGACCTGAACGCTGTCGGGCCGCTGGCGCTCTACGTCGATGGCGCCGACGAGTGCGACCCGTTCAACCGGCTCATCAAGGGCGGTGGTGGCGCACTGACCCGCGAGAAGATCATCGCCGAAGCCAGCGAACGCTTCATCTGCATCATCGACAAGGCCAAGAACGTGGAGCTGCTCGGCCGTTTCCCGCTGCCGGTGGAGGTGATCCCGATGGCGCGTTCGCTGGTCGGTCGAAAGATCGTCGCGCTGGGCGGCCAGCCGGTCTGGCGCGAGGGTGTGCTCACCGACAACGGCAACTGGATCATCGACATCCACCACCTGCGCATCGTCGATCCGCTGACGCTGGAGCGCGAGTTGAACCAGATCCCCGGCGTGGTCGCCTGCGGCCTGTTCGCCCGCCGTACGGCGGACACCGTGATCAGCGCCGGCGAGTTGCGCAAGAAACGCTGAAAGGCAGAACCAGCGCCGCGCCCCGACCGGACCGGACCGAACCGGACCGGGGCTGGGCTGGGCTGGGCTGGGCTGGGCTGGGCTTTTCCGGCGCCACCAACGACAACGGCCCCGAGGGGCCGTTGTTCGCTGCCGGTTTGGCAGCCCGTGATGGATTCGAACCACCGAATGCCTGAGTCAGAGTCAGGTGCCTTACCGCTTGGCTAACGGGCTGTGGACCCCGAACACCAGCGCCGGCAGGGCCGGCACCGTGCTGAAGCTTAGCGCTTCGAGAACTGCGTGGCGCGGCGGGCCTTGTGCAGGCCGACCTTCTTGCGCTCGACCTCGCGGGCGTCGCGGGTCATGTAGCCGGCCTTGCGCAGTTCCGGCTTGAGCGTCTCGTTGTACTCGACCAAGGCACGGGCGACGCCCAGACGGATGGCGCCGGCTTGGCCGGTGGTGCCGCCACCCTCGACCGTGACCAGCACGTCGAAGGCGTCGGTCATCTTGGTCAGCTCGAGCGGCTGGCGCACGATCATGCGCGAGGTCTCGCGACCAAAGAACTCGTCAAGGGCGCGGCCGTTGACGGTGATGTTGCCCGTGCCCTTGCGCAGGAACACGCGGGCGGTCGAGGACTTGCGGCGGCCGGTGCCGTAATTCTGCTGGATTGCCATGGTCGTTCTCTTACAGGTCCAGCGGCTTGGGCTGCTGGGCGGTGTGCGGGTGCTCGGAGCCGGTGTAGACCTTGAGCTTGCGGAACATGGCGCGACCCAGCGGGGTCTTGGGCAACATGCCCTTGACGCCGATCTCGATCACGCGCTCGGCGTGGCGGTCGAGGGCCTGCTCGAGGGATTCGGACTTGAGGTTGCCGATGTAGCCGGTGAACCGGTAGTACATCTTGTCCTTGAGTTTGTTGCCGGTGACCGCGATCTTGTCGGCGTTGATGACCACGAAGTAGTCACCGGTGTCGACGTGCGGGGTCCAGGTGGGCTTGTGCTTGCCGCGCAGGCGGAACGCCAGCTCCGAGCAGAGGCGACCCAAGGTCTTGCCGGCGGCATCGACGACAAACCAGTCGCGCTGGACGGTCTCGGCCTTGGCGCTGACGGTCATGTTCTTCATGACGGATCCAGAAGCGAGTGAAAGGGTAGACGAAAAAGAATAGCCGTCCGCGGCGGCTTTGGCAAGGGTGAGGGCGAAGCGGTGTTCAGCCGGAGCGCACGGGGCACTGGCGCGGCACTGACCGGCTGCGGCGCATACTGTCCGGGTTTCTGCCAAGCCCAGCCGCCATGAACCCCGCTTTCCGCCACGACCCGACCCCGACCGAGCGCCTGCTCGGCGAAGCCCAGGCCGCGCTCACCACCTTGTTCGCCCGCCCGCACGCCGCCCGCCCGAACCCCGGCGAGTCGCGGCCCCTGCCGCGACTGGACCCCCGGGCGCGCCGCCACACCGCCGGCCTGATGCGGGTCAACCACGCCGGCGAGGTCTGCGCGCAAGCGCTCTACCTGGGCCAGGCGGCGGTGGCCCGCGACCCTGCGACCCGTGAGCAGTTGCGGGCCGCCGCACAGGAGGAGACCGACCACCTCGCCTGGTGCGCCGAACGGCTGGAGGAACTCGGCAGTTCGCCCAGCCGGCTGAACCCTTTGTGGTACGCCGGCAGCTACGCCATCGGCGTGGCGGCCGGCCTGCGTGGCGACGGCTGGAACCTGGGCTTCGTGGTCGAGACCGAGCGCCAGGTCGAGGCCCATCTCGACCAGCACCTCGCCCAACTGGCCGCCGAGGACGATCGCTCGCGGGCCATTCTGGAGGTGATGAAAGCCGACGAGGCCCGTCACGCCGACGAGGCCCTGGCCGCCGGTGCCCGCCGCCTGCCCACGCCAGTGCCGCAGGCGATGCGGCTGGCCTCGGCAGTGATGAAGGCCCTGGCCTACCGGATCTGAGGGCGTGCCCTCAGAGCAGGTTGCGGCCGTGGAACAGCTCCTCGATCTCGCGCTTCAACTGCCCCTCGATGCGCAGCCGGTCCTTGAAGCTCAGGTTCTTGGCCTTTTCCTCGAACAGGTAGGTGTCGAGGTCGAACTCCTTCAGGTGCATCTTCGTGTGGAAGATGTTCTCCTGGTAGACGTTCACGTCGATCATCTCGTACTTGGCCTTGATCGGCTTGGCGAGGAAGTCCTGGATCGAGTTGATGCGGTGGTCGATGTAGTGCTTGGTGCCGCGCACGTCACGGGTGAAGCCGCGCACACGGTAATCCATGATCACGATGTCCGACTCGAAGCTCTCGATCAGGTAGTTCAGGGCCTTCAGCGGTGAAATGACGCCGCAGGTGGCCACGTCGATGTCGGCGCGGAAGGTGGCGATACCGTTGTGCGGGTGCGTCTCCGGGTAGGTGTGCACCGTGATGTGCGACTTGTCGAGGTGCGCGACCACCGAGGCATCGAGCTCTTCGTGCTCGACGACGGCGTCGGAGATGATCTCCCTGCCCGCGGCCTTCTTGTCGATGACCGGCTCCTCGCTGATGAGGATGGTCACCGAAGCGCCCTGCGGGTCGTAGTCCTGGCGCGCGACGTTGAGCACGTTCGCGCCGATGATCTCGGCCACGTCGGTGAGGATCTGGGTCAGACGCTCGGCGTTGTAGGCTTCGTCGATGTACTCGATGTAGCGCTGGCGCTGCTCCTCGGTGACCGCGTAGCACACGTCGTAGATGTTGAAGGACAGCGCCTTGGTCAGGTTGTTGAACCCTTGCAGGCGGAGACGCGGCAACGGCTTGACCACGGCGGGTTCCTCGGACGGAGCGGAAAGGGCGCGCATTATCGGCCAAGCGGGGCCATGGGGCCACCCTGCCCCGGTTACCATGAAATGGCGATTGAATCCACCCTCTCCGGCACCGTACCCTAGGTCGGATCACTCACGGACACCGCCCGATGCCCGCCACCACGGCCCCCATGCTGCACGCTCCGGTACGGCTTCCGATGGCCAACTCGCCGCTCGACCTCGACCGCGCCACCCTGGGCCGCTTCCTCGACCAGTGCCACCGGCGCAAGTATCCGAACCGCACCGACGTGTTCCGACCCGGCGATGCCGCCAGCGCCCTGTACTACGTCGTCACCGGCGCGCTCAGCGTCATCAGCGAGGAATCCGACGAGCGCGAGCTGGTGCTGGGCTACGCCAACCCCGGTGATTTCGTTGGCGAGATGGGTCTGTTCGTCAAGGCCGACAAGCGCGTGGTCACGCTGCGCACCCGATCGCCGGTCGAACTGGCCGAGATCAGCTACGAACGCCTGCACCAGTTGTTGAGCGGGCCACTGGCGGCCGACGCGCCCAAACTGCTCTACGTGATCGGCGCGCAACTCTCCAAGCGCCTGCTGGAAACCAGCCGCAAGGCCAGCCGGCTGGCCTTCCTCGATGTCGGCAGCCGCATCGTCCGCGCCCTGCACGACCTCTGCCTGGAGCCGGATGCGATGAGCCATCCGCAGGGCACCCAGATCCGCGTCTCGCGCCAGGAACTGGCGCGGATCGTCGGCTGCTCGCGCGAAATGGCGGGCCGTGTGCTCAAGCAGTTGCAGGAGCAGGGGCAACTGCACGCCCGCGGCAAGACCATCGTGCTCTTCGGCACGCGCTGAGGCCCACGGAGCACGGACACCGATACAGGAAGCGTCTGCCCTCGCGGCGAGTGCACCCGCACCCACAGGGGCGATGCTCAACCGAACAATGCGCGCAGAGCCTCGCCCGGCTCCTCGGCGCGCATGAAGGCCTCGCCGACCAGAAAGGCCTGCACGCCGGCTGCACGCAAGGTTTCGACATCGGTGCGAGCGAGAATGCCGCTCTCGGTGACCAGCCGGCGATCGGCCGGCACCGCGGCCTTCAGCGCCAAGGTGGTGTCGAGCGAGACTTCGAAGCTGCGCAGGTTGCGGTTGTTGATGCCGATCAGGGGCGAGGCGGTCTGCAGAGCGCGCTCCAACTCGTCGGCATCGTGCACCTCGACCAGCACATCGAGGCCAAGGCCCAGCGCCAGATCGCAGAAACCCGCCAACTGCGCATCGTCGAGTGCCGCAACGACGAGCAGCACGGCATCGGCACCCAGCGCGCGGGCTTCAAGGATCTGGTACTCGTCGATGGTGAAGTCCTTGCGCAGCACCGGCAGCGCGCAGGCCTGGCGGGCCTGCACGAGGAAATCATCGTGGCCCTGGAAGAAATCGACATCGGTGAGCACGGAAAGGCAGGCCGCTCCGCCCCGCTGGTAGCTGGCGGCAATCTGATCGGGCCGGAAATCGACGCGCAGTACGCCTTTCGAAGGGCTGGCTTTCTTGATTTCAGCGATGACGGCGGCCTGGCCGGTGGCGATCTTCGCCTCCAACGCAGCGGCGAAGCCGCGCACCGGCCCGGCATCGTCGGCGCGGGCCGCGAGTTCGGCCCGCGACAGGCGGGCGCGGCGGTCGGCAACCTCCTCGGCCTTGCGGGCAAGGATCTTCTGCAGCACGTCGTTCATGCGCCGGCTCCGGCGATCGCCGGCATGCCGGCCTTGGCGCGGGTGAGCGCGATGAAACGCTCGAGTCGGGCACGCGGCGCGCCTTCGGCCATCGCGGCGCGGGCACGGGCCAGGCCGTCCTGGAGGCTGACTGCCACGCCAGCAACGTAGAGCGCGGCACCGGCATTGAGCGCAACGGCATCGGCCGGCGCACCGCCACGGCCGTCGATGGCCTCGAGCAGCATGGCCTTCGAGGCCTGCGGATCGTCGACACGCAGCGCCGAGAGCGGCGCGCGCGGAATGCCGAAATCCTCGGGCGCGATCTCGTACTCGCTGATCTCGCCATGGCGCAGCTCGCCCAGCAGGGTGCGCTCGCCGAGCGAGATTTCATCGACGCCGTCGCGGCCCCAGGCCACCAGGGCCCGGCGTGTTCCCAGCTCGCGCAGCACCCGCGCCTGGATGCCGACCAGATCGGGATGGAACACGCCCATCAGGATATTCGGCGCACCGGCGGGGTTGGCCAGCGGGCCCAGGATGTTGAACAGGGTGCGCACACCCATTTCGCGGCGAACCGGCGCGACGATCCGCATCGCCGGGTGATGCAGGGGCGCGAACATGAAGCCGATACCGTCTTCGGCAAGGCAGGCGGCCACCTGTGCTGGCGACAGTTCAATGGCGGCTCCCAGCGCCTCCAACACATCGGCGCTGCCGGATTTCGAGCTGACGCTGCGGTTGCCATGCTTGGCCACGACGGCACCACAGGCGGCGGCGACGAACATCGCGGCGGTGGAAATGTTGAAAGTGTGCGCGCCATCGCCGCCAGTACCGACGATATCGACAAAATTGGCGACACCCGGGGCCTCGACGCGGGCCGCGAACTCGCGCATCACCTTGGCCGCACCGGCGATCTCGCCGACCGTCTCCTTGCGCACGCGCAGGGCGATGAAGATCGCCGCGATCATCACCGGCGAGACCTCGCCGCGCATGACCTGGCGCATCAGGTCGATCATCTCGTCGTGGAAGACTTCGCGGTGCTCGATGACGCGTTGCAGCGCCTGTTGCGGGGTCAAGGGCATGGTCAGGTGTCGTCGGGGTCTTCGATTTCAAGGCGGAAAAGCACCGGCGCGGCCTCGGCCAGCTCGGCCAACTCGGCCACGGACTTGCCATCGAGCGCGGTGGCGAGCTCCTGGTCGGTGAGCGCCCGGCCACGCTGCTCGGCCAGTTTGTCGCGGGCCTGCAGCAGCTTCAGACGGAAAGCGAGGCGCTGCGCATCGTTCAGATCGGCTTCGATCGCCGCCACGCTCTCGGTAAACGCCTGCGCGCTGCGGCCATCGAAGCGTGGCGCCGCGCCCTCGGCCTGTGCTGGCGCGGCATGGGCCGTGGTGGTCGAAAGCAGAACCAGCAGCAGCCCAGCCGCAAGCCAGCGGCTCATCGGCTGGCCTCGATGAAGTTCTTGAGCAGGGCATGGCCCTGCTGGGTGAGGATGGATTCGGGATGGAACTGCACGCCCTCCAGCCGGTACTGGCGATGGCGCAGGCCCATGATGGCGTCAAAGCTCCCTTCGGCGTCCGTGGTCCAGGCGGTGAGTTCCAGGCAGGCCGGCAAGGTGTCCGGCTCGACCACCAGCGAGTGGTAGCGGGTGGCCTCGAAACCGTCCGGCAATCCGGCGAAGACCCCTTTGCCGGCATGGCGGATCAGCGAAGTCTTGCCGTGCATGATGGTGGCGGCGCGCACCACCTCGGCACCGAAGGCCTGCCCCAGCGACTGGTGGCCGAGGCAGACCCCCAGCACCGGCACCTGCGGCCCGAGTCGGCGCAGCAGTTCGATCGACACGCCGGCCTCGTCCGGCGTGCCGGGACCGGGCGAAAGCACGATGCGATCCGGCCGCAAGGCCTCGATCTGGGCCACGCTCAAAGCGTCGTTGCGAACCACCCGAACATCCTCACCGAGCTCTTGCAGGTACTGCACGAGGTTGTAGGTGAAGCTGTCGTAGTTGTCGATCATCAGCAGCATGTTGGTCACACATCCTTGAGCTTTTGCCGGGCGCACGCTGAGCTTACCGAAGCTAAGCTCGATGGCGGCCAAACGAACCGAAGCGCAGGTACAGCGATGGCAGCACCAGCATGTTCAGCACCGTCGAACTGAGCAGGCCGGCGAGGATGACCATCGCCATCGGGGCTTGGATCTCGCTGCCCGGCTGGCCCGCCGAAAGCGCCAAGGGTACCAGTGCCAGCGCCGTGGCCAGGGCCGTCATGGTGATCGGCACCAGTCGTTCTGCCGCGCCCCGGCGTACCCGCTCGATGGCGTCATCCACACCCTCCTCCCGGGCGAGGTGGTGGATGTGGGCGATCAACATCACGCCGTTGCGGGTGGCGATGCCGAACAAGGTGATGAAGCCGATGATCGAGGCCACGCTGAGCACCCCGCCGGAAAGCCAAACCCCGGCCACGCCACCCAGCAGCGCGAGCGGCAGGTTCAGCATCACCAGCAAGGCATCGCGGGTGCTGGAAAACGCCAGGTAAAGCAGCAGGAAGATGCCGGCCATCACCACGCTGCCGAGGATCATCAGCGTGCGTGAGGCTTCCGCCGCGGATTCGAACTGGCCGCCGTACTCGATGTGGTAGCCCGGTGGCAGCGCGATGTTGGCTTCGATGCGTTCGCGCGCCTCATCCACCACGCCACCGAGATCGCGGCCGGCGACATTGGCCATGACGATGATCCGCCGCTGCACGTTCTCGCGGCCGATCTGGTTCGGGCCGCGACTGCGTTCCACGCGGGCGATCGCCGACAGTGGCACCTGCACGCCGCTCGGCGCGTCGATGCGCAGTGCCTGCATCGCCTCGACGCTCTGACGGACCTCATCGCCCATCCGTACCACGAGATCGACACTGGCATTGCCCTCCAGCACGCGCGACACCGTGCTGCCGAAGAACGCGGTCTCGATGTTGTGGCTGGCCTCGCGCACCGACAGACCGTAGCGGGCCAGCGCCAACCGGTCGAAGTCGATGGTGATGAAGGGCAGCTCGGACTGCTGCTCGAGGTTCACGTCGACGGCACCGGGGATCGTCGTGACCTCGTCTTCGATCTGCTGGCCGATCCGCCGCAGTTCGTAAAGATCATTGCCGAACAGTTTGATGGCGATGTTCGCCCGGGTGCCCGACAGCATGTGGTCGATGCGGTGCGAGATCGGCTGGCCGATGACGACCTGGGCACCGGAGATGCCGGAGAACTCCTCACGCAGATGGGCGAGGAAGTCCTGCTTGCTGCGCTCCTGCATCGCCAGCGTCACTTCGATCTCGGAGGCGTAGATCTCCTGCGCATGCGGGTCGAGCTCGGCGCGACCGGTGCGCCGGCCCGTCGCCACCACTTCCGGCTGTTCGAGCAGGATCTTCTCCACCCGCTGGCCGAGCGCGCTCGACTCGGCGAGCGAGGTGCCCGGCAGTGTCGTCACACTCACCGTCAGGCTGCCTTCGTTGAAGTCCGGCAGAAAAGCCCGGCCCGCGCCCATCAAGGCCGCCAGGGTCAGCAGCGTGCCGAGCACCGACAGCACGGCGATCACCCGCCAGCGCGACAGGCTGGCCTCGAGCAGGGGCTGGTAGCGGCGTTTCAGCCAGCGCGAGAGGCGTGATTCGTGGCCCTCGCGCACGATCTTCGACGCCGGCAGCAACAGGCTGCACAGCACCGGTGTGATCGTCACCGCCACCACCAGCGAGGCCAGCAGCGAGACGACGTAGGCGAAGCCCAGTGGCTGCATCAGCCGCCCCTCGATACCGGTGAGCGCGAAGATCGGCAGGAACACCAGCGCGATGATCAGGGTGGCGAACACCACCGAGCCCTGGATCTCGCGGGTCGCGGCCAACACCAGCGGCAGCAGGCCGCGCTGGCGCTCAGTGGGCAGCGTGGCGTTCTCGCGCATGCGGCGGACGATGTTCTCGACCACGATGATCGCGTCGTCCACCAGCGCACCGAGCGCGATGGCCATGCCGCCCAAGGTCATGGTGTTGATGCCGATGCCCGCGGCTTTCATCGCCAGGATGGCTGCTGCGAGCGACAGCGGGATCGCCAGCAGGGTGATCAGGGTAGCCCGACCGCTGAGCAGGAAGGCGAAGACGATGGCGATCACCAGCACCATGCCCTCGACGATGGCCCTGCCGAGGTTGCCGATGCTCACGCTGATGAAGTCGGACTGCCGGAACAGGTTGGCGCTGATCGTCATGCCTTCGGGCAGCGAGCTCTGGATGTCGTCCAGCACGGTGTCGATCTGTCGCGTGAGGGCGAGCGTGTTGGCGCCCGGCTGCTTCTGGATGCCGATCACCACCGCCGGCTCGCCGTTGAAGCTGGCGGTGCCGCGACTGGCGGCCGCGCCGATCCTCACCTCGGCGACATCGCCGACCAGCACCGGGCGCTCGCCACGCTGCACGACGAAGATGCGGGCGATGTCGTCGAGGTGCTGCACCCGGCCACGACCGTGGATCAGGAACTCCTGGCCGTTTTCGAGATAGAAGCCCGCCGAGGTGTTCTCGTTGCTGGCCTCGACGGCCGCCACCAGCGCCTCGAGACTGACGCCGAAGGCGGCCAGCCGCAGCGGGTCGGCCAGCACCTGGAACTGCCGGGTTTCGCCGCCGTTGGGGATCACCTCCGCCACGCCGGGCACCGCCAGCAGTCGCCGCCGCAAGGTGAAATCGGCGGCGGTTTTCAGCTCCATCGGCGTATGCCGGTCGGAGTGCAGGGCGATGAACAGGATCTCGCCCATGATCGAGGTGATCGGCGCGAGCGTCGGTTCGGGGATCTCCGGGGGCAACTGGCTGCGCACCGTCGCCACGCGCTCGGCGACGATCTGCCGGGCCTGGTGGATGTCGGTGCCCCAGGCGAACTCGACGATCACCACGGCGATGCCGACACTGCTGGTCGAGCGCACGCGACGCACGCCGGGCGCGCCATTCAATGCCGTTTCCAAGGGGAAGGCGATGAGCGTCTCGACTTCCTCCGGCGCCATGCCGTGGGCCTCGGTGACCACCGTCACCGAAGGGGCGGTGAGGTCGGGAAACACATCCACCGGCATGCGGCGCGCTTCGAACGCGCCCCAGGCCAACAGCAGCAGGCCGCCGAACAGGATGAAGATCCGGTTCCGCAGCGACCCGTCGATCAGGCTCGCGATCATCGATGGATCCTTCAGTGGGCGTGCCCGTGGCCCATGGCCTCGGGTGTGGCGGCGGCGAGGCGGACCTGCGCGGCACCGCGCGAAACGACGCGATCACCGGGCTTCAGACCGTCCAGCACTTCGAGGCGATCGCCGTCGCGAATGCCAAGGCGCACCGGCACGCGCGAGAACGATTCGCCACTGCGCATGACGTAGACGACGCGCTGTCCGGCATCGTCGATCACCGCCGTCACCGGCACGCTCAAGGCAAGGCGACGCTCGCCAGTGAACACCCGTGCCTCGACGCGCTGGTGGAGGCTGATGCGCGGGTCGGGCGAGCTCATCGCGAAGATCACCGGCACGGTGCGCGTGCTCGCATCGATGACGCTGCCGCGGCCCACCAGCCGGCCGTTGTCGCCGTGGCGCACCTCGATCGGTATGTCGACGCCGGGCAGGGCGAAGGCGATGCCGTCCGGTGTGCCGAGGCGCGGCGCATCGGCCTCGGCGACGTGGGCTTCGATCCAGATCTCGCGGCGATCGACGATCTGGAACAGGCGATCCCCCGCGTCCACCGCAGCGCCGTTGGCGACCGATGCCAGCGCGATGACGCCGCTGATCGGCGCCTTCAGTGCAATGCCGGTGGCCTCACCGCCGATGCCGTCGAGGCGATCCTTCGCGGCCTTGCGACGGGCCGCGGCCTGCTGCTGCGCGGCCAGCGCTTCCTCCAGCCGGCGAAGCGACACCGCCTGCTGGTCGAACAGGCGCTGCATCCGCGCGGCTTCGTTGTCGGCGAGCGCGGCCGCACTCGTGGCCGTCGCATCGTCCGCACGCAATGCCGCAAGGTCGGTGTCGCCACCGAGGCGCGGCACCAGGAAGGCCAGCGTCTGGCCGCGGCTCACCGCTTGGCCGAGCGCGGGCAGCGGACCGCTCGCGAGGATCAGCCCAGCACTGACGGCGACGAGCTCGGCGCTGCCATCGGCCGAGGCGCGGAGCGTGGCCGGTGCGGCCACGGAGTCGCGCAGCGGTGCGGGCTGCACGGCTTCGATGCCGAAGTCCGTCACCCACTGCTGCTCCTTGAGGAAAGCGATCTCGCCGTCCACGTGGCCGGGTGCTGGGCCGGTACGGGCCGCAGCGGCACGATCGGCGTGGACGAGCACGCTGCCGAGATCGTGCCGTGCGTCCACACCATCGGCGCGGAGTACGAGGCTGAGTTGGCGCTCGCCGACGGCACGCGGCAGCACGGTCGGGGCGAAGATGCCCGGAGCACGCGGCGCGCGCACCCGGAAGCGTTCCTCCGGCGCGCCGCCGCCCGAGAGCACGACATCCACGACACCCTCGGTCACCGGGCGGTAGTCGGAAAGCCGGGTGAAGTGCGCGGCGAAGGTGGATTTCTCGCCGGACACCAGCGGCGCGAACTCGACGAAGAGCTCGCTCCCGCCGCTGGTGTGCGTGTACACCTGCGCTTCAAGAGCGGCGTCGTCCGATGCGGGTGCCGAGCCGCCGCAGCCGGCGAGCGACAGAACCAATGCGAGGGCCAGCGTTGTCGCGCCGATCGCGCGGCGGGATGCGGGGAAGGTCATGGACATCGAGCCTCGAAGAGAGCGTTGGATCAGTGCGCGTGGTCGCCGTCGGCGTGCGCGTCGTCGGCATGCTCATCGCCCTCGGCGTGGCTGCCGTCCGGGTTGTGCGCGTGGCCGTGGTCGGCGGCGGCCGGGTCGGCTTCGATGGCGACGGGCGCTTCGTCGCCATAGACGGCTTCGGTCTGCGTCGCTGCCGTGGCGGCATCGTCCGCGGCGGCGTCCGCCGCGCTGTCGGCGGCAGGCTCGGCGGCACCGCAGGCGGCGAGCAGCAGGGCGAAGGCCAGCGCGGCAAGGGTCTTGGTCGGGTTCATCGGGGTTCTCCTTCGGAGGGGTGGGTGAAGCCTGGGGTTCAGTGCTGGACGCGGGGCAAGGGCTCGACGAGCGGTGCCAAGGCTTCGAGGGCGAGTGCGGCCTCGACGGCAGCCAGCCGCTCGGCCACGCCTTGCTCGACAAGTGCCGATTCGCTGTCGAAGGCATCGAGCAGGGCCACGAGATCCAGCTCGCCTTCGGAAAAACTTTGCTTGGCGATGGCGCTGAGTTGGGCAGCCTCCGGCAGGAGCACGGTCGCGATGCGCTCGGCCGAGTCGATCCGTGTCCGGGCCTGCGCCATCAGGGCCGTGCGGCCTTGCTGCAACTGCTGCTGCTCGCGCTCGCGACGTGCCTCGGCCAGCGACAAGGCGGCACGGGCGCGGGCACGCTCGCCTTGCTGGCGATCGAACAGGGGCAAATCGACCGCGACCTCGAGCACCAAGGCCGCGTCCGAAAATCCGCCCAGACGGACCCGCCTTTGGCCCACGCCAACGGTGAGGGGCAAGGGAAGCCGGCTCACGGATTGAAGCTGGGCTTCGGCCTGGGTCTGCTCGGCGGCAAGCACATCCAGTTCGGCACTGCCGGGCCTGTGGTCTTCGGTGAGCGAAGGCAGCGGAATGCTGTCGTCAAGGACGGCCAGCGCCGCCGTCGGACCGACCCAGGCCACCAGCGCCGCTCGCCTCATCCGGGTTTCGGCTTCGGTTTCTGCCAGGGCGATGCGCGCCTGCCCGGCAGCCTGCCGGAAGCGACGGGCCTCGTAACCGGAGATCTCGCCCTCCGCATGCCGCTTCTGCGCGATACCGGCCAAATGCTCCAGATCGGCAAGCGCCCGGGCCCGGGCGGCAGCGATCTGCTCGCTCGCGACGGTGGCGTAGTAGGCGCGAAGCGTCTCCGCACGGAGCTGTCGGCGATCACGGATGGCTTGCACCTCGGCGACCTGCAGGCCGGCTTCGGCAGCACGGATCCCGGCAGCGCGTCGACCCCCCAGCTCGAAACCTTGGACGAGCATCAGGCTGGTTTCATCACCCGAAGCCAAGCCCGGTTCCGCCAGCGTTTCCCGGCTGGCAACCAGCGAAGGATTGGGTCGAGCCCGTGCGAGCACCCGATCGGCCTGCGCCAGCTCAACGCGCGCCTGCCACTCGCGCGGCCAGGATTCGCCGGTCAGGGCACGGTCTACGGCCTCAGCGGCCGTCATCCGCTCGTTCGCCGCCGCCGCCGACGGCAGGCACAGCAGCATCAGGGCCAGCGCCAGCCGGCCCGTCCAATTCGGGACACACACGTCGATTCCACTCCATCCGAGGGTCGGTTTTGAGCGCACGTCGACTGCTCATCGCAGTCGTGGGTGGGCCTTATCCGATCGGTGGGCGGAACGGTGAACCGAGATGCAGGGTGAGCGGGTCGGTATCCCGCATCACCGGAGATGGACGCGGACTTTCAGGGCCTTCGCCCTGAAAGAAGGGGACGCCGAGCAGGGCCGCCGCGCTCATGCCCGCGTGG
Organism: Silanimonas sp.; assembly: GCA_018334015.1. Taxonomy (GTDB): domain Bacteria; phylum Pseudomonadota; class Gammaproteobacteria; order Xanthomonadales; family Xanthomonadaceae; genus Silanimonas. The sequence goes on from JAGXTI010000020.1 coordinate 18,312, forward strand.
GTGTGCAGGAGTTCGTGGAGGCCCGTCGCCTCGTGCGGCAGATCGCCGCTCGGAGTCGTGGCTTGAGGGTGGTTATGGGCGTGGTCGTGGCCATGACCCGGGTCATGAGCGTGCTCGCCATCCACCGCCATGGCATGTTCGAGCGCGTGCAGATCGCCCATGGCCGCCAGCACCGGTTGCAGAAGCAGGCCGCACAGTGTCGCCGCCACCCAGACGAGGCGAAGCAACTTGGAAGGGCGGCTCTGGAGGCGCATCACCGGGAGAGCCTACCGGTCGGAGCACCTAATTGCCAACGGCACCGTGGAAGCCCTTATCCGCTTGGCCCGCTCAGGGCCGGTCCGGCAGCAGGGTGATGTCGGCGACGAAAGCCTTGACCCGGTAACCGCTGGCGATGAGCTCGCTCAAGCCTTCGAGCGTGGCTCCGAGTTGCGCCTCCGGCAGGATCACCTCGATCCGCACGTTGGCGTCGGTGGCCAGCATGCCGGAGCGCAGGCCGGTGGAGCCCGAGCCGGTGGCCGGGGTCACCGTGTAGCCGCTCGCGCCGCAGTCGGCGAGGCGTTCGATGACGAAACGCTGGAACTCGCGCGGAGCGATCACGGTGAGCAGCTTGCGGGCTTCGAGGGTGGGCATGGCGGGATGCACGGCGCTGGGGCCGGCCTCAGAGCAGGTCATGGAGCAGGACGGTGATCCAGTAGAGCACGGGCAAGCCGATCACCAGCATGAAGGGCAACGTGACGCCCAGCGAGCTGGTGAGGTAGATGCTGGGGTTGGCCTCGGGGAAGGTGGCGCGGACGGCGGCCGGCGCATCGATGTACGAGGCCGAAGCGGCCGCGCAGGCCAGCACGAAGCTGGAACCGAGTGAGAGGCCGACCAGCGTGCAGAGCACAGCGGTGAGGGTGCCGTTGAACAGCGGAGCGAGGGTGCCGAAAACCAGCATCCGTGGTCCGACTTTGAAGAACTCGCGCAGGCGCGAGGCGGCGGCCATGCCCATCTCGATCATGAAGATGACCAGCACGCCGCGGAACAGATCGACAAAGAACGGCTCGACGCGCTCGAAATTGCGCTCGCCACTGGCCGCACCAATGATCAGGCCACCCACCAGCAGCACCAGACTGCGGCCGCGCAGGGTCTCGCCGATGATGGTGGCCGTGCGCGCCGGCTTGCGCGCACCGCTCTCGCCGGAGCGCGCCAGCGCCCAGCGGCCGATGAACAGGGCGACCAGGATGCCGAGTTCCATCAGCGCCACAAGGCCGGTGACGAAACCGTCCATCGGCGTGCCCTGCGCCTCGGCGAAGCTGCGTGCCACCACGAAGGTGACCGAGGACATCGAGCCGTAGAGCGCCGCCACGCCCGCCGCGTTGCGGATGTCGAGCCCGACCAGGTGACGGGCGATCAGGAAGGCCAGCAGCGGGATGAACAGCACGATGAAAACGGTGACGCCAAGGCCACCGGCGATCTCGCTGAAGCCCACGTTGGCCAGTTCGCGGCCACCCTGCAGGCCGATCGAGAACAGCAGGAAGATCGAAAGGATGCGCACGACCGGCTCGGGGATCTCGAGGTCGGAGCGCACCAGCGCGGCGATCACGCCCAGCAGAAAAGCCAGGGTGATCGGCGACACGAGGTTTTCCAGCAGGATGCCCGGGTCCACGGCCTCGATCCTCGCTCGGTTTGCCGGCTACAGGCCGCGCGCGGCTTGCGCCACGGCACGGAACAGGGCGCGCGCTTTGCTCATGGTCTCCTGCCACTCGGCCTCGGGGTCGGAGTCGTGGACGATGCCGGCACCGGCCTGCACGTGCAACCGGCCGTCGCTGATGAGGGCGGTGCGGATGGCGATGGCGGTATCAGCGTCGCCCCACCAGTTGATGTAACCGACTGCACCGGCATACAGGTTGCGGCGGTGCGGTTCGAGCGCACGGATGATCTCCAGGGCACGCACCTTGGGCGCGCCACTCACGGTGCCAGCGGGGAAGGTGGCCTTCAGCACGTCGGTATAGGCGAGCCCCGGTTTCAGTCTGCCCTGCACTTCCGAGACGATGTGCATGACATGGCTGTAGCGTTCGATGACGAACTGCTCCGGCACGCTCACGCTGCCCGGCTCACTGACCCGGCCGATGTCGTTGCGGCCAAGGTCGATCAGCATCAGGTGCTCGGCGCGCTCTTTCGGATCGGCCAGCAGCTCGGCCTCCAGCGCGCGATCGGCGTCGGTGGTGGCACCGCGCGGTCGGGTGCCGGCGATTGGCCGCACCGTCACCCGTCCCTGCTGCTGGCGCACCAGGATCTCGGGCGAGGAACCGACCACCTGCATCTCGCCGGTGTCGATGAAGTACATGTAGGGCGACGGGTTGAGGGCCCGCAGTGCGCGGTAGACATCGACCGGGCGCGCCTTGAAGGGCACCGACAGGCGCTGGCTCAGCACGACCTGGAACGCATCGCCGGCGGCGATGTGCGCCTTGGCCTTGAGCACCGCCTCCTTGAAGCCCTGCTTGCTGAAGCCCGAGACGAAATCGGCCTCGTCGACGAAGCCGGGATCGAGCACCTCGGGGTAGCCGGCACCGGCATGCCGCAGACGGTGGGTGAGCGAATCCAGCCGCGCACCGGCGCGTGCCAGCGCCTGCGGCTCGGCCGGGTCGGCATGCACCACCAGGTAGAGCTTGCCCTTGCGGTTGTCGAACACCGCCAGTTCCTCGCTCTGCATCAGGAAGATGTCGGCTGTGCCGAGCAGATCGGGGGCCACCGGCCGGGCCAGCCGCGGTTCGATGTAGCCGATGCATTCGAAGCCGAACCAGCCCACCAGCCCGCCACTGAACCCCGGCAGGCCCTCGATGCGCGGCACCGAGAACGCCGCGCGCAGGCGCTCGACTTCGGCCAGCGGATCGTCCAGTTCGCGTGTTTCGACCACCTCGCCGAAGACGCGGGTGGCGAGGGTGTGCCCGTGCACCGACCAAGTGCGCCGCGCCGGCAGGCCGATGATGCTGTAGCGGCCCCAGTTCTCGCCGCCCTCGACCGACTCGAACAGGTAGGCGTTCGGACCGTCGACCAGCTTCAGGTAGACCGAGAGTGGCGTGTCGAGGTCGGCACGCACCTCGCGCACCACCGGGATGCGGTTGTGGCCTTGCGCAGCGAGGCGGGCGAATTCGGCAGCTTCCATCGGGCGCGGCAGGGCGGTAGCAGGTTGGGCCCGCGAGTATGCCAGCGGATGCGGCGGCGGCTTAGATCGATTGTCATGATGGCTCGCCACACTGCGTCGCGCATCGTCAGGGACGGTCATCGGGGCCAGGGACGGCCCCACCACGGCTCAGGCCAGCGCCACCTCGGCGCGCAGCGCGGCGATCGCCCGGGCGTAGTCCGGCGCCTGGAAGATGGCCGAGCCGGCGACGAAGGTGTCGGCGCCGGCCGCGGCGATGCGACGGATGTTGTCGGCCTTGACGCCACCGTCCACTTCCAGCCGGATCGGTTTGCCGCTGGAGTCGATGCGCTTGCGGATCGCCTCGATCTTGCGCAGCGCCGACTCGATGAAGGCCTGACCGCCGAAACCGGGGTTGACGCTCATCACCAGCACGAGATCGAGGCTCTCCAGCGTGTAATCGAGCAGCTCGACCGGTGTCGCCGGATTGAGCACGAGTCCGGCCTGGCAGCCGTGCGAACGGATGAGCTGGATCGTGCGGTCGACGTGGCGGCTGGCCTCCGGGTGGAAGCTGATGATCGAGGCCCCGGCGGCGGCGAAGTCCGGCACGATGCGATCGACCGGTTCGACCATCAGGTGCACGTCGATGGGGGCGGTGATGCCGTGCTTGCGCAACGCCGCGCAGACCAGCGGGCCGATGGTGAGGTTCGGCACGTAGTGGTTGTCCATCACGTCGAAGTGCACCCAGTCGGCACCGGCGGCGAGCACCGCATCGACCTCGGCGCCGAGCTTGGCGAAATCGGCCGAGAGGATGGACGGGGCGATGACGCAGTTCGACATGACGGGCTCCGGACGCAAGGGCTTGAGGAGCAGCGGCGGGCGCTTCAGCGCAGCCTGCGCCGTTGCTGGATCAGGTCGTAGGCGCGGTTGATCTCGCGCAGCCGCTTGTCGGCCTGGGCGCGCAGCTCGGGCGCCGCGCCCTCCAGCCGGTCGGGATGGTACTGCGAGACCAGCCGCTGCCAGGCACGACGGATGGAATCGTCGTCGGCGCTGGGATCGACGTCGAGCACGGCGTAGGGGTCGGGGCCGCCACGGCGGAACCAGCCGCGGTCGAAGGCGAGGCCGATCATGCCGCCCAGCACGCCACCCGCCGGGTGGCGCAGCAGCAGCCAGCCGGCGATGAAGCCCAGGACGGTGCCGTACCAGCGCATCAGCGCGCCCCGGGCCCGGGTTGCGCGGCGTACCAGCGCGCCAGCGCGCCGATATCCTGCGGCTGCAGGGCATTGCTGATGGCGTTCATCGCGCTGTGGCGGCGACGGCCGTCGCGGTAGGCATGCAGGGCGAGGATCAGGTAGGCCTCGCTCAGGCCGCCGATGTGCGGGGTGCCACGCATGCGGGGTGCGCCGTCGGTGCCGTGGCAGGCCGCGCAGGAACCCAATTCCGGCGGCGCCACCGGGGCCGGGCGGACCCAATCGGCCAGCCGAGCCGAGCCGGCGGGCGGGCTGGTCTGGGCCAGAGCGGCGGCCGAAAGGCCGAGGGCGATCAGAGCGGCAAGGAAAACTTTCATGCCCGCGATTCTAGCCCGCCGACCGTGAGGACGACCTGCAACCGCGGGTGAAAACGACCGGTCCGCCGCCATGAGCGAGCGCCGCGCCAGCGCGGCCTCGTGGACAGCGAAGCGAGCCATGGAAGGCGAGCGGCGGCGAATGCGGAGCGGGACGCGGAGCCTGAGCCGTCGCGTCCGGAGCAGCACCCACGCCGCGACAGGCCGGGGGCCCGCGGCGGACTCGGGCCGGCTGCTGTGCGGCAAGAAACCCGACGGGCCGACCGCAGGGCGCATCCTTGGCGCCCGCGGTCGGTGCGCCCGTCCGGGGCGCACCCTGCGGGCCTGGCGTCTGATCACCGGGCTGGCCCTCGAAATCCGCCGCAAGCCCCCAGCCTGCCTGGCGGGGTGCTTCGCTTGCGGCCGATGCCCGTCATCGAGCGCCGCGCCAGCGCGGCCTCGCGGACAGCGAAGCGAGCCATGGAGGGCGAGCGGCGGCGAATGCGGAGCGGGACGCGGAGCCTGAGCCGTCGCGTCCGCAGGTCGCGCGTCGGCAGGCGCGATGCGTGCTGGGGCCTCTCGTTTCGACAGACTGCGCCCCGTCCAGAGCTGCACCCACACCGTTGCAGGCCGTGAGCCCGAAACCGCACCCACGCCGCGACAGGCCGGGGGTCTGCCTCGCGGGGTGCTTCTGACGTTCATTTCGCAGCCGACAGCCTTGATCGCGAAAGTGTTTCACGCAGATGTTCCACGTTTTTTCTCGTTACACTGGCGTTTGCTTGTCGTCCTGCTCGCCCCTTGTCGACCGTCCTGCACACCTCGAACCTCGCCCTGCCGCTGCGCCACCGCGGCAAGGTCCGCGACGTCTACACGCTGCCGTCCGCCGCCGACGGCCAAGACCGCCTGCTGCTGGTGGCCACGGATCGGCTTTCGGCCTTCGACGTGGTGCTGCCCGACCCGATCCCCGGCAAGGGCGAGATGCTCTGCCAGATCTCCAACTTCTGGTTCGAGCGGACCGCGCACCTGGTGCCGAACCACCTCACCGGCACCGAAGTGGCCAGCGTGCTGCCGCCCGGCACCGAGGTGGCGCTGTACGCCCGGCGCTCGGTGGTGGCCAAGGCGCTCACGCCGCTGCCGGTCGAAGCGATCGTCCGCGGGTACCTCATCGGCAGCGGCTGGAAGGACTATTTGCAAACCGGTCGCGTCTGCGGCATTACTCTGCCCAGCGGTCTTCGGCAGGCCGAACAACTGCCCGAACCGATCTTCACCCCGAGCACCAAAGCGGCACCCGGCGAGCACGACGCGAACGTCAGTTTCGATGCCGTGGTCGCCGCCATCGGCGGTGATCGGGCGGAGCAGGTGCGCGCCGCTGCGCTCGCCATCTATCGCTTCGCGGCGGCCTACGCCGCGGAACGCGGCATCCTGATCGCCGACACCAAGCTGGAGTTCGGTCTCGATGCCGAGGGTCGTCTGGTGGTGATGGACGAGATGCTCACCCCGGATTCCTCGCGCTTCTGGCCGGCCGAAACCTACGCGGTCGGCGGCAGTCCACCCAGCTTCGACAAGCAGTACGTCCGTGACCACCTGGAGCGGCTCGACTGGAACAAGACCACACCCGGCCCAAGGCTTCCGCCCGAGGTGATCGCCGCGACCCGGGCCAAGTACGCCGAGGCTCTGGAGCGTCTCGCCAAGCTCCGGGTCGATTGATCGCGGTCGCAGCGGCCGGGCCCGCGATGGCCGGGCGGACAAGGCCTTGAGCGCGGCCATGCCCGGGCGCGACATCGCTCTCGTCGTGCTGGTCTGCGCGGTCTGGGCCTTGAACGTGCTGATCGCGGCCTTCGCTCTGGAGGAATTACCGCCAATCCTGTTCACCGGCCTGCGGATGGCGGTGCTGACCCTGCTGCTCTGGCCGTTCCTGCGCTGGCCGCAACCCGGGCAGTGGCCGCATCTGCTGGCGATCGGCCTGTGCCTCGGGGTCTTCCATTTCGGCCTGAGCTTCTGGGCACTGGACCTGGCCGGCGATCTGTCCTCGCTGGCGATCCTGATGCAGAGCTACGTGCCGATGGCCGCGGTGCTGGCCTGGGCGCTGCTGGGTGAGCGCATCGGCCTCGGCAGGGCCAGCGCGATCGCGGTCAGTGTGCTGGGCGTGCTGGTGCTCGGCTTCGACCCGATCGTGCTCGACCATCCGCTGGCGATGGCTCTGACACTGGGCTCGGCGCTGATGCTCGCCCTGGCCACGGTGCTGATGCGCGGCCTGCAAGGCCAATCGGTCTGGAGCCAGCAGGGCTGGCTGGCCCTGCTCAGCGTCGGCCCGCTGCTGGGTCTAAGCCTGTGGCTCGAAGGACCGCTGCTTCTGAATGCCGCGCAAGCCGGTCTGGCCGGCTGGGGCGGGGTGTTCTATTCGGCCCTGGTGTCCTCGCTGGTCGGCCACGGGCTTTACTACATTCTGCTGCAACGCCATCCGGTGGCCACCGTGACCCCCTGGCTGCTGCTCTCGCCCCTGATGACCGTTGTGCTCGGCGTGGCGGTCTGGGGCGATCGCCCCGGACCGGCCCTCTGGCTGGGGGGCGCGATGGTGCTGGGCGGCGTGCTGGCGATCGCCTTGCAGGGGCGTTACGCCTTGCGCGGCTTGCGGCCCTAGCGACGGCCCCCCCACGGGCAGGGCCAGAGGCCCCGACCCGCGCCGGATTCAGGCCGCAGCCGGGCGGCCTCGCCGCGACCAGCGCAGGATCGCCGGCAACAGCAGCACCGCGCCCAGCATGTTGGCGAGGAAGAAGAAGCTGAGCAGGATGCCCATGTCGGCCTGGAACTGCAGGGCGGAGAAGATCCAGGTGCCGACACCGATGGCCAGGGTCGCGCCGGTGAACAGCACGGCCGCGCCGGTCAGCTTGAGCGCCATGAAGTAGGCCTCGGAGATCGACCAGCCGCGGTCGAGGAACTCGCGCATCCGGCTGTAGACGTAGATCGCGTAGTCGACACCGATGCCCACGCCGAGCGCCGCCACCGGCAGAGTGTTGACCTTCAGGCCGATGCCCATCTGCGCCATCAAAGCATTGCCAAGCAGGGTGACGATGATGAGCGGGGTGATGATGGCGATGGTCGCACCCAGCGAGCGGTAGGTCAGCAGCACGAGGCCCACCACCGCCGCATAGACCCAGAGCATCATCGGCAGTTGGGCATCCGCGACCTTGTCGTTGGTCGCCGCCATCACGCCGGCGCTGCCCGCGGCCAGCCGCAGGTTCAGAGCGTCGCTGTGGAATTCCTCGCCGGCCGCCGCGGCCTCGGCCGCACGCTCGGCGAGTTGGATGCGCAGGTTCACGCTGGGTCCGGCGAAGGCATCGTTGGCCTCGCGGAAGGCTTTGACCGCCTCGACCACACGGTTGATGGTGGTGGCCTTGTGGTCGGTGAGGAAGGCGGTGATCGCCATCGCCGAGCAATCGGTGTTGAGCAGGCCGGTGTCGGTCTCGAAGCCCTGGGTGGCCACCCGCAGATCGTCGGGGTTGCGCGGAAGCTCGCGCCAGCGCAGCGAACCTTCGTTCCAGCCGGCGTTCACCACCTTGGCGGCGGTCGGCAGGCTGATGACCTGCTGCACGCCCTCGACGTTCTGCAGGTGCCAGGCCAGGCGGCTGATGGTCTCCATCACCGGATAGCTCTGGGTGCAGGCATCGGGCCGCGCCTCGGCGACGATGGTGATGGCATCGACACTCAAGGCGAAGTGCTCGTTGATGCGGATGGCGTCCTGATTGAAGCGCGCCTCGGGGCGCAATTCCGGCACGCCGGCCTGGCTGTCGCCGACCTGCAGGCCCTGCCCGCCGACATAGCCGAGCGCGGCAAGGCCGGCCGCCAGCACCAGCATCGCCGTCGCCGGGCCACGCTCGGTGAGGCGGGTGAGGGTGCGCCAGACGCCGTCGTAGCGGTCCAGCCCGGCCAGCTTGCGGGCCCGGGTCTTGGCCGCGTTGCGGTAGTCGATGTAGGACAGCAGGATCGGCAACAGGATCAGGTTGGTGAGGATGACGAGGCCCACACCGATCGCGGCGGTCATCGCCAGTTCGCGGATGATCTGGATCGGGATCAGCAGGATGGTGAGAAAGCCCGCCACGTCCGAGGCCAGCGCCGCCGAGCCCGGCACCAGCAGCTTGCCGAAGGCACGCCGCGCCGAATCGAGCGGCGAGAAGCCGGAACCGGTGCGGGTGGCATCGAGCACCTCGCCGCCGAACAGCCGTTCGTTCACCCAGCCGTTGATCATCTGCACGCCGTGGCTGACGCCGATGGCGAACACCAGGAAAGGGGTCAGGATGTTCATCGGGTCGATGCCGAACCCGAGCAGGCGCAAGGTGCCGAGGGTCCAGACCACCGCCACCAGCGCCGAGACCACACCCAGCACCGCGAGCTTGATCGAGCCGCTGTAGAAGGTGAGCAGCAGCAGCGTGAGCAGCACCGTGATGAAGAAGAACAGCACCACCGAACGTGCGCCCTCGGCGATGTCGCCCACCACCTTGGCGAAACCGATGATGTGGACGGTGTGGTGCTCGTCCTCGTAGGCGGTGCGGATCGCCTCCAGCTGGGCGGCGATCGCCTGGTAGTCGAGCTTCTGGCCCTCGGCCTCGGGCACCAGTTCGGCGGCGACCATGGCGCCGGTCCAGTCCTTGGCGACCAGTCGGCCGACAATGCCGGCCTTGACGATGTTGGAGCGGATGGCGGTGAAATCGGCTTCGCTGGCGACGAAGCCCTCGACGTTCGGCGTGAAGGTGTCGGGGATGACGTTGCCGCCGGCGAAACCGTCCTCGACCACCTCGACGAAACGCACGTTCGGGGTGAACAGGGAACGCACGCGGGCGTCGTCGACCGCCTCGATCGCCATGGTGTCGCGGGTGACCTTCTCCAGCACCTGCATGAAGCGCTGGTTGAAGATGTCGCCATCGCGCGCCATCACCGCGATCAGCACGCGGTTGGCTCCGCCGAACTCCTTCTCGTAGTCGAGAAAGGTCTGCATGTACTCGTGGGTCAGCGGGATCTGCTTGCGGAAGCCCGCGTCCACGCGCAACTGCGTGGCGAAGAACACCATCACCACCGAGATCACGGCGATGGCGAACAACAGGTGGGGGCGGAAGCCGAACACGAAGCGGTCGGCACCGCGGTGGAACGTGCCCATGGGCGGCATCGAATCAGAAGGCATGCACGCCCACTCCCTTTTCACCGATCAGAAGGAAACCGCCCTCGACAGGCAGTGCCGAGGACAGCACCGGCGTCTCGCCGGCCGGGGTCTGAAACACCGACTGCCGGAAAGGCGAAATCGCATCGGGGCGATGCAGCAGCAGGCCCTCGTTGCCGACCAGCAAGGCACCGCCGCCCGCGAGCGCCACACCGCCTTGCAGGGTGATCTCGCCGCCGGTGTCGAGCCGCGCCCAGGAATCGCCGGCGTCGAAGCTCTCGAAAGCATTACCGCGCAGGCCGAAGGCCATCACCTGGCCGCCCGGCCAGGCCAGCAGGCCGAACATCGAGCCGTCGTAGGGGAAGTCGAGGCGCGCCCACCGTCCGCCACCGTCGCGCGAGCGGAACACCGCGCCGCGCTCGCCGGCGATCAGCAACACGCCCTCGGGCGTGGCCACGATGGCATTGAGGTGCGGGTCGAGGTCGGCCTCGAGTTCGAGATCCTCGGCGGTGAACAGCCAATCGCCGGCGTCGGTGGCCGGCGCATCATCGACCGCTTCCGGGGCGGCGGCCGGGGCCGGCAGCTTGATCGCCGTCCAGGTCAAGCCGCCGTCGTCGGTGCGCAGCAGTAATCCGAAGGCACCGACCGCGAAGCCGCGGCGCGCGTCGAGGAACAGCAGGTCGAGGATCGGCGAGCCGGCATGCGGGCTCTCGGCCTCGGGGACCCAGAGATCGATGCGCTGGCGGGTCCAGCTGCCGCCGTTGTCGCTGGAACGCAGGATCTGCCCGCCATGCCCGGCCACCCACAGCTCGCCGTCGGCGGCCGCGATGCTGGTCATCATCAGCCGGGTCGGCAGCCGCAACTGCTCCCAGTTCGCGCCGTTGTCGATGGACCTGAGCAGGATGCCGCGCTCGCCGACCGCGAAAAGACCGGCCGGGGTGCGGACCAGGTCGATCAGCAGCGCACGGCTGGCGAGCGGCTTGATCTCGGCATCGAGCAGGGCCGGATCGGCGGCTGGTGGCGACTGCGCGGCCACGAGGCCGGGCAGGCAGAGGGCGGCGAACAGGGCGACGTGGCGCAGACCTTGGAGCAAGGGGAGCATGGGGCCCTCAAGAAAACGGGCAGCGCGCCGAGGCGCTGCCCGCGGTGGATGCCCGCGCCGCGACCGGGAGCCGCGGCACGATGCGACTTCAGCGGACGCCGGCGGCGCGCAGGCTCTGCGGCGAGAAATCCGCCGGCGTGGCCGGGTAGCCGAAGTCGAAGGGACGATCTTCCTCGTTGTCGAGCAGGCCGGCCAGGTAACGGCCCGACCTCAGATCGTAATGGACCTCGATCGTCGACCAGAAGGTGGGCACCTCGTAGTAGTTGATCGACGGGGCCTCCGAGACGCGCCAGATGTTGCCCTGGCCGTCGTAGTGGTCGATCTTGAGGATCTGGTAGCTGTCCTCGTCGAGGTAGAAGGTGCGACGGCTTTTGATGTGGCGGGCACCGGCGCGGAGACGGGCCTCGACCACCCACACGCGGTGCAGCTCGTAGCGCATGAAGTCGGGGTTGAGGTGGCCGGGCCGGACCAGATCGGCGATGCGGGTGTTGTCGCTGTGCGCCTTGTAGGAGTTGTAGGGCACGAACATCTCGCGCTTGCCGACCTTGGTCCACTCGAAGCGGTCCATCGCGCCGTTGAACATGTCGGTCATGTCGTTGGTGGCGAGGCCGTCGGAGGCGGTGGCCGGGTTGTCGTGGGCCACGTTCGGCGCGCGCCGGACGCGACGCTGGCCGGGGTTGTAGATCCAGGCCTGGCGTGGCGCGGCGACGGCGTTGAGGCTTTCATGGACCAAGAGCACCTGGCCGGCCAAGCGGGCCGGGCCGAGCACCTCCTGCTTGAAGTACAGCAGGATGTTGTTGATGGTCTCGGTGGTGTTGCCGGGCTTGTAGTAGAGGCCGAGCATGCGCTCGCGCAGGCGGATCAGCTGGAACTGGCCGGTCGGGGTCGGGGCCACGCGGTTGGCCCAGCGGCGGCCGGAGACGCCCTTGTACTTGAGCTTGTGGTTCCAGATGAGATGGTGGGCGTTCTGCGGGATCGGGAAGGGGAAGCCCTCGGCGCAGTTCTGCACGCCCTCGCCATCGGCCACCAGCCGGCACTGGGTGGCGTTGCGGCGGGTGAAGTCGTAGATCCGCTGCGGGAACGAGGCCGAGCGCCGCGTCGGGTAGACGTCCATGCGGAAGGTCGGGTAGCGCTCGAACATGGCGATCTGGCCCGGGCTCATGTTGGCCCGGTGCTGCGCCAGATTGGCATGGGTGATCGAGAACTTCGGCCGGTCGGCGGCGAAGGGGTCGGGGTGGAACATGCCGATCCGGAAGTTGGCCGGCGGACGGGTGATGCCGCCCTCCCAGGCCGGGATGGTGCCGGCGGCATTGCCGGCCCGCTCGGCGCCCACCGGGGTGAGCGACTGGCCCAGCTGGGCGGCGCGGGTCGCATCGACCGTCGCCAGGGCAACGCCGGCCGACAGGGCCAGCGCGCCGGCAGTGACCGCCAGCGCGGTCTTGTGGATGGTGTTCATTCGGTTCCTCCAGGGGATCACGGGTGGCGGATCAGAAGGCGTAGCGGACGCTGACCGAGGCGAAATCGCGGTCGGCGATCTGGTTGAAGGGTTCGCCGCCCGAGAACGAGGTCCAAGCGAGGTCGAAGATCCAACGGTTGAGGAAGTTGAATTCGGCGCCGAGGGTCAGCGACTTGCGGCCTTCGAGGAAGTTGCCGCCCGGGCCGGGGGTGATGCCGTCGACGTCATGGTTGAAGGCGAGGCGCGGAGAGAAGGTGAAGGCCGTGCCGAGGAAGCTGTTGTAGTCGGCGCGGACCGCCAGCCGGTAGCCCCAGGAAAAGTCGGTCGGGAAGCCGCCGGTGAGGGTCTGCGGGTTGCGGGCGCAGCCAAGGAAGGCCGGGCTGGCCACGCTGCCGATCGGCGCGGCGACAAGGTCACGGACCGAGCAGCCGCCGCCGGTGTCGGTGCCCTCGCCCTCGTAGCGCAGCACGCTGTGGTCGGGCAGGTCGACCTGGGTCCAGCCGACTTCGGCGACGGTGGCGATCTGGTCGGCACCCAGTGCCTGGCTGAAGACCTTGGTGAAGGTCATCTGCACCTGGGTCATCTCGTGCTCGCGCCAGCCGCGCACTTCCTGACCGAAGGAGGCGACACCGAGCTGGCTTCCGAAACGCAGGCCGGGAACCGGGATCAGGGCGTTGAGCGGGGTCAGCGCGGCGAACAGCAGCTCGACGTCATCGACCTGGAAGGGCGCGTTCGGGCGGTAGCTCCACTCGCCCTGCCAGGCGATGCCGCCGGGCAGCATGGTGTTCCAGGACAGGCCGTAGAGCCGGATGTCCTCCGGGTACTCGACGAAGAAGCGGCCGGTGCTGGCGGCCGGGCCGGTCACCGCGCGGCCCGAGATCAGGGGCAGGCGGCTGTGGTAGTTGATGAAGAAGAAGCCGAACTCGGTCTCGTTGAGGGCTTCGGCGAACCAGCGCACGGCCGCACCGTACTGGCCGTCGTCGCGGGCGTTGCGGTTCGGGTCGCGGGCGACCGCGCCACCGCAGCCGATGCTGGCGATGGCGGCGTTGGTGATGCCCGGGGGCAGGTTGGTGAAGTCGAGATCGGTGTTGGCGAAGCCGGCCGGACCGCCGAAGCAGGTGGCGAAGAAGCGCTCGGGGTTGTCGACCGGCTGCGGCACGGTGCCGAAGCCCAGCATCACGTAGGTGCCGCCCGGTGTGGCGAAATCGTTGGAACTGAAATAGGTGCCGGCGGCGTCGATCTCGATCTCCTCGAACTCGAAGAGGTAGAAGGCTTCGACGGCGACGTTCTCGGTGAGATTGAAGGTGCCCCACACCGAATCGACCGGCAGGAAGGCCTCGCGCAGCTCGGCACCGGCCACGCGCAGTGCCGAGAGGTCGAGCGGGTTGACGACATTGATGCCGTTCTGGATGAAGGTGCTCTCGCCCCAGCTGATGACCTGACGACCAAGGCGCACGGTGCCGCTCTGCTCACCGACGCTGAAGTCGCGGAAGACGAAGGCGTCGAGCATGCGGAAGCGCTCGCCGATGCGATCGCGCGCCTCGCGCGAGAGGTCGGCACGTTCGGCGTTCTCGAAGTCGTAGAAGTAGGTGGCGCGGGCGAAGGCACCCCAGTCGCGCCAGTCCAGCTTCATCTCGGTGGTGATCTTGAAGGTGTTGGCGATGGGATCGCCCTTGTCGTACTTCAGGTTGCCGTCATCGCGGTTGACCGAGAAGCGGCCGATCGCCGCGGCCTGGGCGGCCGAGCCAGGGAAGCCGGCGGCGCAGGCCGGGAAGGGGTTGGCCATCGAGGGCGGCGGGATCGGCACGCCGGGCACGGCCTGGTTCTGTGCGCAGATCAGCGGATTGAACTGGGCCTTGCCGATCAGGTCGGGGTCCTGTTCCTGAGTCCGCCACGAGTAGCCGTAGGAAATAGTGGTGTCGATGCTGCCGGTCAGGTCGCCGCGGCTGAACTCGAAGGCTTCGGCCTTGGGGGCCAGCAGGGCGAGTGCCACGGCCGCCGCCAGCGGGGCGAGCGCGATGCCGCTGCGCAGGGAGGGATTGGAGGTCATCGGTGCTTCCTCGGTACGGGAACGTGGACGGTGGTGCCCCGGTCCGGTGGGGCGGTCAGCGAGTCTCCGGATCTGCCCCGGCTTTAGAGGAAAAACTCGAAAACCGGGCTCCCGGCCATATTAAGAGCCTGTTACGCGAGAAGGCAATGCTCTGGCGTACGGACCGACGCTTGCTGCACTGCGTCACGCCCGGCGCGGGAAATCGGCCGCCACCGGCCGGAAGCCGCGCGGCGCCCATCCGAGCCGCTCCCGGGCCGGAGTGGCGTCGAAAACCAGGTCCTCGCCCAGCCGGGCCAACGCCCCCCAGCCCCCCGCCCGCCCGACAGCGGCCAGCCCGCGCCAAGGCAGCGGCCAGAGCCGGCAGTCCGGCGCGGCGGCGGCCACGGTGCGGCGCAGCAGCGTCCCGAAGGGCAGACTCTCGCCACCCGGCAGGTCGAAGCCGCCCTCGGCCGCAGGGCCCAGGCTCAGGGCCCGCAGGGCCAGTGCCGCCAGATCGCCCACATGCACCGGCTGCCGGCGGCCCGGGGCGGCCAGTGGCAGCGGCAGAAGCGGCCAGCGCCGCGCCCAGCCGGCCACCCGGCTGAGGGTGGCGTCGCGACCCACGCCCCAGACCAGGGTCGGGCGCAGCACGGTGAGCCGTCCGCCCGAACGCTTCTGACTCACTGCAAGACTTTCCTCGGCGCAGGCCAGACGCTGCGCCAGCGTGCGTTCGCTGGGGTCGGGCGAAGCGGCCTTGGCCCAGCGGCTGGTGGAGCCGAAGGCCAGCACATGGTCGGCGCGGATCCGGCCTGCGACCATCGCTTCGGCAAGCCGGTCGAGCGGGCCCAGCGAAAGCACGGCCGCGAACGCCGGCCCGGTCTGGAAGCTGGCGAGATCACCGGTCTGCCAGACGACACCGGGCCGCGGTGGCGAGGTGGGCTGCCGGCTCAAGGCCAGAGCGGGCATCGGCAGCGCGGCGGTATCGAGCAGCTCGCCGATCTGCCCGCTGAGCCCGAGAATGAGCAGGGCCGGCATGGGGCCGCGGCGCTCGCGCTCAGGCGACCGGTTTCGGCCGCTTCGGCAGGTAGAGGTCGGTGATGCTGCCCTCGGCCACTTCCGCCGCCATCGCCACGGTTTCGATCAGGGTCGGGTGCGGGTGGATGGTGTGGGCGATGTCGCCCACCTCCGCGCCCATCTCGATGGCCAGTGCCACTTCGCCGATCAGATCACCGGCGTTGGTGCCGACGATGCCACCGCCGATCACCCGCTGGGTCGCGGCGTCCAGAATCAGCTTGGTGAGCCCTTCGGTGCGGCCGTTGCCGATGGCGCGGCCCGAGGCCGCCCACGGGAAACTGCCAACCTCGATGGCGAGGCCCTTGGCCTTGGCCTCGGCCTCGGTGACGCCGACCCAGGCCACTTCCGGGTCGGTGTAGGCCACCGAGGGAATGACCCGTGCCACCCACTCGCGTTTTTCGCCGGCGGCAACCTCGGCGGCGAGCTTGCCCTCGTGCGTGGCCTTGTGCGCGAGCATCGGCTGGCCGACCAGATCGCCGATGGCGAAGATGTGCGGCACGTTCGTGCGCATCTGCCGGTCGACCGGAATGAAACCACGCTCGCTCACCTGCACGCCGGCTTTCTCGGCGGCAAGCTTGCCGCCGTTCGGACTGCGCCCCACCGCCACCAACACGCGGTCAAAGCGCATCGGTCCGGGTGCTTTTGTGCCTTCGAAGCGCGCCTGCAGGCCGTCCTTCTGGGTGTGCACCTCGGCCACCCGGGTGTCGAGGTGCACGGCCACCCCACGGCCCTTCAGCAGCTTGGCGAGCGGCTTGAGCAGATCGGGATCGGCACCCGGCATCAATTGGGGCCCCAGTTCCACCACGGTGACCGCGCTGCCCAGGCCCGCGTAGACGCAGGCCATCTCCAGGCCGATGATGCCGCCGCCGACCACCAGCAGGCTCTGGGGGATGTCGGCCAGTTGCAGGGCATCGGTCGAATCCATCACCCGCGGGTCGTCCCAGGGAAAACCCGGCAGCTTCACCGGCTGCGAGCCGGCGGCGATGATCGCCTGCTCGAAGACGAGGCGCTGCGTGCCGTCGGCGGTGGCGATGTCCAGCTCATGCGGCGAGACGAAGGCCGCGCTTCCGGTGACGACCCGCACCTGGCGTTGCTGGGCCATGCCGGCCAAGCCTTTGGTGAGCGTGCCGATCACTTTGTTCTTGTGAGCGCGCAGGGTGTCGACGTCGATGCGGGGCGGACCAAAGCTCACGCCGACGGCGTCCATGTGCTTGGCTTCCTGGATCACCGCGGCGGTGTGCAGCAGGGCCTTCGAGGGAATGCAGCCGACGTTCAAGCAGACCCCGCCCAGCGTCGGGTAACGCTCGACGAGCACGACGTCGAGGCCAAGGTCGGCGGCGCGGAAAGCCGCGGTGTAGCCGCCGGGCCCGGCACCGATCACCACCAGCCGGCAGCGCAGCGGAGCGTTCGAGGAGGAAGCGGTGGATGCCTGGGGGTGGGCCATTGTCGGACTCAGAGCAGAAGGCGGCGCAGGTCGCCGAGCGACTTCGCGAGGAAACTCGTGAATCGCGCGGCCTCGGCGCCGTCGATCACGCGGTGGTCGTAGCTCAGGGACAGCGGCAGCATCAGCCGCGGTGTGAACTCGCGACCGTTCCAGACCGGTTTCATGGCACTGCGGGAGACACCGAGGATCGCCACTTCCGGCGCGTTGATGATCGGCGTGAACGCGGTGCCGCCGATGCCGCCCAGCGAGCTGATCGAAAAGCAGCCGCCCTGCATGTCAGCGGGTGCCAGTTTCTTGTCGCGCGCCTTCCTGCTGATCTCGCCGAGTTCGCGGGCGAGGTCGAGCAGGCCTTTCTGGTCGCAGTCGCGGATCACCGGCACCACCAGGCCATCCGGCGTATCGACCGCGATGCCGATGTGGACGTAACGCTTCAGCACGAGCTGATCGCCGTCGAGCGAGGCGTTGAAGGTGGGGAAAGCCTTGAGGGCGGCGACCGCGGCCTTGATCAGAAACACGAGCGGTGTGAGCCGGGTGTCCTTGTTCTCCTCGCCCAGCTGCTTGCGGAAGGCCTCCATCTCGGTGATGTCGGCTTCGTCGAACTGGGTGACGTGCGGGATCATCGCCCAGTTGCGGGCGAGGTTCTGGCCCGAGATCTTCTGGATGCGCGAGAGCGGCTGCGTCTCGACCGGGCCGAACTTGGCGAAATCGAGCTTGGGCCAGGGCAGCAGGTTCAGGCCGCCGGCGGCGCTGGATGGTGCCGCGACCGGGCCGCCTTCGCTCATCGCCTTCTTGACGAAGGCCTGCACGTCTTCCTTGGCGATGCGTCCGCCGCGACGGCTGCCCCGCAGCTGCGCCAGATCGACGCCCAGTTCGCGGGCAAACACGCGCACCGCCGGCGAGGCGTAGGGCACGGCCCCCGGCAACAGGGCCTCGGCGGTGAAAGCAATCGGTGGTGAGCGCGGCGGCAGGGCCTCGGGATCGATGCCGGGCGCAGCGGCAAGCACCTCGGCGGCGGATCCGGCAGCCGTTGCCGCTGCGGGCGCAGCAAGCGGCGCGGTCACGGCGGCCGGGGCTGCAGGTGCAGGTGCAGGTGCAGGTGCAGGTGCAGGTGCAGGTGCAGGTGCAGGTGCGGTCGCCGGCGCCGGCGCAGCAGCAGCCACGGCGGCAGGCGCAGGCGGTTCAGCGCTGGCAGCTTCCGGCTCGATCAGGGCCACCACATGGCCCTCGCTCAGCACATCGCCAAGTTTGACCTTGAGTTCGCGGATGGTGCCGGCGAACGGTGCCGGCACTTCCATCGTCGCCTTGTCGGACTCCAGCGTGACGAGGCCCTGGTCTTTCTTGACGCGGTCGCCAACGGCGACCAGCACTTCGATGACGGGCACGTCGCTGCTGTTGCCAAGGTCGGGCACCTTGGCTTCGTGGATGAGGGCCATGTCGCCTCCGTCGTGGCGCGTAACGATCCGCCATTGTCGCCGGCCCCGGCGGGCGGCGCCATCCCGGGGCGCCGTGGCATCATCGCGCCCCACGTTCAAGATCCGCCGCCATGGACCGTCTCTCGCGCCTGCCCCCCGCCCTGCTCGTGATGCTGCTCGCGGCCGTGCTGGTGCTGGCCTTCCAGGGCAGCCGCGCGCTCTGGGACCCGAGCGAGGGGCGTTTCGTCAACGTCTCGCTGCAGATGCTGGCGAGCGGTGACGTGATCAGCCTCTACCGCCACCCCGACCACCTGCATTTCACCAAACCGCCAGTGACCTACTGGGCGATGGCGGCCAGCATGGCCGTGTTCGGCTTGAACGAATGGGCGGTGCGCCTGCCCCATGCTCTGGCTTGGCTCGGTGTGGTCGCTCTGCTTTTGCGCATCGGCCGGCATTTCTCGCCGCGCAAACCCTGGCTGGCGGGCCTGGTCTACGCCACCCTGCCCCTGCCCCTGCTGGCGGCCCATCTGGTCGGCACCGACAGCCTGCTGACTTTCGCCACCACCCTGGCTTTCGCCTGCTACGTGATTGCCCGTTTCGAGAATCGGCCCCTGTTCGTGCTCGGGATGTGGGCCGCCTTTGGCCTCGCCTTCCTCACCAAGGGGCCGCCGGGATTGCTCGGTCTGGCCGGCATCCTCGCCCTGCACCTGCTGCACCGGGGTGGCCCGCGACTGTTCCCGCCCCTGGGCCTGGCTCTGTTCGCCGTGGTCGGCCTGAGCTGGTTCGTCGTCGTCTCGCTGCGCCACGAGGGCCTGTTTGCGCACTTCCTTGGCTATGAGGTGGTGGCCCGGGTGCTGACCGACACCCACGGCCGCAACGCGCAGTGGTGGGGCGGCTTCTATGTCTATGGCCTGAGCCTGCTGATCGGCACCCTGCCCTGGTGGCCCTGGGCTCTGGCGGCAGCGCGCCGAAGTGGCCTGCGCTGGCGCGAAGCCGCGCCAGAAACCCGCCTGCTGCTGCTCTGGCTGGGGATCGGTCTGGTGGTCTTCATGGTGGCGCAGTCGCGTCGACCGCTCTATATCCTGCCCCTGTTCACGCCGCTCGCCCTGCTCTTCGCCCGTGCCTTGCAAGACAGCAGTTTTAGCCCTTTGCGCAAGCTCATGCTCGGTCTGGCCGCTGCCTTCGTGATCGGCGTCAAGCTGCTCACCGCCAACGTGGTCGAGGTGGCGCGGCTCCTGCCCGCCGACCTCGCCGAGCGCTCACCCGCCGACAAGGACGACCGTCAGTGGTCGGCCGATCTGCGCGCCGTGCTGCCCTTCGAGCCGGCCGAACTGATCTTCGTCAACGACTCGGTGCGGTACGGACCGGCCCTGTATTTCGGCCTCGGTCTCACCATCGAGACCGTGGTGTTCGAGGGCGATCCGGCACCGCAGCCGATCTCCGATGCACCCTACGACAACGAACTCGGCGAGGAACTGCGCGAACAGGATCACGCCAGGAGCGTGTTCGTGATGCGGCCCTGGGCGGCTGAGCGCTTCGCGGCGGAGGCTGCGGCGGCCGGCTGGCGGGCCGAGCGGCTGGGTCCGGTGCAGGACCGGGTGGCCTACCGCCTGCTCCCGGCGCGAGCCGGCGCGTCGGTAAACACGCCGGTCGCACCGGCCTCGGAAAGCCGGAGCAGCAAGGACTGATCGTCGATCGGCCGCCCCTCGGCATCGAGCAGCAGGTTGGCCGGCTCGGGCCGCAGGGTGTAGGCATGGACGACAAACCCGAGCGAGCGGGCGGTGGCCAGCCAAGGCGCCGGCTCACCGATCCGCGGGCGAGGGTCAGCGGCACCCGGGGCGGCGGGCGTGGCCTGCAGCAGGGCGGGGATCCAGGGCCCCAGGCCATCGATCGCCGGGCGCAGGGCGGCCAAGGCAGCAGGCGTCAGCAGTTCGGCGTAGCCGGTGGCGACACCGAAGCCGGGCACGGCCTCGACCAGGGCCGCGCCGTAGATCGCGACCAGATCCTTGCCTTGGCGGGCGTTCCAGGCCAGATCGTAGGGCTGGCCGAAGCTGCCGCCGTAGGCCGCCGCCCGACCCGAGGTGTCGCCGGTCAGGAACACCAGCGGCAGATCGACCCCGGCTGCCGGCATCAGCTTGCGATGCAGGCGCAGCAGGTTCGCCAGCTCGAAGCTCTGGATGAACACCCGCGTTGGGTCGGTGAAGCCGGCGGCCTGCAGATCACGCAGCAGCAGGGCGCTGGTGTCGAGGCCGATCGGACGGCCATCGAGGTGCCGACCCTCGTGCAGGAAGAAGGTCGGGTGCTTGGTTTCCGGGTAGACGCCGATCGGTCGGCCCAGCCGCCGGCCTTCGGATTCGGCCAAGGCGATCACCTCGGCGAAGGTCGGAATGCCGAAGCGGTCGTTGTAGGCGACATTGCCGGGGCGCTCGCCGGGTCGGGTTTCGCGGGCGCGCAGGCGGCGCAGCTCGGCCAGGCTGAAGTCCTCGGTGAACCAGTCCTCGACCGCCACCCCGTCGATCACCTTGCGGGTCCTGCGCTCGGCGAACTCGGGATGCTCGGCCACGTCGGTGCTCTTGGAGAGCGCGTTCTCGTGACGGGCCACCAGCACACCATCGCGGGTCGGCACCAGATCAGGCTCGATGAAATCGGCCCCTTGGGCGATCGCCAGCCGGTAGGCCTCGAGGGTGTGCTCGGGCCGCTCGGCCGAGGCTCCGCGATGGGCGATCACGAGAAAAGGCGGCGCGGCCAGCACGGGCATGGCGGCGAGCATAAGGCCGAGGGCGGCGAGGCGGAGCGGCGAAGGGTTCATCAGCAAAGTTTCCGGTGCCCGCATGTCGAGGGTGTGACCTCCGGCTATCCTGCCCCCATGCGCAAGATCGTGCACATCGACATGGACGCCTTCTACGCGTCGGTCGAGCAGCGCGACAACCCGGCACTGCGTGGCCGGCCGGTGGTGGTGGCCTGGAAAGGCCCGCGCTCGGTGGTCTGTGCGGCCAGCTACGAGGCACGCGCTTTCGGCGTGCGCTCAGCGATGCCGGCTTTGCGTGCCCTGCGGCTGTGTCCAAAGGCGGTGTTCGTGCCGCCCGATTTCGCCCGTTACAAGGCAGTCTCGATGCAGGTTCGGGCGATCTTCGAACGCCACACCGCACTCATCGAGCCGCTCTCGCTCGACGAGGCCTACCTCGATGTCGGCAGCGATCTGCAGAACCTGGGCAGCGCCACCGCCGTGGCGCGGGCGATCCGCGCCAGCATCGTCGAGGAACTGGCACTCACCGCCTCGGCCGGGGTGGCCCCGAACAAGTTCGTTGCCAAGATCGCTTCCGAGCACCGCAAGCCCGACGGGCTGTTCGTCGTGCCGCCGCCGCGCGTGCTGTCTTTCCTCGCTCCGCTGCCGGTGGCGCGCCTGCCCGGCGTGGGCCAGGTGATGGCCGACCGTTTGGCCCGGCTCGCCATCCACCGCGTGGGCGAGCTGCGCGCGGTGCCCACGCCGCTGCTGGTGCACCGTTTCGGGCGTTGGGGGCTGCGGCTCGCCGAACTCGCGCGCGGCATCGACGAGGCTCCGGTGGTGCCGACGCGAACCCGGCAATCGCTCTCGGCCGAGGACACCTTCGCCGAGGATCATTACCTGGACGAGCTCGGCCCCAGCATCCGGCGGCTGGCCGAACGGGTCTGGGCGCAGGCCGAGCGCGAGATCCGCCGCCCACGCACGGTGCAGCTCAAGCTCAAGACCGCCCAGTTCCAGACCCTGACCCGCAGCATCAGCCCGGAGCAGCGGCCCGGCAGCGCCCAGGCGTTGGCCGAGATCGCCCTGGCGCTGCGCGAGCGGATCGATGCACCGCCCCGCACCCGCTACCGGCTGGTCGGTGTCGGCCTTGCCCAGTTCGAGGAGGCCCAGACCGAACAACAACCGCCCTTGTTCGCAGCGCCCTAACGAACGGCGGCGACACCCCTGCTAGCGTTCTGCCGGCCTGTCCCGACCGAGCCGCCATGCGCACGAAACTTCCGCCCGCCTTCTCCCGCCTCGTCCTCGCCGCCACCCTGCTGTTGCCCCTGCCGGTGCTGGCCGTCACGCCCGCAGCGGCCACCACCGAAGCGATGCCGGTGCACCGCGAGGTGGTCGGCAACCGCATCAGCGAGAACATCCCGAGCCCACCGGATGCCCTGCTGGATCGGCTCAACCGCTTCCAGAGCACGCGCGGGGCCAGTTTTGCCGGCTGGACCAGCGACGGGGCGATCCTCATCAGCACCCGCTTCGGCGAGACCAACCAGGTGCACCGCGTCATCCAGCCGCTCGGCATGCGCGAACAGATCACCTTCCACCGCGAACCGACCATGGCGGTGCAGGCCCGACCCGGCCAGCCCGGCTTCGTTTTCGGCCGCGACGAGGGCGGCTCGGAGTTCTGGCAGCTCTACCGCTACAACCTTGCCACCCGCGAGGCCACCCGCATCACCGATGGTCGCCGCTCACGCAACGAAGCGCCGCTGTGGTCGCACGACGGCCAGCAGCTGGCCTTCACCAGCACCATGCGCAACGGCGTGGACAGCGACATCTGGGTGCAGGAAGGCGATGCCCCGCCGCGGCTGGTGCTGCAGGAAGGCGGTACCTGGTTCAGCACCGATTTCTCACGCGACGGCCAGCGCCTGCTGGTGCAGCGCCGCATCTCCATCAACGAGAGCCGTCCTGCTGAGCTCGACCTGCGCAGCGGCCGCTTGCGGATGCTGTCGGTGGCCGATGGACCGGTCGCTTTCGGGCTGTTCCGCTATGCCCCCGACGGTCGCAGCGTCTATTTCACGAGTGACATGGGCGGGGAGTTCTTGACCCTGCACCATCGTCCGCTCGAGCGTGGCCCGGCGCAGGCCCTGAGCGCCGACATCCCCTGGGACGTGACCGGCTTCGATATTGCCGACGATGGCCGGCACCTCGTTTTCGCCACCAACGAGGACGGCATCGGCCGACTGCACCTGCGCACCCTCCCCGATCACCGTCCGGTCGCTCTGCCCGAACTGCCGGTCGGCGTGATCGGCAATTTCGGCTTCTCGCCCGACGGCACGCGGATCGCGGTGACGCTCAACACCGCCACCTCGCCGAGCGATGTCTTCGTCATCGACATCGCCGCCGGCACGCTCAAGGCCTGGACCCGCAGCGAGGTCGGCGGCCTCGATGCCAGCCGCTTCGTGGCCCCCATCCTGATCCGCTACGAGAGCTTCGACGGCCTGTCGATCCCGGCCTTCTTCTACCGCCCTGCCCACATCCCCGCGGGCACCCGCGTGCCGGTGGTCATCCAGATCCACGGCGGCCCCGAGGCGCAGGCCTTCCCGAGCTTCAGCCCGACCATCCAGTACATGGTGAACGAGATGGGCATGGCCGTGCTGGTGCCCAATGTGCGCGGCTCCTCGGGCTATGGCCGGACCTTCCTCAAACTCGACAACGGTTTTTTGCGCAAGGACGCCGTCCGCGACATCGGTGCTCTGCTCGACTGGATCGAGCGCCAGCCCGAGCTCGATGCCGAACGCGTTGGCGTGTTCGGCGGCAGCTACGGCGGCTACATGGTGCTGGCCTCGATGGTGGATTTCCCGGATCGCATCGCCGCGGGCGTCAGCGTGGTCGGCATCAGCAATTTCGTGACCTTCCTCGAGGCCACCGAGGCCTATCGGCGCGATCTGCGGCGGGTCGAGTACGGCGACGAGCGCGATCCGGCCATGCGCGCCTTCATGCAGGAGATCGCTCCGGCCAACAACGCCCACCGCATCACCTCGCCGCTGTTCGTGGCTCAGGGCGCCAACGACCCGCGCGTGCCGCTCTCGGAAGCCGAGCAGATCGTCCGCGCCGTGCGTGCCAACGGCCGCGACGTCTGGTACCTCGTGTTCAAGGACGAGGGCCACGGCTTTGCCCGGCGCAGCAATGCCGACTGGTTCACCGCCGCGACCATGCTGTTCTGGCAGAAACACCTGGTCGATGCCGGCCAGCAATGAAGCCCCGGGGCCGGCCTGCCTCAGGGCTTGCCGGCCTCAAGCCACCCGCTCGAACTGCAGACCACCGGTCGGTACCGCCGGTGGTTCCGGCAAGAGCCAGTGGTCCACCAGCAGAAAGGCGAACAGCATCATCAGGTAGACGATCGAGTAGTTGAACACCCGCATCGGGAACTGCGGGTCGGTGCTGCGGAACAGGCGCAGGGCGTAGCCCAGGAACACGCCGCCCAGCACCAGCGCGCCGCCCAAGTAGAACAAGCCGCTCATGCCGGCCGCAAAAGGCAACAGCGTGGCGGCCACCAGCAGCAGGGTGTAGAACAGGATCTGCCAGCGGGTGTACTCGACCCCGTGGGTCACCGGCAGCATCGGCACCATCGCCCGGGCGTAATCGTCGCGGCGGTAGATGGCCAGCGCCCAGAAATGCGGCGGCGTCCAGACGAAGATGATGAGCACCAATAGCAGGGCGTGGTCGTAGTGCAGCGGCGGGCCGAACAGGCCGGAAAAGCCGGTTCCGGCCGGCCAACCCATCACCGCCGCCCAGCCGAGCAGGGGCGGCGCGGCACCGGCCAGACCGCCGATCACGATGTTCTGCGGCGTGGCGCGCTTCAGCCAGCCGGTGTAGACGATGGCGTAGCCGATCAACGAAGCGAAGGTCAGCACGGCGGTCAGCAGGTTCACGCCGAGGGCGAGCAGCAGCATCGAGGCCAGGCCCAAAGCCAACGCGAACACCAGCACCTGGCGGTGCGTGAGTGAGCCGGTCGGCAACGGCCGATGCGCGGTGCGTGCCATCAGGGCATCGATGCGCGAATCGAGCAGGTGGTTGATCGCCGCTGCCGAAGCCGCCGCCAACCAGATGCCGAGACTGCCCAGCAGCAGCGCCCGCCAGCCGGGCAGACCCGGCGTGGCGAGGAACATGCCGATCACCGCCGTGAAGACGATCAAGGCCACCACTCGCGGCTTCGTCAGCGCCCAGTACTGGGCGGCCACGGAACCCGCCATCGGCTTAAGCATCCGGCGCGCGCAGGCGCACCAGCAGGGTGATCATGGCAAACAGCATGACCACGCCGACCATCAGGTGGGCGGTGGCCACCCACAGCGGCAGGCCCATCACCACGTTGGCGATGCCGAGCGCCAGCTGCACGACCAGCAGCAGCATCAGGGTGATGCCTCCAGCACGGAAGCCGGCCGTGGTGATCAGGCGGTAACCGAGGAAGAGGAAGTAGAGCGTGAGCACCACCGCGCCGATGCGGTGGGCCATCTGGATCGCGGCGCGGGCCGGGCCATCGAGCACCCCACCTTCGAAATCGACGCCGATGCCACGCCAGAGCACGAAGCCCTCACGGAAGTCCATCTCCGGCCACCAACTGCCCTTGCACTTCGGGAAATCGAAACCGCAGGCGAGCGCGGCGTAGTTGGCGGCGATCCAGCCGCCCAGAGCGATCTGCACCAGCAACAGGCCCAGACCGATACCCAGGAGCACACGCATGCGCGGCGCCTCAGCATGCACGCGCACCGAGTTCGGTGTGGTCCACCAGGCCAGCACCAGCAGCAGCGCGAAAGTGCTGAGGCCACCCATCAGATGGCTCATCACCACCACCGGTTTGACCAGCCAGATCACCGTCCACATGCCGAGCAGCGACTGGAAGGTCACCAGCATCAGCAGCCCGGTGGCGAGTTTTGCCACCGCATCGTCCCAGCGCAGCAGGCCGGTCATCCACACCAGCATGCCGACACTGGCCAAGGTGAGTGCCAGCACCGGATCCACATGCATGTAGACGAAGATCGAAGCCACCACGAACGCCACGCCAAGGGCGATGGTGGGCAGGCCCTGCGGCTTGCGGCGCACCGCCAGCACGGCCAGCAGCAGCACCATCAGGCCAAGCGCACCGGCCATCAGGCGGTGCACCTGCTCGAGAATCGCCTTGTTGAGTTCAAAGGCGCGTTCGAATTGGACGTTGGCCCTGGCGATCTCGTAAGCCTCGTTGGGCCAGGTGATCTTGCCATAGCAGGTCGGCCAGTCCGGGCAACTGAGGCCGGCGTTGTTGAGCCGGGTGAAGCCGCCCAGGAAGATCACGCCGAAGGTCAGCAGCAGGGCCAGCCAGGCGATGCGGTGATAGTGCTTGGGAAGGCTCATTCGGTCACCTTGAGCAGACGGCCGAGATCGCGGCGCAGGCCGGTCGGGTCGAAGCCCGGTTCGTAGCGCATCACCAGGAACCCGGAGGGGTCGATCAGGTGGACGGCGAGGCTACCGTCCACGTGCGCGGCCGGTAGCTTGGCACGCAATGCCGGCGAGGGCTGCATCGGCAGCAGAGCGCGGAAGTTCGCGGCGCCCGAGGGCACCTCGCCGAACCAGAGCATCTGCAGTCGGTCGGCGTCGCGGCCTTCCGACATCCAGACCCGGTGCAAGTTGTCGATCAGGGCGAGGCAGGGGTCGCCGCAATCGGCCGGCGGCATCACCACCACCCGCCACAGCCGGCGTTGCGGCTCCCAGCCGAAGGCACGGCCGTCGGCGTGGCGCAGGCCGAGATCACCCAGCTCCACCGGCGGTTGCAGCAGTTCACCGGCATTGCGGGTGGCGGTCGGCTGCCAACCGCTGCGGATCAAATACAGGGCGAGGCCGAAGGAGGCGAAGAACATCACCGTCACCATGATCATGGTGATGCGGCTTTTCCAGACAGGGTTCATGGGCGGCGACGGAACTGCAGGTAAAGGGACAGGAACAGGAGGCCGGCGGCAAAGCCGAACCATTGGAGGGCATAGCCGCGATGCTTCTCGGGAGGCAGGGTATTCGCAAGCAGGTCGAGATCGCGTTCGTAACCGAGCGGCAAGGCCGGATCGAGCCGTAGAACGAGGGTATCGAGCCGTGCCGGATCACCGGCAGGCACTGGCGAGGCCGACGCCACCGCCGGCGGCTGCCAGGCCGCGGCCAGGCTCGTGGGAACCAGACGCAGGGCCAGCCAACCGCCGTCCGTGGCCGGCGAGAGCGCCGGGCCGATCGGCAGACCGGCCGCCGGCGGCGGCACCAGCAGGCCGCGCAGGAGCTGGGGCCCGGTGGGCGGTGCCGGTTCGGCGGGCAATTGGCGGTTGCCGGGCAGGACCCGCCAACCGATATCGACCCACAGTTTCCTCCCTTCGACGGTGCGGAAACCCCGGTAGACCTGAACACCGACGCGTGCGCCGCGACGCTGGTTATCGAGGCGCAGCGGCGGCGCGTCGGTGAACTCGCCCTCCAGTTCGACCCAGGCCGGCGGGCGGGCCTCGGCCAGTGCCAGCGGCGTGATTCGCCGCTCGGCCAGCACTGCCGATGCCTCGGCAAGCTCGATCTCCTTGGCTTCGGCACGACCGATTTGCCAGAACCCGGCTCGGATAAAAAGCGCGCAGAACGCCAGAGCCAAGGCCCAGAGCAGGAGACGTTTCACCCGCCACTCCGGTGCGCGGCGGATAATGCCGGTCTCTCGACTGAATCGGGTGCCACCGTGGAAAAGCTGCTGGTCATTGTTTTTCTTGCCGTGATCTTTTGGAACCTGTTCGCCGCGCTGTACCACATGGTGTCCAAGCACGAATCGGACGGCCGCATGGTGCGGGCGCTGTCCTGGCGCATCGGCCTTTCGATCGGCCTGCTGGTGCTGCTCTCGGCCGGCCACTGGCTCGGGTTCTGGACCTTCCGCGCCCTGGGCGGCTGAGGCGCCGCAGGACCCACCGGATGCAACAAGGCCGGCGCGAGCCGGCCCTTGCGTTCCCTCGCGTCGGCAAGCCGTTCGGTACGCGTCAGAGCACGTAGACGAACAGGAACAGGGCGAGCCAGACCACGTCGACGAAGTGCCAGTACCAAGCCACCGCCTCGAAACCGAAGTGCTTCTGCGGGGTGAAATGGCCCTTCAGCACGCGCAACCAGATCACGATCAGCATGATCGTACCGAGCACCACGTGCAGGCCGTGGAAACCGGTCAGCATGTAGAAGGTGGCACCGTAGATGCCGGAGTCGATGCGCAGGTTCAGCTCGTTCCAGGCAAACCAGTACTCGTAGGCCTGCACACCGCAGAAGATGAGGCCGAGTGCGATGGTGGCACCCAGCCAGGTCAACACTTTCTGCCGCTCGCCAACCACCATGGCATGGTGGGCGATGGTGAGGGTGAGGCCCGAGGTCAACAGAATGATGGTGTTGATCAGCGGCAGGCCGAAGGGGCTGAGCGTGCTGAACTCACCACCGAGGTCGGCCGGGCCGTCCTCCGGCCAGCCGGTGATGTAACCGCCCCAGAGGAATTCGTTGCCGAGCGCGCCATGGCCCTCGCCGGAAATCCACGGCAGCACGAACACGCGGATGTAGAACAGCGCGCCGAAGAAGGCCGCGAAGAGCATCACTTCGGAGAAGATGAACCAGATCATGCCCTGCCGGAAGGACGCGTCGACCTGCTTGTTGTAGAGGCCGGCCTCGGATTCCCGGATGACATCGCCGAACCAGCCGAACAGGGTGTAGGCCATCAGCACGAGGCCGGCAACGAAGATCCAGAACGCGGTGTCGCTGCCGTTGAACCAGAAGATCACGCCGAGCATCAGCACGAACAGGCCGATCGAGCCGACGAAAGGCCACTTGCTGTGGTGTGGAACGTAGTAGACGTCGGCGTCGTGGGATTGGGCGTTGGCCATCGGGGTTTCCCTGAAAAAACGGGTGGATCAGCGGAGCACGGTGGCCGGGGCCATGGCCACGGCGTTGGCCGGAGCCGCCGGCGGCGCGCTCAGGGCACGGGCGGTGGCCGCGTCGTTCTTGAAGAAGGTATAGGACAGGGTGATCGTCTGGATGTGCGCCGGCAGCGCCGGATCGACGATGAAGCGCACCGGCATGTGCTGGTGCTGGCCGGGTGCCAGCAACTGTTCGGTGAAGCAGAAGCACTCGGTCTTGACGAAGTAGCCGGAGGCGATCACCGGGGCCACCGAGGGCGCGGCATTGCCGACCACCGGCGTCTCGGCGTTGTTGCCGGCGACGTAGCTGATCTCGTAGGGCTTGCCGGGCACCACGTCCATCGCCAGCACCTGCGGGACGAAGGTCCAGGGCAGGCGCGAGTTCACCGTGCCGTCGAATTCGACGCGCACGGTGCGGTTCGGATCGACCGCCATGCCCTCCACCCGTTCCTCGCCCGCCGCCGTGTCGGCGAGGCTGATGCCAAACACCTTCTCGCAGGCGATCTCGTAGAGCGGCACCAGGGTGAAGGCGGCGACGAAGCTGCCGACCGAAATCAGAGCGATCTTGCGGGCAAGGGCGGCGTGGCTCATGGACTAGGCTCCCGTGTGTTCGATGAAGGTCTTGACGATGAAGTAACCGTACAGGGCGGTGGCCATGGCGACCAGCGCCCAGACCGTGCGGCGCACGGCGGCACGGCGCTGCGGGTCGTCCTTGGGGTCGGGCGTGGTGGCCATGGCGATGCGGCCGGGCTCAGTGCGTGACATCGCCATGGGCGAGGTCCTCGTCGCGGATCACCGGCGGCTTGCTGAAGGTGTGGTGCGGGGCCGGCGAGGGCACCGTCCACTCCAGGCCCCGGGCGCCCTCCCAGGCACGCGCCTCGGCCTTGACGCCACCGCGCGCGCACTTCCAGACGATGTAGACGAACAGCAGTTGCATGAAGCCGAAGCCGAAACCGCCGATCGAGGACCACATGTTGAAGTCGGCGAAGGCCACGTTGTAGTCCGGGATGCGGCGCGGCATGCCGGCGAGACCGAGGAAGTGCTGCGGGAAGAACAGCAGGTTGACGAAGAAGGTGCTGCCCCAGAAGTGCACCTTGCCCAGCGTCTCGTTGTACATGTGGCCGGTCCACTTCGGCAGCCAGTAGTAGACAGCGGCCATGATGCCGAACACCGAGCCGGTCACCAGCACGTAGTGGAAGTGCGCCACCACGAAGTAGGTGTCGTGGTACTGGTAGTTGGCCGGCACCATCGCCAACATCAGGCCCGAGAAGCCACCGATGGTGAACATCACCACGAAACCGAGCGAGAACAGCATGGGCGTCTCGAAGGTCAGCGAGCCTCGCCACATGGTGGTGACCCAGTTGAACACCTTCACCCCGGTCGGGATGGCGATCAGCATGGTCGCGTACATGAAATACAGCTCGGCACCCAGGGGCATGCCGACCGAGAACATGTGATGCGCCCAGACGATGAAGGACAGGAAGGCGATCGAAGCGGTGGCGTAGACCATCGCCTGGTAGCCGAACAGCGGCTTGCGGGAGAAGGTCGGGATGATCTCCGAGATGATGCCGAAAGCCGGCAGGATCATGATGTAGACCTCGGGGTGCCCGAAGAACCAGAACACGTGCTGGTACAGGACCGGGTCACCGCCGCCGGCGGCATTGAAGAACGCGGTGCCGAAGAACTTGTCGGTGAGCAGCATGGTCACCGCGCCGGCCAGCACCGGCATCACCGCGATCAGCAGGAAGGCGGTGATCAGCCAGGTCCAGACGAAGATCGGCATCTTCAGCAGATCCATCCCCGGGGCGCGCATGTTGAGGATGGTGGCGATGATGTTGATCGCCCCCATGATCGAGCTGATGCCCATCAGGTGGATGGCGAAGATGGTGAAGGCGACGTTGGTGCCGCCCTGCAAGGACAGCGGCGGATACATCGTCCAGCCGGCCGCCGGGCCGCCCGAGCCGATGCCGAAGAAATACAGCACCAGCGGCAGCAGCAGCAGAATGAAGGCGAACGGCAAGATCCAGAAGGACCAGTTGTTCATGCGTGGCAGGGCCATGTCCGGCGCACCCACCATCAGCGGGATCATCCAGTTGGCCAAGCCCACGAAGGCCGGCATCACCGCGCCGAAGATCATGACCAGCGCGTGCATCGTGGTCATCTGGTTGAAGAAGGTCGGATCGACCAACTGCAAGCCGGGCTGGAACAGCTCGGCCCGGATGACCAGCGCCATCGCGCCGCCCACCAGGAACATCACCAGCGAGAAGATCAGGTAGAGCGTGCCGATGTCCTTGTGGTTGGTGGACAGGAACCAGCGCTGGAAGAAGGTCTGCTGGTGGCCGTGGTCGGCGTTGAGGTTTTCTGCGTGGGTAGCCATGTTCGGTAATCCCCGGATCAGATCTGCGGCACGGCGGCGGCCGGCGCGGTCGCGACGGTGCGCGCGGTGGTTTCGTTCTCGGCCCGCATCGCGGCCAGTCGCGCCTGGAACTCCTCGCGCGGCACGGCCTCGACGACGATCGGCATGAAGCCGTGGTCCTTGCCGCACAGCTCGGCGCACTGGCCACGGAAGATGCCCGGCTCGTAGATCTTGGTCCACTGCTCGTTGATGATGCCGGGGATGGCGTCGCTCTTCCAACCCAGCGCCGGCACCCACCAGGCGTGGATCACGTCATCGGCGGTGAGGATGAAGCGGATCTTGGTGTCGGTGGGCAGCACCAGCGGGCGGTCGACATCGAGCAGGTAGGCGCCGTGCTCATCGAGGCCGGGGACCCGGCCGCTCTGGCGGATGCGCTCCGACTCACGATCGAGCCTTGAGGAGAAGCGCACGCCTTCGCCGACATACTCGTAGGTCCAGAGCCACTGCTGGCCGATGATCTTGACCGTCATCTCGTGGCCACGGGTGTCGTGGGCATCGATGGTCTTGATCGTGGCCGGAACCGCCATGACCACCAGAATCAATGTCGGGATGGCGGTCCAGAGCACCTCGAGCTTGGTGCTGTGGACGAAGGTCTTGTCGGCCACCGCGCCCTTGGATTTGCGAAACCGGAAAATGGCGACCGCCATCGCGCCGAACACGATCACGCCGATCACCACACAGATCCAGAGCATCCACATGTGCATGTCGTAGGCGCGTTGCGCCGTTTCCGTGACGCCCGGCGTCAGGTTGAGCTGCCAACGTTCCGGCTGGCCGCCGGTCGCAGCCATTGCCGAGGTGGCAAAGCTGGCGACGAGGCCGGCGAGGGCGTGGACGGGTCGCGCTGTTTTCATGCTGTGGACCTCACTCAGGATTCTGCGGCTGGTAGCGGCCTCTGGGCCTGCGCCACCAGCCCCCGGAGCCGCCGGACGAGCTCGCTGCGCTCGACCGGTGGCAGGAAACTGCCTACTTCCACCTGGCGCCCGGCGGACCCGATCAGGACCCGTTCCGGCGTTTCGGCGTTGCCTCGGACGCTGAGCCGCACCCAGCAGGGATGCGCCTCGAACACCCTCGCATCGTCGGGGGAGCGGCGGATTTCGAAACGCCGTCCATCCACCACGATGCGCTCGTAACGATCACCCGACCGCCACACCCAGCGCAGAGCCACCGCGACGATGGCGAGATCGAGCACGGCGAACCACGGGGCGAAGGCATTGCCGACCGCGAAACTGAAACCCGCGACCACCGATACCGGCACCGCGATCAAGACAAAGAGAACGAAAAACTGCCGCTGCGTGAGGATGCGGCGGGGCCGCAGCACGAGCTGGACCTCCGGGACTTCCTCCGACGGCGGCAGTTCCACGATCACGTCCAGCGTGCCATGACCTGCGTCAAGTCTGCCCAGTTTACGCCCGGCTGGATGGCAGCGGCAAGCCAAGTCCAGCGCGGTGTTGTGAAGGGGCTGACGCCATCGCAAGGTCCGGGCACACTGCCGGCCTCGTTCGTTGCCGCCGGAACGCCGCGTGAAACCGATCCTCAGCCCCGAACTCCCCGGCGCCCCGTCCAGCTTGCGCGCCCGCGTGACCGCGGCCTACGCCCGCGACGAGTCCGAGCACCTGGCCGAGCTGTTGGCGGCGGCCACCCTGCCCGCCGCCTTGCAGGCCGAGGTGCAAGCCGCCGCGGAA
Source organism: Silanimonas sp. (assembly GCA_018334015.1). Lineage (GTDB taxonomy): Bacteria > Pseudomonadota > Gammaproteobacteria > Xanthomonadales > Xanthomonadaceae > Silanimonas. Next base: position 51,396 of record JAGXTI010000020.1, read on the forward strand.
GGCCTGGTCGAGCGCACCCGCATCCGCGCTGCCGACCCCGAGCTGGTGCAGGCCTTCATGCGCCAGTACGACCTCAGCTCCGAGGAGGGGGTCTTGCTGATGTGCGTGGCCGAGGCCCTGCTGCGCATCCCCGACCCACCCACCGCCGACAAACTGATCCGCGACAAGTTGGGCGAGGCGGCGTGGGAGAAACACCTCGGCGGCTCCAGCTCGGTGCTGGTGAACGCCTCCACCTGGGGCCTGATGCTGACCGGTCGGGTGGTGAGCCTGGCCGAGGACACCCGCCGCGATGTCGGTGCCGCCTTCAAGCGACTGGTGGCCCGCACCGGTGAGCCGGTGATCCGGCTGGCGGTTCGCCAGGCCATGAAGATCATGGGCCACCAGTTCGTGATGGGCCGGACCATCGACGAGGCGCTGGAGCGCAGTCGCAAGGGCGAGAACACGCGCTACCGCTATAGCTTCGACATGCTGGGCGAAGGCGCCCTGACAAGCCGGGATGCGGCCCGCTACTTCAAGGCCTACAAGGGCGCGATCGGAGCGATCGGGGCCGCCTACAAGGCGGGCGGTGCCGGCGGCAGCGCCGATGCGGTGTTCGCCGCACCCAGCATCTCGGTGAAGCTCTCCGCCTTGCACCCGCGATTCGAGCACGGCCAGCGCGGCCGCGTGCTGGCCGAGCTCACCCCGATGCTGCTCGAACTCGCCCAACATGCCAAAGCGCAGGCGATCGGCTTCACCGTCGACGCGGAAGAAAGCGAGCGGCTCGAACTCTCCCTCGATGTGATCGGCACCGCCTTCGCCGAACGCAGCCTCGACGGCTGGGAGGGTTACGGTCTGGCCGTGCAGGCTTACCAGAAGCGCGCACCCTTCGTGATCGACGAGCTGGCCGCCCTCGCCCGGCAGGTCGGTCGGCGTCTGCCGATGCGTCTGGTCAAGGGCGCCTACTGGGATTCCGAAATCAAGAAGGCGCAGGTGGAGGGCTATGCCGGCTACCCGGTGTTCACCCGCAAGGCCAACACCGATGTCAGTTACCTCGCCTGCGCACGGCGCATGTTCGCGGCGAGCGACGCGATCTACCCGATGTTCGCCACGCACAACGCCCAGACCATTGCCGCCATCCATGCGATGGCCAACGAGGGCGGCACGCGGCGCAACCACGAGTACCAGCGCCTGCACGGCATGGGCGAGGACCTCTATGCCGAGGTGATCGGCGCCGACCGTCTGGGCGCGCCCTGCCGCGTCTATGCGCCGGTCGGTTCGCATGAAGACCTGCTGCCCTATCTGGTGCGTCGCCTGCTCGAGAACGGCGCCAACTCCAGCTTCGTCAATCGCATCACCGACAGCCGCGTGCGCGCCGCCGACCTCGTCGCCGACCCGGTCGCCACGGTGCGCCGCAACGCACTCTCGCCGCACCCGCACATCCCGCAGCCGCGCGATCTGTTCCGCGCGCCAAACGATGCCACACGGCGTCAAGACAGGACCAATTCGATGGGCATCAACCTCGCCAACGACGCCGAGCTGCGCGAGCTCAGCACGAAGATCAACGCCGCCATGAAGCCCTGGCAAGCGCAGCCACTGGTGCCGGGCGCATCGAGCTTCGGTGCGAGCGTGCAGGTCAGCAACCCGGCCGACCGCCGCGAGGCCGTGGGCGAGTACCTCGCCGCCTCGGGCGCCAACGTGCAGACCGCCCTCGCCAACGCGGTGAAGGCCCAGCCCGGCTGGGACGCGCTGCCGGCGGCCAGTCGCGCGGTGATCCTGGAAAAAGCCGCCGACCTGCTGGAAGCCCGCACGCCCGAGTTCATGGCGATGTGCGTCAAGGAAGCCGGCAAGAGCCTTCCGGCCGCGGTGGCCGAGGTGCGCGAAGCGGTCGACTTCCTGCGCTACTACGCTGGCCAAGCGCGCGAACTGTTCACGCCCTTGAAGCTGCCGGGGCCCACCGGCGAATCGAACCGGCTCAGCCTGCACGGTCGTGGCGTGTTCGTCTGCATCAGCCCGTGGAACTTCCCGCTCGCGATCTACCTGGGTCAGGTCGCCGCCGCGCTCGTCGCTGGTAACAGCGTCATCGCCAAGCCCGCCGAGCAGACCACGCTGGTGGCCTTCGCCGCGACCCGGCTGCTGCACGAGGTGGGCGTGCCCGAGGACGTGCTGCAGTTCCTGCCGGGCGACGGTGCGACCGTCGGCGCGGGCCTCACCCGCGATGCGCGCGTCGCCGGTGTCGCCTTCACCGGCTCGAACGAGACCGCCTGGGCGATCAACCGCACGCTCGCGGCCCGTCATGCGCCGATTGCCGCACTGATCGCCGAGACCGGTGGCCAGAACGCGCTGATCGCCGATTCCTCGTCGCTGCCGGAACAAGTCGTGAAAGATGCCATCGCCTCGGCCTTCGACTCGGCCGGCCAGCGCTGCTCAGCCGCGCGCGTGCTGTTCGTGCAGGACGACATCGCCGACAAGGTGATGCAGCTGCTCGCTGGTGCGATGGACGAACTCGTCATCGGCGACCCCGGCCTGCCCAGCACCGACGTCGGCCCGGTGATCGACGAGGACGCCAAGCGAAATCTCGAGACGCATGCCGCGCGCATGGACAAGGAGGCCCGTCTCATCAAGATGGCCGCGCTGCCCGAGGCCTGTGCGCACGGCTGCTTCGTCGCCCCGCGTGCCTACGAACTGAACGCACTGTCGCAGCTCGATCGCGAGGTGTTCGGCCCGATCCTGCACGTGCTGCGCTGGAAAGCCGACCAGCTCGATCCACTGATCGACGCCATCAACGGCACCGGCTTCGGCCTGACGCTCGGCATCCATTCGCGCATCGACGCCACGGTGGAGCACATCGCCCGGCGGGTGCGGGTTGGCAACTGCTACGTCAACCGCAACCAGATCGGTGCGGTGGTCGGCGTCCAGCCCTTCGGTGGCGAGGGCCTGTCCGGCACCGGCCCGAAGGCCGGCGGCCCGCACTACCTCGCCCGTTTCGCCACCGAACGCACGCTCACCATCAACACCACGGCGGCCGGCGGCAACGCCAGCCTGCTGACCCTGGCGGAATGAGGCCTGCCGGCGCGCCAGCCCCGGCCGGCGCGCCCCTGTGTCACCCTGAGCTTCCGCCCCTGCACGCGCCGCCATGCGCCTCGATTTCTACGGCCTCGCCGAACCGCCGTTCTCGATCACGCCGGACCCACGCTTCGTCTACCTGAGCGAGCGCCACCGCGATGCGCTGGCACACCTGCACTACGGCATCACCGAGGGCGGCGGCGGCGGCTTCGTGCAGCTCACCGGCGAAGTCGGCACCGGCAAGACCACGCTGTGCCGGCTGCTGTTGGAGCAACTGCCCGACAGCGTGCGGGTGGCGTTGCTGCTGAACCCCTTGCTCTCGCCGGTGGAACTGCTGGAGACCATCGCCGAGGAACTGCGGCTCGATATCACCGGCCTGCGTGGCAACGCCAAGGGCCTCTACGACGCTCTCAACCGCTACCTGCTCGATGCCTACGCGCAGGGCCTGCGCGTGGTGGTGATCATCGACGAGGCGCAGAACCTCTCGCTGGCCGCACTCGAACAGGTACGACTGCTCACCAACCTTGAAACCGCCACCCAGAAGCTGCTGCAGGTCGTGCTGCTCGGCCAGCCCGAACTGCGCGAACTGCTCGCCCGCCCCGAACTGCGTCAACTGGCCCAGCGCATCACCGCGCGCTACCACCTCGGGCCGCTGGCCGACGAGGAGGTCGAGGCCTACCTGCGCCACCGCATCGCCGTCGCCGGTGCGGCGCGCTTCCCCTTCACCCGGCTGGCGGTGAAACGCCTGCACCAGCATTCCGGCGGCGTGCCGCGCCTGCTCAACGTGCTGGCGGAACGCGCCCTGCTCGCCGGCTATGCACGCGACGAGAATCCGGTCGGCGAACGGCTGGTCGATCTTGCCGCCCGCGAGGTGCTGGTGCCGCCGCTGGCACGCCTGCCGAGACCGCCCCTGGCCGCCTGGACGGCGGCCGCCTTGCTGCTCGGCATCGGCCTGTTCGCGCTGTGGCCAGAGCCCGACCCGCCGCCAGCACCGGTGCTGGCCGAGCCCTTCAGCGTGTCGCTGCCGCCGCCGTTCCTCGATGGCGAACGGCTTGCCACCCGCTTGGCCGCCCTCACGCCCGGCCTCGACGCCGCCGGCAACGAACTCTTGAAACTCTGGGCCGTGCGCGCCGACGAAGCCGGCCCCACCGACCTCGCCGACTGCCCGCCCTTGCTGGCACCGGGCCTGTTCTGCCAGTCCGGACGGGCCAGTCTGGACGCTCTGGCCGCCGCCCGTCGGCCGGCCCTGGTGCGACTGACACCGGCAGCCACTGGCACCACCGGAGCGCGCTGGGCGGTGCTGCTCGGCGTCGATGATCTGCGCGTGCGGCTGTGGCTGGAGGGCATCGTGGTTGATCTGGCGCGGCTCGATTTTCTGCGCCATTTCGATGGCCGGACGATCGCGCTCTGGCGCGGTCCGGCCTTCATCAGCAGCCTGCCGCGAGCCGGCGAGAGCGGTCCGGCGGTGGACTGGCTGGCCGCTCGACTGGCGGCCGAGGTCGGCGAGACCCCACCGGTCGGACCGCAGGTTTTCGACACCGAGCAGCAGCGCCGCCTGCGCGCCATGCAGACGGCTCAGGGCCTGCGGGTGGATGGCGTGCCCGGCCCGGCGAGCCTGCGTCTGCTCGGCGCCGAAAACCCGGGCGGCCCGCAGTTGCGCCGCCATCTGGAGTGAACCGGCCATGTCGCTGATCCTCGAAGCCCTGCGTCGCTCGGAAGCCCAACGCCGGCTCGGTGCACCGCCCGACCTGCACGGTACGCTGGCCGCCCCGACCGCAGCACGACCGGGGCTTGGCCGCTGGATCGCTCCGATGCTGATCGCCGGCCTCGTGCTTGTGCTGCTTGTGCTGGCCCTGTTTTACGGCCAGCGCCCGCTGCCACCAGCCCCGGCTCCGCCGCCCGCAGCTGCACCACTCGCGCCCTCAGCAGCGGGGTCGCCGGATCACGCGGCCCTGCCGGCGGCCTCGGCCGGCGCACTGGCGCGCGAGCTCGATGCCCCGCTTTCTCCGCCAAGCCCTCCCGCAGCGGCAGCGTCAAGCGCAAGGCCGGAAGCCACGCCAGTGATGACGGCACCCGTGCCACTGCCGCCTTTGGCTGCGCCGCAGCCGGTACCGCAGGTCGAGCTTGCACCCCAGCCCGCGGACCCTGCCACCACCGCGGCCCTGACCCTCGACCGGCTCGATGCCAGCAGCCGCGCCCAGTTGCCGCCCTTGCGGGTGTCGATGCACGTCTACGACCCCGATCCGGCACGGCGCTTTGTCCTGATCGACGGCCGTCGCCTGCGCGAGGGCGATCTGCTGGCCGCCGATCTGCGCCTCGTTGCGATCGAGCGTGAGGGCCTGCTGTTCGATTGGCGTGGCCGCTCGCTGCACCTGCCGCGCTGATGCTGTTCGTCGATTCTCCCGGCCGGCAGCGCACGCGCCTGCGGTGGGCCACACCCCTGCTGCTGCTGGTCTGCAGTGTCAGCGCTCTGGTGCTGGCCCTGCTCGACGCGCCCGCACGCGAGGCCCTGCTGCAGCGCTGGGGGGCCGTGTCGGCGGCCAGTGCCGACTGGCGAGTGCTGCTGCAGGCCGACCGCATCGGCGGTCTGTTCAGTGCACTCGGCCTGCACGCCAGCGCCAGCCACCTGATCGGCAACCTGATCTTCCTGCTGGTGTTCGGTCTGCCGACCGAGCGTGCCTTGGGGCCCTGGCGGCTGCTGCTGCTGTTCGTGCTGGGCGGTGCCTTGGCCAACTTCGCCGCTGCGGTGTCGATGGATCGCCCCGACCGGGTGATCCTGGGCGCTTCCGGCGCGGTGTCGGTGCTGATCGGCGCCTACCTCGCGCTCTACCCGCGGGCGCGGCTCGGCGTGGTGCTGCCGCTCGGCCTGTGGCTGCAGTTCGTGCGGATGCCGGCCTCGGTGCTGATCCTGCTCTGGGCCCTGATGCAACTGCTGTTCACCTGGGCCGGACCGTCCTTCGGCGCGGTGGCCTGGTGGGCGCACCTGAGCGGCTTCCTGATCGGCCTGTGCGCCGCCCTCGCGCTGCGCGGCCGTCTTCAGCGCGAAGCGCGATTGCGCCGCTGAGGACCGCCAAGAGCTGAAGGATTGCGCTTCTATACTCGCAGCATGGATGCACCGTATTGGGACACCGTCCTCGACTGGATCTCGCGCCACCCGGTGGCGGCGGGGCTGGTCATCTTCCTGATCGCCTTCCTCGATGCTCTGCTGATCGTCGGCGTGGCGGTGCCGGCCGCGCCCCTGATGATCGCGGTCGGTGCCCTGGTCGGGCTCGGCCACATCGATCCGGCCTATGCCATCGCCTGCGCGACCGCCGGTGCCTTCCTCGGTGACGGCGTGAGCTACGTGGCCGGTCGCCGCTACGGCGATTCGCTGCGCCAGCGCTGGCCGTTTGCGCAAAACCCGGAGTGGCTGGAGCGCGGTGACCGTGCCTTCCGCCGTCACGGCATGAAGAGCCTGGTGATCGGCCGTTTCGTTGGCGCGGTGCGGCCCTTCATCCCGGCGATCGCCGGCATGGTGCGGATGCCGGCACCGAACTACATCGCCGCGACCGCCTTCGCTGCCCTGCTCTGGTCGCTGGCCTTTCTGTTGCCGGGCTGGTTGCTGGGCGCCTCGCTGGACCTGGTGGCAGCGGTGGCCGGTCGGCTGGCCATCGTGATCGGTCTGGTGCTGGCCCTGGTGGCGGCGATCTGGGGCCTCGTGTTCTACGTCTGGCGCTGGATGGCACCCCGCACCCACGACCTGCTCGCGCAACTGCTGGCCTGGTCACACCGGCATCCGGTGCTGGGCCGTTACTCGGCGGCCTTGATCGATCCCAAACAGCGTGAATCACCCTCGCTGCTGGTGTTCGCCGCCGGCCTGCTGCTGGCGGCCTGGGGTTTTTTCGAGCTGCTGGCCTCGGTCGGTGCCGGTCTTGCGCCTTCGCACCTCGACCTTGCCGTCCATCAGGCCATGTTCGGCCTGCGCCATCCACTGGCCGACCCGGTGATGGGTTTCTTCGCCAGCCTGGGCGATCTCGTGGTGCTGGGCCCGGCGGTGGCCCTGGTGGCCGCTTGGCTGTTCTGGCGCCGGCGGCCGATTGCGGCCTGGCACTGGATCGCGGCACCGGCTTTCGCCCTGGTCGGTGCTTGGGTGCTGGGCGCGTTGATCGACCTGCCCAAGCCGCCCGCCGCCACCGCCGTGGCCGGCTTCTCCTTCCCCTCGCAGCCGGTGATGCTGGCCACTGTGGTGTACGGCTTCCTCGCCGTGCTGGTGGCCCGCGAATGGCCGGGGCCGCGCCTCTGGCCCTACGTGCTGGGTGCTTTGCTGGTCGGCCTGCTCGGCTTCTCGCGGCTCTACCTCGGGGCGCACTGGCTGAGCGATGTGCTGGCCGGCATCTGTCTCGGGGTGGTCTGGGTCACGGTGCTTGGCATCGCCTACCGCCGTCGCGTGGTGCGCTCGTTCTGGGCGCGGCCGGTGACGGCGATCTTCTTCGGGACCGTGCTGCTGGTCGGTGGCTGGCACGCCGGCCGCTCCGCCGAGAGCATGGTCGCCGCCTTCGATCCGCCCGAAGCGCGCCGGGTGGTGGACACCACGCTGTGGTTGCAGGGCGACCCGCGGCTGGGCCTGCCGGCACGTCGCACCGAACTGCGCAGCCGCGACGCTTGGCCGCTCAACGTGCACTACGCCGGGAGCCTCGAAGCGCTGGCTGCGCACCTGCAAACCCGCGGCTGGGAGCGGCTGGAAGCCGGCGACTGGCGCGGTCTCTTGATGATGCTCGACGATCATGCTCGCCCGGACACCCTGCCGGTGATGCCCTCGACCCACGGCGGTCATGCCGAATCGCTGCTGATCGGGCTGCCGGTCGATGCCCGTGGCGAGCGCGTGGTGCTGCGACTCTGGCATGCGCCCTACCGGCTCGACGGCAGCGGTCAGGCGCTGTGGCTGGGCACCGTGCAGAGTCTGCGCTTCGCCAGCCGCGGCGACGGCTTCGTGCGCTACTGGCGGGCACAGCCCGAGGAACAAGCGGCGCGCGAGAGCTTGGCTGCGGATGCCGCGGGTCTGCGGGCGGATGCTGGCGGGCCGGTGCTGCGTCTCGTCGAGCCGCCCCCGCCCTGATTCAGGCCATGGTTGGCAGCCAGCGCAGCAGGGCGTCGAGCCGGGCCAAAGGGTCGGCTTCCTCCAGCAGATGCTGGCGCTGGTCGAGGCTCAGGGGCAGCAATTCGGCGAGACGGCAACCGCACCAGTCGGCATCCTTGAAGGCCTCGGGCTCGGCGAGGGCGTGCGGTCCCCCGGCGCGATCGAGCAGGTGCCGCAGAAGGTCGCTGAGCAGGCCGTGCTCGGGCCGCAGGCGATGGCGCGGCAGCGGCGACAGCCACAGCACCTCGGCCCACTGCAGACCATCGGCCTGGATGGTCCGGGTGCAGATGCGGAAGCGCCGCTCGCCTTCGACGGCGATGCCGAGCAGGCCATCATCGCGGCGCACGGCATCGAGGATGCGCGCCTCGGTGCCGATCCCGGCGGTGCGCGCCGATCGACCGGTCTCGGCCCCGTCTTCGATCAGGCAGACGCCGAAACTCTCGCCGGTGCGCAGGCAACGCTGCACCAGATCGAGGTAGCGCGGCTCGAAGATCCGCAGCGGCAACAGGCCACCCGGCATCAGCACGGTGTGCAGGGGGAACAGCGGCAGGGCGACGGTGGACATCGGCAGGGGCATCGGCGGGCTCCCGGTGGTACCGCGCCAGCATGGACGCTCGGCCCCGGCGAGGGCGTGACGGCCTGCGCATTCGGCGCCATCGGCCACAGCCGTTGGCGATTCTGCGGCGCAGTCGACGGTTCGCTGGCTTGCCGGCAGCGCAAGTGCGTGCCGGACGATGGCGCGGCAATCAGCCGGAAAGCGCGGCAAGGAAACGCCGTGGTGCGTCCTCGAAGCCGCCGTTCGACATGAACACCACGTGGTCGCCGGGCCGCACCTCGGCCGCCAGGCTGTCGACCAGGGTCGCCACATCGGGCACGGTGCGGGCCGCCCCACGCACGGCGGCCACCACCCGGGCGGCGTCCCAGGGCAGGTTCGCCCGCTGCAGGAACACGGTGGCATCGGCCGGGTCGAGCGAGGGCGCCAGGGCCTCGGCATGCGCGCCGAGCCGCATCGAATTGCTGCGCGGCTCCAGCACGGCGATCAGGCGCGCAGGGCCGAGCTTGGCACGCAGGCCCTCGAGCGTGGTGCGGATCGCGGTCGGGTGGTGGGCGAAATCGTCGTAGACGGTGACACCGCGCGCCACGCCCAGCACTTCGAGCCGGCGCTTGGCGCTGGTGAAGTGGGTGAAGGCCGGCAGCAAGGCCTTGGCGTCGCAACCCACCGCCGCCGCGCTGGCGAGGGCAGCGAGCGCGTTCATCACGCTGTGGCGACCGAGCAGTGGCCATTCGACCACGCCGAGTTCGACACCGCGATGCGCCACCGCGAATCGCGAGCCATCGGCGGCCAGCATCCGCGCCGTCCAGTCGAGCGCACTGCCGATGCCACCGGGCAAGGTCAGCTCGGGCCGGCCTTGGGTATCGACCATGCCGAAGCGTTCCACCGGCGTCCAGCAGCCCATCGCCAGCACCTCGGCGAGTGCGGCGTCCTCGCCGTTGACGATCAGCCGTCCACGACCCGGCACGGTGCGCACCAGGTGGTGGAACTGGCGCTGGATCGCCTGGAGGTCGGGGAAGATGTCGGCGTGGTCGTATTCGAGGTTGTTGAGCACGGCCACGACCGGGCGGTAATGCACGAACTTGCTGCGCTTGTCGAAGAAGGCGGTGTCGTACTCGTCGGCCTCGACGACGAAGTCGCGGCCGCTGCCGAGGCGCGCCGAGACCCCGAAGTTGTCCGGCACGCCGCCGACGAGAAAGCCCGGGTCGCGACCGGCGGATTCGAGCAGCCAGGCCAGCAGGGAGGTGGTGGTGGTCTTGCCGTGGGTGCCGGCCACGGCCAGGGTCTCGCGACCCTGCAGGACGTGTTCGGCCAGCCACTGCGCGCCGGAGCTGTAGCGCAGGCCGCTGTCCAGCACATGCTCGACCGCCGGGTTGCCGCGCGACAGGGCGTTGCCCACCAGAACGGCCTCGACGCCGGGACCGAGCTGGGTGGCGGCGTAGCCCGAAGCCAGCCGGATGCCCAGCCGTTCGAGCTGGCTGCTCATCGGCGGGTAGACGTTCTGGTCGCTGCCCTCGACCTCATGGCCGAGTTCACGGGCGAGCGCGGCGACGCCGCCCATGAAGGTGCCGCAGATGCCGAGGATGTGCAGCCGCAAGGGTTTCAGGCCCTCGTCAGGGCACCGACGATGCGCCGGGACACCTCATCGACCGGGCCGACGCCATCGACCACCGCAAGGCGGCCGCGTGCCTGGTAGAAACCGGCCACCGGCGCGGTCTGCTCGGCGTAGATGGCCAGTCGCTTGCGCACCGTGTCCGGGTGGTCGTCGGCGCGGCCTTCGGCGGCGTAGCGGATCTCGCAGCGGCCGACGATGACCTCGTCGGGCACGTCGAACTTGACGACGGCGTCGAGCGGCTGGCCGAGCCGGGCCAACAGCGCGTCGAGTGCATCGGCCTGGGCGAGGTTGCGCGGATAGCCGTCGAGGATGAAGCCCGGCGCGGTGTCGGGCTGGGCGAGGCGTTCTTCGAGCATGCCCAGCACGATCGCGTCGGACACGAGCTGTCCCGATTCCATCACCGCCTTGGCCTGCAGGCCGAGCGGCGTGCCGGCCTTCACCGCGTTGCGCAGCAGGTCACCGGTCGAAATGTGGGCGATACCGAAGTGCTCGCGCAGGCGGGCGGCCTGCGTGCCCTTGCCCGAACCGGGGGCACCGAGGAGGACGAGTCGCATGTGGGGCTCCATAAACAATGACGCACGGCACCGTCTTCACCCCCTGATTGGACACGGGAGGCCGCCGACAGGCCGTGCGGACGCTTGCACGCTAACGGCCCGGAATGGTGAAGTCAAACCCGCCACCCTTCTCCTTTCGTCGAACCGGGAAACACCCACCATGCCTCAGGGCCGCCTGCTCTACGCCCAATCCGGCGGCGTCACCGCCGTCATCAACGCCACCGCCAGCGCGGTGCTGGCCACCGCCCGCGCCCACAAAGTGCCCGCCCTCTGGGCGAAGAACGGCATCTTGGGCGCACTGCGCGAGGAGTTCCACGACACCCGCAAGCTGAAGGCTTCGGAAATCAAGGCCCTGGCCCACACCCCCGGCGGCGCCTTCGGCAGCTGCCGTTTCAAACTCAAGTCGATCGAACAGGACCGCGGCAAGTACGAGCGCCTGATCGAAGTCTTCCGTGCCCACGACATCCGCTGGTTCCTCTACAACGGCGGTAACGATTCGGCCGACACCTCGCTCAAGCTCTCGATGATCGCCTCCGAGGTCGGCTACCCGCTCACCTGCGTCGGCGTGCCCAAGACCGTCGACAACGATCTGGTCGGCACCGACTGCTGCCCCGGCTTCGGTTCGGCCGCCAAGTACACGGCGGTGTCGGTGGCCGAGGCCGCGCTCGACATCGCCGCCATGGCCGACACCTCGACCCGGGTCTTCGTTTACGAGGTGATGGGCCGCCACGCCGGCTGGCTGGCCGCCGCCGCCGGGCTGGCCGGCCAGGGCGAGGATGCTGCCCCGCACCTCATCCTGTTCCCCGAACGGCCCTACGACGAGGCCCGATTCCTCGCCCGGGTCGATGCCGTGGTGAAGAGCGTGGGGTATTGCGTGGTGGTCGTGTCCGAGGGCATCCGCCACGCCGACGGCCGCTTTGTCGCCGAGGCCGGTGGCAAGGACGACTTCGGTCACACCCGGCTGGGCGGGGTCGGCCCGCTGCTGGCGCAGCGCTGCAAGGACGTGCTGGGCCTGAAGGTTCACTGGACGGTGCCCGACTACCTGCAACGCTCGGCCCGGCATCTGGCCAGCAAGACCGATCTCGATCAGGCCATGGCGGTCGGCAAGGCCGCGGTCGAACTGGCGCTGGCCGGCAAGAACGGCGTGCTCGCCAGCATCCAGCGGGTCAGCGATGCCCCCTACCGCTGGAAGGTGGTGCCGCAGCCGCTGGCCGACATCGCCAACCACGAGAAGACGGTGCCGGCGGACTTCATCCGCGAGGACGGTTTCGGCATCACCGCCGCCGCCCGCCGCTACCTGGCGCCGCTGATCCGCGGCGAGGCGCCACCCCCCTACGGCCGCGACGGGCTGCCGCACTACCCGCGCCCGCAACTGCCGCTGCTGCCCCGACTACTGCCGGAATGGACCGGCTGACGGGCATTTCGAAGCCGACACCCCTGACAGTGCCGTCAGCGAGCGCTGCGGGACGCGGAGCCTGAGAGCCTGAGAGTTTTTCTCGGCCTGCTGAATGGGCGTGGGGTCTGGCATGCTCGAGTCCATGACGATGCCCACAGAACGCGATACCGAGGCCGCTGAGGCGCGCTTGTTCGATGACCTGCCTGCGCCGAGCGCGGAGCAGGTGCAGCAGGCACATGCCAAGGCGGTGGCCAAGCGCGGCCACGGCGCGCCGCGGCTGCTGGAGCCCAACCGGCGACAGATCCAGCTGCGCGCGTCGGACCTGGAATCGCTGTTGGCGGCTGACCACCGCGCTCGGCTGGTCTGGGGCTATGTCGAACGCCAGGACCTGAGCCCGCTGTTCGACGCCGTCAAGGCGCGTGGCAGCAACGCCGGGCGTGCCGCCATCGACCCGCGCATCCTGTTCGCGCTGTGGTTGTACGCCACGCTCGAAGGCGTGGGCAGTGGCCGCGAGGTGGCGCGGCTGAGCCAAGAGCACGATGCCTATCGGTGGATCTGCGGCGGCGTCTCGGTGAACTACCACGCGCTCAACGATTTCCGCAGTGCCAACGAAGCGTTGATGGACGACCTGCTCACCGACAACGTCGCGGCGTTGGCGGCGGCCGGTGCCATCCGTCTGGAGCGGGTGGCGCAGGACGGCATGCGCGTGCGTGCCGATGCCGGCGCGGCTTCGTTCCGCCGCCAGGCCAGCCTGCAGGAGCACTTGAACGCGGCTGGCGAGCTGGTTCGCAGCCTCAAGGCGCGGGCCGAGAGCGACCCCGGGCAGGCCAAGCGGCGCGAACAAGCCGCCCAGCGGCGCGCGGCCGAGGAACGCGAAGAACGCATTCGCCGGGCACTGGAGCAACTGCCCGAAGTGGCCGCAACCAAGAAGCGCAACAGCGGCAAGGAAGAAGACGCCCGGGCCAGCACCACCGACCCCGACGCGCGGGTCATGAAGATGGGCGATGGCGGATTCCGACCGGCGGTCAACGTGCAGTTCGCCACGACGTGCAACGAGCAGGTCATCGTGGGCATGGCCGTGGTCAACGCCGGCAGCGACATGGCGCAGTTGGTGCCGATGCTCGAACAAGTGGAGCAACGCTTGGGGCAGGCCCCCGCGCAATGGCTGGTCGATGGCGGCTTCCCCGCGCATGAGCAGATCGACGCGGCGGCGAGCAAGACCACGGTCTATGCGCCGGTGCCGGAACCCAGAGAGACAAAGGACGAGCACGGCCAGCCGGTGCAGCAAGACAAGCACGCGCCCAAGCCGGGCGACTCGCCGGCGGTGATCGCGTGGCGCAGACGCATGGCCAGCCAAGAGGCCGCCGGGATCTACAGGCAGCGCGCGGCCACGGCCGAATGCGTCAACGCCCAGGCGCGCAACCGCGGGCTGCTGCGCATGCCGGTCCGTGGACTGGCCAAGATCAGGTCCGTGGTGGGGCTGTTCGTGCTGGCGCACAACCTGTTGCGCATGGCGGTGCTGGCGCCGCAGCTCATCGGATGGGGGACAAGTCCGTCCGCAGCGGGCGCGAGGGCGGCATGAGAGGCATGGAACGGCCCGAAGTCGCGACCAGGACGCAACGACGCGGGCAGTGCCCGCCCGAAAGCCGCGCCGGCGATCAACCCGTGATGGCTGTCGGTGAGGGCGTCGGCCATACCAGCGGGAAGGTGGTCGCGGTCGACATCCGAAAGACTCTCAGGCTCTGAGCCGTCGCGTCTGAAGCAGCACCCCCGCCTCGGCAGGCTGGGGGCCGGCGGCGGACTCGGGCCTACAGCCGTGCGGCAAGAAACCCGACGGGCCGACCGAAGGGCGCATCCTGTGCCCGCGGTCGGTGCGCCCATCCGGGGCGCACCCTGCGGGCTTGGCGTCTGATCGCCGGGCTGGCCCTCGAAATCCGCCGCAAGCCCCCAACCTGCCTTGCGGGGCGCTTCGAGGCGCGCCGCGCCAGCGCGGCCTCGCGGACAGCGAAGCGAGCCATGGAGGGCGAGCGGCGGCGAATGCGGAGCGGGACGCGTAGCCTGAGCCGTCGCGTCCGCAGGTCGCGCGTCGGCAGGCGCGAGGGCGTGGCCTAACTGCCGTCGCAGATCGCGCGTGGGCAGGCGCGAGGGGGGCTAGGGCATCGCGTTCCGGCAGGCCGGGGGCTTGCGGCGGACTCGAGCCGGCCGCCGCGGACCTGCGCGGACGCGCCGTAGCGCCCCGCGCATCCTTCGGCAATACTCGATGCGGGCCACCGCCGGTGGCCCATCGCATTTCGATGCGTTGCCCGTCCGGAATCTGGGGAGGTCGAGGATGTTGGAGCACTACGCGGTTTTTCTCGCTATGGCCTGTGCGGTATTGGCCATCGTCTACGGCATGGTTTCGGCGCGCTGGATCCTCGCGCAGGACAGCGGCAACGAACGCATGCGGGTGATCGCTGCGGCGATCCAGGAAGGTGCCAGCGCCTACATGCGACGGCAATACACCACCATCGCCATCGTCGGTGGCGTGCTGTTTCTCGCCATCGCCCTGGTGCCCGGCCTCGGCTGGCCCACCGCGATCGGCTTCGCGCTGGGTGCCGTGCTCTCGGGCGTGGCCGGCTTCATCGGCATGTGGGTCTCGGTGCGCGCCAATGTGCGTACCACCCAGGCCGCGTACCGCGGTCTCGATGCCGCCCTCGCGGTCAGCTTCCGAGGTGGTGCGGTGACCGGGATGCTGGTGGTCGGCCTCGGCCTGCTCGGCGTCACCGGCTACTTCGTCGCCGTCGGTGGGGCGGTCAACGACGAGGCCGCGATCAAAGCGGCCCTGCAACCGATGATCGGCCTGGCCTTCGGCAGTTCCTTGATCTCGATCTTCGCGCGCTTGGGCGGCGGCATCTTCACCAAGGGTGCCGATGTCGGTGCCGATCTGGTGGGCAAAGTCGAGGCCGGCATTCCCGAAGACGACCCGCGCAACCCGGCGGTGATCGCGGACAACGTCGGCGACAACGTCGGCGACTGCGCCGGCATGGCCGCCGACCTGTTCGAGACCTACGCGGTCACCATCATCGCGGCCATGCTGATCGCCAGCATCTTCTTCAGCACCTACGGCCACGCCGGCGTGCTGCTGCCGCTGGTGCTGGGCGCGGTCTCGATCATCGGCTCGATCCTCGGCACCTTCTTCGTCAAAGTGGGCAGCGACGGCAAGATCATGAAGGCGCTCTACAAGGGCCTGATCGCCGCCGCACTGCTGTCGGCAGTGGGTTTCTGGTTCGTGATCGATGCGATGATCGCGGTCAACACCCTGCAGCTGTTCGCCTGCGCCCTGATCGGCCTCGCCTTGACCGCGGCAATGGTGGTGATCACCGAGTACTACACCGCCACCGAGTACAAGCCGGTGCGCGATGTGGCCGCCGCCTCGGTGACCGGTCACGGCACCAATGTCATCGCCGGCCTCGCGGTGTCGATGAAATCGACCGCCGCGCCGGTGCTGGTGGTCGCCCTGGCGATCTGGACCTGCCATGCCCTGGCCGGACTGTTCGGCATCGCCATCGCCGCCACCGCCATGCTCTCGATGGCCGGCGTGATCGTGGCACTCGACGCCTACGGTCCGATCACCGACAACGCCGGTGGTATTGCCGAGATGAGCGGGCTCGACAAGGAGATCCGCAAGACCACCGACGCGCTCGACGCTGTCGGCAACACCACCAAAGCCGTCACCAAGGGCTACGCGATCGGCTCGGCCGGCCTCGCCGCGCTCGTGCTGTTCGCCGACTACGCGCACAAGCTCGATGAACGCTTCGGCGTCGACGTCATCGACTTCTCGATCGACAAACCCGAGGTGCTGATCGGCCTGCTGATCGGCGGCCTGATCCCCTACCTGTTCGGCGCACTGGCCATGCAGGCGGTGGGTCGCGCTGCCGGTGCGGTGGTGGAGGAAGTGCGCCGGCAGTTCCGCGAGATCCCCGGCATCATGGACGGCAGCGGCAAGCCGGAATACGACAAGGCCGTCGACCTGCTGACCAAGTCGGCGATCCGCGAAATGATCGTGCCCTCGATGCTGCCGCTCGTCATCCCGATCGTGGTGGGCCTGGTGCTCGGACCGGCGGCGCTGGGCGGCCTGCTGATCGGCACCATCGTCACCGGCCTGTTCGTGGCCATCTCGATGTGCACCGGTGGCGGCGCCTGGGACAACGCCAAGAAATACATCGAAGAAGGCCACCACGGCGGCAAGGGCTCCGAGGCGCACAAGGCCGCGGTGACCGGCGACACCGTCGGCGATCCCTACAAGGACACCGCCGGCCCGGCCATCAACCCGCTGATCAAGATCATCAACGTGGTCGCCCTGCTGATGGTGCCGCTGCTCTGACAAGCACTTGACGACGCTGCTGCGACACCGAAGCCCCGCCGCCATGGCGGGGCTTTTTTATGGCGGTTCGGAATGCAGCATCAAAGGCCTGCGAGCATGGGCTCACGGTCGTCTCACACGGTTCCGCCTAGCTTCGGCCCCCCTTGAAGCTGGATCAACCCGATGTTTCGTCGACAACACAGGATCGCAGTGGCCGTGGCAATCGCGCTGGGCGCGCCTTCGGCGATGGCGCAGCAGATCGGCTTCACCTACCTCGAAGGTGGCCTCTTCGCCGGCTTCGTCAATGACGTGGGGCAGGCCGGTACGTTCGCCGGCAACAGCACCACGCTCGAGCTCGAAACCGATGCGGGTGGCGGTGGCTTCATCGGTGGCGCTTGGGAGTTCGGGGACAACCTGCACCTGTTTGGCGAGTACTCGTCGGCCAACCAGGACCTCGAGGTGAGAGGGGGCAGCGTCCCCATCGAAGGCGATTTCAGGGTGACGCGCTGGCGCATCGGTGTCGGCTATGCGCACTCCTTTTCGCCCACCACGAGCCTCTACGGCCGCCTCAGCTTTGACGGTGCCGAGTTGGCCGATCTGCAGGTCGGTGGCTTCAATCTCGATGCCGACGGTGACGGGAGCGGGCTCGGCAGCGAGGTCGGGATGATCTGGGCGGCGACGCCGACGATCCACCTGCAGGGCCACGTTCGCTACACCTCGGTCGGCGAGATCGCCGACGATGGCTCTGAAACCTTCGACGCCGACATCCTCGTCGGATTGACCGGCCGCTGGCATGTCCGGCCGGGCATCGCGCTGGTCACCGGCTACGAGCTCGGCAAGATCACGACTTGGAACGTGGGCGTGCGGTTCTTGTTCTGACTTTTCTTTCCTTGCGCTGCCACCGAACCGGCCCAACCGGGTGCCGAGGCTGAGGCTTTGAGCCCGGATTCGGGGCGTTTCATGCGGTATCCTCCGCGACCTCTCCCGACTCCCTTCAGTCATCGCCATGGGCCTCAGCCTCGTTCCGACCGGCCGCGACGTGCCGAACGAAGTCAATGTCATCATCGAGATTCCGAAAGACGCCGAGCCGGTCAAGTACGAGGTCGACAAGGACACCGGCGCGATCTTCGTCGACCGCATCCTGTCGACGCCGATGCGCTACCCCTGCAACTACGGCTACGTGCCGCACACGCTGTGTGGCGACGGCGATCCGGTCGACGTGCTGGTGATCCTGCCGCTGGCGCTGGTGCCGGGCTCGGTGATCCGCTGCCGCCCGGTCGGCATGCTGAGGATGACCGACGAGGCCGGCGAGGACACCAAGGTCGTCGCGGTGCCGGTGCCCAAGGTGTTCAAGGGCTACGAGCACATCAGCGACATCGGCCAGGTGTCGCAGCACTGGCTCGAGCGCATCGGTCACTTTTTCGAGCACTACAAGGACCTCGAGAAGGGCAAGTGGGTGAAGATCGAGGGCTGGGAAGGCAAAGAATCGGCCATCCGGGAGATCCTCGACGGCATCGCCCGTTACAACGCCCTGCCGGACGCCGACAAGCCGAAGTTCTGAGCCCCACCCGCTCCCTGCGCCCCTGGAGATCCGCATGCTTGTCCTGATCGCCGGCCATGCGCTCCGTCAGGACAGCGACCTGGAGGCCGTCCTGCGGCTACGCGGCCTGCACTGGGAATTGGCCTGGTCCGAGCGGCCCGAGGATGGCGCGGCCCTGCTGGAGGCGCGCGCTGTCGATGCCCTCGCCGTCGATGGCGGCGACCCGCAGGGCATGCTCCTGCTGCGCCGCGCCCGCGATCGCCACCCGCAGGCGGTGCGCCTGCTGCTTTTGACCGATGGCAGCGAACCGGGCGCAGCAGCCCTCGATGTGGCCCACCGCCACCTCGGTCTGCCGCTGCAGGCCCATGCGCTGATCGACGCCATCGAGGGCATTCAGGCCCTGCGGGTGCTGCTCGACGACCCGAGCCTCAAGGCTCGCGTCGGCGCCATCGCCCAGTTGCCACCGGCGCCGGCCACCTACCTCGCGGTTTCCAAGGCGCTCGCCGATCCCAACGTCGGTGCCCAGCACGTGGTGCAAACCCTCGCCCGCGACCCGGTGCTGGCGGCCAAGGTGCTGCGGGTGTGCAATTCGGCCTTTTTCTCGGGCGGTCGCCCGGTCGCCGACCTCAAGGCCGCCGTGGTACGGCTCGGGTTGGAAACCCTGCGCCGGGTCGTGCTGGCCGCCGAGGCCTTGTCGGCCGGTCAGCATCCGGAGGCCGAATCTTTGCGCCGGCGCGCCTATTTTGCTTCACAACTGGCGGCCCGGCTGTTGCCGGGTCCAGTCGCCGAAACGGCCGCCACCGCCGCACTGTTGGCCGAACTCGGCCGCCTGCTGCCGGGTTTCCAGCAGACCGACCATAAAGAAACCGCCACCGGGCATGCCGAGGCGGCGGCTTGGTTGCTGGGGCTTTGGGGCCTGCCCTTGCCGATCATCGAGGCGGTGGCTTTCCACCAGCAACCCGAACGCGCCCGACAGAACGGCTTGGGCGTGGTCGGCGCGGTCCACGTGGCCCATGCGCTCGGTGGCGGTCTGAGCTTGGACGAAGCCTGGCTTGAACGCACCGGGCTGGCCGAACGGCTGCCGGAATGGCAGCGCCTCGCCGAACGCTTGGCGGAATCAGGCGGGGCCTGACTCCGCCAAGCCTGTCGGATCTCAGGGCAGCATCACCGTGTCGATCACGTGCACCACACCGTTGCCGGCCTTGATGTCGGTGGCCGTGATGGTGGCACCGTCGATGGTGACGCGACCGCCGCTGGCGACGATGGCGGCGGTGGCGCCGTTCACCGTGGTGGCTGTGGTGAGCCTCGCGGCATCGGCCGCGAGCACCCGCCCTGGCACCACGTGGTAGGTCAGGATGGCGGTGAGCTGGGCGCGGTTCTCCGGCTTCAGCAGGTTGTCCAGCGTGCCGGGCGGCAGTTTGGCGAAGGCGGCATTGGTCGGCGCGAACACGGTGAAGGGACCGGCGCCCTTGAGCGTGTCGACCAGACCGGCGGCCTTGAGGGCGGCGACCAAGGTCGAGAAGTCCGGGTTGCCGGTGGCGATGTCGACCACCGTGGCGGCCTGGTTGGCGCTGGCGGCGGGCTTGGCGGCCTTGCTGCCACCTTGGTAGTGGGCGGCCAGCGGGAAAGCCATGGCGGCGGCGAGAAGGGCAAGCGCGGGAAGACGCAGATCGGCACGCATGAGGCAGCTCCAGAGGTGAGGTGTTGGGGTGTGCGGCTAGCACGGTGCTACGCTGCGCGCTTGGTCGTCGCGGCAGCGTGTGAGCGATGTGCATGGCTTGTCGCCGTGGCGTGGCCTTGCTGTGGCGACACCGAGACGGCCGCGTGATCGTGACGCGCCGGCTTCATCCGTTTTTCGCCGCCTTCGAGCACACCCTGTCCCACATGCCGATCATCATTCTCAGATCCCTGCTGCTCACCGGGCTCGTGCTGCTCGCCGCGGCCCCGGCTCAAGCCCTGCAACCCACCCAGCATGCGGCGGTCGCCCTGATCGCCGACCACGCGACGGTGGCTCCCGGTCAGACCTTCGGGGCCGGCCTGCGCATCGTCCACGAGCCGGGTTGGCATTCCTACTGGCAGAACCCCGGCGACTCCGGTCTGCCGACGCGCTTCGACTGGACCCTGCCGGAAGGGGCCCGTGCGGGGCCGATCCAGTGGCCGGTGCCGGAACGTCTGCCCTTCGGCGGGCTCGTCAACCTCGGCTACAAGAACGATCTGCTGCTACCGGCCACACTCACGGTCCCGGCTGATGCCATGCCAGGTTCGCGCTTCGCCGTCACGTTGCGGGCGCGCTGGTTGATCTGCGCCGACATCTGCATCCCCGACCAGGCCATGCTGACCCTGGATCTGCCGGTCGCAGCCACGCCCCAGCCCTCGGTGGAAGCCGGGCGCTTCGCCGCAGCGCTGGCACGGGTGCCGCAACCGGCGCCGGCTTGGGGCGGTCTGACCCGGCGCAGCGAGGCCGGCATCGAGGTGGCGATCGAGGGCGCAGCCGCAGCACTCACCGGCATGGCGCGAATCGACGTGTTTCCGCTCAGCCCGCAGGTGGTGGCCAATACCGTCATTGATGCCGCGTTCGACGCCAGCGGCGTGCTGCGTTTCGTGCAGCCGCTGAGCGACTTCTACGCCGGCATGCCGAGCGAGGTGGTCTGGGTGCTGGTCGGCCACGCCGCCGACGGCGGTCTGCATGCCCATACGTTGCGCACCGTCGGCGAGGATCCGCTCGGCCCACCGCCCGAGCCTGCTGTGCAATCCGCGCCGCCGCCGGTCGCTTCCGCCGTCGCCGTGCCGGTCATCGAGCGTCCGCTGGGCCTCGGTCTGGTGCTGTTGTTCGCCCTGCTGGGCGGCATCCTGCTGAACCTGATGCCCTGCGTGTTTCCGGTGCTCGCATTCAAGGGCCTGGCGATCGCCCAAGGCGGCCCCTCGCAGCACCGCCACGCCCTGCTCTACACGGCGGGCATATTGGTCGCTTTCCTCGCGCTGGCCGGCCTGCTGGTGGCCTTGCGCGCCACCGGCGAGGCGCTGGGCTGGGGCTTCCAGCTACAGACGCCGTGGTTCGTCGCCGCCATGGCCCTGTTGATGGCCGGTGTCGGTTTCGCGCTCTCCGGACTGGCCACGCCCGGGGCTTCGCTGATGGGCTTTGGGCAATCGCTGACCGAGAGCGATGGCGACCGCGGCGCCTTTTTCACCGGCGTGCTGGCGGTGGTGGTGGCCAGCCCCTGCACCGCACCCTTCATGGGACCGGCGCTCGGTGTGGCCCTGACCCAACCAGGAGCGGTCACCTTCGGGGTGTTCGTGGCACTCGGGGTGGGCCTTGCACTGCCGATGCTGGCGCTGGCGTTCTCGCCGGCGCTGGCGCGGTCCTTGCCGCGACCGGGGCCATGGATGGAGCGCCTCAAGCAGGCGCTGGCGTTCCCGATGTACTTCACCGCACTTTGGCTGGCCTATGTGCTGGGCCGACAGGTCGGGGTTTTCGGCATGACCCTGCTGTTGGGCGGCATCGTGCTGATGGGCTTCGCCCTGTGGTGGCGCGGCTCGGCACCGGGCGTGGCCAAGCGCATCGCGGTGAGCGCCCTGCTGCTGTTGGCCGTGGCGCCGGTGGTGCTGGTCGAAGGTCTGCGCAGTGGCAGCCCGACCGCCGCGGCGGCCACCGTTGGCGTCGAGGCCTGGTCGCCGGAGCGGGTCGCCGCTCTGCGCGCCGAGGGTCGTCCGGTGCTGGTCAATTTCACTGCGGCCTGGTGCATCAGCTGCATCGCCAACGAAGGGGTCGCGCTCCGGGGGGAGCGGTTCGAGACCCTGCTGCGCGAGACCGGCACCCGCTACCTCAAG
This sequence comes from Silanimonas sp., assembly GCA_018334015.1. Classification (GTDB taxonomy): domain Bacteria; phylum Pseudomonadota; class Gammaproteobacteria; order Xanthomonadales; family Xanthomonadaceae; genus Silanimonas. The sequence continues at coordinate 73,382 of JAGXTI010000020.1, forward strand.
GCCGATTGGACCGACCATGACCCGACCATCACCGCCGCATTGGCCGAGTTCGGCCGCAGCGGGGTGCCGTTGTACGTCGTCTACCCGGCCGATGGCGGCGCACCGTTTGTTCTGCCGCAACTGCTGACACCGGGCATCGTCGCCGCTGCCCTGCAACGCGCCGCGGCGGCGGGAATCTGAGCCTGCGGTCGACCGCCGCCTTCAATCCTTGCGGTAGACCTGCGCGCCCTGGGCGCGGAACTCGGCCGACTTCTCGGCCATGCCCTTCTCCAGCGCTTCGGTTTCCTCGGCCACGCCGTGCTCGGCGGCGTAGTCACGCACGTCCTGGGTGATCTTCATCGAGCAGAAGTGCGGGCCGCACATCGAGCAGAAGTGCGCGACCTTGTGCGCGTCCTTGGGCAGGGTCTCGTCGTGGTACTCGCGGGCCCGCTCCGGGTCGAGGCCGAGGTGGAACTGGTCCTCCCAGCGGAACTCGAAGCGCGCCTTCGACAGCGCGTTGTCGCGTGCCTGCGCGCCGGGATGGCCCTTGGCGAGGTCGGCCGCGTGCGCGGCGATCTTGTAGGCCATGATGCCCTCGCGCACGTCCTCGCGGTTCGGCAATCCCAAATGTTCCTTGGGCGTCACGTAGCAGAGCATGGCCGTGCCGTACCAGCCGATCATCGCCGCACCGATGGCGCTGGTGATGTGGTCGTAGCCGGGTGCGATGTCGGTGGTCAGCGGCCCGAGCGTGTAGAACGGCGCCTCGCCGCACTCGCGCAGCTGCTTGTCCATGTTCTCCTTGATCAGCTGCATCGGCACGTGGCCGGGGCCTTCGATCATGGTCTGGACGTCGTGCTTCCACGCGATCTTGGTGAGCTCGCCCAGTGTTTCCAGCTCGCCGAACTGTGCGGCGTCGTTCGCATCGGCGATCGAGCCGGGGCGCAGGCCGTCGCCGAGCGAGAAGCTCACGTCGTAGGCCTTCATGATTTCGCAGATTTCCTCGAAGTGCGTGTAGAGGAAGTTCTCGCGGTGATGCGCCAGGCACCATTTGGCCATGATCGAACCACCACGCGAGACGATGCCGGTGACGCGACGGGCGGTGAGCGGCACGTAACGCAGCAGCACGCCGGCATGGATGGTGAAGTAATCCACGCCCTGCTCGGCCTGCTCGATCAGGGTGTCGCGGAACAGCTCCCAGGTCAGATCTTCGGCCTTGCCATTCACTTTCTCGAGAGCCTGGTAGATCGGCACCGTGCCGATCGGAACGGGCGAGTTGCGCAGGATCCACTCGCGGGTTTCGTGGATGTGCTTTCCGGTGGACAGGTCCATCACCGTGTCGCCGCCCCAGCGGATCGACCACACCAGCTTCTCGACTTCCTCGGCAATGCCAGACGACACGGCCGAGTTGCCGATGTTCGCGTTGATCTTCACCAGGAAGTTGCGGCCGATGATCATCGGCTCAAGCTCCGGATGGTTGATATTGGCGGGAATGATGGCGCGGCCACGCGCCACTTCATCGCGCACGAACTCCGGGGTGATGCGTGCCGGCAGCACCGCACCGAAGCTCTCGCCCGGATGCTGCTTCAACAGGTGCGCCTCGCGGATGGATTCCAGCCGCTGGTTCTCGCGGATGGCGATGTACTCCATCTCCGGCGTGATGATCCCGCGGCGGGCGTAGTGCATCTGGGTGACGTTGGCACCGGCCTTTGCACGACGCGGCAGGACGCGGTTGGGGAAGCGCAGCGCATCGAGTTTGGCATCGCCCTCGCGGGCGCGGCCGAAGGCCGAACTCAAGCCGCCGAGAACTTCGGTGTCGCCGCGCTCGGCGATCCACGCCGCGCGCACGTTGGCGAGGCCACGCGCGAGGTCGATGTTCGCGTTCGGGTCGCTGTAGGGCCCCGAGGTGTCGTAGACCGCCAGCGGCGCGTTTTTCTCCACACCCACGGTGCGCGGTGTCGGCGACAGCGTGATCTCGCGCATCGGCACGCGCAGGTCCGGGCGCGAGCCTTCGATGAAGATCTTCTGCGAGCCGGGAATCGGGCGGGTGACTTCTTCGGAGAGCTGGCGGGTCTTGTCCAGCAGGTCCTTGGCGACGGCGTTCATGGGCTTGGCGCTCTGCATGGGCCCCGTAGGGCCGTGAAGGGCGATGCCGCGGGGAGAGGCGGCATCGAGCACGTCGGCAGGAGCGCCAAGGCGGCGCGTCGAAGTCTCCCTACGGCGGTGTGGCCCGCATCAGGTTCGAAGGGTCTCTCTCAGCCCGCGACGGGCACCCCTGCTTCCGGTCCGCATTAGAACGCGAATCGCCAGCGGATGCCATGAAGGCCGCGTTCAGTAGCGCGGTGCCGGCGGCGGGGCCTTGATGCGGAACCAGGCGGCGTACAGGGCCGGCAGGAACAGCAGGGTGAGCGCGGTGGCGACGATCAGGCCGCCCATGATGGCGACCGCCATCGGCCCGAAGAACACGCTGCGCGAGAGCGGAATCATCGCCAGCACGGCGGTGAGCGCGGTCAGCACGATCGGCCGGAAACGCCGGACGGCGGCCTCGACCACGGCCACGAAGGGCGCCATGCCCTCGGCGATGTGGCGCTCGATCTGGTCGATCAGGATCACCGCGTTGCGCATGATCATGCCCGACAGCGCGATGGTGCCCAACATGGCGACGAAACCGAAGGGCACCTGCGGCACCAGCAGGAACCAGGTCACGCCGATCAGCCCTAGTGGCGCGGTCAGCAGCACCATTGCGGTGCGCGAGAAGCTGCGCAATTGCAGCATCAGCAGGGTGATCACGGCGAACAGCAGCAGCGGGATGCCGGCCACCACCGACTTGCTGCCACGCGCCGCATCCTCGACCGTGCCGCCGGTTTCCAGCAGGAAGCCGGGCGGCAGCGCGGCACGCAGATCGTCGAGTCGGGGCAGGATCTCCTGCGTCACGGTCGGCGGGGTGATGCCGGTTTCGACGTCGGCGCGCACGGTCACCGTCGGCAGCCGGTTGCGGTGCCAGAGGATGCCGTGTTCGAAGCCGTACTCGATGTCGGCCACCTGTGCGAGCGGCACGCTGCGCCCCCCCGCGGTCGGCACCGCCAGCGAGCCCAGCATGTCAAGGCGGGTGCGCTCCTGCTCGGGGCCGCGCAGGAGGATTTCGATCAGCTCGTTGCCCTCTCGGAAGGTGCTGACCGGGGTGCCGGACAAGGATCCGCGCAGGAAGGTGGCGACCTCGGCCGAACTGACGCCCAGGGCACGAGCGCGGTCCTGATCGATCGTCAGTCGCACCACCTTGCTCGGCTCATCCCAGTCGAGGTTGACATTACGCACGTGCGGGTTCTCGCGGACCCGGGCCTTGACCTCGCGGGCGATGCGCAGCACTTCGTCGACATGCTCGCCGGAGACCCGGAACTGCACCGGAAACCCCACCGGCGGCCCGTTCTCGAGCCGGGTCACGCGGCCTTGCAGCTCACCGAATTCGGTATCGATCACGCCCTGCAACCAGGCCTTGACCGCCTCGCGGGTCGCAATGTCGGGCGTGCGCAGCACGAACTGGGCGAAGTTGGCCTGTGGCAGTTTCTGGTCGAGCGGCAGGTAGAAGCGCGGCGAACCGGAACCAACGTAAGCCACGAAACTTTCGATGCCCTCGTGACCCTGCAGGTGTTCTTCGAAGCGTTGCACCGCCGCCTCGGTGGCCCGCATCGAGCTGCCTTCGGCCAACTCGATATCGACCATCAGCTCCAGCCGGGTCGAAGACGGGAAGAACTGCTGCGGCACGAAACGGAACATCGCCACCGACAGCAGGAACAGCGCCACGGTCAGGGCGATCACGGTCTTGCGGTGACGCACGCTCCAGGTCACCGTCTCGCGGAAACGCCGGTAGAAGGGCGTGGCGTAGGGGTCGTCCTGCGGCGTGCCGGCGGGCGCCACCAGCGGCGCCAGGCGTGGCGGCAGGCGGCGCGCCAGCTCGCGGCGGACGGCGGCAGCGAAGCCGTTGCCGTGGCCGGCACGCAGGCTCTCGCGGTCGGGCAGCAGCTTGTCGCCGAGGTAGGGGATGAAAATCACCGCCGCCACCCAGCTCAGCACCAGCGCCAGCACCACCACCTGAAAGATCGAGCGGGTGTATTCGCCGGTGCTCGAGGCGGCGGTGGCGATCGGCAGGAAACCGGCGGCGGTGATCAGCGTGCCGGTGAGCATGGGGAAGGCCATGTGCTGGTAGGTGTAGGCCGCCGCCGCCAGCCGGTCGAGGCCCTCCTCCATCTTCACCTGCATCATCTCGATGGCGATGATGGCGTCGTCCACCAGCAGGCCGAGCGCCAGGATCAGTGCGCCGAGCGAGATCTTGTGCAGGCCGATATCGAAGAAATACATGCTGGCGAAGGTCATCGCCAGCACCAGCGGGATCGACAGCGCCACCACCAGACCGGAGCGCCAGCCCAGGCTCAGGAAGCAGACCAGCAGCACGATCAGCACCGCCTCGGCCAGCACGCGCACGAACTCGCCCACCGAATCGCGCACCGCCGCCGGCTGGTCGGCGACCTGGGTCAGGCTCATGCCGGCCGGCAGGGTCTGCTGGATCTGCGCGAACTCGGCCTGCAGGCGCTCGCCGAGTTCGAGAATGTCGCCGCCCTTGCGCATCGAGATGCCGATGCCGATCGCGTCCTCGCCCATGAAACGCATGCGCGGTGCGGCCGGATCGACGAAACCGCGGTGCACCTCGGCCACATCACCGAGCCGGAAGCTGTGCTCGCCGACGCGGATCGGGAACTGGCGGATCGATTCGACCGAATCGAAGGCACCGCTGACCCGCAGCTTGACGCGGTGGGTCGGGGTCTCGAAGAAACTGGCGCCGACCACCGCATTCTGCGCGTCGATCGCCCGCTGCACCGCCTCCAGCGGCACACCCAAGGCGGCGAGCTTGGTGTTCGAGAGTTCGATCCAGATGGTTTCCTGCTGCAGGCCGATCAGTTCGACCTTGGCCACGTCCGGGACCCGGTGCAGGGCCAGCTCGATGCGTTCGGCGTAGTCCTCCAGCGTGGCGTAATCGAGACCCTTGGCCTGCAGCGCGTAGATGGTGCCGAAGGTGTCGCCGAACTCGTCATTGAAGAACGGGCCGACGATGCCGGCCGGCAGGGTGTGGCGGATGTCGCCGATCTTCTTGCGCGCCGCGTACCACAGCGGCGGCAGTTCGGCCGAGACCATCGAATCCTTGGCCATGAACATGACCATCGACTCGCCGGCCCGCGAGTAGGAGCGGATGAACTCGTACTGGCCGGTTTCCATCAGCTCCTTCTCGATGCGGTCGGTGACCTGCTCGGCCACTTCCTGCGCGGTCGCACCCGGCCAGAGCGTCTGCACCACCATCAGCTTGAAGCTGAAAGGCGGGTCCTCGGACTGCCCGAGCCGCTGGTAGCTGAACACCCCGACGATGCCCAGCACGATCATCGCGTACAGCACCAGGGCGCGGTTCTGCAGGGCCCAAGCGGAGAGGTTGAACGATCCGGCCATGGCCACTCAGCCGGCGTCGTTGGCGGCCGCCGGCGCGGCCGGCAGGGGGCGGTTCTCGCGGTCCAGCGGCCGCAGCGGCTGGCCCTCGCGCAGCAGGTGCACACCGGCCACCACCACCCAGTCGTCCGCGGCGAGGCCGGCCAGCACCGGCACCGAGGTCGGGCCGTAGGGGCCGATCTCGACCTCTTGGCGGCGGGCGCTGCGGCGATCGGCGTTCAGCACCCACAGCGCCGGCCGACCTTCCACCTCGGTGAGCGCCGAGAGCGGCACGCTGAGCGCCACCGCAGTGCTGCGGACGGCATAGACGCGGGCACTCTGGCCCAGCTCGACGGCCACTCCGACCGGGGTCTCGATGGCCACCCGGGCGGCGAAGGTGCGGGTCGCCGGATCGGCGGCCGGGGCGATCTCGCGGAAGCGGCCCGGCAGCCGGCGCTCGGACGCAGCCCAGAGCTCGACCTGCACCGGCTGGCCGATGGTGAAGCGCGCCAGTTCCGATTCGGGCAGGGCGATGGCGACCTCGCGGTCGCCATCCTCGGCCACCACGAACACCGGCTGGCCGGCCGCCAGCACCTGCCCGGCTTCGGCAAAGCGCTCGGCCACCACGCCATCGGCGGGGGCCCGCAGATCGCCGTAAGCGGCCTGGTTGGCGGCGACCCGCAGCTGCGCCCGAGCCTGCCCGACCTGGGCATCGGCCGCCTCGCGGGCGCTGCGGCGGGCATCGAACAGGGAGCGGCTGACCAGCTGCCGCTCGAACAGCACGCCGACACGCTCGAACTCGGCGGCGGCGAGCCGGGCTTCGGCTTCGGCGGCGGCGAGCCGGGCCTCGGCGGCCTCGCGGGCCAGCCGCAGGTCAGCGCCGTCGAGCCGGGCCAGCACCTGGCCGGCACGGACCCGCTGGCCGACCTCGACTTCGCGCTGGGCCAGCTTGCCGCCGACCCGGAAGGCCAGCAGGGTTTCGTGGCGGGCGCGCACATCGCCGGCAAAAGCCTGCACCGCCGCCTCGGCCGGCTGTGGCTGTTGCACCAGCACCGGCCGCGGCGGCTCCTGCACCGGTTCGCCTTGGCCGCAGCCGGCCAGCAGCAGAGCCGGCACCAGCAAGGCCGCGCCCAGCGCGACGGAAAAAGAGGGGCGGCGAAGGGGCATGGCGGGGGCCGGGATTCATGAACTCGGCAGTATGCTATCTTCAAGCCTGCCGTCCGGTCCATTGCCTTTCGCGTGACGAACACCGCCCGCACCGCCGCCTCTGGCCGCCCCAAAGACCCGGAAAAACGCGCCGCCCTGGTCGAGGCCGCCGGCACCCTGTTCTGCCAGCACGGTTTCGAGGCGGTCAGCCTCGAGGCCATTGCCCAGGCCGCCGGCGTCTCCAAGCTGACGATCTACAGCCATTTCGGCGACAAGGAAGGCCTGTTCACCGCCGCCGTCGCGGCGCGCTGCCAGCAGCAGTTGCCGCAGGGCCTGTTCGAACGGTCCGACGGCCTGCCCCTGCGTGATGCTCTGCGGGCGATCGGCCAAGCTTTCACCGCCCTCGTGTTCAGCGAGGATGCCCTGCAACTCAACCGCACCATGGCCGCTCAGGCACAGGGCGATGGCCGGCTGGCCGCACTCTACTTCGCCGCCGGCCCCAAACGGCTGCTCGAGGAGATGGAAGGCTTCCTGCGCGGGCAGCAGGCCAGCGGTCAACTCGCCCTCGGCGACCCGCGTGAGGCGGCCGCGCATTTCTTCGTGCTGCTCAAAGGCCTTGAGCATCTGCGCTGCCTGATCGGCCTGTGCCCGCCGCCGTCGCCGGCCCAGCTCGCCGCCCACGTCGAGCGCTGCGTCACGCTGTTCTTGCGCGCCCACGGCGCCCCCTGCCCTCCGTCCCGGTGACCTTCGTCACTGCCCGGACGCGCGCCGCTGGGGCAGTCTGCGGGTCGTGGGGTGCTTGCCCGTAAACTAGTCTGCTTTCGCGCCCCTTGAGGAACCGCCCATGCCGATCGACTTCAACCAGGCCCGCCACACGATGGTGGAGCAGCAGATCCGCCCCTGGGAGGTGCTCGACCGCCGTGTGCTGGAGGCCCTCAGCGCCGTGCCGCGCGAGGATTTCGTGCCGGTCGAGCACCGCCGTCTGGCGTTCGCCGACCTGCCGCTGCCGCTGCCGCACGGCGAATGGATGTTCAAGCCGGTGGTCGAGGGCCGTCTGCTGCAGGCGCTCGATCTCGCACCCACCGACGAGGTGCTGGAAATCGGTGCCGGCAGCGGCTTCCTGACGGCCTGCCTCGGCCACCTCGCCCACTCGGTGCTGGCGCTCGAACGCCACGCCGATCTCGCCGCCACCGCCCGCCAGCGGCTCGCCGCCCTCGGCGTCGGCAACGTGCAACTCGACACCGCCCACGCCGACCACTGGGACAGCCCGCGCCGCTTCGACGCCATCCTGCTGGGCGGGGCGGTTGCCGAGCTGCCCGCGCGGTTCATCGGCTGGCTGCGTCCCGGTGGCCGGCTGGTCGCGGTGCGCGGCGAGGCCCCGGCCCAGGAGGCCATCTGCCTGCGCGCAGGCGCGGACGGCCCGGTGATCGAAAGCCTGTTCGAAACCGAGGTGCCCTACCTCGATGGGCACGCCCCGCGCGCCCGTTTCCGCCTCTGACCCCTTCAAGCCTCTTTCGCGCACCTCAAGGACCCTCACCATGCGCTTGCGCCCCCTCGCCCTCGCCCTGCTGTTGGCCGGTTCCGTTGGCAGCGTCGCCGCCGCCGACCTGATGCAGGCCTTCGAACTGGCCCGCCAAGGCGACCCGCAACTGGCCGCAGCCGAGGCACGCGCCGCCGCCGCCCGCGCCGGCGTGACCCAGGCCCGGGCCGCGCTGCTGCCGCAGATCGCCGCGCAGGCCAGCCTGAACGACCAGCAGGGCGACAGCACCTCGGTGGGCACCCAGCCCGACCCGAACAACCCGGGGCAGGTCATTTTCGGCCGCAGCACCGGCAGCTCCGACATCCGCACCCGCAGCCTCGGCGTCAACCTGCAGCAGTCGATCTACGACCATGCTGATTACCGCCGGCTGGCCGCCGCCCGTGCCCAGGCCGCCGCCGCCGAAAGCGACCGGCTGGCCGCCGAGCAGGCGCTCGGCGTGCGCGTGGCCACCGCCTACTTCGATGTGCTGACGGCGATCGAAGCCCTGGCCTCGGCGCGCGCCCAGGAGGCCGCCGCCAAGCGCCAGCTCGACCAGGCCGAGACCCGGCTGGAGGTCGGTTTGGCGCCGATCACCGACGTCCACGAGGCGCGTGCCAGCTTCGACGGTGCCCGCGCCAACGCGATCGCCGCCGGTACCCGGCTCGACGACACCCGCGAGGCCCTGACCGAGATCACCGGCGAGCCGCTGGAAGGCCTGCGCGGCCTCGCCGTCGAATTCCAGCCGCGGCTCGACGATGCCGAAGGCCTCGAGGCCTGGGTCGAGCGCGCGCTCGCCGGCAACCCGGCCCTGCAGTCGGCCACGCTCCGGCTCGATGCGGCCGGCGCCGGGGTCTCGGCGGCCCGCGCCGCGCACTATCCGACCCTCAGCCTGGGGGCCGGCTGGAACGATTCGACCACCTGGGGCAACCGCGGCTCGGGCAATTTCAACTTTCCGGCTGATGGTCAAAGCGACGGCCACAGCATCGGCATCACGCTGAACGTGCCGATCTTCAGCGGCTTCGCCACCCAGGCTGGCGTGCGCCGGGCGGTGGCCGACCGCGAACTCGCCGCCGAGCAGCTCGAACAGCAGCGCCGCGGCGTGATCCGGCAGACCCGCAACGCCTACCGTTCGCTGGCCGCCGGGGCCGCCGAGGTCGAGGCCCGCCGGCTCGCCGTGGTGTCGGCGCGGGCCGCGCTGGAAGCCGGCGAAGCCGGGCTCGAAGTGGGCACCCGCACGGTGGTCGATGTGCTGCTGGCGCAGCAGGCGCTGTTCGCCGCGCAGACCCAGTTCGCCCAGGCCCGGCATGCTTTCCTGGTCAACCAGCTGGCCCTCAAGCAGGCCGCCGGCGCGCTGGTGCCCGAGGACATCGCGGCGGTGAACCGCCTGCTCACCGTCGACGCCGAAGCCCCGCTCGACGCCACCCGCTGAAGCGGCGCGGGCTCAGGCGCCCGGTGCCAGCACCGCGTCGATCAGGTCGAGCGTGCGGGCGAGCGCGCCGCGCTCGCGGTCGATCCGTTGCCGGCCGGCCCGACCGCGGGCCCGGGCTTGGTCGGGATGCCCCCAGAGCCGCGCCACGGCAGCGGCCAGGCTGGCGGCATCGGTCACCGTCTCCAGCGCACCGGCGTGGTCGAGCAGGGCGGCGATCTCGACGAAGTGGAAGGTGTGCGGGCCGCTCAGCACCGGCACGCCGAGTGCGGCCGGCTCCAGCAGGTTGTGCCCGCCGACCGGGATCAGGCTGCCGCCGACAAAAGCCACATCGCCGGCGGCGAGAAAGCCCGGCAGCTCACCGAGGCTGTCGATCAGGAACACCGCGCAGGCCTGGTCGGGGCTGCGCTCGACACTGCGCCGGCACAGCGCCAAGCCGGCCTCGCGCACCCGCGCGGCCACCGCCTCGAAGCGCTCGGGGTGGCGCGGCGCCCACAGCAACAGGGCCTGCGGATGGCTGGCGCGCAGCCGCAGCTGTGCCTGCAGCACGGCCTCCTCCTCGTCGGCATGGGTGCTGGCTGCCACCCAGGTCGGCCGCCGCCCATCGGCCTGTCGCCAGGCCAGGGCCTCCTCGCGGCTGGCCTGCGGCAGCGGCTGGTCGAACTTGAGGTTCCCACTGACCTCGATGCGCACCGCATCGCCGGCCAGCACCCGGAAGCGCGCCGCGTCCGCCTCCGACTGGGCGGCGACCAGGCGCACGCCGGACAGCGCGAGCCGGATCAGCGGTCCCATCCAGCGATAGCCGCGCAGCGAGCGCTCGGAGAGCCGGGCATTGGCGATCACCACCGGCACCCCGGCGCGGGCGCAGGCCACGAACAGGTTGGGCCAGAGCTCGGTTTCGATCACCACGGCCAGCGCCGGCCGCACCCGCTCGAGGAAACGCCGCACCATGCCGTGCAGGTCGTAGGGCAGGTAGACGTGATGGACCGACTCACCCCACAGGGCGCGCACCCGCGCCGAGCCGGTCGGCGTGATCGTGGTGATGAGCAGCGGCCGTTCCGGGTGGCGCTCGCGCAGGGCGTTGACCAGCGGGATGGCGGCGTTGACCTCGCCCACCGACACCGCATGCACCCAGATCGCCCCCGGCGGCAGCTCGGGCAGCACCTCGACCTGGGCGTAGCGTTCGCTCCAGCGCAGCAGGTAGTCGCGCTGGCGCAGGCCGCGCCAGACGAGGTGGTAGAGCGTCACCGGCAACAGCAGCCAGAGCAGGGCGGAATAAAGCGCCAGCAGCAGGCGCCGGCCCGGGGTCATCGACATGGGCAAAGGGTAGCAGGCCGGCCTGGCGCAACGGTCGCGGGCGGGAGCAGGGGCTAGAATCGGCGCATGAAGAACCGCAGCAGCCCCACCTCGCCCGGCCCGCCGCCACTCGGTCCCCGCCATTGGCCGGCCTGGCTCGGTCTGGCCTTCGGCTGGTGCGCCGGGCGGATGCCCGAGACCCTGCAACACCGGGTCGGCGCGGCGCTGGGTGGCCTGCTCTGGCACCTGCTGCCGCGGCGACGGCGGGTGGTCGAGGCCAATCTCGCGCTCTGCTTCCCCGAACTGGACCCCGCCACCCGCCAGCGGGTGGCCCGGGAAAATCTCCGGCAGACCGGCATCGGCCTGTTCGAATTCGCCCGGGCCTGGTGGGGCCGGGTCAGCGACGGCCAACCGCGCTACACCGTGGCCGGCCTGCCGCACCTCGAAGCCGCCCAGGCCCGCGGCCGGGGCGTGCTGCTGGTGTCGGCGCATTTCGTCCACCTCGAACTCTGCGCCCGGTTGCTGACCCGGCACGGCGCGGTGGCCGGCATGTACCGCCCGCACGGCGGCGCGGCTCTGGAATGGGCGGTCAAGGCCGGCCGGCTGCGCTACGCCAGCGCCATGTTCGGCCGCGACGAACTGCGCCCGGCGCTCAAGCACCTCAAGGCCGGCGGCGTGCTGTGGTTCGCTCCCGACCAGGAAAGCCGCCGGGGCGAGAGCGTGTTCGTGCCCTTCTTCGGTCGCCCGGCCTGGAGCCTGACCTCGACCCACCAGCTCGCCCGGCTCTCCGGCGCGACCGTGCTGCCCTTCTTCCACGCCCGCCGCGAGGACGGCAGCTACCACCTCGAGGTGCTGCCCGCGCTGGAGGGCTTTCCCTCCGCCGACCCGGTGGCCGACACCGCGCGGGTGATGGCGGTGCTGGAAGCGATGATCCGCCGCGTGCCCGAGCAGTACCTCTGGCTGCACCAGCGCTTCAAAACCCAGCCCGAAGGCGAGCGCGGCAGCGTCTACCGCGAGGGCTGAGGGGCTTACGCCTGTAGCGGCTTGCGAGCGGTGAGCGGCAGCGAGAACAGCTCGGTGTGCAACACCCCGGCCTCGGGAATCGCCTCGGGATGGAATCGCACCGCCTCGAAACCGGCCGCCTCCAAGCCGGCCTGCAGGTCGAGGGCGCCGAACAGGCGCATCTCCAGCGTGGCCCCGGGGCCGCCGTGGAACACCGGATCGCTCGCCGGGTACTCGTCACCCGCAGCCCGGCGCAGCAGCACCCGACCCTCGGAATCGACCCGGTAGCCCGTCGCGTCCGGGTAGTGCTCGCGGGTCCGCGCCGCCGGTATGCAGGGCACCGTCAGGACCAGCACACCGCCGGGCTTGAGCAATCGGAAACTGCCCGTGAAAGCCGTTTCAACCGGCGGCAGCACATGCTCGAACACATCGCTGGAGAGCAGGAAATCGAAGCGGCCCTGCCACTCGACAGGCGGTGCGGCGATGTCGAGTTTGGGTTCGGCGTGGTAGTGCGTGTTGCGGTAATCGCAGACCTTGGCGAGCCGGTCCGCGTAACCCGGCCAGTCGCTCAGGCCGAGACCGGCGATGCTCGTGTCGACCGGCCAGGCCGCCAAGGGAAGATCGCCCCGGCCCAGTGCCCGGCCAAGCAGGGCGATCAGCGACCGGAAGCGCACGGTCGAACCGCAAGCCGGGCAACTGGGCAGCTCGCGGCCCAGTTGCGCGGGCGTGGCCTGCGCCGGCGTGCCGCAGATGTTGCAGGTGAAGTGCAGCCGGGTCGCTGGCGTTGGTTCGGGTGCTGGAGCGGTGGGTTCAAGCTCCGGCGGCGGTGGCCGCCGCCAGTGGATCTCCAAAGGTCCGAATTTCATCGTTGCAGCTCGTCGTGGGTCGCTGCCTCGCCGGGCGGCCGGGTTTTGAAGCGGCGATGCAGCCACAGGTACTGGGCCGGATCGCGCCGCACGGCGGCTTCCAGCAAGGCCATGTAGGCGGCAGCGAAGGCGGTGGTGTCCTGCAGCAGCGGCTCGAGCCCGGTCGGTTCGATGCGGATGGCGTAGCCACCCGTCGCCTCGCGGTGGACAGCAAGAAACAGAAGCCGCGCCCGGCCGGCGCGCAACAGCTCCGGGATGCCGCTGAACGTGGCCGCCGGGATGCCGAAGAATGGCACGAAGGCCGGCGATTCGCGAAAATCCTGATCGGCGAGGTAGACAACCCGGCCGCCCTCGCGCAGGTGGCGGAGCAGGTGGCGGGTCTCGAACTTGCCAAAGGTCGGCCCGAACCGGGCGCGGCGCGCGCCATCGACCAGCCGCTCGATGCAGGGATGGCGGTCGTGGCGGCGGATCAGGATGCCGACCGGCGCGGCGAGCGCCTCGACCAAGGCGCGCAGGCCCGGTTCGGTGTGCAGCAGATGACCGCTCAGCAGGAGCACGCCCTGCCCGGCCGCTTCGGCCTCGCGCAGGTGGTCAAGGCCCTCGATCCGAGCCTCGGCGGCGAGCCGGCCGACGGGCGCGAACCAGGCCCGTGGCAAGTCGAGCAGGGCCCGCCAGAACGCCCGCCGGTGCTCAGCGAGGCGGGCCGAGGGATCGCCCGGAAAACAGCGCGCCAGATTGACCCTCGCCACCCGCCAGCGACGGCGCAGCAAGACCCGACCCGGGAACTCCAACAAGCTCGCCAGCAAGTTCCGCAAAGGCCCCGGCAGGCGGGCCAGGCCGCGTAGCAGCAGACCGAGCAGCAGACCGCCCGGGCATCCGCGCTGCGGCGGCGGCCGAGGGTTCACGAGACCGGCCGGGAATCGTCCGGCAGGCCGTCGCGGGCCAGCAGCGCACCGGCGTACAAGGCCGCCAACAACAGGGTCAGGCCGCCCCAGAAGGTCGAGTAGAAGGCGAGGTGTGTGTTGAGCGGGAAGACCGTCACCGCCAGCGCCAGTGCCGCCGGATCGGCCCGGCGTCGGGCCTCGGGTGCGGCGAAACGCCAGGCGCGCAGGGCGATGGCCAGCGCCGCCAGCCACAATAGCAGGCCGACGATGCCGGTCTCGGCCAGCACCTCGAGCACGATCTGGTGGGCGTGGAAAGCCCCCTGCCGGCCGTGTTCGACGAACTCGTCGCCCTCGGAATAGGCCCGGTAGGCGGCCCGGAAATTGTCGGTGCCGACACCGGTCAGCGGGTGCTCGGCGATGATCCGCAGCGTGGTTTCCCAGATCGCCACCCGACCGGAGAGGGCGAAATCCAGCCCGGCGCTATCGCCTTGCAGCACCGCCAGGCTGCGCTCCAGCCGGGGCCCCAGGAAATCGCTGAACGCGGCGGCCAGGCCCAGGGCCAGCATGCCACCGGCGGCAAGGCCGAGCGCGGCCCGCCGGAGGCCCCAGGCCTGCCAGGCGCTGTAGGCGAGGACAAGGCCGTAGGTGATCCAGGCCGCTCGAGCGCCGGCCAGCAGGATGACCACGCCAACGGCGGTGGCGGCCACCGCCCAAGGCAGGGCCCCAGCACGGGCCGCCGGCAACAGCAGGAAGGGCGAAAGGCTGGCCAACACGAGGCCCAGCTTGAGGTTGCCGGCCCCGAAGATGCCCGAAAGCCGATCGGCCAGCGCCGGGCCGCCGAGGCTGTGGCCGGTCAGGGCCTGCATGAGCGCATCGGCGGTCCACAGCCCGACCAGCAGGCCGATGCCAACCCCGACCACACGTCGGCCCCGGGCGGTGGCCATGGCCATGGCCACCAGCCACAGAAAGGGCAGGTAGCGCAGGTCCTTCAGGGCCTCGGTGGCGCTGTGCAGCGGGTCGAGGGCGAGCGGCACCGAGAAGGCCTGCGGCAGCCAGTAGCCGAGGAACAAGACGGTGGTGAGCGCCCAAGCCTCATGGCCCATCACCCGCGTGCTGCCGCGGAAGCGGGTGGCCAGCAGCAGAACGAAGCCGAGCACGGCCCCGGTCGACAGCAGGGCCTCGGCCACCGCGCGCCACGGCCAGCAGGCGACCTGGGCCAGCACCCACCAGGGGGCGAGGCGGGCGAGGCGCTCAATCAGCGAGTCGCGCATAAAGCTCGAGGGTGGCGGATTGCATGGCGCTCAAAGGGTAAGGCAGCACGGCGGGCAAGGGGGGCACGGTGTCGAGCAGGGTACCGGCCCGGCTCGCCAAGGCCTCGGCATCGCCCAAGGGCACCGCCCCCTGCGGCCAGCAGCGTTCGAGGATCTCGCCAACGCCGCCATGCGTCCAGCCCAACACCGGCACACCCACCGACAACGCCTCGAGCACGGTGCGGCCGAAGGCTTCGGGCTGGTCGGAGAGTTGCAGCACCAGATCGGCCCCGGCATAGGCCACGACCACCTCGCTGCGCGGCGCCGAAAGCCGGAGCCGGTCGCCGACGCCGAGTGCCGCCGCCTCGGCCTGCAGGCTGGCGAGGTAGGCCTCGCGACCGGGTTGTTGCGCCCCCAGCAGCCACAGCGCCACATCGCGGCCCTGCCCGCGCAGCGCCGCCAGCAGGCGCACGGCATGGCCGTGGCCCTTGAGCCGGGTGCCGCGCCCCGGCATCAGCAACAGTCGGGTGGCGGCGTCGAGGCCCAGCTCGGCGCGCACGGCGGCGGCCGCCGCCGTGTCGGGGCGTGGATGACGCGGGAAGCCGGCCGGATCGATGCCGCGCGGAATCACCACGAGCCGCCCATCGGCCTCGGGCCAATGCCGTAGCACATGGGCGCGCACCGTCTCCGAAACACCGATCACCGCATCGCCCCGGGTCATCACGCTGCTGTAGATGCCGGGCGAATTGAGGCCGTGCACGGTGGTGACGAAGGCCGGGCGTGGTTGCAGTCCGCGCAACGCGGTCAAGGCCATCCAGGCCGGCAGCCGCGAGCGGGCGTGGACGATGTCGGGCCGCAGCTCGCGCAGCAGCCGGCGCAGGGCCGGCAGGCGGAAGGGCGTGGCCAGCGATTTCGCCCCGATCGCCAGCCGGTGATGGAGGCTGCCGGCAGCCTCCAGAGCCGGCACCAGACGGCCACCGGCGGAGACGACGTGCGAGGCGTGACCGGCCGCCACCAGAGCCTCGGCGATTTCCAGCGTGGAGCGCTCGACGCCACCGGCGGCCAGGGCCGGCAGGAGCTGCACGACGCGGAGCGGGCGCACGCCGGCGCCGGCCTTCAGTCGACCAGCCGGTACTTGGTACCGCAGTAGGGGCAGGTGGACGTCCCGCCCTCGTCCTCGATCGGCAGGTAGATGCGCGGGTGGGCGTTCCAGAGCCGCATGTCCGGCATCGGGCAACTGAGCGGCAGATCGGCGTGGCGCACCTCGTGGACACGCTGGGTGTTCGCGGGCTTGTGGGCGGGGGCGTCGGTGCGCAGCATGGCGAGCGGCTCGGACTCGGTCGGCGAAGACCGGCATTCTAGCCCGGCATGGCGCGTGGGGCCGCCGCCCACGAAGCACTGAGCCGGGTTGAACCGGTTCAGGCGCTCAGGCGCATCACTCGCACCTGCGTCTGCAAGCGCCGCACGTCTTCGGGTCTGCACAGGGCGGTGCCTGCACTGAGCAGCGTGGCCGAACCGGCCGCGATGCCCCAGCTGAAGGCCTGCGCCAGGGGCTGGCCCTGCTGCAGAGCCCAGACCAGGCCGCCGACAAAACTGTCGCCCGCGCCCACCGCACTGGCCACCGGGATGTCCAGCGGCGGTGCGCTCCACATCGCATCGCGGGTGACCAGCAGCGCCCCCAGGTGACCCAGCGTGAGCGCCACCACCTCGGCGCGACCGTCCAGCACCTGCTGACGTGCGGCGGCCTGCCATTGTTCGGCCGTTTCCAACGGGTGACCCGTGAGCTCGCGCAGCTCCTTCAGGTTGGGTTTGATCAGGTAGACCCCTTCGGCCAGAGCCACCGCCAGCGGCGGGCCGGAGGTGTCGAGCACCATGCGCGCGCCGCGTGCACGGCACAGGCGGGCCAGCCGGGCGTAGAAGTCCACCGGCACGCCCGGTGGCAGGCTGCCGCTCGCCACCAGCAGATCGGGGAATTCCGCGAGGCGTTCGAGATGCAGCAGGCAGGCCTGCCACTCGGCTTCGCTGAGTCGCGGGCCGGGCATCACGAATCGGTATTCAGCGCCGGTGCTGTGCTCGTGCACCGTGAAACTCAGGCGGGTTTCCCCGGCGATGGGCAGGAACACCGCCGCAAGCCCTTCCTCGCGCATGCGCCGCTCCAGCCAGTGACCGGGCGAGCCACCGGTGGGACAGAGCGCGGTGCACTGACCTCCCAGGCGGGTGAGCACACGCGCCACGTTGACGCCGCCGCCGCCCGCGTCGTGCAGCGTGTCGCCGCAGCGCAGCTTGTGCGTGGGCACCACGCGTTCGGTCGCGGTCGCCAGATCGACCGACGGGTTCATGGTGAGGCAGAGGACGCGTGCGGTTGTCATGGTGGGAGGGCCGCCTCAGCCCGGCAGTTCGAGCAGCAGCAGCTCGGCACCGAAGGACGAAACCAGGGCAAAGCCGGCCTCGTCGGCCACGCCCAAGCCATCGCCGCCGCGCAGCTGGGCGAGCCCTGCCGCGCCCGGGCCGCGGAAGGCCAGCTCGCCGGCGATGACGTCGACCCAGCAGGCCGCAGCCGGCGTGGCCGGCACGGCAAAAGTGGCACCGGGCGCCAGACTCAGGCGGCGCAGGGTGGCGGCCAGGTCCCAGTGCAGCAGGGCATCGGTGGGGGCTGCGATGCGTGTGTCGCCAGCACCCGGCACGGCCACAGCCTGCTGCGGTGGCGCATTGCTGTGGGCCGGCTGCAGCCAGAGTTGCAGCAGGCGCAGCGGCGCGTCGGGATCGAGGTTCTGCTCGAGCACATCGACCCCGGCCCCGGCGGCGAGCCGATGCCATTGCCCGGCCTTCAGCGGTCCGGAATCGCCGGCCTGCGAACTCACCCGGTAGTGGCCTTCGAGGACGAGGGTGAGCACCTCCATGTTGGCCCGCCGCGCGGCGGGTAGCCGCGCCCCCGGCGCCAGTTCGACGCGATTGAGCACGCGCAGCGCATGAAAACCCAACCAGTGGCGATCGAAGGCCTCGCCATGGCTGAAGGCAGCGACCCCGGTCAGGCCGGGGTCGGTGAAACGGCCGCGCTGGGCGGCAGGGCGGAGAATAACGGGCATGCCCCGATTGTGCCCGCCCCGCGCCGGCCCGGCGAGCCTTGGGCTCAGCGCGCCGCCAGCTCGCGGTTGAACTCGGCCTCGATGCGGATCTCGACCTCGGTGCCCACCGCCGGGGCGTACTTGCCCATGCCGAAGGCGGTGCGGTCGATCGTGGTGGTGGCCGAGAAGCCCGCCACCTCGATGTTGGGACGGAACGGATGCGTGGCGACACGATTGAGGCGGGTGTCGAGCACCACCGGCCGGGTGGTGCCGAGCAGGCTGAGATCGCCGGTGACCTTGAGCCGGCCCTCGCCCAGATCCTCGACCCGGGTGCTGCGGAAGGTCATGGCCGGGTGCTGGGCGACATTGAAGAAATCGGCCGAGCGCAGGTGCTCGTCGAAATCCGGCTGGTCGGTGTCGATGCTGGCGGTGTCGATGCTGACCTCGATCGAGGAACGGCTCAGGTCTTCGCGGTCGAGCTTGAGCGTACCGTCGAAGCGCAGGAACTCGCCCAGGGTCTTGGCGAAACCGAGGTGGTCGATGGCGAAGCCGATGTAGGTGTGGCTGGCGTCAAACTTGAAGGCGTCGGCGGCCAATGCCGGCGTGGTGAAGCCGGTCGCGAGCGCAAAAGCGAGCAGGGTTTTCTTCATGGCGGTGCTCCGGTCGGGCGGCGGCACGGCCGGTGGCCGTGCTCGGGGAAGGGCAAGATCAGGCGATCCGCGCGGCCTCGTCGAAGGCCAGCCGCGGCGAGCGCGGGAACAGGCCCGCCGGATCACCGTAGCCCAGGTTGATGAGGAAATTCGAGCGGATGCGGGTGCCGGCAAAGAAATCGGCATCGACCCGGGCGGCATCGAAACCGGACATGGCACCGGTGTCGAGGCCGAGCGCGCGCGCCGCGAGGATCAGGTAGGCCCCCTGCAGCGAGGCGTTGCGGAAGGCCGTGCTCTCGATCAGCGCGTCGTTGCCGACGAACCAGCTGCGCGCATCGGCGTGCGGGAACAGCTTCGGCAGCGTGTCGGGGAAGGCCAGGTCCTGGCCGACGATGACGGTGACCGGAGCGGCCATGGTCTTCTCGACATTGCCCGGCGCCAGCGCCGCCTTCAGCTTGGCCTTGGCCTCGGCCGACTTGACGAACACGAAGCGCGCCGGCGAGCAATTGGCGCTGGTCGGTGCCCACTTCAGCAGATCGTAGAGCTGGTGCAGCAGGGCATCGGGCACGTCCTTGGCCTGCCAGGCGTTGTGGGTGCGGGCGCTGCGGAAGAGCTGGTCGAGGGTGGTGGCATCGAGAGCGTGGTGCATGGTGGGACTCCGGTCGCGGGAAACGAGGCTCAGTATCGCGACCAGCCCTCGCGGGGCCATGCCCTGCAACGCAACACCCCGTTGTGAGCCGGGCAACGACCGGGCCACACTGCCGAACCATGCCCAGCCCCCTGCCCGCCGACTTGCCCGCCGTGCTGCTGCTCCACGACGGTGCCGCCGGCAACCAGCGGCAGGTCAGCGCGCTGGCCGGGGCGCTCGGCCTGCCGGCCACCGAGTTGCCGCTGCTTGCCCGTCGGCCCTGGGCCTGGGCCGCACCTCGGCGCTGGCCGGGCAGTCGCCTGGCCTTCGGAGCGGCCTTCGCTGCCTTGCTCGACACGCCCCCGGCGCTGGCCTTTGGCTGCGGCCGCCAGGCGGCCCTGGCCACCCGGCTGCTGCGCGAACGTGGCACGCGGGTGGTGCAGGTGCTCGACCCGCGACTGCCGCCGCGGCATTGGGATCTGCTGGTGGCCCCGCACCACGACGGCCTCTGCGCCGCCAATGTGCTGAACCTGCACGGCAGCCTCCACCCGGTCGATACCGCCTGGCTGGTGGCAACCCGCGCGGCCTGGCCGCTGGGAGGCGCGGCAGCGGCACCGCGCCGGGCCTTGCTGGTCGGCGCGCCGACCCGCGCCTGCCGCTGGGACGCCACGAGCCTCGACGCCGCCCTTGACCGCCTGCGCGAGGCCCAGAGCCGCGAGGGCGGCACCGTCTGGGCGACCGCCTCGCGGCGCACCCCGCCGGAACTGGTGGCTCTGTTGCGGCAGCGACTGGCCGGCTGGGGCCAGGTCTGGGCGGCGACCAGCGACGGCCCCAACCCCTACCCCGGCTGGCTGGCCTGGGCCGATGCCCTGGTGGTCACGCCGGATTCCGCCAACCTGCTGAGCGAAGCCGCCGCCACCGCGGCACCGCTGTGGATCATCGCGCCGGAGCAGGCCGGTGGACGACTGCGCGGCCTGATCGACCAACTGCTGAGCAGCGGCCGGGCGCGGCCGCTGGCGGCCCTGCTGCCGCCCTGGCCGGTGCAGCCCTGGAACGAAACCGCGCGACTGGCGGCGGCACTGGCGACGCGGCTGGGGCTTCAGCCGCCCGAAGGCAGCGCCGCCCACGCTGCCGCGATCGCGGCGGCGGCCTCCTCGACCTGAGGCAGGTCGCGCGGCACGCGCCGCGGCCGGCGGTCCAGGGTGCAGCCGAGGCTGGCCTCGACCAGGGCGGCGTGGGCCCGCCGCAGCCGCTCGGCCGTCGAGGCATCGAGCACGCCGGCACGGGCGAGCGCCTGCAGCAGGGCGTGGCTGTGGCGCGGCGCGCACAGCGCCGGGTGGCTTGCGGCATGGCGCAGCACGGCGTGCTGCAGCAGGAACTCCAGATCGACCAACCCGCCCTCGCCCTGCTTGAGGTCGAAACGCGCCGGGTCGCTGCGGTCGTGCTCGCGGCGCATCCGTTCGCGCATCGTCCGCACTTCGCCACACAGGATGGCGGGATCACGCGGGCGACCGAGGACCTCGCCGCGCAGGGCATCGAGGCGCGCCAGCAGGGCGGCATCGCCGGCCAGCGGGCGCATCCGCACCAGGGCCTGGTGCTCCCAGGTCCAGGCGCGCTCGCGCTGGTAGCCGGCGAAGCTCTCGAAGTTGACGACCAGCAGGCCCTTGGCACCGTCCGGGCGCAGCCGCACATCGACCTCGTAGAGTTTGCCGGCGGCGGTCGCGGTGTCGAGCAGGGCAACCAGCTTCTGGGCAAGGCGCAGGTACCAGCGGCCGGCGTCCAGCGGCCGGGCACCGTCGGACTGCGCCTGCGGGTCGGCGCCGTGGACGAACACCAGGTCGAGATCGGAGGCGAAGCCCAGCTCCTGCGCACCGATGCTGCCGTAGCCCAGCACCGCGAAGCCGCCCTCCGGCAGCCGGCCATGCAGGCGCTCGACCTCGCCGATGGCAAGCGGCAGCACGGCCCGCAGTACCGCCTCGGCGACCGCGGCCAGGGCCTGCGTCGCCGCCACCGCATCGAGCCGGCCAGCCCGCCAGGCCAACCCGATCCGGAAGGCCAGGCTGTGGCGGTGCTCGACCAGAGCCTGCAAGGCCGACTCGGTGTCGAGCTCGGCGGCGGCCAGCGCGGCGATGCCGCTGGCGATGCCGGCCGGTTCGGGCAAAGGGCCGGCGGCACGCACATCGAGCAACTCATCGAGCAGCAGGGGTTGCTCGGTCAGCCGTTCGGCGAGCAGCGCGCTGCCGGCGCAGACCTCGGCCAGACGCTCCAGCGCCGCCGGTTGTTCGGCCAGCAGGGCGAAGTAACTGCTGCGCCGGCCCACCGCGTTGAGCAGGGCGATGGCGCGGGCCAGGCTGGCGTCCGGGGCGGCGCTGGCGGCCGCTCGCGCCACCAGCGCCGGCACGATCCGGTCGAGCCAACCGGCGGCACGCGGCGAAAGGCCGCGCCGCAGGGCCGAAGCCGCCAAGCGGCGCAGGCTGTCGTGCGCGCCTTCGGCGTCGCTGAAACCGGCTTCGGCCAGCACACGGGCCTCGCCACCCTCGGGCAACACGGCCCAGTGCGCACTCAGCGCGGCGATCCTGCCCTCGTCCGCCGTGCCCGACCGTGCTGACCCTGTGCCCGGCCCGGGGCCCAACACGGCGGCAAACTCGGCCGCCACCACCTCGCGATGCCCGCGCAGGGTCGCGTCGAGGGCTGCCGCATCGGCGAAACCCAAACCCCGCGCGATGCGCAAACGATCGAGCGGATCGGTTGGCAGGGCGTACTCCTGAGCATCGCGCAGCATCTGCACGCGGTTCTCGACCCGGCGCAGGAAGCGGTAAGCGTCGGCCAGCCGCTCGGCCGTGGCTTCGGGCAGATGGCCCGCTGCGGCCAGCGCCGAGAGGGCGGGCAGCAGGCCGGTCTGGCGCAGGCCGGGTTCACGGCCGGCACGGATCAACTGCAGGGCCTGCACCAGGAATTCGACTTCGCGGATACCACCGGGGCCGCGCTTGAGGTCGTCGGCCAGATCGCGACGCGCGACCTCGGCTTCGATCATCGCCTTCATCGCCCGCAGCGAATCGAGCGCGGTGAAATCGAGGTAACGCCGGTAGACGAAGGGCTGCAGCCCCTCCAGAAACGCCGCACCAGCGGCGAGCTCACCGGCCACCGGCCGCGCCTTCAGCCAGGCGTAGCGCTCCCAGTCGCGGCCCTCGCGCTGGAAATAGGCCTCCATGGCCGCGAAGGACCAGGCCAGTCGGCCGCTGTCGCCGAAAGGGCGCAGGCGCAGATCGACGCGATGGCTGAAACCGTCGACGGTCGGCTCGCCCAGCAGTTGCGCGAGGCGCTGGCCCAGGCGCACGAAGTAGGGCTCGGCTTCGAGCGGGCGCGGGCCGTCGCTGGTGCCGTTGCCGGCGTAGGCGTAGACGAGGTCGATGTCGGAACTGAAGTTGAGCTCGCACCCTCCCAACTTGCCGAGCGCGAACACCACGAGGCGATGGGGTCGGCCCTCGGCATCGATGACGCGACCGAAGCGCGGAGTGAACTCGGCCTCGGCCTGCGCCAGAGCGAGTTGCAGGGCGGTCTCGGCGATGCCGGTGCTGCCGGCCAGGGTCGCCTCCACCGCATCGAGACCATCGACATCGCGGGCGACCAGCACCATCGAGGCGGCGGCCCGCCAGCGCCGCAACCGGCCCATGGCGGCCTCGGGCGCTGCCGGATCGAGCACCGGCGGGGCCGGCGGCGTGTGGCGTTGCGCCAGCCGTTCCGGCTGTCGGCGCAGCACCTCGAGAGCGAAATCGGAGGCCACCGCCAGCGGCACGAGCGCGGCGCGAAGGCCGGCATCGAGCGGCCGCACGGCTTCGAGCGCGTCCAGACGACGCTCGACCAGCAGGCCCAAGGCGGCATCGGCGTTCTGCACAGCCCCAGCCTGCCCGAGCGCGGGGCGAAAAAAAACCCGCCGGCGAACCGGCGGGTTTCGAAGCGTACCCCGCTGCGTGCGGGATCGATGCCTTACGGCGTCTGGCGCGGCGCGTTGTGCTCCTGGAACCAGCGATAGACCTGCTGGTACCAGAACACCGAGTTCTGCGGCCGCAGGATCCAGTGGTTCTCGTTCGGGAAGTAGATGAAACGGGTCGGCACGCCCTTCATCAGCAAGGTCTGGTAGAGCTCTTTGGCGTGGTTGACCGGCACCCGGTAGTCGAGCTGGCCGTGGATCACGAGGGTCGGCGTGTCGAAGTTGGCGGCATGGTAGTGCGGCGAGATCCGCTGCAGCATCTCGCGGTTCTGCGGCTCCCAGAAACCGCCGAAGCGCGGGATCTCGGTGGCGAAATCGGCACCGTACTGGGTGTAGAGGTTGTAGACCTTGGCGTGCGCCACCAGCGCCCGGAACGGGTGCTCGCGACCGAGGATGATGGTGGCGAGGTAGCCGCCGTAGCTGCCGCCGCCGGCGACCATGCGGTCACGGTCGATCCAGGGCTGCTGGGCGAACCACTCGGCGGCCTTGATGATGTCCTCGTAGGGCTTGTCGGCCCAGTTCGGGTTGATCGAATCGGTGAAGGCCTGGCCGAAACCCGAGCTGCCGTGGAAGTTCGACCATGCGGTGACGTAACCCCAGCTGCCGAAGACCTGGGCGTTCCAGCGGAAGGCCATGCCGTTGGTGATGGCGTTGTGCGGGCCGCCATGGATCAGCTTGAACAGCGGGTAGCGCTTGCTGGGGTCGAAGCCCGGCGGGTAGTTGACCCACATCTGGATCGGCTGGCCGTTGGCACCGGTGTAGGTGACCGACTCGAAGGTGCCGAAATCGGTGTTGGCGAGCAGCTCGTCGTTGATGGTCGAGAGCTTGGTGGTGGTGCCGTTGCGGGTGTTGACGCGGACCAGCGTGGGCGGCTCGATGAAAGTCTGGCGCAGGCCGACCAGGGTGCCGTTGCCGGCCAGCGCGAGGTTGGCGACCGAGGCGGCCTCGCCGGTGACATCGCGCGGGTTGCCGTTGATCGGCAGCTCGTAGACGCGCACCGTGCCGGCGCTGTCGATCGCGCCCCAGAGACGGCGGCTGTCATTGCCCCAGACCAGGCCGTTGGCGCTGCGGTCCCAGTCGGTGAACTGCTCGGTGATGCTGCCGTTGCGGCGGTCCTTCAGCATCACCCGCTCCTTGTCGGCGTAGAAGCCGCGGATGCGCTGCTGGACGAAGGCCAGGTAGCGGCCGTCCGGGCTGTAGAGCGGGTTGCCGTCGCCGGCCTGGTTGGCCTCGGTGTGGTTGGTGGCCTCACGGCCGCCCACCGGCACGGTGAAAACGTCGTTGTTGGTGAAGTTCGCCGCCGGGTTGGAATCGGCGACGAAGGCCAGCTCGCGGCCGTCCGGCGAGATCGCGAACAGCGAATCGGTGCCCTGCACCGCGTTGCGCGGCAGTTCGAGACCGGTCGGCTGGGTCAGCGGCTGGACATCGCCACCGGCGAAGGGCACGGCGAAGACATGGAACTCGCGCTCATCGACGAACTGGTCCCAGGCGGTGACCGGGGCACGGTCCCAGACGCGGGCGGTCATCTTGCTCTCGGCGCGCTCCTCGAGCCGCTTGCCCTGCTCGGCCAGCGGCAGGTCGTCGAACACCCGCGAGACGAAGGCCAGACGCGAGCCGTCGGCGAACCACTTCGGGCTCTGCACGCCGGTGGCCAGGTTGGTGAGGCGGCGCGCTTCGCCACCATCGACGGCGATGACGTAGAGCTGCGGGGCCTTGTCGTTCTCGCGCTGGGCGATGAAGGCAATGAAGCGACCGTCCGGGCTGAACACCGGCGAGCTGTCGTTGCTGGCATGGGTGGTGAAGGCGCGCTGGCCGCTGCCGTCGGCGTTCCAGATCCAGAGGTCGGTGAAGCCGCGGTCCTGCTCCATGTCGAAGCGGGTGACCGGGGCGACGATGCGCGAGCCATCCGGCGAAATGGTCGGTTGGCCGATGCGCTGGATCTGCCAGCTGCGTTCGATGGTGAAGGGCTGCTTGCCCGTGGTGGCGGGCGTGGCGGCCGCGGTGGATTGCGCGGCCAGCGGGGCGCAGGCCGCGAGCAGGGCGAGGGCGAGGACGGAGCGGATCATCGGGACTCCAGAGGTTGGGCGGTGGGACGGAGGGAACGGGAAAACCGGCACTCAGAAACCGAGCGGAATGCCGAACAGGAAGAACACCATCAGCAGCAGCGTCCAGGACACGAGGAAGCACAGCGAGTAGGGCACCATCATCAGGATCTGGTCGCCGATGGTGAGGTCGGGCCGGTAGCGGCGCATGAAAGCCAACACGATACCGGCATAGGCCATCATCGGTGTCACGATGTTGGTCGAGGAATCGGCCACGCGGTAGGCGGCCGCGACCAGGTCCGGGGTCAGTTGCGGGTTCACGTGGTAGAGCATCGGCACGAAGATCGGCCCGAGCAGCAGCCACTTCGAGGTCAGCCCGCCGACGAACAGGTTGATGAGGGCGGTGGTCAGGATGAAACCGATCAGCAGCAGCATCGGGTTGTCGGCAAGACCGAGGCCCAGCAAGCCCTGCGCGCCGAGGTGGGTGATGTAAGCACCAAGGCCGCTGTAGGTCAGCAGGCCGAGGAAATTGTAGGAGAAGAAGGTCAGCACCAGGATGTAGCCGGTGGTGTTGGCCTGCTTCGTCATCGCCTCGACCACATCGACGAGCCGGCTGAACTTGCCGCTGGCGAAGCCGAAAGCCATGCCGACCGCGACGAAGTAGAACGAGATCAGCAGGATCACGTTGTTGAGGAAGGGATGCACCTCGCGGCCGTCCGGGCCGGTGAACGAGGCAAGCGGCCCCAGCGCGAAGCCCGCGATCACCAGCAAGGCCAGCGGCGTGGTCCAGGCGGCTGCCCGCAGACCGCGGCGCTCGGCGGCGTTCAGTTCGAATTCGCCGAAATCGAGGTCGGCGGGCTTGGTCCAGGGCTGCGCGGCGAGCCGCGGTGCGACAAAGCGCTTCGTCACCCAGGCGCCGACCACGGTCAGCAGCAGGGTCGAGGCGACCATGAAGAAATAGTTCATCGTCGCTGCGTTCAGGGGCACGCCTTCGGCATTGGCGAAAGGCACGCCTTGGGCCTCGGCGAAGATCTTGGCGTTCAAACCCACAATCACATCGGGCGGCGTGGCCGGGATCAGGTTGGCGCTGAAACCGGCCGAGACCCCGGCGAAGGCGGCGGCCATGCCGATCAGCGGGTTGTGGCCGAGTGCGGCATAGAGCAGGCCGGCCAGCGGGATCAGCACGAGGTAGCCGGCGTCGGTGGCCAGCGAACTCATGATGCCGAGGAAGACCAGCAGCAGCGGCATCCAGCGCATCGGCACCTTGCGGCCGGCTTTCTTGATGAGCGCACCCAGCAGCCCGGCATGCTCGGCCACGCCGATCGCCAGCGTGACCACCAGGATCACGCCCAGCACGCCGTTGCCGAAACCCAGCCAGTTGGCCAGCAGGGCGTTGTCGAAAATCCAGCGGATGTTCTCGCCCTCGAGCATCGAGCGCACGCTCTGCTCGACCGGCCCGGCCGGCCCCTGCGAAACGAAGGTGGTGCCGCCGAGCAGGGCCGTTGCCGCCAACGCGATCAGGTAGAAGCCGATGAACAGCAGCACCGGGTCGGGGATCGAGCGGGCGATGCGTTCGACGAGGGAGGCGGGACGGGGCTGGTTCACAGGACGATGACGGCAAGCAAAGAGCTTGAACGTGCCCCGCCGCGTGTGAAGATCAAGCCAAGGCCGGAGGCCGCCCGGCAGGCTGGTGCAACACCCAGCCTGAACAGAACCCTGCGCAAAGGCAGCCTCGGGCGCGGATCAGCGTTAAAAATCCTTCACAATCCGCCCCCGTTTTCACTGCCGAGGAGTCGTCCATGACCCGCAAGACCCTGCTCGTTGGCGCACTGATCGCCATCCTGCCGACCGCCGCCCTCGCCGAGGGCTTCAGCTGGAACGCCACCCTGGCCTCCGACTACATCTACCGCGGCATCGACCAGAACGATGACCAGCCGGCCCTGCAGCTCGGCGCCGACTTCGGCTTCGCCAATGGCTTCTACGTCGGTGCCTGGGGCTCGAACGTCGACTTCGGCGACAGCACCAACATCGAGATCGACACCTACGTGGGCTGGGCCGGTGCCCTCGGTGACAGCAGCACCCTCGACGTCAAGCTGACCCGCTACAACTACCTGAACGAACCGACCGGCGTTGACTACGCCTACAACGAGCTGATCACCACGGTCGGTCTGGGCGAGACCTACAGCTTCACCCTGGCCTACACCAACGATTACCTCAACGCCGACCTTGACAGCGTCTACGCTGGCGTGGCCGGAAGCTGGGCGCTCAACCAGACCTACACGCTGAACGCCAACGCCGGTTGGACCAGCATCGCCGGTCCGCTGGAGAACTACTTCGACTACGGCATCTCGCTGAGCCGCAGCTTCGGTCCGGCCACCGTCTCGCTGGGCTACGTGGCGAGCAGCAGTGGCGCCGAATCCAACTTCGGCCGCGACGCCGCCGAAGACAAGGTGCTGCTCACCATCGGCTTCGGCGGCTGATTCCGCTCGCCTTCGACCACAACCCCCGTCGGTCGCCCCATAGGGCGCTCGGCGGGGGTTGTGTGTTTTATGAAGCGGCCCTCAGGCGGCTCCGCAATCTGGCACGGCGGGCAACAAGCGGCCGTCGTGCATCCGCAGGGTCCGGTCGGCCACCCGGGACAGCGCCTCGTCATGCGTGACCATCACCACCGTGGTGCCCTGCTGGCGGAGTGCCCGCAGGATCCCGACTACATCGGCACCGGTGGCGGAGTCCAGGTTGCCCGTCGGCTCGTCGGCGAAGATGATCGGCGGCCGGGCGACCACGGCCCGTGCGATGGCGACGCGTTGCTGCTGCCCCCCGGACAACTGGCTGGGATGGTGATCGGCCCTGTGGTCCAGACCGACCCCCTCCAGCGCCTCCAGAGCGCGTCGCTGGCACGCCTGGACACCGCCGGGCATGCCTGCGAAGCGCAGGGGCAGAAGCACGTTATCGAGGGCGGTCAATTCGCCGATCAGGTTGAAGGTCTGGAAGACGAAGCCCATTTGCGTGGCACGGACCTGCGCGCGCTGCGAAGCAGTGAACGTTCGGGTCGGGCGATCGAGGAAGAACAATTCGCCATCGGTGGGGAGATCGAGCAGACCCATGATGTAGAGAAGCGTCGACTTGCCCGAGCCCGACTTGCCCAGGATCGAAACGAACTCGCCCCGGGCGATCTCCAGTGAAACCTCCTGGAGGGCATGGGTGTGCACATGCCGGGCCTCGAACACCCGGCCGACGTTCTCCAGGCGGATGATGGAGTTCATGGCGTAGTGCCCTCGACCGGATCAAGGACGAGCAGAAGCCGCTCGCCCTGCACGGCACCGGATCGGACGACGATGCGATCTCCCAGCCTTGCTCCGAGCACGATGTCGCGAGTCTCACCCTGCGCACCCTGCGAAACAGCCACCATACGAACCCGTTGGCCCGGCCTGATCCCGGGCTGGTAGGGAATCGAGAGCGTCCCATCCTCGGCCCGGGCGCGGAGAGTGGCGCGCAGGCTCGTCTGGTCGGCAAAGGCCCCGAGCTTCGAAAGATCGTCTTCGATGGCGATCTCGACGGACCGGAAGCCCTGATCCACCACCGGGTTCACCCGCGCCACGCTGCCACCGAGCACTTCCGAGCCCACGTCCAGACGGGCGGGTGTTCCGACACCGATCATGGGCGCGAGGTCTTCGGGCACCCGGACCAGGGCGATGAATCCCTTGGGCTCGATCACCCGTCCGATCTTCGTCCCGGCCACGAGGGCCTGACCCACTTCCAGTTCCAGGGCACTCAGCACCCCCGCAACCGGTGCGGTAATCGTCAACCGCGATGACAGGTAACGCAGGCGCTCCAGACTGTCCTCGGCACTCCGTCGCGCCTCCGCCTCCACTGCGACGCGGGCGTTCCGCAGGCGCTCTCCGGTCGCCAAGCGCAACTGCGCGGCCCGGTGGTCGGCTTTGGCCATCTCCAGTCTCGCCAGCGACTCCTCGAGCGACAGGCGTGAAATGACCCCTTTCTCGAACGATGCCCTGCGCGCCGCGTGTTCCGATTCCGCGAAACGCAGCGCCGCCTTGGAACGGGCGAACGCCGCCTGCTCATCGACCGCCTGGGCTTCGGCGGTGGCTTCGGCCACCGTGTGCTGCGCCTCGGCTTGGAGAAACCAGGAACGTGCCGCTTCCGCATCGGCCAACAGCCGCTCGTTGGCGAGGACGGCAATGCGCTGTCCCTTGGCAACACGATCTCCGGGTGATGCTGAAATGGTCCGGACGGTACCGTCCACTTCCAGCGCCAACACCACCACGCTCCGGGGCTGGAGCGAGCCCAGGGCCTCGATCGGGAAATCGATGGCTTGCCGCTCCACGACCAGTTCCACACGGCGCTCGGGCTCGTCCCCCCGCAGGAGCAACCAGCCCAGCATGGCCGCGACGGCCAACAGGATGGCGACGGCGATGATCCACCGGCGGTGATCCATCGCGAAATGACGCCGGGGCTTCGGCACATCCATCCGTTTCAGTCCTCTCGAAGCAGCGAAGCCAGGGGCAGGCGTCCGACCATCCAAAGACACGACGCGAACACGCCGAGGAAAGCAGCAAGTGCGACCAAGGGCAACACCAGCAATGCCTCGGCAAAAGCCTGGGTATCGGCCCGCGGCAAAGCCGCCTCGATGCCACTCCGTGCGGCCAGGGCAAGCAGCACCCCCAGCAAGGATCCCGTGCCGATCCAGACCAGCGACTGGCCCGCCATCCGCCATGCTGCGGCTCTTGGTCTTTCACCGATCGCCAAGCGGATGGCCAGAACACGGCGCGCGAAACGGGCGTATGCGGTGGCGATCATCACACTGGCCACACCGAGCACGGTCATCCCGACCAGAAGCAAGGCAAGCGCCGCATCCCTGAGCAGCAGCAGGTTCCGCCGCTGGGCATCGATCACATCGACAACCCGCAAGGGACGAGAAAGACGGTATTCCCGCAGGCTGTCGCCGATCCGCAGCGCCTGATCCCTCGCGCCAAGAGCCCCACTGCTGCGGAACACGATGCTCGCTGTGGATCCCTGGCAACCGCCAGTATCAAGAGCGCGGAACATCACGAAACGCAATTCCGGGGCCGATGCTCCCACACGAAAGCCCGAGAACAGACCGACCGGATCCGAGATCATCTCGGCAACCCGGCGATTTGCCGGCACCAAGGCCTGCACGAGACTGACCCGAGCGTTGCCCATATCGGCCAGACTGAAATCCCTTCCATCGAGCCGCAAACCCAGGACCTGCGCGATCCCCGCCGTTGCGAGAAACATCGTACCGCTGGCTCCTTCGGCTGCCGGCATCCGGCCGTCCATCCAGGGCTCGCTGCAAATCATCGCGGCTCCAGCCTCGGCCCTCTCCAAACGCTCCGCGACGGAGCGTGCATGACCCGGCAAGCCGGTGGCTCCAGCCGTCGGTGCGGCGCGCACCACCCAGAGCTGGTCCGCCTGATAACCAAGGTAGAGTCCACGCAAAGCCCGCAGTTCCGCGGTGGCAAGCCAGGCGAAGGAGGAAAACGGACCGATCAAGGCGATCATGCCCGCAAGCGAGGCTCCCGCCAGCCTGGCGTTCCAGATCCCCTGCGTGGCGGTGGTCCGCAGCGCCAGCCGCGAGTCGATCCGCCAGAGTCCGACGACGAAGAAGCCGAGAAGAAAAGCAGCCAGACCGGCAACGAACAGAAGCAGTGCGTAAGCCAGGGCAAGGGCAGCGGATTGCGGGGTGGTGCTCCATCCGATCCAGCAGGCGACCGCGACCAAGCCGAGCAGTGCCGGCAGCAGTGCGCTCGCCGCTCGACGCAGATACCGAAAGCCGATGAAGCCGAGCGAAGCACCGAGTGCCCGTTGAATCTCCATCTCCCGCAGGCTTGTCGCCGCGAGGAAAATACCGAACGCGAACAGGACGCCGACCTTGAGCGAGGCGACCATCGGGCGCAAGCGCTCAATCCAGGCCAAGCGACCCTCAAGATGCCGAGCAAGCCTGGCCGACAGGGTTTCAGCCTCGAACAGGGATCGGCCGAATACCGAATCGGCCAGTGCCAGATCCTGCAAGCGCTCCTGCACCCGGCGAAACGTCGCTCCCGAATCGGCCAAGGCGGGCACGACCACGACCTCGGTCGAATCGAACCACTCACCACCGGTGCAAACCAGCAGGACCGGGGCAGCCTCGGTTCCGGCCAGTTCCCGGATCAATGCCGCCTGCGGTGCCGGTCTCACCAGTAAGCCAAGATCCCCGTGACGGACGATGCCCACCGGCGGGGCGTTCCCCACCCAGTAACCGATATCCGGATTGCATTCCGAACTCCGGGACAGGAATTCGCCCAGTCGCCTGGACACCTCGAGCAAGGCGACACGCTCAACGCTGCCATCAGGCAGTGCGACATGGGCGGCGCTCCGGCGCACCGAGCCCACCGCACTGGTGTCCGCCGCATCGGCCAGTACCTTGCGCACCGTCGAAAAATCAAGCGTTCGGGGAACCACGATCCGCTCGCCCAGGGCACCATCCAGCGCGACCGAACGGCTGAGCGTGAAAACACCGCGTTCATGCAGGGCATCGACCACGTGCTGGTAGCGGGCGGTGACCGCTTGGGCGATCGAAAGCAGCACGGCCAGAAGCAGCAGGGTGGCCGCCGCCGCCAACCAGCGCCAATCCAACCGGAGGCTCTGCAGCATGGAAGGCTTACTTGGGTTGCTGCGGCGCGGGCCCGGACGGCAGGATCACCGTATAGATCGACGCATCGATGGCCGGCCTTGACTCCAACCCTCCGGTAAGCGCCTGCCGGAAGTCGGCGCAGCTTCGACAAAAATCCTCCCGCATCGTTACCAGGATGACGCGCTCCCGCAGAGGCTTGTCGGCATCGTGATCCTGCGACCCGGGAAATTCGGCCGAGCGACGGATCGCACAAGCCTCGACCCCGGCAGCCAGAGCCGCGTCCACGGCCGGCCACAGGTCTGCAGCAGCCGTTTCCGGGGGCGTCAGTACACCCACGCAGCGGCCGTCGGTTGCGAAGACGAACACCTTGGGCAATACACCTCGCGGCCCCTGGTCGACGTACAAAGCCCTGTAGACCTCCAGCCGGATGTCGGCTTCGGTGAGGCGTTCGGCATGGGCCGACGACATGCCGAAGGCCGCAGCAAGAACCAGCAGGAAAGCGGACAGGCGATTGATCGGCATTCTTCTGATCCTAAAAAGTTCAAAACCCTGACTTTGGACGGCCAGAAGTGATCCCAACACACCTTCCATCAAAATGACCTTACATCAAAGGACTACGCAGCTGCCATCACTCCCACAGCGGACGCAAAAGTTACTATTGCAATGATAGCAGACAGTCTCGTCGCAAATGCTAACCCACTCAGAAGCAGCAACTAAGCCAGGCAAAATAAAGGCAACTGAGAAAACAACATAAGCAGCCAATTTGTTCTTTTTCATATTGACCTCTTCAGTGAAGGATTGGTGAATGAACAGAAGATGAAGCATCACAACCCTGCACTAGGCGGTGTCATGAAAATGTGAATGATATCAGCTGGTTGACCGTAGTCTCGTTGCAGAGACTATAGAACGCACACGCCGCACTCACGCGATGCTCAGCCTAACTTGACCAGCCAAGCTCGATACTGTGTGTTGTCTTGCAATAAGCGCCCTCCATGACCCTGTTCCGTCTCGTCTACGCCAGCCGCGCCGCCGACGCCCTGACACCGAGCGACCACGACCAGATCCTCGTCAGTTCGCGGCGCAACAACGGCAAGGCCGGCGTCACCGGGTTGCTGGCCTTCAGTGCCCGCGAGTTCCTGCAATGTCTCGAAGGCTCGCGCGAGGCGGTCAGCACCACCTACGGCCGCATCCTTGCCGATCCCCGCCATCAGGATGTGCAGCTGATCGATTGCCGTGCGGCCGATGTGCGCTGGTTCGGCGAATGGGGCATGCACGGTCTGCCGCCCTCCAAACTGACGCGGCAACGTGTGTTGCGCTACAGCGAGCGCGAACTGTTCACCCCCACGCGGATGAGCAGCGGCAACGTGCTGGCCCTGCTCGCCGATCTTGCCCAGGAGCTCGACGCCGAGCAGAAAGCCACGGCACCGCTGGAACCCGCCGTCACCAGCAGCATCCGGCCGAGTTCCGAGGCACCGCGCGAGGGCCTGTTGGCGAAGATCGGGCTGAAGCGCGAGAACTGAACCGGTCAGCCCTGGTCGAGGGCGTGGTGGATCAACACCACGCACTGCGAGGCGAACAGCATCCGCGGGCCGAGTGAGAGCTTCGTTGCACCGAGACGCTCCAGGCTGCCGAAGGTCTTCTTCGGCATCGGGATGTGGTCGGTGAGCAGGAAGCAGGGTTGGTCGGCGAAGGTCTGCACACTGATCGGCGTGCCCTTGCGGTCGAGCACGAAGAGCTGATGGTCCACGGCCAACTGCTGCACCAGCCGCTCGAAACTGATCGTCTGCACCGTCACGCCGGGTTCAACCGGTCGCGTTTCCTCCTTGCCCATGCCGCGCGAGGTGTCGAGTGCCTTCGCCACTTTCGCCAGCAACGCGCGCTCGTCGAAGCCCCCGAGTTCATGCATGGCCCGCGGCTCGAAGCGCAACGTGCGCGAGTAATCCGCGGTGCTCTCCAGCACGAGGTATACGACGACATCATCGCGGTGCGACTGCGCGACGAAGATCGCGTTCATCAGCACATGGGCGAGGATCTCGGGGTGCGCATCGGTGCCGATCGAGGCCAGCAGCTTGCCGCTGTCGACGGGCGCGGCGCGGGCGCGGAGGACGAAGGTGCGCATGGGTTCGATCATCGGGTTTCTCGTGCGAGGCGTTGTTCGATGGCCATTGCGACGGCCTCGCAGCATGCGATCAGGTCGCGGATCAGGCGTTCTTCCACATCCACATGGCCTTCGAGACCTGCACCTTCCTGGTGCGGCCGAGGTCCTTGATGGTCGCCTTGTCGAGCTGCAGGCCGACCTCTTCCGAGATCACCGTGCCGCCGAAGCGCAGCACCGGCATCGAGATGGGGGTGGAAGTCATGCCAGCAATCCCTCCAGGCGGCTGAGGTGCTGCTGGATCGACCAGCGCGCGGCCAGGCGGCGGTCGGATTCGATGGTGAGAAACCAGATGTTGCGGTCGGCGAAAGCGTCCTGAATCAGGGTCTCGGCATTGCGGCGCTGCTCGACATTGCCGATGCGGCGCACATGAGGATTCTCCTGAAAGCTCAAGCGCGAGCGGTCGCCATGACGGCGCGCGAACGAGGCATAGGTGGCGAACTCCGACCAGGTGACCGGCGTGCGCTGCAACAGGCGCTGCGTCCAGTCGCCGACCTCGCGGTCAAAGTGTTTCAGCATCGCCAGCACCGTCGCGCGGTCGAACACGTAGGGCGTGCCGACATAACCGTTGACCTTGCCTTCGACGCCGGGCAGCGGGAGGCCCCCTCAAAGAAGCTCTCGGCGGTGGCATGCCAGGTCCGCTGCTGGCGCGTCGCCTGCGCGGGCTGCAGCCATTTCTCGAACACGACGCTGTTGTCGCCGGTGCCGAAGAGTGCGAAGTCGGGGTTAGCGCAGATCACCACGTCGGAATCGAGAATCACGTAGCGCTTGCAGTCGAGGTAACGCGACAGCGCCAGCTTGGTCAGCTGCTGCGTCTGCCAGCCCTCGCAGCGCATGAAGGGCACCAGGCTCACGCGCTTTCCAGGCTCATCAGCCAGACCGCGGCACGGCGACCCAGGCGGCGGCGCACGGCGGCGGCGCGCAGGCGGTTGGCCTCGATCTGCGGCGGCAGCACATCCGCGGTGGTGTGCAGCTTCATGCCGCCATCCACCAGCGGCAGGAACAGGTCGCGGTCTTCGGTATGTACCACGACGTGATGCGGAATGTCGCCGAGGCCAAAGCGCTTGAGGCTGCGGCGCAGCAGGCGGAAATGGTCGATATCCCCCCGGTAGGAGGCCGAAGCCAGGACGGTGTCAGGCGAGGTGGACACGGGGAAAGTATAGGAAATTCAAGGCGCTGTTCGCGTTGATGGTGGCCGGTTCGGTTCGCTGCACAGCACCGCATCGGGCGTCACGGCGGTCGGCAGGTCGGTGTCGCGGGCGGGCCGCCAGAAATCGATGCCGCCAACGAAAGGCCGTGGTCCAGTGCGCGCCCATGCGCGCCGCGGCCTTGCGGACACTCAAGCCGGCGTCCATGACCTCGGCCTGCCGACCTGGCGCATCGTGAAGCGCGACGCGCCACCCTCCAACCCGTCAGCCGAACCGAAGCACTGAGTCGGCGCGCTTGGCGTGGCGCTCGCGGTGCTTCAGCATGTGACGTAGCCGCGCACGGCCGCGATCACCTGCTCGACCTCGGTCGCGCTCAGGTAGGGGTGCAGCGGCAGGCACAGCAGCGTCGCCGCCCAGGCTTCGGTCGCAGGCAGGCCGGCGGGGTCGCAGGGGTAGGCGGCGTAGCCCGGCTGCCGGTGTGTCGGCACCCGGTAGTAGGCGACCGAGGGCACGCCCTGCGCGGCCAGATGCGCGGCCAGCGCGTCGCGCGCGGCGTGCCGGATCGCGTAGTAGGACCAGCAGGGCAGGTCGCCCGCGCGGTACGCGGGCAGCGTGACCCGCTCGCGCAGGGCCTGGGCGTAGCGCGCGCCGATGCGTCGGCGCGCGGCCAGCTCGGCGTCGTAGATGGCGAGCTTCTCGAGCAGCACCGCCGCCTGCAGCGTGTCGAGGCGCGAGTTGGTGCCGACTCGCACATGCTGGCGCTGGCCGCCCTCGGTGCCGTGATGCGCGATCGAGCGGGCGGCCGCGGCCAGCGCGGGGTCGCGGATGAACATCGCCCCGCCGTCGCCCCAGCAGCCCAGCGCCTTCGACGGGTAGAACGAGGTCGCCGCGCCGTCGCCGAAGGTGCCGCACCAGGCACCCTGCGACTGCGAGCCCAGCGAATGCGCGGCATCGGTGAAGAGCTTAAGCCCCTCGGCCGCGCACAGCGCGCCCAGCCGCGCATGGTCGGCCGGCACCGCGAAGAGGTCGACGGCGATCACCGCGCGCGGCCGCAGGTGCCCGGCGGCGCGCACCCTCGCCAGCGTGCGGGCCACGCTGTCGGGGCAGATCACGCCAGTGGCCGGCTCGACGTCGCAGAACACCGGCGTGGCCCCGGCCAGCGCCACCGCCCCGGCCGTGGCGGCGAAGGTCAGCGAGGGCACCAGCACCGCGTCGCCGGTGCCGATCCCGGCCGCGCGCACGAGGATCTGGAGCGCATCGGTGCCGTTGGCGCAGGCGATGGTGTGGATGCCGCCGCCCAGCCATGCCGAGAGCCGCGCCTCCAGCGCCTGGACCGCCGGCCCGTCGACGAATGCGCCCGCGGCCAGGACCGCGGCGATCGCCGCCGACACGCCGGGCTCGAGCGCATCGCGCTGCCGGCCGAGGTCGACCATGCGGATCGTCACTGGAGGCTTCGCGGTGCGTCGGCCAGTTGCCGGCGCTGGCCGTCCACGGCGGCCAGCACCCGCAGCACGTCGAGGCCCTCGGCGACGCTCGCGCGCGGGGCGGTGCGAGTGGCGATGCAGTCGATGAAGTGGCGCTGCTCGGCCATCAGCGGCGGCATCTCGGCGACCGCGATGTAGTCGGGCTCGACGCCCTCGACGCGGATCGCGCCGTCCCGGTTCAGGATGCGGTGGCGGTAGAGCGCGAGCTTGCGCGGCCAGGGCTCGAGGTCGTCGTAGACCGCCATGCCGCCGTCGCCGATCACGGTGAAGCGCCGGTCGCGCCGCGGCGACAGCCGGCTGATGAAGCTGTGCGAGCGCACGCCGTCGGGGAAGGTCAGGTGCAGGTGCGCGAAATCGGGCGCCTCGGTCAGCATCGCCGCCCCCTCCAGGTGGACCCGCACCGGCAGCGCGCCGGTGATCGCGATCAGCATCGACAGGTCGTGCGGGGCGATGTCCCACAGCGCGTCGGTCTGGGCGAAGAACTTGCCCAGCCCGATGCGGGTGGTGTGGATGTAGCGCAGCCGGCCGAGCACGCCGTCGCGCACCAGCGCCTCGAGGGCCTCGAAGGCGGGGTGAAAGCGCAGCAGGTGCCCGGTCATCGCCACCGCGCCGCTCGCCCGCGCGGCCGCGACGATCGCCTCGGCGCCCGCCATGTCGAGCGACATCGGCTTCTCGACCAGCAGGTGCTTGCCCGCCGCCAGCACCTCGAGCGCCGCCGCCGCATGCCGGTGCGGCGGCAGGGCGAGGATCACGCCGTCGATGTCGCTGCGGGCGAGCAGCTTGTCGGGCGTCAAGGGCTCGGTGCCGACCGCGGCCGCGGCGACGGCGGCGCGCCGGGGGTCGGCGTCGGCGACGGCTGCCAGCGCCCCCAGCGAGGACGCGGTGCCGATGTGGTTACGCCCCCAGTCGCCGCAGCCGATGATGCCGATCCGCACGCTCATGTCACGCTCCGCTCGTGCCGTCCGGCACCCTGGCCCGCAGCCTGCCCATCGCGCCAGGACGCGCCGAGGGGAGGTACATCGGTTTGAAACACAATGCGCTGTCCGGTTCCAATGCGCTGTCCGGTTCCCCGTCGCCCGGCAGCCGCTGCCGGCCCCGGATCGGCGGGAGTATACGGATTTCCCGCCGTACCCCGCGCCAGGGGCCACGAGATCATCGAGCCCGGCGAGGACCCCGCCCCGCCCGCCCCCGCCGCGGCACCCCTTGAATCATCGGGGTGGCGCCCCTATTCCTCGCCTCGCGGAAGGGTCGGCCCCCGACGCCCGCCCTTCCGGCCCACCGCCAACGAAGGAGGAGAGAGAACGATGCTCCACCGCAGCCTGTTCCCACGCGACGTCTTCGCCGAGCTGGACCGCCTGCAACGCGACGTGCAGGACCTGTTCGGCCTCAGCCCCAGCATCCGCGGCAGTGCCCGCGGCGGCTTCCCGGCGCTGAACATCGGCGGCACTCCGCGCTCGGTCGAGGTCTACGCCTTCGCTCCGGGCATCGACCCGGCCACGCTCGAGCTCACGCTCGACCGCACGGTGCTCACCCTCTCGGGCGAGCGCAAGGCCACCGAGGCGCCGGCCGAAGGCACCACCACCCACGTGCAGGAGCGCTTCGCCGGTCGTTTCCGGCGGGTGGTGAACCTGCCCGATGACATCGACCCCGACGCGGTTACGGCCGACTACCGCGACGGCGTGCTGCACGTGAGCGTGCAGCGCCGCGCCACCGCCCTGCCGCGGCGTATCGAAGTGCACTGAAGACTGGAGGACTCCGCCATGAACGCCGTGACCCATCCGACGCCCCAACAGGACACCCCGGCCCCGGCCCAAACCCGCGAAACGCCCGCGCTGCGCCCCCGCGTCGATATCCGCGAGGACGGCACCGGCATCACTTTGGTTGCCGACCTGCCAGGCGTGCCGAAGGACCGCCTCGAACTGCGCGTGGAAGGCGACCAGCTCGCCATCGACGCCGAGATGGCGATCCCCGCGCCCGAGGACATGGAATCGGTGCACGGGGAAGTGTCGGTGCCGCGCTACCGCCGGGTGTTCACTTTGAGCAAGGAACTCGATCCGGACGGCATCAGCGCCGACCTGCAGCAGGGCGTGCTGACGCTCCGCATCCCCAAGGCGCGCCATGCCCAGCCCCGCCGGATCGCCGTCCAGGTGGGAAGCATGCCCTCGCCGGCATAGGCAGCAGCCTGGGCTTGGGCGTGCCCTCGGCCGGGTCGGGCGCCGCGTGTCCAGCCATCATTCGCGTCGCCGTCCTCGAAGTCGAACAGAGTGGGCCGATCAGGGGCGGTGGCGCCGGATCGGATCAGTAGACGATCGCGCGCGCCTGCACGAATGCATAGAAGAACACCGCGTTCGGGTCGTTCTGCACCGTCTGCATCTCGCGGTGCATGCCCTCGACGGTGGCGCGGTCGACCTTGCTGGCCTCGATCAGCTGGTCGGCGGCCGACATCAGCAGCTCTTCCCAGAACGCGATCGTCTGCTTCCGGCGCGCCGGCTCGCGGTTGTCGAAGTGGAAGATCTTGATCCCGGTCGTGACGTCGCGGTAGCCGTTGGCCATCAGCAGGTTGCCGAGCTTGGCACCGATGAACGGGTCGCCGCCCATGTCGATCTGGTAGTCGTTGAACGCCATCCAGTAGCGCCAGGTGTTGGGCGAATACGGATCGAGCAGGAACGAGGCGTTCATCACCTCGGTGATGTAGATGACCGAGCCCGGTGCCAGCACGCGGCGCACTTCGCTGAGCACGCGCGCGGGCGAGGGCACGTGCTCGAGCACCCAGCACAGGAAGGCGGCGTCGAAGCTGCGCGGCTCGAACGGCAGATCGGTGGCGTCGGCCTGCTGAAGGGCGTAGCGGCCTTCGAACCAGGGCATCGCGCCGAGGTTGCGCCGTGCCGCCTCGATCTGCTTCTGCGCGAGCTCGACGCAAGTGACGTACAGTTCCGGGAAGCGTCGCAGCAGGATCTCGGTCTGTGCGCCGACGCCGCTGCCGACCTCCAGCAGGCGGCGCGCGCCGGTGTAGTCGATGTTGCGGAAGATGGTCGATTCCGCCAGGCGCGCCTGCTTGACCAGGCGCGCCTGTTCGGTTCCGGAGAAGCCGTGCAGGTAGGGGAAATCCTTGGACATACCGGTGCCCGGTAGGTGTCGGCTACCTTTTCGCACAGTCTGGCGAGTAGGCAGCGGCCGCGCAAGCGCCGTTTGTTTTGGGCACGCCCCGGACGTTCGAAACGGGGATTGATTCCGCTGCCGAACACGCGCTCGAGATGCCGGCCGGCACGCGCACCACGGCCTGCGGAAAGAACGAAAGCCCCGCACAAAGCGGGGCTTCTGTTTGACGCGTGAGGCTTGGAGAGACCGAACTTAGAAGTCCATATCGCCCATACCGCCCATGCCGCCGCCGCCGCCGCCCGGTGCCGGCGAATCTTTCTTCGGCGCCTCGGCGACCATCGCTTCGGTGGTGATCATCAGGCCGGCGATGCTGGCCGCGTTCTGCAGCGCGGTGCGGGTGACCTTGGTCGGGTCGAGGATGCCGAACTGCACCATGTCGCCGAACTCGCCATTCGCCGCGTTGTAACCGTAGTTGCCCGTACCGGCGAGCACCTGGTTGAGGATCACCGAGGGCTCGTCGCCGGCATTGGCGACGATCTCGCGCAGCGGCGATTCCATCGCGCGCAGGGCGATCTGGATGCCGTGGTTCTGGTCTTCATTGCTGCCCTTCAGGCCAGCGATCGCCGCCTTGGCGCGCAGCAGGGCGACGCCGCCGCCCGGGACGATGCCTTCCTCGACGGCCGCACGGGTGGCGTGCAGGGCGTCTTCGACGCGGGCCTTCTTTTCCTTCATCTCGACTTCCGTCGCGGCACCGACCTTGATGACGGCCACGCCGCCGGCCAGCTTCGCCACGCGCTCCTGCAGCTTCTCGCGG
The DNA here is from genome assembly GCA_018334015.1 of Silanimonas sp. Lineage (GTDB taxonomy): Bacteria > Pseudomonadota > Gammaproteobacteria > Xanthomonadales > Xanthomonadaceae > Silanimonas. Next base: position 113,941 of record JAGXTI010000020.1, read on the forward strand.
TCGTAGTCCGAGGTGGTTTCCTCGATCTGCGCCTTGATCTGCTTGATGCGCGACTGGATCGCCTCACCGTTGCCGGCGCCGTCGATGATCGTGCTGTTCTCCTTCGAGACCTGGATCTTCTTGGCGCGGCCGAGGTCCTTGATGGTCGCCTTGTCGAGCTGCAGGCCAACCTCTTCCGAGATCACCGTGCCGCCGGTCAGGATGGCCATGTCCTCCAGCATCGCCTTGCGGCGGTCACCGAAGCCCGGGGCCTTGACGGCGCAGACCTTGACGATGCCGCGGATGGTGTTGACGACGAGCGTGGCGAGCGCCTCGCCCTCGACTTCCTCGGCGACGATCAACAGCGGCTTGCCGGCCTTGGCCACGCCCTCGAGCACCGGGAGCAGCTCGCGCACGTTCGAGATCTTCTTGTCGTAGAGCAGGATGAACGGGTCTTCCAGTTCGGCCTGCATCGACTGCTGGTTGTTGATGAAGTACGGCGACAGGTAGCCGCGGTCGAACTGCATGCCCTCGACGACGTCGAGTTCGTTGTCGAGGCCCGAGCCCTCTTCAACGGTGATGACGCCTTCCTTGCCGACCTTGTCCATCGCCTTGGCGATCAGCTCGCCGATGTTGGCGTCGGAGTTGGCCGAGATCGAACCGACCTGGGCGATCTCCTTCGAGGTCGAGCAGGGCTTCGAGAGCTTCTTCAGCTCGGCGGTGGCTTCGATCACGGCCTTGTCGATGCCGCGCTTCAGGTCCATCGGGTTCATGCCGGCGGCGACCGCCTTCATGCCCTCGCGGATCAGCGCCTGGGCCAGCACGGTGGCGGTGGTGGTGCCGTCACCGGCGACGTCGGAGGTCTTGGAGGCGACTTCCTTGACCATCTGCGCGCCCATGTTCTCGAACTTGTCGGCCAGCTCGATCTCCTTGGCGACGGACACGCCGTCCTTGGTGATCGTCGGGGCGCCGAAGCTCTTCTCGAGCACGACGTTGCGGCCCTTCGGGCCGAGGGTGGCCTTGACGGCGTTGGCCAGGATGTTGACGCCGCGGACCATGCGGACGCGGGCGTCTTCACCAAAACGGATGTCTTTTGCAGCCATGGGACTAACTCCAGGAATTCAATGCGTGAGAAAGGGGTTCGCGGCGGACGCCTGCGATCGACCCGGGATGAATCAGAGGATCGCGAAGATGTCGTCTTCGCGGACGACCAGGTACTCGGTGCCGTCGAGCTTGACCTCGGTGCCGGCGTACTTGCCGAACAGCACCTTGTCGCCGGGCTTCACGGCCGGGGCGCGCGTGCTGCCGTTGTCCAGCGCCTTGCCGGCGCCGACGGCGATAACCTCGCCCTTGATCGGCTTCTCGGTGGCCGAATCGGGGATGACGATGCCACCCGCGGAGACCTTTTCTTCTTCCATGCGCTTGATGACCACGCGGTCGAACAGCGGTTTGATGCTCATGAGGGACACCTCTTTACCTTGATGATCAATGGGTTGTGTTGGGCGGCCCGGCGCTGGCAGCACTCGAACGGGCCGAGTGCCAATTCCAGCACACAACGATGACCAAAAAAGCCATCGGGGCGCAGACCGGAGATGGGGCGGGCTTTGCGGCTTTCAAGGGGGTCGCCCGAAACGCGGGCTTGGACGCACAATCGGGCCATGTCCGCCCTGATCGTCTTTTGCACCCTGCCGGCCGATGCCGCCGACCGCCTCGCCCGCCTGCTGGTGGAGCAGCGCCTCGCCGCCTGCGTGCAGGCCCTGCCGGGCCTGCGCAGCACCTACCGCTGGGCCGGCAGCGTCACGCAGGCCGACGAAACCCTGCTGCTGATCAAGACCAGCGCCGCCCGCTACGCCGCCCTGGAACGCACGCTGGCCGCCCACCACCCCTACGAACTGCCCGAGATTCTGGCGGTGGACGCCAGTGCCGGCCTGCCGGCCTACCTGCGCTGGCTGGCCGAGGAAAGCGCCGCCGGCGAAACCGGCGACGCCGATTGAAGCCCGACCCGCGCTCGCTCAGGGCGCGCGCGGCGGCGTTTCGCCGTTGTGGATGAACTTCTCGAACACCCGGCTGTAGTCGCGGGTGGTGTGGCGGTCGAGCATGGCGGCGTTGAGGTTGTCGAGCACGGCATTGAAATGCGCCACCACGGCGGCCTCGCCCTGCACGCCGCCGAGCTTGAGCATGCCGCCCATCGCCTCCAGCGTGCGCAGCGCGTTGTCGCGGCCGGTGGCGTCACGCGACTGCTGGCGACCGATGGCGATCAGTGCCTTGTAGATGTCTTTGACCTGCTCGATGAAGCTCTTCTTGACGTCGATGCTGAAGGCGGTCTCGCCGATCGAGAACTTCAGCTCCACGTCCATGTCGAGGTTGCCGGCGGTCTCGATGGCGCAGAAGCCGATGCGGCTGCTGGCGAACTCGTAACGCTTGACCATGCGCTTGGTCGAAACGGCCGAGTCGCCATCGACATGGATCAGCGCGAGGTTGGTGAAGCAGTACTCGTCCTTCTTCGACTTGATCAGGAAGAAGATGCGCTCGGCGTCCTCGTGGAACAGGTAGTCGTCGGCGTCGACCTTGTGGAAATCGGAGGGCGGGACGATGACGCCGATGTCACTGATGCCGAAGGCCTCGGCGGCGAGTTTGCCGAACATGCTGGAACCCCTTGCGTTGTAAGAGGCTGTGAGCCTAGCCCGACCGTTGTTACGCGGCGGTGGAGCGCCGACGACCTCACCGTGACGGCAAACGACAGTGGCGCGGCGATAATGGCCGCCGCCCCGCCACCGAGTCGCCGATGCCCACGCTGCGCCTGTTCTCCCTCTTCGCCTTGCTGCTGGGCCTGTGGCTGCCGGTCGCGGCGGCCAGCGACCTGCTCGGCACGGCACCGCGCAGCAGCACCCTGCTCGGCGGCCCGGCCGTTGCCGGGGGGGTCGGCCCGCCGCTGCCCGAGGCCCAGGCCTTCCGGGTCGATCTGGCCGCCGAGAGCGCGGAGCGGCTGCTGCTGCGCTTCCAGATCGCGCCCGGCTACTACGTCTACCGCGACAAGATCCGCATCAGCGTGCTGCGCCCGGCCGGGCTTGCCGTGGCGGTCGAGCACTGGCCCGAGGCCCGGACCCACAGTGACCCCTTCTTTGGCGAACAGGCGGTTTATTTCGATGAAGCCACCCTGCCCCTGCGGCTGAACCCGGCGGCCGGCGGCGCCCTTCTGCGCCTGCAGATCGATTTCATGGCCTGCCAGGACGGCGGCATCTGCTACCCGCCCCTGCAACGCCAGCTGGAGGTGCAGACCCCCGCCGCCGCCGCAGGGCGCGGGTTCGACGGCCTGCTGCTGGCGCTGGGGCTGGCCTTGCTGGGCGGCCTGATCCTCAACCTGATGCCCTGCGTGCTGCCGATCCTCTCGCTCAAGGTGCTGAGCCTGAGCGGCAGTCCCGATCCCGCGGCCTCGCGCCGCACCGCGCTGGGCTACACCGCCGGCGTGGTGCTGGGCTTTGCCGCACTCGGCGCGCTCGCCTTCTTCCTGCGCGAGCTGGGGCTGGCGTTGGGCTGGGGCTTCCAATTGCAGCAACCGGCCGTGGTGGCCGGGCTGGCGCTGTTGATGCTGGCCATCGGCCTCGCCCTGTCGGGTCTGTTCACCCTGGGCGGTAGCGCCACCGGGCTGGGCGATGCCCTGAGCCGACGCTCCGGCACCACCGGCGATTTCTTCACCGGCCTGCTGGCGGTGCTGGTGGCCGCGCCCTGCACGGCCCCGTTCATGGGCGCCGCTCTGGCCTATGCCTTCGCCGCGCCGCCAGCGGCCGGCTTCGGCGTGTTCATCGCACTCGGCCTGGGCCTCGCCCTGCCGTTTTTGCTGATCGGTTTCGTTCCGGCGCTGGCCCGATGCCTGCCCCGGCCCGGCGCCTGGATGGCGACCTTCAAGCAGGCGCTGGCCTTTCCGATGTACCTGACCGCCGCCTGGCTGGCCTGGGTGCTGGCCCAGCAGCGCGGCGCCGATGCCATCGGCTGGCTGCTGGGCGGCGCGGTGGTGCTGGCCTTCGGCCTGTGGGCCGGCGAGCGCCTGCGGTTCCATGCCGGTGTTTGGCGCTGGCTGGCCGGCGCGGTGGTGCTGGCCGGGCTGGCCGTGCTCGGGCCGATCCACCATCTCGATCGCCCGGCCTCCCGCCCGGCCGAGATCATCGCCACCCCAGCCGCGGCCGACGGCAGCGAGCCCTGGAGCATGGCGCGGCTGGCTGAACTGCGTGCCGAAGGTCGGCCGGTGTTCGTCAACATGACCGCCGACTGGTGCATCACCTGCAAAGCCAACGAGCGCACCGTACTGGCCTCCGAGCGCTTCCACACCGCCCTGCGCACCACCGGCGCGGCCTACCTCAAGGGCGACTGGACCGGGGTCGATCCCGCCATCACCGCCTACCTGCAAAGCCACGGCGCGATCGGCGTGCCCTTCTATGCGGTCTACCCGGCCGACGGCGGCCCAGCACGCCGGTTGCCCGAACTTCTGAGCCCCGGCCTGGTCGAACAGGCCCTGCATGATGCAGCCCCAAACGGAGTCCCACGATGAAACCCGCCCTGCAATGGACCCTGATCGCCGCGTTCGCGCTCGGCAGCCTCGGCCTCGGCCTGTGGCTGCGCGAAGCCATGGACCAGGCCAACACACCGCCGCCACCGCCCGGCCTGAACGTGGTCGCGCTCGGCGAATCGGCCGAGCCCTTGCTTGGCACCACGCTGGACGGGGTCAACCAACCCCTGCCCGGTGACGGCCGCTGGCGGCTGATCAATTTCTGGGCGAGCTGGTGCCCGCCCTGCGTCAAGGAGATGCCGGTGCTCGATGCTTACTACCAGGCCCAGGGCAGCACCGGCGTACAGGTGATTGGCATCGCCTTGGAAGATGCCGCCGACGCCTACGCGTTTCTGCAGCGGGTGCCGGTGGACTTTCCCATTTTCGCCGAACCCAACACCCGCACCGACAGCTCGGTGCGGCTGGGCAACACCCGGGGCGTGCTGCCCTACACCGTGCTGATCGACCCGCAGGGGCGGCTGGTCGCCCGGCACGAGCGGCCCTTTCCCGATGTTGCGGCGGTGGCGGACTGGGTCGAGGAGGGCATCGCGGCGGCGGGCAGGGATTGAAGCAATCTGCGCGCTCAACCCCTTCGGGGTTGAGCGCGCAGGCAAATGCTTCAATTCTTCGGCTATACGCTTTGACGGCTGGCCAGCCCATCGTGGGCTTTCCGCCCACACGACTCAATTCATGTATATAAAAACAGCCAACAGCACGACAGTTGAGACTGTCGCAATCGTGAAGCCGATATTGACAAGCCGCTCGTGCCGATCCGGGCTTTCTTTTTTGATTTTTCTTAAAATCAAGTTCCAGACCAAGAAAGACATCACAAGAACAACGATGGGCAGGATAGACCACGGTATGAAATCACCATGGAGAACAGCGTTCATGGCCAGCGACCAACGCCAGGATAACTTGATGTGCAGTCCACCCTGGCTTGGAGATGGCTCTTATAATAGAGAACAAAGGTGACCAGCGCCGAAGCACACATAACCAAACCGGCTGCAGGTATAGCAACCCCTGCACAAGCTTTTGCCGCTACCGGCGCCGCAGCTAAGGCTCCAATGTAGTTGGTTGTCGATGCCTCACACCGCCCATTCCGCCAACGCTCCCAACTTTCTCTGTTCAAATCAAGATACCACTGAGGTATATTATCTTGTACACCGCCGAGTGATGGCTGAAGGGTTCTTATCCACAGAAAATGATCAAAAAGGCCCGACGGTGCTGGTGCCGGCGGCGCCGCCGTCACATATATAGTCTGAAACATAAGTGGTGGTCGGCAGTGCCCGGGATCAACGCAGGGCGATTCGCGCCTGCTACGCTTTTGATGCAAGTGGTAATTGCTGAATCGGAACATGGAATCATGGAGCGGGTAGCCCCAGAGCGGAACAAAGGGCCCTCCCGACCCAGGCACAGGACCAGTACCGGCCTCGAAGGAAAACTCGGGGTTGGTCGCTGACCGACGGGCCAACTCAATAAACTGGCTGCGCGCCTCGGGCGAAAGGCTGTCGCGATGAATGCGGTGCTCATGACCGCCCGGGAAACGGAAAACAATCTCTCCCGAAGCAAAATCGAATGACACCAGCGTGCCATCGGCAAGCACCGCCGCACCAATACCCGAAGCTCCTCGGAACTCGACATATGCCACCTTGCTCGTGCCGGCAACCTGTGGCTCCAGGCCCGGTTCCGGTTCGCACCCTATGACCGGATTTGGATCATTCTGGCAGCCCCCATAAGCCAGCACGACGGCAGGGGTCAGGGCGCAGGCAAGAAAAAGAGCCCCGAGCCTACCCGTGTGTCGCAGCGGAGAGCGGAGAGCGGAGAGCGGAGAGCGGAGAGCGGAGAGCATGACTCGCATGGAAGACCTCCTCGGGCAGGGACTGCGGGCTACGCCTTCAGACTCTATTCACACTCCCGGTCAAGAAAAAGTGAAGTCGCATCGTCGATGGCGGCTGGTTGGCGCGCTAAGCAATCAGCAGGGAGGTGGTGAGCCGAATTCAAACGGCTTCGATCTGCCCCCCAACGGCCGCGAACGACTGGACTCTTTGCTCGATTCGCGGCAGGCTGTGCGCCCTTGCCCTTGCCCTTGCCCTTGCAGCCGCAGCCCGATGGCCTCGATCCTGGTCCTGCACGGCCCCAACCTCAACCTGCTCGGCCACCGCGAGCCGGCGGTCTACGGCCACGACACGCTGGAGGCGATCAACACCCGGCTGGCCCTGCGCGCCAGCGCCGCCGGGCACGAACTGCTGGCCTTCCAGAGCAATGCCGAGCATGCGCTGGTCGAGCGCGTGCAGGCCACCCGCCTCGACGGCACCGCCTTCGTGCTGATCAACCCGGCGGCCTACACCCACACCTCGGTGGCCCTGCGCGACGCTTTCGCCGCGGTGGGCACGCCCTTCATCGAGGTGCACCTCTCCAATCCGCACGCCCGCGAGCCCTTCCGCCACCACAGCCACCTGGCCGACCTGGCCGTGGGCGTGGTCTGCGGCTTCGGCGCGCAGAGCTACCTGCTGGCACTGGAAGCCGCCATCGCCCGGCTGGATGCCGCCCGCCGCGACACCGCGGCGCGCTGAACCCCCGCGCCACTGGCCCTTTCGCCTCCCTTTCCTCTCACCGCCCGCGAGCCCACCCATGGATCTCCGCAAAATCAAGGCGCTGATCGACCTGCTCGAGAAGTCCAACCTCACCGAAATCGAGATCAAGGAGGGCGAGGAATCCGTCCGCCTCTCGCGCGCCAGCCGCGCCGCACCGGCTCCCGCCTACGTCCATGCCGCCCCGGCCGAACCGGCTCAGGCCCCGCTCAGCCACGCCGCCCCGGTCAAGGCCCCGGCCGCCGAGCACGCCAGCGAGTCGCACGGCAAGGCCGCCAAGGAGCTGCCGGACGGCCACACCATCCGCTCGCCGATGGTCGGCACCTTCTACGCCAGCCCCAACCCCGACGCGCCGGCCTTCGTCAAAGTCGGCCAGGTGGTGAAGGCCGGCGACACGCTCGGCATCATCGAGGCGATGAAAATGTTCAACCCGATCGAGGCCGACGTCAGCGGTACGGTACGGGCGATTCTGGTCAAAAGCGGCCAGCCGATCGAATTCGACGAACCGATGTTCGTGATCGCCTGAGCGCACCCTCATGTTGAAGAAAGTCGTCATCGCCAACCGCGGCGAAATCGCTCTGCGCATCATGCGTGCCTGCCACGCGCTGGGCATCCAGACCGTGGCCGTGCACAGCACCGTCGATCGCAACCTCAAGCACGTGGCGATGGCCGACGAATCCGTCTGCATCGGCCCCGCACCCTCGGCCGAGAGCTACCTCAACATCCCGGCGATCATCGCCGCCGCGGAAGTGACCGACGCCGACGGCATCCATCCGGGTTACGGCTTCCTCTCCGAGAACGCCACCTTCGCCGAGCGCGTCGAGGCCTCGGGCTTCGTCTTCATCGGCCCCACCGCGGAGGTCATCCGCATGATGGGCGACAAGGTCGAGGCGATCCGCGCCATGAAAGAGGCCGGCGTGCCCTGCGTGCCCGGCTCCGGCGGCCCGCTCACCGAGGACGAGGACGAATGCCTGCGGATGGGCCGTGAGATCGGCTACCCGGTCATCATCAAGGCGGCGGGCGGCGGCGGCGGCCGCGGCATGCGGGTGGTGCGCGAGGAGGGCGCGCTGATCAGCGCCATCGCCACCACCCAGGCCGAGGCCAAGGCCGCCTTCGGCAACGGCATGGTCTACATGGAGAAGTTCCTCGAGAACCCGCGCCATGTCGAGATCCAGGTGCTGGCCGACGGCCAGGGCAACGCCATCCATCTGGGCGAGCGCGACTGCTCGATGCAGCGCCGCCACCAGAAAGTGGTCGAAGAAGCCCCCGCCCCCGGCCTCAGCGAGCAGCAGCGCGCCGAGATCGGCAAGGTCTGCGTCGATGCCTGCCTGCGCATCGGTTACCGCGGTGCGGGCACTTTCGAGTTCCTCTACGAGAACGGCCGCTTCTACTTCATCGAGATGAACACCCGCATCCAAGTCGAGCATCCGGTGACGGAGATGGTCACCGGTATCGATCTGGTGCGCGAACAGCTGCTGATCGCCGGCGGCCAGAAGCTCACGATCAAGCAGCAGGATGTGGTGCTGCGCGGCCACGCCATCGAATGCCGGATCAATGCCGAAGACCCCGAGACCTTCACGCCCTGCCCCGGCCTGATCAAGCACTTCCACGCCGCCGGCGGCCCCGGCGTGCGGGTCGATTCGCACATCTACGAAGGCTACAAGGTGCCGCCGAACTACGACTCGATGATCGGCAAGCTGATCGTGCATGGCGCCACCCGCGCCCAGGCGATTGCGCGGATGCGCGTGGCGCTGGCCGAGATGATCGTCGACGGCATCAAGACCAACATCCCGCTGCAGCAGCGCATCATGGCCGACATCGGCTTCCAGCAGGGCGGCACCAACATCCATTACCTGGAAAAGCGGCTGGCCGAGCGCCGGGAAAAGAGCTTCGGGCTGGGCTGAGGCAGGTCCACCGACGGGCCTGCCGGGTCTAAGGCCGATCGCCCTTGCGAGCGCGTGCGACAATCGCGGCATGACCACCGCCTTCGCCGCGCTCGGCCTGCCCGAGCCCCTTGCCCGCGCCTGTGAATCGCTGGGCTTTGCCACACCCACGCCCGTGCAGCAGCAGGCCATCGGGCCGGCCCTGACCGGCCGTGACCTGCTCGCCCAGGCGCGCACCGGCAGCGGCAAGACCCTGGCCTTCGGCCTGCCACTGCTCGCCCGGATCGAACCGGCCGCGCTGCGCACGCAGGCGCTGGTGCTCTGCCCCACCCGCGAACTCGCCGACCAGGTCGCCAAGGACCTGCGTGCCGCAGCGCGCTTTCTGCCCAACCTCAAGATCGTGACGCTCTGCGGCGGCATCCCACTGCGCCCACAACTGGCCTCGCTCGAAGTGGCGCCCGATGTCGTCGTCGGCACGCCGGGGCGCATCCTCGAACTGATCGCCGAGAACGCACTGTCGCTCGAGCAGGTGGGCACCTTCGTGCTCGACGAAGCCGACCGCATGCTCGACATGGGCTTCGTTGCCGATATCCAGACCGTGGCCAAACGCCTGCCGAAGACCGCGCAGTGCCTGATGTTCTCGGCGACGTTCAGCGAGGACATCCGCGCCATCGCCGCCAGCCTGCTGCGCGATCCGCTGGAGATCGCCGCCGCGCTCGAGGACGCACCGAAGATCGACGAGTGGGTGCACGTCGTCGAAACCGGCCAGCGCCACTGGGCGGTGATGCAGGTGCTGGCCGACAAGGCCCCTGAGGCCGCGCTGGTGTTCTGCAACACCCGCAAGGAAACCGCCGCACTCACCGAGGCGCTGCAGCGCGAGGGCTTCGCCGCCGACGCCCTGCACGGCGACCTCGAACAACGCGAGCGCGAGGAAGTGCTGGCGCGCTTCGCCAACGGCAGCCTGCGCGTGCTGGTGGCCACCGACGTCGCCGCGCGCGGCATCGACATCGCCGGGCTGCCGATGGTGCTCAGCGCCGAGATCGCGAGCGATGCCGACCAGCACGTGCACCGCATCGGCCGCACCGGCCGTGCCGGCGAGACCGGGCTCGCCGTCAGCATCGTCACGCCCTCGGAAGCGCACTGGCGGCGCAGCATCGAAGCCGCCCGCGGTGCACCCTTCCAGGAGCGCGGCCTGCGCCTCGCCCAGCAGCGCGCGAAGCCGCTGCCGGCCGCCTTCCGCACGCTGCAGATCGATGCCGGCCGCCAGGACAAGCTGCGCCCCGGCGACGTGATGGGCGCGCTGACCGGCGCTGCCGGGTTGCCCGCCGAGGCGGTCGGCAAGATCAGCCTCTACCCGACCCGCTGCTACGTCGCGATCGCCCGCGCGCACGCGGAAAAGGCGCTGGCGAAACTGCGCGAGCTGGGCATCAAAGGGCGCAAGCTGCGGGTCAAGCCGCTGGGCTGAAAGCGCCCTTCAATGCAGGTGGGGACCGGGCGCGGCGGCCACCGAAGCCGCGCGCTTCTTCTCGGCATGTTCGGCGCGCTCGGCTTCGAGCAGGGCCAGCCATTCGTCCAGCGTGTGGCCGCCCTCGGCGGCTTCCTCGGTGGCGGCACGTTCCAGAACGGGGGAGAGCCGCAGCGTGGTGGCGCGCCCTTCTGAGCGGCAGCGCGCGGCGGTGTGGTGGAGCATGGCGATCAGCAGGCCCGGGCTGTCGATGCCCTCGAGCGCACGACCGGCGACCACCATCACCCATTCGCTGCCGTGCAAGCCGCCGGCCGCGACCAGCGTGCCGGCCTCATCGAGCAATTGCGCATGCGCCACGAAAGGGGTCCCCGTGCGCCGTGGGCTGGTCGCGCCCGCGGCCTTCGCCTCGCGCTTTTTGCGGGCGGCGCGTTTGGCTTGGGAGTTTCTGGACATGGCGGACGGTTGGTCGGGAGCGGTGTGGCAAGAATATCGGCAGAGGCGGTCAGGCCGCGTGCCGGACGAGACGATGATCGGGCAGCTTCGCCGGCTCCGGCTGGCGCAGGCGCTTGAGCAGCTTGGCGGTGCAGCGCAGAACGGTCATGGTATGCCTGCTGAAGCCAAGGCGGCACGGATCATCGACCACTCGCGCTGCTTGGGCATCACGAAGCGATACCGCTCGCCGGCGCGCCGCGCCCAGAGCTCGCCGATGCGCCGCTTCTCGATCTGCTCGGGCTGGTCGTAGCGGTCCGCGCCCTTGTATTCGACGACGAGGATGCGGCCATCCGTCATGCGCACGAGGAAATCCGGATAGAACCGGTACCTCGACGTCGGCAACGAGAACGAACCGGGCTTGCGCTCGACATTCCGCACCCAGTCCCTCACGCCCTCGAGCGTGTTGGCGATGAAGTTGGCGCACTCGAACTCCTCGCCCTGCGCCTTGAGGTTTCCGATCTGCGGGAAGAAGTGCTTCGGCAGGGTGATGAAGCCGTTGTACTGCCAGTCCCAGGCGTAGCGGCCTGCCCGGAAGACGCACTGCAGGCGATCGGTGGCGGTCAGCCGGGCCTCGTCACCCAGCAGGGCAAGGAAGCGCTGCCGATGGCCCTCGGCGCGGGCTTTTCCAATGCGCTCGGCAAGCGCATCCGACAGGCGCGACTTCCGATAGACCAACTCTTCACTGGAGAGCTTGCGGTCTTCGGTCAGGAATCGAAGCGCCGTCGACAACCAAGCGGCCAGTTCCTCCGGGTCAATGTCTGGGGCGGAAAGCCGTCGCTCCAAGGTCCACTGGAGATCCTCGAGGCTGGCGGATTCCCTCAGGTTGAACAGCCCCAACTGGACATCGAGCCGCTCCAAGGGATCAAGGCGCAGCTTGCCGGCATCGCCAAGGCCCAAGCGCGCGCGCTGCAAGGTCTCGACCTGAAGCGGGAACGCCGAAAGGTCCAATTTCGCGTCGACGTCCGCAAGCTCGAGGGTTCCCTCCAGCGGCGGTGCGCTCCCGAGGTCGCACAGCCAATCGCCCTGTTGCCACGCCAGCAACGGCAACGCGAACGACTCACCCCGCTCCGCGGGCGTGAGCACCGGAACTTCGAAGGGCGCGGCGAGCCGTGCGAAGGCACGCTCGATCGCTTCGCGCGCCGAATCGCTTGGCGCAACACTCTTGAGGGCCTGCTGGTCGCGCGGGCTCCACTCGCCGCGAATGGTGAAACTTCCGGTTTCAGGCGACAGCTCGATCCGGCTCTCGAAGCGCTTCCGCGTCGCTTCCGGAAGCGTGGAAAAGTCCGGCAGCACCACTCTGCCCTCGTCAGTAGGCAACGGTACGCTGACGCTGGCGTTCTGGCGGAACAGATCTTCTGCCGGAACCGTCAAGGGGCCCGTACGCACAAGCTCGTTCACATCCTGCCGCTCGAAACCGGACTGGACGAGGCCATCGCGCAGCGTAGCCGCGACGTGCGCAAGGTTGTCCGACACCGCAAACGCGTAGGCCTGGTTCAATGCCGGGCGGACCTTCTTCGTCACCTGCGGCATCCGCAGCACGCGGCCAAGAATCTGTTCCAGCGCCACCTGTGTACTGCTGCCCCGGAAACTCAGCAGCACGTAGGCCGCGGGCCAGTCCCAGCCTTCCCGCAGCTTGTCGGCAGTGATGACGAAGCGCAGCGTGGCCGGATCGGCCGCGGCCAGCTCATCGATACCGCTCGCCGAGCGCGCGATCTGCGCCTCGGGCACGCTGAATTGCTCGATCAATGCCGACCGAACCCGATCCGCCGTCATCGCGTCCGGGTTGTCCTGCTGCTGCCGCTCGGCCTGCAGCAGCATGATCGGGCGAAGCACTTCACCGGTCGTCGCGCGCTCTTGGTCGGCGTCGGCCTGCAAGGCATCGAGCTTGGCGATCGCCTCACGCAGCGCGATGCGCCAATCGGCATGCACCGCCATCTCGATGGGCAACTTGATCATGTCCTCGCCCTGCAGGGTCGAGGCCGAGATCGACACCAGCACATTGGAGGGCTGGTGCAGGCGGTCGGGTGTGGCCGTCATTTCGAGCACGGCACAGGGCTTGAGCCGCGCCAGGGTATCGAAGGCCAGCGCGGTGCCCTGGTTGTGCGCTTCGTCCACCACGATGAACGGGCGTCGAAGCGCGAGCGCCTCAACCAGCGACCAGCCACTGCCTTCGACGCCGCGGAAGTGGTCCATCAGGGCCCCATTGGGTTTGTAGACCGAAAGCCGCTCCGTATCGGCCTGCTTGAAGGCCTGCATGGTCGCCACGATGATCGTGTCATGGCTGTCGAGCACGGCCGGCGACACGGAAAGCGCCTCGTCGAGATCGAGCACCGCGACCTCCCCCAGCAGGGTGCGCAACTCGTCGTGGAGCAATTCGCCGGGCGTGCGCAGCGCCTTCAGCGTCTGCGCACGGATCGGGTCGGTCGGCACGAGCCAGACCGTGAGGGTGTTGACTGACCCCACGAAGGCGCGCTTCAGTCGCTCGATCGCATGGCCGCCGATCAGTGTCTTGCCGCCTCCGGTGGGCACGCGCAGGCACACGACGGGCACATCGTCCTCGGCCAACGGTGCGGGCGCGTGGTAGGGCACACGGACCTTGAAGGTCTCCAGCGTGCAAGCTTCGAAGGCGCGGCGACTAGCCTCGCGGTTGCCCGGCTGGGCTTCTGCTTCGTGTCGCCAGCGGCGCAGGAAGTCCTCGAACCGATCGAGCACCTCGCCTTGGTAGGTCTTGAGCTTCATGCGTCCTTGTCCTTCGAATCCAAACGGCGCCCGCCGGCCGTCGATGATCGGGCCTTGGCCTTGGGCAAGGCCTTCGCTGCCGCCTCAAACGCCTTCTCGACCGGCGATGGCATGGCCACCTGCTGCTGACGATGCAGGGCGTACTGCTGCTCGGCATGGCTCACCGCCGAGTCGTGGCTCACCGACCCCGCATGCGTCAACACCTCGCGCCCGCCCAACCGAAGGAAATCGTCCAGTTTGGCGATCCAGTCGGCCATGGCCATCGCGCGACGGTTCAGCGCCTGAAGCTCGGCGAACTCGAGGTAGGCCGTCACGATGCGGTTCAGCGTGTCCAGCTCGTCGGCGCCCAGATAGTTCTTGGCGATGCTGACGTCCTGCTTGCGCGGCGCGCTGCCGCTCCATCCCGTGAGGCCCATGTGGGGGCGGGAAGCATCGGCACGCGCCTTGACCACTTCGGCCGCCGTGTGGCCGTGGGCCGCAAAGTGCATCTTGTTCTGCACCGTCTGGAAGAAGCGCTGGCTGGCCTCCGCCGAGGGGTCGTAGTCGATGCTGGTGGCGTAGATGTCCAGCACCTTGCGCCAGAACATCCGTTCCGACGAGCGGATGTCGCGGATACGCGCCAGCAGTTCTTCGAAGTACCCGTCGTCCGGACCGCGCTTGAGCCGTTCGTCATCCATGGCGAAGCCCTTGACGAGATACTCGGACAGGCGCTCGGTGGCCCACTGGCGGAACTGCGTGCCGCGCGCGGAGCGCACCCGGTAGCCCACGGCCAGAATGGCCGGCAGGGCGTAGTGGTCCACCAGCCGGCGCACGTCGCGGCCCCCCTCCACTTGAACGATTCGGAATTTCCGAATGGTTCGTTCAGGTTCCAGCTCGCCATCTCCGAACGCTGCGGCCAAGTGCTCGTTGACGGTGGGCACGGACACGTCGTACAGCGCGGCGATCTGCCGCTGTGACAGCCACACCGAATCGCCGCTCAGGCGCACTTCCAGCCGGGTGCGCTCGTCCTGGCCGCGGTAGAGCAGCAGTTCGGACGGCGGCGGCGTCTCGTCGCTCATGGCGCCAACCGCAGGTGGTAAGGCAGCTGCTTGAACACGATGCCCAGCGCGCGCAGACGCTCCGGCCCGATGGCGCAGCGGGCACCGTAGACCACGCGGGGCCCGTCGTGCGCGGGCAAGTGTTCCAACAGCGGGGTGGTCAGCACGTTGCCGCCATCGATGCGGCGGTCTTTCAGGATGCCGTTGTACAGCAGGTACACCGCCCGGCCCTCGTGCACGCCCAGCAGCGGGCTGGCGGTGTCGGCCGCCTTGCGGCTGGCGCGGGCGGCGGGCAGGCCCATGCCGGTTTCCATGAACCAGACAAAGCGGGCCAGTTCGGCGAAGCGCACGTCGTTGTTGATATGGCCGCGCGCGTCGAACAGCGGCTTGCCCAGCGTGCAGAACTGGAAGCCGCCGCCGAGGCCGGGCACGGCCTCACCTTTCGCGTTGGTGTAGCCCTGCGCCACGCGACGCACGCGCTCGGCGGTGACGTTGCGGGCGATGCCTTCATCCATTTCGACAAGGATGAAGCGGCGGTTGCCGCCGTCTTCGGCATTCTGCTTCAGGACGGCATGGGCGGTGGTGCCTGAGCCGCCGAAGCTGTCCAGAACAAGCGAATCCTTTTCAACGAGCATGTTCGCCAAATAGCGAACCAAATTCACAGGCTTTGGATAATCAAAAACGGCATCGCCACGAAAGATCCCCGCAAGTTCCGCTGTTGCGTCCTCATTTGTGCTGCTGTCGATGTCCGAATCGATCAGATTGGCAGGCACGCTGGCTTCATACTCGCTTCTCTCGTAGGCAGGAGAGAGCTTTTCCGTTGGGATCAGAATTGTGTACGAAGGGTCACGGAAGGCCTCATCGAGTACTGGCTGAGACCACTTGAACCTTGCCTTCAAGGCGAACTCGCCTACAAAAAGACCACCCCTAACTTCCACATCATTCAACAGCTCAACTTCGTACTTTTGGGTTTTCTGGACTCGCGCCCTCTGAATTCCATCAGGGATCTTTGTACGAACAACACCTGCAGGGAATCGAAGAACCTTGATCTCATTAGGCTGATTCAACAAGCCGTTTGATGAACTTGACGTAGTTCGGAGACCTACGAGGCGTCCAATTTTCTTAGCATTCCCGTAAGCGACGACGTACTCAACTTTCTTCTTCGTCGTACTAGAAAGATTCGATGGCGTCTCAGTTTTCACGCGAGAGAAAATCTCGATGAAGTTTCGCTCACCAAAAACTTCATCCATCAGCAGCCGCAAGTTGGCGACCTCGTTATCGTCAATTGAAACGAAGATTGCGCCGTCGTCGCGCAGGAACTGCTTCAGCAGCATCAGCCGCGGGTACATCATGCACAGCCAGCGGTCGTGGCGATCCAGCGTCTCGCCTTCCTTGCCCACCACCTCGCCCAACCAGCGCCGGATCTCCGGGCTGTTGACGTTGTCGTTGTATCTCCACTCTTCAATGCCCGTGTTGTACGGCGGGTCGATGTAGATGCACTTCACCTGCCCCGCGTAGCGCGGCAGCAGCGCCTTGAGCGCCAGCAGGTTGTCGCCCTGCACGATGAGGTTGCCGCTGTCCGGCTCACCGCAGGAGAGCGCGGGCACCGGCTCCAGCAAGCGGAACGGCACGTCCTTGTGGTGTTTGACAACGGCGTCTTTGCCGATCCAATTCAGCGTGGGCATTCAGCGCTCTTCCCGATTCCCGTGGACCATCAAGGCTGTCCAGCATGCGTCGCACTTCCTGCGACGCGATGCCTCATTCTTCAGCGGCATCCAACCCATTCAACACGTCCTCGGCATCCCGCCAAGCACCGGCATCCAGCTCACGGGCACCAAGAGCCAGAACGGCGAGCAGCGCCGACGTTTGGGCACTCACCGATGGTGCCGAGGCGTCCACTCACGCCACCTTGGTCGCTTCGAGGAAATCCTGGGCGAAGCGCTGCAACACACCGCCGGCCTCGTAGATGGCGAGTTCTTCCGCGGTGTCGATGCGGCAGCGCACCGGCACCTCGAAGCTGCTGCCGTTCTTGCGATGCACGACCAGCATCAGCGCAGCACCCGGCGTGCGGGCACCAACGACGTCGTAGGTCTCGGTGCCATCGAGGCCCAGCGTGAGCCGCGTGGTGCCGGCTTCGAACTCGCAGGGCAGCACGCCCATGCCGATCAGGTTGGTGCGGTGGATGCGCTCGAAACCCTCGGCAACGATCGCCTCGACGCCGGCAAGGCGCACACCCTTGGCGGCCCAGTCGCGTGAGCTGCCTTGGCCGTAATCGGCGCCGGCGATGATGATCAGCGGCTGGCCGCGCTGCATGTAGGTCTCGATCGCCTCCCACATGCGCAAGGTCTGGCCTTCAGGCTCGACGCGGGCCAGCGAGCCTCTGCGCACACGACCTTCAGCATCACGCACCATCTCGTTCTGCAGCGTCGGGTTGGCGAAGGTGGCGCGCAGCGCGGTGAGGTGGTCGCCGCGGTGTGTGGCGTAGGAATTGAAGTCCTCTTCCGGCAGGCCCATCTTCGCGAGGTATTCGCCGGCCGCGCTGTCGAGCAGGATCGCGTTCGAGGGCGAGAGATGATCGGTGGTGATGTTGTCGCCGAGGATCGCCAGCGGCCGAAGCCCTCTGAGCGTGCGCGGCTTGGCGAGCGCGCCTTCCCAGTAGGGCGGGCGACGGATGTAGGTGCTCATCGGACGCCAGTCGTAGAGCGGCTTGACCGCCTCGCCGTGCTCGACCACCGCCCGGAACATCGGCTCGTAGACCCGGCGGAACTGCTCCGGCTTGACCGCCTGCTTCACCACGGCGTCGATCTCGGCGTCAGACGGCCACAGGTCTTTCAGCAGGATCGGCGTGCCATCGCCGCGATGGCCGAGTGCGTCGCGCTCGATGTCGAAGCGGATGGTGCCGGCGATGGCGTAGGCCACCACCAGCGGCGGCGAGGCCAGGAAGGCCTGCTTCGCGTAGGGGTGGATGCGGCCGTCGAAGTTGCGGTTGCCGGAAAGCACGGCGGTGGCGTACAGGTCGCGGTCGATGATTTCTTTCTGGATAGCCGGGTCGAGCGCGCCGCTCATGCCGTTGCAGGTGGTGCAGGCGAAGCCGACGATGCCGAAGCCCAGCGCCTCGAGTTCCGTCTTGAGACCGGCTTCTTCGAGGTAGAGCTGCACGGCCTTCGAGCCGGGCGCCAGCGAGGTCTTCACCCAGGGCTTGCGCACCAGGCCCAACGCGTTCGCCTTCTTCGCCAGCAGGCCGGCGGCGATGACGTTACGCGGGTTCGAGGTGTTCGTGCACGACGTGATCGCGGCGATGATCACCGCGCCATCCGGCATGAGCCCTTGCGCTTCCTGCTCGCGTGCGGCGGCGAGGTTGCCGGCAATGCCCTTGGCGGCCAGCTCACTCGTCGCGACGCGCGCATGCGGGTTCGAGGGGCCGGCCATGGTGCGCACCACGGTGCTTAGATCGAAATGCAGCGTGCGCTCGTACTCGGCGGTCTTCAGATCATCCGCCCAGAGGCCAAGCGTCTTCGCATAGGTCTCGACCAGCGCCACCTGCTCATCCGTGCGGCCGGTCAGGCGCAGGTAGTCGAGCGTGTTGTGATCGATGAAGAACATCGCCGCCGTCGCGCCGTATTCGGGCGCCATGTTCGAGATGGTGGCGCGATCACCCAGCGTGAGCGCTGCGGCACCCTCGCCGCGGAACTCGAGGTAGGCACCGACCACCTTGGCCTTGCGCAAAAAGGCGGTGAGCGAGAGCACCACGTCGGTGGCGGTGATGCCGGGCTGCGGCTTGCCCGTGAGCTCGACGGCGATGATGTCGGGCAGGCGCATCCACGAGGCGCGGCCGAGCATCACGTTCTCGGCCTCGAGACCCCCCACACCGATGGCGATGACACCCAGCGCATCGACATGCGGCGTGTGCGAATCGGTGCCGACACAGGTGTCGGGGTAGGCCACGCTGCGGCCATCGGAGGCGCGCTCCACGCCAATGACCGGCGACATTTTCTCCAGGTTGATCTGGTGCATGATCCCGTTGCCCGGCGGGATCACCTCGACGTTCTTGAAGGCGCGCTTGGTCCAGTCGATGAAGTGGAAGCGGTCCTCGTTGCGGCGGTCCTCGATGGCGCGATTTTTTTCAAAAGCTTTCGCATCGAAGCCGCCGCACTCGACGGCCAAGGAGTGGTCGACAATGAGTTGCACCGGAACGACCGGGTTCACCTGCGCCGGGTCGCCGCCCGCTTCGGCGATGGCATCGCGCAGGCCGGCCAGATCGACCAGCGCCGTCTGGCCGAGGATGTCGTGGCAGACCACCCGCGCCGGAAACCACGGAAAATCGAGATCGCGCCGGCGCTCGATGAACTGCCGCAGGTAGTCCGGCACGCGCGAAGGCTCGGCACGGCGGACGATGTTCTCGGCATGCACGCGCGCCGTGTACGGAAGCCCGGCCCAGGCCCCGGGCCGGATCGCATCGACCGCCTCGCGGGCATCGAAGTAGTCGAGGCGGGTGCCGGGCAGCGGCTTGCGGTGGGCGGTGTTCATGGCGGGCGTCGGCTCGGGCGTAGCCCGGCATTATCCGCCATCCGGCGCAGGGCTTCAGCCTCGCCGGTTGACGCCCGGCAAAGCGCCATGGACAATGGGCGGCTCTGTGGCTATGTAGCTCAGCCGGTTAGAGCGTGGCACTCATAATGCCGAGGTCGGTGGTTCGAGTCCACCCATAGCCACCACAGCCAACCCCGCGATTCTGCGGGGTTTTTTGTTTCTGGCGGATCGTTTCTGCGACACCAGCCAGCACGCCTCGCCCCCTAACCCCGCCCCTCTTTCAGGCGTCGCGTGCACTGCCGTGGCGATTCAGGGCGGCGGCCATCGTTGGCCACAACCGCCCAGAGCCGAGGATGCCTACCGCGCCCATGTTGGCGTGTGGCACCGCGCCCCCCCCGGAAACGACGACGCCCGCTTGCAGGCGGGCGTCGGGCGTGGAGCGGATCGAGCAGCGCGAGGCTTACTTGATCTTCGCTTCCTTGTAGACAACGTGCTTGCGGATGGTCGGATCGTATTTCTTGATCTCGAACTTGCCGGTCATCGTCTTCTTGTTCTTGTCGGTGGTGTAGAAGTGGCCGGTACCGGCCGTCGACACCAGACGGATCTTGTCGCGCTTCGAAGCCATGTTCGTTCTCCCTTAGACCTTGACGCCGGAAGCGCGGAGTTCGGCGAGCACGGCGTCGATGCCGTTCTTGTCGATCGTGCGCAGGGCGTTCGCCGAAATCTTGAGCTTCACCCAGCGGTTCTCGCTGGCAACCCAGAAGCGGCGCTCGTGGATGTTCGCCGAAAAGGTACGGCGGGTCTTGTTGTTGGCGTGCGAGACATGGTTGCCCGACATCACGCTTTTGCCGGTCAGCTGACACTTGCGGCCCATATGGCCCTCCTGGGTGCTGCGTGGGTGCCGCCCATTGCCTGGGTGGCTTCGGCCCGTCCCGCCGGCCGGAGCCGGGCCCTTGCGGGCTGGGAGCGGAAGGTCCCGCGTGGGCGGGACGGTGCATCCCCCTCACGGCCGACGGTCGGACACGAGGAAGCCGCCCATTGTGCCAGCGGTCGGGGCTGTGGACAAGTCCGGGCGGGCGGCGTTCAGGTGCCGGCCGTTGCCTCGCCCACCGCTTCCCCGCGACACTCGGGCATCCCTACCAGGAGCGCGGCATGATCGTGACGGTGGCCAACCACAAGGGCGGCGTGGGCAAGACCGCGCTGGCCGCGCATCTGGCCTTCCGGGCCGCCGAACGCGGCAACCGGGTGCTGGCAGTCGACTTCGACGCCCAAGGCAACCTCACCGGCACCCTGGTCGACCGCAGCCGTGCCCTCAAGGCCGACGGCGCCGAACGTCTGTTCCACCCCGATGCCGTGCCGGTGCCGATGCCGGGCCTGGAACCGAACCTGCACGTGCTTCCCGCCAGCGCCGCACTGAACGCCACCGACCGGGGCGCGCTCTCGCAGGCCTTCACCGCCATCGGCCACCTGAAGACGCTCAGCAAGGATTTCGGCTTCATCGTCATCGACACCGCACCCGCCATCGGCCTGCGCCTGACGACCGCACTCGCCGCTTCGCGGCATCTGGTGGTGCCCCTGCAGCTCGAAAGCTACGCCGTCGACGGCGTGGCCTCACTGCTGGCCGAGGCCGTCTCGATCAGCGAGCACATGAACCCGGGTTTGGCGCCGGCCGAATTCGTCATCAATGCGATCAACCCGCGTGCGAAGCAACATGCCAGCACAGCAAAACGGCTGAGCGCACAGTTCAGGGTGCGCACGCCCCACCTGCGCCGCGCCATCGCCGTGGCCGACGCGCTGGCGGCCAAGAAGCCGGTCTGGCGCAACCCGAGCAACAGCGCTGTGGCCAACGAGTGGGCGGTGCTCTGCGACGAACTGCTCGACACCTTCGGCGTGGTCGACTGGCGCTGATGCCCGCTCAGTGCCGCTCGGGCAGCGGCTCCGGCTCTTCGCCCACGGTGGGGGACATGCCGTGGTCGGCGCGGGTCTTGTCCCAACCGCGATGCTTGATATCGAGGCGCAGGCTGTAGAGCGCGGCGAAGGTGGGGAACAGGTTCTGCAGCACCCCGACCGAATCCTGCTTGGCCGAGAAGCCGAAGTAGCTGAGGAGCATCAGGCTGCCGACGATGCTCATGTACCAGAACAGGCGCGGGATCACCGGCCGCCCCTTGCGGCGGCTGGCGACGAACTGCACCAGCCAGCGGGCGCCGAACATCAAGGCGCCGACGTAGCCGATCAGTTTCCAGGGGGTGACGTGCAGGCCGGTCCAGTCCAGCCAGAGGAGTTCTTCGTTCATGGCGTTGGCCCTTCGGCCGGATGCTCGCGGACGGCCGTGCGCTGGTTGCGGCGGATCAGCCAGGCCACACCCTGGAGGTCGGCGAACGCGACCAGGAGGCGACCGAGGTTGGTGTATTTCGAAGCCCCGGCAGCGCGTGGCCGGTGGTTGACCGGCACGCTCAGGGTGCGCCAGCCGGCCCGCTGCATCAGGGCCGGGATGTAGCGGTGCATGTGGTCGAACCAGGGCAGGTCGAGGAAGGCGGCGCGCTCGAACAGCTTGAGGCCGCAGCCGGTGTCCGGCGTGGCATCGCGCAGCAGGCGCGAGCGCACGGCATTGGCCACCTGCGAACCGATGCGCTTGCTCGCGACATCGCAGCGGGTGGTGCGCCAGCCGGCGAAACACTTCACGTCGGCGGGCGCCTTGCCGCGCTCGGCCAGCAGCCTGGGGATATCGGCCGGATCGTTCTGGCCGTCGCCATCGAGGGTGGCGATCCACGCCCCGCGCGCGGCCCGGATGCCGCTGCGCAGCGCCGTGCTCTGACCGCTCTGGCGCAGATGCTCCAGCACGCGCAGTTCCGGATGGCGCGCCTGCGCCGCCTGCAGTTCGACCAGGGTGCCGTCCTGCGAGCCGTCATCGACGACGATGATCTCGAAGGCGATGCGGCCGTGCAGCACGCCAGCGATTTCATCGACCAGACGGCCGGCGTTGCCGGCCTCGTTGAAGGCCGGAACAACCACGGAAAGTTCAGGAAAATTCATCGTCACGATCGGCGCAAGGCCGTGGTCAGTGCTGCGGTCCACGCAGGCGATCGAGCAGGCCATCGAGGGTGTCGTGGCCGTGGTAATGCAGCACCAGCTTGCCCTTGCCGCCGCGACCGGGTTGCAGCTCGACACGGGTGCCAAGCCGCTCGCCCAGCTCACGCTCGAGCTGCACCACGTCGGCGTCGCGCTTCAGCGCCGGCTTCTTGCCGGGCTTCGTCTCTGGCAACTTGCCGGCGGCGAGCTCATGAGCACGACGCTCGACCTCGCGCACGCTCCAGCCCTCGGCGGCAGCCTGCTGGGCGAGTGCGACGGCGGTCTGCGGCGCGAGGGTCAGCAGGGCGCGGGCATGGCCCATCTCCAGTCGCTGCTCGGCCAGCAGCAGGCGAATCGGCTCCGGCAACTCGAGCAGGCGCAGCAGGTTGGAAACCGCCGCCCGCGAGCGACCCACCGCCTCGGCGGCCTGCTGGTGGGTCAGGGCGAACTCGTCGATCAGCCGCGCTAGGGCCTGAGCTTCTTCGAGCGGGTTGAGGTCTTCGCGCTGGATGTTCTCGATCAGCGCCATGGCGATGACGGCGCGGTCATCAACCTTGCGCAGCACGACCGGCACCTCGGCCAGACCGGCGCGCGCGGCGGCGCGCCAGCGGCGCTCGCCGGCGATGATCTCGTAGCGGTCCTTGGCGATGGTGCGGACCAGAATGGGCTGGATCACACCCTGCGCCCGGATCGACTCGGCCAGTTCGTCGAGCTTGTCGCCGTCAAAGACCTGACGCGGCTGGTAGCGGCCGGCCTGGATCTGCTCGATGGGCAGGCTACGCAGCACATCACCGGGCGCCGGATCTTCGACCTTCGCTCCCTTGTTGCCGGTGCCCAACAGGGCGTCGAGGCCGCGGCCCAGGCCGCGCGCTTTGCTGTTCATCGTGTGGCCCCCCTGGCCGGCTTCTTCTCGTGGCGGATGATCTCGCCGGCGAGGCCCAGGTAGGCAATGCCACCCCGCGAGGCGCGGTCATAGCCGATGATGCTCTTGCCGTGCGAGGGCGCCTCGGCGAGGCGCACATTGCGCGGCACGATCGAGCGAAACACCTTGTCGCCGAAATGCTCGGTGAGCTCGTTCGACACGGCGCTGGCGAGATTGTTGCGCACGTCGTACATGGTGCGGACGATACCGGCGATCTCGAGCTGCGGATTGAGCTTCTGCTTGAGCGCGTCGATGGTGTTGACCAGCGCCGAGAGGCCTTCGAGCGCAAAGTACTCGCACTGCATCGGCACGATCACGCCGTCGGCCGCGGCCAGCGCGTTCAGGGTGAGCAGTGAGAGCGAGGGCGGGCAGTCGATCAGCACGTAATCGTAGCGGGCGCTGACGGTGGCCAGCGCCTCCTTCAGGCGCTGTTCGCGACGCGGCTCGTCCATCAGCCGGATTTCCGCCGCGGTCAGATCGAGGTTGGTCGGCAGCAGGTCGTAGCCTTCGGCGGTGGCGAGGATGGTCGCCGCCGCCTCGCTCTCTCCGAACAGCACCTCGCACATCGAAGTGGCCAACTCGCGCTTGTCCACGCCCGAGGCCATGGTCGCGTTGCCCTGCGGATCGAGGTCGACCAGCAGCACGCGGCGCGGCGTGACGGCCAGCGCAGCGGCGAGGTTGACGGCCGTCGTGGTCTTGCCGACGCCGCCTTTCTGGTTGGCGATTGCGAGGATGCGGGCCATGCGGAGGTGGGTTCCGGGCGGCCGGCGCGTGGACCGGCAAGGGCGAAGATGATGCCACAGCCCCGGCGAGCCCCGGCTCGACCGGTTGGCGGGCCGATCAGTGGCGGTGCAGTTCGACCAGATGGCGCTCGCCGATGAGGCCGGGCACCGTCAGCCGATGCACCGCCGCGAGTGCCCAGCCGGGCGGCAGTTCGGCCAGCTCGTCGGCGGGGTGCTGGCCCTTCATCGCCAGCAGGCGGCCGTCGGCCGCGAGCAAATGGCCGCCGACCCGGACGATGCCAGCCAGGCGGTCGAGTGCGCGGGCGGTGATGGCTTCGAACGCCCCCGGCTCGGCCACCGCCTCGGCGCGGCTCTCCAGCACGCGCACCCGCGGCGCCAGCCCGAGCTGGCGCACCGCCTCGCGCAGGAAACGCGCTTTCTTGCCGTTGCTTTCGACCAGGGCCACGGCAAGGCCGGGGGTGGCGAGCGCCAGCGGGATGCCGGGCAGACCGGGGCCGGTGCCGAGGTCGGCCAGGCGGCTCAGGCCGCGCACCTGCGGGGCCATGGCGAGCGAATCAAGCAGGTGCTTGGTGAGCATCTCGCGCGGCTCGCGGATGGCCGTCAGGTTGTAGGTGGCGTTCCAGCGCAGCAGCAGGGCGAGGTAGGCGATCAGCGCACCGGCCAAGGTACCGTCGTCGCCGGCCACGACGGTGGCGCGCTCGACCGGCGCATGGGGATCGAGGCCAAGGGCGATCAGACCCCGGGCCAGTTCGGGTCGCAGCAGGGCGGGGTCGAAGACGGGAGCGGGCATGCGCGCATTGTCGCCGAAGCCGGCGGGTCGGGCTCAGTTACCGCTGCCGCGCAGGGCCTGCGACCGCCAGTGCCCGAGCGGGGCCGGTCGGCCGAAAAAATAGCCCTGGCCGTGGCCGAGGCCCAGAGCGCGCAACTGTTGGCTTTGATTTTCGGTCTCGATGCCCTCGCCGACCACTTCGAGCCCCAGCGAACCGGCCATCGCCAGGATGGCCCGCACGATGACCACCGAACCACCGCGCTTCGCATCGCCATCGAGCGCAGCGGCGAAGCTGCGGTCGATCTTCAGCCCATGCAGCGGGAAGGCCTGCAGGTAGGACAGCGCCGAGTACCCGGTGCCGAAATCGTCAAGCAGAACGCGCACGCCGGCGCGATGCAGGTGCTCCAGTGCGGCACGGGCGAGGTCGGTGCGGTCGATCAGGGCGCCCTCGGTGACCTCGACACAGACCTGCGAGGGCCGCGCCCCCTGGGCTTCGACGAGGGCGAGAAAGCGTTCGGCGAAATCCGGTGCCAGCAGATGGCGTGGCGAAAGGTTGACCGAGACATAGGCCGATGCCGGCACGATCTCGGCGAGATCGCGCAGGGCCATCGCGTACATCCGCCAATCGATCGACTCGATCAGGCCGGTTTCCTCGGCGAGTCCGAGGAACTGCCCCGGCAGGCGCAGCTCACCATCGCCGGTGCGCCAACGCAGCAGGGCCTCGAAACCGAGCACGACGCCAGTGTCGAGATCGATGATCGGCTGGTAATGCGGCTCGAACTCGTGGCGCACGAGGCCCCGGCGCAGCTCACCCTCGAGATCGAGGCGCTGCTGGGCGAACTGGCGCAGGCGCTCATCGAACAAGGCGTAACGCTTGCGGCCCTCGGCCTTGGCCCGGTACATGGCGGCATCGGCGTCGCGCAGCACTTCCTCGGCCGAGCCGTAGTGCGGCTGGGCGAGCGCGATGCCGACGCTGGCCGAGCTGTGCAGTTCACGACCACCGATCATGAAGGGCGATTCCAGCGCCTGCAGGATGCGTTCGGCCACCTGCACGGCATCCTCGACACCACGGATGTGCTCCAGCAGCACGGCGAACTCATCGCCGCCCAGGCGGGCCAGGGTGTCGGGCGAACGCACGCAGTCGCCGATCCGGCGGGCCGCTTCGCGCAGCAGCTGGTCGCCAACCAGGTGGCCTTCCGAGTCGTTGATGACCTTGAAGCGGTCGATGTCGAGGAACAAAACGGCGTAGAGCCGATCGCCCTGCGCCCGTTGCCGGGCCATCGCCGCCACCAGCCGGTCGAGCAGGTACTGGCGGTTCGGCAATCCAGTCAGGCCATCGTGCAGGGTCTGGTGCTTGAGCTGCTGCTCGACGCCTTCGCGGGCACGGATCTGCTGGCGCAGGGTCGCGTTGGCAAGGCCCAGTTCGCGGGTGCGCTCGGCGACTCGCCGCTCCAGCTCGAGGTAGGCCTCGCGAAGGGCCAGACCGGAGCGGCGACGGCCGATCGCGGTGGCAAGGTGGGTGGCGGCAAAGCTCAGCAACTCGAGGTCGCGACCGGTGAGCCGCTGATCGCGCCGGTAGCTCTGCACGCCGATCATCCCGACCGGCGTGTCGCCGACCCGCAGTGGCATGCCAATCCAGGATTCGGCGGCCTTGCCGATCAGTTCGACCGTGCCGGTGGCCTCCAGTTCGCGCATCAGCGGGCCATCGGCCAGCAGGGGCTCGCCGCGGTGGATCACGTACTCGGTGAGCCCGCGACCGCCGATGCGGCTCGGCATCCGGGTGTGGTGCTCGTCGGCGATGTAGGGGAAGTGCACCTCGTCGCGATCGGCGTCGTAATGGGCCACGTAGAGGTTGCGCGCGGCGATGATCTCGGCCAGCACGGCGTGCACCTCGGCGTAAAAGCGGCCCTCGTCGTCCTCGACCTCGTGGCGGGCGGCCAGCGCGGTGATCCGGTAGAGCGCCGATTGCACGCGCTCGCCACGCTCGCGCTCGACGATCTCGGCCTGCAAAGCCTCGGTGCGCTGCGCCACTCGGCGCTCCAGCTCGCGGGTGTTTTCGCGGCGTTCGAGCGCCGTGGTGATGTGGGCAGCGACGTAAGCCAGCAGATGCTCCTCGTCGATGCCGTAGCGGTGTTCCGGGCGGTAGCTCTGCACCACCACCGCGCCGACCGCCACGCCCTCGTGGACCATCGGTACACCCAGCCAGTCCTCGCATTCGGGGCCCTCATGGTAGCCGCCGACGCCGACCTGCTGGGCCAACAGCTCGGAGGGGCCGCGCAGGGCATGACCGCAGCGGATCACCTGCAGGGTCAGGCTGCCGGGGATCTCGTCCTCGGCCAGTTCGGCATCCGGCGCAATGCCGGTAGGATCCGCGTTGTCGGCGTAGTAGAGGAACCGCAGGCTGCGTCGCTGCGGGTCGTGGCGGGCGATGAAAAAGTTCTCGGCGTACATCAGCCCGCCAACGATGCGATGCATTTCGCTCAGCACCTCGCGGGTCGGGCGGGTCGAACTCGCCAACTCGGAGATGGCGAACAAGGCGGCCTGCAGGCGATGGTTGCGTTCGTTGCGCTGGGCCTGCTCGCGCAGTCGTTCGAGTTCGAGCAGCAGACCGCAGGTCGCCTCAAGGCTAGGCACCAGGCTGTCGGCGGCCTCAGGGCTCCAGGGCCGGGCGGCGCAAAGCCAGGCTTCGCCGGATGGGCCGGCATGCAGCAGCAGATCGCCGGGAGCCGGCCCCTCGCCCTTGGCCTCGGCGTGCCGCCAGCGCAGCCGTGCTCCGGGCATGGCCCAGGCCCCATGCAATTGCGGCTCCAGCCGGGACGCCAGTTCCGCCATCGAGCTCGGCGGCGGATCGCCACGCAGGTCGAAGTCCGGGGCGAGCCGGCGGGCGGCAGAGAGCGGAATCATCCGGCGATCATACGGACCCGCGGCGCCGATGCCAGCGACCCGAGCGAGGCTGACAACCGGCGGCGTACCATGACGGTCCCTGACCTCCGCCTCCCCTGCCATGGCTTTTCCCCGCCAGCGTCTGCGTCGCCTGCGCCGCGATGCCTTCACCCGCCGTCTGGTGCGTGAGCACCGGCTCACGGCCGACGACCTGATCCTGCCGGTGTTCGTGCACGATCGCCCCGGCCGCGAGGCGATCGCTTCGATGCCGGGCGTCGAGCGGCTCTCCATCGATGAACTGCTGCGGGTGGCTGACGCGGCGGCGGAGCTGGGTATTCCGGCACTCGCCCTGTTCCCGGTGACGCTGGCCGCGGCCAAGAGCCTCGACGCCGCCGAGGCCTGGAACCCGGACGGTCTGGCGCAGCGCGCGGTGCGGGCGCTGAAGGCGCGGCATCCGCAGCTCGGCCTGATCACCGACGTGGCCCTCGACCCCTTCACCAGCCACGGCCAGGACGGCCTGACCGATGCCGCAGGTCACGTCGTCAACGACCCCACCGTTGCGGCCCTGGTCAAACAGGCGCTGAGCCATGCCGAGGCCGGGGCCGACATCATCGCGCCCAGCGACATGATGGACGGCCGCATCGGCGCCATCCGCGACGCCCTGGAAGCCGGCGGCCATGTCGACACCCGCATCCTTGCCTACTCGGCGAAATACGCCAGCGCCTTCTACGGGCCGTTCCGCGATGCCGTGGGCAGCGCCGGCAACCTCGGCAAAGGCGGCAAGCACAGCTACCAGATGGACCCGGCCAACGGCGACGAAGCCCTGCGCGAGGTGGCGCTCGACCTCGAAGAAGGTGCTGACCTGATCATGGTCAAACCGGGCCTGCCCTACCTCGATATCGTGCGACGGGTGAAACAGCAGTTCGGCGTGCCCACGCTCGCCTACCAGGTCAGCGGCGAGTACGCCATGCTCAAGGCCGCCGCCGCCCAGGGCTGGCTCGACGAACGCGCCTGTGCACTCGAAGCCCTGCTCGCCTTCAAGCGCGCCGGGGCCGACGCCATCCTCAGCTACCACGCCCTCGACGCCGCGCGCTGGCTGCGCGAGGCCTGAACCCGAAACCCGCCCCAGTTCCCGGACACCCGTCATGACCGAACGCTATGCCCTGATCGGCCATCCCGTCGCCCATTCGCTCTCGCCGCGCATCCATGCGGCTTTCGGAGAACAGATCGGCCTGCCGCTGCACTACGGTCTGATCGATGCCAGCCCGGCGGCGTTCGCCGGTGCAGTCGCCGCTTTCGCCGAGCAGGGCGGACTCGGGCTCAATGTCACCGTGCCGCACAAGCAGGCTGCGCATGCGCTGTGCGCCACGCTGTCGCCGCGGGCCCGGCGCTGCGGCGTGGTCAACACCCTGATCCGCGACGGCAAAGGCTGGCACGGTGACAACACCGACGGCGTGGGCCTGGTCCGCGACCTGACCGAACGCCATCGCCTCGATCTGCGCGCCCGCCGCGTGCTGCTGCTCGGTGCCGGCGGGGCCGCCCACGGCGTGGCGCCGGCCCTGCTCGATGCCGGTGTCGAATCGCTGTGGATCGTCAACCGCACGCCCGAACGCGCCGATGCCCTGTCCGATCTGCTCGGCGAACCCGGCCGCGTCCACACCCGCTACTGGGCCGATCTCGGCGGCCTTGGCGCCTTCGACATGGTGGTCGACGCCACCGCATCCAGCAGCGACGGCGGCATGCTTGCCCTGCCCTCCAGTCTGGTCGCCACACGCACCCTCGCGGTCGATCTGAGCTACGGCGAGGCCGCCATCGCCTTCCTCAGCTGGGCCCGCGCCGCCGGCTGCCGAACCGCGCTCGATGGCTTGGGCATGCTGGTCGAGCAGGCCGCCGAGGCGTTCCGGCTCTGGCACGGCCAGCGGCCCGACACCGATCCGGTCTACGCCATGCTCGCCGCCGAACGGGTCGCCCTGCACAACGCCGAGTGAGCCCGGCCGGCCTGCCGTTCAAGCCGGCGGCAGGCCGAGGTAGGCGTCCTTCAGCCGCACGTAGTGCTTGGCCGAGTAGTAGAGCTGCTCGATCTCGCGGTCGCTCAAACGCCGCACCGGCTTGGCCGGGTTGCCGAGCCAGAGCTCGCCGCTCTCCACCACCTTGCCGGGCGGCACCACCGCACCGGCACCGACGAAACCGTGCTGGCGCACCACCGCGCCGTCGAGCAGCAGGGCCTTCATGCCGATCAGGCAGGCGTCCTCGATGGTGCAGGCGTGGATGCAGGCGGCGTGGCCGATGGTGACGTCCGCGCCGATGAGCGTCGCGAAGCCCTCCGGCCGGGTGTACGGGCCCTCGTGGGTGACGTGGATGATGGTGCCGTCCTGCACGTTGGTGCGGGCGCCGATGCGAATAAAGTTCACGTCGCCGCGCACCACCACGCCCGGCCACAGCGAGGCGTCATCGCCCAGCACCACGTCGCCGATCAGGTGTGCGCCTTCGTCGACGTAGCAGCGTTCACCGAGCACCGGGGTCTTGTCGCGGAAAGGGCGGATCGGCATGGCGGCGACTTATGGATGAACACTCGAATGAGTGTAACGCGGTAGATGTGGAGCAGCGGCGTGAAACACATTCATGATCAGGAGGCTCGGCTGAGAGCCTGAGAGTTTTTCTCGACCCTCTGAAATGGGCATGGAGTCTGGCATGCTCTTTGTCCATGACGATGCCTACTGAACGCGATATCGAGTCCGCTGAGGCGAGCTTGTTTGTGGACTTG
>JAGXTI010000021.1 GCA_018334015.1 Silanimonas sp.
CAAGTCCACAAACAAGCTCGCCTCAGCGGACTCGATATCGCGTTCAGTAGGCATCGTCATGGACAAAGAGCATGCCAGACTCCATGCCCATTTCAGAGGGTCGAGAAAAACTCTCAGGCTCTCAGCCCTCCTCGGCGAGGGCGGCCAAGGCCTGCACCACCTCGGCGAGTTCAACGCCCTGCTCCAGCCGGCCCACCACCGTGCCGGCCAGCTGCAGGCCGGTGTCGACCTCGTGGTCCAGCTTTGCGGCTTCGGCTTTCAACCGGGCGATCAGCGCGCCGGCTTCCTTCGGCGAGGCCTGCCCCGCACCCTGCAACAGCACGCGGCCATCGGCCTGCACCAGCTTGAAATAGAAACGGCCGTCGCTCTCGCGGTACTGCTTGAAGCTGGGCTGCGCGACCTTGGCCGCTTTCGCCTTCGGGGCCGGGGCCGTGGCGAGGGAGAGCGGCCGCAAGCCCACCGCTGCGCGCAGCTCGCGCAGCAGCGGTGTGGCGATGGCGCGGGCCTTGACCGCTCCGGCCTGCAGCGTGGCCTCGATGTCGGCGGGCTTGGCGATCAGCAGCTCGTAGCGCTCGCGCATCGGTGCCAGATGCCCATCGAGCAATTCGAACAGTGCCTGCTTGGCCTCGCCCCAGGCCAGCCCCTCGCGCAGCGCGGCATGCATCGCGGCGGCCTGCGCTTCGCTCGCGAAAGCGCGATACAGCGTGAACAGGTGCGCGCTGTCCGGGTCTTTCGGCTCGCCCGGCGTGCGCGAGTCGGTGACGATGCCGGCGATCAGTTTTTTTAACTGCGCCGCGGGAGCGAACAGCGGGATGGTGTTGTCGTAGCTCTTGCTCATCTTGCGACCGTCGAGGCCGGGCAGGGTCGCCACCTGCTCCTCGATCACCGCCTCCGGCAGCACCAGGTGCTCGCCGTAGCTGTGGTTGAAGCGGGCGGCGAAATCGCGCGCCATCTCGATGTGCTGGACCTGGTCGCGGCCGACCGGCACCCGGTTCGCCTTGAAGGCGAGGATGTCGGCCGCCATCAGCACCGGGTACATGTACAGCCCCGCAGTGACCCCGGCATCGGCGTCCTCGCCTTTCTCCACGTTGGCATCGACCGCCGCCTTGTAGGCATGGGCGCGGTTCAACAGGCCCTTGCCGGCCACGCAGGTGAGCAGCCAGCAGAGCTCGGGGATCTCCGGCACGTCGGATTGCCGGTAGAACCACACGCGGTCGGGATCCAGCCCGCAGGCCAGCCAGGTGGCGGCGATCTCCAGCGTCGAACGCTGCACCCGCGCCGGGTCCTGCACCTTGATCAGGGCGTGGTAATCGGCGAGGAAGTAGAAGCTCTCGGTGCCGGGCTGGCGGCTGGCGGCCACCGCCGGACGGATGGCGCCGGCGTAGTTGCCAAGATGCGGGGTGCCGGAGGGCGTGATGCCGGTGAGGATGCGGACGGGTGCGGGCATCGGTCAGTTACGGGCTTCCTCGGCCTCACGGGTGACGACTTCACCGGCTTTTTTCACGTCTTTGCCGATCCCGGAGATCGTGTTGCAGGCGGTGAGTCCGAGCAGGACGAGGGTGGCGAGCGTCAGCAGGCGGATCGGTTTCATGGTGGGCTCCCGGAACGATGGAAACAGCAGTCTAGCGCAGCCCTGCCGCCGGGCCGCGAGGGCGGGGTCGGCGCGGGTTCAGTCGCGCATCAGGGTGGATTTGCCGAACAGGCTTTCGACCAGATCGACCGCCAGCCGTGCCGTCATGTTCTGCCGGTCGAAGGCCGGGTTGAGCTCGACGATGTCGAGCGAGCCCATGCGGCCGGTGTCGGCGATCATTTCCATCACCAGCTGCGCCTCGCGGTAGTTCGGGCCGCCCGGCACCGTGGTGCCCACACCCGGTGCAATGCCGGGATCGAGGAAATCGACATCGAAGCTGACGTGCACGTGGGTGTCGGCGTCGATGCCGGCCAGCGCCTCGTCCATCGCCCGCTTCATGCCGACCTCGTCGATGTAACGCATGTCGTAGATGTCGAGGCCGTACTGGCGCACCAGCGCCTTCTCGCCCTCGTCGACCGAGCGGATGCCGATCTGGCGGATCTCTTCGGGCCGGATCGCCGGCGCGCTGCCGCCGAGGTGCGTCAGCTCCCGCGGACCAAGGCCGCACAGGCAGGCCACCGGCATGCCGTGCACATTGCCCGAGGGCGTGACCGCCGAGGTGTTGAAATCAGCGTGGGCGTCGAGCCAGATCACCCGCAGCGTCTTGCCGGTTCGCCGGCACCAGCGGGCGACGGCGGTGATGCTGCCCAAGCCCAAACAATGGTCGCCGCCGAGCAGCACCGGCAGGTGGCCGGCATCGAGCTCGGCCTCGACGGCGCGCATCGCGGCGAGGTTCCATTCGACCACCTGCGGCAGGTGGCGGTAGCCATCGAGCGGCGGCAGCCAGGGGTTCATCGGGCCGCTGAGATTCCCACGGTCCTCGACCACGACACCGCGGGCGCGCAGGGCCTCGGCGATGCCCGCCACACGCAGGGCCTCGGGGCCCATCGAGGCCCCGCGGTGACCGGCGCCGATGTCGGTGGGCGCGCCGATCAGGGCGACGGTCGGGAAACGACGCATGCTCTCTAGCTTCCAGGATCACGGCGGAGATGGTGCCGACAGTCCGAATCGAACGGACGACCTACCGCTTACAAGGCGGTTGCTCTACCTGCTGAGCTATGCCGGCATGGGGGCGAAGTCTAACGCGAGCGCTGCGGTGTCCGGGCAGGAACTTTCAGAAACAGGGGATCGGCCGGGCCTGCCAGGGACCGGTGCCGAGCCGGCCGCGCCAGTCCTCCTCGGCGGCGACGGCGATCTCCAGCCACCACTTCGGGCGCTCCTCGTTGGCCGCGACCATCGCCGCCTCGATGCCGAGGCTCTGCAACTCGGCGAGCCGGGCCTCGGCGTTGCTACGCTCGCGGAACAGGCCGAGCGAGACGGTGTTCTCGCCGGGGCCCGCGGTGACCACGTAGTAGTCGCGCAAGCCCAGCGCGGCTAGGGCGCGGGCGCGTGCTAGGGCCTCGGCGCGCGATGCCGCCGCCGGCAGGTAGACCCGCCAGCCGCGCAGGCTCTGCACCTGCGCCTCGCGGTACTGCAGCTTGCCGACAGTGCCGCCCAGCGCATCGACCGCCCGACGCAGGGCGGAGGGCGTGTCGAAGGGGCCGATCGAGAGGCAGGACAGCGACTCGGCCAAACGCATCGGCGCCGTCGCCAGCTCGGCGGCGGGCTGCGCCTCGCGTTCGGCCTCGGCGAGCAGGACGAGGGTCGGCACCCCCGGTTCGCCCGGCGGCAGCGTCGTGGCCGGCGGCGGCCGGTGCAGGGCCCACCACAGGGCGGCGGCGAGGTTGAGGCAGAGCAGAACGATGAAAGCGCCACGGGCGAGCATTGGCGCAGTCTAGAGTACTGCGCCATGTTGTTCTGCCCTTGCGGTCGCCCTGACTGCGTTGGCGCAGACCGGGACGCAGCCGGAGTAGCACTCCCGCCAACAGGCCGGGACGCGCACGGAGCAGCACCCCCGCCGCGACAGGCCGGGACGCGCACTGAGCAGCACCCACGCCGCAGCAGGCCGAGAGCCTGGAGCAGTACCCCCGCCGCGACAGGCCGGGGGCCTGCGACGGACTCGGGCCGGCTGCTGTGCGGCAAGAAAACCGACGGGCCGACCGAAGGGCGCATCCTTGGCGCCCTCGGTCGGTGCGCCCATCCGGGGCGCACCCTGCGGGCCTCGCGTCTGATCACCGGGCTGGCCCTCGAATTCCGCCGCAAGCTCCCCAGCCTGCCTTGCGGGGTGCTTCGCGGTTGCGGTAGTGATGGCGTGAGCAGCACGAAACCCGTCTTCCGAAGCCCAGCTTCGCTTCGCATCCTTCGGGGGATCGCACACTGCGGCCGATGCCCGTCAACGAGCGCCGCGCCAGCGCGGCCTGACGGACAGCGAAGCGAGCCAAGGATGGCGAAGCGGCGGCGAATGCGCAGCGGGACGCGGAGCCTGAGCCGTCGCGTCCGCAGGTCGCGCATCGGCAGGCGCGAAGCGTGCTGGGGCGTTTCGTTTCGGCAGGCCGGGACGCGCCCGGAGCAGCATCCCGCCGCGACAGGCCAGGACGCATCCGGAGCAGCACCCCCGCCGCGACAGGCCGGGGGCCCACGGCGGACTCGGGCCGGCAGCTGTGCGGCAAGCAAGCCGACGGGCCGACCGAAGGGCGCCTCCCTGCGCCCTCGGTCGGTGCGCCCGTCCGGGGCGCACCCTGCGGGCCTGGCGTCTGATCACCGGGCTGGCCCTCGAAATCCGCCGCCAGCCCCCAGCCTGCCGTGCGGTGTGCTTCGCGGCTGCGCAGTTGATGGTGGAACGCGCTCGAAGTCTATTTTCGCCTCGCATCCTTCGTCGGATCGCATCTTGCGGCCGATGCCCGTCAGCGAGCGCCGCGCCAGTGCGGCCTCGCGGACAGCGAAGCGAGCCAAGGATGGCGAGCGGCGGCGAATGCGGAGCGGGACGCGGAGCCTGAGCCGTCGCGTCCGCAGGTCGCGCGTCGGCAGGCGCG
>JAGXTI010000022.1 GCA_018334015.1 Silanimonas sp.
CACATCCATGTGATTTGCGCTTGACGTCTGATCCGCGTGTCGATGTGCGCCGCGTAAACGAGGCGGCATTGATGTGGCCTGACCGGGCCGTCCCCGCAACTTTTGAGGCTCGCTAATCAGGCCCCCCGATGCCCACGGTCCTCAACGTCCTGTTCTCTGAGAAAAGTGCCGCGAAGGCCATGGGTGCCCGCTGGGACGGCGCCTCACGTGCATGATTCATCCCTGATAGCATCGATCCGGCACCGCGTTCACTGGATCCATCCGGACAAGCATCGGGCGAGAAAGGTTCAAAAAAGCATATTCACTTGGATCACGACGAGGCCGGTCTTCCGACCCCCTCTTTGTATATATATGCCAGGTATGTCCCGTACTCAAAATTCTGTGCCAAACAGCATTAGGCATCTGGCGGTTTTACTGGGCTCAGGTGGACGTGAAGGGCCACGCAGGATCCAAGAATAAAATCAAGTAATTCAACAATTTACGTCATTCAGGCGCCCGCATGGACGACTGGCGCATGCGTACGCTTAAGGCTTCCGAAGCTGCAATAGTCATTACTGCGGTCAGCGCCCATCGATTTTCCACTTCATTCGAGGATCGAATATGTTTTGGATAACGCTTCCTATGCCGGTGTCGCTCGAGCCGTTTCAATTTGTTGATGGCGTCCGGAGAGTCTCACGCCACAGGATGAATCATCCAATGTTGCTGCGCGGTAAGCAGGTATTAACTGCTGTCTCGGTGGCTTTTCTGCTTGCGCTACCTGCGCATGGCTCGGAGCGTGCTTCTGGAAAGCATGTCTCTTTTGATGAGGCATACAAACAACTTATTGGCTTATCGAAAACTGACCCTCGACCCTTGTTTGTCATCAGCAGTGCAGTTTACGCGGACGGCATTGCTGAACAGAGCGATGGAAAACAGACGGTCTTTCGTGAGCTATTCGGAACTGTGGCCACCCTGCTGGGCGATTACGACACGGCAGAGAGGGTCTATGGCTTACCCCGGGAGCCGACCAGCTTGTCGACGCGAGGCCCGCTAAAGCCGATTGAAGCGATCGAACACCTGATGCCCAAGATCAGTCGGGCTCGAGTTTTCTTCATGAATGAGTCGCATGGCATAGTAAGGACACGCGGCGCGCTTCTTCAATGGCTTCCGCGCCTCAAGGCTGCTGGCTTCACGCACCTCGCTCTGGAGGCATTCGACACGAGCGCGACAATGGCCGACGCATCCAACTGCAGCAGCGAGTTTCGTTCGGACCCCGTCATTGAGTCAAGAGGTTACCCAGTACTAAAAAGTGGATTCTACACTCGTGAGCCCGTATACGGCGCAATCCTGGAAACCGCCTTGGGTCTAGGTTTTCAGATCGTAGCTTATGACATCGATGGCGAAGATCGGATGCGTGGGGGTGCCGCCATCTTGGCATGCGTATTGGATCAGAACGACAGCAATCGTCTGGTGTTGTTGGGGGGCTTCGGCAATATCGCCGAAACAAGAGGCGCTAGACCTCGAGACAATTGGACTTTGGCCGACTGGCTCTTCGAGCTCAGCGCTGTAGATCCCCTCACGCTGTCCACCACGACCCTGCTTGGTGTTTCGCCGAAGCGAATCGATGGCGTAACGAAACCCGGCGTGCCCTATATGCTGATGGATTCGGCAGGAAATTTTGTTCGCTCATCATTGTATGACCATCTGGTTTTCATTGCTCCTTTTCCTGGCGGCCAGCAGCGATCCATTTGGAACGTTGTAAGCCCCGAGCGGGAGGTTTTCGAAATCAAACGCCCGGCAGGCTGGTCGCCGGGACTTGCTTTCTTCAGTGCAACCATCCCTGATCGAGAAGCGGGAGCCACGCCCTCGGACGCGTGCGTGGCAACAGGCGATGAGGGTTGCACCCTCTTTTTGAGCCCGGGCGCGTACCGCATCGACGCAGGACATGCTGACGGCTCGGCGTCGGTTTTTTACATCAGCGTCCCAAAGGTTGTCGCCGACTGAACCGCTCCGGCTATCCCGTAAGCTGTTTCATCGAGTCACGGCGTCCGTCCATGTTCCGACGCTACGTGAGGGTCGCCCGGCCCGGATCGACAGCCCATCGCAGCCCATGAGACAAATCGATGGCATGGTCGCGGCACCCCGCCAAGGAGGCAGCCTGTGACTGACGCCACGAACCCACCCTCGCTCCTGTCCGAACGGGATGCGCTGCTCGCCTACGCCACGATGCTCAACACCGGCGATCCGGCTGTGCTTGCGCCCTTGCTGGCACCGGACTTCACTTACACCTCCCAGAGCGTCCTGACCGACATGGTCGGCAAAGAGGCCTACCTCGCGTTCATGGCGACCAAGTTCGAGACCATGCGTAAGACCGGCGTCATGCCGATGGTGGATCTCGCCCATCGGCCCGGCTACGGGCACAGCCTTTGCGCCGTTCTCTGGCAGGGCACGCCACCGGTGCGCCAATGCCTTGCCTATGCCGATGTGACGGAGGGCCGCCTCAAGGCGATCCATCTGTGCGTGATCCCACTCCCGGAATCCGCAAGGCCGCTCGGGCTTTGGCCGGGCTTGCCTGTGGATCGACGCCCCCCGTCGTCCGCGAGTGGAGCCCCGGAATGAGCACGCCCCATCGAGGGCTGTCGCCAGTGCAGGCAGAAGCCTGCCGGGAGGTGCTGGATGGCCTGCTCCAGCGCTGGCGTGAGCGCTAAGCTGGCCGGAACCGCCGCGCACAAGGGCATCGTGGCCGATGGAGACGACACCATGCAGTGGATGATCTACGGTGCCAACGGCTACACCGGCCGGCTGATGGCCGAGGAGGCGGTAGCGCGCGGGCTGCGCCCGGTGTTGGCCGGCCGTCGTCGCGAGGCCCTGGAGCCGCTCGGCCGCGAGCTGGGCCTCGAAGTCCGGGTGTTCGATCTGGAGCCGGCGGCGCTCGATCTCGGCCTGCGGGGCATGGGCCTGGTGCTGCACTGCGCCGGGCCGTTCTCGGCGACCGCCGCGCCGATGCTCGAAGCCTGCCTGCGCGCCAGGGCGCATTACCTCGACATCACCGGCGAGATCGACGTGTTCGCGCATTGCCACCAGCAGGATGCGCGGGCCAGGCAGGCCGGCATCGTGGTGCTGCCGGGCACGGGCTTCGATGTGGTCCCCACCGATTGCCTTGCCGCCATGCTCAAGCGCGAACTGCCCGACGCCGTCGCGCTGGTGCTGGCCTTCGAGGCCGGTGGTGGACCCAGCCCGGGGACGGCCAAGACCAGCATCGAGGGCCTGGGTCAAGGCGGCCGGGTGCGGGTCGGTGGCCAACTTCGCCGCGTGCCGCTGGCTTGGAAACAACGCGCTTTCGATCGCGACGGTGAACCGCGCACGGCCATCACCATCCCCTGGGGCGATCTCTACACCGCCCACCTCAGCACCGGCATCCCCGACATCGAGGTCTACATGGCGGTGCCGCCGGCGCTGATCGGTCGCTTGCGCCGTCTGCGCATGATCCGTCCGCTGCTGGGCCTTGGCCCGGTGCAGCGCTGGATGAAAGCCCGCATCGAAAAATCCGTGCACGGCCCTTCCGAAGCCAAGCGCGACAGCACCGACACCCGGGTCTGGGGCGAGGTGCGCAACGCTGAAGGGCGTGAGATCAAACGCCAATTGCAGATGCCGAACGGCTACGCGCTCACCGTGACCGCTGCGCTCGGTATCGTCCGCCGCCTGCGGGACGCCCCCGCCGAGCCCGGTTTCCAAACACCGTCGATGCTGATGGGGCCTGAGTACGTGCTCGGCCTGCCCGGGGTCAGGCTGGTAGGCTGAAGGGCTGAAAGGAGCCGCCATGCCATCCAGCCCCCTGCCCACCCTGCTTGCCATCCTCGTCCTGCTCGTGGCGATGGCAGGGGTGCTGCTGGCGCTGTGGCGTTCGCGCCAGCGCGAGCGCCGCGATCGGCAACGCTTCGAGTTGGTGGTTCGGGCGATCAGTGACGGTGTCTACGACCTCGATGTGGTGGCCGACCGGCTGTGGCGGAGCGAAGCCCTGTGCCGGATGTTCGATCTGCCGGCCGAAGGTTCCGGAGCGGATGTTGGCGACTGGCTGGAGCGTATCCATCCCGAGGACCGTGCCCGGGTCCGCGAGGGCTTCCGTGCGGCGATGGCGAGCAGGACCACCGAATGGCAGGTGGCTTACCGCTACCGGCGGCCGGACGGCACGGTGGGGCATATGCGCGACCGCATGCTGATCGTCCGCGATGGCGGCGGTCGCCCCTTGCGGGCGATCGGCGGCGTCACCGAGGTCAGCGCCGAACAGACCATGCTGGAGAAACTCGGTCTGTTGGAGCGCGCCATCGAGGCCAACAGCTACGGCGTGGCCATCGTCGATGCGCTCGCCCCGGACATGCCCTGCGTCTACGCCAACCGCGCGCTGGCGCGGATGAGCGGCTACACTGTCGGCGAACTGCTGGGGCACAACCTGCGCCTGCTGCAGGGCAGCGAGCGCGAGCAGCCCGGCCTGCAATCGTTGCGCCGCGCCCTGCGTGAGGGCCGCGAGGGGTTCGCCCTGCTGCGCAACTGGCACAAGGACGGCATGGCCTACTGGGTCGAGCTGATGGTTTCGCCGGTGCGTGACACGCAGGACCGGATCACCCACTGGGTCGGTTCGCAGGCCGATGTGAGCGAGCGGGTCGCCACCGAACAGGCGCTGGCGCACCGCGCCACCCACGACGAACTCACCGACCTGCCCAACCGCCATCTGTTCCGCGACCGTCTGGCCCAGGCCCTGCGCGAGAGTCGACGCTTCGGGCTCGATCTGGTCGTGCTGTTCATGGACCTCGACAATTTCAAGCTGGTCAACGACTCGCTCGGCCATGCCGCCGGCGACGAACTGCTGCGCACCGTGGCCCGCCGCCTGCAGGGCTGCCTGCGGCAGACCGACACGGTGGCGCGCTTCGGTGGCGACGAGTTCGTGGTGCTGCTGATCGGTGATGCCGAATCCGATGTGCTGCGGGTGATCGATCGCATCGCCGAGGCCCTGCGCCGACCGATGGAACTGGCCGGTTCGATGCACTACGTCACCGCCAGCATCGGTTACGCCCGCTGCCCGCAGCACGGTGAGGAGGCCGGGGTGCTGCTGCAGCGCGCCGATATGGCCATGTACCAGGCCAAGGCGCGCGGCCGCAACCGTGCCGTGGCCTACGAGGCCAGTTTCGACCAGGGTGTGGTCGAACGCCTCACGCTCGCCAACCAGTTGCGCGAGGCGATCGCGCACGGCGAGTTCGAGCTGTACTACCAGCCGCTGTTCCGCTGGGATGGCCGGGTCCAGGGCATCGAGGCGCTGTTGCGCTGGAACCACCCGCAGCGCGGCCTGTTGGCGCCCGGCCACTTCATCGAATCGCTGGAGGAAAGCGGGCTGATGGCCGAACTGGGTCGCTGGGTGCTGCGCGATGCCGCGCGCCGTCCGGTCGATTTGCGTGCCGCCGGCTTCGACGAGGTGCGGGTCATCATCAATGTCTCGGCCACCCAGTTGCACCACGACCTGCTCGCCGACATCGAGGCCGCGGTCAAGGACTTCGAGCTGCCGAGCAGCGCGCTGGAGATCGAGGTGACCGAAAGCGTGCTGATGATCAACGTCGAATCGACCATCGAGCAGATGAAGCGTGTCGCCAGACTCGGCGTCGGTTTCGCGGTCGATGACTTCGGTACCGGCTATTCCTCGCTCTCCTACCTCAAACGGCTGCCGATCCAGCGGCTCAAGATCGACCGCAGTTTCGTCAGCGGACTCGGCACCGATCCGGATGACGAGGCCATCTGCGCCTCGGTCATCCTGCTCGCCTCCAGTCTCGGTCTGGATACCGTCGCCGAGGGTGTGGAAACCGAAGTGCAGCGCGACTGGCTGGCCGAGCACGGTTGCGGCGAGTTGCAGGGCTACCTGCTCGGCAGGCCGATGCCGTTCGACGCCTTGCTGGCACTTCTGAATTCGCAACGCAACTGAGCGCGATCGCCCACGGGGCGCCACCCCTGCGGCCTTACAATCGGCGACCTGCCGAACCGGACCCGCCATGCCACGCCTTGTCCTGATCGACGGCTCCTCGTACCTGTATCGCGCTTTCCACGCGCTGCCGCCGCTCACCGCGCCCGACGGCACACCGACCGGCGCGCTGTTCGGCGTACTCAACATGCTGCGCGCGACACTGAAGGAGGCCCCCGAGCATGCGGCCTTCGTGCTCGATGCCTCCGGCCCGACCTTCCGCGAGGATCTCGACCCGCTGTACAAGGCGAACCGTCCGCCGATGCCCGACGAGATGCGCGCGCAGATCGAACCGATGATCGCCATCGTCGAGGCGCTCGGCTTTCCGCTCTTGCGCGTGCCCGGTGTCGAGGCCGACGACGTGATCGGCACGCTGGCGGTGCAGGGCGCTGCGCAGGGTATCGAGGTCACCGTCTCGACCTCCGACAAGGACTTCGCCCAACTGGTGCGCCCCGGCATCACCCTGACCAACACCATGAGCGGCTCGAGGCTCGCCAACGACGCCGACGTGATGGCGAAGTTCGGTGTGCGTGCCGACCAGATCGTCGACTACCTCGCGTTGATGGGCGATGCCGTCGACAACGTGCCGGGTGTGGACAAGTGCGGGCCGAAGACGGCGGCGAAGTGGCTGGCCGAGCACGGCACGCTGGATGCCGTCATCGCCCATGCATCGACCATCGGCGGCAAGATCGGCGAGAACCTGCGCGCCGCCCTGCCGCGCCTGCCGCTCAATCGCGCGCTGGTGACGATCCGGACCGATGTGCCGCTCGATCGTGGCCCGGCCGAGCTCACCCTGCGCCCCCGCGATGTCGAGGCGCTGCGCGGCTTGTTCCAGCGCTACGGCTTCCATGCCGCCGCCCGCGAGCTGGATGGCGCGAACGGTGCGAGCGGCGGCTCGGTGGGCAGCGGTCCGGCCGCGCGCAGTGCTTCGCGCGGATTCGGCGGTTCCGGTGGCCAATCGCTACCCGCAGCACCGCTCGACCCGATGCTGTCGGCCAAGGGCGAGCGGGAGTGCGTACTCACCGAAGCCCAGCTCATGCATTGGACCGAAGCCCTGCGCGCCGCCCCGCTGATCGCCTTCGACACCGAAACGGATGGGCTCGATCCGCAGCAGGCCAAGCTGGTCGGCATCAGCCTTTGCGTCGACATCGGTCGTGCCTGCTACATCCCCATCGCGCACGCCTACGCCGGAGCGCCGGCGCAATTGCCTTGGGGCCTCGTGCGCGACGCGCTCAAGCCCCTGCTCGAAGACGCCGCCAAGCCGAAACTCGGCCAGCACGGCAAGTTCGACATCGAGGTGCTGGCCCGCCACGGCATCGATGTGCAGGGCTATGCCGAGGACACCCTGCTGATGAGCTTCGTGCTCGATGCCGGCCTCAACCGCCACGACATGGACGCGCTGGCCGAGCGGCATCTGGGCTACACGACGATCAAGTACGAGGAGGTCTGCGGCAAGGGTGCCAAGCAGCTCACCTTCGATCAGGTCGACCTCGAACGTGCCACCGCCTATGCCGCCGAGGACGCCGACATCACCCTGCGCCTGCACGCCGCGCTCGCACCGCGTCTGGCGGCCGAGCCCGCGCTGGCCTCGGTCTACCGCGACATCGAAATGCCGCTGGTGCCGGTGCTGGCGCGAATGGAAAGCACCGGCGTGCGCATCGATGTGGCCGAGCTGAAGCGCCAGAGCCAAGCGCATGCCAAGCGCCTGCACGCCATCGAGCAGGAGGCCTTCGCCCTCGCCGGGCGAAGCTTCAACCTCGATTCGCCCAAGCAGCTTCAGGCCCTGCTGTTCGATGAGCTCAAGCTGCCGGCGGTGGTGAAAACCCCCACCGGCCAGCCCAGCACCAACGAGGAA
Source organism: Silanimonas sp. (assembly GCA_018334015.1). GTDB lineage: Bacteria > Pseudomonadota > Gammaproteobacteria > Xanthomonadales > Xanthomonadaceae > Silanimonas. The sequence goes on from JAGXTI010000022.1 coordinate 7,839, forward strand.
GCACTGGAGGCGATCGCCGACTTGCACGCACTCCCCAAGCTCATCCTCGAGCACCGCAGCCTCGCCAAGCTCAAGAGCACCTACACCGACAAGCTGCCGGAGAGCGTCAATCCGCATACCGGCCGCGTGCACACCCGCTACCACCAGGCCGGTGCCGCCACCGGGCGGCTGTCCTCGAGTGATCCGAACCTGCAGAACATCCCGATCCGCACCGCCGAGGGCCGGCGCATCCGCGCCGCCTTCGTGGCCCCCGAAGGGCGCGTCATCCTCGCCTGCGACTACTCGCAGATCGAGCTGCGCATCATGGCCCACCTCTCCGAAGACCCCGGCCTGCTGCGCGCCTTCGCCGAAGGTCTGGACGTGCACAAGGCGACCGCCGCCGAGGTGTTCGGCGTGCCGCTGGCCGAGGTGGGCAGCGAGCAGCGCCGTGCGGCCAAGGCCATCAACTTCGGGCTGATCTATGGCATGAGTGCGTTCGGCCTCGCCCGCCAGCTCGGCATCGAGCGCGGCCAGGCGCAGGACTACATCGGCCTGTACTTCGCCCGCTACCCCGGCGTGCGCGCCTACATGGAGCGCACCCGCGAGCAGGCGAAGGATAAGGGCTACGTCGAGACCGTGTTCGGTCGCCGCCTGCATCTGGCCGAGATCCGCTCGCGTAACCCGGCGCAGCGTGCCGGTGCCGAGCGCGCCGCCATCAATGCGCCGATGCAGGGCAGCGCCGCCGACATCATCAAGCGCGCGATGGTGGCGGTGGACGCCTGGACCCGGCTGCGCGCCGACCGCATCGCCATGCTGATGCAGGTGCACGACGAACTCGTCTTCGAGGTCGATGCCGGCTTCGTCGACGAGGCCCGGGCCGCGATCGGCACCCTTATGCAGGCCGCCGCCACGCTGCGCGTGCCGCTGTTGGTCGATGCCGGCGTGGGGGCCAGCTGGGACGAGGCGCACTGAGGCCGCCGTCACGGTTCCTTGCTCTGGCGGTGAATCCCCCCTGAACCCCGTGGCGAAACGCGGCCGGGTTCATGAACTTCTCAGTGCGCGAATGCTCAGATGACATGCAACGGATGCAATGTCCGTTGTCGTGGCTCGATCCTCCCCTGGTCGATCCACACGAGGCGGCTGACCTCCCCTGAGGCCGCCTCACCCCGCCCCGCGAGCTTCCCCTGGCTCGCGGGGTTTTTCTTTTGGGTATTCGTAATCTGCGGTTGGGGCATCGTGTTGCGGAGTCTGTCGCCTTACAATACTGTAAGGACGTAAACGTACGGGAGTCTACGTGAGCACCGCGACCCTCACCTCCAAAGGTCAGATCACCATCCCCGCACCGGTGCGGGCCAGCTTGGGCGTTGACACCGGCGACCGGATCGAGTTCGTGCAGATCGCGCCCGGCCGGTTCGAGGTGATCGCGGCGACACTGCCGATCACCGGCCTCAAGGGCATCCTCCAGAAGCCGCCCATGCCGGTATCGATCGATGCCATGAACGCGGCGATCGCTGACGCCGGCGCTGAGGCGGCTCGATGATCGGGTTGGACACCAATGTGCTGGTGCGCTACTTCGCGCAGGACGACGCCAAGCAGTCGGCCAAGGCCACGGCCCTGATCGAGAGCCTGACGGATGCCCAGCCGGGCTACCTCTCACACGTGGTGCTGATTGAGCTCGTCTGGGTGTTGCAGCGCTGCTATGACGCTTCACGCGAAATGGTCGCGGAGACGCTGGAGCGGCTGCTGCGCACGCAGGGACTGGTGGTGCAGGAGGCGGAGCAGGTGTGGCAGGCGCTGCGCGTTTACCGTCAGGGCGGCGACTTTGCCGACTGCCTGATTGCCCGCGCGGCCATGGCCGCGGGCTGCGACGAGGTGGTCACCTTCGACAAGGGCGCGGGGAAGGCCGGGATGCGCCTGCTGTAAGGTCGCAAATGGCTGAAGACCTCACTCAACCCGGGTTCTACCCCAATGCGCTCAGTGCCTCGTGATCCGGTCGCAGCCAAGCCTTCTTGACCCGGTTGGCCGGCCCCCACCGACTGTGGCATAAGGCCGCATGACTTCTTTTGATCTGGCCGTTGTCGGCGGCGGCCCGACCGGCCTCGCCACCGTGCTGGCGGCGCAGGCCCTTGCCCCGTCCTGGCGCGTGCTCTGGTACCGCGGCCGCCAGCCCGGCTTCGTCCCCGCCTACGCCGGCCTGCATCCGGTGCACCGGCTCAACGTGCCGGTGGAGCGCATGGGCCTCGATGCCGCGCAGCCGGTCGATTTTCTCGACTGGCTGCAGGCCCGCCACCCCGAGCGTGGCGTGCGGCCCGGCGATTTCGTGCCGCGGACCTGGTTCGGCGATTACCTCGAAGCCCGGCAGGCCGGCCTGCGCGGCCCGCCGGCACTCGATGCCCGCCCGCAGGACCTGCAGGGCGTGGTCCCGAGCAAGGGCCAGTGGCGCTTGATCACCGCCGATGGCAACGAGGCCCACGCCCGGCGCGTGGCGCTCTGCCTCGGCCTGCCGGGTGGGCAGGCACCGGCGGCGGCACCCGCGCATTGGATCGCCGACCCCTGGGCCTGGTGGCGGGCCCTGCCCGAAGGCCCTTTGCCCTTGGCGGCAAGGGACGAAGTGCTGCTGGTCGGCAGCGGCCTCACCGCCGTCGACCTCGCCTTGGGCCTGCGGGCGCGGGGCTTTGCCGGGTCGATCCGGGCGGTGTCGCCACGCGGCCACTGGTCGCTGCCGCACGCCCCGACGCCCCCCCTGCCGGCCGCGGCACTGGCCGCTCTTGATGCCGAGCTGACCGGCGCCGGCCGTGCCCGTCGCCTTTTCCGCCTGCTGCGCGAGGCCGCCGCCCATCACCCGTGGCGGGCCGTGCTCGATGCCCTGCGGCCCGCCACCAACCGCTACTGGGCGGCGCTGCCCCTGGTTGAGCAGGCGCGCCTGCTGCGTCACGGCTTCGGCCCCTGGAACCGCCACCGCCACCGCATGGCCCCCGACGTGCGAGCCACGCTCGATGCCGACGCCGGCTTGCGCCTCGAGCGCGGCCGCATCCTTGTCGATGCCGAAGGGCGGCTCTGGCGCCGCCATGCCGGCCACGAGGAAGCCATCGATGCCGCCCTTGTGCTGGACTGCCGCGGCCCGGCGTTCCGCGCCGCCATGCAGGGCGAGGGCCTGCTGGCCCGGCTGGTGCGGGCGGGGGTGCTCGATGTGCATCCGCTGGGCACCGGCGTGTGCACGCCGGCCGATGCCTCGCTGGCCGTGCTGGGTGCGGCCCGTTTCGGCGAGGCCTTCGAGACCCTCGCCATCCCGGAACTGCGCCAGCAGGCGGTCGATACCGTGCGCCGCTGGCTCGAGCCCGAGGCCGCTGGTGATCGGCCGTCGGCTCCGAAATGACCCTTAGAAGCCTCCGGCCTGTCGCGGCGGGGGCAGCGCTGGGCTAGTCCCGGCGTGCTGGGGCGCGGAATAAAGCCATGCCCTCGCGCCTGCCGACGCGCGACCTGCGGACGCGACGGCTCAGGCTCCGCGTCCCGCTGCGCATTCGCCGCGGCTCGCCATCCATGGCTCGCTTCGCTGTCCTTAAAGGCCGCGTTGGCGCGGCGCTCGCAGACGTGCATCGGCCGCAGTACGCGATCCATCGAAAGACACGAAGCGAAGCCAAGATCGTGCTGTTCACTTCATGACCGCCACAGCCGCGAAGCACCCCGCAAGGCAGGCGGGGGGCGGCGGCGGCGGAATTCGAGGGCCAGCCCAGCGATCAGACGTCAGGCCCGCAGGGTGCGCCCGGGATGGGCGCACCGACCGAGGGCGCCAAGGATGCGCCCTTCGGTCGGCCCGTCGGGTTTCTTGCCGCACGGCTGCCGGCCCGAGTCCGCCGCCGGCCCCCGGCTTGCCGTGGCGAGGGTGCTACTCCCGACGCGACGGCTCAGGCTCCGCGCCCCACGGCGCGCGTGTCGGCTCCGAAATGAGCTTTAGCGGTGCTCCGCTGAGGCCTCGGCCAGCCACTCGCGCGGCACCAGGTACTCCGCGAGCTTCGCCTCGGCGCTGCCCGCTTCCGGCGCGTAGCCGTACTCGAAGCGCACCCGCGGTGGCAGGCTCATCAGGATGCTCTCGGTGCGGCCACCGCTTTGCAGGCCGAACAGGGTGCCGCGGTCCCAGACCAGATTGAACTCGACGTAGCGGCCACGCCGGTAGAGCTGGAACTCGCGCTCACGTTCGCCGTAGGGCGTGTGCTTGCGCCGCGCCACGATCGGCCGGTAGGCCTCGAGGTAGCCCTCGCCGACCGCGCGCAGGTAGTCGAAGCTGCGTTCGAAACCCTCGCTGTGCAGGTCGTCGAAAAACAGGCCACCGACGCCCCGGCACTCGTCGCGGTGCTTGAGGAAGAAGTAGCGGTCGCACCAGGCCTTGTGCTCGGCGTAGCGGCTTTCACCGAACGGAGCGCACAGATCGCGCGCCACGCCGTGCCAGTGCCGCACGTCTTCGTCGAAGGGGTAGAAGGGTGTGAGGTCGAAGCCACCGCCGAACCACCAGATCGGCTCGCGTCCTTCCGGCCGCGCTTCGAAGTAGCGCACGTTGGCGTGCGAGGTCGGCACGTAGGGGTTGTGCGGATGGATCACCAGCGAGACGCCCACGGCCCGCCACGGTGCGCCGGCGAGCTCGGGGCGGTGCACGGTGGCCGAGGCCGGCAAGGTGCGGCCGGAGACATCCGAAAAGCCGACGCCGGCCTGCTCGAACACCGCGCCGTCCTTCATCACCCGCGAGCGGCCGCCACCGCCTTCGGCGCGTGTCCAGCGGTCCTCGGCGAAGCGCGCATCGCCGTCCTCGGCCTCGAGGCCCTGGCAGATGCGGTCCTGCAGGCCGATCAGGTACTCGCGGACGGTGGTGAAGGACGGGCTCGGTTCGGTCATGGCGGGCGCAATGGCAGGATCGGGTCGCCAGTCTAGCGAGCGCCACGAACGCGGACGCGGTCCGCAGGATCGGGCCGAGGCCCGCGTCACCGCTATACTTCGCGGCCCTTCCGCACCGGCCCGCTTGCGTGCGCGTCACCGCTTCGCCCGACCGCCTTGCCCTGCTCGATGTCGATTTCATCGAAGCCGCGCCGCCCTGGCGCAGCGGCTGCCGCTGGCTGGGCGGTGTGCGCCGCGAGGCCTGGCTGCCGGCCACGACCGTGCACGAAAGCTTTGACGCGGGTCTGCACCGCCGCGACGCGGGAAGCCTGGCCGTGGTCGGTCTGCACCGGCCGTTGGCGGCCGATGCCGACCCAGCCGCCACCACCGAAGCCCTGTACCGCGCCCTGTTCGCCGCCGTGCGGCCGAGCGCCCAGCCTTACCTCATCCGCATCTGGAATTTCTTCGGAGCGATCAACGCCGGCCCGGGCGATGCGGAGCGCTACCGGCGCTTCTGCGTCGGTCGCGATGCCGCCGCCGATGCCATGTTCCGCGACCCGCCGCCGGCCGCCACGGCGATCGGCGCACCTGCGACCGATGCGCCGCTCAGCGTGGTCGCCCTGTGCAGTGCACGGCCGGGCATCGCACTGGAGAACCCCCGCCAGACCCCGGCCTGGCAGTACCCGCGCGAGCACGGCCCGGTGGCACCGGGTTTCAGCCGGGGCGCGCTGCTGCACGACGAGGAGGGCACACTGCTGCTGGCCTCGGGCACGGCCAGCATCGTCGGCCATGTCTCGCTGCATGCCGGCGACGTGATCGCCCAGCTCGACGAGAGCCTCGACAATCTGCAGGTGCTGCTGGAGGAAGGCTCGCGCCGCGGCGGCGAACATTTCCGCCCCGAGGGCCTGCAGGCGCTGCGCGTCTACCTGCGCGAACCGGTCGCGCGGGCGGTGGTCGAGACGCGCCTTGCCGGCCGTGGCTGGCCGGCTGATCGCATCGCCTTCCTGCAGGGCGACATCTGCCGGCGCGAACTCGACATCGAACTCGAAGGCGTGTTCGCCGCCGGGTGATCAGGCCACCGGTTTCAGGCCGCGGCGGCGGCGGATCTCGCGGCTCAGCACCACGAACAGGGTGATCACCGTCAGCGGCACCACGAACCACATCATCGCGTTGCTGAACACCGGCAAGGCGGCATGGCCGGTGGCGTCGAGGATCAGGAAGGCGGTGTAGGCCACGTAGTAGCCGAAGAACAAAGCACCTTCCCAGCGCTGGATGGTGTAGCCGACGAAGAAGATCGGCAGGCAGGCGATCGCCACCGCCATCATCACCGGGTAATCGAAACGGATCGCCGCATCCGACACCTCCAGGCCGCCGGGCGCCACCATCGCGGTCAGGCCGAGCACGGCCAAGATGTTGAAGATGTTGCTGCCCACCACATTGCCCACGGCGATGTCGCGCTGGCCGCGGAGGGCGGCGGTGATCGAGGTGGCCACCTCCGGCATCGAGGTGCCGGCGGCGACGATGGTCAGACCGATCACCAGTTCGGTCACGCCCATCGCGGTGGCGATCTCGACGGCGGCGCTGACCAGCCACTGCGAGCCGACCACCAGCAGGATCAGGCCGAACACGATCAGCGCGATGTTGACCGACCAGTGCGGGGCGCCCTCGATCACCTCGCCCTTCTCGCCGCTGGCGCGGCCGACGCGGATGGCCAAGGTGCAATAGCCGATCACGCCAGCGAACAGGATGGCACCCTCCCAGAACGCGATGCGGCCGTCCATCGACAGCACGAAGGCCAGCACCGAGACGCCGATCATGATCGGCACATCGAGCTTGACGAGCTGCTTGCTGACCAGAAGCGGCGTGATCAGCGCCGAGAGGCCGAGGATGAACAGCACATTGAAGATGTTGCTGCCGATGACGTTGCCGACCGCGATGTCGGCCTCGCCCTTCCAGGCCGAGGACACCGAAATCGCCATCTCCGGTGAGCTGGTGCCGAAGGCGACCACGGTGAGCCCGACCACCAGCGGCGAGATGCCGAAGCCCACGGCGACCCGCGAGGCACCCTTGACCAGAAAATCCGCCCCCCAGATCAGCAGAGCCAGGCCAGCGATAAGGGTCAGGGCGGTGAGCATGGGCACATCGGAAGCGGAAGGGGCGGCGATTGTAACCGCCGCCCGGCGTCAGCGTCTTGAACACGGGTTCAGGGCGGTGCCGCGCCCTCGGGACGGAGGGTCTCGTCCATCAGTTCGAGGATGCGCCGGTACTGGTCGTACCAGGCCTCGGGCTGGACGTAGCCGTGCCGTTCCAGCGGGTAGCTGGCCAGTTCCCAGCCGTGCTTGCGCAATTCGATGAGCCGTTGCGCCAGGCGCACCGCGTCCTGGTAGAACACGTTGTCGTCCATCATGCCGTGGGCGATCAGCAAGCGGCCCTGCAGGCCTTCGGCGTGTTCGATCGGCGAGCTGGCGATGTAGACCTCGGGGCCGAGCTCCGGGGTGTCGAGGATGTTGCTGGTGTAGGGGTGCTGGTAGTGCCGCCAGTCGGTGACCGGCCGCAGTGCGGCACCGGCCTGGTAGACGCCCGGCTGCTTGAACATCGCCATCAGGGCGATGAAACCGCCGTAGCTGCCGCCGTAGATGCCGATGCGGGCGCGGTCGGCCTGGTGGTTGGCGACCAGGTACTCGATGCCGTCCAGGTAGTCCTCCAGCTCCGGCCGGCCCATCTGCCGGTAGATGGCGGTGCGCCAGTCACGGCCGTAGCCCTCCGAGGCGCGGAAGTCGAGGTCGAGCACGAGGTAGCCGCGGTCGGCCAGCAGCTGGTGGAACATCTGCTCGCGAAAATACTGCGGCCAGCGCTGGTGCACGTTCTGCAGGTAGCCCGCGCCGTGCACGAACATCACCACCGGGTAGCTGCGTCCCGGCTGCATCGAGACCGGCGCGTGCAGCTTGCCCCAGATCGTGCCCGCGCCATGCCGCGAGGGCACCTGCACCAGCTGCGGGTCGCGCCAGGGGAAGGCCCGGAATTCGGCGCTGCGGGTGTCGGTGAGCTTGCGCAGCTCGCCACCGTCGATGCCGACCACGCCGGCCTGCGGTGGGGTGAAGCGGCGCGACCAGCGCAGGGCCAGCTGGCGGCCGTCGGGCGAGAGCGAGAAATCCTCGACCGCGTCGATGGCGGTCAGTTCGCGTACCTCGCCACCGGCCAGCGGCACCCGGCAGATCTCGTAATCGCCGGGCCAGGCGCGGTTGCAGAGGACGAAGAAGGCCGAGGCATCGGCGGCCAGCACCGGCAGCGAGGCTTCCCATCGGCCCGAACTCAGGGCGCGGGCACGGCGACCGTCCTCGACATAGAGGTGCGAGAAACCGCTTTCCTCCGACAGCCACCAGGCGCGGCCGTCGGGCAGCACACCGAAATCGTTGAAGTTCCAGTTGATCCAGGCCGGGTCGGTGAGCCGATGCACGGTCGCGAGTGCCGCCGATTCGCGGTCGATGCGGACGATCCAGCGGTCCTTGTTGTCGACGCTGCGCAGCATGGCGAGCGGCGTGCCGTCCGGGCCGAAGCGGACCTCCATCAGGCGCACCGGGCGCAGGCCCTCGAGGGCCGGTTGCTGGTGGCGGCGGCGCAGGTCGGCGAGCGGATCGTCGGTGATGCCGGGCAGGGCGGCCAGATCGATCGGCGTCACCCTGCCATCGGCCAGATCGATCAGCCGGAAGCTCTGGCCGCTGGGCGGATTGCGGCCGACGCGGGTGCGCACCTCCTCGCTGTCCTCGTAGCCGGATTCGGTGATGAATATCGGCATCTGGCCGCGGCGGCCGGCATCGAAGCCCTTCGGCTCCAGCGCCACCAGCAGGTGGCGGCCGTCGCTGGAAAGCTGGCTGGCGGCGAGCACCACGTCACTGCCGAGGTGGATCGGGGCGACGCTGCGGCTGGGGTCGGCGGCACGCTGGCGGGCCGCTTCGGCGGCCAGCGCGGCACGCTCCTCGCGTTGGCGGGCGAGGGTGACGATCAGCCGCAGTTCGGCATCGCGCAGCAGATCGGGCGCTGGCGGCGCCTGCGGGTCGTCCTCGGTCTTGAGCACGGCAATGGTGCGTTCGTGACCCTCGGCGAAGCGCCAGCCGCGCCATTCCGCACCGACCCGCCAGAGCAGACCGCCGCCGTCGGCGGCGAAGCGCAGGTCGGTTTCCTCGGCCGGGCCGTGGGTGAGTTGCTGGCGGCGACCGTCGGCGAGGTGCACCACGAAGACATCGCCGTGGCGCAGGTAGGCCATGCGCGTGCGGCGGGCATCGAACACCGGGTTGGCGGCATCGGCCTCGGCCAGGGCGGCGGCATCGAGGCGCTCGGCCGGGCCACCGGCCGCCGCTTGCCGCCAAACGTCCCGCACCGGCGAGCCGGCGCGCTTCAGGGTGTAGGCGACGTGGCGGGAGTCGGCGGTCCACCAGAGTTGTTCCACCGGCGGGCCGATCCAGTCGGGATGGGCCATGGCCTGGGCCAGGGTCAGCACGGGCGCGGTCGCCGGCGTGGTGGTCGGCGCGGTCGCCGGTGTCGGTGCGGCCAGGCCGCTGCCGGCCCATCCGAGGGTGGTGGCGAACAGGACGAGGCGAAGACGGGCTGGGCGCATGCGGAGGTCGGCGGAGCGTCGCGGGGGTGGCGGCAGCCTAGCAGGCCCGATCCGGGCCGGCACCGCCGCGCTGCGGGTGCTTCCGCTGGCCGGCCGCAGCCGCCACAATCCCGTGAATCCCCGTGCGCGACCCGGATGCAGGCCCACGCCACCCCTCCCTCCCGCCTGCTCGCCCTGCCACTGCTGGCCGGTGGGCTGGCCCTGGCCCTGCTGCCGGCGCTCTGGCCGGTCGGTGCGCTGGCGATCCTCGGCCCCTGGCTGGCCCAGCCGCTGCTGGCTTTAAGCTGCGCCCGGCTGTGGCCGGCCCCGGAGGCGCCGCTGCGTCGCCTCTGGTGGCGCGATGGCTTGGCGCTGGCCCTGCTCTGGGGCCTCGCCTTCGCCCTGTTCGGGCTGGCCCTGGCCTGGCCCTACACCAGTCTGCTGCAGACCGGCAGCCTGCCGGCCGCGCTCGGCCTGGGGGCGGTGCTCGGCTTCGCCTGGATCATCGCCTGGCGGCAGTGGACCCTGTTCGCTTTCGCCGCCCGGCAGGGCGGTGGCTTGCCGGCCCTGGCGGCGGCGCTGCCCGGCACCGGGGCGCTCGGCCGTGGCCTCGCCCTTGGCATGGCGGTGCTGATGGCGGTGGCGCTTGGCTGGCTGCTGGTGCTGCCGCCGCCCGGCCTCGCCAGCCCCTGGGCGCTGGCCCTGCCCTACGCCCTCGGTCTGCTCGGCGTCCACCTTGCCCTGCAGCGGCGCGGCCATGCCCCGCCTTGGCCGGTCGAGGTCGAGGAGCCGGATGAGGAGATCGGACCGGAGACCGCAGCCGAGCCGATCGACGCCGCCGATGACCTGTTCGCTGCGGTTCGCGCCGGACGGATCGACAGCGTACTCGCTGCACTCGCCGAGGGCGCCGACCCCGATGCCCGACCCGATCCCGCCGCTGCCGACCAGCGCACGCTGGCCATGCTGGCCGCCCTGTTGCCGGATCTGCGCCTGCTGCGGGCCCTGATCGCGCAAGGGGTCGATCTCAACCTCGAACATGCCGGTCTGACCCCCTTGCTGGCCGCCACCCGCGACTCCTGGCACGGCCGCATCGACGCCGTGACCATGCTGCTCGCCAACGGTGCCGATCCGCGCCAGCCCGACCGCGAGGGCAACACGCCGCTGCACCATGCCGCACGCAGCACCGATCCGGCAGTCGCCGCGCAATTGCTCGATGCCGGCGCCGAACTGGCGGCGTTGAATGCCGAAGGCCAGTCGCCGCTGGCGATGGCCCTGCTCTCGGGCAACGCGCGGATGGCGCGCTTTCTGCTGGAACGTGGGGCACGCCCGGAACAGCCGGGCGCCCTGCCGGCGCTGCTGGCCGCCGCCGCCGGCGAGGACGACGACCCCGCCGTGGTGCAACTGCTGCTGCGCCACAAGGCACGGGTCGATGCCCGCGATGCCCGCGGCCGCAGCGCCCTCTTGGAAGCGATCGCCGCCGGCCACGCGGCGATCGTCCGCGCCCTGCTCGAGGCCGGGGCCTCGCCCCTGCTCACCGATGCCGAGGGCCGCAATGCCCTGCTCGAAGCCGCCGCCTCGCCGAACCCGGCCGTGTTGCCGCTGCTGGCCGGCAAGCGCCTCGACCCGGCCAGCACCGACCTCGGCGGCCGCAACGCGCTGGCCCTGGCCTGTCTGGCCGGCGTCGAGCCGGAGCGCCTGCGCGCACTGCTCGCGCTCGGCGTCGACCCGCAGCAGCGCGATGCCGCCGGCCGCCGTCCGGTCGACCACGCCATCGGGGCCGGCCGCTGGCCGCTGGTGGCCGTGCTCGATCCCGACGGCCCGCTGCCGGCCGGGGCGCTCGATGAGCCGCCCGCCAGCGATCCGCGGGTGGTTCGCGACCGCCTGCACGAGGCCTTGCGCGAGCGCGATTTCGCCGCCGCCGCCGGGCTGCTTGCCGCCGCCGAGGCGCCTTCGACGACGGCGCTCTCGATGCTGCTCTTGGAGTTCGCCGAGACGGCGACGCAGGACATCGCCGCTTGGCTGCTCGCCCACGGTGCCCGGCTCGATGCCCGTGTCAGCGGCATGGACAGCGTCGGCTTCCTGCTGCTCGATCGTGGCCCGGAGGCTCTGGGCGTGCTCGAACTCGCCCTCGACAGCGGGCAGGCCCCGCAGGGCGCCGGTGCACTGGCGCGTTGGCTGGCGGCCAGCGCCGCCCAGCCGCAACGTGCCGAGCCGCTGGCCCTGCGCCTGCTGGAGTGCGGTGTCGATCCCTTCGCCGCCGCGCCGGGCGGGGAGCCGACCGTGCTGCTGGCCGCCGCCGGCAACCAGTCGCGGCTGCTCGCGGCCCTGCTGGCGCGCGGCCTCGATCCCACCGTCCGCGATGCCCGCGGCAACACCCCGCTGCACCGGGCGGTGACCGGCGGCCACGAGGCCCTGGTCCGCCTGCTGATCCGCCACGGCGCCTCGGCCGAAGCCCGCGCCGCCGATGGCCAGACGCCGCACGGCCTGGCTCTGGCGCGCGGTCGCCGCGACCTCGCCGAATGGCTGGATTGGCGGCCCTGGCCGCTGCCGGCTCGTCCCTTGCGCGATGCCGACCTGCCGGCGGCGGCGGTGGCCGGCGACCTCGGCGCGCTCAGCCGTCTGCTCGGCCTCGGCCTGCCGATCGACGCCGTCGATGCCCAGGGCTGCACCGCCCTGCTGCGTGCCGCCGGCGGCGGCCACCGGGCCTTGGTCGATCACCTGCTCGACCGCGGCGCCGACCCTGCCCGCGCCGCCCGCACCGGAGCTACGCCGCTGTCGGCCGCCATCAGCATGCGGCATGCGGCGGTGGTCGAGCGGCTGCTGGCCGCCGGGGTCGACCCCAACCCGCCGATGCCGGGCGGGGTCACGCCGCTGATGCTGGCAGCCGCGCTGGGCCTGCCCGAGCTGGTGGCCCGCCTGCTGCAGGCCGGTGCCGACATCACCGCCCGCGACGGTCAGGGCCTGAGTGCGCTGCATTGCGCGGCCCTGTTCGCGTTTTCCGCCCGCGAGCGGGCCCGCGTGCTGGCCCTGCTCGACACCCTGCTGCTGGCCGATGCCCCCCTCGAGGGCGATCCGCCGCCGGCACCGACGCCTTTGCTGCTGCTGCTCGGTGCGCGCGCCGAAGCCGGCGCCGCCCACGACGAGGAGGTGGTGCTGGCCGCGCTCGATCGTCTGCTGGGCGAGGGCGTGCCGCTCAGCCGCGCCGATCACCGCGGCCTGACCGCCCTGCATCTTGCCGCCCTGCACGGCATGGGCCGCGTGGTCGAACGGCTGCTGGCCGAGGGTGCCGACCCGTTCGCCCGCGACCGCTACGGCCGCACGCCGGCCGAACTGGCCCTGCTGCGCGGCTTTGTCGACATCGCCGCGTGCTTCGGGCCGGCCCGCCGGGGCTGAGGATCAGCGCCGCATGAAATTGAAGAACTCGTCGTTCGACTTGGTGTTCTTCATCTTGTCGAGCAGGAACTCCATCGCGGCGAGCTCGTCCATCGGGTGCAGCAGCTTCCTGAGGATCCAGATCTTCTGCAGCATGTCCGGCTCGATCAGCAGCTCCTCGCGGCGAGTGCCCGAGCGGTTGATGTTGATGGCCGGGTAGACGCGCTTCTCGGCGATGCGGCGGTCGAGGTGCACTTCCGAGTTGCCGGTGCCTTTGAACTCCTCGTAGATCACCTCGTCCATCTTCGAGCCGGTTTCAACCAGCGCGGTGGCGATGATGGTGAGCGAGCCGCCTTCCTCCAGCTTGCGCGCCGCGCCGAAGAAGCGCTTCGGGCGGTGCAGGGCGTTGGCGTCGACGCCGCCGGTCAGCACCTTGCCCGAACTCGGCACCACGGTGTTGTAGGCGCGGGCGAGGCGGGTGATCGAATCGAGCAGGATCACCACGTCCTTCTTGTGCTCGACCAGGCGCTTGGCGCGTTCGATCACCATTTCGGCGACCTGCACATGGCGGGCGGCCGGCTCGTCGAAGGTCGAGGACACCACCTCGCCGCGCACGGTGCGCTGCATCTCGGTGACTTCTTCCGGGCGCTCATCGACCAGCAGCACGATCAGGTGCACATCCGGGTGGTTGGTGGTGATGGCGGTGGCGACCTGCTGCATCAGCATGGTCTTGCCGGCCTTGGGCGGGCTGACGATGAGCGCGCGCTGGCCCTTGCCGATCGGTGACATGAGATCCATCACGCGGCCGGTGATGTCCTCCGAGCTGCCGTTGCCGCGCTCGAGTTTGAAGCGTTCGCGCGGGAACAGCGGCGTCAGGTTCTCGAACAGCACCTTGCCCTTGCTGGCTTCCAGCGGCTCGCCGTTGATGGTGTCGAGCTGGTTGAGCGCGACGTAGCGCTCGCCGTCCTTCGGGTTGCGGACACGGCCGGCGATGTAGTCGCCGGTGCGCAGGTTGAAGCGGCGGATCTGGCTGGGCGAGATGTAGACATCGTCGGGGCCGGCGAGGTAGCTCGCCTCGGCGCCGCGCAAAAAGCCGTAGCCGTCCTGCAGGATCTCCAGCACGCCATCGGCGGCCACCCCGTTCGGGTGGCGCGAGAGCACCTTGAGCAGGGCGAAGATCACGTCCTGCTTGCGCATCCGGGCCACGCCCTCGTGCAGGTTCAGGCGCTCGGCGAGTTCGAGCAGCCGGAACGCCGGCATCCGCTTCATCTCGGTGAGCGAGGGCACCACGAAGCCTTCGGGGAAACTGAACGGTGCCCGGTAGGGTTCATTGCCGCCCTGGCCGCCCTGATGGCGAGACTCGCCGCCCGAATGCCGACTCTCACCGCCCTGCTGCCGGCTTTCGCCGCTGGCATGGCGGCTCTCGTTGCCCGGCTGTCGACTCTCGCCGACCGGACGCTGGATGTCGCCGTCCGCAGCGTCTGCGGCTTCGCCCTCTTCGGGCAGGCCGCCGGCACGGCGCTGTTCGCGCTGGCGTTCCCGGCGTTCTTTCATGCGCTGCTTGAAGCGTTCGCGCCGCGAAAGCCGCTGCTCACCACCCGATCCGGACCCGCCCTCGTGGGGCTGGCCGGTGGTGCCGCCCTCGCCTTCGTGGCTGTCGTCATCGTCGTCGCGGTCTTCGGCCATGGCATCGGCGATCACATCGCGCAGGGCCTCGTCACGCCGGGTCTCGGTGCTGGGCGCGTGAGCAGGCGGTGGTGCGGCGACGGGCGGGGCGTCGACCACGGCAGGGCTTGCGGCCTGCGTGTCGGGCGTCGTTTCAACGCTGATTTCGACGTTGGTTTCAGGGGCGGCTTCGACGGCGCGGGCGCGGCTGCGCCGCGGACGCTTTTCCGCCGTTTCGGCAGGCGCGGTTGCGCCGTCGATCTCGGGTTCGGACACGAAAACTCCTCGCGACTGCGAGCAGGGCACTCAGGACATGAGCGGGAAAATCGGAGGCGGGCAGGCGTCGCCAAGCGTCGCGGCCGCAAGAATCACGCCCAACCCTACACCCGCACGGCGTGGTGCGGCAAGCCGGCCGGGCTGCGGCCGCCGTCCCGCGTTCAGCGGGGCGGGGCCGGGCGGGGCTCAAAGGCCCTTGTCGATGAAGGCGTTGAGCTGCGACTTGCCGACCAGGCCGACCTGGGTGCCGGCCACCTTGCCGCCCTTGAACAGCATCAGCGTCGGGATGCCGCGCACCGCGTACTGGCGCGGGGTCTGCGGGTTCTGGTCGATGTTCACCTTGACCACCCGGACCTTGCCGGCATAGGCCTTGGCCACGTCGTCGAGCAGGGGCGCGATGGCCTTGCAGGGGCCGCACCATTCGGCCCAGAAGTCGACCAGCACCGGCAGATCGCTGTCGAGCACCGCGCTGGCGAAGTCGGCATCGCCGACGTGGGAGATCGTGTCACTCATGGGGAGTCCTGTCAGGAGCCGGGGCGGGCCCGGCGGGCACTGCTACACTTGGGCGTCCCGGGTTCCAAAAACAAGCCCGGGTGCCGCCCGATACGGTGGCCGGCAGTGTGCGACCGCGTGCGAAGCGGGCGCAAGCCCGAACCCCCGCGCCGGCGCCCCGCCGCCGCCTCCATCCCAGGGACCCCATGAGCGACAAACCGCTGACCGATATCACCTTGGCCAGCTTCGACCTGCATCCGGCCCTGATGGCCGGTCTCGAAGCCGCCGGATTCTCCCGTTGCACGCCGATCCAGGCCCTCACTTTCCCGGTTTCGCTGCAGGGCCGCGACGTCGCCGGCCAGGCCCAGACCGGCACCGGCAAGACCCTCGCCTTCCTGGTCACCATGGCCAACCGCCTGCTCACCCGGCCGGCGCTCGCCAACCGCAAGGACGCCGACCCGCGTGCCCTGATCCTCGCCCCCACCCGCGAGCTGGCCATCCAGATCCACAAGGACGCCCTCAAGTTCGGCAGCGCGCTCGGCCTGCGCTACGCACTGATCTACGGCGGCGTCGATTACGACAAGCAGCGCGAGCAGTTGCAGGCCGGCACCGACGTCATCATCGCCACGCCCGGCCGTCTGATCGACTACGTCCGCCAGCACGTCGTCAGCCTGCACGCCTGCGAGGTCTGCATCCTCGACGAGGCCGACCGCATGTTCGACCTCGGCTTCATCAAGGACCTGCGTTTCCTGCTGCGCCGCCTGCCGGCACGCACCGAGCGGCAGACCCTGCTGTTCTCGGCCACGCTCAGCCACCGTGTGCTGGAACTGGCCTACGAGCACATGAACGAGCCGGAAAAACTCGTCGTCGAGACCGAATCGATCACCGCCGCGCGGGTCCGCCAGGCGATCTACTTCCCGGCCAACGAAGAGAAGATCCCGCTGCTGCTCGGCCTGCTCTCGCGCAGCCCCGGCAACCGCACCATGGTCTTCGTCAACACCAAGGCGATGGTCGAGCGGGTGGCGCGGGCGCTCGAGAAAGGCGGCTACCGGGTCGGCGTGCTCTCCGGCGATGTGCCGCAGAAGAAGCGCCAGAGCCTGCTCGGCAAGTTCCAGCGCAGCGAGCTGGAGATCCTGGTCGCCACCGACGTGGCGGCCCGCGGCCTGCACATCGACGGCGTCAGCCACGTCTACAACTTCGACCTGCCCTTCGAGGCCGAAGATTACGTGCACCGCATCGGCCGCACCGCGCGCCTTGGTGCCGAGGGCGATGCCATCACCTTCGCCTGCGAGCTCTACGCCCAGCACCTGCCGGCGGTCGAGGCTTTCATCGAGCAGAAGATCCCGGTCGAGGCGGTCACTGCCGACCTGCTCACCGCCCTGCCGCGCCCCGAGCGTGCCGCCCTGCCGGAAGGCGCGGAGCCGCTGGAGCGGATCGGCGACATCTTCCGTGAGGCCCGCGCCGAGATGGCCGAAAAAGACGCCAAGCACGGTCGTGGCGGCCGCAGTGGCAGCGCCGGCGGTGGAAGCCGCAGCGCCGGCGAAGGCAGAGGTCCGCGTCGCGAAAGCCGCGACGATGGCCGCGGCGAACGCACTCCGCGCCCGCCCCGCGCCGAGGGCGAGCGCGGCCCGCGGCCGGAGCGTGCGCCGAAGCCGGAAGCCGAGGCCATCGTGGCCGCACCACAGCCCGCCGCCTTGAGTGCCGCCACCAGCGCCGCCGAAAGCCCGGCCGATGCCGAGCGCCGCCGCCGTCGCCGCCGCAAGCCGCGTGGCGAACGCGGCGAAGCCACGCCGGCCGGCGCCGCCCCGGCAGCCGCTGGCCCGGTCGGCGTCTCGAAGGAAAGCTTCCTCGCCCGCATGGCGGCCCGCGTCAAGGGCTGGTTCGGCGGCTGAGCATGGCCCTGTTGCGGCTCGACGGCGTCTGCAAGGCCTATCCGGGCGGGCAGCTCGCGCTGGCCGAGGTCAGCTTCACTGTCGCCGCCGGCGAGGTGGTCTTTCTGACTGGCCACTCGGGTGCCGGCAAGAGCACCCTGCTTCGCTTGCTGCAACTGGCCGAGCGGCCGGACCGCGGTGCTGTGCTGGTCGAGGAGCGCAACCTCGCTGCCGTGCGTGGCCGTGACGTGGCCCGTTACCGCCGACGCCTCGGCGTGGTCTTCCAGGACCACCGCCTGCTGCCGCACTGGAGCCTGCTGGACAACGTCGCGCTGCCCCTGCGCATTGCTGGGCTGGCCGAGGCCGAGGTGCAGGACCGCGTGCGCGCCGTGCTCGATCGGGTCGGGCTGGGCGAGCGCCTCGCCGCCCGTCCGCCGCAGCTGTCCACCGGCGAGCAGCAGCGCGCCGGCATCGCCCGCGCGGTGGTTGGCCGGCCGCTGCTGCTGATCGCCGACGAACCCACCGGCAACCTCGACCCGCAACTCGCCGCCGAGCTCATGGGCCTGTTCCTCGAATTGCCCGAACAGGGCAGCACGGTGCTGATCGCCAGCCACGACCTCACCCTGATCAAGCGCACAAGGCGGCGCACGCTGGTGCTGCAGCAGGGCCGGCTGGTCGACGACATCGCCGGCGAGGACCTCGCCGCATGAGCGCCGCGCGCCACCGCCCGGCCGCCGCCCGGCGCAGCCGCTTCGAGGGCCCGGGCGGGGCGGCCTGGGGCCGCGGCCATGCCCGCGCTTTCGCTTTCGCCTTCGCCCGTTGGCGGGCCACGCCGCTGGCCAGCGCCGCCACCACGGCGGTGCTGGCGCTGGCCTTGCTGCTTCCCCTGCTGCTTGGCCTCGCCTTGCACAATGCCGGCCGGCTCGCCGGCACGCTGGAGGCCTCGCGGGCGATCAGCCTCTTCCTCGCCATGGACCAGGATGCAGCGGCGGCAGCGGCCCTCGCCGAGCGCCTGCGGGCGCGGCCCGAGGTCGCCGCGGTCAGCCTGCGCAGCCCGGAGCAGGGCCTCGAGGAGTTCCGTCGCATGAGCGATCTTGCCGACAGCCTCGAGCTGCTCGACGGCAACCCCCTGCCCTGGGTGCTGGTGGTGACGCCGCACGCTGAGCCGGCGGCGCTGGCTGTCATGCTGGCGGCCGAGCCCGGGGTCGAGACGGTGCAGTACGACGCCGCCTGGCGCGCCCGCCTCGGTGCCTGGCTGGCCTTCGCCAGCCGTGCTCTGGGGCTTTTGGCGGTTCTGCTTGCCGCCGGGGCGGTGCTGGTGGTGGGCAACACCGTGCGCCTCGACCTCGCCGCCCGCCACGACGAGATCGCCCTGCTGCAACTGCTCGGTGCCGACGACGCCGACATCCGCCGGCCGCTGCTCTGGCTCGGTCTGCTGCACGGTGCCGGCGCGGCCCTGCTGGCACTGGCCGGCGCTGGCCTGATCGGTCTGCTGCTGGCCGGGCCGCTGGCGGCGCTGGCCGCGAGCTACGGCGGCGGCTTTGCCCTGCACGGCCCCGGCCTGCCCGGCCTGTCCGCCACGCTTCTCGCCGGTGCGCTGCTCGGCTGGCTTGGCGCGCGGGTGGCGACCGGCCATGATCTGCGTTCCCTTCGTCCGGCCGATCGATGAGCACCCCCGCCTTCCGCGCCTTCGACAGCAGCTCACCGCGCATCCTCGTGGTCGACGGCTCGAAGGTGGTGCGCAAGATGATCGAAGGCGTGCTGCGCCAGCAGCTGCCGCAGGCCGAGCTGATGCTCTGCGAGAGCGGCGCCGAAGCCCAGCAGGCCCTGCAGCAGGGCGCCATCCACCTGGTCAGCACCGCCTTGCGCCTGCCCGACATGGACGGGCTGGAACTGGCGCGCTACCTCAGAGAGCACACGCCGCAGGCCTACATCCCGATCATCGTCGTCTCCGGCGATGTGCAGGACCGGCTGGAGACGCGCTCGATCACCGACGATGTCACCGATTACTTCGACAAGTCGCTGGGCTTCACCGCCCTGGCCGCCTTCATCAAGGGCTATGTGGCGCCCGAGGGCACGCCCGGCGGCGAGGTGCTCTACGTCGAGGACAGCAAGGTGGTGGCGATGGCGACCCGCCGCATGCTCGAGAAGCACGGCTTCCGGGTGGTGCATTGCAGCGGTGTCGAGGACGCCATCGCCTGGCTCGAGTCGGCGCTGGTGCAGGGCCGCGTGCCCGGCGCCGACGTGGTGCTGACCGACGTTTATCTGAAAGGCGAACTCACCGGCAAGGAACTGGTCAAGGCCATCCGCGAGGACTTCGGCTACCCGAAGGGCCAGTTGCCGGTGCTGGTGATGACCGGCGATGCCAACCCGGCCAACCAGACCGCGCTGCTGCGCGCCGGGGCCAACGACCTCGTGCTCAAGCCCATCGAAGAGCGCTTGCTCATCACCAAGCTGCTGTTCCAGTTGCGCGTGGGGCGGATGCTGCGCGAGCGGCATGGGCAGGCCTGAGGCGAGCCTTGGCGGCACAGTCACCGGCGCTGCGCCGGACCGGGTAGCGGGCCGGCTTGCGCCCTCCTGGCAGGCCCGCGTGGGTGATCGGCTGAAGAGCGAGGCGATGCAGGCCCTGGCCGCCTTCCTGCGCGCCGAGAAAGCCGCCGGCAAGACCCTCCACCCACCGGGCCGTCTGATGTTCGCCGCCTTCGACGCCGTGCCCTTCGAAGCGGTCAAGGTCCTCATCCTCGGCCAGGACCCTTACCACGGTCCCGGCCAGGCCCACGGTCTGAGCTTCTCGGTGCCGCCGGGCGTGGCCATACCGCCCTCGCTGCTCAACATCTTCAAAGAGATCGAGCGCGACCTCGGCCTGCCCCTGCCGCGCCACGGCTGCCTCACGCACTGGGCCGGGCAGGGCGTGCTGCTGCTGAACGCCGTGCTCAGCGTCGAGGAAGGTCGCGCCGGCAGCCACGCCGGTCGCGGCTGGGAGGGGTTCACCGATGCGGTGATCGAAACCCTTTCCCGCGAGCGCGAGGGCCTCGTCTTCCTGCTCTGGGGCAGTTACGCCCAGAAAAAAAGCGATCTCATCGACCGCCAGCGCCACTGCGTGCTGAAGGCCCCGCACCCCTCGCCGCTGTCGGCCCACCGCGGCTTTCTGGGCTGCGGGCATTTCGGCAAGGCCAACCGCTGGCTGCAGGGCCGCGGCCTCGCTCCGATCGACTGGTCGCTGCCACCGGCAGGCTGAACGGCCCCGACGTGGCCCGGCCGGAACGCGCCTGCCCTCGCGCCTGCCGACGCGCCCACCCTCGCGCCTGCCGACGCGCGACCTGCGGACGCGACGGCTCAGGCTCCGCGTCCCGCTGCGCATTCGCCGCCGCTCGCCCTCCATGGCTCGCTTCGCTGTCCACGAGGCCGCGCTGGCGCGGCGCTCGCTGACGGGCGTCGGCCGAAAGATGCGAAGCGAAGATAGGCTTCGGAAGACGGGCTTCGTGCTGCTCACGCCATCACCGACACAGCCGCGAAGCACCCCGCCAGGCAGGCTGGGGGCCGGCGGCGGATTTCGAGGGCCAGCCCAGTGATCAGACGCCAGGCCCGCAGGGTGCGCCCTGGACGGGCGCACCGACCGAGGGCGCAGGGAGGCGCCCTTCGGTCGGCCCGTCGGGTTTCTTGCCGCACAGCAGATCGGCCCGAGTCCGCCGTAGGCCCCGGCCTGTCGTGGCGGGGGGTGCTGCTCCGGGCGCGTCCCGGCCTGCTGGAGCGCGGAATAAGGCCACGCCCTCGCACCTGCCCTCGCGCCTGCTCTAGCGCCTGCCCTCGCGCCTGCCGACGCGCGACCTGCGGACGCGACGGCTCAGGCTCCGCGTCCCGCAGCGCACTCGCCGACGCTCGCCCTCCATGGCTCGCTTCGCTGTCCACGAGGCCGCGCTGGCGCGGCGCTCGATGACGGGCATCGGCCGCAAGCGAAGCACCCCGCAAGGCAGGCTCCAGGCCTGCCGAAACGGGGGTGGGGCTCCGGGTGCGTCTCCGGCCTGTGGGGCGCGACGCCCCAGCACGCTTCGCGCCTGCCGACGCGCGACCTGCGGACGCGACGGCTCAGGCTCCGCGTCCCGCTGCGCATTCGCCGCCGCTCGCCCTCCTTTGACTCGCCTCGCTGTCCTTCAGGCCGCGCTGGCGCGGCGCACGCTGACGGCCCCATCAGGGGTGCCGGCTCCAAAATGGTCGATGAACGCGTTTAGCACTCGTCACATTCGAGTGCTAAAATGAGACCCTGTCGTCGGAGGATCGACCATGACCACCGCCCTGCTTACCAGTCCCGCTTCCATCCCCAGCGCCTTGGGTTCTTTCGAGGCCTACGTGGCAACGGTCCACCAGATTCCCGTGCTCAGCGTCGAGGACGAGCAGGCGCTGGCTCGCCGTCTGCGTGACGAGGGCGACCTCGAGGCCGCCAAGGCGCTGGTCGTCTCGCACCTGCGCTTCGTTGTCCATGTTGCCCGCGGCTACCAGGGCTACGGGCTGGGCATCGGCGATCTGGTGCAGGAGGGCAACATCGGCCTGATGAAGGCGGTCAAGCGCTTCGACC
Source organism: Silanimonas sp. (assembly GCA_018334015.1). Taxonomy (GTDB): domain Bacteria; phylum Pseudomonadota; class Gammaproteobacteria; order Xanthomonadales; family Xanthomonadaceae; genus Silanimonas. The sequence goes on from JAGXTI010000022.1 coordinate 29,527, forward strand.
CCGACCAGGGCGTGCGCCTCGTCAGCTTCGCTGTGCACTGGATCCGCGCCGAGATCCACGAATTCATTCTCAAGAACTGGCGCATCGTCAAGGTCGCCACCACCAAGGCGCAGCGCAAGCTGTTCTTCAACCTGCGCCGCGCCAAGACCCGGCTGGGCTGGATGAACGACGCCGAGGTCAGCGCGGTGGCCAAGGACCTCAACGTGTCCAAGCGCGAGGTGCTGGAGATGGAATCGCGGCTTGCCGGCCGCGACATCGGCTTCGACGCCCCGGTCGGCGAGGACGAAGAGAACGCGCCGCCAGCGCCGATCGCCTACCTGGAACAGGCCGACGCCGACCCGGCCGCGCTGTTCGAGCGTGAGAACCACGAGGAGAAGCAGCTCGACGCGTTGGGTGAGGGCCTCGACCGCCTCGATGCCCGTTCGCGGGCTATCCTCGAACGCCGCTTCCTCGGCGAGGCCAAGGCCACGCTGCAGGAACTTGCCGCCGAATACGGGGTCTCCGCCGAACGCGTGCGGCAGATCGAGGCGCATGCCCTGAAAAAACTCCGCGGACTCCTGCTGGCCTGACCATGAACACCCCCTTTCCGCCGCCGCCCTCGACCCCTCCCCGCTCCGCCCGCCGGATCTGGCCCTGGGCACTGGGCTGTTTCACGCTCCTGCTGCTCGTCGGTGTGCTGCTGGTGGCCGGCATCTGGTTCGGCATCCGGGCGCTGGGCCAGATGAGCCAGCAGATGGTCGCCGCCGTGCCCGGCGTGCAGGAGCAATTCGGTGAGATCACCGACGTCGGCATCGACTGGGGGGCCATCAGCGCCGCCGCGGCCGCCGGGCGTCAGGTGATCGTCTTCGACCTCAGTGGTGCGGCCGGTCTTGGCGGGCTGGAGATCGAGATCGACCCCGGCTCCGGCGCCTTCCGCAGCGCGCAGCTGACGCTGCCCAACGGCGAGGTCCGTGAGCTCGACACCGCCATGCTGGCGCGTCTGCAGGCCCTGCAGGAAGGCCAGCTGCTGCCGCTGCTGCCGCTGATCCTGCCGGCACCGACCGGGCCGGCTCCGGCCGAACCCGCGCCGATCGAGCCCGCGCCGGCCGAGCCTGCACCAGCCGAACCCGCGCCGACCGAGCCTGCACCGACGAACTGAGCCGCAGCGCCGCTCAGAACAGATCGATCGGGTCGACGTCGAGCGACCAACGCACCCGCCGCGCCTCGGGCAGGCCGTACCAGGCCGGCACCGCCGCCGTCAGCGCCGCCTGCAAGGCCGATCGCGAGCCTGACCGCAAGAGCAGGTGCAGGCGGCTTCGACCGGCCCGGCGCGGCATCGGCGCCGGCATCGGTCCGGCAAGGCCCAGCCCCGGCGATCCGGCAAGGCCGCGCACCACCGCCTGCAGGAAAGCCTCGGCGGCGGCCGCCTCAACCGCTTCGGCGCGCAGCAGCGCCCAGTGCGCGTAGGGCGGCAGTTCGGCCGCCTCGCGTTCGGCCAGCAGCACCGCCGCCAGGGCCGGGTAGCCACCGTCCAGCAGCAGGGCCAGCCACGGGTGTTCCGGGTGGTGGGTCTGCAGGATCAGCGTGCCCGGCTGGCCGGCGCGGCCGGCACGGCCGGCCACCTGCACCAGCAATTGCCCGAGCCGCTCACCGGCGCGGAAATCGACCGAGAACAGGCCCTCGTCGAGCGAGACCACCGCCGCCAGGGTCAGCCCGGCGAGGTCGTGGCCCTTGGCCAGCATCTGCGTGCCAACCAGCACGCCGGGGGCCGAGCCCAGTTCGGCCAGACGTCGGGCGAGGCCGTCCTTGACCGCCGTGGTGTCGCGGTCGACGCGGATCACCGGATGACCGGGCAGGGCGGTGGCCAGTTCGGCCTCGAGGCGTTCGGTGCCCTGGCCCTGCGGTTGCAGGGCGAGGCTGCCGCAGTCCGGGCAGGCAGGCGGCACCGGAGCGCGGAAACCGCAATGGTGGCAAAGCAGCCGGCGACCGCCGGCGTGCACCGTGAGGTGGGCGTCGCAGCGTCGGCAGGGTGCGCTCCAGCCGCAGTCGTGGCAGAGCAGCACCGGGGCGTAGCCGCGGCGGTTGCGGAAGACCAGCGCCTGACCGCCGTGCTCGAGGGTTTCGCTCAGCGCCGCCAGCAACTCCGGACTCAGGCCGGCCTGCAGCCGGCGTTTGCGGACATCGAGCACCCGCACGGCCGGCGGCCGCGCCTCGGGATGCGCCCGACGCGGCAGGGCGAGGCGCTGCAGACGTCCCGTGAGCACCTGCCGCAGCGATTCCAGCGAGGGCGTGGCGCTGCCCAGCAGGACCGGCACGCCCAGCCGTCGGCCGCGCAGCAGGGCGAGATCGCGGGCGTGGTAGCGCACGCCGTCCTGCTGCTTGTAGCTGGCGTCGTGCTCCTCGTCGACGACGATCAGCCCGGCCTGCAGCAGGGGCGTGAACACCGCCGAGCGGGTGCCGACCAGCACCCGCCCGGCACCGCTGGCCATCGCCGCGAAGGCCCGGGCCCGTGCGCCATCGCTGCAGCCGGAATGGGCGGCATGCACCTCGACCGTCAATCCGGCCTGCAGCCGCGCCACGGTGGCGGCGATCAGACCGATCTCCGGCACCAGCACCAGAGCCTGATGGCCCCGGGCGAGGGCGTGGCGGATGGCGGCAAGGTAGACCTCGGTCTTGCCGGAGCCGGTCACGCCCTCCAGCAGGAAACCGGCGTAGTCCTCCACGGCGGTGATCGCGGCCACGGCGGCCTGCTGTTCGGGATTGAGCGGCAGGCCCTCGGCCTGCGGCCACGCGCGTGCCGGTCGCGCCGCCGGCAGCGGCTTGCCCTCGCGCAGCGGCGTGGGCAAGGCGGTCGCCCAGACCTCGCCGAAGGGCGCGTGGTAGTAGCGGGCGACGAACGCCAGCAGGCCCCAGGCCTCGGCGGTGAACAGAGGCTGGGCGTCGAGCCGGGCCTCCACCGGCTTGAGTGGGCCGTTGCCGGTGGCCGGGCCGCAACCGACCACCACACCCACCAGACGCGAGCGGCCGAACGGCACCCGCACCCGGCAACCCAGCCAGTCCGGCCCGGCCGGTTCGCCGGCCGGCGGCGCGTAGTCGAAGGCCTGCGGCAAGGGACGCGGCAGGGCCACCTGCAGGACGGGTGGGGGCATGCGGCCAGTGTAACGACCGGTGCGCCGAGCCGGTGGCCTGCGGCGGCGTCGAGGAAGTGCCGGCAAGCTCTTGATTCCCGGTGCCCCGCGGCCTTATCCACACCCGCTGTGGACAAGTCTGTGGACGGCAGTGGGACCGGGACTGCGCAGCGCCCGTCCGTGGCGGCTCGCGGCCAGCCTGATGATTTTTTCGTCAAACCGAAATAATCCAATAAAAACAACAGCTTGAGCGGTGATGAAGGGATGTCGGAGGCGTGTCGGTGCTCGTCGTCGGCCGATCGACCGAGGCCCGTCGGGGTGTGCACAACCGCGACCGGCCCCCGGCCCGCGCCACGGGCGGTGGAGCCTGCTTTGTGACGGCTGTCAACTCCTTCGCAGGGCCGGTGGCTCCGGCGCCGGCGAGCGCCGCAGGTGACGCCCCGCCGGGGCCTGCCTAGACTGCACACCGTGCCCACCACCCCGCCCCCCGCCTTGGCCGCTTTTTTGCGCGGCATCGAACCGCGTGCCGACGTGCTGCTGCGCGCCTTGGCCGGCCCCGGCCTCGACAGCGCCGCCCTGCTGACCCGGCTGCGTGCCGAGTTCGGCGAGCGCGCGGCCCGCCTGCCGCTCGCCGAATGGCCGTTGCGTTACTGGGGGCTGCTGCTGGCGGCTCCGGAACTGCAGGAACCGGGCAGCGGACTGCCGCGCCATCCGCTCTACGCTCTGGCCCCGACCCGCCGCCTCGCCCTGCTGCTGCGGCTGGTGGTCGGTCTGGAACCGGCCGGCGCGGCGCGGGTGTTGGGTCTTTCCGAAACTGCCCATCAGGCGCTTTTGACCGATGCCGAGCAGAAACTGGCCGAGGCCGGGGTCGGCCCGGCCGTGCTGCTGCGCTGGCAGGAGGGGTTCCAGCAGCAGGTGCGGGCCGCCAGCCCGTCCCGTCTGGAACGCGATCCTGCCATCACGCCGGCCGCCGCCCATCCACCCTTTGCCCTGAGTCCGCGGCAGGCCGTCGCCGAACCACCCGCCCCGGCCCAGCGCCAGGTCGCCGGGCCGGCTCGCCTGGCCGGCCTGCGTGCCCGCCTGCGTCGTCGGCCGGGGTCGCCGCAGCGCTGGCTGCTCGGGCTCCTGCTGCTCCTGCTGCTGGCGGCCTTGGCCGCGACCTTCCGCTGGCCGCCCGCGCCCTCGGCCCCAGCGCCCGCGGGTGCGGTGCAGGCCTTGGCCGCGCCTGCGCCGCCGCCCCAGGCTGGGCTCGAGGACCGGCTGCTGGTCGATCCCGACCTCGACCTGCTGCTGGCCGCCGAGGATGCCCCCTGGCGGCTGGGCGTGGGCCTGCTCAGCTGGTGGTCGGCCGAGCGCGGCGATGCCTTGCCGGCGCTGGCGCCGATGGCGCCGGCAGCGATCGCTCTGGACTGGTCGGCCCTGCCGGTGGCGGTACGGGCGCGGTTGAACGAAGTCGAGGCGGCCTGGCCGGCGCTGGCTCCGGACGAGCAGGCCGCGCTGCTTGCTCGGGTCGAGCGTTGGCAGGCGGCCTCTGTCGAGCAGCGTCGCGCATGGCTTGCGGCCTATGCCGAGTGGCTGGCGCGCCCGGCCCTGGAGCGCGCCACCCTGCGCGCCCGCCATGCCGAATGGCGGGCCCTGGAAGCCGGCGAGCAGCAGGCCCTGGACGCCCTGGCGGCGGCCTGGCGGGCTTTGCCCGAGCCCGAGCGGCAGGCCTTGGCCGAGGCCTTCGCCGCCCTGCCCCCGGCTGTCCGCGAGGACTGGGGGCTGGGGCCGCGACTGGGCCGCCAGCTGCCGGGCCTGCGGCCACTGCTGGCCTTCGTGCCGGCCGGCCAGCAGTTCGCCCTGATCGATGCGATCGACAAACTGGACGATGCCGAACGGGCCGCGCTGGCCGAGCGCATCGCCCGGATGGGCACGGCCGAGCGCGCCGCCCTGCGCGCCGCGGTGCTGGCTGCCGAGCCGGCCGCCCGTAGTGGCCTGCTGCGGGTGGCGACCGCGCGCCCAGAGTGAGCAGCCATCCCGCCGCCACCGGCCAGCCCGGGCGCTGGCGTCGCGAGCTGCGTGCCACCGCCCTGCTGTCGGCACCGCTGGTGGTGGGCCAACTCGCCTCGATGGGCATGAACGTGGTGGTCACCGTGCTGGCCGGCCGCGACGACACCGCCACCCTGGCCGCCATCGGCATCGGCGCGCCGGCTTGGTCGGTGGTCATCCTGCTCTGCATCGGCGTGCTGATGGCGGTGCCACCGACGGTGGCGCAGCTGGCCGGGGGCGGGCGCCGTGGCGAGATCGGCGCGGTGGCGCGGCAGGCCCTGTGGCTGGCTCTGGGTCTGGGCCTGGGCCTTTTGCTGCTGATCCGCGCCGCGCCGGCCGCGCTGGCTGGGTTCATCGATCCGGCCCTGATGCCGGGGGTGCGCGATTACCTGCTGGGCATCGGCTGGGGGGCTCCGGCCTTGGCCCTGTATTTCGCCCTGCGCTACGTCGCCGAAGGGGTGGCCTGGACGGTGCCGACCATGCTGGTCGGTGCGAGCGGCCTCGCCCTGCTGCCGTTTCTGGGCCAGGCCCTGATGCTGGGCAGCGGGCCACTGCCGGCGCTGGGGGCCGGCGGCCTCGGCTTGGCGGTGGCCCTGGCACTCTGGTGGCAGGTGCTGGCGATGGCCCTGACCCTGTGGCGCTCCAGGCGCTGCGCCGATCTGGGCCTGTTCGTCCGTTTCGATCCGCCGCAGCCCGTGGTGATCGGCCGCCTGTTGCGCCTCGGTGTGCCGATGGGCCTCGCCATCTTCATGGAGGGCAGCCTGTTCGTCGCCACCGCCCTGCTGATCGCCACGCTGGGGCCCTTGCCGATCGCCACCCACCAGGTCGCCATCCTGGCGGCCTCGGTGGCCTTCATGGTGCCGCTCGGGGTGGCCATGGGCACCACCGTGCGGGTCGGCCAGGCCGCGGGCGCCGGCGATGCCGAGGGGGTGCGCTGGGCGGCACGGGCCGGCTGGGGGCTGGGCCTTGCCACCCAGACCGGCTCCGCCCTGCTGCTGGCCTTGGGCGGAACGACGATCGCCGGCCTGATCAGCCGCGACCCGGCGGTGGTCGGATTGGCCGCTTCGCTGATGCTGCTGGCCGCCGTGTTCCAGTTCGCCGACGGCCTGCAGGCGATCTCCGGCGGGGCCCTGCGCGGCCTCAAGGACGTCCGTATGCCGGCTCTGATCACGGTGTTCAGCTACTGGGGCGTCGGCCTGCCCACCGGGGTGCTGCTGGGCGGGGTCGGCGGCGCCGGCGGGGTGCTGGTGTTCGGCCTGGGCTGGGGCCCGACCGGCTACTGGATCGGCCTGATCCTTGGCCTCTCGGTGGCCGCCGTGCTGCTGACCTGGCGCTTCGTGGCGCGCTCCTCACGTGACCTTCGGCCGGTGACCGCAAGCCGCGGAAACGGCTAAGGTCGCAAAGATCCCCCGAGGAACCTTTCCCGATGAACACCAGCGCTCCCCGTCCCGGCCCGGTCCGCCGCATCCTCGGCGGACTCTGGTACGGCCTCACCTTCACCCGCCAGCTGGTGTTCAACCTGCTGTTCCTCGCCCTCGTCCTGCTGCTGCTCGCCGCCCTGCTGCGTGGGCCGGCCCTTGCGCCGCTGCAGCCGCAGTCGGCGCTGGTGCTCGAACTCGACGGCCGACTGGTCGAGCAGTTCACCCGTTCGCCGATCGACCGCCTGCTGGCCCAGGCCAGCGGCGACGAGGCCGGCGCCGAGTTGCAGCTTCGTGACCTGCTGCGCGCGCTGGACGCGGCGGCGAAGGACCCGAAGATCGAGCGCGTGGTGCTGAAGACCGACGGCTTCTCGGCTTCGGGTTTCGCGGCCCTGCGCGAACTCGGCGCGGCGCTCGACGCGGTGCGCGCCGCCGACAAAGACGTGATCGCCTGGGGCGTGGGTTTCGACCAGGTCGGCTACTACCTGGCCGCTCGCGCCGACGAGGTCTTCATGGACCCCGAGGGCCTCGTGCTGATCGAGGGCATCGGCCGCTACCGGCCCTACTACCGCGAGTTGCTCGCCGACAAGCTCGGCATCGACGTGCACCTGTTCCGCGTCGGCGAATTCAAGAGCGCCGCCGAACCCTTCGTGCTCGACGGCAGTTCGCCGGAGGCACGCGAGGCCGACCTGCACTGGATGGGCGATCTCTGGCAGCGCTACCTCGCCGAGGTCTCGGCGGCGCGCGGTTTCGCCGAGGGCGAACTGGCTGCACTGATCGACGCCTTCCCGCAGCGCTTGCAGGCGGTGGAGGGCGATTTCGCCCGACTCGCCCTGGAATCGCGGTTGATCGATGCCACCAAGACCAGCGAACAACTCGAGACCCTGCTCGCTGAGCGCGGCGCCGCCGATGAGGAGCAGGGCTTCCGGCAGGTCAATCTGCAGCGCTTCCTCGCCCATGCCGGCGCCGCTCCGGCGCCCACCCAGGCGCAGCCGGGGATCGGCATCGTTGTCGCCCAGGGTGTCATCACCGACGGCAAGCAGCCGCCCGGCACGGTCGGCGGCGACAGCACCTCGGCCCTGCTGCGCCAGGCCCGTGAGGACGCCTCGATCGGCGCCGTGGTGCTGCGGGTCGATTCGCCGGGGGGCGGCGTCTACCCCTCCGAGCAGATCCGCCGCGAGGTGGTGAAGCTGCAGGAGGCCGGCAAACCGGTGGTGGTGTCGATGGGCAATGTCGCCGCCTCCGGCGGCTACTGGATCTCGATGAACGCCGACGCCATCCTCGCCGACCCTTCGACCATCACCGGCTCGATCGGCATCTTCGGCCTGTTCATGAGCGGTCCGCGGGCCCTGGAAAAGATCGGCGTGCGCACCGACGGCGTCGGCACCACGCCGCTGGCCGGGGCCTTCGACCCGACCCGGCCGCTGGTGCCCGAGGTGGGCACCCTGATCCAGGCCTTCGTCGACCACGGTTACCGGCAGTTCGTCGGCAAGATCGCCGAGGCCCGCGAAACCGAAGTTGCCGCCATCGATGCGGTTGCCCGCGGTCGGGTCTGGAGCGGGGCGCAGGCCAAGACGCACGGCCTGGTCGATGCCCTGGGCGGGCTGGGCGATGCGGTGGCGCGGGCGCGCGAGCTGGCTGAGCTCGATGCCGGAGCGGCGATCGCCTACGTCGAGGCGCCGCTCTCGCCCTTCCAGCAGATCTTGGCCGACATGAACCGCAGCGCCCACCTGCAGGGCCTGGCCCCGATGCTGGCACCGGCTTTCCTGCTGCTGGGCGAGACCCGCAGCCAGCAGGTGGTCGACGACCTCGCCTTCCTCAAGGACAGCCAGGGCCGGCCGTTCCGCGAGGTGGCGCACTGTTTCTGCGGGCTCTGATCCGGGTCGCCGGGTGATGGCTGCCGCACGCTGGCGCCTCGACGGCCGGGTCGCGCTGGTCACCGGCGCCAGCGCCGGCATCGGTCGGGCCACCGTGGCCGAGCTGCTGGGTCTGGGCGCCACCGTGCTGGCCTGCGCCCGCGACCCGGCCACCCTGGAAGCGGCCGCTATCGAATGGCGCGAGGACGCCGCGCTGCGAGCGGCGGCAGGCGGCGAAGGGCCGAGCGGCGAGGCCCATGTGCTGGCCTGCGACATCGCCGAGGCGGCCGGCCGCGAGGCGCTGTTCGACTGGATCGAGGGTCTGGGGCTGGGCCTGTCGATCCTCGTCAACAACGTCGGCACCAATCAACGCCGGCCGGCCATGGACTACGACGAGGCCGAGTGGCGGGCGATCTTCGAGACCAACCTGTTCAGCGCCTTCGAGCTGTGCCGCAACGCCTACCCGCTGCTGCGCCAGCAGGCCTGTTCGAGCATCGTCAACGTCGGTTCGGTCTCGGGCGCCACCCACGTGCGCACCGGCGCGCCCTACGGCATGAGCAAGGCGGGGCTGCACCAGCTCAGCCGCAACCTCGCCGTCGAGTGGGCGGCCGAGGGCATCCGGGTCAATGCCGTGCTGCCCTGGTACATCCGCACCCGCCGCACCTCGCCGGCTCTGGCCGACCCCGACTACCTGGAGGCGGTGCTGGAGCGCACGCCGATGGCGCGCATCGGCGAACCCGAGGAGGTGGCCGCCGCCATCGCCTTCCTCTGCCTGCCGGCGGCGGGCTACATCACCGGCCAGTGCCTGGCGGTGGATGGCGGCTTTTTGGCCCAGGGCTTCTGAGCCGCCGCGCCTTCACTGCAAGCGGCTCAGTGTCACCGTGCGGTTGGCGGCACCGTCGTTGAATTGCAGGGTGGCCTGGGTGGCCGAGGTGAAGCTCAGCGTCGCCGAACCGACCGGGCTGAAGCTGACCGCGGCCGGGTTGAAACTGTTGCCCCAGGCACCGGCCAGGGTGGGCCGTTCCAGTGCCAGGCTCGCGGTGTCGACGCCGCTCCAGCCCCCCTGCATGCGGTACCAGGCCGGCCGGCCGGCGCTGTCGTAGACGAAAAACAGCACGAAGATCTGGCCGGGGAAGGGGAAGACCTGGATGCCCCAGCCCGGTTCGGCCGGCACGAACCAGTTGCCGGTGTAGTCGCGGGTGGGCCCGGCCGTATCGGGGGCCAGCCAGACCCGCAGGTTGGGGAACACCTGATCGAGGCGCGAGTAGAAATCGCGGTTGCCGCCCACCACATCGGCCCCGCCGCTGTTGGCGCAACTGGCGTCGCCGCCGTAGAGGCCGCCGCGCAGCAGGTACTGGCCGCTCACCAGGGTGAACAGGCCGGAGCCGGAACTGCCGCCTTCGGTGGTGCCCTCGGCCCAGGTCACCCGTGCGTAACTGCCGGTGACCCCGCCGCCGACGTCGAGCGTGTTGAAGCCCGGGTGGCTGCCCCTGCTGAACTTCTTGTTGTCGCCGCTGGGGTGGTGGATGCCGATCACCGGCGTGCCGGCGCTGAGCGTGCCGGCATCCCAGCCGGCAAAGAACGACCCGGCCGGCGGCGTGCCGCGCAGGCGCAGCAGCAGAGCATCGCTGCTCTCGCTGCTCCAGAGCAGGTCGGCACCGCCACTCAATTGCCGGTTGGGGCCGGGGCTGAGCAGGCCGCAGGTCGGCGTCTCGTACTCCCAGAAGGTGAGCAGGGTGTTGGCGATGGCCGGGCTGTCGATGCAGTGGTGGGCCGAGAAGAAGTAGGGCACCTGGGTGGCGGGCACGGTGTCGTTGAGCAGGGTGCCGGTGCAGGTGAAGCTGCCGGTGGAGTCGCTGAAGACCATGCGGGCCACCGCGTTCTCGGCATTGACGAAGGCCTGGCCGAGGCTGGCGGCACGGCAGACCACGTCGATGTTGCAGGCCCCCGAACGGCCCAGGGCCTTGGTGAAGCCGCCCTGCAGGGGCGAGGCGATGAAGTGGCTGATCGCCACCACCCGCGGTGCTGCGGCCGTCTGGGCGCCGGGCAGCCAGATTTCGAGATCGGCGCGCTCGCCGGCCGTCACGGGTGTCCAGAAGCGGCCTTCGCCGTCGAGTTGCTGCCGGGCCGCGGCGACCGTCACCGCCTGCACCTCGGCATCCTGACCGCCGATCCGCAGCTCGGCGGCGTCGGGCAGCTCGCTCAGGTCGAGCGCCAAACGCAGGGCGACCGCGCCACGGGCCTCGACCGTCAAACGGCCGACCTGACCGCCGTCCAAGGGCTGCCAGTCGAGCGTGATCGGGGCGACACTCAGGGCCTCGTCGGCGACATTGCGGTGGATCGCGATCTGCAGGCGCTTGCCGCCCATCGCCCGGTTGTGCCGTTGCAGTGCCTCCAGCCGGGACGTGGCGAGCGCATCGAAGACCATCGTGCGCGCCGGCAGGCGCTCGAAGGCGGGCGCACGGAAATCGATGGCCGGCGACGCGGCCGGCGTGCGGGCCGGCTCGCCGAACACGCGCGGCGCGGCGGTGGACACCGAGGCCGAGGCCGCCAAGGCGAGCAGCACGGCCAGGCTCAGGGGACGCAGGGGCATGAGGATCTCCAAAAACAGGCCAAGCATCGGCCATTGACGAGGCCGATCCTACTCCAGGCTCCGCCGGCCGTGGTCAAGCCAGGGCTACAGCGCTCTTGCGGGCGGCTTTCTTGGCGACCGCCTTTGGGGCCGGGGCCTTCTTCACGGCCGCTTTCTTCACGGTCGCCTTCTTCGCGGCCGCGTTCGTGCCGCTGGTTTTCTTGGCCGGGGCCTTTTTCACGGCGGCTTTCTTGGTGGCCGCCTTTGGGGCCGGGGCCTTTTTCATGGCCGCTTTCTTCACGGTCGCGCTTGTGCCGCTGGTTTTCTTGGCCGGGGTCTTTTTCGCGGCGGCTTTCTTGGTGGCCTTTTTGGCAAAGCGGCCCTTGGCTGCCGGCGCGGCTTCGATGATGGCCTGGCATTCGGCGAGCGTCAGCGAGGCCGGGTCGCGGTCCTTCGGGATCTTGCCGTTCTTGTTGCCGTCGGTGATGTACGGGCCGTACTTGCCGTTGAGCACCTCGATGCCGGCCTCGTCCCATTTTTTGATGATGCGGTTGGCGATGGCCAGTTCCTTCGCGTCGATCAGTTCGACCGCACGCTCGAAGCTGATCGTGTAGGGGTCGTCCTCCTTGCCGAGCGAGGCGTAGGTGCCACCGCGCTTGGCGAAAGGCCCGAAGCGGCCGACCGCCACGGTGACGCTCTCGCCGTTCGACTCGCCCAGCGTGCGCGGCAGGTCGAAGAGCTTGATGGCTTCGTCGAGCGAAATGGTGTGCATGCTCTGGCCGCCGCGCAGCGAGGCGAACTTCGGCTTGTCCTCGTCCTCGGCGGTGCCGATCTGCGCGAAGGGCCCGTAGCGGCCGAGGCGCACCGACACCGGCTTGCCGCTCGCCGGGTCGAGGCCCAGCACGCGCGAGCCCGAGGCTTCGCTGCGCTCGACACTCTCGCCTTTCTCCTCGACGGTCTTGAAGAACGGCTTCCAGAACTTTTCGAGCAGGGGCACCCACTCGGCCTCGCCGCGCGAGACCTCGTCGAGCTCGTCCTCGAGCTTGGCGGTGAAGTCGTAGTCGACGTACTGGGTGAAGTGCGCCGAGAGGAATTTGGCCACCGCGCGCCCCACATCGGTGGGCCGGAAGCGCCGGGCGTCGAGGAAGACGTACTCGCGGTTGAGCAGGGTCTGGATGATGCTGGCGTAGGTCGAGGGCCGGCCGATGCCGTGCTCTTCCAGCGCCTTCACCAGCGAGGCTTCCGAGAAGCGCGGCGGTGGCTCGGTGAAGTGCTGCGTGGTGGTGACCGCGGTGAGCGGGATGCGGTCGCCGGGCTTCATGTCCGGCAGCTTGCGGCCCTCTTCGTCGTCGTCCTCGCCCTTGCTGTCCTTGCCTTCCTCGTAGACGGCAAGAAAGCCCGGATCGACCACGGTGGTGCCGCTGACGCGGAAGCCGTGCTGGCTGCCGGCGGCGAGATCGACCGACACCGTGTTGAGCGTGGCCGGCACCATCTGTGAGGCGACGGTGCGCTTCCAGACCAGTTCGTAGAGGCGGCGCTCGTCATCGGCAAGGAAGCGCGCCACCGAAGCCGGCGTGCGCAGCGCCGAGGTCGGCCGCACCGCCTCGTGGGCCTCCTGCGCGTTCTTCGATTTCGACGGGTAGAGGTTGGGCTTGTCGGGCAGGGCCTGGGTGCCGAAATCGCGGGCGATCACGTCGCGGATCTCGGCCACGGCGTCGGCCGACAGGCTCACGCCATCGGTTCGCATGTAGCTGATCAGACCCACCGTGCCCTCCTCACCGATCGCGACACCCTCGTAGAGCTTCTGGGCGACGCGCATGGTGCGGCTGGTCGAGAAGCCGAGCTTGCGCGCGGCCTCCTGCTGCAGGGTCGAGGTGATGAAGGGCGGCGCCGGACGGCGCTTGCGCTGCTTGCTCTCGACATCCGTCACCACGAGCAGGCCCTGCGCGTCGCGGGCGATACGGGCACGGGCGGCTTCGGCGGTTTGGCCGTCGGTGATCGTGAACTGCTCGACCTTGCCGCCGTCGAGCTTCGTCAGCTTGGCGCTGAAGGCCTGCTTGGGGTGTGCGGCTTCGGCGGCGATCGACCAGTACTCGCGTGCCTTGAAGGCTTCGATCGCCTCCTCGCGCTCGACGATCATCCGCAGTGCCGGCGATTGCACGCGCCCCGCCGAGAGCCCGCGTTGCACCTTGCGCCAGAGCAGGGGCGAGAGGTTGAAGCCGACCAGGTAATCGAGCGCGCGGCGGGCCTGCTGGGCATTGACCAGGGCATGGCTGACCTGGCGCGGATGCTCGACCGCCTCGCGGATCGCCTTGGGCGTGATCTCGGTGAACACCACCCGGTGCAGGGTCTTGTCCTTCAGCAGATTGCGCTCGCGCAGGATCTCGGCGATGTGCCAGCTGATCGCCTCGCCTTCGCGGTCCGGGTCGGTGGCGAGGTAGATGCTGGTGGCCTCCTTGGCGGCCTTGGTGATGGCGTCGACGTGCCTTTCGTTCTTCTCGATCAACTCGTAGCGCATGGCGAAGCCGCGCTCGGGATCGACCGCGCCCTCTTTGGGCACCAGATCGCGGACGTGGCCGTAGCTGGCCAGCACCTGGAAGTCTTTGCCCAGGTACTTGTTGATGGTTTTCGCCTTGGCGGGCGATTCGACGATGAGGAGCTTCTTGGCCATGTCCGGGCTTTCCGTGGCGCCACGCGCGGGACCGCGCGAAGGGGCGAAAGCCCGCCGAGGGGCGGGCTTTCTTTTTCATTAGGGGCACCGCCGTGGCGGTGGTGTCAAGTCGGGCCTCAGTGCGAGGGGGCCGGTGCTTCGCCGAACATGAGGTTCTCCATCCAGGCGTAAGCCGCCTCGGCGCCCGGCTGGTTGAACAGCACCATCAGCACCACCCACTTGAGATCGTCGAGGTCGAGTTCGTCCTGGTCGAGCGCCATGGCGCGGTCGAGCACCAGCTCGCGCTGCTCGGCGGCGAGCACCCCGCTCTGCTCCAAAAACATCAGGAAGCCCACGCCGTCGGCATCGAGCTTGGCGTACTCGGCCGTGGTGTAGAACCGCACCGGAGCGTTCGGCCGGACCGGCGCGATCGGGCCACTGCGTTGCTCGGCCAGCGCGTCCAGCCACTCGAAGGCCTTGTGGATCTCGGCCGGGCTGAACCCGGCATCGAGCAGGCCGGCCTGGAGCGAGTCGCGGTCGCGGACGAGGTCGGATTCGTCGTTGAAATAGTGTTCGAAGAGGAAGAGCAGGACGTCGAGGATCGATTCTTTCATCAGCCCGTTCGCCTGCGCCGGGCACCGGCGCGTGTGGGAAAGGCGGAGCCGCAGGGGTGGTAGACCCCGTGCTGCTGCGTGAGACGGCCCTCCAGCTCCATGGCGAGCAGGATGGGGGCGAGGGTCGGCCCCGTCAACCCGGTGCGCGCCAGCAGTTCATCGAAACTGGCACCGTCTTCACCGAGGGCGGCGAGCAGGGCGGCTTCACCGGCCGATGCCTCGGTGTTGCAGCCGGACGCCCGCCGGTCCGGAGGCGGGGTCGGCAGGCCCAGTTGGGCACGCAGGGCCGGGGCGACCGTGGCGGCCATCCCGGCCAGGGCCTCGACCACCTGCTCCGGGCTGTCGGCGAGCACCGCACCCTCGCGGATCAGGCGATGGCAGCCGCGGGCCTTGGGGTTCTCCGGCGCGCCGGGCAGGGCGAACACCTCGCGCCCGGCTTCAGCGGCCAGCCGTGCGGTGATCAGGGCCCCGGAGCGTTGCGCCGCCTCGACCACCACGGTGGCCAGCGTCAGGCCGGCGATGATCCGGTTGCGTTCCGGAAACTGCCAGGCCCGCACCGGCGTGCCGGGCGGGTACTCGCTCAGCACACAGCCCTCGCGGGCGATGCCGGCTTTGAGCGTGGCGTGGCCGCTCGGAAAGCACAGATCGGGCCCGGTGCCCATCACCGCAATGCTGCCGGGGGCGGCCAGGCAGGCGGCGTGGGCGGCGGCATCGATGCCGGCGGCAAGGCCGCTCGTGACCACGAACCCGGCGCTGGCGAAATGCGCGGCCCAGCGGGCGGCGCGCTCGCGACCGGCCGGGCTGGGGGCGCGGCTGCCGACGAGGGCGATCTGCGGCCACCACAGACGCTCGGCCTGGCCTTCGGCAAACAGCAGCGTGGGCGGCGCCGGACTGGACGCCAGAAGGCTGGGGTAGAGCGGGCTGGTCCAGCCGATGAACTGCCGCTGCGCGCCGCCATCGCGCCATTGCCGTGCCCGGCGGCTGGCGTCGATGGCGGCCTTGCCGTTGGCCAGCGCGCGGGCCTCGGCGGGGGCGCCGGCCTCGGCCCAGCTCGATGCAGGGGCCGCCAGAGCCGCCAAGGCCGGCGTGTGCGCCGCCTCGACGCTGCTGAGTGTGAGCAGGCGGCGTAACCAGCCGGCCGAGCCGGCGGCGTGGTGGAGGCGGAGCAGGGCATCGTCGTCGTCCATGCCACAAGCATCGGGGCGCCGAAGGCGCCCCGATGTCGGAAAACACTGCGAATGCCTGTGCTACTGCATCGCGTCCGGGTGCTTCAGATGATCGTTGACACCGACCGGGCGGATTGCTTCCATCACCAGCGCGTAGCTGACGCGCTCGAAGCTGCGGAACACCATCACCCGACCGGTGAATTCGTCCGGCAGCTGCACCTTGTCGGTGGCGGCGGCGATCGGGTTGCGCTGGGCGATGCTGTCGGGCGTCATGCTGCCGGGGCGCCAGGTCGAGAACACCATGCCGTTGCGCACGCCATCGCGGCTGCCGACCGAGAGCGCCACCACCGAGTTCGGACCGGCGGCCAGACTGGCATCGGCCACCGCCAGCACGCGGGCTTCGGCCGCCACGCCGGTCGGCGGCTGCGGCATGAAATGGGCATCCCAGGCCGGTATCGAGCCGGCCAGCACGCGGTCTCCGGCGCGGACATCGGCCGGGCCGGCCACCAGCAGCACCAGGCTGACTTCGCCCTGCACCTGGGTGACCCGACCCAGGGCCTGGCGGGTCAGTTCGATGCCCAGTCGCTCGCCACCACCACCCATCGATTGGCCCCAGACGCTCTGCCAGTCGCGGTAGGTGGTGTCGCCGCGGTGGTCGAGCGAATCCGGGATGATGTTGTTGCGGCGGTTCGCCACCGGCAGGCGGAACACGTAGGCCGGCCGGACGATGCGCACGACATCGCCGATCGCCACGCCCTCAAGGCCGCGCACGTAGGCGATCTGGCCCTCGGCGCCGCGCAGGCGGTCGCCTTCCAGGGCGACGACATGCGGCAGGCCCTCGATGTCCTCGACCACGCTGCTGTCGCGCAGGAAGGTCTCGATGTCGGCCAGCGGCACGGTCGGGATCGCGTCCTCGACACGCGGCGCGGGGCCGTTGCGGCTGGCCTGCACCACCGGTGCGGCGCGGCCGTCGCGGTAGGCCAGACTGATGACGTCGCCGGGGAACAGCCGGTGCGGGTTTTCGATCTGCGGGTTGGCCTGCCAGATTTCCGGCCACAGCCAGGGCCGGTCGAGGAACTGCGCGGCGATGCTCCACAAGGTGTCGCCCCGCTGCACCGTGTAGGTGGTCGGATGGCCTTCGCGGAGCCCGGTCGCGGCGGCGTAGGTCGCCAGCGTGAGCACTGCGGCGGCGGCGACTGCATGAAGCCGTTTAAACATGGCCGCTATCCCCCTGATTTTCCGCAAGGTTAACACTTGTGACTATAGCCCAGAAGCCCGACCGCCACGCAAGCACCGGGGCCCGATCCGCCGGCCGGCTACACTGTCGGGCCGGCGGGCCAAGGGCCCGCGTCCGATAGCCCACGACACACCATGGCCCTGCTGCCGATCCTCCGTTTCCCCGATCCCCGGCTGCGCACCGTCGCCAAGCCGGTCGAGCAGGTCGATGACGCCCTGCGCGCGCTGATCGATGACATGTTCGAGACCATGTACGCCGAGCCCGGCATCGGTCTGGCCGCCACCCAGGTCGATCGCCACCTTCGGCTGATCGTCATGGACGTCTCCGATGACAAGTCGAACAAGAAGGTGCTGATCAACCCCGAACTCGTCGCCAGCAGTGGCAGCCAGCTCTGCAAGGAGGGCTGCCTGTCGGTGCCCACCGTGTTCGTCGAGGTCAAGCGGGCCGAGACCGTGACCGTGCGCGCGCTCGATCGCGAGGGCCAACCCTACGAGTTCACCGCGAGCGGCTTGGAAGCCGTCTGCGTGCAGCACGAGATCGATCATCTCGACGGCCGGGTCTTTGTCGACTACATGACGCCGCTCAAGCGCGAGATGGCGATGAAGAAACTCGCCAAGCTCGCCCGCGCCGAGCAGGACTGATGGCCCTGCGTCTGGTTTTCGCCGGCACGCCCGAGTTTGCCCTGCCCGGCCTGGAGATCGCCGCGGCCGGCGGCGAGCTGGTGGCGGTCTACACCCAGCCCGACCGACCGGCTGGCCGCGGCCGGGGCTTGGCCGAATCGCCGGTCAAGCAACGCGCCAAGGCGCTCGGCATCGAGGTGGTCCAGCCGTTGACGCTGCGCGATGCCCAAGCCCAGGAAGCCTTGCGCAGCCTGCAACCCGATCTGCTGATCGTGGTGGCGTACGGCCTGATCCTGCCGCAGGCGGTGCTCGACATTCCGACGCACGGCTGCTGGAACCTGCACGCCTCGCAGCTGCCGCGCTGGCGGGGAGCGGCGCCGATCCAGCGCGCGATCGAGGCCGGCGACAGCATGACCGGCGTCGACCTGATGCGGATGGAAAAGGGCCTCGACA
The DNA here is from genome assembly GCA_018334015.1 of Silanimonas sp. Taxonomy (GTDB): domain Bacteria; phylum Pseudomonadota; class Gammaproteobacteria; order Xanthomonadales; family Xanthomonadaceae; genus Silanimonas. Next base: position 47,251 of record JAGXTI010000022.1, read on the forward strand.
CCGGCCCCGTGCTGCTGCGGCGCACGACGCCGATCTCGGATCAGGACACCGGCGGCAGCCTGCACGACCGGCTCGCCAAACTCGGTGCGGAACTGCTGGCCGAGGGCCTGACGCGGCTGCGCGCAGGCGATCCGCCACCGGCCACGCCGCAGCCGGCCGAGGGCGTGAGCTACGCCCACAAGTTGGACAAAGCCGAGGCCCGGCTCGATTGGACCCAGCCGGCTCTCGTGCTGGCGCGCAAGGTGCGGGCCTTCCACCCTTGGCCGGTGGCCGAATGCGAACTGGCCGGCGAGCGCCTGCGCGTGCACGCTGCGCAGCCGCTGTCCGAGGCCGAACTGCAGGAACGCGGCCTCGGACGACCCGCACCCGGCACGCTGATCGCCGGCCGTCACGAGGGCCTGATCGTGGCCTGCGGCGAGGGCGCGCTGCGGCTGCTCCGGGTGCAGCGCGAAGGCGGTCGGCCGCAGCCGGTGGCGGAGTTCCTGAATGCCCGGCCCGCCCTGAGGACGGCATGAGCGCAAGCCCAACGGCGACCCCAGCGGCGTCGGCGACCGGCGTGGCGCTGCGGGTCGAGGCCGCCCGGCTGCTGGTGGCCGTGCTCGATGAAGGCCGTTCCCTGAAGGCGGTGCTGGCCGAACGCTTGCCGGGCCTCGCCGATCCACGCGACCGCGGCCTGCTCGAAGCGATCGTGTTCGCCGCGCTGCGTCACGAACGGCGCTACGCCTTCGTGCTGGCGCACTGGTTGAGCAAACCCTTGCCGATGGCCTCGGCCAAGGATCGCAACGTCGCCCGCCTGCTCCTGGTCGGTCTGGCCCAGCTCGATGCGCTGGGCCTGCCGCCGCATGCGGCGGTGGCCGCCACGGTGGAAGCGGTCAAGCAACTCGGTCGCGAGGGCTTGGCTGGCTTGTTCAATGCCGTGCTGCGCAAGGCCACCCGCGAGGCCTGGCCGGCCCCGGCGGCGCTGGCGGTGAGCAGCAGCCATCCCGACTGGATGCTGCGCCGTTTCGCCATCGACTGGCCGGACCGTGTCGAAGTCCTGCTCGCCGCCAACAACAGCGAAGCGCCGCTGTGGTTGCGCGCCAATGCCCCGCGTTTCAGCCGCGCGGCCCTGGCTGAACGCTGGCGCGCCGCTGGCATTGCGAGCGAGCCGGGGCTCGCTGCCGACAGCCTGCGGCTTGTCGAACGCGCCAATCCGGCCACGTTGCCCGGTTTTGCCGAAGGCGCTTTCCACGTGCAGGACCTTGCCGCGCAGTTGGCCGTCGAGGCGCTGGATCCCCGGCCCGGCCTGCGCGTGCTCGACGCCTGCGCGGCACCGGGCGGCAAGACGCTCGGTCTGCTCGCGGCGGTCGGTGCGACCGGCGAGGTGCTGGCGCTGGATGTCGATGCCCGGCGACTGGAGCGCCTGCGCGGGCTGGTGGTGTCTTTGAAGCCCTCGGAAGCACGCTTCGAGGCCCGCTTGGCCGATGCCGGCCAGCCTGCAGGCTGGCACGACGGTCGCGGCTTCGATGCGATCCTGCTCGATGCCCCCTGTTCGGCCACCGGCATCATCCGCCGCCAACCCGATATCAAGGTGCATCGCCGCGAGGACGATGTCGCGGCACTGGCGGCCCTCCAGGCCGGTCTGCTCGATGCGCTGTTCCCGCTGCTGCGGCCCGGTGGGCGGCTGCTCTACGCCACCTGCTCGCTCTTGCGCACCGAGAACGATGCGCAGATCGCCGCCTTCCTCGGCCGCACACCGGCAGCCCGTGGCCTGCCGCTCGATGCCCGCTTCGGCTTCGATACCGGCCACGGCAGCCAGCGCTTTCCCGGCGAGGACGGCGGCGACGGCTTCTTCTATGCCCTGCTCGAACGTCGTGCCGAGGCCCCTCAGGTTTCGCCCGGCGCGGCCGGCAGTTCCAGCACGGCGCGCAAGCCGCCACCGGCGATGCGCTGAAAGTCGAGCAGGCCGCCGTAGCTGTCGACGATGTCGCGGCTGATCGCCACCCCGAGGCCGGTGCCCGGCAGGCTTTCATCGAAGCGCAGGCCGCGCTGGCCGAGCTGGGTGAGCTGCTCGTCGCTGAGGCCGGGGCCGTCGTCCTCGATGCGCAGGCGCAACGGGCCCTTGCCCGGATCGATCGACAGCCGCACCTGCGAGCGCGCCGCCCGGCAGGCGTTGTCGATGAGGTTGCCGAGCAGTTCCTGCAGATCGCTGGCCTCCAAGCCGACGGCGCGCTGTTCGGGCGCGTCCAGCCGCAGTTGCAAGGGCCGGCCGGTGTGCAGGCGGGCGAACATCGCCAGCAGCTGACGGGCTTCCGCCACCGCGTCGCAGCGGGCGTGGGCGCGCCGGGCATCGGCCGAGGCGGCGGCGAGGTGGCGATCGACCACCGCGCTGATCCGATCGAGCGCCTCGCGCAACTCGCCATCGTCCGGGTCGATGCGGGTGCGCAGCAGGGCCAGCGGGGTCTTGAGCGCATGGGCGAGATCGCCGGCGCGTTTGCGGCCGTTCTGGGCGAGGCGGCCGTTCTGGCGCAGCAGGCCGTTCAAGCCCTCGGCCAGCGTGGCCAGCTCGCTCAGTTTGCCGGCATGCACGCCCTCGCTCTCGCCACGCCGTACGGCGGCCACCTGCAGGCCCAACTGGCGCAGCGGGGCAAGACCGAGCCGGACCTGCACCAGCAGCCCGATGGCGGCCAACAGCACGAGGCCGGCCACGCCGCCCCAGAGCAGGCGGCCCAGACGGGCGATCTCGGCATCCAGCCCGGCCCGCGGCCCGGCCACCGAAAGGTCGAGCGGACCGTTGGCGCCGGGCAACAGCACGCGCCGGCTGACCACCCGCAAGGCTTCGCCACCGGGACCGATGGCGTCGTCACCGCGGGGCGTGGCGCGGGCCGGTGGTGGCTCGAGTACCGCGTCCCAGAGCGAACGCGAACGCAGCAGCGGTCGGCCGTCCTGCACCACCTGCCAGTACCAGCCGGAACGCACCTGGGCGAAGGCGGCCTCGTCCGGCGCCCGTTGCAGGCTGGGGCGGCCGTCGGCCTCGATGTCCAGGCCGGCGACCAGAGCGTCGAGCTTGGAGCCAAGCCGCTCGTCGTAGCCGCGTTCGACCGCATCGGCGAAGGCCCACTGCAGGCCGAAGGCACCGGCCACGGCCAGCAGCGTGAGCGGCAGCAGGGCCGACCAGAGCAGCCGTGCGCGCAGGCTGCCGGTCATGCCGCGCCGAGGCGGAAACCCAGCCCGCGCTCGGTGTGCAGCAGCCGGTGCGGGGCCAGCTTGCGGCGGATGCGGCCGATCTGCACGTCGATCACGTTGGAATCGAGGTCGAAATCACGATCGTAGATGTGTTCGGCGATCTCGCTGCGCGACACCGTGCGGCCGCTGCGATGGGCGAGGAAGGCGAGCAGCCGGTACTCGCCGGCGGTCAGCACGAGCGGCTGGCCGTCGAGGTGGAAGCGGCAGGCCACGGTGTCGAGTTCCAGCGGTCCGATGCGGATGGTCGGGGTGGCGTGGCCGCTGGCCCGGCGCATCAGGGCTTTCAGGCGCAGCACCACTTCGTCGATCTCGAAGGGTTTGGTGAGGTAATCGTCGGCCCCGGCGCCGAAGCCGGCCAGTTTGTCGCTCCAGCGGTTGCGTGCGGTCAGCACCAGCACCGGGAAGCGGCGCTCGGCATCGCGCCAGGCCTGCAGCACCGAGACCCCGTCGCGGCGCGGCAGGCCGAGATCGAGCACGGCGGCGTCGTAGCCCTCCTCGCGGCCCAGCCACAGCGCCTCGTCGCCATCGGCCACCGCATCGACCACCCAGCCGACGCCGCGCAAAGCGGCGGCGAGCTGGGCACGCAGCGGAGCATCATCTTCGACCAACAGCACGCGCATTCAGTCCTCCTCGATCCAGCGGCCATCGCGGGCGTCGAGTTCGACCTCGCGCACCCGGCCATCGGCCGAGATCAGTTCCAGTTCGTAGATCCAGCGTCCGCCCTCGCGTTCGAGTTCGGCATCGAGCAGGCGCTCGCCGGCGCGCAGGGGCACGAGGGCCAGCACGGCATCGAGCGGCAGCACCTCGCCGCGGACGACCGCCTCGCGGGCGCGCTCGTGGTCGTCGTCGGCTCGGGTCGGGCCGCTTGCAAAGGCGAGCCCGATCAACAGGGCAAGCGTGAGGAGGGCATCGGTACTGCGCATGTCGGCCATCCTCCGCATACCGACTAAACCCCCGATGAAAAACCACGCGCCAGCCGGGCGCGCAGTTCACGGTACTTCGCCACCGCGTAGCGGGCGTGCAGCGCATGGAAGCGCCAGGCCCCGGGGCCATCGAGCAGGCCCCGGCGCAGCAGCAGGTTCTTCAGCAGGTAGGCGAGCCCCGCCAGACTGGCCCGCCCCGGCGGCACCCGGCGCGTCCGTGCCAGCCGCTCGTCGGCCCAGAGCCGGGCGTAGCCCTGCAGCTTGGCCCAGTACTCGTCGGCGGAGCGTGCGGTGTCGTGCTCCATCCGGATGGCGGCGTCGATCACCCGCTGGCCGCGGGTATCGAGATGCTCGTGCACGGCCAGTGCCTCGTAACGGCAATGGGCACGGAAAAGCCTCTCGATGCGTTCGCGGGCGAAGCTGCCGTGGTGCATCACCGTACCGAGAAAGCGGGTACGCCGCCGCAACCGCACCATATCGGCGGCAGCGAGCCGGCCGGAGCCGAACAGGGCGCGCAAGGCCGCCTGGGCATCGGCCTCCAGCCATTCATCGGCATCGAGCAGCAGCACCCAGGGCTGCGTGGCAAATGCAATGGCGAGGTTCTTCTGGCGGGCGAAGCCCAGCCACGGCTGCTCGACGACGCGTGCGCCGAGCGCGGCAGCGATCTCGCGGGTGCCGTCGGTGGAGCCGGAATCGACCACGATCACTTCGGCACAGACCGTGCGCAGGCTGGTGACGCAGCGTTCGATGCGGTCGGCCTCGTTGAAGGTGACGACGATGCCGGAGAGGGGCAGGGCGGGATGCATCCGGCTATCGTAGGCGGCCCGGCCTGTCCGCCGCCATGCGTTTGCCGCTGCGTGCATGGCCCCGGGCAAGGCCCGCAGGACCTTTGCTCGTGCCGGCTGGGCCGAGGGCCACGCCATTTCCGAGCACAAGGTCCCGACCGGCGTATGATCCGCGCCGGAGCGACGGCGTGCGGGGAGCGCGTGAACATCCTGATCCTGGGTGCGGGCCAAGTGGGTTCATCGGTGGCGGCGGCACTGGCTTCCGAGAACAACGACATCACCGTCGTCGATACCGACCACCAACGGCTGCGCGATCTGGCCGAACGGCTCGACATCCGCACCGTGGTCGGTCATGCCTCGCGGCCCTCGGTGCTGGCCCAGGCCGGTGCCGAGGATGCCGAGCTGCTGGTCGCGGTCACCTCGTCCGACGAGGTCAACCTGCTCGCCTGCCAGATCGCCCATTCGCGGTTCCGCACGCCGACCCGGGTGGCCCGGCTGCGTGAATCGGAGTACCTGGAGTTGGGTGTCCTGAAGGACCCCCGCGATTCCCCGGTGAGCACCGCCATCAGCCCCGAGCAGCTCGTGGTGCGCCACGTCGAGCGGCTGATCGGCTACCCCGGCGCGTTGCAGGTGCTGGATTTCGCCCAGGGCCGGGCGCAGCTCGTGGCAGTGCGCGCCATCGAGGGTGGCGCGCTGGTCGGCCATGCCATCCGCGAGCTGCGCAGCCACCTGCCGGCCGGGGCCGATGCCCGGGTCGCGGCGATCTTCCGCCGTGGCCGGCCGGTCAAGCCGGAGGCGGCCACCGTCATCGAGATCGACGACGAGGTGTTCTTTCTCGCCGAGCGCCGCCACATCCCGGCGGTGATGGCCGAACTGCGCCGGGTCGAGAAGAAACCGACCCGCCGCGTGCTGATCGCCGGCGGCGGCAACATCGGCCGCAACCTTGCCAAGGCGCTGGAGGGCCGCTATTCGGTCAAGGTCATGGAGCGCAGCCGCGAGCGCGCCCGCAGCATCGCCGAGGACCTGCTCGATTCGATCGTGCTGGTCGGTGACTGCGCCGACGAGGAGCTGCTGCGCGAAGAGAACATCGACCAGACCGACATCTACTGCGCATTGACCAACGACGACGAGGCCAACATTCTCTCGGCGATGCTGGCCAAGCGGCTCGGCTGCCCGCGCGTGCTGGCCCTGATCAACCGTCCGAGCTATGCCGAACTGGTCGAGGGCAGCAGCATCGACATCGCGGTCAGCCCGCAGCAGGTCACGCTGGGGGCTTTGCTGGCGCACATCCGCGAAGGCGCGCCGGCGCAGGTCTATTCGCTGCGTCGCGGCGTGGCCGAGGCGGTCGAGGTGATCGCCCGGGGCGATCGCCGCAGTTCGCGGGTGATCGGCAAGGGCCTCGAGGAACTCGACCTGCCGCCCTCGGCGACCATCGGCGGCATCGTCCGTGGCGAGCAGTTGCTGATTGCCCACCACGATGTGGTGGTCGAGCCCGACGACCACGTCATCGTCTTCGTCATGGACAAGCGCGAGATGCCCAAGGTGACCGCGCAGTTCAAAGCCGGCGCGACCTGGCTCTGACATGCGGCTGCCCCTCAGTGAGCGCGCGCGCACCCTGCAGCGCATCTTCGGCGCCATCGTGGCGCTCTCCGGTCTGGTGGCTCTGCCTTCGGGCCTGCTCGCCTGGTGGTGGGGCGAGCCGACCGTGCTGGCCTTCGCCGAGAGCTTTCTCTTCCCCTTCGTCGCCGGCTTGCTGCTCTGGTACCCGGTGCGGCAGGCCCGCTACGAACTGCGTTTGCGCGACGGTTTTTTGGTGGTCTCGGCGGCCTGGATCATCGCCTGCCTGGTCACGGCCCTGCCGTTCGTCCTCGGCCCGCCGAACCTCAGTTTCACCGATGCGGTGTTCGAATCCACCTCGGGCCTGACCACCACCGGCGCCACCGTCATCGTCGGTCTCGAACACCTGCCGAGAAGCGTGCTGTTCTACCGCGCCTCGCTCAACTACCTGGGCGGCATGGGCATCGTCATCCTCGCGGTGGCGATCCTGCCGATGCTGCGCATCGGCGGCATGCAGCTGTTCCGCGCCGAGAGCACCGGGCCGCAGAAGGACAGCAAGCTCACCCCGCGCATCGCCGACACCGCCAAGGCCCTGTGGCTGGTCTACAGCGTGCTGGTGCTGCTCTGTGCCTTGGCCTACTGGGTGGGCGGCATGGGCCTGTTCGACGCCATCACCCACGCCATGTCGACCGTCGCCACCGGCGGTTTCGCCAATTACGACGCCAGCTTCGGCCACTGGGACAGCCCGCTGATCGACAGCATCGCCATCGTGTTCATGCTGCTGGGCGGCCTCAATTTCGGCCTGCACTGGTACGCCTGGCGGCGCGCCACGCTCGGCCATTACCGCGCCGACGCCGAGGCCCGACTGTTCCTCGGCCTGCTCGCCGTGGCGACCCTGGTGGTCACCGCCAGCGTCTGGCTGGGCGGCCGTTTCGAGGCCCCACTCGAAGCCCTGCGCCATTCGGCCTTCCAGGTCGTCTCCAACCTGACCACCACCGGCTTCGTCACCACCGGTTTCGTCGACTGGCCGGGCCTCGCCCCGCTGCTGCTCGTGATGCTGGCTTTTGTCGGCGGTTGCGCCGGTTCCACCTCGGGCGGCATGAAGGTGGCGCGGGTGCAGATGGTGGTGCGCCAGGGCTTCCGCGAACTCAAGCAGCTGGTGCATCCCAAGGGTCAGTTTCTGGTCAAGGTGGGCGGCAAGCGCGTCTCCGAGAGCGTGGTCATCGCCGTGGCCGGGTTCTGCGCGCTTTACCTGCTGTCCTTCGTGGCGATGACCCTGGTGCTGGTGGCTGATGGTGTCGACATCGTCACCGCCTTCTCCGCCGTGGCCGCCTCCATCAACAACCTGGGGCCCGGTCTCGGCGCGGTGGCCGCGCATTTCCGCGACCTCTCCGATTTTTCGACCTGGGTCTGCAGCTTCGCGATGGTGCTGGGGCGGCTCGAGGTGTTCACCCTGCTGGTGCTGCTCACCCCGCAGTTCTGGCGCGATTGATGCCGGCATCGTGCGGCATCGCGGCGCGCAGGGCCTCGGCCAGAGCGCGCGCCTCGGCGGCGGGCAGGTAGGGCACGAACAGCGCCGGCTCCAGCGGTGAGGCGCCCTGGGTGTCGACCTGCACGCTGGCCATGCCGTGGTGGCGATCGAACGGGGTTTGCCGGAGGGCGACGACGTGGACCTTGGCGGTCTCGACGAAGCGCCAGTGGCGGTCCAGCCAGCCCTGCCGGAAGGTGAACACGCCCTGCTCCAGGGACCAAGCCGAGTAGCGCGCCCACAGCACCGCCCGCAAGGCCAAAAGCGGCATTAACAGCAGCAGCCAAGCGGCTTCAGGCCCGCGCCAAACGACCAGCACGGCGCTCAGCGCCAGCAGGCCCAGCGCGGTGGGTGCGAACACCCGCCACCAGGCGCGCGGGTGCAGGCCCTGCCAGCGTCCAGGCGGCCAGGCCGCATCGGGCAACAGGTGGCCCAGCACGGTCGCCATGGTGGCTGGGGGTGCCAACGGCACCAGATCGCGCAGCGAGGTCTCGCCGGGGGCCGCGATGCTGGTCTGGTCGATCCGCAGGCTTTGCCGTCCAAACCAACGGTGCAGCAGGCTCTCGCGCAGCGCATAGGCCTGGATGCGGCGCTTGGGCAGGTGACTGCGCATCCGGCTGAACAAGCCGCGCTCGACCCGCAGCTCGCGTTGCCCGGCCCACAGCTGGAAGTCGTGGAACTGGAGAATGGCGAGCAACACCGAGAGCAGCCGCACCAGGGCGAGCAAGGCAAGCAGCAGGGCGATGCCGCCCAGCGTCCAGGCCAGAGGGCCGGGCTGCCAACCTTCGGCCAAAGCGAGACCTTGGCGGCCGGCATCGATCACCGCATTGCTGGCCTCGCCGAGCACGCGCTCACCGGCTTGGCTGAGCAGGCCAAAGGCCGCCGCCACCACCAGCATGCCGCGGTTGGAGATCAAGCCGAGCCGCACCAGTTCGCGGGTGGGCAGGTGCAGCCAGCGTTGTGCCGCCACTTCGGGCGTGGCCTCGCCCTCGCTGCGGGTCGGCTTGGCGCGCACCAGGGCCTCCAGGGCGTGTGCCTGGGTCAGGCGTAGCACCTGCATGCGCGCTTCGGTTTCACCGGCCCCACCGCCGGCCGATTCCAGCCGCACCTCGGCCACACCGGCCAGCCGGTGCAGCAGGTTCTGGTGCAGGCTGACGTTCTGCACGCGATCGAAGGGGATCAGCCGCAGGTTGCGTTGCAGCAGGCCGCTGCGGATCACCAGCGCCCGGCCCACGAAACCGTAGCGGTAGGTGAAGTACTGCCAGACCGCCAGCACCGCCAGCACGCCGGCACCGGCCAGGCCGGCGAGTTCGGCGGGGTTCTGCTCGCCGCGACCAGAGACCAGCAGTAAAACGATGGGCAGCGCGAAAGTGCGCAGCTGCTGCAGCAGGATGAACAGCCAGGACAGCGGGTGCAGGCGCTGCGTGGCAGCCGCCTGCAGGGCGCGCCGGGCCTCGCTGCCGCTGGTGGCCTCAGGCGTCCGGGTCATCGTCGTACTCGCGGCGTTCGGGCACCAGCGCCTCGCGCAATTGCATGGCCTCGGCCTCGGCGAAGCCGGCTTGGCGCAGGGCACCGTGGGCGGTGCCGGCCGTGTGGACCACCAGGGTGGCGAGGCCGAAGCGGCGTTCGATCAGCCCGCGTTCGATGTCGAGGTGCTGGACGCGCGCCCGCGGCACCATCCGCTCCTGCCGCCACCAGCGGCCACGACGCAGGCGCAGGCCGTCGGCGTCGAGCCGCCAGCGGGTGTAGCGCCAGGCCCAGTCGGCCTGCCAGAGCGCCAACCCGACCGCCAGCAGCGGCGGCACCACAGCGGCCCCGAGCAGGGCCAGCGAAGGCCCTTGCGCCATCGCCCAGGCCACCGCCGCCAGCGGCCCGGCCAGCAGGCCGGCCACCCCCCAGGCGAGCAGGCCGGACCAGCGGAAGGCGCGCCTGGCCGCCTCGGGCAGCGGCTGCCAGGGTGCCTCGCCGGGCCAGTCGCCGGCGTCCCAGAGCGGGGCGGCATCGTCGTTCGATCGCATCGTCAGTAACACTCCGGCCAATAGGGGTTGATCCGGCCCTGCGTGGGGTGCTCGCCCTTGAAGCGCTTGTAGGTCCACTGGTACTGCGCCGGGTCGCGCCGCACCAGCGTCTCGACGGCTGCGTTGAGGGCAGCGACGCGGGCCTCGAGCGGGGCGGTCGGGTGATGCACCGGGCCATCGAGCAGCAGGATACGGAAGCGGCCGTCAGCGCGGCGTTCGGCGGCGGCCAGCAGCATGCCGGCACCGCTGCGTTCGGCCAGTCGCGGCAGCAGGCTCATGGTCAGGGCCGGCACGCCGAAGAAAGGAGCCCAGGCGCCGCCGCCGGCCGGCACCTGGTCCGGCGTGATGCCAACCAGTTCGCCGCGCTGCAGGGCCTTGAGCAGGGGCTTCATGCCGTGCGCGTCGGCGGCCACCGTGCGCACCCCGCCACGGCTGCGCGCCTGGCGCAGGAAGCCATCCACCACCGGGCCTTCGCCACGGGTGTAGAGCAGCGAGAACGGGCCCTGCGTCGCCAGCCATTGCGCCAGCAGTTCCCAGTTGCCGTAGTGCGGCGCCACCAGCAGCACGCCGCGACCCTCGCCGCGAAGTGCCGCCAGACGTTCTTCGCCCAGCACTTCGACCACCTCGGCCAGATTGCGCTGCGGCGGACGGGTCCAGAAGCGCAGGCTCTCCAGCATGGTCAGGGCCGTGTGATGGAGCACCGCCGCGCTGTCGACCCGCTCGGCCAGACCGGTCAGTCGCAGGTTGGTGGCGACGATGCGCGCGCCCTTGGCGCGATGCCAGCGGGCGAGTGTCGCCAGTCGCGCGGCCAGCCAGGGCCGCAGGGGCCGGCGCGGCAAGCCGCCCGACCAGGCCAGCAGCCGCAGCAGGCGAACCAGAAAAGAGGAATCCATCCGCACAGTCTAGCCCCCGGCGGGACCCTGCTTGACGCTGCCGGCGTGGCCGGCCAGCCTGCCGTGATGATCGCCCTGCTCCAGCGCGTGCGCAGCGCCCATGTCGATGTCGGCGTGCGCCGGGTCGCCGCCATCGGTCCCGGTCTGTTGGTGTTCGCCTGCGTGCAGCCCGACGACACACCGGTACGCATTGAACGTCTGGCCGAACGGCTGATCGCTTACCGGGTGTTCCCCGATGCCGCTGGGCGGATGAACCTCGGCCTGCGCGACACCGGCGGCGGGCTGCTGCTGGTCAGCCAGTTCACCCTCGCTGCCGACACGCGCTCGGGGCTGCGGCCGGGCTTCTCCACCAGCGCACCGCCGGACGCCGCACGGGCCGGTTTCGAGGCCCTGGTGGCGGCCTGCCGGGCACGTTGGCCGGTGGTGCAGACTGGCTGTTTCGGGGCCGACATGCAGGTGGGTCTGGTCAACGATGGGCCCGCCACCTTCTGGTTGCAGGGCTGAACACCGGCCGACCGCCGGGGCGTTAACCGCCTTTTCGATCAATCACTTGCCGCATTTTCCGGGGTCTCCGGTATAATAGCCGGTTCCCGCGCAAACCCTCACTGGTGAATCGTCCATGGCCACGCCGCGTCCCGAGCAGCAGTCCGACATCAAGCAGCTCATCAGCAAAGGCCTCGAACAGGGCTACCTGACCTACGCGGAGGTCAACGACCACCTGCCTGACGATGTCGTCGATTCCGAGGCGATCGAAGACATCATCGGCATGATCAACAGCATGGGCATCGAGGTGCACGAGGTCGCGCCCGATGCCGAGACGCTGCTGCTCAACGATGCCACGCCCACCCGCGACACCGACGAGACCGCGGCCGAAGAGGCCGCCGCTGCGTTGTCCGCGCTCGATGCCGAGGGTGGCCGCACCACCGACCCGGTGCGCATGTACATGCGCGAGATGGGCACCGTCGAGCTGCTCACCCGCGAGGGCGAGATCGCCATCGCCAAGCGCATCGAGGAGGGTCTGCACCAGGTGCAGAGCTCGCTCGCCGCGTTTCCGTGGACCATCCAGCTCATCCTCGACGATTACGCCCAGCATCAGGAAGGCAAGAAGCGGCTCAACGAGATCGTCACCGGTTTTGCCGACCTCGAAACGCCCGAGCTGTTCGGCGGTGTGCCGATCGAGGCCGCGGCCGACGAGGACGAGGAGGTCGCGGTCGAGGGTGGCGAGGAGGAAGAGACCGAGGTCCAGACCGGTCCGGACCCCTTGGAAGTGGCCCGCCGCATGGAGTTGATCAAGAGCCTGCACGCCAAGTTCGAGAAGACCCACGCCAAGTACGGCTCGCTCGACAAGAAGACCATCAAGGCGCGCGAGGAGATGGCCGCCGAGTTCATGAAGCTCAAGTTGCCGCTGGCGCTGATCGACGCGCTGGTGCGCAAGGTCCGCGACGTGGTCGCCGAGACCAAGGAGCACGAGCGCCGCGTTCTCGATATCGCCACGCGGCTTGCCAAGATGCCGCGCAAGGACTTCATCAAGGCCTGGCCGGGGCACGAGACCGACACCGACTGGGCCGACGAGATCATCCGCCGCAAGCAGAAGTGGTCCTCGGGCATCCGCGAGCACCGCGACGCCATCGTCGCCGAGCAGAACGCTTTGATCGCGCTCGAAGGCGCGCTCTGCCTCGGCCTGCCCGAAATCAAAGACACCGCCCGTGCCATGGCCTACGGCGAGGCCAAGGCGCGCAAGGCCAAGCGCGAGATGGTCGAGGCCAACCTGCGGCTGGTCATCTCGATCGCCAAGAAATACACCAACCGCGGCCTGCAGTTCCTCGACCTCATCCAGGAGGGCAACATCGGCCTGATGAAGGCGGTCGACAAGTTCGAGTACCGGCGCGGCTACAAGTTCTCGACCTACGCCACCTGGTGGATCCGCCAGGCCATCACCCGCTCGATCGCCGACCAGGCTCGCACCATCCGCATCCCGGTGCACATGATCGAGACGATCAACAAGTTGAACCGCATCTCCCGGCAGATGCTCCAGCAGTTCGGCCGCGAGCCGACGCCGGAGGAACTGGCCAAGGAGATGGACATGCCCGAGGACAAGATTCGCAAGGTGATGAAGATCGCCAAGGAGCCGATCTCGATGGAGACGCCGATCGGCGACGACGAGGATTCGCACCTCGGCGATTTCATCGAAGACACCAACGTCGAATCGCCGCTCGAGAACGCCACCACCACCGGCCTTTCGGAAACGGTGCGTACCGTGCTGGCCGGGCTGACGCCGCGGGAGGCCAAGGTGCTGCGGATGCGCTTCGGCATCGACATGAACACCGATCACACGCTGGAAGAAGTGGGCAAGCAGTTCGACGTGACCCGCGAACGCATCCGCCAGATCGAAGCCAAGGCCCTGCGCAAGCTCCGCCATCCGACCCGCAGCGAGCAGCTGCGCAGCTTCCTCGACCTTGATTGAACCGGGCCGGCAGGCCCCGCGGCAAGGCTAGAATGGCCCCTACGCGGGCCCATAGCTCAATGGTCAGAGCACGGGACTCATAATCCCTTGGTTCCAGGTTCGAGTCCTGGTGGGCCCAGCAAGCACCCTCCGGCTCAGGCCCGCTGGCACCGTGGGCACCATGTGGTGGCGCGCTGGCCGAGCCGCATCGATTCGAGGCGTGTGCCGCAGACCTTGCAGAGCTCACCCTCGCGGCCGTAGACGAAAAGTTCCTGCGCGAAGTAGCCGGGCAGCCCGTCGGCATTGAGGAAATCGCGCAGGGTGGTGCCGCCGCGTTCGATCGCGTTGCCGAGGATGCGCTTCACGGCTTTTGCGAGCCGCTCGCAACGTTGGTGGCCGAGACGGCCCGCCGGCGTGGTCGGGCGGATGCCGGCCTCGAACAGGGCTTCGGCGGCGTAGATGTTGCCGACACCGACGACCACGGCCTGATCCATCAGCAGGGTCTTGATGCTGGCCGCGCGGCCGCGCGAAGCGGTGAACAGTGTGGCCCCCGAGAAGTCGGTCGACAAAGGCTCCGGGCCGAGGCCGGCGAGTCGTGGGTGCAGCATGCCGGGTGCTTGCCAGAGCAGGCAGCCGAAGCGGCGCGGGTCGGTGAAACGCAGCACGCGGCCATCGTCGAGGCCGACATCGACATGATCGTGCGCGCCGACCGGCGAGGTAGTCGGCAGCACGCGCATCACCCCGCTCATGCCGAGGTGCCACAGGGCGCTGCCGGCTCCGGTGTGCAGCAGCAGGTACTTGGCGCGGCGCGCCACCGTGTCGATGCGTTGACCGGGCAGCTGCCGGACGATGGCTTCGGGGATGGGCCAGCGCAGGTCGGGTCGTCGCAGGGTCACGCCGGTGATCCGCCGTCCCTCAAGCAGCGGCGCCAGACCGCGGCGGGTGGTTTCGACCTCGGGCAGTTCGGGCATGGCGGGGCCGCACGATGGGGCAGGTCAGTGTACGTCGGCCTCCGGCCGGGCCAGCGGCTAGCCCGGCCCTTGGCTGAGCCCTGCTCAAACGCCGACGCGGCACGGCTTGCCCCGCGCCGCGTCGGTTTGTCACTTCGTTGGAATCAACGCAGGTCGTAGCGGTCCAGTTCCATCACCTTGGTCCAGGCCGCCGCGAAATCGGCGACGAACTTGGCTTCGTGGCCGTCTTCGGCATAGACCTCGGCCAAGGCGCGCAACTGCGAGTTCGAACCGAACACCAGATCGACCACGGTGGCGGTCCAGGTCACCGTACCGCTCTGGCGGTCGCGGCCCTCCAGCACATTGGCGTCGGCCGCCGAGCGCGACCACTGCGTGCCCATGTCCAACAGGTTGACGAAGAAGTCGGTGGTGAGCAGGCCCGGACGCCGGGTGAACACGCCGTGGGTGCTGCCGCCGCTGTTGGCGCCGAGCACCCGCAGGCCACCGATCAGCACGGTCATCTCCGGGGCGGTGAGCGTCAACAGCTGCGCCTTGTCGATCAGCCGCTCGGCCGCGCTGGCCGCCAGTTCCGGACGGGCGTAGTTGCGGAAGCCATCGGCCTTGGGCTCCAGCACAGCAAAGGACGCAGCATCGGTCTGCGCCACGCTGGCGTCGGTGCGGCCCGGATGGAAGGGCAGGCTGATCGAATGACCGGCGGCCTTGGCGGCGGCTTCGACGCCGGCATTGCCGGCCAGCACGATCAGGTCGGCCAGCGAGATCTTCTTGCCGCTTCCGGCATTGAAGGCCTGCTGCACGCCCTCCAGCGTGGCCAGCACGCGGGCCAGTCGCGCCGGATCGTTGGCGGCCCAGTCCTTCTGCGGGGCGAGTCGGATCCGTGCGCCGTTGGCACCGCCCCGCTTGTCGCTGCCGCGGAAGGTCGAGGCCGAAGCCCAGGCCACGAACACCAGATCGGCCACCGGCAGGCCACTCGCCAGCACCTTGGCCTTGAGCGCGGTCGCGTCGGCGGCGTCGATCAGGGGATGCTCAACCGCCGGCACCGGGTCCTGCCACACCAGTTCCTCCTTCGGCACCAACTTGCCGAGGTAGCGGGCGCGCGGCCCCATGTCGCGGTGGGTCAGCTTGAACCAGGCGCGGGCAAAGGCGTCGGCGAACTCGGCCGGGTTCTGGTGGAAGCGGCGCGCGATTTTGTTGTAGGCCGGGTCGAAGCGCAGCGCCAAGTCGGCGGTGGTCATGATGGTTTTCACGCGTTTGGCGGGGTCGTGCGCCGCCGGGGCCAAGTCTTTGTCGGCCACGTTGACCGGCTCCCACTGCCAAGCGCCGGCCGGGCTCTTGACCAAATTCCAGTCGTAGCCGAACAGCATCTCGAAGTAGCTGTGGTCCCACTGCGTCGGGGTCGGGGTCCAAGCGCCTTCGAGGCCGCTGGTGATGGTGTCGCCGCCCTTGCCCGTGCCTAGGCTGTTGGCCCAGCCCAAACCCTGTTGCTCGATCGACGCGCCTTCGGGCTCGCGCCCCACATGCGCCTCGGGGCCGGCCCCGTGCGCCTTGCCGAAGGTGTGGCCGCCGGCCACCAGAGCCACGGTCTCTTCGTCGTTCATGGCCATGCGACCGAAGGTTTCGCGGATGTCGCGCGCCGAGGCCAGCGCGTCGGGCACGCCGTTGGGGCCTTGCGGGTTGACGTAGATCAGGCCCATCTGCACCGCACCCAGCGGCTGCGCCAGGTCGCGCTCGCCGCTGTAGCGCTTGTCGCCCAGCCATTCGGTTTCCGGGCCCCAGTCGATGTCGTCCTGTGGCTCCCAGATGTCGGGGCGGCCACCGGCGAAGCCAAAGGTCTTGAAGCCCATCGAATCGAGTGCGACATTGCCGGTGAGGATGAACAGGTCGGCCCAGGACAACCGGCTGCCGTACTTCTTCTTGATCGGCCAAAGCAGGCGGCGGGCCTTGTCGAGGTTGCCGTTGTCGGGCCAGCTGTTCTCGGGGGCAAAACGCTGCGCGCCGTGGCCGCCGCCGCCGCGGCCGTCGTGGATGCGGTAGGTGCCGGCGGCATGCCAGGCCATGCGGATAAAGAAGGGGCCGTAGTGGCCGTAGTCGGCCGGCCACCAGTCCTGCGAGTCGGTCATCAACGCCGTCAGGTCGGCGATCACGGCGTCGAGGTCGAGGCCCTTGAAGGCTTTGCGGTAGTCGTACTCCCGACCCATCGGGTTCGAC
Organism: Silanimonas sp.; assembly: GCA_018334015.1. Lineage (GTDB taxonomy): Bacteria > Pseudomonadota > Gammaproteobacteria > Xanthomonadales > Xanthomonadaceae > Silanimonas. The sequence goes on from JAGXTI010000022.1 coordinate 63,799, forward strand.
TTCTCGGAATGCAGGTGGAGGATCTTGAGGTTGAGCGCCTCGGGCCACCACACGGCATTGCCCTGATGGTGGGCCTGGGCGTGGCGGGCGCCCGCAAACGGGCATTTGGCTTCGTTACCCACGGTCTTGTCTCCGGTTGGCGCTGGGCCACCGTGGCCCCGCGAACCCTCACCCTACGCCGACGCGATGGCAAAAGGAAAATAGATTGTTTGACTTATTGCGATGGGTCTTATCTATCAAGGGCCATCCGCCCGCAGGTCGCGCGTCAGCAGGCGCGAGGGTGATTGCTCAGAGCCTGAGAGTCTTTCGGATATCGACCGCGACCACTTTCCCGCTGGCAAGGGCGACGACCTCGCCGACAGCCATCACGGTTTGATCGCCGGCACGGCTTTCGGGCGGGCACAGCCCGCATC
>JAGXTI010000023.1 GCA_018334015.1 Silanimonas sp.
CGCCTGTCCTCGCGCCTGTCCTCGCGCCTGCCGACGCGCGACCTGCGGACGCGACGGCTCAGGCTCCGCGTCCCGCTCCGCATTCGCCGCCGCTCGCCATCCTTGGCTCGCTTCGCTGTCCGCGAGGTCGCGCTGGCGCGGCGCTCGTTGACGGGCATTGGCCGAAAGACGCGATCTGCCCAAAGATGCGAAGCGAAGCTGGGTTTCGGAAGACGAACTTCGTGCCGCTCACGCCATCACCGCTGCAGCCGCGAAGCACCCCGCCAAGCAGGCTGGGGGCTTGCGGCGGATTTCGAGGGCCAGCCAGATGATCAGACGCCAGGCCCGCAGGGTGCGCCCCGGATGGGCGCACCGACCGAGGGCGCAGGGAGGCGCCCTTCGGTCGGCCCGTCGAGTTTCTTGCCGCACAGCAGCCGGCCCGAGTCCGCCGCAGGCCCCCGGCCTGTCGCGGCGGGGTGCTGCTCCGGGCTCACGGCCTGCTGCGGTGTGGGCGCAGCTCCGGGCAAGTCCCAGCCTGCCGGAATACGACGCTACATCCCCCCTCGCGCCTGCCCATGCGGGACCTGCGGACGCGACGGCTCAGGCTCCGCGTCCCGCTGCGCATTCGCCGACGCTCGACTTCCATGGCTCGCTTCGCTGTCCCTCAGACCGGCGGCGGCGCGTCCGGCTGCGCTTCCGGCGCGGCGCGCTGGAAGGCCGTGAGCGCCAGCGCCCTGGCCTCGATGCGGCGCACGGTGGGGTACGGCGCCAGATCGAGCTTGAAGCGGCGCGCGTTGTAGATCTGCGGCAGCAACAGACAGTCGGCCATGCCGGGGCGTTCGCCCTCGCAGAAATCGCCGGTGGCCGGGCTTTCGGTGAGCAGGGTCTCGATGGCCGCGAAACCCAGCGCCAGCCAGTGGCGAACCCAGGCCTCGCGCTGCTCCGGCGTGGCCTTGAACTCGCGCTCCAGGTACTGCAACACCCGCAGATTGCCCAAAGGGTGCACGTCGCAGGCGATCAGCTGGGCCAGTGCGCGCACCCGGGCGCGGTCGCGCGCGGTGGCCGGCAACAGGGGCGGGCCGCCGAAGGTCTCGTCGAGGTATTCGATGATCGCCATCGACTGCCGCACCAGCCGCTGGCCGTGCTGCAAGGCCGGCACCAAGCCCTGCGGATTGACCTGCTGGAAGGCCGAAGCATGCTGTTCGCCGCCGTCGCGGAGGAGGTGGACCGGCACCTGCTCGGCCTCCAGCCCCTTGAGGTTGAGCGCGATGCGCACGCGGTAGGCGGCGCTGGAGCGCCAGTAGCTGTAGAGCCGCAGTCCGTCGTTGGGCATCGCCCCTGCTCCGTCCATCATCCCGGAGGCCACGCTACACCCTACGCCGTTCCGGCTCCAGACCGCCCTGCCGGCGGCCGGGTTCAGTCCAGTTTCTCGATCTTCTGCTCGATGGCACCGAAGATCGAACGGCCCTCGGTGTCGAGCATCTCGATCCGCACCACGTCGCCGAAACGCATGAAGGGCGTGGAGGGCTTGCCGTCGCGCAGGGTCTCGATGGTGCGCAGCTCGGCGAAACAACTGGCCCCGCGCTCGGTGCTCCGGTTGGCGACCGTGCCCGAGCCGACGATGGTGCCGGCGGAGAGGGGCCGGGTCCTGGCGGCGTGAGCGATGAGCTCGGCAAAACTGAACTGCATATCTTCGCCGGCCTCCGGCGCACCGAACCACGCCCCGTTGATGTGGGTCAGCAGCGGGCGATGCACTTTGCTGCCCTGCCAGGCCTCGCCGAGTTCATCGGGCGTCACGAACACCGGGCTCAAGGCCGAGCGCGGCTTGCTCTGCAGGAAGCCGAAGCCCTTGGCCAGTTCGTTGGGAATGAGGTTGCGCAGGGAGACGTCGTTGACCAGGCCGATGAGCTGGATGTGCTGCGCGGCCTCCTCGGCCGACACGCCGTAGGGCACATCGTCGGTGACGACGACCACCTCGGCTTCGAGGTCGATGCCCCAGGCCTCGTCGCGCACCCGCACCGGGTCGCGCGGACCGAGGAAGCCGGCACTCACCGCCTGGTACATCAGCGGGTCGGTGTAGAAACTCTCCGGCACCTCGGCGCCACGCGCACGGCGCACGCGCTCGACGTGCGGCAGGTAGGCCGAGCCATCGACGAACTCGTAGGCGCGCGGCAGCGGTGCGGCCAGTGCCGCCATGTCGAGGGCGAACACCGCGTAGCCGTCGATGGTCTGCGCGTTCGATGCGTTGAGGGCCTCCGACACGCCGTTCAGGCGCGGCGCCGTGTTCGACCAGTCCTCCAGCGCGCGCTGCAGGGTGGGCGCGATGTGCGGCACGCGCACGGCGCGGGCGAGATCACGCGAGACCACGACCAGCGTGCCGTCGCGGCCGCCCTCCTTGAGACTGCCCAGCTTCATCCGGTTCTCCAGTGCTTTGCCGCGCCGCCCGGCGGCGACGCGGTGGATGGGTCGCGCCACTCAACGGCGCGAGGGATCGAAATGCTTCTTCAGGCCCGACCAGCAGGCCGCATAGCCACGCTGCCGATGCGCGGCCGCCACGGCCTGCGCGCTCGGTCGCAGCACGTGCCGCGATTCGAACATGAAGGCCATGGTGTCGCGGAGGTAATGCGGCTTGCTGGTGTCGGCGGCACTCGCCTTGGCGAAGGTCTCGGCGTCCGGGCCGTGGCCGGTGAAACTGTTGTGCAGCGAGGCGCCGCCGGGCACGAAGCCCTCGGCCTTGGCGTCGTAGGTCCCAACGATGAGGCCCATGAACTCGCTCGCGACGTTGCGATGGAACCAGGGCGGCCGGAAGGTGTCCTCCATCGCCAGGATGCGCGGCGGGAAGATCACGAAGTCCATATTGCCCACGCCGGGCGTGTCGCTCGGGCTGCTGAGCACGAGGAAGATGCTCGGATCCGGGTGGTCGAAGCTGATCGAGCCGATGGTGTTGAAGCGGCGCAGATCGTACTTGCAGGGCACGTGGTTGCCGTGCCAGGCCACCGCGTCGAGCGGCGAGTGGCCGATCGGCGCATGCCAGAGCCGGCCGTCGAACTTGGCGACCAGCTCGAAGTCGCCCTCGACATCCTCGTAGGCGGCCACCGGCGACAGGAAGTCGCGCGGGTTGGCCAGGCCATTGCTGCCGATCGGGCCGAGGTCGGGCAGGCGCAGGCCGGCCCCGAAGTTCTCGCCGACGTAGCCACGCGCCGCGCCATCGGCAAGGTCGACCGCGAAGCGGATGCCGCGCGGGATCAGCGCGATCTCCTGCGGCTCGAGCTCGAGCACGCCGAACTCGGTGCGCAGGCGCAGCCGGCCCTGCTGCGGCACGATCAGCAGCTCGGCATCGGCGTTGTAGAAGTAGCGGCCAGCCATCGAGCGGTTGGCGGCGTAGAGGTGGATGCCGATGCCCGTGCCGGTGCCCGGCCCGCCGTTGCCGGCCATGGTGAACAGGCCATCCAGAAAGTCGGTGGGCGCGGCCGGCATGGGCAGCGGGTTCCAGCGCATCTGCTCCGGCGAGACCGGGCCGTCGCCGAAGACGTTGTGGAACGCGCCCTCCGGCAGCAGCTCGAACGCGCCGTGCATGGCGCTCGGGCGGATGCGGTAGAGCCAGCTGCGACGGTTCTGGTGGCGCGGCGCGGTGAAGGCGGTGCCGGAGAGCTGCTCGGCGTAGAGGCCGTAGGGGCAGCGCTGCGGCGAGTTGCGACCCGCCGGCAAGGCACCGGGCAGGGCCTCGCTGGCGAACTCGTTGGCGAAACCGGACTGGTAGGCGAGCGTCATGGGCCTGCCCTCAGAGCACGCCGCGACGCATCTGGTCGCGCTCGATGCTCTCGAACAGGGCCTGGAAGTTGCCTTCGCCGAAGCCCTCGTTGCCCTTGCGCTGGATGATCTCGAAGAAGATCGGGCCGATCGCGTTCTGGGTGAAGATCTGCAGCAGCTTGCGCTGCTTGGTCTCGGGGTCGGCGTCGATCAGGATCCGGTTCTTCGCCAGCCGCGTCACGTCCTCACCGTGGTTGGGGATGCGCGCATCGATCGCCTCGAAATAGGTGTCCGGCGTGTTGAGGAACTCGACCCCCTGGGCGCGCATCGCCTCGACGGTGGCGTAAATGTCGTCGGTGAAGCAGGCGATGTGCTGGATGCCCTCGCCCTTGTATTCGTTGATGTATTCGTTGATCTGCGACTTCGGGTCGGAGGACTCGTTGAGCGGGATGCGGACGATGCCGTCCGGCGCGGTCATGGCCTTCGAGACCAGACCGGTCTTCGCACCCTTGATGTCGAAGTAGCGGATCTCGCGGAAGTTGAACAGCTTCTCGTAGTAATCGCTCCACTTCTGCATGTTGCCGAAGTGCAGGTTGTGCGTGAGGTGGTCGATGAAGGTCAGGCCGAAGCCCACCGGATTCGGCTCGGCACCGGGGATCGCCACGTAGTCGCGGTAGATGCGGTCGAGGCTGCCGTAGTCATCGACCAGATAGAGCATGCAGCCGCCGATGCCCTGGATGACCGGGCGGTCGATCGCCTTCGTCGCCTCTCGCGCCACGTGCTCACCGCCGGCGGCGAGTGCTGCGGCCTGCACCTCGTGGGCATTCTTCTTGAAACGGATGGCGAAGCCGCAGGCCGAGGGGCCGTGCGCCTTGGCGAAATCGGCGGCGAAGCTGTCGGGGTCTTCGTTGACGAGGAAGTGCACGCCGCCCTGCCGGTACAGGGTGATCGGGCGCGTCCGGTGCCGGCGCACGGCGCTGAAACCCATCGCGCGGAAATGCGCGTGCAGCGCCGCGGCCTTGCCTTCGGGTGCAGCGAACTCGACGAACTCGAAACCGTCGATGCCCATCGGGTTCTCGAAGGTGGTGAGGCTCATGCCGGGGTTCGGCGCGGTCATCGAGGGCGTGGCGTTCATGGCATGCTCCGTGAAGGGCGTGGGGAAAGCGTAAGGGCTGGACGCGACCCGCAGGAGGCGGTGCTGTCAGTGCCGTTATAGTTTCGACTGAAACCAAACGCAAATTCTATTGCAGCGCAGCACGATGCTCGATCTGGAACGTTTTTTGCCTTACCGCCTGTCGGTGCTCTCCAACCGCATCAGCACCGACATCGCCAGGCTCTACGACAAGCGCCACGGGCTCAGCATCCCGGAGTGGCGGGTGATCGCCGTGCTGGCGCGGCGGCCCGGACTGTCGGCGACCGAGGTGGCGCAACGCACGGCCATGGACAAGGTGGCGGTGAGCCGGGCAGTGTCGGCCCTGCTCGACGGTGGCCGTATCCTGCGCGACACCGACGGGGACGACCGCCGCCGCAGCGTGCTGCGGCTCTCGGAGGCCGGTCGGGCGATCTACGCCGATGTGGCGCCCCGCGCCATGGCCTACGAACAACGCCTGCTCGAGGCCCTGCAACCGGACGAGCGGCAGGCGCTGGATCGCCTGCTCGCCCGCATGGAACAGGCCACCGGGGACTTCGAACACGACTGAAGGGCGGCCAGGCCACCCTCCAGCCGCCACCCGGCTCAGCTGGCCGGGTAGGTGAAGCTGGCACCGATGCCGAGCGGGATGCCGAGGCTCCAGTAGAGCAGCAGGAAGGCACTCCAGACCACGAGGAAGGTCAGGGCGTAGGGCAGCATCATCGCGATCACCGTGCCGATGCCGGTGCCCTTGACGTAGCGCTGGCAGAACACGACGACCAGCGGGAAGTAGGGCATCAGCGGCGTGATGATGTTTGAGCTGGAATCACCGATGCGGTAGGCGGCCTGGGTGAGGTCGGGCGAGACGCCGAGCTGCATCAGCATCGGCACGAAGATCGGGGCGAGCAGGCCCCACTTGGCCGAGGCCGAACCGATCAGCAGGTTGACGGCGGCGGTCAGGAAGGTGATGCCGACCAGCATCGCCCCCAGCGGCAGGCCCGAGGCCTTGAGCGCCTCGGCCCCTTCCAGGGCGACCAGGATGCCGAGGTTGGACTGCGCGAAACCGGCGATGAAGATGGCACAGCAGAAGGCCAGCACGAGGTAGTAGCCCATCGTGTTCATGGTCTTGCTGATGCCGGCCACCACGTCGCGGTGGCTCTTGATGGTGCCGACCACCATGCCGTAGACGACGCCGGGAATCAGCGTCAGAAACAGGATCAGGGGCACGATCGAGCGCATCAGCGGCGCCTGGTTGTGGGTGAGATCGCCGGACTCGGCATGCCGCCAGGCCGAATCGGCGGGCCAGGCGGTGAAGGCGATCAGGGCGAGGCCGGCGACGATGGTGACAAGACCGAACACGAGGCCCTTCTTCTCGCGCGGGCTGAGGCGTTCGAGGGTGGGGGCTTCCTTCATGTCGCCGTCGATGGTGGCGGCGGTGCGCATCAGTCGCGGCTCGACGATCCTGTCGGTGATGAACCAGCCCAGGCCGATGATCAGCGGCGAGGATGCCGCCATGAAGAAGGCGTTGTTGAGCGGGTTGACGAGGTGGTCGGGGCTGATGATCTGGGCGCCGGCCTGGGTGAAACCGGCCAGCAGCGGATCGAGGCTGGTCGGCAGGAAGCTCGCCGAGTAGGCGCCGGAGACGCCGGCGAAAGCCGCCGCGATGCCGGCCAGCGGGTGGCGACCGGCGGCGTAGAAGATCACCGCGCCGAGCGGGATGACCAGCACGTAGCCGGCATCCACCGCGAGGTGCGAGAGGATGGCCACGAAGATCAGCATCGGGGTGAGCAGCTTCTTCGAGGTCACGCTCATCATCGCCCGCAGGCCGGCGTTGATGAAGCCCGAATGCTCGGCCACCGCGAGGCCCATCATCGACACCAGCACCACGCCCAGCGGCGGGAAGCTGGTGAACACCGTCACCATGTTGGCGATGAACTCGGTGAGCGCGCTGCCGGCGAGCAGGTTGGTGATCTGCACCGGCATGTCGGTGCGCGGGTTGACCACCTCGAAGCTGATGGTGGACAACCAGGCGCTGAGCACCAGCACCACGCCCAGCAGCACGAGGAACAGCATGGCCGGGTCGGGCAGCTTGTTGCCGAGTTTCTCGACGCCGTCGAGCAGGCGCATGGCCACGCTGCGGGAAGCGGGTGGGGCGGTGGCGGGCTGGGACACGCGGGGACCTCGCTGGGGAGAGAGCAAAAACTCTGGGTGCCGGATTGTGGCGGATTCGTGAAGCCGATGTCAGTGCCGGGTGTTGCTCGCGTGAAGATGACGCGGCCGGATCAGGCCGGCACCACCGGCGGCACCAGGGCCGTGCGGACCGCGAACAGTTCCGGAAAGAAGCCGATGTCGAGCGCCTGCTTGAGGAAACCCACGCCGGAACTGCCGCCGGTGCCGGGCTGGGTGCCGATGATCCGCTCGACCGTCTTCAGGTGGCGAAAGCGCCAGAGCTGGTGGTTGACCTCGAGATCGACCAGCGATTCGCAGAGGTGATAAGCGCTCCAGTGCGTTGCCGGGTCGGCGTAGACGCGCGCCAGCACGGGCACCAGGGCGGCGCAGGGGCGATGCGGTTCGCGCGGGTCACGGGCCAGCCGTTCGGCCGGCACGGCATGGCCCTGAGCGGCAAGAAAGCCCAGCACCTCGTCGTAGAGCGAGGGCGCGGCATGCAGGGCCGCCAGCGCGGCATGCTGCTCGGGCGCGTGGGCGAACACCTTCAGCATGGCCTCGTCCTTGTTGCCGAACAGGAATTCGATCATCCGGTACTGCAAGGACTGGAAGCCCGAGGACGGCCCGAGGTGGGGGCGGATCAGCGCGTATTCGGAGGGCGTCAGCGTCTCCAGCACCGCCCACTGCTCGATGAGCTGGCGCTGCACCAGCTTGACCCGCGCCAGCCCCTTGAGCGCCGGCTCGGCGCGGCCCTCACGCAGGCAGGTGATGGTCGCGTGCAGTTCCGCGATGGCGAGTTTCATCCACAGCTCGGCGACCTGGTGCTGGACGATGAACAACATCTCATCGCTGCCTCCGGCCGGGCTGCGCGGCTGCTGGGCCGCCAGCAGCAGGTCGAGGCGCAGGTAGCCCGCATAGCTCAGGCGTTCGCGCAGGTCGGTGGTGATGCCGGCCTCCAGGGGCCGCGGATGGCTTTCGGGCATGGGGGTGGTCGCACAACGGGTGGGCAGTGTACGCCACTCGATCCTCCGGCCCTTGCCGCGGCAGCGGCTTCACGGTATCAAGCGGATCTTGCTCGGCAAGGATCGGGATGATGCGCACGGCGGCGAGTTTCGAGATCGACTACCTGCACTACCTTGGCGAGGACGGCCGTCCGGTCCGCGACGACCTGCCGGCGTTGGCCCACGACCGCGACCGCCTTGCCGAACTGCTGAAACAGATGCTGCTGGTGCGCGCCTTCGACACCAAGGCGGTCGCCCTGCAGCGCACCGGCAAGCTCGGCACCTACGCCAGCTGCCTGGGCCACGAGGCCACCCACATCGGCATCGGCAGCTGCATGCGGCCGGAGGACGTGTTCGCCCCCAGCTACCGCGAGTACGGCGCGCAGTTCGTGCGCGGGGTGAAGCCGCGCGAGGTGCTGCTCTACTGGGGCGGCGACGAACGCGGCAACGACTTCTCCGGCCCGGCCCACGACTACCCCTGGTGCGTGCCGATCGGCACCCAATGCCTGCACGCGGCGGGCGCGGCGCTCGCCTTCAAGCTGCGGGGCGAACCGCGGGTGGCGGTGGCCTGCGTCGGCGACGGCGGCAGCTCGAAAAGCGACACCTACGCGGCGATCAACGCCGCCGGTGCCTACGGCCTGCCTTTCGTGCTCTGCATCATCAACAACCAGTGGGCGATCTCGGTGCCGCGCAAGGCGCAGACCGGTGCCCGCACCCTGGCGCAGAAAGGTCTGGCCGGCGGGCTCGACTGCGTGCAGGTCGATGGCAATGACCTGATCGCGGTCTGCACCGCCATGGAGCATGCCCTGGCCCGCGCCCGCAACGGCCACGGCGGCAGCGTGCTGGAGTTCGTCACCTACCGCCTGTCCGACCACACCACCGCCGACGATGCCCGCCGCTACCGGCCCGACGATGAGGTGAAAGCCGCCTGGACCCGCGAACCGATGGTGCGCCTGCGCAGCTGGCTCACCGGCCTGGGCGCCTGGAGCGAGGCCCAGGAGCTGGCCTGGCGCGAGGAATGCCAGCGCCGCATCGAGATCGAGGTCGAGGCCTACCTCGCCACGCCGCTGCCGCCGGTGACCGCCATGTTCGACCACCTCTTCGAGACCCTGCCGCTGGAGCTCGCCGCCCAACGTGAAGACGCCCTCGACTGGGAGGCCCGCCGATGAGCGCTGCCGCCACGCCCGCCGCGGCTCCCGCCATCACCCTGATCGAGGCCATCACCCAGGCGCTGGCCTTCGAGATGGCGGCCGACCCCAGCGTGCTCGTGCTCGGCGAGGATGTCGGCATCAACGGCGGCGTCTTCCGCGCCACCGCCGGTCTGCAGCAGCGCTTCGGATCGGAGCGCGTGCTCGACACGCCACTCGACGAAACCACCATCGCCGGCCTCACCGTCGGGCTTGCCTCGCAGGGCATGAGGCCGGTCGCCGAGGTGCAGTTCGATGGCTTCGTCTACCCGATGCTCGATCATCTGATCTGCCACGCCGCGCGCTTCCGCAACCGCACGCGCGGCCGGCTGACCTGCCCGATGGTGCTGCGCGTGCCCTGGGGCGGCGGCATCCGCGCGCCCGAGCACCATTCCGAAGCGAACGAGTCGATGTTCACCAACGTGCCGGGCCTGCGCGTGGTGATGCCCTCTTCGCCGCAGCGCGCCTACGGCCTGCTGCTCGCCGCCATCCGCGACCCCGATCCGGTGATCTACCTCGAACCCAAGCGCATCTACCGGCAATACAAGGAAGACGTGCCCGACGACGGCGAAGCCCTGCCGCTCGATGTCTGCTTCGTGCTGCGAGAGGGCAGTGACGTGACGCTGGTGACCTGGGGTGCGCAGGTGAAAGAGGCGCTGGAGGCCGCCGAGGCGCTGGCGGCGGAGGGCATCAGCGCCGAGGTCATCGATGTCGCCACGCTCAAGCCGCTCGATTTCGACACCATCCACGAATCGGTCAAGAAAACCGGCCGCTGCGTGATCGTCCACGAGGCCTGTCGCACCGCCGGCTTTGGTGCCGAGGTGGCGGCACGGCTGGCCGAGCACGCGCTCTACGATCTGCTCGCCCCGGTCGAGCGGGTCACCGGCTACGACGTACCGATTCCGCTGTTCCGGCTGGAAATGAAATACCTGCCCTCGGTCGAGAAGATCATCGCCGCCGCGAAGCGCGCGCTCGCGGCCTCGTGATGCCAAAGCCCGGCCCGCGCCGCACCGCCCCCATCACCCGCATCGAAACGCCATGAGCACGACACAGTTGTTCACCCTGCCCGACCTTGGCGAAGGCCTGCCGGATGCCGAGATCGTCGAGTGGCACGTCGCCTTGGGCCAGGTGGTCCGGCTCGACGAGCCGCTCGTCTCGATGGAAACCGCCAAGGCCGTGGTCGAAGTGCCCTCGCCCTGCTCCGGCACCCTGCTGCGGGTGGCCGGCAAGCCCGGCGATGTGATCGTCACCGGCGCTTGGCTTGCCGAATTCGAGATCGACCCCGCCCTGCCGCAGCGTTCGGCCGGGCAAGGTGACGGCCACGGCCACGCCGCCCCGACCGTCGCCCCAGCACCCACCGCAACCCCGCCCACCACCCCAGCACCCAGCGCAACGCCGGTCGTGGCAGCACCGACCACGACCGATGACGACGCCGGCACCGTGGTCGGTGCCGTGCAGGTGTCCGGCGAGATCCGACGCGAGGCGGCGGTGGCCTTGGGCGGTATCCGGGCGGTGCCAGCGGTGCGGGCCCTGGCGAAAAAACTCGGTATCGATCTGGCCCGGGTGGAAGCCCGCGGCGCCGGCGGCGTGGTCACCCTGGCCGATGTGAAGCTCGCCGCCGAACGCGGCACGGCGCGTCTGGCCGCAGCACCCCGCCCATCCTCGGCTTCCACGCCGGCACCGTCGCGTCCGGAAGCACCGGCTGCAGCCGCCCACGCCGGCCTCGACAGCGATGCGCCGATCCGCGGTGTCCGCCGCAACATGCTGCGCAGCATGGCCGCCGCCCACGCCGCCGTGGTGCCGACCACCCTGATGGACGATGCCGACCTGCACGCCTGGGCGGCCGGCGAAGACCTCACCGTGCGGCTGCTGCGTGCGCTCGTCGTGGCCAGCACCGCGGAGCCGGCGATGAACGCCTGGTTGGACGCCACTGCCGGCACCCTGCGCCGGCATGCCCGTGTCGATGTCGGCATCGCTGTCGACCATCCCGATGGCCTGTTCGTCGCCAACCTGCGCGGCGCCGATCGGATGGATGCCGTGTCGATGCGGGCCGGCATCCGCCGCCTGCGCGAGGGCCTGGACGACCGCTCCCTGCCGCCGGAGGCGCTTTCCGGCCACACCATCATGCTGAGCAATTTCGGCAAGTTCGCCGGCAAGTACGCCACGCCGGTGGTGGTGCCGCCCTGCGTTTGCATCGTCGCCGCCGGCCGCAGCTACCACGGGGTGGTGCCGGTGTTGGGCGGCATCGAGACGCACCGGCTGCTGCCGCTTTCGCTCACTTTCGACCACCGCGCCGCCACCGGCGGCGAAGCGGCGCGCTTCCTCAAGGCGCTGATCGAGGACCTGCAGCGCCCGCGCTGAGCAGGCTGGGCAAAAGCCTCAGGTGCTGTCGGCGATGTCGACGTAACCGCGCTCGATGGCGCGCTCGAGAGCGGCGAAGGCGGCCTTGGCCTCCTCGTAGGCCTCGCGGCGCTGGCGCAGAGTCTCGAAGCCGACGCCGCCGCGCCGCGCCACCAGGTCCATCGCCTCGTGCAGGTATTCGGCCCGCAAGCCGGCGACGAAACTGGCGAAGGCGACGAAACGTTCGCGGTCCAGCGCCGGAATGCGCTCGTGCAGGATGCGCCGGTTGGCGTCGCGGATGGCGTTCTCGACCTCCTGCAAAAAGCGTTTCTGCCTGCGCAGTTGTTGGCTTTCGTCGTCGAACATGGCCCTGACTCCTCTGGCGTTTCAGTCGGTGGCGAACACCGCGGTGCCGCGGCGACCGTCCGGGTGGATCCAGCCGCGGTGCATGCCGGCGGTGTTGAAGGGCATGGTGATGGTGCCCTGCGCATCGAGCGCGATCGCGCCGCCGTCGCCGCCCAGGGCCGGGATCAGGCGATTGATCACCTCATCGGCGGCCGCGGCGATCGGATCACCGCGCAGGGCGACGCGGGCGCAGATGGCGTGGGCGGCCACGGTGCGCAGGTAGAACTCGCCCCAACCGGTGGTGCTGACGCCGCAGCCACGGTCGGCGTAGGTGCCGGCACCGATCACCGGGGCATCGCCGATGCGGCCCCAGCGCTTGTTGCTCATGCCGCCGGTCGAGGTGGCGGCGGCGATGTGACCCTGCGCATCGAGGGCCACCGCCCCGACCGTGCCGGATTGCTGGGCCTCCAGCTGGGCACGGCGGCGCGGTGTCGAGAACCAGTCGTTGGGCACCCGCTCCAGCTCGGGCCGGGTGTCGGCGAAGCGTTCGGCGCCGTCGGCGGCCAGAAAAACGTGCGGGGTGTGCTCCATCACCGCCCGCGCCAGCAGCACCGGGTGGCGCACCGTGCGCACGCCGGTCACCGCGCCGGCGCGGCCGGTGTGGCCCTCCATCAGGGCGGCATCGAGCTCGTGGGTGGCGTCGGCGGTGAACACCGCACCGCGGCCGGCATTGAACCAGGGCGAGTCCTCCAGCACCTTGACCGCCGCCACCACCGCGTCCAGCGCCGGACCGCCACGCTGCAACACCGCCTGGCCGGCATCGAGCGCGGCGTCAAGGTCGGCGCGTACCGCTGCCTCGTCGGCCGGCGTGAGGCGGCTGCGCTCGATCACCCCGGCGCCACCGTGGATCACCAAGGCGGTGCGCGGCACGTCCGCGGGCGCGGACTGCGCCAGAGCCGGCACGGCAAGCAAGAGCGCGACGAAGACAGCGGCGATGGAACGGATCATCGGCAACTCCGGGGGCAGGCCACGTCGATTCTGCCCACAAGACGGGCCGCCGTCACCCGATCGGTCGGGACGGGTCCGCCGTGGTGTCGTGAGGAGCGGCCAGCAGGCGCGGCCGCTGCGCGATCGCTTGAGGAAAATGCACGTGGGCGCGGGTGCCCTGACCGGCCACGCTCTCCAGCCGCACCGGCCAGCCGAAACGCTTCGAGAGCCGCTGCACGATCGACAGGCCGATGCCCTGCCCGTCCTGGCGACCGATGTCGGCGCGCCAGAACGGTTCGAAAACCCGGCTCAGCTGCTCGGCGGTCATGCCGATGCCGCTGTCCTCGACAATGATCTCATCGGCGGTGATGCGCACCACCACATGGCCGGCGTCGGTGTAGTAGCAGGCGTTGCGGATCAGGTTGCTGAGCAGCACCGACACCACCCGGCGCGAGGCCTGCAGCTGGAAATCGGCCTGCAGGTCGAGGCTCAGGCTGACCGGTTTGTTGCCGACCAGCGGCCGGGCCTTCTCCAGTTCCTCCTCGACCACCTCGGAGGCCAGCAGGACCTCCGGCGGCAGGCCGGTGTCGCCGTCGCGGGCGAGGATCAGGAACGCCTCGATCAGCGTCTCCATGTCGCGCACCGCGCCGAGGATGCGGTTGATCGCCTTGCGCTGGCGCGGCGAGCAGACCTCGTCGGCGGCCATCATCTCGGTCGCCATGCGGACCACCGCCACCGGCGTGCGCAACTCGTGGCTGGCGTCGCGGGTGAAATTGCGCTCGCGCGCCACCAGCTCCTCGATGCGGGTGGCGAAATCACGCAGCGAAGAGGCCAGCACCAGGGTCTCGCCCTCGACATCGACCGGCAGGTTCTCCGGCTTCAGTGCGTCGATCTCCGGGTGCTTGGGGTCCCAGCGCTGCACCAGCGAAGCCAGCCAGATCACCGGCGAGACCGCGCGCCGCGAGGCGCGGTAGGTGGTCCAGGCGATGATGTAGACCACCACCAGCACCAGGGCCAGCGGCACCACGCCGAACCAGAACGCCAGCGCGTCAACCTGCTCCTGCTTGAACTGCAGGATGAGGCGCTTGCCGCCACGGTCCTGCACCAGCACCAGGGCACCGCCCTCGGCGCGCGACAGGCTGTGGTAGCCCTCGCTGAGGCCGCGCAGTTCCTCCGGCACGCTCTGGATGCTCTGACCGGGCACGATGATGTGGCCGGTCATGTTGAAAGTGTTGGGCACCACGGCCTGCGGGTTGGCGTCCAGGCGCTTCCAGAAATGCGCCGCCTCCTCGGTGAGTGCACGCTGGATCAGCAGGTGCTTGAGCACCGCCGAGGCGCCGTAGACACCCAGCACCGCCGCGAAACTGATCGCGGCGGCCTGCAGGATGAAGGCGACCCAGATCTTGCGGCGAAGGCCGCTGGCTTGGCTCATGCCACCGGGACGGTGTCGAGGTCGGCGATGCGGTAGCCGGCGGTCTGCACGGTGTGCAAGAGCGGCTTCTGGAACGGCCGGTCGATGGCCTTGCGCAGGTTGTAGAGGTGGCTGCGCAGGGTGTCGGAATCGGGCAGGCCATCGCCCCAGATCTCGCGCTCGATGTCGCGGCGGGTGACCACCCGCGGCGACTCGCGCATCAGGATGGTGAGCAGGCGCAGGCCGATCGGCGAGAGCTGGATCTCCTTGCCGCCGCGGGTGACGCGCAGCGAGGCGGTGTCGAGGATCAGGTCATCGACCTTGAGCACCTCGGCGCTGACCTGGCGGCGGTCGCGGCGGATCAGGGCGCGCAGGCGGGCTTCCAATTCTTGGATGGCGAAGGGCTTGACCAGGTAGTCGTCGGCGCCGGCATCAAGGCCAACCACCTTGTCCTGCAAGGTGTCACGCGCAGTCAGCATCAGCACCGGCGTGCTCTTCTTGGCCTCGTTGCGCAGCCGGCGACAGACCTCGATGCCGTCCATCCGCGGCAGCATCAGGTCGAGCACGATGACGTCGTAGCTGTTGTCGACGGCGAGGCGGTAACCGTCGTGGCCGTCACCGGCGTAATCGACACCGAAGCCACGGGTCTCCAAGTACTCGCCCATCATCTCGGAAAGGTTGCGGTTGTCCTCGACAACGAGGATCAGTCCGGCGGGATCATCACGGCGCATGGCGGGCTCCTTCAGTAAGGTGACGGCGGTGTGTTCAGTTTTGTGAAACCTCGGGGTTATTGAGCCGCGACCGGGGTGACCCCACCGTGAAAAAACCGCCGGCACCCACCGGCCCGGGCCTGAGGCCCCTAGCCGCTAGCGGCCGGCCCGGCCAGTTGGCGACTGAGCCGAGAAAACCGCCAGGCCAAGGCCAGCGCGGCCACTGCCAGACCCACCCCGAAGCCGCCCCAGACGCCCGGCGGGCCGAGCCCGAAGCCGAAGCCGAACAGCACCGACAAGGGCAGCGCGATGCCCCAGTAGGCCAGCAGCGAGACCCGGGTCGGCCAGGCGTTGTCGAGCATGCCGCGCAGGGCCCCCAGGCTGACCGACTGCACGCCGTCCATGAGCTGGGTGAAGCCGAACACGAAGAAGATGCCGGCCGCCGCCGCGATGACCGCCGGGTCGTCGATGAAGCGGCTGGCGATCCACTCGCCGGCAAAAAAGAACAGCAGCGCGAAGGCCCCCATCCAGACACTGACCACCCAGAGACCGGCCTGGCCGATCGCGGCGACCCGCCCGCCCTCGCCGGCACCGATCACCTGGGCCACCCGGATGCCGACCGCGGCGGCCATGCCGAGCGGCAGCATGTAGAGCGTGTTGCCCACCGCCTGGGCGATCTGGTGGCCGGCCAGGGCGACCGCGCCGAATTGGCCGATCAGCAGGCCGATCATCGCCAGGGCACCGCCTTCGAGGGCGTACTGCACGGCCATCGGCAGGCCTTCGCGCCATTGCCGGCGCAGCTCGACCGGATCGGACCGGCGCGCTGCCCACCAGATGCGCAGCGCCGGGGCGTAACGGACGAAACCCCACAGCAGGCCGGCACCGAGGCTCTGGGCGAGCAGGCTGGCGATGCCGGCACCGGTCAGGCCGAGCGCGGGAAAGCCGAGATGACCGTAGATCAGCACCCAGTTGAAGGCGATGTTGAGCAACACCGGCACGACCGCCAGCAAGACCCCGGCCCAGGGCCAGCCGGCGGCGTCCAGCAGGTTCTTGGCGACCAGGCCCAGCGCGTAGGGCAGCAGCAGGGCCGACAGGCAGAGCCAGTACGGCCCGAGGATGGCCAGCACCTCGGGCGGCTGCCCGAGCCAGGGCAGCAGCAGCAGCCCGGCCGCCATCAGCAGGGCCGATGCGCCGCCACCGAGCAGGGCCAGCCAGGCGCCGTGGCGGGCGACGTGGCCGATGCCGGCCGGCTGGCCGGCACCGAAATGGCGGCCGGCGAACAAGCCGACCGGCGTGACGAAACCGAAGAGCGCCATGTAGAGCACGATCAAGACGGCGCCGGTCAGGGCCACCGCCGCCAGCGGCAGGGCCCCCAGCGGGGCCAGCATCACGGTGTCGACCACGGTCATGCCGGTGCTGACCACGAGGCCGGCCACCAGCGGCGCGGCCAGCCGGGCGAGCGCGGGACCCTCCCGCGCCAGGGCCGAAGACCGTGCGCCCATCAGTTGCCCGGCGGCGGGCCCGCCCGCCGCTCGGCGCGCTTGGCCTCGGCCCACAGGGCATCCTGCTCGGCCAACGCCAGGGTGGCGAACTCGCGACCCTGCGCGCGGGCAAGCGCCTCCATGGCGTGGAAGCGGCGCGCGTACTTGGCGTTGGCGCGGCGCAGGGCGGCTCCGGGATCGACCCGCGCCTTGCGCGCAAGGTTGATGGCGACAAACAGCAGATCGCCCATCTCCTCCTCCAGCGCCGCCTGCCGCTCCTCCGAGGCCGGCAGGGCCAGGGCTTCGCGCAGCTCGGCGATCTCCTCGTGCAGCTTATCGATGACCGGCACCGGGTCGGGCCAGTCGTAACCCACGGCCGCGCCGCGCTTTTGCAGCTTGAGCGCGCGCTGCCATTCCGGCAGTGCATCGGGCACCCCGTCCAGGGCCGAGGGCGGGGCCTCGTCGGCGCGGCGCCTGGCCCTGCGCTCGGCGCTTTTCATTGCTTCCCAGGCCACCAGCTGGGCCTCGGCGTCGGCCACGCTGGCTTCGCCGAACACATGCGGATGACGGCGGATCAGCTTGTCGTTGATCGCGGCGACCACCTCGGCGAAACCGAAAGCGCCCTGCTCGCTGGCCATCTGCGCGTGGAAGACCACCTGCAGCAGCAGGTCGCCCAGTTCGTCCTTGAGGTCGTCGAGGTCGCCACGGGCGATCGCCTCGGCCACCTCGTAGGCTTCCTCGATGGTGCAGGTGGCGATGCTGGCGAAATCCTGCTTCAGATCCCAGGGGCAGCCGCGCTCGGGATCGCGCAGCCGCGCCATCACCGCCAGCAGGGTCTCGATGCGACGCAGCGCGGGTTCGTCGGCGGCGATGCCGAGGGTCTCGAGGGCGATGCGGTGTTTGCTGTCCTCAGTCAAGCCAGGTCCTCCAGGGCAGGGTCGGGTCGGCCAGTGCGATGAAATCGGTGTTGACCAACTGCGGTCGCCGGTTGTAGCGCAGCGGCTCACCATCGAGGTCGAGCACCACCCCGCCGACGGCCTCGACCAGGCATTGCCCGGCCGCGGTGTCCCACTCGGAGGTGGGCGCGAAGCGCGGGTAGAGATCGAGCCGGCCCTCGGCCAGCAGGCCGAATTTGATCGCCGAGCCCATGGCCACCGGCAGGGCATCGGGCAGGCGGGCGAGCAGGGCATCGGTGCGGGCGTCGCGGTGCGAACGGCTGGCCGCCACGCGCAGGGCGGCTTTCGGCTTGGCGGGATCGGCGCCGTCCGGCGCTGCCACGGTCAAGGACCGGTAGGGAGCGAGCATGACCTCGTCGCCGGCACCGGCCTCGCGCCGCCAGGCGCCCTGGCCGCGCAGCGCCGACCAGCTCACCCCGAGCACCGGCGCATGCACCACACCAAGCAGAGGCACACCGTCCTCGATCAAGGCGAGGCAGACGCAGAACTCGCCGTTCTTCTTGACGAATTCGCGGGTGCCGTCGAGCGGATCGACCAGCCACAGCCGCGACCAGCTCCGGCGGGTTGCCCAGGGGATCTCGGCGGCTTCCTCGGAGAGCACCGGGATGTCCGGGCTCAGGGCCTGCAGGCCCTCGACCAGCACGGCATGGGCGGCGAGGTCGGCGGCGGTCAGCGGGGAGTGGTCGAGCTTGGCCGTGACGGCGAATTCAGCGGCATAGACCGCGAGGATGGCGCGGCCGGCGGCTTCGGCGAGATGGACGGCAGGCTCGCGCAGGTGGCCCCAGGCCCCGCTCATGGGCTCGGGCGGCCGTTGCGCAGCCACTCGCGGAGCAGGAACAGCGCGGCGATCGAGCGGCCTTCCGAGAACTCCTCGCGCAGGATCAGTTCGTGCAGGGCATCGAGCCGCCAGGGCTGGACCTCCAGCGGCTCGGGTTCGTCACCGGGCAGTCGCTCCGGGAACAGGCCCTCGGCCAGCACCAGATGGATCTCATGGCTCATGTAGGTCGGGGCCAGGGTCAGGCCGCGCAGGCGGGTCAGGCGCTCGGCACCGAAGCCGATCTCCTCGCGCATCTCGCGGCCGGCGGCCTCGGCCCAGCCCTCGCCGGCATCGATCCGGCCCTTGGGCAGGCCCAGTTCGTAGCGGTGGGTGCCGGCGGCGTACTCGCGCACCAGCAGCACGGTGTCGGGATCGGCCAGCGCGGCGATCATCACCGAGCCGTGGCCGCGGCTCCTGAGCCGCTCGTAGCGGCGACGCTCGCCGTTGCTGAACTCGAGGTCGAGCCGCTCGACGTGGTAGGGGCCGTAGGCGTCGGTGCTGATGCCGTGGATGGTCGGCAAGGGCCGGCTCATGGCAGGCCCGCTTTGGCGGCGGGTCGGTCACGGCAGCCGCGTGCATGGACAGGCTGGCCTTGGCTCACCATCATTCGGGGGATGACGCAGAACACTTCCATTGCGCCGATCCTAGCAGAGGCCGATGTCGAGGCTTTCCTCGCCCGCGACCTCGCCGTGGTCTGGCACCCCTGCACGCAGATGCGCGAGCACCGTGGCGAACTGCCGCTGGTGCCGATCCGACGCGGCCGAGGCGCCTGGCTGGAGGGCATGGACGGTCGGCGCTACCTCGACGCCATTTCGAGCTGGTGGACCAACCTCTTCGGCCATGCCCATCCGGTCATCGCCGAAGCGATCGGCCGCCAGGCCGCGGAGCTCGAGCACGTCATCTACGCCGGCTTCGCCCACGAGCCGGGGCTGCGCCTGGCCGAGCGGCTGGTGGCACTGGCCCCGCGCAGCACCAGCTCGCCGCCGCTGTCGCGGGTGTTCTACGGCGAGAACGGCAGCGCGGCCATCGAGATCGCGCTGAAGATGAGCTTCCACGCCCACCTGAACCGTGGCGAGGGCCAGCGCACTCGCTTCATCGCGCTGGAAAACGGCTACCACGGCGAGACCCTGGGCGCGCTCGCGGTCAGCGACATCCCGCTGTTCCGCCGGGTCTACGCGCCGCTGCTGATGGAACCCTGTTTCGCGCCTTCGCCGGACGCCTTCAAGGCCGAAGCCGGCGAAACCGCCGAAGCCTGCGCCCGGCGCGCCGCGGCCGCCCTCGCCGGACTGCTCGAACGCGAGGGCGAGCGCATCGCCGCATTGGTAATGGAGCCGCGGGTGCAGTGCGCCGGAGGCATGCGCATGCACCACCCCATCTACCTCGCCGAAGCGCGCCGGCTCTGCGACGCCCACGGTGTGCACCTGATCGCCGACGAGATCGCGGTCGGCTTCGGCCGCACCGGTACCCTGTTCGCCTGCGAGCAGGCCGGGGTGACGCCGGATTTCCTCTGCCTCTCGAAGGGCCTCACCGCCGGCAGCCTGCCGCTCTCGGCCGTACTGACCCACGAGCGGGTGTTCGAGGCCTTCTGGAGCGAGGACCGCAGCCGCGGCTTCCTGCATTCGCACAGCTACACCGGCAACCCGATCGCCTGCGCGGCGGCGAATGCCACGCTCGACCTGTTCGCCGCCCGCGACGTGATCGCCGACAACCGCGTGCTGGCCGCGAAACTCGCCGTCGCCGCCGGACGTTTCGCCGGGCACCCGCAGCTCGGTGAGCTGCGCCAGGCCGGCATGATCCTCGCCTTCGAACTGGTCGAGGACCGCGCCAGCCGCCGCGCCTACACCGATCATCCGCGCCGCCGCGCGCTGGCCGCCTACCGCGCCGGGCTGGAGGCCGGGGCCGTGCTGCGGCCCTTGGGCAATGTGCTGTACTGGATGCCGCCCTACTGCATCGGCGACGAGGAGATCGAGGTGCTCGAACGCGCCACCGCCGCCGCCCTCGAGGCCTACGTCCGATGCGCGTGATCCGCTGCCACGTCGATGCCGCGCTGCTGCCCGGCCAGACCATCGCCCTGCCCGAGGACAAGAGCCAGCACCTGCTGCGGGTGCTGCGCCTGCGCGAGGGCGATCCGGTGGTGCTGTTCAACGGCGACGGTGCCAACCACCCGGCCCGCATCACCGGTGTGGCCAAGAAAGCGGTCGAATTGCGGGTCGGTGCGCGCGAGCCGCTCGACAACGACTCCCCGCTCGCCATCACCCTGCTGCAGGGCGTGGCGCGCGGCGACAAGATGGACCTGATCCTGCAGAAAGCCACCGAACTCGGTGTGCGCGCCATCCAGCCGGTGCTCACCGAACGCACCGAGGTCAAGCTCGAAGGCGAACGCGCCGAACGGCGGCTGCAGCACTGGCGCGGCGTGGTCAGTGCGGCCTGCGAGCAGAGCGGGCGCACCCGGCTGCCGTCGCTCCATGAGCCAAGGCCCCTGCACGAAGCCCTCGCCGCCCTGCCCGAGCGCGGCCGGCGGCTGATCCTCGACCCCCACCATGGCCGGGCGTTGAAGGCCCTGGCGCTCGATCCGGCGCTGCCGGTGGTGCTGGTGGTCGGTCCCGAGGGCGGGCTGGGCGAGCGCGATCACCGGCTACTCGGCCAGGCCGGGTTCGAGGGCGTGCAACTGGGGCCCCGCGTGCTGCGCACCGAGACCGCCGGACTGGCCGTGCTGGCGGCCCTGCAGGCGCTCTACGGTGACTGGGCCTGAGGTCTAACGGCCTCGGCCGGGTGACGGGGCTTGAGGCCCAGTTCAGAGCCTGCCGGAACGCGACGCCCCAGCGCCTCGCGCCTGCCCCTCGCGCCTGCCCGCGTGCTTGCCCTCGCGCCTGCCGACGCGCGACCTGCGGACGCGACGGCTCAGAGCCTGAGAGTCTTTCGGATGTCGACCGCGACCACCTTCCCGCTGGTATGGCCGACGCCCTCACCGACAGCCATCACGGGTTGATCGCCGGCGCGGCTTTCGGGC
>JAGXTI010000024.1 GCA_018334015.1 Silanimonas sp.
ATGTCGGCCAGACCGCCGATCTGCGCGAAGCGGCGCATCGCCGGCGTGTCGTAGAGCGCTTCTTCCATCGCTGGGTCGGACAGCGCGTACCACTGCTGCAGGAAGTGGATCCGCAGCATCGTCGCCACGGGATACGGCTGCCGGCCGGGACGGCCCAGCTTCGGGTAGTGCGGCTCGATCAGGGCCAACAGCGCCTTCCACGGCACGACCTGATCCATCTCGGCCAGGAACACCTCGCGCCGCGTGCGCTTGCGGCTCCCCAGACCCTCGGCATCACCGAACGAAAGCTGCATCGGACTCACCCCGTAAGCGATGGCTCATTGTCGCCGAAAGTGGCAGAGTTGTTCAGACCATCCCTTGTGGATGTTGGTCCAGCGGTCGCCGATAAAGCTGTGGTGCGTCCAGGCGTTTCCGTTGTAGCGCAGGTCGCCGTCCCACACCACGCAGGTCCAGTCGAGCTCCAAGCCCTGCACCTGAAACTCGGTGGCGACGTCTTCGAGGTAGTAGGACGAGCGCGTGTCCTCCTTGCCGGCCAAGAACCAGTGCACGGGGTCGACCTTCACGCGCACGTCGATGGCGTGGGGGCGAAGCCGCTGCGCCTCGGACGACACCACGATGCCGTAGCGCTCGCTGCCACGGGCCCGGGAGCGAAGCCACGCCTTGGCTGCCGCGAGGTCGCGGGTGACGCGCAGCGGGAAGCGGGCCGTGGCCTCGGGCAGCAGGGCCTTGGCGCCGTCCACGTCAAGGTCGAGCATGCGGTTAACGAACTCGGAGTAGCGCTCCGAGCGGAACGAGCGCACCGACGTGGCCAGATGCAGCGACGGCGCCTCGTGCAGCTTATCGCGGGCCTGCACCTGCGCCTTGAGCGCGGCCACAGTGGCGTTGTCCTGCCCCAGCTCGGGCGAAACATACACCTCCCACTCGGCGAAGCGACGCTCGACCGAGCCCAGCCACTCGGCAATGCCGGCCTCGCCGGTATTGATCTCCTGCCCGTTGCCGACCAAGCACACCACCACCGCCCAAGTGGGGTGGCGGTCGAGGCAGGAGATCAGGAACTCCGGCTCCGAGAGGTCGAAGCCGGCCTGCCCGCGCTTGCGCTGCATGAAGCTGGCCGTCTGCTCGCGGTTCCACGCGCGCTGGGCCTCATCGAAGATGGCGACGTGGTCGATGGGCGGCGCGGCATCGGCCAACCTGTCGTCGCGAAAGTGGTGCACGCTCTGGATAAAGCTCTTCACTTGCCGGCGTGCCTCACCGACACCCAGTTTGCGACCCTGCTCCTTCTCGCGGCGCACGCGGTCTCGCGCCAAGGCCTCTTGCAGCACCTGCACCAAGGGCCCGTTGCCCGAAAGGTAAACGGCATGCAGCTCGGCCTCGGCATTCGTGCTCTGCGTGGCGACGTCGAGGCCCACCAGCGTCTTGCCGGCGCCGGGCACGCCGGTGACAAAGCAAATCGCCTTGCGGCCCTGCTCGCGGGCCTGCGTGATCACCTGGCTGATGAAGCCCGAGGTCTGGCCGAGGTTGGCCGCATCACTGCGCGAAATGTCGGCCACGTCGTGCCGGGCATAGAGCGCCATCGCCGCCTCAACGATGGTGGGCGTGGGCTTGTAGCGACCGCGCACCCACGCCTCGGCATCGATGGCCGGCCCCTCGGCCAGCTCCAGCGCCAAGGCGATGCCCTGCCCCAAGGTCTCAGGCGTGCAGCACATCGGGAGAAACAGGTTCGGCACCGCGGCGTCCATGGCCGCCTGGACAGTGACCGCGCGCGCCTCGGTGGCCACAAGGATCGGGACCACCGGCACGTCGTGGCTGGTCTCGTGGAAGTGTTTGAGGTCGAGCGCGTAATCGACAACTTGGTCGAGATCGGCAGCCAAGAAGGCCTTGGCCCCGACCTTGAACTCGATGACGAAGACCGCGTGACGAAGGACGAGCACCGCGTCGATGCGCCGACCGAGGCGAGGGACATCGAACTCAAGAAAGAGATGTCCGTCGAATCCGATGGGTGCGAGCGCCTTTCGAAGGGATTCGATGCTTCCCTCCCATGCAGCGACTTGCGCCTGATCGACATTGAATGCAGAGCGCTGAGTCAGCTCACCAAGCACGGCACGCGCGTCGGCGACCAAAAAGTCGACAAGCGGTCGTCCAAAACCGTAGCGGCGATAGCCGCTGGAAGAAGTCTGCGCAGGGTCCATGGCGCCTCCCGAATCGGCGCCCAGGATAACCGGGCGCCGACCAAGAGGAAGCGGGACTCACATATTCCGCCGATACTCCCCACCCACCTCATACAGCGCATGGCTGATCTGGCCGAGGCTGTGGGTCTTCACCGCTTTCATCAGCGCGGCGAACAGGTTCTCACGCTTCCGCGCCGTCTGCTGCAGGGGCTTGAGCCCGTCGGCCACGCCGCCATTCCGCGCACCCTGGTAGCTGCGCACGTTGGCGATCTGTTGGCCTTTTTCTTCTTCCGTACTACGAATGAGCTCGATGGTGGTGGTGATCTCGCCGCCGTGGTCCTTGCCGAGGAAGGTGTTCACGCCCACCAGCGGCAGGCTGCCGTCGTGCTTCCTGTGCTCGTAGTACAGGCTTTCTTCCTGGATCTTGCCGCGCTGGTACATGGTGTCCATGGCGCCCAGCACGCCGCCGCGATCGCTTAAGGCCTCGAACTCCTTGTACACGGCCTCTTCCACCAGGTCGGTGAGCTGGTCCACCACGAAGCTGCCCTGCCAGGGGTTCTCGTTGAAGTTCAGGCCAAGCTCCTTGTTGATGATCATCTGGATGGCCACGGCGCGGCGCACGCTGTCTTCCGTCGGCGTGGTGATGGCCTCATCGAAGGCGTTGGTGTGCAGCGAGTTGCAGTTGTCGAACAAGGCGTAGAGCGCCTGCAGCGTGGTGCGGATGTCGTTGAACTGGATCTCCTGCGCGTGCAGGCTGCGGCCGCTGGTCTGGATGTGGTACTTCAGCATCTGGCTGCGCTCATTCGCACCGTAGCGCTCGCGCATGGCGCGGGCCCAGATGCGGCGGGCCACGCGGCCGATCACGGTGTACTCCGGGTCCATGCCGTTGCTGAAGAAGAAGCTCAGGTTGGGCGCGAAGTCGTCGATCCTCATGCCACGGGCGAGGTAGTACTCGACGATGGTGAAGCCGTTGCTCAGGGTGAAGGCCAGCTGCGAGATCGGGTTCGCCCCGGCCTCGGCGATGTGGTACCCCGAGATGCTCACCGAGTAGAAGTTGCGCACCTTCTCATCGACGAAGTACTGCTGGATGTCGCCCATCATCCGCAGCGCGAACTCGGTGCTGAAGATGCAGGTGTTCTGTGCCTGGTCTTCTTTCAGGATGTCGGCCTGCACGGTGCCGCGCACGGTGCTCAGGGTTTCGGCCTTGATGCGGGCATAGGTCGCGGCGTCCAGCACCTGATCACCGGTCACGCCCAGCAAGCCCAAGCCCAGACCGGTGTTGGTTTCCGGCAGTTCGCCGGCGTACACCGGGCGCGTGCGGCCCTGGTAGAGCCTGGCGATGGTCGCCTCGGCCTGCGCCCAGCGCGCTGGATCGGCCTTCAGGTGTTTCTCCACCTGCTGGTCGATGGCGGTGTTCATGAACATCGCGAGGATGATTGGCGCGGGCCCATTGATCGTCATGCTCACCGAGGTGCTGGGCGCGCACAGGTCGAAGCCGGAGTACAGCTTCTTCATGTCGTCCAGCGTGGCGATGGAGACGCCGCTGTTGCCGATCTTGCCGTAGATGTCCGGGCGCTCAGCCGGATCTTCGCCGTAAAGCGTCACGCTGTCGAAGGCGGTGGAGAGGCGCGCGGCCGGCTGGCCCACGCTCAGGTAATGGAAGCGGCGGTTGGTGCGCTCCGGCGTGCCCTCGCCCGCGAACATGCGGATGGGGTCTTCGCCGCTGCGGCGGTAGGGATACACACCGCCGGTGTAGGGGTAATGGCCGGGCAGGTTTTCCTTCGAGAGGAACACCAGCAGCTCGCCCCAGCTCTTCCACTGGGGTGCGGCAATCTTCGGGATCTTCTGATGGCTCAGGGACTCGCGGTAGTTCTCGACGCGGATCACCTTGTCGCGCACGGTGTATTCGTTGAACTCGTCCGTCACCGACTTCAGCCGCGCCGGCCACGCACGCAGCAGGGCGAGGCTTTCGGTGGTGAGCGAATTCAGCGCGTCGTTGTAGCGCTGGCGCAGGGTGAGCAGCGAGCGATCAACGGCAGGCTTTAGGCCGCCCTGCCCGCTCGCCAGACCGGGGGCGAGGTCGTCGTTCGCGTAGGGCAACAGCGCCTTCGGCAGCTTCGGGTCGGCCAGCTCCTGCAGCGCGGCCCAGCAGGCCTGGGCGCGCTCGGCGGCCTCACGCTGGCGCTGGATCTCGCCATTGATGCGGCGGCCTTGTTCGGCGATCTCGGCCAGGTAGCGGATGCGCGCGCCGGGAATCAGCACGGTGGCCCGTGGCTCGCGCAGCGCGGTGTCGATCACTGGCGCGTAATCGCAGGCGGCGCTCGCGATGCCCTCGCCCAGCTTGGCCTTCAGGCGCTGGCAGAGATTGACGAACATCCAACTCACGCCGGGGTCGTTGAACTGGCTGGCGATGGTCGGGTAGACCGGCACCTCGTCGTCGGGCATCTGAAAGGCCAGGCGGTTGCGCTTCCACTGCTTGCGCACGTCGCGCAGGGCGTCTTCGGCGCCGCGGCGGTCGAACTTGTTGAGGATCACCAGCTCGGCGTAGTCGAGCATGTCGATCTTCTCGAGCTGGCTGGCCGCGCCGTAGTCGCTGGTCATCACGTAGACCGGAAAATCGACGAGGTCGACGATCTCGGAATCGCTCTGGCCGATACCGGCGGTCTCGACCAGCACGAGGTCGTAGGCCAGGCCGCGCAGGAAGGCGATGCAGTCCTTGAGCACGGCGTTGGTGGCCACGTGCTGGCGGCGGGTGGCCATCGAGCGCATGAAGACGCGGGCGGAGCGCAGCGAATTCATGCGGATGCGGTCGCCCAGCAGCGCGCCACCGGTGCGGCGGCGGGTCGGGTCGACCGAGATCACGGCGATGCGCATGGCCGGGAAAGCCTGCAGGAAGCGATTGATGATCTCGTCGGTGACCGAGCTCTTGCCCGCGCCGCCGGTGCCGGTGAGGCCGACCACCGGGGTCTTGCCGCCGGCCAGTTGCCAGCCCTTGCGCAGCGTCGCGAGTTCGGCCTCGGCAATGGCGCCCTCTTCGATGGCCGAGAGCATGCGGCCCACGGCGATCTCGTCGTCCGGGCTGACGGCCGTGGGTTTCTGGGTGCTCAAGCGGGCCTTGTGGGTGCGGGCGACGAGGTCTTCGATCATCCCCACGAGGCCCATCGCCATGCCGTCATTCGGGTGGTAGATGCGCTCCACGCCGTAGGCCTGCAACTCGGCGATCTCCTCCGGCGTGATGGTGCCGCCGCCACCACCGAACACGCGGATGTGGCCAGCGCCACGTTCTTTGAGCATGTCCACCATGTAGGTGAAGTACTCGGTGTGGCCGCCCTGGTAGCTGGAGAGCGCGATGCCATCGGCGTCTTCCTGGAGGGCGGCGCGCACCACGTCCTCGACCGAGCGGTTGTGCCCGAGGTGGATGACTTCGGCACCTTGGGCCTGGATCAACCGCCGCATCACGTTGATGGCGGCATCGTGGCCATCGAACAGGCTGGCGGCGGTGACGAAGCGCAGCGGGCTGGCTTCGGCGGCGGTGTCCGGGAGGGGATTGGCAGGTGCGCTCATGACAACCACGGTCCAGCTTGGAGTTAAGGCTCGATTGTACGTCGCCCCGCCCTGCCCCGCGCCCTCCACGCCGTCGACTAGAGCGATTGCTTTACAATGCGCGCCGCCGCCGGCACGCATCCGGCGGTTCGCCTATCCGGAGCCCCGAATGATTTTTGAAACCCTCGCCAAGACCGGCCACGAGGAAGTGGTGTTCTGCCACAACCCGGACGCCGGCCTGAAGGCCATCATCGCCATCCACAACACCGTGCTCGGCCCCGCGCTGGGCGGCACACGCATGTGGCCCTACGCCACCGAGCAGGATGCGGTGAACGATGTGCTGCGGCTCTCGCGCGGCATGACCTACAAGGCGGCGGTGTCCGGCCTGAACCTCGGCGGCGGCAAGGCCGTCATCATTGGCGACCCGAACCGGGACAAGTCCGAAGCGCTGTTCCGCGCCTTCGGCCGCTTCGTCAATTCGCTGGGCGGCCGCTACATCACCGCCGAGGACGTCGGCATCGACGTCAACGACATGGAGTACGTGTTCCGCGAGACCGAGTTCGTCACCGGCGTGCACCAGGTGCACGGCGGCTCGGGCGACCCCTCACCGTTCACCGCCTACGGCACCGTGCAGGGCCTGCTGGCCGCGCTGAACGTCAAGTTCGGCAACGAGGACGTGGGCAAGTACAGCTACGCCGTGCAGGGCGTGGGCCACGTGGGTATGGAGTTCGTGAAGCTGCTGCGCGAGAAGGGCGCCAAGGTCTTCGTCACCGACATCAACCAGGCCGCCGTGCAACGCGCAGTGAACGAGTTCGGCTGCGAGGCGGTGGGCCTGGATGAGATCTACGACGTCGACTGCGACGTGTATTCGCCGACCGCACTCGGCGGCACGGTGAACGCGGCCACCCTGCCAAGGCTCAAGTGCAAGATCATCTGCGGCGCGGCCAACAACCAGCTGGCGAACGATGAGATCGGCGTCGAGGTCGAGAAGCGCGGCATCCTTTACGCGCCGGACTACGCGGTGAACGCCGGTGGCTTGATGAACGTCTCGCTCGAGATCGACGGCTACAACCGCGAACGCGCCATGCGCATGATGCGCACCATCTACTACAACCTCGGCCGCATCTTCGAGATCAGCAAGCGCGAGGGCATTCCCACCTTCCGCGCCGCCGACCGCATGGCCGAAGAGCGCATCGGCAGCATCGGCAAGCTGAAGCTGCCGCACCTCGGTTCGGCCCGTCCGCAGTTCATGGGGCGCAAGGGCTGACATGCGCGCCTTCCCGCTCTCCGAGGACATCAACGCCCTGCGCGATGCCGTGCGCCGCTTCGCCGAAAGCGAAATCGCGCCGCGCGCTGCCGCCATCGACCACGACAACCTGTTTCCGGCCGAACTCTGGCGGAAACTGGGCGAGATGGGCCTGCTCGGCATCACCGTGCCGGGCGAGTACGGCGGCTCGGAGATGGGTTACCTCGCGCATCTCGTGGCAATGGAGGAGATCAGCCGCGCTTCCGGCTCGGTGGGCTTGAGCTACGGCGCGCACTCCAACCTGTGCGTGAGCAATCTCTACGCCAACGGCAACGCCGCGCAGCGCGCCAAGTACCTGCCGAAGTTGTGCAGTGGCGAGTGGGTGGGTGCATTGGCGATGAGCGAGCCCGGCGCCGGTTCCGACGTGGTGGGCTCGATGGCCTGCCGCGCCGAGCTGCGCGATGGCAAGTGGATCGCCAACGGCAACAAGATGTGGATCACCAACGGCCCCGAGGCCGATGTGCTGATCGTCTACATGCGCACGGCGGGCAAAGAGGCCGGCAGCCAGTGCATGACCGCCTTCCTCGTCGAGAAGGGCATGAAGGGTTTCAGCACCGCGCAGAAGCTCGACAAGCTCGGCATGCGCGGCAGCAACACCTGCGAGCTGGTGTTCGAGGACTGCGCAATTCCCGCCGAGAACGTGCTCGGCGAAGTGAACCGGGGCGTTGCCGTGCTGATGAGCGGCCTCGACACCGAGCGCCTCGTGCTCACCGGCGGCCCACTCGGCCTGATGCAGGCGGCCATGGACATCGCCCTGCCCTACGTGCGCGAACGCAAGCAGTTCAATGCCGCCATCGGCACCTTCGGCATCATGCAGGCCAAGATCGCCGACATGTACACCGCGTTGCAGAGCAGCCGCGCCTTCGCCTACCAGGTGGGCCGCGACTTCGATGCCGGGCATCGCAGCCGCGTCGATGCCGCAAGCTGCCTGCTGCACGCCTCCGAAGCCGCCGTGCAGGTGGCGCTGGAAGCGATCCAGACCCTGGGCGGCAACGGCTACATCAACGAGTACGCCACCGGCCGCATCCTGCGCGACGCGAAGCTGTACGCGATCGGCGCGGGGACGAACGAGATCCGCCGGATGCTGATCGGCCGCGAGCTGTTCAACGGCAAGTCCTGAGGCGGCTCCGGGGGCGGGTTTGCGGCGATGGCGGCGCGGGACGGATAATCCGGGTTTTCCCAGCGGAACCTCCCCATGTCGGACATCGTCATCCTCGGTGCCAAGCGCACCGCCCTCGGCGCCTTGCTGGGCCAGTTCACCGGCGTGCCGGCGCCCACCCTCGGTGCTGCGGCCATCCGGGGTGCGCTGGCGCAGTCCGGCATTCCAGCCGACGCCGTTTCCGAAGTGATCATGGGCTGCGTGCTGCCGGCCGGCCTCGGCCAGGCCCCGGCCCGGCAGGCGATGCTCGCCGCCGGCATCCCGGCCGCCGCCGGTGCCACCACCATCAACAAAGTCTGCGGCTCGGGCATGAAGGCGGTGATGCTGGGCGCTGATCTCATCAAGGCCGGTTCGGCCGAGGTGGTCGTGGCCGGCGGCATGGAGAGCATGACCAACGCGCCGCACCTGCTGAACGGCTCGCGCACCGGCATCCGCTACGGCAGCGCCGAGATGCTCGACCACATGGCCTGGGACGGCCTCACCAACCCCTACGACCGGCAGCCGATGGGCGGCTTTGGCGAGCTTTGCGCCGACAAGTACACCTTCACCCGCGAGGAGCAGGACGCCTTCGCCGCCGAATCGGTGCGCCGCGCCCAGACGGCACAGGCGGCGGGCGTGTTCAGGGATGAGATCGTGCCGGTGATCGTGGCCGGCAAGAAGGGCGATACCTCCATCGACCAGGACGAGCAGCCGGGCCGCTGCAGCATCGAGAAAATCCCGACGCTGCGCGCCGCGTTCAAGAAAGACGGCACGATCACCGCGGCCAGTTCGTCGAGCATCAACGACGGCGCCGCTGCGTTGGTGCTGGCCTCGGCCGAGAGGGCCAAGGCGCTGGGCGCCACGCCGCTGGCCCGCATCGTGGCCCATGCCAGCCACGCCCAGGCCCCGGAGTGGTTCACCACCGCGCCGGTCGGAGCCATCCAGAAGGTGCTGGCCAAGGCCGGCTGGACGGTCGATTCGGTCGACCTGTTCGAGGTCAACGAGGCCTTCGCCGTGGTCGCCATGGCCCCCATGCGCGAGCTGGGCATCCCGCATGCCAAGCTCAACGTCAACGGCGGCGCCTGCGCGCTCGGCCACCCGATCGGTGCCTCGGGCGCCCGCCTGCTGGTCACCCTGCTGAACGCCCTGGCGCGGACCGGCGGCAAGCGCGGCGTGGCCGCCCTGTGCATCGGCGGCGGCGAGGCCACCGCGGTGGCGATCGAACGGCCCTGAACCGCGCTGGCACAGAAAAAAACCTGCCGAAAGCCTTGACTCCGCCGTGGTTCTTGTCATCATGAATGGAACGTGCGCCGAGATTCAGCGCACGTTTTTCTTATCCCACCCGAACACCCGAGGATCCTTCCATGTCGCTGAACAAGTCGCTGTTCGCCATTGTCGCCGCCCTGGCGCTGGCTGCCTGCACCCCGCCGGCCGATGAGGCCGCTGCTCCGGCCGACGCCGCCGCTCCGGCTGCCGACGCGACTGCTCCGGCTGCCGACGTCGCCGTGATCGACCCGGCGGCTCCGGTTGATCCGGCCGCTGCTCCGGTTGACCCGGCCGCTGCTCCGGTTGACCCGGCGGCTCCGGTTGACCCGGCGGCTGCTCCGGTTGACCCGGCGGCTGCTCCGGTTGACCCGGCGGCTGCTCCGGTTGATCCGGCCGCTGCTCCGGCTGACCCGGCCGCTGCTCCGTCCTATCCGGCCCAGTAATCGGTCCGCGAGCGTCACGCTTCGAAAGCCGCCGGGTTCGCCCGGCGGCTTTTTTGTACCCGCTGCTCGCCAGCGCCTGAGCCCTTTCGGGTGTCGGCTCGTTACACTCTCGGGCTGCCGCAGACCACGCCCATCACGATGCCCGTCCTGACCAGTCCGATCGACCCGCGCGCCCCCGATTTCCTCGCCAACGCCGAGGCCTTGAAAGTCGCCGTCGCCGAGCTCGAACAGCGCCTGGCCCGTGCCGCCGAGGGCGGTGGCGACAAGGCCCGGGCCAAACACACCGAACGCGGCAAGCTGCTGCCGCGGGAGCGCATCGAAGCCCTGCTCGACCCCGGCTCGCCCTTCCTCGAGATCGCCCCGCTGGCCGCCGAAGGCCTGTACGAGGGCGCCGCGCCAGCCGCCGGCATGATCTGCGGCATCGGCAATGTGCACGGCCAGCAGGTCGTGGTGGTCGCCAACGACGCCACCGTCAAGGGCGGCACCTACTTCCCGATGACAGTGAAGAAGCACCTCCGCGCGCAGGAGGTGGCCCTCGAAAACCGCTTGCCCTGCGTCTACCTCGTCGATTCCGGCGGTGCCTTCCTGCCGCTGCAGGACGAGGTGTTCCCCGACAAGGAGCACTTCGGCCGCATCTTCTACAACCAGGCCCGGATGAGCGGCTTGGGCATCCCGCAGGTGGCGGTGGTGATGGGTAGCTGCACGGCCGGCGGCGCCTACGTGCCGGCGATGTGCGATGAATCCATCATCGTCAAGGAGCAGGGTACGATTTTCTTGGGCGGGCCGCCGCTGGTGAAGGCCGCGACCGGCGAAGTGGTCGACGCCGAAGCCCTCGGTGGTGCTGATGTGCATACCCGCATCTCCGGCGTGGCCGACCACTACGCCGAGGACGACCGCCACGCGCTGCAGATCGCTCGCGACGTGCTGGCCCACCTCAACCGCAAGAAGGCGGTGTCGGTCGCCGTGCGTCCAGTGCGCGAACCGCTCTACCCGGCCGGGCAGCTGTACGGCGTGGTGCCGAAGGACACGCGCAAGCCCTTCGACATCCGCGAGGTCATCGCAAGGCTCGTCGATGGCAGCGAG
Source organism: Silanimonas sp. (assembly GCA_018334015.1). Lineage (GTDB taxonomy): Bacteria > Pseudomonadota > Gammaproteobacteria > Xanthomonadales > Xanthomonadaceae > Silanimonas. The sequence continues at coordinate 10,948 of JAGXTI010000024.1, forward strand.
TTCCAGGAGTTCAAGGCCCGCTACGGCAGCACGCTGGTCTGCGGCTTCGCCCACCTGCACGGCTACCCGGTCGGCATCGTCGCCAACAACGGCATCCTGTTCGCCGAGAGTGCACTCAAGGGCGCGCACTTCATCGAGCTGTGCAACCAGCGCAACATTCCGCTCGTGTTCCTGCAGAACATCACCGGCTTCATGGTCGGCAAGAAGTACGAGAACGCCGGCATCGCCAAAGACGGCGCGAAGATGGTCACCGCCGTGGCCTGCTCGCACGTGCCGAAGTTCACCGTCGTGATCGGCGGCAGCTTCGGTGCCGGCAACTACGCCATGTGCGGCCGTGCCTACGGTGCACGCTTTTTGTGGATGTGGCCGAACGCGCGCATCAGCGTGATGGGCGGCGAACAGGCCGCCAGCGTGCTGGCGACCGTGAAGCGCGACGGTCTCGAGGCCGCCGGCAAGCGCTGGAGCGCCGAGGACGAGGAGGCCTTCAAGGCCCCGATCCGCGCGCAGTACGAAACGCAGGGCAGCCCCTACTACGCGACGGCACGCCTCTGGGACGACGGCATCATCGACCCCGCCGACACCCGCCGCGTGCTCGGCCTCGCGCTGTCGGCCGCACTGAACGCGCCGATCGAGCGCACCACCACCACCGAGCAGCGCTACGGCGTGTTCCGGATGTGATCCGGCGGCGGCCGCGGCCGCCTGCTTTTCCGAGCGGAGTTCCCATGTCCCCATCCATCGATCTTCAACACCGTGGCGCCGTGGCCTGGCTCTCGCTGGCCCGCCCCGCGGTGCACAACGCCTTCGACGCCGGGTTGATCGCGGCTCTGAACAACACGCTCGACGCACTGGCCAGCGACGACAGCGTGCGCGCACTGGTGCTGACCGGCCAGGGCAGCACCTTCTCGGCGGGCGCCGACCTTAACTGGATGCGCGGCATGGCGGCCGCCAGCGAAGCCGAGAACTTCGCCGACTCGCTGGAACTGGCGCGGCTGATGCGCGGCCTGAACTTCTTTCCGAAGCCCACCCTCGCCCGCGTCAACGGCTCGGCCTACGGCGGCGGTGTGGGGCTGGTGGCCTGCTGCGACATCGCCATCGGTGTGGAGGGCGCAAAGTTTTCGCTGTCGGAAGCCAAGCTCGGCCTCGTGCCGGCGGTGATCTCGCCCTATGTTGTTGCCGCCATCGGTGCGCGGCAGGCGCGCAAGCTGTTCCAGACCGCCGAGGTGTTCGAGGCGCCGGAGGCCGCCCGCATCGGTCTGCTGCACCGCTGTGTGCCGGCGGCTGAATTGGATGAGGCCGTCGACCGCGAACTGCACTGGCTCGGCAAAGGCGGTCCTCTCGCCCAAGCTGAGGCGAAATCGCTGGCATTGCGCATGGGCGGTATGACGCGCGCAGATGCCGAGCGCATCGACACCGAAAACGCGCGGCTGATCGCGCGCTTGCGGGTGTCGCCCGAGGGCCAGGAGGGCCTCGCCGCTTTTCTCGACAAGCGCGCACCGCGCTGGGTGAACCCCTGATGTTCCACACGCTCCTGATCGCCAACCGCGGCGAGATCGCCTGCCGGGTCATCCGCACCGCCCGCAAGCTGGGCATCCACACCGTGGCCGTCTACTCCGACGCCGACGCCGAGGCCCAGCACGTGCGCCTTGCCGATGAAGCCCATCGCATCGGCGGCCCTGCGCCCGGCGACAGCTACCTGCGCGGCGATGCCATCCTCGAGGTGGCGAAGCGCACGGGTGCGCAGGCCATCCATCCGGGCTACGGCTTCCTCTCCGAGAACGCCGACTTCGCCGACGCGGTGGCCGCCGCCGGCATCGCCTTCGTCGGCCCCTCGGGCAGCTCGATGCGCAAGATGGGCAGCAAGGCCGGTGCCAAGGAGCTGATGCATTCGGCCGGCGTGCCGGTGGTGCCGGGCTACACCGGCGAGGATCAGGACCCGGCGCGCTTGCAGCGCGAAGCCGACGCCATTGGCTACCCGCTGATGATCAAGGCCGCGCACGGCGGCGGCGGCAAAGGCATGCGGATCGTGCGAGTCTCGGGCGATTTCGCCGCCGCACTGGAGAGCTGCCAGCGCGAAGCGAAGAATGCCTTCGGCCGCGACCGCGTGCTGCTCGAGCGCTACGTCGAGAAGCCGCGCCACATCGAGATCCAGGTGTTCGCCGACGCGCACGGCCACACCCTGCACCTCAACGAACGTGAGTGTTCGGCGCAGCGCCGCTACCAGAAGGTGGTCGAGGAATCGCCTTCGCCCTTCCTGACACCCGCTCTGCGCGGGGCCATGGGTGCCGCCGCCGTGCAGGCTGCCCGGGCGATTGACTACGTCAATGCCGGCACCGTCGAGTTCATCGTCGGGCAGGACGGTGGCTTCTACTTCATGGAGATCAACACCCGGCTGCAGGTCGAGCATCCGGTGACCGAGCTCGTGACCGGGCTGGACCTCGTCGAGCTGCAACTGCGCGTTGCCACTGGCGAAGCCCTGCCCTTCGCGCAAGCCGATGTGCAGCAGCACGGCCATGCCATCGAGCTGCGGCTGTATGCCGAAGACCCTGCGGCGGGCTTCCTGCCGGGTTCCGGCAAGCTTGAGCGCCTGCGCCTGCCGGTGCCCTCGGCGCATGTGCGGCTCGACGGCGGCGTGGTCGAAGGCGACACGGTCACCATTTTCTACGACCCGATGATCGCCAAGCTGATCGTCTGGGACGAGACCCGCCCGCGCGCCCTGGCCCGCCTGCGTGAAGCCCTGATGGACTGCGACATCCGCGGCCCGAAGTCAAACGTGACCTTTCTCGAAGCGCTGGTGCGCCACCCGAGCGTGATCGAAGGCACGATCGACACCGGCTACCTCGACCGCGCGCTGGACGAGGTGCTCACGCCCGCGACGCCGCCGCCGGCCTCGCTGCTCGCCCTTGCGGCGGCGGCGGTGCTGCTGCACGAGGAGCAGGCCACCCGGGCCTGCGCCGCCAGCGGAACCGACCCGAGCTCGCCCTGGGCGATCACCGATGGCTGGCGGCTGGGCCACGGTGGCGCGCGTCGTCTGGTGTTCGACAGCGCCGGCACGCGCCATGTGCTGAGCGCACGCGGGCATGACGGCGATTACGAGCTGATGCTTCGCCTCGACGAGTTGAAGCACGGCGCTGCGCGAGGGGAGTCGCAAGCCGTGGGGCCTTTGCGTGTCGAGAGCCTGCGCATCGACGCTCAGGGCCGTGCGTCCGCACGCGTGGATGGCGTGGCCCTTGCGGCTCGTGTCCATGTTGATGCCGAAACGGTGCTGCTGCACGACGGCAGCCAGCGCTGGCTGATCGAACGCCTTGGCGCCTACGCCTTCGCCGGAAATGCCGGTGCGGGCGGCGACGGCACGCTGAAGGCACCGATGCCCGGCCGTGTGGTGCTGGTCAAAGTGCAGCCGGGCGACACCGTGACCGAAGGCCAGGAATGCGCGGTGATGGAGGCGATGAAAATGGAGCTGGGTCTGAAAGCCCCTCGCACCGGCATCGTCAAGGCGGTCCGCGTCAGCGCCGGTGATTTCGTCGAGGCCGATGCCGTATTGGTGGTGCTGGAATGACTGCCGACGCTCACGCCCATGCCGCGAGGGCTGATGCCGTCCGCATCGTCGAGGTTGGCCCGCGCGATGGCCTGCAGAACGAAAAGGCGATGATCGCCACGGCCGACAAGATCGCGCTGATCGAGAGGCTCGCGGCCACGGGCTTGGGCACCGTCGAGGCGACCGCCTTCGTCAGCCCGAAGTGGGTGCCGCAGATGGCCGATGCCGCCGAGGTCTATACCGGCATCGCCAAGCGCGAGGGTGTGCGTTACCCCGTGCTGGTGCCGAACCTGCAGGGCTACGAGCGGGCGCGGGCGGTGGGTGTGACCGAGATCGCCGTGTTCGGCGCAGCCTCCGAGGCCTTCAGCAAGGCCAACATCAACGCCAGCATCGCTGAATCGCTGGAGCGCTTCGCGCCGGTGCTCGACGCGGCCAAGCGCGACGGCGTGGCCGTGCGCGGCTACGTCTCCACCGTGCTCGGCTGCCCCTACCAGGGCGAGGTGCCGGTGCGTGAGGTGGTGCGCGTGGCCAAGGCCCTGCAGGCGATGGGCTGCTACGAGATTTCGCTCGGCGACACCATCGGCGTCGGCACGCCGCGCAAGGCCCGCGCCATGCTCGAAGCCGTGGCCGGCGAGCTGCCGATGGCGGCACTGGCGGTGCATTTCCATGACACCTACGGTCAGGCGGTGGCCAACGTCGCCGCCTGCCTCGAGGCCGGCGTGCGTGTCGTGGACGCCGCCGTGTCCGGCACCGGTGGCTGCCCCTACGCGAAGGGCGCTTCGGGCAATGTCGCCACCGAAGACATCGTTTACCTGCTCGATGGCATGGGTTTTTCCCACGGTGTCGATCTCGACGCGATCATCGAAACCGGGCGCTGGCTGTCGGCTCGGCTCGGCCGCGACTCCATGAGCAAGGTGAACCGTGCAAAACCATGAACTCCTGCGCGCGGCCGTGGCCTACGCCGGCCGTCGCCCGACCCGCGAACACCCCATCGCATTCGACGTGGGTACGCCACTGACGGTGATACGCAACGATGACGAGTGGCCGGACTTCCACTGGTGCGTGACGCCACAGGGCAGCGAAGGCTGGGTGCTGCGCTCGGCCTTCGAGCTCGCCGACGAGGCCTCGCTCGACGCCCTGCCCGCGCGGGCGGTCGCCATCACCGACTACGACGCCCACGAGTTGGCGCTGGTGCCCGGCGAACGCCTGCTGGTCGGCGACGACCAGGGCGGCTGGCGCTGGGGTTATTCAGTCACTGGCGACGCCGGCTGGGTTCGCAAGTCCGACCTCACCCAAGTGGAGGATGCCCCGCGCTTCGTGATGCGCCCGATGCGTTCGACCGATGATGCCGCCATCGCCGACATCATCCGCAGCGTGATGCCGGAGTTCGGCGCCGACGGGCCGGGCTTCGCCATCCACGACGCGGAAGTCGCGGCGATGCATTCGGCCTACGCGCGGCCGGGCACGGCGTACTTCGCCATCGAAGTGTCCGGCACGGTGCTGGGCGGCGGCGGCATCGCGCCACTCGATGGCGTCGACGGCGTCTGCGAGTTGCGCAAAATGTATTTCCGGCCCGGGTTGCGCGGCCTCGGCGCAGGCACCGCGCTGATCGGGCGCTGCCTGCACTCCGCACGGCGGCTCGGCTACCGCCGGTGCTACCTCGAGACGCTCACCGGGATGGACGCAGCGCAGGCCCTGTACGAGCGCGCCGGGTTCGAGTGCATCCCCGAGGCGATGGGCGCGACCGGCCACTTCGGCTGCAACCGCTTCTACCTGCGCGCACTGTGAGCGATCGCCCAGCGGCCGCGCGATGCCGGCTCAGCTCGTGCGCCGCGCCCGCGACTCGATGAAGAAACTGCTGCGCTTGCGCGGTTGCAGGTAGTCGAAGGCCGCACGCGGCAGCGCCTGCGGTTTGATGGCGCGCTGGATCGACAACTCGGAATGCTCAGCCAGTGGAACGATGAGGGCATCATCGGGGCGCAGGTTCGGCTCGTGGATCAGCACCCTGGGTTTCAGCGCATTGGTGGGATCGACCGCGACCGACAGCGCGAAACGGCCGTCCGAAAGGTGCAGCACCGAGCCGGGTGGATAGATGCCCATCATCCGGATGAAGGCGTTGAGCGCGGCGGCATCGAACTTCTCCTTGGTCTTCCGGTAGACCGCTGCGATGGCGTCATGCGGCGTCAGTGCATGGATCGGGTTCGGCGGGTTGCACAGGTTGTCGTAGTGATTCACCAGCGCAACGATCCGCGCCGCCGGATGGATGGCCTCGCCTTTCAGGCCTTGCGGGTAGCCGCTGCCGTCGCTGGCCTCGTGGTGCTGGGCGACGACGGCGGCCGCGGCCTCGCCGAGGCCCATGCGCTCGGCCAGTGTGCGGCTGTGCTCGACATGGCTCTGGAACATCCGGCGTTCCGTCGGGCTGGGTGAGTCGGCCTTGCCGCGCATGACGTCCGGCAGCTCGATTTTGCCGACATCGTGCAGCAGTGCGCCCACGCCGACGGCCTCGATCATCGCGTCTTCAAAGCCCATGGCCCGGCCCAGCAGCACCGAGAGCACCGAGACGTTGATGGCGTGCAGTGCAGTCTCCTGCCCGGCTTTTTCGGAGAGCAGACGGATGGCGACATCCTGCTCCTGCTGCACGGCCCGGACCATGCCGCTCACCTCGGTCTCGGCGATGGCGCGAGCCTCTTCGGGCTGGCCCCGCACGTTTTGCAGCACGCTTCGAAAGGCCCTGGATAAGGCGCTGAAGCGGCGTTCGCAGCGGTCGAGGCTCTGCCGCTGCGCATCGAGCGCATCGGTTGGCGGTGCGGTGGTGGGCTCCTCGTCGAAACTGGACACACGCACCCCCTGCGCCAGCCCATGCCCCCTCCGGGCCCTGTGTTCCGCTCGGCAGTGTGCCGGTAAGCCCGCTCGTTAGGCAGGGGCTCGGGTAAAATCGCGTGCCTTTCCCGGAGCCTCCCATGCACCTCGCATCCGTCCGCGCCGTCGTCACCGGCGGCGCCTCCGGCCTCGGCTTTGCCGTGGCCCAGTTCCTCGTCGCGAACGGCGGCAAGGTCGCCCTGTTCGACCTCAACGCCGAACGTGGCGCAGCCGCCGTGACCCAGCTCGGTGCCGACAATGCGTTTTTCTTCCGCACCGACGTCAGCGACGAGGCCAGCGTCGCCGCCAACGTGCAGGCGGCGAAAGGCGCCATGGGCAGCCTCAATGCCGCCATCAATTGCGCCGGCGTCCTCGGTGCAGGTCGTGTTCTGGGCAAGGAGGGCGCGATGCCGCTCTCGACCTTCGCCAGCACGGTGATGGTGAACCTCGTTGGCAGCTTCAACGTGGCCAAGGCGGCGGCGGCGCTGATGCAGACGAACGAGCCGGGCGAAGACGGCGAGCGCGGCGTCATCGTCAACACCGCATCCGTCGCCGCCTACGAGGGCCAGATCGGCCAGGCCGCGTATGCCGCGAGCAAGGGCGGCGTGGTCGGCATGACCCTGCCGATGGCCCGCGAGTTCGCCCGCATCGGCGTGCGGGTGATGACCATTGCGCCGGGTGTGTTCCATACGCCGATGGTCGACGGCATGCCCGAGACCGTGTACCAGAGCCTCTGCGCCCAAGTGCCCTACCCCTCGCGGCTCGGCCAGCCGGAGGAGTTCGCCGAGACCGTGGGCTTCATCCTGCGCACCCGCTACCTCAACGGCGAAACCATCCGCATCGATGGCGCCATCCGCATGCAGCCGAAGTGAGGCGTTGAATGAAGGCTTTCGAGATCAAGAAAGGCAATGTCGTCGAGCACAATGGCGGCGTCTGGCAGATTCGCGACATCGAGCGCAGCGCGCCGCAGGCCCGCGGCGGCAACGTCACCTTCCGATTCACGATGTACTCGGTGCCGGGCGGAGCCAAGCTCGACCTCAGCTTGCGCGCCGACGATGAATTGAAGGACGTCGATCTGGTGCGCCGCGCGGCCAGCTTCTCGTACAAGGACGGCGAGGCCTTCGTCTTCCTCGACGACGAGGACTTCACCCCGTACACGCTCGACCCGGACGCCATCGGCGAGGCCGCGGGCTACATCACCGACGGCCTGGCCGGCTGCTACATCCAGACCATCGACGACGCGCCGGTCGCCCTGCAGCTGCCGGCCACGGTCATGCTCGAAGTGGTCGACACACCGCCCGAGATGAAGGGCGGCACCGCCACCAAGCGCCCGAAGCCGGCGCGCTTGAGCACCGGCATCGAGATCATGGTGCCGGAGTACATCAGCAACGGCGAGAAGGTGCTGATCAACACCGCGACCGGCGAGTTCTCGGGCAGAGCCTGATGCACGCCCGGGGACGGCGAGCTGCCGCCCCCTGACAGGCCCGGCGCCGCCGCTTGCCGGTGGGCGTTTACACTCGGGCCTCCACCCTCCCCTGCGGCGACGCCGATGTCTGAACTCCCCTCCCTGCCGGCCACGGCCCGCGAACCGACGCTGCTGCAGGCCGTTGTGCCGATCCTCGTGCTGGTGCTGCTGCTCGCTGCCGGTGTGGCGCTGTTCGGAGCCGATGCCGCTTTTGGCGCCAACCAGGTCGCCTTGGTGCTTGCCGCCGCCATCGCCGGCCTGATCGGCTGGCGCAATGGCCTGAGTTGGGACGAGTTGCAGGGCGGCATCGTGCAGGGGGTGGGCGTCGCCATCGGTGCCATCTTCATCCTGCTGGCGGTGGGCGCGCTGATCGGGTCCTGGATCCTGGCCGGCATCGTTCCGACCCTGATCCACTACGGGCTGCTGGTGCTCGATCCGAGCTGGTTCTATCCGGCCACCGCCCTGCTCTGCGCGGCGATTGCCATGACCATCGGCAGCTCCTGGACCACCGCCGGCACCATCGGTGTGGCACTGATGGGCGTGGCCGGTGGCCTCGGCATGGACCCCGCCATCACCGCCGGCGCGGTGATCTCGGGCGCCTATTTCGGCGACAAGATGTCGCCCCTTTCCGACACCACCAACCTTGCGCCGGCGGCGGCCGGCAGCGAGTTGTTCGCCCACATCCGCCACATGACCTGGACCACGCTGCCCAGTTTCTTGCTGGCGGTGATCGGTTTCGCCCTGATCGGCGGTGCGGCCGACGATGCCGTGCCGGTGGTCGGCGATCTCTCGGCCAAGATGCGCGAGCACTTCACCCTGGGCCCGCACCTGCTCATCCCCCTGCTGGTGGTGCTGGTGATGGCCGCCCGCAAGGTTCCGGCCCTGCCCACCATCCTCGCCGGCGCCCTGCTGGGTGCGCTGTTCGCGGTGATCTTCCAGCCGCAGGCCGTGCAGACCCTGGCGGGTGAGGGTGTTTCCGGCGCCACCGCCTTGCTCAAGGGTGCGTGGATGGCACTGTTTGGCGGCTTCAAACTGGAATCCGGTGTGGCCGCGGTCGATTCGCTGCTGAGCCGGGGCGGCATGTCGAGCATGCTCAACACGATCTGGCTGATCCTCTGCGCCATGGCCTTCGGTGCGGTCATGGAGAAAGCCGGGCTGCTGGAACGGCTGATCCGCAGCGTGCTGGCGGCCGCGAAAAGCACCGGTTCCTTGATTGCCGCCACCCTGGTCACCGCCTTCGGCACCAACATCGTCACCGCCGACCAGTACATCGCGATCGTGCTGCCCGGTCGGCTCTACCGCAGCGAATACCAGAAGCGCGGATTGGCGCCGGTCAATCTGTCGCGGGCGCTGGAGGACGCCGGCACCCTGACCTCGCCACTGGTGCCCTGGAACACCTGCGGCGCCTACATGGCCGCCACCCTCGGTGTGGCCACGCTGGACTACCTGCCCTACGCCCTGTTCAACCTGATCAACCCGATCCTGGCGCTGGTGCTGGGCTACCTGGGCTTCAAGATCCTGCGCTTGGCCGCCGATCAGGCGCGCCAGAGCGGCACACCCTGAGGTCTCGCGACGATGCCTATCCCCCGACAGCCCGGGCATCCCCGCCGCGGACCCCTCGACTGGATCGAATGGGCGGGCAACCGCCTGCCCGAGCCTACGCTGCTGTTCGCCCTGCTCGCCCTGGCGGTCATCGTGCTGTCGGCTCTGGGCGCGGCCCTGGGCTGGCAGGTGCAGCCGGTGGAGCCGGTGCTGCAACTTGATCCGGCTGCGCCCGGCCTGCCGCCCGAACTGGTGCTGGTGCCGCAGGGTGCACCGCTTGAGCCACGCTCACTGCTGACCGTCGAGGGCATCTATTGGATGCTGTCCTCGATGCTGCGCAACTTCGCGGAGCAACCGGCCCTGCCGTTGATCTTCGTCGCGATGATCGGAATCGGCGCGGCCGAACGCCTGGGCCTGTTCGCCGCTCTGATGCGCTGGCTGGCCCCCATGACCCCGATGCACCTGCTGACCCCGGCGGTGGTGTTCATCGGCGCCAATTCGGCGATCACCGCCGGCGCCAGTTACATCATCCTGCCGCCGCTGGCCGCCGCGCTTTACCTCGCGGTCGGGCGGCACCCGGTGGCCGGACTCGCGGCAGCTTTCGCCGGGGTGGCCGGCGGCTTCGGTGCCGGTTTCTTCCCGACCGGCACCGACGCCGTGCTGACCGGTTTCGCCCAGGATGCGGCGAGGGTGATCGATCCCGGCTACACCGTGACCATCCTGCACAACTACTGGTTCACCATGGCCTCGTCGGTGGTGGTGATGCTGGGCGGCTGGTGGGTCACCGATCGCATCATCGAACCCCGGCTCAACCGTCTGCACGCGGCGGAGCGCCAGGGCGATGACCCCGACACCCTGCGCAAAATGGCGCTCTCGCCACGCGAACGCCAAGGCCTGTTCGCCGCCCTGCTCACGGCGGCGGCGATCCTCGCCGTGTTCCTGGCGATGGTGCTGCTCCCCGGCGCGCCTTTGCACGGTGATGGTCAGCCCCGCTTGGCCAACGACCGGGTGCTGGCGCAGCAGGCCGTACAGGTGCTGCCTGCCGGTGGGCCGGTGGCGGCCGATGCCGTCGTGCTGGCCGATGATCCCCTGACCGTCGTCGCCCAGGGCGCGCCACGCTTGACCGAATCGCCGGGCCCGCGCTGGTCGCAGGCGATCGTGCCCTTCATCCTGATCATCTTCCTCGTGCCCGGCCTGGTGTACGGCGTGATCACGCGGCAGTTGCGGAGCCAGATCGATCTCTCCGAAGCCCTGATGCAGGGCGTGCGCGATGTGGTGCCGGTGCTGGTGATCCTGTTCTTCCTCGCCCAATTCATCGCCTTCATGGCCTACAGCGGGCTGGACCGCATGCTGGCCTACAGCGGTGGCAGCCTGCTGTTCGGTGCCGACCTGCCGATACCGCTGCTGATCGTGGCCTTCGTGCTGGTGGTGGTGTTCGGCGATTTCGTCATGCCCGGCATGCTGAGCAAGTTCGGGGTGATGGCACCGATTTTCATCCCGATGTTCATGATCGTCGGCATGAGTCCGGAGTTGACCACCGCCGCCTACCGGATCGGCGATTCGGTGGTGAACATCATCACGCCACTCAACTCCTACCTGCTGATCGTGTTGGCGGTGCTGCAGAAATACCGCCCGCGGGCCGGGGTCGGCACCCTGATCGCCCTGATGCTGCCGTATTCGCTGGTGCTCGGCCTGTTCTGGACCGCCCTGCTGGTCGGCTGGTATTTCACCGGCCTGCCGCTGGGGCCGGGTGCTCCGCTGCTGCTCGCACCTGGCCCCTGAGTCGGCTCCGGCGGGGCATTCAGTCCCGCGGGGCTTCGATGCCTTCGAGAGGGTCTTCGTCGCTTGGCGTGTCGGCGCCGGGCTCGCCCAGCAGGCGCCGCGTGGTGTCGGCGTCCAAGGCCTCGACGTCGCGCAACTTGCGTTCGATCGCGCGCGAGCGGACGCCGGCGCTGTCGATCACATTCGAAGCCTCATCGAGCTTCTTCTTGGTCTTGGCCAGCACTTCGCCGAACTTGCCGAACTCGGTACGCACCGCGCCCAGCACCTGCCAGACCTCAGAGCTGCGCTTCTCGATGGCGAAGGTGCGAAAGCCCATCCGCAGCGAGTTCAGCAGTGCGCTGAGCGTGGTCGGGCCGGCGATCACCACGCGGTGCTCGCGTTGTATGGCCTCGAACAAGCCCGGTCGCCGAAGCACTTCGGCGTAGAGGCCTTCCGTCGGCAGAAACAGCACGGCGAAATCGGTGCTGTGCGGTGGCGCGACGTACTTCTCGGTGATCTTCTTCGCCTCCTGCCGGATGCGCTGCTCCAGCGCCAGTCCGGCGGCGGCAGCGGCTTCGGCATCGGCCCGGTCCTGGGCATCGAGCAAGCGCTCGTAATCCTCACGCGGAAACTTGGCATCGATCGGCAGCCACACCGGAACATCGTCAGGGCCGGGCAGCTTCACCGCGAACTCGACACGTTCGGCTGAGCCGGGCCGCGTCGCCACGTTGGCGGCGTACTGCTCGACCGTGAGCAATTCGCCGAGGATGGCACCAAGCTGTACTTCGCCGAACACGCCGCGGGTCTTGACGTTGCCGAGCACGCGCTTGAGGTCACCGACGCCGGTGGCGAGCGTGCGCATTTCGCCCAAGCCGGCGTGCACCTGCTCGAGCCGCTCGGACACCAGCTTGAAGCTCTCGCCGAGGCGGGTTTCCAGGGTGGCCTGGAGTTTCTCGTCGACGGTGGCGCGCATCTGCTCGAGCCGCGTTTCGTTGCTGTGCTGGATCGCCGCCATGCGCTCCTCCAGCGCCTCGCGACTGCGGGCGGCCTCGGCGGCCTGTTGTTCGCGCAGGGCCAGCATGGCGCGGTCGAGACGCTCCAGGGCCTGGCCCAGACGCTGCTCGAAGCCGTCGAAGCGGCGGCCCAGTGATTCGGCCAACTCACTGCGGCTGCTGCGCTGCTCCTCGCGCAGGCTGCGCTCGCTGCGTTCGCCGGCCTCGAAAAGGCTTTTCAGGCGGGTATCGAGGGCCTCGAGGCTGGCCTGCAACTGCTGGCGGGACTCGGCGGCGGCCTGGGCCGCGAGGGCTTCGGCGGTGCGACGGGCGGCGTCGCGCCGGAGCAGAGCAACACTCAGAATGAACAGAACCGCAAGCAGCAGCACTGCCAGCAGCAGCATCAAGGAATCGATCATCAAAACCCGCCTCCTCCGGTCACGCCGCAAGTGGCGGCGTGTCCAGCATTCTGGCAGGGCGGCGTCTCAGTCGCTGAGACTTAGGCTCACTTGGCGACCCAGACCGCGCACCAGCCCTTGGGTTCGACGCTGAAGCCCGGCAAGGGCACGCAGCCTTCGGTGGCCGGGACGAACAGGCGACAGTTGGCGCAGTTGCTGCCGGCCCTGAAGGCCGGATGGCTGGCGGCTTCGCTGGCGACCTTGACGTAGGCCAAAGCGCGGGCCTTGGGGTGGTCGACCGGAATGCGCGGCAGGCTGCTGGCGTAGGCCGGTGTTGAGGCGAAACGCATGGCGAGCGGGGCAGCCGCGGCGATGGCGGCGATCTGCAGGAAACGACGGCGGTGGGTGGTGGTGTCCACGGGGCTCTCCCTTCGGGTTGGCGGAGCACAGTGTGCAAGCGGGCTTGTGCAGGCGGCTTGATGGAACGCAAGGCGATCGGGAATGCGTCGCATCTCCGCCATGGCTCCTTCGCCCGCGCTTGCCTACACTTGCCGGCATGAACACCCTGCCCTACGACCCGCACCGACTCGCCGAAGCCGCCGGCACCCTCATCACCCACTGCCGTGAGCTGGCCCAGCTTGGCCTCACGCCGGCGACCAGCAGCAATTTCTCGCAGCGGCTCGATGCCGGCCATTGCGCCATCACCGTGTCCGGTCGCGACAAGGGCCGCCTGGTGCAGGACGACATCATGGTGGTCGATTTCGATGGCCGGCCGGTGGCCACCGACAAGCGCCCTTCGGCCGAAACCCTGCTGCACACCCAGCTCTACCGACGCTTCGGCGATGTCGGTTGCATTCTGCACACCCATTCGCGCACGCAGACCGTGGCTTCGCGGCTGTTCGCCGCCCGGGGTGAGGTGGTGTTCGCCGGCTACGAGCTGCAGAAAGCCTTCCGCGGCAACGACAGCCACGAGGCGGCGGTGCGCCTGCCGGTCTTGCCGAACTCGCAGGACATGCCGACCTTGGCCGCGATGGTGGAGGCCGAGATCGGGCGCGGCCCGCTCTGGGGCTACTTGATCGAAGGCCACGGGCTCTACGCCTGGGGCCGCGACATGGCCGAGGCTCGACGCCATCTTGACGCCTTCGAATTTCTGCTTGGCTGTGAACTCGACCTGAGGAGACTGAGCCCATGAGCCGCATCCGCATCTTCGACGACAACGACCCGAGCCGCGTGCTCGTTGAGCACCACCAGCACGCCGAGATCGCCGAGGCCCTGGCCGAGGTCGGCGTGCGCTTCGAGCAATGGCAGGCCCGGACCACGCTCTCGCCGGGCGCCAGCCCGGACGAGGTGATCGCCGCCTACCGTGGCGACATCGACCGGCTGATGGCCGAGGGCGGTTACCAGGCGGTCGATGTGATCAGCCTGAAGCCCGACCACCCGCAGAAGGACGAACTGCGCCAGAAGTTCCTGAATGAGCACACCCATGCCGAGGATGAGGTGCGCTTTTTCGTCGCCGGCTCCGGCTTGTTCACCCTGCATCTCGGCAACCGGGTTTACGAGGTGCTTTGCGAGGGCGGCGACCTGATCGGCGTGCCTGCCGGCACCACGCACTGGTTCGACATGGGGCCGGAGCCCTTCTTCATCGCCATCCGCCTGTTCATCAATCCGGCGGGCTGGGTGGCGAACTTCACCGGCAGCGACATCGCCCAGCGCTTCCCGCGCTACGAGCGCGGCCAGGCCCTCGCGGCATGACCGTCATTCTCACCGACATCGAAGGCACCACCAGCAGCATCGCCTTCGTCAAGGACGTGCTGTTCCCCTACGCCCGCGCCGCACTGCCGGGCTTTGTCGAGGCGCGCCGGCACGAGCCGGAGATCCGCCGCTGGCTGGATGCCGTGGCACTGGAATTGGGCCAATCCCTTGCCGGCCCGAGCGACGAGGCGGCGGTGCAACAGCTGCTGGCTTGGATCGACGAGGACCGCAAGCACACCGCGCTCAAGGCCATCCAGGGCCTGCTCTGGAAAGAGGGCTATGCCTTGGGCGACTACCGCGCCCATGTCTACCCCGATGCGGTCGAGGCCCTACGCCGCTGGAAGGCCGCCGGCCATCCGCTCTACGTCTATTCCTCGGGCTCGGTGCAGGCGCAGGTCTTGTTCTTCGCGCACTCCGATGCCGGTGATCTGAGTGGTTTGTTCTCCGGCCATTTCGACACCGGCATCGGCGGCAAGCGCGAAGCCACGAGCTACCGCCACATCGCCGCCGACATCGGCGTGGCGCCTTCGCACCTGCTGTTCCTGTCGGATGTGGTCGAAGAACTCGATGCCGCCCGCGAGGCCGGTCTGCGCACCGTGCTGGTGGATCGCCGCAGCGACTACCCGGAGCCACGCAGCGAAGCGGCCCACGGTCATCCTCGCGTCGAGCATTTCAACGACATCCAGCCCTGAGCGCGGGATCGGCGCGGTCAGGTTGCGGGCCCGATGCTCTCGCGCTGCTTTCAGCCGCTGGGGCGGCTGCGATGGCGTGCCGCCAGCACCCGTTCAAGCTCGGCAAGGCCCAAGCCGCGGGCGCGCAGCCCGACCAGGGCGTGGAAAACGAGATCGGCGGTTTCGTCGAGCACGGCCGCATCGTCTTGCGCCACCAGGGCCAGGGCGGTCTCGACGCCTTCCTCGCCCACCTTCTGGGCGATGCGGCGCAGGCCGGCTTCGAAGAGCGAGCTGCTGTAGCTGCCCGGCGGCCGTTCGCGCTGGCGCTGGGCGAGGGTCGCATCGAGTTCGGCGAGCACGCCGCCGGGGGCCGTGGCGAAACAGCTGGCGCGCTTCAAATGGCAGGTGGGGCCGTGCGGAATCGCCTGCACCAGCAGGGCGTCGGCATCGCAGTCGCTGTCGATGCCGACCAGTTCCAGCACATCGCCCGAGCTCTCGCCCTTCATCCACAGCCGGTTCTTGCTGCGGCTGAAGAAGGTGACTTTGCCGCTGGCCAGGGTGGCTTCGAGGGCGGCGCGATCCATGTAACCCAGCATCAGCACGCGCTGGCAGCGGGCGTCCTGGACGATGGCCGGCAGCAAGCCGCCTAGCTTGTTGAAATCGAGGGTATCCAGATCGAAGTCATGGCCGATCGGCCCAGCCGGCGAGCAGGAGGGTTCAGTCATGGCGCACCTCGATGCCGGCCTGCTGCAGCCGGGTTTTCAGTTCGGGAATCGACACGGTCCCGGCGTGGAAGACCGAGGCGGCGAGAGCGGCATCGACGTCGGCCCGGTGGAACACTTCGATGAAATGCTCGATGGCACCGGCACCGCCCGAGGCCACCAGCGGAACCCGGCACCGGCCCCGCACGGCGGCCAGTTGTTCGAGATCGAAACCGGCTCGGGCACCATCGCTGCCCATGCAGTTGAGCACGATCTCGCCGGCCCCGCGTTGCTGCGCCTCGGTCACCCAGTCCAGCGTGCGGCGGCCCAGCGCCTTCGTCTTCGAGGGATCACCGGTGTACTGGCGTACGCGCCATTCGCCGTCCTCATCCCGGAGCGAATCGATGCCGACAACGACGCACTGCACGCCGAAGGCGGCGGCGAGCTCATCGATCAGCGCAGGACGCTCCAGGGCCGGGGAATTGATCGAGATCTTGTCGGCGCCGGCATTGAGCACGACGCGGGCGTCTTCGACCGAGCGGATGCCGCCGGCCACGCAGAACGGGATGTCGATGAGGCGCGCCACCCGCTCCACCCAGTCGCGTTCGACACGACGGCCTTCCGGGCTGGCGGTGATGTCATAGAACACCAGCTCGTCGGCTCCTTCGTCGCGGTAACGGAGGGCGAGCGACTCGATGCCGCCGACCACCACGTGATCGCGGAAACGCAGGCCTTTGACCACCTGGCCATCGCGCACATCGAGGCAGGGAATGAGGCGGCGGGCGAGCATCAGGCCTGCACCTGCGAAATCGCGGCCAGCGCTTCAGCCATGCTGAAACGGCCTTCGAGCAGGGCCTTGCCGAGGATCACGCCGTCCGCCCCGACCGCATGGGCGGCCTGCAGCTCATCGAGGCTCGCCACACCGCCCGAGGCCTGCACCGCCACACCGGGAAATGCGCTGGCCAGCGAGCGGTAGAGCTCGAGGTTCAGACCGGCCAGCATGCCGTCGCGGGCGATGTCGGTGCAGAGCAGATGGCGCAGTCCGGCATCGGCATAAGGTCTGAGCAGATCGAACAGGGCGAGTCCAGAGCTTTCGGTCCAGCCCTGCACCGGCAGGCGGAACACGCCATCGGCATCGGCACGGGCATCGAGAGCGATGGTGAGCCGCTCGCTGCCGAAACGTTCCAGCCAGCCGATCACACGTTGCGGCTGGCGCACCGCCTGGGTGCCGATGACGACACGATCGGCACCGGCATCGAGAAGGGCATCGATCGCAGCCAAGTCGCGCACGCCGCCACCGGTCTGCACCTTCAGTGGGGTTTCGCGGCGGATTGCGGCAAGCAGCGTGGTGAGCGTGTAGCCGCCGGCTTTGGCCGCATCAAGATCGACAAGATGCAGCCAGCTCGCACCCGCCTCGGCATAGCGCAGGGCCCGTTCGAGCGGGTCTTCGGCGTAACGGGTCTCGGCGGCGTAATCGCCTTGGCGTAGGCGGACAACGCGGCCCTCGCGGACGTCGATGGCGGGGTAAAGGGTGAACGCCACGGTGACCTCTAGAGCGAAAGGAAATTGGCGAGCAGGCGAGCACCGGTGGTCGCGCTGCGTTCGGGGTGGCATTGCGCGCCCATCACCCGGCCGCGCGCGGCGATCGCGGCAAAGGGCTGGCCGTGCGTGCAGGTGGCGAGCGTGTTGGTGGTGCCGCGGTAGGCGTAGCCGTGCACGAAATAGGCGTGGCGGCCATCGACACCGGCCAGCAGCGGATGCATCGCGGCTTCCGGAGAAACGGCTTGCAGGCGGTTCCAGCCCATGTGTGGCACCCGTACCCCCGGCGTTTCGGGCAGGCCTTCAACCCGGCCCGGCAACAGGCCCAGGCAGGCGACGTCGCCCTCCACCGAATGCTCGAACAGCAGTTGCATGCCCACACAGATGCCGAGCAAGGGCTGGCTCAGGCTCGGGATCAGTCGATCGAGGCCGTTGGCACGCAGCCTTGCCATCGCCGGTGCGGCCGCACCCACGCCGGGCAGCAGCACATGCGTAGCGGCACGGATCCGCTGCGCATCGCTGCTGACCGGCGCCTCCACACCCAGACGGGCGAAAGCGGCCTGCACCGAGCCGAGGTTGGCGCCACCGGAATCGAGCAGTACCAGACGAATGCGCGAGGCATCGAGTTTGGGCAAGGACGCGGCTGCGGTCGCCGCGCATGCCGTTGTGCTGGCTTCGCTGACGGTCACAACAGGCCCTTGGTGCTGGGCAGGGCCGTGCCCTCGCGACGGATCGCTTGTCGCAGCGCGCGCGCGACGACTTTGAAGCAGGCCTCGACCATGTGGTGGGTATTCTCGCCACGCACCTGCAGGTGCAGGTTCAGGCCGGCGGTTTCGCACAGCGAGCGAAAGAAGTGCGGCACCAGTTCGGTGGCAAGCCCGCCCACTTCGGCGCGTGGGAACGTGCCCTCGAAGACGAAGTAAGGCCGGCCGGAGAAATCGATCACCGCAGCGGCGCGGGTCTCATCCATCGGCAACGCGAAGGCGGCACGGGCGGCGTCGCCGAAGGCGCCTGCATCGACCTGCGCGGAGTCGCGGCCCTGCCCTTCGCCACCGTCGTAGCCGTAGCGGCCGATGCCGCGCTTGTCGCCGAGCGCCTGCTTCAGGGCCTGGCCGATCGCCAGAGCGCAATCCTCGACGGTGTGGTGCTCATCGATGTGCAAATCGCCCGCACAGCGCACCGCCAGCCCGAAGCCGCCGTGCTTGCCGAGCTGCTCCAGCATGTGATCGAAAAAACCCAGCCCGGTGGCGATGGCCGGTTCGCAGGCACGGTCTAGCTCGACCCGCACGCTGATCCGAGTCTCTTTCGTCACCCGGTCGATGCGGGCGATGCGCGGCGAAGCGGTGAGTGCATGGGCGATACCAGCCCAATCGTGGTGGCCGTCTTTCAGGCGGAAGCCACGCACACCCAGGTTGGTGGCGAACTGCAGGTCGGTCTCGCGGTCGCCGACCATGGCGCTGGCGGCCAAGTCGATGTCGCGGTCGCGCAGGTAGTGCATCACCATGCCAATGCCCGGCTTGCGGGTCGGCTTGTTCTCGTGGGCGAAGCTCGCGTCGATCAGCACCTCGCGGAAGGTGATGCCCTGCGATCCGAGGATCTGCAACAGCAGACGCTGCGGGCCTTCGAAAGCCTCGCGCGGAAAGCCGGGCGTGCCGAGGCCGTCCTGGTTGCTGACCATCACGAACTGGAAACCGGCATCGCGGAGCTGCTGCAGGGCCGCGATGCAGCCCGGCGTCAGACGGAACTTCTCGAAGGCATCGATCTGCTCGTCGGCGGGCTCGTCGATCAGCACGCCGTCACGGTCGATGAAAAGGATCTTCTGGGGCATGGCTCAGGCTCGGGACAGGGGCAAAGAGCGCTCAGCAGCAGCGCAACCGGGTCGGGTTGGGGCGAGTGCGGCAAGCATCGCGTCGTTCTCCTCCACGCTGCCGATGCTGATGCGCAAGGCATCGTGCAAGCCGGTCTGGGTGCGCTGGTCGCGCACCACCACGCCCGCCGCCAGCAGTGATTGGAAGGCCGCTTCGGCATCGTCGAAACGCAGCAGCAGGTAATTGGCCTCCGAGGCGTAGACCGCCCGTACGCCGGGCTGGCGCGCCAGCACCGAGGCCACCCGCCCGCGTTCGGCGACGATGCGGCCGGCGCGGCGACGGGCCTCGTCGGCGGCCGATGCCGAGACCGCCTCCAGCGCCAGGGCCACGGCCGGGGCGGCCAAGGGATAGGGCGGCGCGATGGCGGTCAGCACGCGGATCAGGGCCGGATCGGCGATCGTGGTGCCAAGCCGGGCTCCGGCCAGCGCGAAGGCTTTCGACAGGGTGCGCAGCACCACCAGATTCGCGAACCGTGGCCGCAGCCTGAGCGCGCTCGGCTGTGTGCTGTACTCGGCGTAGGCCTCATCAACGACGACGAGAGCGCGGTCGGCCACCCCCTGCAGCAGGCGCTCGATCTCGGCCAGCGGCAGCGCATCCCCGGTCGGGTTCGACGGCGAGCAGACGTACAGCAGTTTCACCGGTACGTGCGCAAGCGAAAGCGCCAGCGTACGCAGCACAGCGTCGACATCGAAGCGGAAGCGATCGCCTTCATCGACCAGGGGCACCTCGACGACGCGCGCAGCCTGCACGCGAGCGGAAACGGCATACATGCCGAACACCGGCGGTGTCACCAGCACGGCCTCGCGCTCGGCACGGCACAGGGCGCGGGTGAGCAGGTCGATACCCTCGTCGCTGCCGCGGGTCATCAACAGCGTGTCCTCGGGCACGCCGTAGAGCTCGGCCAGGCGCGTGCGCAAGGCAGCCGGCTGGGGTTCGGGGTAGCGGTTGAGGCCCTGCCCAGGATCGGCCGGCGAGGCCCAAGGGCTCTCGTTGGCGTTGAGCCAGATGCGGCCCTTGAGGCCGCTCTTGCGCGCCGAGCCGTAACCGCCGAAATCGCACAGGTCGGGGCGGACGAGATCGAGCACGTTCATGCGTCCGCCTCCAGCCGCTGCACCACGGCCTGTGCATGGGCTTCGAGCGATTCGGCACGGGCCAGCGTGAGGGCGCAGGGGCCGATGGCGCGCAGGCCCTCGCGGCTGACCTGCTGCACGCTGATGCTGCGTTGGAAGCTCGCCACCGACACGCCACTCCAGGCCCGCGCCGCGCCACCGGTCGGCAGCACATGGTTGGTGCCCGAGCAGTAATCACCCAGTGTCTCTGGGGCGTAATCGCCCAGAAAAATCGAGCCCGCACAAGTGATCATCGGCAGCCACGTCCGCGGCTCGCGCAGTTGCACGATCAGATGCTCGGGGGCGTAGGCGTTACTGAGTGCGAAGGCTTCATCGAGCGCTGGCAGCACGATCAGGCGGGCGAAGTCCAAGGCCCGGCTGGCGATCGCCTCGCGCGGCAGGCGCGCCAGTTGGGCCCGGACTTCGGCCTCAACGGCCACGACAAGGCCGGCATCGTCGCTCAGCAGCAGCACCTGCGAATCCGGGCCGTGCTCGGCCTGCGCCAGCAGGTCGGCGGCGATGAAGGCCGGATTCGCCCCGGCATCGGCGATCACCAGCACCTCCGAGGGGCCGGCCGGCATGTCGATGGCAGGGCCGTCCGGGCGTGCCGTGACCTGCGATTTCGCCAGCATCACCCAGGCATTGCCGGGGCCGAACAGCTTGTCGCAGCGCGGCACCGATTCGGTGCCGAAGGCCATCGCCGCGATCGCCTGCGCACCGCCCAGCTTGAACACCCGTTCGATGCCGCACAGCCGCGCCGCCACCAGCACCGCCGGGTCGGCGCTGCCGTCGCTCCGCGGTGGTGTGCACAGCACCACCTCGCGGCAACCGGCGATCTGGGCCGGCACGCCCAGCATCAGGGCGGTCGAGGGCAAGGGCGCCGAACCGGCCGGCACGTACAGACCGACGCGGTCGATGGCGCGCAGCACCCGACCGCAGCGCACACCGGGTGCGGTGTCGATCTCGAACTCGGTCGGCGCACCGGCGCGATGCCAGGCGATCAAGCGCTCGCGGGCCTCGATCATCGCCGCTCTCAGTGCGGGATCGAGGCCGGCTTCGGCGGCGGTGAATTCAGCGGCATCGACGGCCAGTGCGTCGAGGTCGACACCATCGAAACCGCGCGTCAAGGCGCGCAGAGCGGCGTCGCCGCCGGTTTTCACCTCGGCCAGGATGCCTTGCACGGTGGCGATGCGTTCCGCGCTGGCGGTCGAGGGTGGTCGCGCCAGCGCGGCCTCGCGCTCGGTGCTGCTCAGTGTGGCCCAGTCGAGGATTTTCATGCCTGGCAGTTCGTCATGATCGTGAGTCTGGGGTCGGGCTCAGGCCAGCATCTGCTCGACCGGTAGCACCATCAGGGCGCTGGCACCGGCCTTCTTCATGTCTTCCAGGCGCTGCCAGGTGAGTGCGGTGCGGCAGAGCGCCTGCACGGCGACACGGTCGCCGCCACCTTCGAGCGGGGTGACCAGCGGTGCATCGACATCCGGCAGCAGTTTCAGCAACTCGACCAGGGCCGCCCGTTCGGCTTGCAGCATCAACAGCTTCGCCGCCTTCACCGAGAGCACGCCATCGAGGCGGCGCAGCAGCAGCTCAGCGAGGGTCTGGCGTTCGTCATTGAAAGGCTTGGCCGGTGCCGCGAAGACCGCCTCGCTTTCAAGGATCACCGCCACCTCCTTGAGCTGGTTCGCCGCCAGGGTGCCGCCAGTGGAAACCAGGTCGCAGATGGTTTCGGCCTTGCCGAGGCGTGGCGCGATCTCCACCGAACCGGAGAGCAGCACCGGCTCGGCATCGACGGCCTGCTCGCGAAGCCAGTCCGCCAGCAGCGCCGGGTAGCTCGTCGCGCAACGCAGGCCGGCGAGACGCTCAGGCCCCGGCCAGTCCCAGTCCTGCGGCACGGCCACCGACAGGCGGCAGCGGCCAAACCCGAGTCGGCTCAGCACCTTGAAGGCCTCCTCCTCCCCTTTGGCCTTGCGCTCCAGGCCCTGTTCGGCCAGCACGTTGAGGCCCACGATGCCGAGGTCGCAGACCCCTTCGGCGATCAGGCCGGGGATGTCGTCGTCGCGGACCAGCAACAGGTCGATCGGCAGCGATTCGCCGTAGCAGAACAGCCGATCACGACTTTCACGGAAAACCAGGCCGGCGCGGGCCAGAAGCTCGCGGGCGGGGTCGGACAGGCGCCCGGATTTCTGGATGGCGATGCGCAAGCGGTCGTGCGTCCGCATGGTGCGGGCTCCGTGGTCGATCAAAAGAGGTGGGGGATCAGCGGTGGGTGTCGTGGCCGGGCGCGGCATGGGCCGTTCCCGGCAGGCGATGCCCCAGCCGCTCGGCAGCGATCCGGTAGCCCCCGGCACCGAAACCGAGGCAGCGGGCGACGCGCCCCACCGTCGTCACGCTGATGCCGGTGCGATCGTGGATGTCGCGGTAGGCCCGGCCTTCGGCCAGTTCAGGCACCACCGCCCAGCGGTCGGCCAGGGCCTCGAGTTCGGCCGGGGTGCACAGATCGATCAAGAAACGGCGCATCGCCTCCGGTTCGCGCAACGCGCAAAGCGCCTCGATCAGGGCATCGAGGCGTGCGCTGGCCTCCGGCGCGGCGGGATCGGGGCGGTCGAGGGCGGGGCGTCGCTTCATGCCGCGCAATGTAATAGCGCGCTAGTGCATTGGTCAAGCCCTCCGGCCTGTGCCCCGCGCTACACTCCGCGACCTCATGACGCCCCCCGCCCTTCCCGCCGCGCCCCTGCCCCGGCGTGGCCAGCAGCGCGCCGACTGGCGCCTCCCGGTCAACCCCACCGCCGCGGCCCTGGCCGTGGTCGAGCGTGCGCACCTGCACACCGGTCTGGTGCTGGCCGTGGCCCGCGACCCGCAATCGGCCCTGCGCCTCGAGGCCGACCTCAAGGCCCTGGCCCGCGGCCTGCCGGTGCTGCATTTCCCGGACTGGGAAACCCTGCCCTACGACCTGTTCTCGCCGCACCCGGACATCATTTCCGAGCGGGTCGCCGCCCTGTACCGCCTGCCCTCACTGAGCCGTGGCGTGCTGGTGGTGCCGGTCTCGACCTTGCTGCAAAGGCTCGCCCCACCGGCCTGGATCGCCGGCAACGTGCTCGACCTCAAGCGCGGCCAGAAGCTCGATCTCGACACCGAGAAACGCCGCCTGCAGGCCGCCGGCTACCGGCATGTACCGCAGGTCAACGACCCCGGCGATTTCAGCGTGCGCGGTGCCCTGCTGGATCTTTTCCCCACCGGGTCGGCCGAGCCCTACCGCATCGAGCTGTTCGACGACCGCATCGAATCGCTGCGCAGTTTCGATCCCGAGACCCAGCGTTCGCTGCACGTCATCGAGGCCATCGAGCTGTTGCCGGCGCGCGAACTCCCGCTCGACGAGGCCAGCTGCCGACGGGCCCGCGAGGCCCTGATCGAGCGCTTCGATGCCCACCCGCGACGCTGCCCGCTGGTGCAGGACCTGAAGGAAGGCGTGACCCCGGCCGGCATCGAGTACTACCTGCCGCTGTTCTTCGAGCACACCGCCAGCCTGTTCGAGCACGTGCCCAAGGACGCCCTGGTGGTGCTCGATGCCGCCTGGGAGCAGGCCGCCGAGCAGCAGATTCTCGCCTGCACGCAACGCTGGGAGCAGCGCCGCCACGACATCGAGCGTCCGGTGCTGCCGCCGGAAGAACTGCTGCTGCGCCCGGATGAGCTTCGCGCCGCCCTGAACCGCCACGTCCGCATCGAGCAGCTGCCAGCGGAACATCCGCGCTGGGTTGAGGCCTTCGCGCTCGAGGCGCATCCGGCACCGGATCTGCCGCTGGCCCGCAAGGGCGAACCCGCCGCCGCCGCCCTGCGCGTCTTCCTGTCGAGCTATCCCGGCCGCGTGCTGATCGCCGCCGATTCGCCGGGACGCCGCGAAGCCCTGATCGAGGTGCTGGCCGCCGCCGATCTGAAGCCACCGGTGGTCGCCGACTGGGCCGGTTTCCTCGACAGCGAGCACCGCTACGCGATCGGCGTGGTGCCGCTCGATGCCGGTTTCGCCCTCGCCGAGCCGGCCCTCACCGTGCTCACCGAGCGCCAGCTGTTTCCCGAGAAGGCCGAGCAGTCGCGCCGCCGCTCGCGCCGTGGTCTGCGCGACCCCGACACCATCATCAAGGACCTCGCCGAAATCGGCATCGGCTCGCCGATCGTCCACGAGGCGCACGGCGTTGGCCGCTACCGAGGCCTTGAAGTGCTGAAGGCCGGTGGCGTGGCCGGCGAATACCTGGTCATCGAGTACGCCAAGGGCGACAAGCTCTACGTGCCGGTGGCACAGCTGGAGCGGGTTTCGCGCTATTCCGGCGCCTCGGCCGAGCATGCGCCGCTGCACAGTCTGGGCGGCGAGGCCTGGGAGAAGGCGCGCAAACGCGCCGCCGAGAAGGTGCGCGATGTCGCCGCCGAACTGCTGGAGATCCAGGCCCGCCGACAGGCCCGTGCCGGCTTGGCTCTTGCCCTCGACCGCTCGATGTACGAACCCTTCGCGGCCACCTTTCCGTTCGAAGAAACGCCCGACCAGCTCGCCGCCATCGAGGCGGTCATCGCCGATCTGGGCAAGGCCGCGCCGATGGACCGCGTGGTCTGCGGCGACGTCGGCTTCGGCAAGACCGAGGTGGCGGTGCGCGCCGCCTTCGTGGCCGCCACCGCCGGTAAGCAGGTCGCTGTGCTGGTGCCCACCACCCTGCTCGCCGAGCAGCACTACCGCAATTTCCGCGACCGCTTCGCCGACTGGCCGATCCGCGTCGAGGTGCTGTCGCGCTTCAAGTCGCCGAAGGAGATCAAGGCCGTGCTTGCGGAAGTCGCCGAGGGCAAGGTTGATGTGATCGTCGGCACCCATCGCCTGCTGCAGGAGGACGTCAAGTTCAAGGATGCCGGCCTGGTCATCGTCGATGAGGAACAGCGTTTTGGCGTGCGCCAGAAAGAACGCCTCAAGGCCCTGCGTGCCGAGGTGCACCTGCTCACCCTCACCGCCACGCCGATTCCGCGCACCCTCAACATGGCGATGAGCGGCCTGCGCGATCTGTCGATCATCGCCACGCCGCCAGCGCACCGCCTCGCGGTCAAGACTTTCGTGGCGGCCTGGGAGGACGCGACCATCATCGAAGCCTGCCAGCGCGAGCTGGCTCGCGGTGGGCAGGTTTATTTTCTGCACAACGAGGTCGACACGATCGAGGTGATGGCCCGCGATCTCACGGCTCTGGTGCCGGATGCGCGCATCCGCATCGCCCACGGCCAGATGCCGGAGCGCGAGTTGGAACAGGTGATGCTCGATTTCCACCGACAGCGCTTCAATGTGCTGGTCTGCACCACGATCATCGAATCCGGCATCGACATCCCGAGTGCCAACACCATCATCGTCAACCGTGCCGACAAGTTCGGCCTCGCTCAGTTGCACCAGTTGCGCGGGCGAGTTGGCCGTTCGCATCACCGCGCCTACTGCTATCTGGTCGTGCCGCCCAAACTCACCACCGATGCGGAAAAACGGCTCGAAGCTCTGGCCGCCATCGAGGAGCTCGGTGCCGGTTTCATGCTCGCAACTCATGATCTGGAGATCCGTGGTGCCGGTGAGCTGTTGGGCGAAGAGCAGAGTGGCCAGATCGCCGAGGTCGGTTTCAGCCTCTACACCGAGCTGCTGGAGCGTGCGGTCCGCTCGATCAAGGCCGGCAGGATTCCCGACGTCGATGCCAGCGCGCCGATCGGCCCGGAAGTGAACCTCAACATCCCGGCCTTGCTGCCCGACGATTACCTGCCCGATGTGCACGCCCGGCTGACGCAGTACAAGCGCATCAGTGCCGCAAAGTCGGTCGATCGTCTGAAGGAACTACAGGTGGAACTGGTCGATCGCTTCGGTGTGCTGCCGGATCCGGCCAAGCACCTGTTCGCCATCAGCGAATTGAAACTGGAAGCCACGCGGTTGGGCATCCGCAAGCTCGATCTCGGCCCCAGCGGTGGACGACTGGTGTTCGAGGCCAAGCCGCGCATCGACCCGATGTCGGTGATCCGGATGATCCAGGGCCAGCCTAAGGTCTATGCGATGGACGGCCCGGAAAAGCTCAAGATGAAACTCGAGTTGCCCGATGCCGGCAGCCGCCTGCGCGCCGCACGGGCCTTGTTCGCCACTCTGGCGCAGGGCTGATGGCCGCGGTCTCAGCGGCGGTTGGCGAGGTGCTCCATCGCCGTGTAGTGGTGGACAAACCAGCCGCTGCCGCCACTCCGGGCGAGGGCGAGCGCGGCAGCCGCCACCTGCGTGGCCTCGATCGCACGGTAACGCGCCAAGGGTCCCAGCAGGATGGGCCGAAGCGCGTTCATCAGCACCTTGCCCACGGTCTCGGCCCGACGCGGTTCCCTGCGTGGGCCGAGCAACAAACCCGGCCGAAGGATGTCAACCCGCGGGAAATTCTGCTCGGCCAAACCGCGCTCGGCCTCGGCCTTGACCCGCAAGTAGAAGCTGCCGGCACGCGGGTGCGCACCGACCGAGGACACCAGAATGGCGTGGCGCACACCGATCCGCCGGGCGATGCTGGCGAAGCGCAGCACCAGGTCACGGTCGATCGCAGCGAACGCTGCTGAACTTCCGGCCTGGGCACGGGTGGTGCCGAGAGCACAAATCCAGACCTCGGCCCGTTCGCCACGAAACAGCTGATCGAGGCTGCGGTCACCTTGGCGCAGCGCACGCTCGGCATCGAATTGCGGATTGCAAAGGCCTTGCGCGCTGTGTGGCAGGGGGCGTCGGCTGGGTGCCAGCACCTCGAGTTCTGCGTGCAACAGAGCCTGCAACACCTGCCCGCCGACCAAGCCACTGGCCCCGCAGAGCAGCACGCGCGGCCCAGCGGCGACAGGTATGGAAGTCGGGCCGACAGGCATGGCGGGGCCAAAACGGGATTCAACCGAAATTAGCACGCGATCCGGCCACACTTTTGCGAGGTGGATCACGCTTTTTCGGGCTTGCATCCTGAATGCGCTTTTATGATAATCAATCGCATTAGCAATCCTCTTTGCATCCACTGGTCCTGACCCATGCCCCGTTCACTTCTGCCTGCTGCCCTCCCCGTCGCCATCACCCTTGCCCTGCTGACCGCCCCGCCGCTCGCCGCCCAGGCGCCGCAAGCCGCTAACACGGCCATTGCCGCAGGTACAGCGCCCAAGCTGCCGGCGGTCGAGGCCGAGAACGGCGACCTGCACCCAGCGGATCTCGACAGTCCGCCCCACCTCGAATACGGCAAGCTGCTGATCGGCAAAAAAGCCACACAGGTGCTGTTGGACGAGCAGCCGGTGGTCTCGAACCAGCAGTTCCGCCAGACCCTCGCCCGCACGCCGGGCCTGCTGGTGTCCGACCAGCCCTCGCCGGGTTTTTTCAACGTCAACTACCGTGGCCTCGGCGATCCGCACGAGTCCGAGTTCATCCTGTTCGCGGTCGACGGCTTTCCGGTGTTGGCCGACTGGTTCGGTTACCCCACCCTCTACCACACCCCGCCGCACCAGCAGATCGAGCGCGTCAACCTGATCCGCGGTGGCGGCAGCCTGCTGTACGGGCCGCAGCCGGGGCCGGTGGTCGATCTGGTGCTGCGCGGGCCGGAACTGGATCGTCCGGCCCATTCGCGGATCGACCTGCTGGGCGGCAGTGACGGGTTCTTGAGCACCTACGTCGAAGCCGGTGCCGGCAGCGCCGATCGCGCCTGGTTCCTCTCGGCCAACCACGCGCAGGACGATGGCCAGCGCCTCAACAGCGGTTACGAGATGCAGGGCCTGCGCGCTGCCACGCTCTGGCAGCCGGTCGAGGGCCAGCGTTGGACCTTCGATTTGAGCGGCTTCCGCTCGAGCTCGCGCGAACCCGGCCGTCTGACCGGTGCGCAGTTCGCCGCCGATCCGATGCAGAGCACCGCCACCACCAACGTGATCTGGATCGACCGGGTCGATCTCGCCCTTGGCCACCAGCGCACGCTGGGCGAGGACAGCGAGCTCAACGTCCGGCTCTTCCACTGGTATATGGACCGCTACAGCCGGCGTGCCGCCTTCACGCCAATGACGGCGCCGCCGCCGGCCTTCACCACCTTCGACCGCCAGCAGTTCCATGTTACCGCCGCCGATGCGCGGGTCTCGACCGCTTGGGGAGAGGGCCATCTGCTGACTTTCGGCAGCACCCTGTACGTCAGCGACAGCCCGCGCTACCAGCGCCGCAGCGCCAACCTGAGCGGCGAGAGGGGAAGCGGCGAGACTTGGAGTTTCGCCCAGCAGCGCGACAACCGCTACGCCGCGTTGTTCATCGAGAACGCCTTCCAGGTCGGGGCTTGGACCCTGGTGCCCGGCCTGCGCCAGGAGCATCTGGTGATGGGCATCGAGGAACCGCTGCGGCTGGCCAGCCTGCGCCGTGCGGCGATCGACCGCGAGTTCACCCGCAGCGAAACCCTGCTCGGCTTCGGTGCCACCCGTCTGCTGGACGCGAACTGGCGCTTCTACGCCAACGCTTCGCAGGGTTACCGGCCGATGCGCTACGACGATCTCGCCAACCCGACCGCCGAATTGGCCGGCATCAACGACCCCGATCCGGCGCGTTCGATGCAGTACGAGATCGGCGTGCGCGGCAATCCGACACCGGGCCTGATGATCGAGGCCAGCCTGTTCCGTATCGATTTCGAGGACAAGATCGAGCAGCGCGTGGTCAATGTCACCGACATCGAGCGGGTCAACTCGGGCGATGCCCGCCACCAGGGCATCGAGTTCTCGATCGACTGGAACCTGCTGGCCGGCCGGCCCGGCGACGATGCCCTGGTGCTGTTCACCAACGCCAGCCTGCTGGATGCCGAGATCGTCCGCTCGCGCAACCCCGCCCTGCTGGGCCGCACGCCGCAATTCGCACCGGAGCGCGTCCTGCGCGCCGGCCTGCTCTGGAAAGGTGCTGACGGCAGCCGCGTGGCGCTCACCGGCAGCCATCTTTCCGATCAGTTCTGGCAGGACAGCAATCTGCCGCTGGGCACCGGTGCGGCCACCATTCCGGCCCGGATCGCGCCGGTCACGGTCTGGGACCTCGGCGTCGAATGGCCCCTGCTCGAGGATGTGCGCCTGCTGGCCGGCGTCAACAACCTCACCGACAAGATCTACTACAACCGCGTCCGCACCGACGGCATCGACGTGGCCCCGCGTCGCAGCACCCACCTCGGGGTGAGCTGGCGCTTCTGAGGCCGCGGGGTCAGTACAGCGGCTCGGGCAGGCGGATGCGCAGGAACTCGGTGTCATCCGCCGCCGCCCGCCGGCCACCGCCGTAGGGGAAATTGTTGTCGTTGGCCACCAGCAGGGTGCGTGCATCGAGCAGCAGCAGGTTCTCGATGGTGACATAGGGAAAGGTGAACACCCGCTCGCCGTCGCCATCGAGGTCGTGCGGGTCGTCCAGCCGCATCAGGTCGACCAGCAGGCGCTTGGGCAATTCGCCACCGACCGGCAGATCGGCCAGGTCGATCAGGAAAATCCGCTTGAACGGTGCTGGCTCCGCTGCGGTGGCGGTGCTGGCGTTGCGTTCGATCACGAGGAAGCGGGTCGCGTCCACCGCCACCAGATCACCGATGTGGGTGCCCTGTGGGTGCAGGCGGTATCGGAAGTAGCGCCCGCTGTAGGCCGCCGTCGCCAGATCGAACTCGCTCAAACGCAGGCTGCCCTCGGAATCGCCCTCGATCGGGCGTTCCAGCAGGGTGAACAACCGCTGCCCGTCCGGATGGAGGGCCATGCCCTCGAAACCGCCCGAGGCCGGCAGGTTGGCCACGGCCCGACCGGCGCGCACTTCGCCGTGCTGCGGCGAATAGACTCCGGGCAAGGGAATGGGCGGGCGCAGCAGACGGCCGCTTGCATCGCTGTGCAGCAGGTAGGGGCCGAATTCATCACCGAACCAGAAGTGGCCCTGCGCATCGCGCTGGAAGGATTCGAGATCGAAATCGGCACCGGTAAGCAGGCGTCCGGCTCGAAGCTCGGGCGCGATCTCGGGCTGCGTCGGGTCCTTGCCGTGGTGGCGGTGATCGGCCTCGATCGCGCGGCCGAGCCGGTGCTGGGCGTCATCGAGTTCAAGCCGGCTGCGGCGATCGAAGGCCGGCCGCACCTCGCCGCTGTGCCAGTCGGCGGGCTGCACGCGACCGCTGCCGCCGCCGGCATGTCGCCAGTCGATGCGCAAGGCGTAGGCGCGCAGCAGGGCATCACGCGAATTGGCCTGGGTGCCGAAACCGTTGTCGACCAACACATGAAAAACGTCCGGGCGCGGGCCGCGCAGCACCGCCGAAAAACCCTGCACCGGCTGGCGATCCAGAAAGGGCGGCGGATGGCTGCCCCAGGGGTTGGCGGCGGCGAACTGGCCCGAGGTCGGGCCGTCGCTGAACGTGCCGGCCGGCAGGTGGGCCCAGCCGCTCAGGGTCTGGGCGAGTGCCGCCAGCGGCAGGCCACCGGCCAGCAGCAGCACGCCACATTCGCGCCGCCACCGACAGCGGGCTTTCATTCCAGCACCACCGGAAGGCCGAGGCTTTTGGCGATGCGGCCCTTCCACTCCGCGGGGCCCGTGCTGTGCACTGACTCACCGCGCGAATCCACGGCGACGGTCACCGGCATGTCCTTGACCTCGAACTCGTAGATCGCTTCCATGCCGAGGTCAGCGAAGCCCACCACCCTGGCCGCCTTGATCGCCTTCGAGACGAGGTAGGCCGCGCCGCCCACCGCCATCAGGTAGGCGCTCTGGTGACGCTTGATGGCCTCGATGGCGACCGGGCCGCGCTCGGCCTTGCCGACCATGCCGAACAGCCCCGTCGCCTCGAGCACCTGGCCCGTGAACTTGTCCATGCGGGTGGCGGTGGTCGGGCCGGCGGGGCCCACGACTTCGTCGCGCACCGGATCGACCGGGCCGACGTAGTAGATGAACTTGCCACACAAATCGACCGGCAGCGGCTCGCCACGGTTCAACATCTCGACCATGCGCTTGTGCGCGGCGTCGCGGCCGGTCAGCAGTTTGCCGTTGAGCAGCAGCACCTCGCCGGGCTGCCAGCTCGCGATCTCGGCCTTGGTGATGGCATCGAGGTTGACGCGCTTACCTTTCGAGGCGTCGTAGGTCAGCTCCGGCCAGTCCTCGAGCGAGGGCGGTTCGAGCATCACCGGGCCGCTGCCGTCGAGCGTGAAGTGCGCGTGCCGCGTGGCCGCGCAGTTCGGGATCATCGCCACCGGCAGGTTGGCGGCGTGGGTCGGGTAGTCCTTGATCTTGACGTCGAGCACGGTGGTCAGGCCGCCCAAGCCCTGCGCGCCGATGCCGAGCTGGTTGACCTTCTCGTAGAGCTCGATGCGCAGTTCCTCGGCGCGATTGCTCGGGCCACGCGCCTTCAGATCGACGATGTCGATTTCCTCCATCAAGGATTCTTTCGCCAGCAGCATGGCCTTCTCGGCGGTGCCGCCAATGCCGATGCCCAGCATGCCCGGCGGGCACCAGCCGGCACCCATGGTCGGCACGGTCTTTAGCACCCAGTCGACGATCGAATCCGATGGATTGAGCATGGCGAACTTGGCCTTCGCCTCCGAGCCGCCGCCCTTGGCCGCGACGATCACGTCGAGCTTGTTGCCGGGCACGACTTTCATGTTCACCACACCGGGCGTGTTGTCCTTCGTGTTGATGCGCTTGCCGGCCGGGTCGGCGAGCACGCTGGCGCGCAGCTTGTTGTCCGGGTGCTGGTAGGCGCGGCGCACGCCCTCGTGGCACATGTCCTCGACACTCATCGTGGCGTCCCAGCGCACGTCCATGCCGATCTCGAGGAAGACCGTGACGATGCCGGTGTCCTGGCAGATCGGGCGGTGGCCTTCGGCGCACAGCCGCGAGTTGATGAGGATCTGCGCCATCGCGTCCTTGGCCGCGGGGCTTTCCTCTTTCTCGTAGGCCTTGGTGAGCGCCTTGATGTAGTCGACCGGGTGGTAGTAGCTGATGTATTGCAGCGCGTCGGCGATCGACTGGACGAAATCGTCCTGCTTGATGACGGTCATGGCGGGGCGGCGGCGGGCCGCGGGGCTGGGGAGAACCCGGATTGTAGCCTCGCGCCTGCACCCTGCCGGCCACCCCGGGCCCCGGGGCACGCCCGGGACCCGGGTGGCGGCGAAGCCGCCCCGGTGCTCAGCCCGCCTGGACTTCGTCGGCCTGCAGGCCTTTCTGGCCCTGCACCACCTTGAAGCTCACACGCTGGCCCTCCTTGAGGGTCTTGAACCCGGTGCCGACGATGGACCGGAAATGCACGAACAGGTCCTGCCCGTTCTCCGGCGTGATGAACCCAAACCCCTTGGCATCGTTGAACCACTTCACGGTGCCGAACTGACGATCCGACATTGCTTTGCATCCTCACTTGGGTGATCGGGGGCGGCACCCCTTGCGCCGCTCCCGCGTCTACAGTAACTCGATCCTGAACACCATGTCAGCCGTCGCAAAATCCACGATGCGTTTCCCGGCAGCAGGCGGGATCCCCGGGTCAGCGTTTCACACCGATCAAAGCCGCAGCGGTGGCGGATGCCACAATGTGGGGGTCATCAGCCATCGACCATCGGCATGTCCCAGCCCTCGCCCTTCATCGCCGAGACCATCCTCTCCGTCCGCCACTGGACCGACAGCTATTTCAGCTTCACCTGCAGCCGCGACGACGGCTTCCGCTTCGAGAACGGGCAGTTCGTGATGATCGGCCTCGAGGTCGAAGGCAGGCCGCTGATGCGGGCCTATTCGATCGCCAGTCCGAACTGGGACGAGCAGCTCGAATTCTTCTCGATCAAGGTGCAAAACGGCCCGCTCACTTCGCGGTTGCAGCACATCCAGCCGGGCGACCGCCTGCTGCTCTCGCGCAAGCCGACCGGCACCTTGCTGATCAGCGACCTGCATCCCGGCGGCAACCTCTACCTGTTGGCGACTGGCACGGGCCTGGCCCCCTTCCTCTCGGTGATCCGCGACCCGGCCACCTTCGAGCGTTTCGACAAGGTGATCCTCACCCACGGCGTGCGCGAGGAGGCCGACCTCGCCTACCGCGACTACATCGAGCGCGAGCTGCCGAGGCACGAGTACTTGGCCGATGTCATCCGCGAGAAGCTGCTTTACTACCCGGCGGTCAGTCGCCAGAGCTTCCGTCACCATGGCCGGATCACCGACTTGATGGACAGCGGCCGCATGCAGCGCGATCTCGGCCTGCCCGACCTCGACCCGCAGACCGACCGTGCGATGATCTGCGGCAGCCCGCAGATGCTGGCGGATTTCCGCCGGCTGCTCGATGCCCGTGGCCTCGTCGCCTCAGCGAAGATCGGGCAAGTCGGCCATTACGTGTTCGAACGCGCCTTCGTCGAGAAATGATCCGATTCCTGCCGCTCGCCGCCCTGCTGGTCGCGCTGCTGCCCGCCCTGGCCATGGCGGTGGACTGCCGCCGCCTGCGCGAGGTCTCCCCCGACACCGAACTCCGCACCTGCCCGGCCAAGAAGGTGCTCGAGCTGGCCCTGCGCGGCAGCGATCCGGGCGTGGTGCTGGTCGAGGGTCGCAAACGCCTGGACGCGGCACTGGGTGGCGATCTGGGCCAGCGTCCCTTGCGACTCACCGGCATCGCGCCGGACTGGCGGGTCGGTGTGCTGCTGGCCGAGGAAGCCATCCCGCCGGCCCTGCCGGCCGGTGTCGAGGTCCGCGCGGTGCCGGCCCGCACGGTGGCGGCGCTGGGTTTCCGTGGTCGCTGGAGCACGGTGCGCTACGCCGAACGCCATCAGGCCCTGCGCCGCGACCTGCAAAAGGCCGGCATCGGCGCCATCGGCTCGCCTTGGCTCGTGCGTTACCCGCGATTTCTGCTGCCGGAGGTGCTGCAGCGCAGCGAGGTCATGGTCGAAGTCCGCCCCTGAGCCGGTGGCTGTTCAGCCCAGGGCTTTCTCGATGTCGGCACGCAGCGATTCGGGCTTGTCGGTCGGGGCGTAACGGGCCAGCACCCGGCCATCGCGACCGATCAGGAACTTGCTGAAGTTCCACTTGATCGCCGCGGTACCGAGGAAGCCGGCCTTCTCGCTCTTCAGCCACTGGTACAGCGGGTGGGCGTCGGCGCCGTTGACCGCGATCTTGTCGAACATCGGGAAGCTGACGCCGTAGTCCAGGGTGCAGAAACGCTTGATCTCGGCCGCGTCGCCCGGCTCCTGGTGACCGAACTGGTCGCAGGGAAAGCCGAGCACCACGAGGCCCTTGTCGGCGTAGTCCTTCCAGAGCTTTTCGAGGCCGGCGTACTGCGGGGTGAAACCGCACTTGCTCGCGGTGTTGACCACGAGCATGGCCTTGCCCTTGAACTCGGCCAGCGAGCGCTCGCGGCCGTCGATGTCCTTGGCGCTGAAGTCGAAAGCGGTGGTCGTGGTCATTCGTCGAGCATGGCGCTGCACTTGTGAAAGAAGGATTCACCTTTCGTGAATAATCGGTTACGGTCAGCGCGATGCGTGGCGAGCGATCGACCGAGCCACGCTGTTCTGCAGTGCAGCAGGCCCCCGACCCTATCCACCCTCAGGAGTTCAGCCCCATGCCTCACCGCCACAGCCTGGCACGAGCGATCCGCTCGGCCCTGATCCTCGGTACCGTCCTCGGTGCCGCCCCCTTGCTGGCGCAGAATCCCGCGCCGGCCGCGCAGAGCGCGCAGCCGGCCGTCCTCGACGCCATCCAGGTCACCGGCACCCGCATCGTCGCCCCCGGCATCGTCGCCAGCAGCCCGGTCACCGAAGTCACCGCGGAAGACCTCGAAATCCGCCAGGTCGTCGCCATCGAGGACTTCCTGCGTGAGCTGCCGGCCCTGGTGCCGGCCATCGGCCCCGGCACCAACAACGGCAGCGGTGGCGGTGCCACCATCGACCTGCGCGGCCTCGGCTCCAACCGCACCCTCGTGCTGGTCAACGGCCGCCGCCTGACGCCCTTCGATCTCGCTGGCGTGGTCGACACCAATGCCATCCCGGTGGCCCTGATCGACCGCGTCGAGATCATCACCGGCGGTGCTTCGGCCGTGTACGGTGCCGACGCCGTGGCCGGTGTCGTCAACTTCATCCTCAAGCGCGACTTCGAAGGCGCCGAGATCGCGGCCCAGTGGGGCCAGTCGCAGGAAGGCGACGGCGACCGCCAGCGCATCGATGTCACCCTGGGCGGCAATTTCGCCGAGGGTCGCGGCAATGCCGTGCTCAGCGTCGGCCACACCCGCACCCAGGAAGTGCTGCAGGGCAACCGCACGATCGGCCTGTCCGCCTTGTCCTCGGTCACCGGCCTGCCGCAGGGTTCCGGCACCGGCGTGCCGGTCACCGTCCTCGCGCCGCCGGCCATCCCCGGCCGCGCCATCTGCCCGGACGGCAGCATCGCCTGCTCGGCGCCCTTCAACTTCAATCCGCTCAACCTGTTCCAGACGCCACTCGACCGCCTTCAGGCCAATGCACTGGCCACCTTCGTCGTCAACGACGAGCACGAGATCTACGCCGAGCTGATGTACAACCGCTCGGAAGTAACGCAGCAGCTCGCCCCCTCGGGAAGTTTCTTCAACAACTATGCGTTGCCGATCGGTAACCCCTTCCTGCCGACCGCCGCCCGCAACCAGCTCTGCGCTGCGTTCGGCATCGCAGCGGCCAGCTGCGTGGCCGGCAATCCAACTGAGATCAACCTCGCCCTCGGCCGCCGCTTCACCGAGCTCGGCCCGCGCCTGGGGGGTTTCGACACCACCATGATGCAGGGCACGGTGGGTGCCCGCGGTGCACTCGTGGGCACCTGGCGCTACGATGTGTCCTACACTTTTGGCGAATCCGACCAGACTTGGGCGCGACTGAACTGGGGCTCCAATTCGCGCGTGCAGCAGGCCCTGCGGGCGCTCACACCGACGGCCTGCATCAACCCGGCCAACGGCTGTGTGCCGCTCAACCTGTTCGGCCCCGAGGGTTCGATCACCCCGGCCATGCTGAACTTCATCAACCTCGACACCTTCCGCCAGCAGACCGTCACCCAGGACGTGCTGGCCGGTGCACTGACCGGCGATCTGGGCGAGGGCTTCGTCAGCCCTTGGGCCGATATGCCGATCAGCGTCGCCATTGGTGCCGAACAACGCAGCCTGGATGCAGCCAACGTCGCCGACGTCGCCGGCCGGACGCCGGGCGAACTGCTGGGCGCCACCGAGCCCACCATCAACCGGGGCGGCGGCTTCAAGCTGACCGAGGCTTACTTCGAGTTCATCGCACCGCTGGTGCGTGACGCCGCCTGGGCGGAGTCGGTCTCGTTCGAGGGCGGTTTCCGGCGCAGCACCTTCGAGTCCGGCGGCCGTTCCGAGAGCTACAACAGCTTCAAGTTCGGCGGCGAATGGACGCCGATCGAGGACTTGCGTTTCCGCGCCCTGCAGCAGCGCGCCACCCGCGCCCCCAACGTGGCCGAGCTGTTCTCGCCGCAGACCACTGCACTGAGCAATCTCGCGGTCGATCCCTGCGCCGGCCCGACGCCGACCGCGCCGCGCGACCTCTGCCTTGCCACCGGCGTCCCGGCGGCGGTGTTCGGTTTCCTGCCGCAGCCCTCGGCCGGCCAGGTGAACATCCTGCAGGGCGGCAACCCGGAACTGGTCCCCGAGGAAGCCGACACCCGCACCGTGGGCTTCGTGTGGACGCCGGCGGCGATCGAGAACCTCGCCATCACGCTGGACCACTACCGCATCGAGATCACCGGCGCCATTTCCAGCCCCAGCGTCAACGACATCCTCAACGGCTGCTACGTCAACCGCAACGCCGCGGACTGCGCCCTGATCGGCCGCAACCCGCTCAACGGCACCTTCTCGGGCGTCGAATCGCGTGGCATCGCGCTGCTGTCCTCCAACCTCGGCACCATCGAGACCAGCGGCCTCGACCTCGGCGTGCAGTACCTGTGGGACCTCGGCGACTGGGGGCGCCTCGACTTCGCGCTCAATGCCAACCGGGTCAATACCTGGCGCATCCAGGCCACGCCGGTCTCGATCGACCGCGACTGCAACGGCTTCTACAGTGTGGCCTGTGATGTGCGGCACGACTTCAAGTCCAGCTTGCGCACCACCTGGGTCTACCAGGACTTCTCGCTCAGCCTGAACTGGCGGCACCTGGGCGGCATCGAGGAAGAACCCATCGACGACCGTTTCCTGCCGGCGTTCTCCAACATCGGTGCCTACAACTACTTCGACCTCGGTGCCTCCTGGGCCTTCAACGACAACCTGCGCCTCAACCTCACCGTGGCCAACCTCACCGACCGCGAACCGCCCAATGTGGGCAACACCATCGCCGGCACCGGCACCAACAGCGGCAACACCTTCCCGCAGTTCTACGACACCATCGGGCGTTTCTACACGCTGGGGGCGACCCTGCGCTTCTGAGTCGGCCATGGCTTGAAAGAAGAAAGGCGGCCTCGGCCGCCTTTCTTTCTTTGCGCAAGCGTGATGCTCAGAACACGGCTTTGAACTCCACACCCCAGGTGCGCGGCTCGTTGATGAAGCCGGTGCGGTTGTTGAAATCGATGCCGCCGACCGCCTCGATCTCGTTCAAGATGTTGCGACCGAAGGCAGCCACCTCGTAACGGCCGAGGCCCCAGGCGTAGCCGACACGCAGGCCACCGACCAGCAAGGGCGCGCCGCGGAACACGTCCGATTCGTAGAGGAAGAAGTTGACCTCGCTGCGGTAGGCCCAGTCGGTGTAGAGGTACAACTCGGCATCGCCCGCCAGCGGAATGCTGTAGCGGGCGGTGAGGTTGGTGGTCCACTCCGGGGCCTGCGGCAGCGGGTTGCCGTCGATCAGGGCCAGCGTCCGGCCGTCGCGGACGAAGGTCGGGTCGCTCACCCGGCAGGCGATGGCATTGAAGCAAGTCGACACCGCCAGGCTCGCATCGTCGATCTCGGTGCGGTTCCAGCCGGTGCCGAAGGTGACCAGCAGCGTGTCGCTGAGCAGGGCCTCCAGGTCCAGCTCGAAGCCGTGGCCGTGGCTCTGCGCGGCATTGAGCAGGCTGTTGAAGTTGCTGGTGCCGCCGACGGCAGTGAGCTGCTGGTCGTCGATGGTGTAGCGGAACACCGAGGCATTGACGCGTGCGCGGTTGTCGAACAGTTCGACCTTCATGCCGGCTTCCCAGGACAGCACCGTCTCCGGGCGCGCCACGGTGACCAGCTGGTTGGCCGGCAGGGCGGCGTTGGCGAAGGTCAGCCGGCCCTGGATCGCCGGGGCACGGAAGCCACGGGCAACACGGCCGTAGAGGTTGACGTCCTCGGCCACGCTCCAGGTGGCGGCAAGGTCCCAGCTCCACTCCTGGGCCTGCGGATTGACCCGGATCGGGGCGATCGGCGGCGCGCTGAAGGGGCCGATGAGGCGCTGGCCGACGAAGGTCTTCTCGTCGTCGGTGTAGCGCAGGCCGGCACGCAGCACCAGATCGTCGGCGGCCTGCCAGTCGATTGAACCGAACACCGCCCAGGCCGTGTTGTCCTGGCGCTGGGTGGCGAAACCGTTGACCGTGCCGCCGGCGGCGGTGTCGTAGCTGAAGCTGTCAATTTCGACGCGGTCTTCGAACAGGTAGACGCCCAACTGCCAGTCGAGGCTGGCATCGCCGTTCGAAGCCAGACGCAGTTCCTGGGTGTACTGGGTGACCTCGGAGCCATCACCGGATTCCGAAGGGAAGCGGGCACCGTCCGGGAAGCTGCCGGGGTTGGTGCCGGGGAAGAAATCGAAGGTGTAGCGCGAGCCGCCGTCGATGTCGCCGCGCGAGAACAGGCTGGCCTGGTTCCAGCTGCTCACCGAGAACAGGGTGGCCGCACCCAGGTTCCAGCTCAGCCGCAGGTTGAGGCCGTCGTTGTCGAGGTCCTGCTGGTTGATCGCGTCGATCGACACCCGCGCCGGGTCGAAGCCGGGCACCAGCCGGCCATCAAGACCAAGGATGTTGGCACGGAACAGCCGGGCGGTACCCTCCAGCCGGCGCGACTGCAGGGCCAGCAGGGCCTCGAAATCCTCGCTGCCGCGCAGCAGCAGCTGGCCACGGAAGGCCATGTCCTCGTAGCCCTCCAGGGCCGTGTTGCGGCGGGCACCGGCGAAGGTGTTGTCGACCCAGTCGCCACGGCGCTGGTAGAGCAGCGAGGCGCGGCCGGCCAAGTTCTCGGTCAGGGCGCCGCCGATCGCCGCTTCGGCGTTCAGGGTCTCGAACTCGCCGTAGCTGATCCGGCCGTAGCCGGAGCGGGTGAAGTCAGGGCGGACCGAATCGAACGTGATCACGCCGGCCGGCGTGTTGCGGCCGAACAGCGTGCCCTGCGGACCGCGCAGCACCTCGATGCCCTCCAGGTCGAACACCGGGAAGCCTTTGAGGGCGACGTTCTCCAACACGACGTCGTCGTAGACCAGCGACACCGGCTGCGAGGCGTTGAGGTCGAAATCGGTGTTGCCCAGACCGCGGATGTAGAAACGCGGGAAGGTGCGGCCGAACGAGGATTCGATGTTGAGGCTGGGCACGCGGGCGGCGAGGAAGCGGATGTCCTCGCCACCCGAACGCGCCACATCGAGGCGTTCGCCGTCGATGGCGCTGACCGCGATCGGCACTTGCCGCGCGTCCTCGGCACGCCGGGTGGCGGTCACGGTGATCGCGTCGAGGGTGGCGGCATCACTGCCCTCGCGGGCGGCAGCAGGGGTGGCCGGGTTCTGGGCGAGGGCCAGGGCGGGCAGACCGAGACCGATGGCCAAGGCGAGGGCGTGGCGGTTCAGGGTGGCAGGCGAACGCATTCCGGTTCCTTCGGTGGC
The DNA here is from genome assembly GCA_018334015.1 of Silanimonas sp. Taxonomy (GTDB): domain Bacteria; phylum Pseudomonadota; class Gammaproteobacteria; order Xanthomonadales; family Xanthomonadaceae; genus Silanimonas. Next base: position 50,895 of record JAGXTI010000024.1, read on the forward strand.
GGTGGGCGGCCTCGGAATGAGGAAGGAATTCCTACTGGAATGTGTGCAGGCCTTCGGCCGGCAAGGCCAGCGCGGCCCGATGGCCTTCGGGGGCTTCGACATCATGCACCTGCCAGCAACCGTGCCGACCCAGATCGATCCGCACCGGCCCATCGCCCCAGCCCGGCTCCAGTCGCCGCAGACCGAAGCCCAGCCCCAGGCCGCTCGCTTTCAGCACGGCTTCCTTGCGCACCCAGGCGACGGTCAGGGCATCGATCTGCTGATCCGGATCGAGCGCCTGCCAGGCCTGGAAGGCCTCGGCAGCCAGCACCCGTGCCGCCAAGGCCGGGCGCGTCTGCTGGATGCGCGCCTCGAGATCGACCCCGACCGCGCAGTCGGCGATGGCCAGCAGGGCGTGGCCGCCGCAATGGCTCAGGCTGTACTGCGGTGGCGGGTCGCTGCGACCCAGGGCCTGCCAACCGGCGGGATCGATCTGCGGCTTGCCGTTCGCCGCGCGCCGCAGGGGCAGTTGCGCGGGGTCGAACGCGAAACAGCGGGCCAGGCATTGCCGCACGAACACCAAAGCGGCCTGCTGACGCCGGCCTTGCAGGGCATCGCGCTTGCGCGCCACCCGCAGGCGCTCGGCTTCGTCGAGACAGTCGGCAGCCCCGGCCGGTCCATCGAGGTCGGCGTGGAACAGGAGCAGGCTCATGCCCGGACGGAAAAAAGAAGGCACCCGCGAGGGTGCCCCAAAGTGGTGGGCGGTACAGGTTTCGAACCTGTGACCCCTGCCGTGTGAAAGCAGTGCTCTACCGCTGAGCTAACCGCCCGGTCAAACCGAGGTCGCCGATCATACCCAGCCCGGCCGAGGCGGTCAACGCGGCACGGCCTGCTCACGATTTGCGCAGAGTGTCTTGACAGCCATGCCCGGCAAGCTCGTCAGCCACCCCGTCCCATGCCTGTCCAGACCTTTGTCCACAGCCCTTGTGGACAAGGGCCTCGGCGTAGGCCGGTGAAAGCCCATCCTCCCAGCCGGCCATCAGGGCGAGGTAGAGCAGCTTGTCGAATTCCGGCTCGAAGCGGCGGATCACCGAATCCGGGTCGGGCATCAGCTTGGCATCGGCGATCAGGCCGAAGTGCACCTGACCGTCGTAGCTGAGGATGGAAACACCGAGGCCGATGCCGCCGGTCTGCGGCACCCAGAACATCATGTCGCTGATGCGGCAACCGGCGAGGTAGAGCGGACTCTGCGGCCCCGGCACGTTGGTGGCCACGGCGCTCGCCTTGCGCGAGAACAGTTCGAGGGCCAGCCGTTGCAGCGGTGTCGGTGCCATGCCCAATGCGGCGAGCAGGCCAAAGGCCATGATGGCTTGACGCGATTTGCGCAACTGCCGCATGTGGGCGGCCACCGCCTCCAGCCGGGCGATCGGGTTCGGCTCGCCCACCGGCAGTTCGAGAAACACCAGACCGAAGTGGTTGCCGAGCTGCTTGGCGTGTTCGAGCGGTCGCAGATTGACCGGCACGGTGACGCGGATGCTGCGACCGTCCAGCACTTCGCCGCGCTCCAGCAGGTAGGTGCGGAACGCGCCGGCCACCGAGGCCAACAGCACATCGTTGACGGTGCATTGGAAAGCCCGTCCCACCGCCTTGACATCGGCGAGCTTGAGTGGCTCGGCCCAGGCACAGCGCTTGCTGACCCCGAGCGGCGATTTCAGCACCGTCGGCGGGTCGTCCGGCAGGGCCAGGGCATGGGCCAGTTCGCGGGCCAGCTCCATGCCCTCGTTGGCGACCACCGCCGCCAGGCTCGGATCGCGATAGAAATCGAGGCCTTTCTCCAGCACCTTTTCGCCCATCTCGACGTAACGGCCGATCACGCCGACGCGCTGGGCGACCTTGGCGTGCTCGGCCTTCTTGAGCCAGCGTTTGACCAACGGCTCGGCCTTCTGCGGCCGTGCTTCGACATCGGTCATCGACAGCAGCACCTGCACCAGCGCGATCCCGTCAGCGTAGCAATGGTGGATCCGGCAGACCAGCGCCGAGCCGCTGCCGTAGCGTTCGACCAGGTGGAACTGCCAGAGCGGCTTGCTCGCATCCAGCGGGGTGCTGGCCATCTGGCTGACGAAACGTTCCAGTTCGCGCTTGCCGCCACGCCCAGGCAGGGCGGAAAGCCGAACATGCCAATCAAGATCGAAGTCCGGATCGGTTTCCCACTGCGGCCCCATCGCCGACTCGACCACCTTCTGGCGGAAGCGCGGATAGGCCAGGAACCGGTCGCGGACCAGTCGTTTCAGTCGTTCGATCGCCAGCGGGCTGTCGAACATCATCACCGAGGTGATCATCATCAGGTTGGTGCTGCGCTCCATGCGCAGCCAGGCCGTATCGACCCGAGACATCGGCTCGCGTTTGTTGCGGCGCGGCACAACCGGCCCCGTCTGCTTCGCCATCATCCTCTCCGTTTCCGGCAGGATGCCGCGCCGCTCAGTCCTCCGGCAAGGACTTCGGGCCGGAATAGGTCACCCGGGCCTCGGCGAAGCCGCCGTCCAGCGCGATGACCTGGCCGTTGATTCAGTCGTCGGGGCGAACTTATCGAGGCTGCGGTCGACCCGTTCGAGCTCATGGGTGGTTTGAGAGTGCGCCGAGCCGGTGCAGTCTTTTCCAATTCAGGTATGAGCCTGGAGCGGTAGGGCTTTGACTGGCGGCGAGTCGATCGTGGGTAGGGGTACCGAGTGTAGTCCGGATAGGCTGAGTGGCGGTGTCGCCGGCGGATTCAGGCGGATCGTCTGCTTGCTGTTTTGAACAGCGCGTTGCGTGCCTGCTGGACGGCCTCGGCGGCTTGGACGTCGGTTTGCTGCTTGGCCTGTTCGTGCAGAGCGAGCAGGGTGATGCCCGGCCGCAGGAAGCGCTGGGCATCGGGCAGGCTGGACAGCTTGTCCAGCGGCGTCATGGCGTCTTTGGCACGGTAGACCGGTTTGCTGCGTCCGGGTTTCTTCGGATCGGGCTGCTCGCTGGCGAACAGGCAGGGCCGGTGGAAGTTGAGGAACGGGTTGAGGGTGTCGCGGCAGAAGGCGTTGAAGCGCGCAGCCTGCGGTTGCGGGATGTGCGTGTAGCCGAACAGCTTGCGCACGACGGCGCCGTTCTTGGTTTCGGCCAAGCCGTTGTCGTTGCTGCGTCGGGGCCGGCTGCGGGTGAATTCGGCGTTGAGTTTGCCGAGCAGTCCGGCGACCTTGTGGTTGACGTATTCGCTGCCGTTGTCGGCGTGGAAGCCGAGGATCCGGAACGGGAAGCTGTCGAGCATCTGCGCGATCACCGGCAGCAGATGCGCTTCCGAGAGGGTCTGCACGCTGGCGACGACCTGCCATTGGCTGACGCAGTCGACGGCGTTGATGTGGTACAGGCCCTTGATGCCGTCGAGGTCGCCCTGGTGCACGCTGTCGATGCGGATGAAGCCGGGCCGGCCGTCGGGCACCGGCGCGCGACGCACGCCGATGCCGATGGCCTGGGTGGGCCGGGTCTTGGTCAGCGCGACCCGCTCGACCCGGTAGCCGGCACTGCGCCGCAGGTTGTACAGATGCGCCACCGACAACGCCGCCAGCCGGGCGTAGCGGGCATCGCCATGGATCGCATGTTGGCGCCGCAGTACGCAGGCCGTGGCTGGCCCGGAGAGCGTGTCCATGACCCGGTCGACCTGTGCCAGCAGGGCGACATCGGCGGCGCTGTACTTGCGCGCAAAAGCGTGCGCCGGGGCCACGTAGCGTTTGCGCAGCGACGCCCCAGCGCACCAGCGCTGCACCAGCCGCGTGATCTGGGCGCGGCTGTAGCCGCTCAGGTGTTGCAGATAGGCGAGCACCGCGCCCCGGTCGGCGCGTTTGAGCTGGCGGTACGCCAGGCGCTTGAGCACCGCTGCGATCCATGCGTAACGCTCCGCATCATCCTGGGCGCAGCGGAACTCCAGTGCGGTCGTGCCTGCCAGCACCTCGCGCACCTGCGTCAGCGTGCGCACCTGAGATTCGTTCATGTCGATCACCATGGCTGTGATGATCGACCCGGCCTGCCAGCCGACGGCCCCCTCCAGGCTCACACCTCGTTGGAATCAGGGACGGGCGTCCAGGCTCATACCTCGTTGGACAAGACTGGTGCTTGCGCGACCACCGCCTACCTGACAGGATGGCCGGGAGCGCCGGCCGCTGTCGACGGCGGATGCACTCTGATGAACATTGCCTCCAAGGAATCACCATGACACGCTGGAAGCTGATCGCCACCGCTGCGCTGGCGCTGCAACTGCTCGCTGCACCGCCGAGCCTGCGGGCCCATGCGCAGCCCGAAGGCTCGTACCCCGAACACGGCGCAGTCCTCGACCAGCGTCCGACGCGCATCGCGATCTGGTTCGACCACCCGATGCGGCTGACGCTGTTCGAGCTGCGCGGGCCCGCCGGCGTCGTCGCGCTCAGCGCACGACCCGGCGCGACCGCGGTCAGCCGCTTCGAAGCGGTGCCGGCCGCGCCGATGCCGCCCGGGCGCTACACCGTGCGCTGGCGCGGCCTGGCGCCCGACGGTCACGTGATGGCCGACGATTTCGACTTCACGCTGCGCTGAGCACAGCGGCGCTTGCCATGCTCGAAGTCGTCGCCGGCCTCGACGCCTGGGCTTGGCTGCTGGTGCTGGCCACCGCCGGCCTGTACGCCAGCACACTGGTCGCCGCCGGCGCCAGCCTGTTCCGACTGGTCTTCGTCGACCCCGCCTTGCCCGGACACCGCACCGGCTGCCGGGCGACGATCGCCGTGGCGGCCTGGCTGGCGATCGCGCTGGCGCTGCTGCTGGCGCCGCTGCAGGCCGGCCACCTCGCCGGCGGCACGCTGGCCGGCGCCGTCGACCCGGTGCTGCTGGCCGCCGTCGTCGAGACCGGCCAGGGCCCGCGCATCGCGCTGCTGCTCGGCGGCCTGCTGCTGCTGCACGGCATGCTCGCCGGGCCCGCCCACGCGCGCCTGGGCCAGGCCGCCGGCGCCCTCGGCGTGGCCCTGATCGTGGCCTCCTACACCCAGGTCGGGCACACGGTCAGCGGCGAGCCGCGCTGGTTGCTGGCCGGCCTGCTCGCGCTGCACCTGAGCGCCGTCGCATTCTGGGCCGGCGCGCTGATCCCGCTGTACCGGATCGTCGGCGATCCGGCCGCACCGCAGCAGACCGCGCGCACGCTGCTGCGCTTCGGCCAGGTCGCCACCGGCGTCGTCGCCGGCCTGGTCGCCGCGGCGGCCGCGCTGGCGTGGCTGCTGCTGGGGGGCTGGCCGGCCTGGCCGCCGGGCGCCTACGCGCAGGCCCTCGGGCTCAAGCTGGGCCTGCTGCTGCTGCTGCTGGTTTGCGCCGCAGCCAACCGCTGGTGGCTGGTGCCCGCATTCCAGCGCGCCCAACCCGGCGCCGGGCGGCGCTTGCGCGCGAGCATCGCGCTCGAGGCGCTGCTGGTGCTTGGCATCCTGCTCGTGACGGCCTTGCTGACGACGACCCTGCCGCCGCGCTGAGCCCCGCACGGCGACATGGTGCGATTCTCGGCCCGTCACCGTGCAGGCCGTGTGGGGGTTTGCCTTGCGGCGCCTCGCCGCGTCGGCGCGCGACCGGCCCGTACAATCCGCCCATGTCCGATCTGACCAGCCAGCGCCCGACCCGCGTCCGCGTCGACCTGGGTGCCCTCGCCCACAACCTCCAGGCGATCCGCGCCCGCGTCGGCGTGCCGGTGATGGCGATCATCAAGGCCAACGCCTACGGCCACGGGCTGGTCCCTGTGGCGCGCCACCTCGAGGCCTGCGGCGTCGACCAGCTCGGCGTGGCCTTCGTCGAGGAAGGGGTGGCGCTGCGCCGTGCCGGCGTGCGGACGCCGATCCTCGTGATGGGGGGCGTCTATGGCCGCCAGCTCGGCGAGTTCATCGCGCACGACCTCGAGATCACGGTGTCGTCGATCGACAAGCTGCGATTGGCCGAGGCCGCGGCCGAGTCGCTGGGCCGCAAGGCCGTGGTGCACCTGAAGATCGACACCGGCATGAACCGCATCGGCGTGCAGAGCGATCGCTGCGCGCCCTTCCTCGAGGCCGCGCTGGCCTCGCGCTGGTGCACGGTCAAGGGCCTGTACTCGCATCTCGCCTGCGCCGACGACCCCGCTCACCCGATGACCGCGCTGCAGCGCGAGCGCTTCCTCGAGGCCTGCGCCGAGGCCGAGCGGATCAGCGCGCGGCTCGGCGTGCCGATGCCGATCCGGCACCTCGCCAACTCGGGGGGCGTGCTGCACTTCCCGGACACCTGGCTCGACATGGTCCGCCCCGGCATCGCGCTCTACGGCACCCTGCCCGACCCGGCCTCGCGCGACACGGTGGGCCTGAAACCCGTGCTCTCGCTGACCTCGCGCGTCGTCTACTTCAAGGTCGTGCGCGCCGGTGCCACCGTCAGCTACGGCGCCACCTGGACGGCAGCCACCGACACCCGCGTCGTCACCATCCCGATCGGCTACGGCGACGGCTGGCCGCGTGCCCTGTCATCGAAAGGCGAGGTGCTGGTGCGCGGTGGCCGACGGCCCATCGTCGGGCGCATCTGCATGGACCAGTTCATGGTCGATCTCGGAGCCAGCGGCACGGCCTACAACGAGGACGAGGTGGTGCTGATCGGCCGGCAGGGCGACCAGGCGATCAGCGTCGAGGCGGTGGCCGCGGCCGCCGGCACCATCCCCTACGAGATCCTGACCGGCCTGAACGAACGCATCCCGCGCGAATACCGGATCGACTGAAGGCCGGCCGGGGCCGGCGCGCCCCGCTCAGCCCCCGCCGCGCTCGAAACTGCCCACGGCATCGCGCGCCAGGTTGTCGAAGCGCGTGTACTCGCCGAAGAACTTGAGCTTGACCGTGCCGGTGGCGCCGTTGCGGTGCTTGCTGATGATGATCTCGGCCAGGCCCTTGTCGGTGCTGTCCTTGTGGTAGTACTCGTCGCGGTAGATGAACACGATGATGTCGGCGTCCTGCTCGATAGCACCCGATTCGCGCAGGTCCGACATGACCGGCCGTTTGTCGGTGCGCGATTCGAGGCCGCGGTTCAACTGCGAGAGCGCGATCACCGGCACGTTCAGCTCCTTGGCCATGGCCTTGAGCGAGCGGCTGATCTCGGAGATCTCGGTGGCGCGGTTCTCGCTGTTGCCCGGCACCTGCATCAGCTGCAGGTAGTCGACCACGATCAGGCCGAGGTCGTGCTCGCGCTTGAGCCTGCGCGCCTTCGACAGCAGCTTGGCCGGCGACAGGGCCGGCTCGTCGTCGATGAAGATCCGGGCTTCGGCCAGCATCTTCATGGCCGAGGTGACCCGTGGCCAGTCCTCGTCCTCCAACTGGCCGGTCTTGAGCCGGCCGGCATTGATCCGGCCGAACGAAGAGATCAGACGGAAGGCGAGCTGGTTGGCCGACATCTCCATCGAGAACACCACCACCGCCTTCTTGCTCTTCAGTGCCGCGTACTCGGCCATGTTGAGCGCCAGGGTGGTCTTGCCCATCGCCGGACGCGCCGCCAGCACGATCAGGTCGGAGGGTTGCAGGCCGGCGGTCATCTCGTCGAAGTCGTGGAAGCCGGTCGGCAGGCCGGTGACCGTGCCCTGCGACTCGTAGCGCACCTGCAGGATCTCGAAGGCCTCCTTCACCGCGTCCTTGAGCGGCACGATGTCCCTGCGGCCGCTGCGGTTCTGGTCGGCGATCCGGAACACCCGCTGTTCGGCCTCGGCGAGCAGATCGGGGGTCTCGCGGTCGCCGGGGGCGAAGCCGTCCTCGGTGATCTGGGTACCGACCTCGATCAGGCTGCGCAGTACCGATTTGTCGCGAACGATCTCGGCGTAAGTACGGATGTTCGCGGCGGAGGGCGTGGTCTGCACCAGCTCGACGAGGTAGGCGGTGCCACCGACCTGCTCGCCCAAGGCATGGGCATCGAACCAGTCGCCCAGGGTAACGGCATCGAAGGGCTTGTTCTTCTCCGCCAGCTCGCTCACCGCCTTGAAGATCAGCTGGTGGTCGCGGCGGTAGAAGTCGCGATAGTCGAGCAGGTCGAGGATCCGGTCGAGGGCCTGCGGATCGAGCATCAGGCCGCCCAGCACGGCCTGCTCGGCATCGATGGAGTGCGGCGGCACACGCAGGGCTTCGATGCGGGCATCGAGCGGCGGACGGGAGGGCAATCGTGCGGCCATATCGGAGGGTCGGGGTCAGCTCGCGGTCCACGCGGCCCGACAGCTTAGGTGCGGAGCCGCTGCGGGGGTTGCAGACAAGTCTGTGGATAAGCCGTGGGTATCAGACCGCGTGGCGGTCTCACCGTCTGCGACGCCGCCCCAACGGTGTGTGGTGATCCGCACCAACGACAACGGGCGCCTCGCGGCGCCCGTTGTGGCCGATGCAAGGCGGATGGATCAGGCTTCGGCCTTGACCTGCACCTTGACGGTGGCTTCGACCTCGGCGTGCAGGTGCACGGTGACCTCGTATTCACCCAGCGCGCGGATCGGGGCGGTCAGCAGGATCTCGGCCTTCTGCACCGGGTGGCCTGCGGCGCTGAGCGCCTCGGCGATGTCGCGGGCGGTCACCGAGCCGTAGAGCTTGCCTTCCGGCGAAGCGTTGGCGGCGAGGGTGACGGCCACGCCATCGAGCCGGGCCTTGCGGCCTTCGGCACCCGAGAGCAGGGCCTTGGCCTTGGCCTCGTACTCGGCGCGCCTGGCCTCGAAAGCGGCGATGTTGGCGGCCGTGGCCGGCACCGCCTTGCCGTAGGGGATGAGGTAATTGCGGCCGTAGCCCGGCTTGACCCGGACCTTGTCGCCGAGGCCGCCCAGATTGACGACCTTCTGCAGGAGAATCAGTTCCATGTTCGTTCCTCAGGCCATCAGTTGCGGTGGCTGTCGCTGTAGGGCAACAGGGCCAGGAAGCGCGCGCGCTTGACCGCGGAGGCGAGCTGGCGCTGGTACTTCGACTTGGTGCCGGTGATGCGGGCCGGGACGATCTTGCCGGTCTCGGTCAGGTACTGGCGCAGGGTGTTGAGGTCCTTGTAATCGACCTCGGTGATGCCCTCGGCGGTGAACTTGCAGAACTTCCGGCGGCGGAAGAACTTCGAGGCACCGTCGCTGCGGCCCTTGTTGCGGGGGGTCTTGGGCTTCATCACGCGGCCTCCACGGTGTCAGTCTCGCCAGCGGCTTCACCGCTGCCTTCGGCATCTTCATCGCGGCGGCGACGCTCGCCACGCTCGGACTTCTCGTCCTTGCTCTTCAGGATGGCCGAGGGCTCGGTCACCGCGCCGTCGCGGGCCACCACCAGATGGCGCAGCACCGCGTCGTTGAAGCGGAAGCTGTCGACCAGCTCGTTCAGGGTGGCCTGACCGCACTCGATGTTGAACATCGCGTAGTGGGCCTTGACCAGGTTGTTGATCGGGTAGGCGAGCTGGCGGCGGCCCCAGTCCTCCAGGCGGTGGATGGCACCGCCGGCGGCCTCGATCGACGCCTTGTAGCGTTCGATCATGGCCGGAACCTGCTCGCTCTGGTCCGGGTGGACCATGAAGACGATTTCGTAGTGGCGCATGGATGTCTCTCTTGCGGATGGCGGCCGAGTAGGCCGGTCAGCCCCCGGCGCGCGGCCGTGGGGCAAGGGCTGCCTTGGAAGGCAGCCCGCAATCATGCCGGGGAAAGCCCCGGCAATCAAGCAATTCGGCGAATTCTATGGAGGCCGGGCCAGCCGGGCCGGCAGGAATCGCCGCGTATCGGGCGAACCTCAGGCCGGCAGATCGTCGCGGGTGGTGAAGCTCTCACCGCAGCCGCATTCGCCCTTGAGCTGCGGGTTGCGGAAAACGAAGGTCTGGTTCAGACCCCGCTGCACGAAATCGATTTCGGTGCCATCGACATGCGGCAGGCTGGCCGGATCGACCAGCACCCGCACGCCGTGCTGCTCGAAGGCCAGGTCATCGTCGCGGGTTTCGGTGGCCACATCGATGTGGTAGGCGAAGCCCGAACAGCCGCTCTTGCGGACGCCAAAACGCAGACCGGCAGCCTCCGGTTGGGCGGCGATGTACTGGTGGGCACGTTGGGCGGCGGCGGGGGTCAGGGTGACGGCCATGGCGGTACGCGGGCAAAAAACACAGCACTAGTGTACGCCGCTGCCGACCCTGCCATCGAAAGGCTGCGTGAACCGCGGGGCACAGGCTATCCTCGGCGGCCCGCACCGCCCTTCTCCCCCGCCCGCGCATCCATGAGCTCCGTCAGCATCCAACAGGCCCTCGCCGGCCAGCCCGCACCCGGCAGCACCGTCACCGTGAAAGGCTGGGTGCGCACCCGCCGCGATTCCAAGGCCGGCTTGAGCTTCGTGAATGTCTCGGACGGCTCCTGCTTCGCGCCGATCCAGCTCGTCTGCACCGCTGAGCTGCCCAATTACGCGACCGAAGTGACGAAGCTGAGTGCCGGCTGCTCGCTCATCGCCACCGGCACCCTGGTGCCCTCGCAGGGCCAGGGCCAGCGCTTCGAAATCCAGGCAACGAATGTCGAAGTGATCGGCTGGGTGGACGACCCCGAGACTTACCCGATCCAACCGAAAGCCCACTCGCTGGAGTTCCTGCGCGAGGTGGCGCATCTGCGCCCGCGCACCAACCTGTTCGGCGCGGTCACCCGCATCCGTCATTGCTTGGCCCAGGCCATCCATCGCTTCTTCCACGAGGACGGCTTCTTCTGGATCAACACGCCGATCATCTCGACCTCGGACGCCGAAGGCGCCGGCCAGATGTTCCGCATCTCCACGCTCGACTTCGCCAACCTGCCGCGCAAAGCCGACGGCAGCGTCGATTTCAGCCGCGACTTCTTCGGCAAGGAGGCCTTCCTCACCGTCTCCGGCCAGCTCAACGTCGAGGGCTATTGCCTCGCGCTTTCCAAGGTCTACACCTTCGGCCCGACCTTCCGCGCCGAGAACTCGAACACCGCCCGGCATCTGGCCGAGTTCTGGATGGTCGAGCCGGAGATCGCCTTCGCCAACCTCGCCGACAATGCCCAGCTTGCCGAACGCTTCCTCAAGTACGTCTTCAAGGCGGTGCTGGAGGAACGCATGGACGATATGGCCTTCATCGCCGAACGCGTGCAGAAGGACGCCATCACCCGCCTGCACACCTTTATCGATGCGCCCTTTGAGCGCATCGACTACAGCGAAGCGATCGAGCTGCTGCAGAAGTCAGGCCGTCGCTTCGACTTCCCCGTTGAATGGGGGCTCGACCTGCAGACCGAGCACGAGCGCTGGCTGACCGAGGAACACATCGGCCGGCCGGTGGTGGTGATGAACTACCCCGAGCACATCAAGGCGTTCTATATGCGTCTGAACGATGACGGTCGCACCGTCGCCGCGATGGACGTGCTGGCTCCAGGCATCGGCGAGATCATCGGCGGCGCGCAGCGCGAGGAGCGGCTTGACGTGCTCGACGCCCGCATGCGCCAGTTCGGCCTCGATCCAGCCCACTACGGGTGGTACCGCGATTTCCGCCGCTACGGCACGGTGCCGCACGCCGGCTTCGGTCTCGGCTTCGAGCGGCTGGTGGTCTACACCTGCGGGCTTTCGAACATCCGCGACGCCATCCCCTACCCGCGCGCGCCTGGCCTCGCCACCTTCTAAGGAGACGTGTATGGAAGATTTCCTGTTGTTTTTAATGCTGGGCGTGGGTGGTTCGGCGATGCCGGCGCACATCGGTTTCAATCTGCTGGCACGGCACCATCATCGTGACCGCGGTTGGCCGATGCCGGAAAACCCGCATTTCTGGAACTACAGCTGGTTCCTGATGTGCCGACGCTGGGTGCCGTTCGCTGACCGCGACATGCGATTCTTCGCGTTCTGGGGCATGCTGAGTGGCTGGATCGCAAGCCTGTCGTTGACGGCGACAGCGATCATGATCATTTTCCGCGATTGATCCTCCAGCACCTTGCAAGCGAGGCGGACATGAACAGTGGCATCGAAAGCGATTACGACGGCGAGGCCGATGACCGCAGTCCGGTCGTCGCCACTGCGTGGTGGGTGACCTGCCCAGTGCGGATGCTGGTCTGGGCGCGGCTGCAGGTGCGCGAATCCGGCGTGGCCGAAGTGCTCGACTGCGACGGTCAGGTGCTGGTCTACGACAGCGAGGATTCGGCCCGCGCCGCCTTGATGGACGCCGAATTCCGCGCCTTCGATGGCCTCGACGAAGACGATGTGGCCGACTGGGGCCTGCTGCTCGACGAACTGCTGCCGCCCGAGGGCGAGCACGACGACGACCTGGTGCCGCAGATGATGCGTGCCCTCGAAGTGCCACGCGGCTGAGGGCCGATCCCCGCAAGGAGCCCACCGCGCCATGGATGCCCCAAACCGCCGCGACAACGAACGCCTGCTGTTCGCCGCCGAGGTGCTGATCGCCCGCGAGGATCGCGGCTGGCGCAGTGCCGTGCTCGACCTCTCCGGTGGCGGTTGCGCCCTGCTTCGCCCTGGCCATTTCGACCTGCACCTGGGCGCGGTGGTGACCATCCATTTCATCGCCGGCAACGGGCCGGGACCGGCGGTGGGTGCACGGCTGGCCCGGATCGGCCCGCGTGACCTCGGCTTTGAATACCACGAACCGCAGGCGATCCCGCCCCGACTCGCCGGAACCGCCACACCGTCTGGCTAAGTCGTCCAGGCCTCTGTCCGTCCGTCGTCGCAGCCGCTAGGCTTGCAGGCCCGCACGACACGCGCAGCAGCCCGGACGCCATGCTCGGCCACGCTTTCCCTCTTGCCGCCTGGATCGACAACCACCGGCACCTGCTGAAGCCGCCGGTCGGCAACACCTGCATCGTCAACGGCGATTACATCGTCATGGTGGTGGGCGGGCCCAATGCCCGCGACGATTTCCACATCGAGGACGGCCCCGAGTGGTTCCACCAGATCGAGGGCGAGATGGTGCTGCGTGTCCAGGAGGATGGCCGCGTCCGCGACATTCCCATCCGCGCCGGCGAGTGCTTCTACCTGCCGCCCCGGGTGCCGCATTCACCGCAGCGCCCGGCCGGTTCGGTCGGTCTGGTGATCGAGCGCCGCCGTCTGCCGGGTGAACTCGATGGCCTGCGCTGGTACTGCCGACAGTGCAATGCGCCGGTGCACGAGGTGTTCTTCGCCCTCACCGACATTGAAAACCAGTTCCAGCCGATCTTCGAGCACTACCGCAGCGACCCGGTGCTGCGCAGCTGTCGGCACTGCGGTTTCGTCAATCCGGCCGGGCCGCACTGAGGCATGGGCATGGCCTCCGATCTTGACCACGACGCCTGGGCGCTGGACCGTGATGCCGCCGACCCTCTGGCCGGCTTCCGCGCCGAGTTCCTGATTCCCCAGCACGCCGGCCGTGACCTGCATTACTTCGTCGGCAATTCCTTGGGTCTGCAACCACGGTCCGCTGCCGCCGCGGTGGCCGAGGAGCTCGAACGCTGGGGCCGACAGGCCGTGGAAGGGCATTTCCAGGGCGAGCGGCCCTGGATGCACTACCACGCCACGCTGCGCGAGCCGATGGCGCGGGTGGTGGGGGCATTGCCGCAGGAAGTGGTGGTGATGAACACGCTCAGCGTCAACCTGCACCTGCTGATGGCGAGTTTCTACCGCCCCCGCCGCGAGCGGGCCGCGATCCTGATCGAAGCCGGGGCTTTTCCCTCCGACCGCCATGCGGTGGTCTCGCAGATCCGTTTCCACGGTTTCGACCCGGCCACCGAGCTGATCGAACTGGAGGCCGATGGCCCCAACGGCCACATCAGCCTCGCCGCCATCGAGCGCGTGCTGGCCGAGCAGGGCCATCGCATCGCGCTGGTGCTCTGGCCGGGCGTGCAATACCGCAGCGGCCAGGCTTTCGACCTTGCGGCGATCACCCGGCTTGCCCATGCCCGGGGTTGCGCGGTGGGCTTCGACCTCGCCCATGCCGCCGGCAACCTGCCCTTGGCCCTGCACGACAGTGGTGCCGATTTCGCCGCCTGGTGCACCTACAAGTACCTCAACAGCGGCCCCGGCGCGGTGGCTGCCGCCTTCGTCCACGAACGCCACGCCCGGCGCCCCGACCTGCCGCGACTGGCCGGCTGGTGGGGCCATCGTAAGGCGACGCGCTTTTTGATGGGCCCGGAGTTCGAGCCCGAGGACGGCGCCGACGGCTGGCAATTGAGCAATCCACCGATCCTCGCGATGGCACCGATCCGCGCCTCGCTCGCCCTGTTCGATGCGGCCACCCTGCCGACGCTGCGGGAAAAATCGCTGACCCTCACCGGCTGCCTCGAAAGCCTGATCAACAAGCATCTCGGTGCCGTGCTGGACATCCTCACCCCCGCCGATCCGCAGCAACGCGGTGCGCAACTTTCGCTGCGGGTGCGCGGCGGTCGCGAGCATGGCCGCGCCCTGTTCGAACACCTCGCCGCCGAAGGTGTGCTTGGCGATTGGCGCGAACCCGACGTCATTCGTATCAGCCCGGCCCCGCTCTACAACCGCTTCACCGACCTGCTGGCTTTCGCGCGCAGCGTCAGGGCCTGGAGCCTGCGGCCATGAACCGCTCGCACCTGATCATCGGCGGTGGGCTTTCCGGCGCCCTGCTCGCCCTGCGGTTGGCACGCCGGGGCCATCGCGTCGATGTGTTCGAGCGCCGTGCCGACCAGCGCATCAGAGGCTACGAGGGCGGACGGTCGATCAATCTCGCCCTCGCCCGTCGTGGCCTCGCCGTGCTGGAGGCCAGTGGCCTCGGTCCGACGGTGCTGGAACGTTCCGTGGCCATGCGCGGCCGACAGGTGCATCCGGTAGGCGGACCGGCCAACTTCCTGCCCTACAGCAACGAGGTCTCCGACTGCATCTGGTCGGTGCACCGCGGCCGGCTCAACCACCTGCTGCTCGATGCCGCCGAGGCGGCCGGGGCGCGCATCCATTTTCTCCACCGGCTCGGGCTGGTCGATTTTGCCGCCCGGCGTGCCGAGATCATCGACGAACGCGACCGCTGCAGCCGGTGGATCGATTTCAGCACCCTGCTCGGCTGCGATGGCGCCGGCAGTGCGCTGCGCAATGCCATGCAAGGCCATGCCGACCTGCACCCGGAAGTGGCGCCGCTGGAGCACGGCTACAAGGAGCTGGAGATCCCGCCGGCCGCCGGCGGCGGCTTCCGTATCGAGCGCGAGGCTCTGCACATCTGGCCGCGTGGCGGCTACATGTTGATCGCCCTGCCCAACACCGAGGGCACTTTCACCGTCACGCTGTTCTTGCCGCACAAGGGTGTCGCGCCTTGTTTCGAGGCGCTCGAAGGGGTGGCCGAGGCACGGGCATTCTTCGCCGGCACCTTCCCCGACGCTCTGGCGCTGATGCCGGATTTCGCCGCCGACTGGGCCCGCCACCCGACCAGCAGCCTCGCCACCCTGCGCCTGCGCCACTGGCATCTGGACGGCCGCGCCGTGCTGCTCGGCGATGCCGCCCACGCCATGCTGCCCTTCCACGGCCAGGGCATGAACTGCGCTTTCGAGGATGTCGCCGCGCTCGACCGCCTGCTGGCCGAACACGCCGATCCCGCCGAGGCCTTCGCGGCCTTCGAGCTCGAACGCAAGCCCCACGCCGAGGCGATCCAGACCATGGCGCTGGAGAACTACCACGAGATGCGCGATGCCGTGGACGACCCGAACTGGCGTCTGCAGCGCGAACTCGAGCTGCAACTGGCCGCACGCCATCCGCAACGTTTCGTGCCGCGCTACACCCTGGTCAGCTTCCGACGCACGCCCTACGCCCTGGCCCTGGAGCGCGGGCGCTGGCAACGGACGCTGCTCAACGAGGCCACGGCGGGCCGGCACAGCCTCGAGGGCCTCGATCTCTGCGCGCTCGATGCGCGGATCGAAGCCGAGCTGCCCCTCCTGCCCGCCGAGTCGACCTGAGCAGGCCACAGGCGCATGGGTTTTCTCTGGTACGACCTCGAAACCTTCGGCCGCGATCCGCGCCGTTCACGCATCGCCCAGTTCGCCGCGATCCGCACCGATGAAGCACTCGTCGAGTGCGATGAACCCGTCTCGCTGTTCTGCAAGCCCGCCAACGATCTGTTGCCTTCGCCGATGGCGGCACTGATCACCGGCATCAGCCCGCAACGGGCCGAGCAGGAGGGTCTGGGCGAGGCCTTGTTCATGGCCCGGGTGCACGAGCTGATGCGCGTTCCGGGCACCTGCAGCGTGGGCTACAACAGCCTGCGCTTCGATGACGAGTTCATCCGCTTCGGGCTTTACCGCAATTTTTTCGACCCCTACGAGCGCGAATGGCGCGACGGCAACAGCCGATGGGACCTGATCGATGTGCTGCGCCTGGCCCATGCCCTGCGGCCCGAGGGCCTGGTCTGGCCCCGACGCGAGGACGGCGCCACCCGTTTCCGGCTGGAGGATCTCGCCACCAGTAACGGTGTGCGCGAGGGCGAGGCCCACGAAGCCCTGAGCGATGTGCGGGCTCTGCTCGGCCTGGCTCGTCGGCTGCGCGGGGCGCAACCGAAGTTCTGGGATTACGTCCTGCCCCTGCGCAGCAAACGGCATGTGCTGTCTTTGCTCGACATCGCCGGCCATAGCCCGGTGTTCCACGTCTCCGGTCGCCTGCCGGCGGCGCGGCGGCACGCCGGCCTGATGGCGCCTCTGGGCCGCGATCCGATCATCGAGAACCGGGTGGTGCTCTACGACCTCGCCGTCGATCCGGCCCACTTCGATGGCCTCACGGCCGACGAACTGCACGATCGCCTGTTCACCCGTCGCGAGGATCTGCCCGACGGGCTCCTCCGGCTGCCGATCAAGCGCATCGAAGCCAACCGCTGCCCGATGCTGCTGCCGCTCGGCCATTTGCGCGACAGTGAACTGGACACGCTCGGACTCGACCGCCATCTGGCCGAACGCCATGCCCGGGCGCTGCGGGAACGGCCGGATTTCGTCGCCGCCTGCACGGCGTTGCTCACGGCCCCGCACTCGGGCGAGGCCGAGGACCCGGACGCTGCCCTGTACGCCGGTTTCGTGCCGGACGCCGACCGGCGCCGATTCGCCCAGGTGCGCAGCATGTCGGCCCGGGCCCTGCCGGCACTCGCCGCGCAATTCAGCGATGCACGCTACCGCGAATTGCTGTTCCGCTACCAGGCGCGCAACTGGCCGGAGAGTCTGGACCCGCACCAGGCCGAGGCCTGGGACGACTACCGCCGCCGCCGCTTCGCGCCCGGCAGCCGCCTGGGCGAACTCGATGCAACAAGCTTCTTCGAGGAACTGCAGGCCGCCCGCAGCCGCGATGCCGAAGGCCGCGCCACCGCCTTGCTCGATGCGGTGGAGGCCTGGGGCCGCGCCCGCCTGAGCGAGGTCGGCCTCGGCTGAAGCGCCGCCCTACTCGCCGGCCGGCGCATCCAGCCGGGTCACCGGCAGGGTTTCGGCCAGACGGGTGGCGGCGGCGACACGCCGCGCCGGCAGCATGTGCATCACCAGATCGGCGAGATCGAGGCCCAGGCCGCGGCCCTGCGCACGGCTCATGGCGGCAAGATCGATGTCGACAAAGCCCATCGGCAGGCCGGCAGCGTCGAAGGCCAGCCCCGGCATGCCGTCGACCAGCAGGGTGCGGCGGGGCACGCGGGTTTCGCCCAGCACCATACCCGGCCGCACCACCGGTACCGCGCCCCATTCGTCGGAGGTGCGCAGCAGGGTGTAGAAACGCCGCCCCGGCACGGGTTCGGCGACTTCATTGAAATCGATGAAGGGCAGCCCGGAGGCCTCGCGCACCCGCAACCAGGCCAGACCCAGCTCGCTGTCGCGGGTGACCAGATCGGCATCGCGCCACTCGTCGCTGCCGGGCAGACGCACACGGAAGCCGCTGGAGCGCGCCTCGGCACCGGCACCCGGTGGCGCCCTGCCCAAGGCCGAGAGGTCCAGGCTGATCGCCCGCGCCGGCACCAGCACCAGGCCATCGGCACTGACCAGCACACCTTGGGTGCGGTCCTCGTTGCGCTGTTCCTGCCCGCCGGCGGTGAGGGTGATGACGTAGCGCACCGGCACCACCGCCTTGGCGCGCTGCTCGACCAGGATGCGGTAGGTCGCGGTGAAATCGCCGCGCTCCAAAGTCTGGTTGGCCAGGGCGGAGGGCGTTGCGCCGCCCATCGTTGTCAACAGCATGAGGAGCATGACCCGGACCAGAGCATTCGAGCGATTCATCCGGCGGTCTCCTGGAGCCAGTGGCGTTCGAGTTGAAGGATGCGCGCCTCGCCTTGGCGCAGGATGGTGACCGGAATACGCGCCGGACCCTGTTCATCGGCCAGTGTTTCAAGGGCCGGGGCGACGCTGTCCAGATCCTCGACCCGCCGATCGCCGATGCGGACGATGACGTCGCCGGCGCGCAGGTGGGCGAGACCGGCAGGGCCACCCGGCTCCACCGCTTGGACCAGCACGCCGGCCTGATCAAGTGGCAGATCGCGTTCAACGCGATCGAAGAAGCCGAGTTCCCGCAACTGCGTCCGCAGGCGACGCTGTTCCATTGAGCGCAAGGCGGCGGCCGGCAAGGGGGCGGCGACCAAGGTGGCGCGCCAGGCCTTCGGGCTGCCGTTGCGATAGCCGGTGAAGCGGACCCGCTGCCCGATCTCGAACTCGCGCACCCGCTGCGCGAACAGCTCGGCACGAAGGTCGTTGAGTGCCGGCAGTGCTTCGCCCTCGAGCGCCACCAGAAGATCGCCGACCTGCACCCCGGCGCTTGCCAGCGGGCTGCCGGGGTAGAGCCGGGTCACCCGGAAACCGGCCGATGGCAGGCCCAGCGGGGTCGCCAGCGAAGGCGGCACCGGCTGCACCTCGATGCCGGCCCAGGCCTTCGGCAGCTCGGGCAGGGGCTCGCGGTGGTGATCACCCCAACTGGGGGTCAGGGCAGCGATCCGGCGTTCGCCCTGGGCCAGGAACTCCAGCACCACCGGACGTGCCGGACGCTGCGGCGTGCGCCAGGGCGAGAGATCGGCCGGACGACGCAGTGGACGGCCGTCGGCGCTGAGCAGCACAGCACCGGCCGGGATCGGCGGCCGGGCGGTGGTGGCCGGGCCGCCGGTGCGCAGGCTGCCGACCAGCAGGCCACCCTCGACCGGCAGGCGCCGGCGCTCGGCCATGGCCGGTGTCAGGGTCTGCACGACCATGCCGAACGGGGCGAAAGCCCGGGCCGGGCCGCGATCGATCGGGGCGGGCACCGGGCGCAGTTCAACCGTGCGCAGCGCCCCGCCGTCGGCCGGTGCGATCTGCAGGCGCACCGGGCGGGTTGCCGGCAACTCGGCGATGCGGCGCTGGATGGCCGGCACATCGACCGCCTGTGGGGCATGGAGCGCGAGTTCATCGAGGCGGAGCAGACGGTCGCCCGGCCGCAGCCCGGCGCGGTCGGCCACCCCGCCCTTCTGCACCGCGTTGACCAGCACGCCGGTGTCGTGGCCGGTGCCGCGCAAGGAGCGCAGGCGCAGACCAAGGCTGCTGCGCTGGACGCGGCCATGGGCGATCAGCGCCTCGGCAACGGCGCGGGCGTCATCGGCCGGGATGGCGAAGGCCAGATCACCGCCAAACAGCATGCCGCGGGTGTTGACCCCGACGATCCGGCCTCGCAGATCGACCAGCGGGCCGCCGGAATTGCCCGGCGCGATCGCGGCATCGTGCTGGATCCAGGCGTAGTAGCGGCCGGTGGGGGTGTCTTCGGCCAACTGGTCCTCGTAGTCGGCTTCATCCTCGAACAGCGACACCAGCAGGCGGCGCGGGTTGTTAACGACGCCGGCGGAAAGCGAATTGGACAGACCCCAAGGCGCACCCATCGCCACCACCGTCTCGCCGGAGGCGAGGTCGGCGTCTTCGGCGAAGCGCGCATGCGGCATCGGCAAAGGTTCGCCCTGCACGCGCAGCACGGCGATGTCGGCGGCGGTGTCCTGGCCCACCATCACCGCCTCGCGCTCGCGACCATCACCGAACACCACGCGGAAACTGCGGCCCCGGTCGGTGACGTGGGCATTGGTGATGACATGGCCCTGCGGGTCGATCACCGTGCCACTGCCGCTCGATACACTGAGTTTGGATTCGCCGTCGGCGAAGTCCTCGCGCACCACGAGAATGCTGACCACATGCGGCATCACCGCATCGCGCGCGCCGGCCAGTGTGGCGGCGTCCGGGGCCAAGTTCGAGGGCAGCACGGAAGCCCTCGGAGCCGCATCGCTGGGGGCGGCAGTCGCCCACGTGATCCCCGCCGCCCCTGCCAGCAGGCAGGCCAACACGGTGACGAGCGGACGGGGCGAGGTAGGCATGGGCATCGTTTGTCCTGTTCGACGCCGCGGGCGTCAGTCCTGCACGGTGGGAGGGAGCGTGGCGGTGCTTTCGGTGCCGGGCTCATCGGCCTCCTCGGCCGCGCCCTCGCCTTCGACCCGCTCGATCGCTTCCAGCGCGATCAGGCGCTCGCCGGCGGCGACCCGCATCAAGGTCACACCCTGGGTGTTGCGGCCGACCTGGGCGATCTCGGCGGCACGGGTACGAACCATGGTGCCCTGATCGGAGATCAACATCAGGTCATGATGCTCGGAGAGCTGCAGGGCACCCACCAGCGCGCCGTTGCGCTCGCTGGTCTGCAATGCGATCACGCCCATGGTGCCGCGGCCCTTGCGCGGGTACTCGCCAACCTCGGTGCGCTTGCCGAAGCCCTTGGTCGAGGCGGTGAGGATGTCGCCCTCGCCCTCGATCACGACCATGGCCACGACCTGCTCGCCCTCGGCCAGTTTCATGCCGCGCACGCCGGCGGCGGTGCGGCCCATGGCGCGCACTTCGTCCTCGGCGAAGCGCACGGCCTTGCCGCCGCTGGCGAACAGCATCACGTCGCGGCTGCCGTCGGTGATCTGGACATCGACCAGCGCATCGTCCGCATCGAGGTTGATGGCGATCTTGCCCTTGGCGAGGCGGAAGGCGAACTCGGAGAGCGGCGTTTTCTTGACCGTGCCCTGACGGGTGGCGAAGAAGGCGAAACGGTCCTCGCGGTACTCATGCACCGGCAGCACGGCCTGCACCTTCTCGCCCTCAGTTAGCGGGATCCAGTTGACGATCGGTCGGCCGCGGGCATTCGGGCCGGCATCGGGCAACTGGTAAACCGAGACCCAGAACACCCGGCCCGCGCTGGTGAAGGCCAGCAGGGTGTCGTGGGTGTTGACCACCCAGAGGCGCTCGATGAAATCCTCGTCCTTGACCGCCGTGGCCGAACGGCCCTTGCCGCCGCGCTTCTGTGCGCGATAGGCCGTGACCGGCTGGCGCTTGATGTAGCCGGTGTGCGAGAGCGTGACCACCACGTCTTCCGGGGTGATCAGGTCGAGGATGTCGAGGTCCTCCTCGCTGTTGCGGATCTCGGTGCGGCGCGGGTCGTTGAACTCCGCCTTGATCGCCAGCAACTCGTCGCGGATCAGCTGCAACAGCACGTCCGGGTTCTCGAGGATGTCGATGAGGCCGCGGATCGTCTCGAGCAGCGCCTTGTATTCGTCGGTCAGCTTGTCCTGCTCGAGGCCGGTGAGCTTCGAGAGGCGCATTTCCAGAATTTCTTTGGCCTGTGCCTCCGAGAGGCGGTAACCGCCCTCGACCAGCCCGTAGGCCGGCAGCAGGTCCTCGGGGCGCGAGGCTTCGGCACCTGTCGCGCCGAGCAGAGCGCTGACGAGCCCCGGCTCCCAGCTGCGGCCGAGAATGCGCTCCTTCGCCACTGCGGGGCTTTCCGAGGTCTTGATCAGCTCGATCATCTCGTCGATGTTGGCCAGCGCGACCGTCAGGCCCTCGAGGATGTGGGCGCGATCGCGGGCCTTGCGCAGCTCGAAGATGGTGCGGCGGGTGACCACCTCGCGGCGATGGCGGATGAAGGCCTCGAGGAACTGCCGGAGGTTCAGGATCTGCGGGCGGCCATCGACCAGCGCCACCATGTTGATGCCGAACACCGACTCCATCGGCGTCTGCGCGTAGAGGTTGTTCAGCACGACATCGGCCGACTCGCCGCGCTTGACCTCGATGTAGACGCGCATGCCGTCCTTGTCGGACTCGTCGCGCAGCTCGGAGATGCCCTCGAGCTTCTTCTCCTTCACCAGCTCGGCGATCTTCTCGATCAGCCGCGCCTTGTTGACCTGGTAGGGCAGTTCCGAGACGACGATCGCCTCGCGGTCATTGGCCGTGACTTCGATTCCGGCCTTGGCGCGCACACGCACCCGGCCGCGGCCGGTGTGGTAAGCCGCGTGGATGCCCACGGCACCGTTGATGATGCCGCCCGTGGGGAAATCCGGGCCCGGGATGTGCTGCATCAGATCGGCGATGCTTGCTTCCGGGTTGTTGATCAGCGCGATGGTGGCGTCGATCACCTCGCCCAGATTGTGCGGCGGGATGTTGGTCGCCATGCCCACCGCGATGCCCGCCGAACCGTTGACCAGCAGGTTCGGAAAGCGCGTCGGCATCACCGTCGGCTCGAGTTCCTTCTCGTCGTAGTTGGGCTGGAAATCGACGGTGTCCTTGTCGATGTCGGCCATCATCTGGTGCGCGATGCGCGACATCCGCGCCTCGGTGTAACGCATGGCCGCCGGGGCGTCGCCGTCGACCGAGCCGAAGTTGCCCTGGCCATCGACCAGCATGTAGCGCAGCGAGAAGGGCTGGGCCATGCGCACCAGCGTGTCGTACACCGCGGTGTCGCCGTGCGGGTGGTACTTGCCGATGACGTCGCCGACGATGCGCGCCGACTTGTAGTACGGCTTGTTGCTGTGCGCGCCGAGCTCGTCCATGGCGAACAGCACACGACGATGGACGGGTTTGAGGCCGTCCCGGACGTCGGGGAGTGCGCGGCCCACGATCACGCTCATGGCGTAATCGAGGTAGCTCCTGCGCATCTCGTCTTCGAGGTTGACCGGGATGATTTCCTTGGCGGGATCGGACATCGGACTCAACGGCAACATGAAAGGCTGGAGTGTAGCAGAGCCACGCCGTTCAGGACACCCGATCTTTCGGCAAAATCAAGGAGTTACGGCAGTTTCAAGGCCTGCAGAAAACTGCCCGCATGCGTGCCTCGTCGGGCTGCTCGATGAGGCCTTTCTCGGTCACGATCACGTCGATCAGCGAGCCCGGCGTCACATCGAACACCGGGTTCCAGGCCGCCACACCCTCGGCCACCACACGCTGGCCTCCGGCGAACAGCAGTTCGCGGGCCTCGCGCAGCTCGATCTCGATGTCATCACCGTGCGCCGTGGCCAGATCCACGGTCGAGGACGGTGCGACCACCATCACTTTGACGCCGTGGTGTTTGGCCGCGATGGCATGGGCGTAGGTGCCGATCTTGTTGGCGGTGTCGCCGTTGGCGCAGATGCGATCGGCGCCCACGATCAGCCATTGCACGGCTCCGGTTTTCATCAGGTGGGCGGCGGCCGAATCGGCGATCAGGGTGGGCGGGATGCCGTCCTGTTGCAGTTCCCAGGCGGTGAGTCGGGCGCCCTGCCCCCAGGGGCGGGTCTCGCCGGCGTAGACCTTGGCGATGCGTCCCTCGGCCACGCCGGCACGGATCACGCCGAGCGCGGTGCCGAAACCGGCGGTGGCCAGCGAGCCGGTGTTGCAGTGGGTGAGCACGCCGCTGCCCGGTGCGATCAGCGCGGCACCCAACTGGCCCATGCGGCGGTTGGCGGCAAGGTCTTCGCGGGCGATCGCGCCGGCCTCGGCAGTGATGAGGGCCAGCCAGTCCTCGCCTGCCGCGAGCAGGCTTTCGCGCATGCGACGGATCGCCCACATCAGGTTCACGGCCGTCGGCCGCGAGGCGTTCAGGGCGTCGAGCTGCGGGGCGATCTGGCGCTCGGCATCAACACCGTTAGCTGCCTGCACGCCCTGCCCGGCCAACACCACGCCCCAGGCGGCCGAAATGCCGATCGCCGGCGCACCGCGCACCGCAAGCTCGCGGATGGCCTTGGCCACATCGGTCGCGTTGTCGCAGCGCAGGTTCACCGTCTCGAACGGCAGGCGGCGCTGGTCGAGCAGCAGGAGATGATCGCCCCTCCACTGGATCGGGCGGATACGGTCGTGGCGGTTGTCGTCGAGGTCCATGCCGCTATGCTAGGCGATTGTCCGATAATGTCGCGGAAGAAGCTCACGACCATGTTCGGCCACGACGGAGGGGGCGGGTTGCCCTGAGCAGCACCCACGCCGCGACAGGCCATGAGCCCTGAGCAGAACCCACGCCGTAGCAGGCCATCGCGCCCGCAGCAGCACCCTCGCTTGGCAGGCTGGGGGCCCGCGGCGGACTCGGGCCCGCTGCTGTGCGGCAAGCAAGCCGACGGGCCGACCGAAGGGCGCATCCTTGGCGCCCTCGGTCGGTGCGCCCGTCCGGGGCGCACCCTGCGGGCCTGGCGTCTGATCACCAGATTGGCCCTCGAAATCCGCCGCCGGCCCCCAGCCTGCCTGGCGGGGTTTGCCTTGCGGGGTGCTTCGAGGCTGCGCAGTTGATGGCGGAACGCGCACGACGCTCGCCTACGCTTCGCAGCCATTTTTGGATTGCACAATTCGGCCGATGCCCGTCAACGAGCGCCGCGCCAGCGCGGCCTCGCGGACAGCGAAGCGAGCCAAGGAGGGCGAGCGGCGGCGAATGCGGAGCGGGACGCGGAGCCTGAGCCGTCGCGTCCGCAGGTCGCGCGTCGGCAGGCGCGTCAGCAAGTGCGAGGGCAGGCGCGAGGGCGTGGCCTTATTCCGCGCTCCAGCAGGCCGGGACGCTCCCGGAGCAGCACGCCCGCCGCGACAGGCATGGGGCCCGCGGCGGACTCGGGCCGGTAGTTTTACGGCAAGAAACCCGACGGGCCGACCGATGGGCACATCCTGTGCCCGCGGTCGGTGCGCCCGTCCGGGGCGCACCCTGCGGGCCTGCCGTCTGATCACCGCGCTGGCCCTCGAATTCCGCCGCAAGCTCCCCAGCCTGCCTTGCGGGGTGCTTCGCGGCCGCAGCGGTCATGAAGTGAGCAGCACGATCTTGGCTTCGCTTCGTGTCTTTCGATGGATCGCGTACTGCGGCCGATGCCTGTCAGCCAGCGCCGCGCCAGCGCGGCCTCGCGGACAGCGAAGCGAGCCAAGGAGGGCGAGCGGCGGCGAATGCGGAGCGGGACGCGGAGCCTGAGCCGTCGCGTCCGCAGGTCGCGCGACGGCAGGCGCGAGCGGAGCGAGGGTAGGCGCGAGCAGGACAAGGGCAGGCGCAAGTCCTGCCAGGTCGTCGCGTTCCGGCAGGTCCTGAACCCTGCGCGCCTCCCGTTCCGGCGTGACCCGGGGCGGCCAGCCGCTGCGACAAACCCGGTTATTTTCGGTGCCGTACACTACCCTCATGCCCACGCCGCCGAAGCGTTCCTCCGCCAGCATGGCGGGCACTGAAGCCCGTCTGCATGCCGCTTCGGTGCGTGCTGGAGCTGGTGCGGCCATCGATGTCGCCCTGCACAGCCTGCCCCTGCTTCGGCCGATCGTTCCGCCGCGCCTGCTGGCCGCCGCCGAACGCATGAAACCGATGGCCGTGCGCCGCGAACTGGTCCGCACAATCTACCGTCGGCACGGTCTGAAGGCCGCCCGCTGGGAAATCGAGAGCGTGCTTGCCGTTGCCGAGACCCAGGCCGCGCTCGACCCGCTGACCCGTCGCGACGGCCTGCGCGATCTGCTCACCGCCTGGCTGCCGGCACCACTGGTCCGCCCTTTGCTGCGTTACACCGCGCTGGAACCGCTGCTGGCTGGCACCGTGCGCGCCGTGGCCGTGACTTGGGCCACGGGACGTTACGCCGACGCCGTCTGCCGCGTGCGCAAAGCCGGCATGGACTGGCTCCCGGCACCGCTGGGCGAGGCCTTGGCGATCGCACCGGCGAACCTGCGGGCCTTCAGCGCCGAGGCGCTGGCCCTCGCCCTGCCACCGATCAGGCTGGCCAGCCGCTGGGGCGGCGAATGGCTGGGCAAGGCGCTGGCCAGTGCGGGCACGGCCGATCAGGCGCCGCCCGCCGCAGTCACCAGGCGGCGAACTCGCCCCGGCACCCGTGGGTGACCCACAAGGCGCCACGATCCAGGCCCCAGCTCCGACCCTCGCGGCAATCGCTGCGTGAGAGCTGACGATGAAGGCGGATGCTGCGGATCGGCCCGAGCGCGCAGTACTGGACCCGGTTGCCGATCGATTCGCAGCGGATCAACTGCGGCGCCGAGGCCCAACCCGAACCACGATCCCAATGCGGCGGCGGGCCAGACCAGCGCGGACCACGATCCCAGTGCGGCGGCGGGCCAGCCCAACCCGAACCACGATCCCAATGCGGCGGCGGGCCAGACCAGCGCGGGCCACCCGCTTCGAACTCGGCCCGGCAGCCTTGGCTCACCCACACGCCGCGCCGGTCCCAACCCCAGCTGTAGCCCTCGATGCAGGCCGCACGCGAGTGCTGGCGAATCAGGGCGACACCGCCACGGGTGTCGATCGGGCAATGCACCGTGCGGCGTTCGGTGCTGGCGCAATCGAGGGTCGAGCCCCCTGACCAGGCCGCCGCGACCGGCGCCAGAAACAGGGCGGCAAAAGGCAGCACGAAGCGGAGCGGCATCATCGGAACGATCCTCGGAAGACGCGGGATGCGTGCGCCCAGCATCTTTCGGTCCCGATGAATCGCCGAGCAACCCAAGGCCCCTCGGTGCCCTCCGGCCTGCGGCCGATGCCCGGCGTTCAGGCCCGGGCGAACTCGAAGGCCAGCACCTCGGCGATCCGTGGCGTCGACCCGAGCGCCATCAGCAGGCGGTCGATGCCGAGGGCGACGCCGGCGCAATCCGGCAAGCCGGGCAAGGCCGCCAGCAGGGCCTCGTCGATCGGTGGCAGCACCTCGCCACGGCGGCGACGGAGGGCGAGGTCGCGCTCGAAACGCTGACGCTGTTCGGTGGCATCGTTCAATTCGTGGTAGCCGTTGGCCAGTTCGAGCGGACCGAGGTAGAGCTCGAAACGCTCGGCCACGGGCGGCGCCCCGGCCGCAGCAGCAGGCCGGACCCGCGCCAGCGCGCATTGCGTGGCCGGCCAGTCGTGGACCACGGTGATCGCATCGGGCGCGAACGTCGGCTGCAGGCGATGCGTCATCAGCAGGTCCAGCCAATCCTCGCGTTCGAGGCCGGCGGGGTCGATGGCGATTGCACCCAACGCGGCACGCAGGCTTTCGACGTCGGCCGTGTGCGGATCAAAACCGAAGGCCTCGCGGTAGAGCGTGGCGAAATCGACCTTCCGCACCGAGCTCGGCGCGCGACCGACCAAGGCCATGGCCTCGACGACCAGAGCGATTGTCTCCTCGCACAGCCGATGCTGGTCCCAGCCGACGCGGTACCACTCGAGCAGGGTGAATTCGGGGTTGTGGCGTCCGCCGGCCTCGCCGTTGCGGAACACCCGGCCCAGTTCGTAGCAGTCGCCCAGACCTTCGGCGAGCAGGCGCTTCAGGGCGAATTCTGGCGAAGTGCGCAGCCAGCGCTGGCGCGGCCCGGCCTGCTGCGGGCCGGAAAATTCGAGGGCGAAGCTCGCGATGTTCGGGTCGGTGTTGCCGGCGCGACTGAGGATTGGGGTTTCGACCTCGAGCACGTCCCGCGCCTCGAAAAACGCCCGGATGTGGGTGTACAGGCGCGCCCGCAGCCGGAGCATGGCGTGGCGCGTGCTCATACCGAGGGCAGACGGCCCTGGGCCTGCAGGAACGCGATCAGCGCCGCTTCGTCCCAGACTTCGATGCCCAGTTCGCGAGCCTTGTCGAGCTTGCTGCCGGCCTCTTCGCCGGCGATGAGCAGCGCGGTCTTTTTCGAGACACTGCCGACCACCTTGGCCCCCAGCGCTTCGAGGTGCGCGCCGGCCACCTCGCGGGTGAAGCTGTCCAGGCTGCCGGTGAGCACCACGCTCTTGCCGGCCAGAGGGCCTTGGGCCATGCCCTGCGCCGGGCCTTCCGGCCAATGCAGGCCGGCGGCGCGCAGCTCGGCAATGATGGCGCGGTGCTGCGGCTCGGCGAAAAAGCCGTGGATGCGCGCCGAAACCACCGGGCCCACGTCAGGCACGGCGAGCAGCGCCTCGACATCCGCGGCCATCAGCGCATCGAGGCTGCCGAACCAGCGCGCCAGTTGCTTGGCGGTGGCCTCGCCGACTTCGCGGATGCCGAGCGCGAACAGCAGGCGCTCCAACGTGGTGTTCCGGCTCTGGTCGATGCCGCCCAGCAGGTTCTCGGCCCAGCGCGTCGGGATCTTTCCCGATTTCACCGTCTCCGCCATCACGCCATCGCGGGCATCGGCGCGGCGCTTCATCGCCAGCAGATCGTCGAGGCTCAGGCGGTAGAGATCGACGACGGTCTTGACCGCACCGAAATCGACGAGGTCCTCGACAAGGCGTTCGCCCAGGCCCTCGATGTTCATGGCGCGGCGCGAGGCGAAATGGAGCAGGGCCTGCTTGCGCTGGGCCGGGCAGTGCAGGCCGCCGCTGCAGCGGGCCACCGCCTCGTCCTCGGCGCGCTCGATGGCCGAGCCGCATTCCGGGCAGTGCGCGGGCAGCGCGAAGGCCGGGTGTTGTGGCGAGCCATCGGCCCGGCAGGGGCGGCGCTCGGGCAGCACGCGCAGCACTTCGGGGATGACATCGCCGGCCCGCCGTACCACCACGGTGTCGCCGACGCGCACATCGAGCCGGGCGATCTGGTCGGCATTGTGCAGGCTGGCATTGGTGACGGTGACGCCACCCACGGACACGGCTTGCAACCGCGCCACCGGGGTGATCGCGCCGGTGCGGCCGACCTGCACATCGATGCCCTCGACCACCGTCAGCTCCTCCTGCGCCGGGAACTTGTGGGCGATCGAGCCGTTCGGCTCACGGCCGGTACTGCCCAGCACCTCGTGCAGGGCGCGGTCATCGACCTTGTAGACCACGCCGTCGATCTCGTAGGGCAGCGCAGCGCGGGCCGCGCCGATGCGGCGATGGTAAGCCAGCAGGCCCTCCAGCCCGGTGGCCACGTCGATTTCGCGAGCAAGCGGAAAGCCGAAGGTGCCGAGCAGGCGCAGGGTCGCCGAATGGGTGGGCGGGAGCTCAAGACCGGCCACCTGGCCCACGCCGTAGGCGAAGAAGGCGAGCGGTCGACCGGCGCTGATCCGGGCATCGAGCTGGCGCAGTGAGCCGGCCGCGCCGTTGCGCGGGTTGGCCAGCGGCTTCTCGCCCCTGGCGATGGCCTGGGCGTTGTAGCGCTCGAAGGCGGCCTTGGGCATGTGGACCTCGCCGCGCACCTCCAGCAGTGCCGGCGGTGTCTGGCCCGGCGGCAGGCGCAGGGCCAAGGGAAGGGCGCGGATCGTGCGCAGGTTGGCGGTCACCTCCTCGCCGGTGGCGCCATCGCCTCGGGTGGCGCCCTGCACCAGCAGGCCGTTTTCGTAGCGCAAACTGACCGCCAGGCCGTCGATCTTGGGTTCAACCGAAAAGCGCGGCTCACCCTCGCCACCGGCCTTGCGGATGCGTTCGACGAAGGCCGCGACGGCCGCTTCGTCGTCGGCCATCACGGTGCGCAGGCTGCCCATCGGCTGGGCATGGCGCACTTCGGCGAAGGCCGGCGAAGGCGCGCCGGCAACGCGGCGGGTCGGCGAATCCGGACGCGACAGTGCCGGGTGGGCGGCCTCCAGCGCCTGCAATTCGCGTATCCAGCGGTCGTACTCGGCATCGGGCACCGTCGGTGCGTCGAGCTGGTAGTAGGCGCGGTCGGCCTCGGCGATCCAGCGCCGGAGTTCGTCGATGCGATCGGCGGCGGTCACGGGCAGGGCCTCAGAAACGGATGTTCTGGGCCTCGTGCTTGCGATCGTAGGCGCGCATCTCCTCGCGGATGTGGGCGATGCGCTGGCGGCCGATGGCATTGCGCTCCTCGTCGAGCAGCACGGCATCGAGCAGTTCGGCCATGCGCTGCGCGGCCGGCAGCAGGGTTTCCCAGGCGTCCAGCGCGGGCAGCGGCCCCGGCAGGGTCATGAACAGGCTCAGGCCCGGAGTGCGGATCTCGTGCAGGCGGTCCAGATCGAAGGCGCCGGGCTTGACCAGGTTGGCCAGGCTGAAGATCGGGCCACGCTCGGGGTGCTGGTCGTCGAGCCGGTGGAAGATGCCCATGTGGCCGAAGGTGAGACCGGCCTTCTCGCAGGCCACCACGATGTCGGGACCGTGCAGGGTTTCGCCGGCCCGCGCCGCGAGGAACAGGGTGACGATGCGGTCGAAGGCGGCATCCGGACGGGCGCCGAGCTTGGAGTGCGTCGCCTTGCCGGTGCCGGTCGCTGGTATCGCGGCAGGGCCGTCGTACTCATGGTCGCTGGCCATGGGCGGTTCGCCGAAGGTCGGCTCGCGCCGTCGCACTTCGGGGAAAGCCTCGGCCAGGCTGGCACTGCGCGATTCACGGCCCGGCTCGCCGGGGTCACGGCGCACCACCGGATCGGGCTTCTTGCGACCGGTGAGCCAGATCACCGCGAGCAGGATCAGCACGGCAGCGCCGATGGCGAGGCGAAGAACGGTGGCTTCACTCAGGCCGGTTGCATCCATCCAGGGGCTCCAGAGCGCGTTGCAGCGGGGAAAGGCTGGATTATGCCGCACCGGCCAGCCGGGTGGCCTCGGCGAGATCGACCGAGACCAGACGCGAGACGCCCGGCTCACGCATGGTGACGCCGGCCAACTGCTGCGCCGCCTCCATCGTCGCCTTGTTGTGGCTGACGAACAGGAACTGCACCTTCGCGCTCATCTCGCCGACCAGTGCGCAGAAGCGCCCCACGTTCGCCTCGTCGAGCGGCGCGTCGACTTCGTCGAGCAGGCAGAAGGGCGCCGGGTTCAGACGGAAGATGGCGAACACCAGCGACACCGCGGTGAGGGCTTTTTCGCCGCCCGAAAGCAGGCTGATGTTGGAGACGCGCTTGCCCGGTGGGCGGGCCATGATCGCCACACCGGTGTCGAGCAGGTCCTCGCCGGTCAGTTCGAGGTAGGCGTGGCCGCCGCCGAACAGGCGCGGGAACAGCTCCTGCACGCCGGCATTGACGCGGTCGAAGGTTTCTTTGAAGCGGCCGCGGGTTTCGCGATCGATCTTGCGGATGGCGTCCTCGAGCTGCTCCAGCGCAGCGACGAGGTCGGCGTTCTGGGTGTCGAGGTAGGCCTTGCGCTCGCTCTGCTCGGCGAACTCCTGGATGGCGGCGAGGTTGACCGGCTCCAGCCGGCGCATCCGGCCTTCCAGCTCAGCGAGGTTGCGCGCCCAGACCTCGGCATCGGCGGCCTCGGGCAGGCCGGCGACCACCGCTTCCGCTTCGAGGCCGGCCTGGGCGATGGCTTCGACCTGCTGCTGCGCCTTGAGGGCCAGCGCTTGCGCCTGCAGCCGGCTGCCGGCGATACGCTCGCGCTGTGCCAGCGCGGCCTGATCGCGCTGTTGACGACGCTGCTCGTGGCCGCGCAGGGCCTGCTCGACGCCATCGAGATGGGCGCGGGCGGCAGCAAGATCACGCTCGGCGATCAGGCGCTGGTCCAGCAGCAGCTGGCGTTCGGCGTCGAGGCGGTGGATCGGACTATCGCCGTCCTGCAGTTGGGCGGCGAGTTCGTCACGGCGACTGGCGAGCTGGCCCTGCTGCGCACGCAGGCGGCCCAATGACAGCTCCAGCGCCTGAGCGCGGGTGCGCTGGGTTTCCAGTGCGAGGGCGAGCTGATGGGCCGATTCGCGAACCTCGCGGGCGGCGGCGCGGGCGCTCTCGCGCTGTTCGGTGAACAGCCGGCGCTCGGTGTCCAGCCCCAGCCGCTGCGCTTCGAGCTCGCCCATCCGGCCGGTGGCGATTTCGAGCCGGCCACGGGCCTCGCGGATCTCGCCCAGGGCAGCGGCCATCGCGGTCGCGATCTGCGCCAACTCGGCCTCGATCGTCGCCAGTCGGCTCTGGGCGGATTCCAGCCGGCCCTGCTGGCTCTGCAACTGCCCCCCCATCTCGGACACACTGCGGTGGGCGAGGTAGAGCGTGCGCTGGGCGTCCTCGCGGGCCTGTTCGGCCACCAGCAGCGCATCGCGCTGAGCATGCTGGCCCTCGACCAGCACCTGCTCACGAGCCGTCAACGCGGCCAGCTGCTGTTTGAGTTCGAAAATCTCGCGCTCGCGGACCAGCGCGCCTTGCTGCGCCTCGCCGCTCTTGTGGAAGCGCAGCCAGCCCCGGCCTTCCCAGACACCGGCACGGTCGATCCGCGCCTCGCCCTCGCCCAGCGGAGTGCGGGCCAAGGTCTCGCTTCCCGGCCCCGACGCATCGACGGCCTGGATCGTGGCCAGCAGCGCACGGATCGTGCGGGGGCCCTGCACCTTGGCCGCCAGGCTGTTGGCGGGCACCTCGAGGGTGCCGGTGGCCGCATCGACCACGGCCACGCGACCCTGCACGAGGCCGGCCAGGGCCTCGCGCAGGCCAGCCGCATCCTCATGCACCACGGCCTCGAGCAGGTGGCCGAGCACGGTCTCGACCGCGGTCTCCCAACCCGGTTCGACGACCAGCACCTCACCAAGGCGCGGTCGATCGGCCAGGCCCTGAGCCTTCAGCCAATCCAGCGCCCCGCTTTTTTCCTGGCCGAGAGCGGCATGCTGCAGGGCTTCCAGCGAAGCCATGCGGCCCTTGGCGGTCTGCGCGGCCTTGCGCAGCTCGGCCAGTTCGGCCTGCTGCTGGCGCTGCTGCTCCTGGATCACCAACAAGGCGGCTTTCTTCGTCTCCAACTGCAGGGCTAGGGCATCGAGCCCGTCGCGCCGGGTTTCGTGTTCGGTGGCAAGGGTTGCCAAGGTCTCGGCAAGGGTCGCCACGTCAAGGCCGGCACGCTCGGTGGTCAGCGTCTCGCGGCGACGCTGGGCCTCCAGCGACTGGCGTTCGAGGAATTCGATCTTGGTGCGCTCAACCTCGGCACTGCGGGCGGCATCGGCGTGGTCGCGGGCGTAAGCGTCCCAGCGGCGCTGCCAGTCGGCGAGCCTGGCCTCGGCTTCGCGCAGAGTCTCCTGACGCTCTTCGTCGGCCTCACGCAGGGCTTCCAGGCGAGGCGTGGCTTCGGCGATCTGCTCGTCCAGCTGGATCCGCTGATCGCTGTCGTTGTCGACGTGGCGCAGCACGTCGGCCAGCGCCGCATCGGCTTCGGCACGGGCGGTCTCGATCCGCCGCTTGAGTTCGCGCTGGTGCTGGATCTGCTGCTCGATCCGGGCCAGCTCGCCGCTGATCCGGTAGCTCTCGGCCTGCGCACGCCCCAGGTGCTGGCTGGCTTCGGCGTGCTGTTCGCGGATGCGTTCGCCCTCGTCCTCGGCCTCGCGTTGCCCGGCCAGCAGTTCCTGCAGCTTCGTCTCGTCATCCCGCAGTTCAGCATGCAGCACCCCGGCCTCGAGTCGCAGGCGGCGGTACTCCAGCGCCTTGAGCTGTGCATCTTTCTCGCGGTGCTCGGCCTGCAGGGCTTGGTACTGCTCGGCGGCACGGGCCTGGCGCTTGAGGTGTTCGATCTGCTTGTCGATCTCCTCCCGGAGGTCGTTCAGGCGCTCGAGGTTGTCGCGGGTGCCGCGGATGCGACTCTCGGTTTCCTTGCGGCGCTCCTTGTACTTGGAGATGCCGGCGGCTTCCTCAAGGAACAGCCGGAGCTCCTCGGGCTTGGCATCGATCACCTGCGAGATCATGCCCTGCTCGATGATCGAGTAGCTGCGCGGTCCCAAACCGGTGCCGAGGAACAGGTCGGTGATGTCACGGCGGCGGCAGCGCGCGCCGTTGAGGAAGTAGCTGCTCTGGCCGTCGCGGGCGACCTGGCGCTTGACCGAAATCTCGTTGTACTTGGCGAATTCGCCGCCGATGGCCTGATCGCTGTTGTCGAAGACGAGTTCGACCGTGGCCTGCGACACCGGCTTGCGCGAGGACGAGCCGGAGAAGATCACGTCGGTCAGTGAATCGCCGCGCAGACGGCTGGCCGAGCTTTCACCCATCACCCAGCGCACCGCGTCGATGATGTTCGACTTGC
This sequence comes from Silanimonas sp., assembly GCA_018334015.1. Classification (GTDB taxonomy): domain Bacteria; phylum Pseudomonadota; class Gammaproteobacteria; order Xanthomonadales; family Xanthomonadaceae; genus Silanimonas. The sequence goes on from JAGXTI010000024.1 coordinate 84,830, forward strand.
CGCAGCCGTTCGGACCGACGACACCGGTCATGTTGGTGGGCAGGTGCAGGGTCGTCGGATCGACGAAACTCTTGAACCCGGCGAGCTTGATGGTGGACAGGCGCATCTGCCCAGTGTAGCGCCGGCCGGAACCGGCTTCACCCGGCGCCGACATCCTCCGGGGCCAGGGCCTCGATCGCCAAGGCGTGAATGTCGCTGGCCATCAGCCCGCCCAGTGCCTCGTAGATGCGCCGGTGACGGGCCAGCGGGCGCAGGCCGGAGAACGCCGGGCAGACGATGCGCAGATGGTAGTGGCCGCGACCATCGGCGGCACCGGCATGGCCGCGGTGCTTGTGGCTTTCATCGAGCAGCTCGATGTGCTGCGGGGCCAAGGCCTCGCGCAGTCGGGCTTCGATGGTGGCGATGCGCTGTCGGGGATCGGGAAGGCCCATCCCGGCAGTGTAGCCGGCGAGCCGGCTACACTGCACCCGATGGGCGGCGGGCACCGTGCCGCGGCCATCGCCCGATCCCCGCGGAGCCCCGATGCACACCCACCCTTCCGCCGGCGATGGCCAGCGGGTCGAGGTCCACCCCACGACACCCCAGCCTCGGCTGATCGAGCGCTGCGCTCGCCGCCTGAAGGATGACGGGCTGGTGCTCTGCCCCACCGACGCCGGCTACGCCCTGGTCTGGGGCCTGAACGGCACAGCGGCCGAGGAACGCGTGCGCCGGCTGCGGCAACTGGACAACCGGCACCCGTTCACCCTATTCTGCCGATCCATCAGCGATGCCAGCCGGTTCGCCCGGCTCGATGACCCGGCTTTCCGCCTGCTGCGTCGCCTGAGCCCTGGACCGGTCACCTTCATCCTGCCGGCCTCCGGGCAGCTGCCGAACCGCTTGAAACAAGGCGCCCGCAGCAAGCGGCGCGACATCGGCATCCGCATCCCCGAGCATCCGGTGGCGCAGGCGCTGCTGGCGGCCTGCGATGAGGTGCTGCTGTCGACCACGCTGCGCGCGCCCGAGATGGATGCCGACGAAGCCCCCTTCCTCGGCCACGAAGCCGACGAAGTGGCCGAACACTGGCTCGCCGCCGTCGACCTGATGCTGGACGCCGGGCACTGCGAGCCCGGTCCCACCAGCATCATCGATTGCACCCTGCCCCGTCCCGAAGTGGTCCGGTAGGGCTTCCAGACGGTGGATCCGGCCTGAGGCCGCGACCCTCCACACGCCGTTCCCGTACCCGGAGCTCCCGTGGTTCACACCGCCGCACCGCCCCGATGAGTGGCGACATCTTCCCGGTCCTGCCGCAGCAGCAGGAGATGCCCCTGGCCATCGTCCGTGGCCAGCCGGTGCTGCAGATGCCGCAGGATCTCTACATCCCGCCGGACGCGCTCGAGGTCATCCTGGAAGCCTTCGAGGGCCCGCTCGACCTGCTGCTCTACCTGATCCGCCGGCAGAACCTCGACATCCTCGACATCCCGATCGCCGAGATCACCCGCCAGTACATCGGCTACATCGAGGCCGTCCAGGAGTTGCGCTTCGAACTGGCCGCCGAGTACCTGGTGATGGCCGCGATCCTCGCCGAGATCAAGTCGCGGATGCTGCTGCCGCGCCCGCCGGTCGAGGCCGGGATCGAGGCCGACCCGCGCGCCGAACTGGTGCGCCGCCTGCAGGAGTACGAACGCTTCAAGAAGGCTGCCGAGGACATCGACGCCCTGCCCCGACTGGAACGCGACAGCGTGGTGGTCCATGCCGATCCGGGCGGAAAGGCCCAGCGTGCCGAGCCTCCCGCCGTCGATCTGCAGGAGATGCTGCTGGCCCTGCGCGATGTGTTGAAGCGCGCCGAGCTGTTCAGCCGCCACGCCATTCACCGCGAGCGCCTGAGCGTGCGACAGCGCATGAGCGAAGTGCTGGGTCGACTCTCCGCTGTCGCCTTCATCGAGTTCGCCACGCTGCTCGACGCCCGTGAGGGCCGGCTGGGCGTGGTGGTCACCTTTCTCGCCATCCTCGAACTGGCCAAGGAGCGGTTGATCGAGATCGTGCAAGACCAGCCGCTGTCGCCGATCCACCTGCGTGCCCTCGCCGAATCGCCCGATCAGGACACTGGCCCGGTCGGCAGCTCTCCAACGCCCGCCCACGCCCCATGAACACGGAAGCCTCCCCCACCGCCGGATTCGACCTGCAGGCTCCAGCCGAAGCCCTGCCGCTGACCGACGAGCACCTGGTCGAACGCATCGTCGAAGCCGCCCTGCTGGCCGCGCCGCAGCCGCTCGGCCTGGTCCAGCTCTATGCGCTGTTCCCGGACGAACGCCCGGTGGCCCGTGGCAGCATCGAGCAGGCCATCGCGAAGCTGCGCGAAGCCTCGCGCGGTCGTGGCATCGAACTGGTCGAAGTGGCCTCGGGCTTTCGTTTCCAGGTGCAGCGCGAACTGCAGCCCTGGGTCTCGCGGCTGTTCACCGAGCGTCCGCAGCGTTACACCCGCGCCACGCTGGAAACCCTGGCCCTGATCGCCTACCGTCAACCCATCACCCGCGGCGAGATCGAGGCGATCCGCGGCGTGGCGGTGAGCCCGCACATCATCAAGATGCTCGAAGAACGCGAATGGATCCGCGTGGTCGGGCATCGTGACGTGCCGGGTCGCCCCGCCCTTTTCGGCACCACCCGCGCCTTCCTCGACCACTTCCACCTGAAATCGCTGGACGAACTGCCGCCGCTGGCGGCCTTGCGCGATCTGGGCGAGCTCGAACCCCAACTGCCGCTGGATGCCCCGCTCCCCGCGCAGGCCCATGCCGGTGCAGCACCTGACCCCCCCCCGCGTCGATGACGATGCGGCTCCCGAACCCACCCCCTGAACGCATGAGCATCGACACCCCACGCAAGACCCTCTCGCTGAAACGCGAAACCGACCCGGCCCAAACGGCCATCGAAGAACGCCTGCACAAGGTGCTGGCCCAGGCTGGCCTCGGCTCGCGTCGTGCCCTGGAGGAACGCATCGGCCGCGGCGAGGTCCGGGTCAACGGCGAAGTCGCCGACATCGGCCGCGTCATCCGGGGCGGCGATCGCGTCGAACTGGACGGTAAGACCTTCGTCGCCACCGCACTGACCGAACCGCCGGCGGTGCTGCTCTACAACAAGCCCGAGGGCGTGGTGACCACGCGCGAGGACCCCGAAGGCCGGCCGACCGTATTCGAGACCCTGCCGCGGCTGAAGGGTGCACGCTGGATCGCCGTGGGTCGCCTCGACATCAACACCACCGGCCTGCTGCTGCTGACCACCGACGGCGATCTGGCCAATGCCCTGATGCACCCCTCGGGCGAGGTCGAGCGCGAATACGTCTGCCGTATCCACGGCGAAGTGCCGGAGGCGGTGGTCGAACGCCTCAAGCGCGGTGTGCAACTGGAGGATGGCCCGGCCCAGTTCGACGAGATCGAAGCGATCGGCAGCAGCGACTCGCACGCCTGGTTCCGCGTCGTCATCAAGGAGGGCCGCAACCGCGAGGTGCGCCGCCTGTGGGAAAGCCAGGGCTTCCAGGTCAGCCGCCTGAAGCGCGTCCGCTACGGCAGCACCCTGCTGCCGCGTGAGCTGTTGCGTGGTCACAGCGCCGAGATGCCGGCCGAACAGGTCGAGGCCCTGCGCCGGCAGTTCGATCTGCAGGCGCAACCGCCGGTGCTGACCCTGCAAGCGGTGATCGGTCAGCGCCGCGCCGGCAAACAGGCCATCACCGTCCGTCGCGATCAGCGCGGGCCGTCCTACGTCAATGGCGCGCTCGATCAGGAAGAACGCGAACTGCGCCGTTTCGACCACATCCGCGAGGAGCGCCCGGCCCGTGGCCGCGGACGCCCCGGCGGCAAGGTTTACGGCAAGAAAGGCGCCAAGGCCTTCGTCGGTCCGATGGGCAGCGATGCCCCGGTCGAGAGCCGTGGCCCGCGTCCGGCTGGAAAGCCTTTCGGCAAAAAGCCCTTCGGCAAGAATCCCGGGGCGGCGCCGGGCGCCAAGCCCTTCGGTGAGCGTGCCGCAGGTGCCGGCAAGCCCTGGGGCGATCGCCCGGCCAAACCGGGCCAGAGCAAACCCTACGCCGGCAAGGCCCGCGGTCCGAAAGTCGTGGCGGGCGGTGTGGATGGTGCAACGGGTGCATTCCGCAGCTGGTACGTGCCCGAAGGCGTCGAGACCGGCTCGAAAGTGGCGCCACCGCGCAAACCGCGGGGGGAGCGCCCCTTCGGCAAACCGGCCGGTGCCGGTACCGGTTTTGCCCGCGGGCCGGGTGCCGCAGGTTCCGGCGGCAATCCACGCGGCCCCGGTGGTGGCTCACGCGGTCCTGTTGGTGGTGGCTCACGCGGCCCCGGTGCGGGTCCGCGCGGGCCTGCTGGCCCCGGTGGTGGTTCCCGCGGCGGTCCACGCAAGCCTGGCCGCAGCGGACCCGGTCCGCGCTGAGCTGATGGTCATTAAGAGCCGCGCCAGCGCGCCCTCAAGGACAGCGAAGCGAGCCTTGGAAGGCGAGCGTCGGCCGGGACGCGCCCGGAGCAGCACCCCCGCCGCGACAGGCCGGGGGCCCGCGGCGGACTCGGGCCGGCTGCTGTGCGGCAAGCAACCCGACGGGCCGACCGATGGGCACATCCTTGGTGCCCTCGGTCGGTGCGCCCGTCCGGGGCGCACCCTGCGGGCCTGGCGTCTGATCACCGGGCCGGCCCTCGAAATCCGCCGCCGGCCCCCAGCCTGCCGTGCGGGGTGCTTCGCGGTGCGCCGGTGATGGCGTGAGCGGCACGAAATCCGTCTCCCAAAGCCCGTCTTCGCTTCACATCCTTCAGCCAATGCCCGTCACCGAGCGCCGCGCCAGCGCGGCCTGAGGGACAGCGAAGCGAGCCATGGAGGGCGAGCGGCGGCGAATGCGGAGCGGGACGCGGAGCCTGAGCCGTCGCGTCCGCAGGTCGCGCGTCGGCAGGCGCGAAGCGTGCCCTCATTTCGCGACCCAGAAGGCGGGGACGCGCTCTTAGCAGCGCACTGCTGCGACAGGCCGGGACGCGCCCGGAGTAGCACCCACATCGCGACAGGCCGGGGGCCGGCGGCGGACTCGGGCCGGCACCTGTGCGGCAAGCAACCCGACGGGCCGACCGAAGGGCGCATCCTTGGCGCCCTCGGTCGGTGCGCCCATCCGGGGCGCACCCTGCGGGCCTGGCGTCTGATCACCGGGCTGGCCCTCGAATTCCGCCGCAGACCCCCAACCTGCCTTGCGGGGTTTGCCTTGCGGGGTGCTTCGAGGCTGCGCAGTTGATGGCGGAACGCGAACGACGCCCGCCTACGCTTCGCAGCCTTTTTTGGAATGCACAATGTTGCCGATGGCCTTCATCGAGCGCCGCGCCAGCGCGGCCTCGCGGACAGTGAAGCGAGCCATGGAGGGCGAGCGGCGGCGAATGCGCAGCGGGACGCGGAGCCTGAGCCGTCGCGTCCGCAGGTCGCGCGTCGGCAAGCGCGAAGCGTGCCCGCATTTCGCGACCCAGCAGGCGGGGACGCGCTCTTAGCAGCGCGCTGCTGCGACAGGCCGGGACGCACACGGAGCCGCACCCCCGCAAGGCAGGCCGGGGCCCGGCGGCGGACTCGGGCCGGCTGCTATGCGGCAAGCAACCCGACGGGCCGACCGAAGGGCACATCCTTGGTGCCCTCGGTCGGTGCGCCCGTCCGGGGCGCACCCTGCGGGCCTGGCGTCTGATCACCGGGCCGGCCCTCGAAATCCGCCGTGAGCCCCCAGCCTGCCTTGCGGGGTGCTTCGCGCCGCGCCGCGCCAGCGTGGCCTGACGGACAGCGAAGCGAGCCATGGAGGGCGAGCGGCGGCGAATGCGGAGCGGGACGCGGAGCCTGAGCCGTCGCGTCCGCAGGTCGCGCGTCGGCAGGCGCGAGGGCAAGCACGCGGGCAGGCGCGAGGGGGCTTCTGACGGTCACTTCGGAGCCGACACCCGGATCATGGAAGCGTTTCACGCAGATGTTCCACGTCTTTCATGTTAAAACAGCCTCCAGCCCGAGCCGAAGCCCGCCATGCAGAGCCCCACCCCCTCGGACGTGCTGGTCGTTGGCGGCGGCCTCGCCGGCCTCGTCACTGCGCTGGAGGCTCTGCGCGGTGGACTCTCGGTGACCGTGGTCGACCGCGACCGTCCGGAACGCAGCGGCGGCCTCGCCCGATGGGCCTTCGGCGGCATGGCACTGGTCGGCACGCCCCAGCAAGCGCGAATGGGCATTCCCGACAAGCCGGAGATCGCCTTACGCGACTGGCAGCGCTTCGGCGAACTGGACCCCGCCGACCTCTGGTCGAACGCTTGGGCGCGGTATTACGTCGAACGTTCACGAGCCGAGGTCTACGACTGGTTGATCGACGAGGGCCTGCGTTTCCTGCCGGCGGTGAACTGGGTCGAGCGCGGGCGTTTCGGCGAGGGCAACGCACTGCCGCGTTACCACGTGCTCTGGGGCACGGCACGGCGGCTGGTGGACACGGTACTGAACGCCCTCCACCGGGCCGGTCAGGGAGGGCGCCTGCAATGGCTGCACCGCCATCGCGTGGTGGCGCTCGAACAGGAGGCGGGCCGCGTCACCGGCGCGCTCGCGCTGGATGAGGCAAAGGGCGGCGAACGCCGTCTGCAGGCCGGCGCGGTGGTGTTGGCGATGGGTGGGCTCAACGGCAGCCACACCGCCTGCCGGGCGAACTGGCCCGCTGATCGGCCCATGCCGGCGAGCCTGTTGAACGGCGCTCATCCGTATGCTGATGGCCAGCTGCACCAGCATGCCGTCGCGCAGTGCAGTGCCGCGCTGGTCAATCCCGGCGCGATGTGGAACTACGCCGCCGGCATCCCGCATCCCTTCCCGCATTTCCCCGGCCACGGGCTCTCGCTGATCCCCTGCAAATCAGCGCTGTGGTTGGACCACCGGGGCGAGCGGATCGGCCCCGAGCCCCTGGTCACCGGCTTCGACACCCGTTGGCTGTGCGAGCGCACGAGCGCCCAGGAACGACCTTGGACCTGGCAATTGCTGAACCGGCGGATCGCCGCCCGCGAGCTGGCGGTGTCCGGTGCCGAGCACAACCCGCGGATCCGCGATCACCAGGGCCTGCGCTTCCTGCTCGACACCCTGTTCGGCAGCACCGCCCTGCTGCGGCAGTTGCTGGCCGAAAGCCCCGAGGTCTTGGCCGATGCGACCCTGCCCGGCCTCGCCGCACGGATGAACGCCCTGACCTGCAGCCACGACATCGACCCGACCGCACTGCAAGCCACGGCCGACGCCTTCGACGCCCAGTTCGCCGCCGGCACCGCCTTGCAGAACGACGCCCAGATCCGCTGCATCCAGCACGCCCGCCTGTGGCGACCGGATCGTCTGCGCACCTGTGCGCCTGCGCCCCTGCAAGCCCCGGGCAGCGGGCCGTTCGTGGCGATCCGCCTGCAACTCATCACCCGCAAGAGCCTGGGTGGCCTGCGCACCGACCTGCAAAGCCGCGTGCTCGATACCGGCGGCAGGCCCGTGCCCGGCCTGTTCGCGGTCGGCGAAGCCGCCGGTTTTGGCGGCGGTGGCAGCCACGGCCAGCGCTCGCTGGAAGGCACCTTCCTGCCCGGCTGCATCCTCACCGCCCGTGCCGCGGCGCGGGCCTTGTGCGGGGGCTGAATCGACCGCCATGCCCCGAGGCCCGGCCTACCCCAGCGACAGCGCCGACTACCGCGCCAGGGCCGAACGCCGGCTGCCGCGTTTCCTGTTCGATTACCTCGATGGCGGCGCCGGTGAGGAGCAGACGCTCGCCGCCAACCCGGCCGGCTGGGCCGCACTCCGGCTGCGCCAGCGCGTGCTGGTCGATGTCGCCGGCGTCGACACCGGCACCACCCTGCTGGGTCAGGCATGTACCCAGCCGCTGGTGCTGGCACCGGTCGGGCTGGCCGGCCTGATGGCGCGGCGTGGCGAGGTGCAGGCGGCGCGTGCCGCGCAGGCCCGGGGGTTGCCGTTCTGCCTGTCCACCGTGGGCCTGTGCGGCTTTGCCGAGGTGGCCAGCCACAGCGGCGCGCTGCCCTGGTTCCAGCTCTACATGCTGCGCGACCGCGGCCTGGTCGATGCTCTGCTCGACGGGATCTGGGCGGCCGGCTGCCGGACCCTCGTCTTCACCCTCGACCTGCCCCTGCCCGGCCCGCGTCGCCGCGACCGCCGCCACGGCCTCGGCCAGCCGGGTTTGCGGCCACGACTCCTCAAGCTGGCCCAGACCTTGGCCCGTCCCGGCTGGGTCTGGGACGTGGCCCTGCGCGGTCGTCCTCTGGCCTTCGGCAGTCTGGGCGCGCATGTGCCCGCCGCCCGAAACCTCGAAGCCTTCCGCCACTGGGTCGATGCCCAGTTCGACCCGACGGTGACCTGGCGCGACCTCGACCGCCTGCGCCAGCGGTGGCACGGGCGGCTGGTGTTGAAGGGTCTGCTCGATGCCGACGATGCCCGGCTCGCCCTCGCTGCCGGTGCCGAGGGCCTCGTGGTCTCCAACCACGGTGGCCGCCAGCTCGACGGCGCGGCCTCAACCGCGCACTGCCTGCCGGCCATCGTCGACGCGGTTGACGGTCGCTGCGAGGTGCTGGTCGATGGCGGCCTGCGCAGCGGCATCGACCTGTTCCGCGCCCTGGCGCTCGGTGCCCGTGGCGCCCTGATCGGGCGGCCCTGGGCCTACGCGCTGGCGGCTGGCGGCGAGGCGGCGGTGCACGCCCTGCTCGGCCAATGGCAGGAGGAATTGTGCAGCACCATGGCCCTGACCGGCGTCACGCGGATCGCCGACATCGGCCGGCAGCACCTTGATCCCGACTGAACCCCCGCAACGGAGCCACCGATGCCGAACGGCGCGCAAGCCCTGATGAAGACCCTGGCCGATGCCGGCATCGAGGTCTGCTTCACCAACCCCGGCACCAGCGAAATGCATTTCGTGGCGGCACTCGACGACGAGCCACGGATGCGAGCCGTGCTCGCCCTGTTCGAAGGCGTGGCCACCGGCGCCGCCGACGGTTACGCACGCATGGCCGGCAAGCCCGCCGCCACCCTGCTGCATCTCGGCTGCGGCCTGGGCAATGGACTCGCCAACCTGCACAACGCCCGCAAAGGCAAGGTGCCGGTGCTCAACATCGTCGGCGACCACGCCACCCACCACGCGCCGCTCGATGCGCAGTTGCAATCCGACATCGAAACGGTGGCGCGCAACGTCTCGCCGGGTTTCGTGCGCACCTCGCTGCGCACCGACCGACTCTGCCGCGATGCCGTGGACGCCATCACCGCCGCTCGCGGCCTGCCCGGCCAGGTCGCCACCCTGATCCTGCCCGCCGACGTGAGCTGGGGCGAGGGCGGCGTGCCGGAACCGCCGCCGCCGCCACCCACGCCTGCAGCGGCCGATGCCGCCACCGTGGCGGCGGTGGCCGACGTGCTGCGCAGCGGCGGCAGGACCGCGCTGCTGCTCGGTGGCCAGGCCCTGCGCGAACCCGCCCTGCTCGCCGCGGCGAAGCTGGCGGCACACTGCGACGTGCGCCTGCTGGCCGAGGTGTTCCCGACCCGGCTGGAACGCGGTGCCGGCCTGCCGGCGGTCGAGCGCATCGCCTATCTCGCCGAATTGGCCAGCGTGCAGTTGGCCGAGTTCGATCATCTGGTGCTGGTCGATGCCAAATCGCCGGTGTCCTTCTTCGCCTACCCTGGCAAACCCAGCCAACTGGTGCCGGCCGGCTGCACCGTGCACACTTTTGCCGCTGCCAGCGAGGATGCTGTCGCCAGCCTCGAGGCGTTGGTCGCCGCCCTCGATGCCGACTCGGCCACGCCGCTGCTGGCCGCGCCGTCACGACCCGGCCGACCGCGTGGCCGGCTCACGGCGGCCAAGGTCTGCAAGGCACTCGGCCACCGGCTGCCGGAGCGCGCCATCCTGATCGACGAGGCGATCACCTCCGGTCTGACGCTGCCAATGCTGACCGCCGGTGCGCCGCGCCACGACCTCATCACCCTGACCGGTGGCGCCATCGGCCAAGCCCTGCCGAACGCCATCGGCGCGGCGATCGCCTGCCCGGACCGGCCGGTGATCGCGCTGGTGGGCGACGGGTCGGCCATGTACACGATCCAATCGCTGTGGACGATGGCGCGCGAGCAGCTCGACGTCACCACGATCGTCTTCAATAACGCCCGCTACTCGGTGCTCAATGTCGAACTGGAACGGGTCGGCGCCGAGCGCATCGGCCCGAAGGCCCGCGCCCAACTCGATCTCGATGGCCCACGCCTCGATTTTTGCCGGCTGGCGCAAGGCCAGGGCGTGCACGCCGTTCGCGCCGACAGCGCCGAGGCCTTCCTGAAGGCGCTGGATTACGCGCTTGCCCAGCCCGGCCCGCACCTGATCGAAGCGGTGGTGCCAGAGGCTCTGGGCGGCGCCAAACGCCGCATCCTGCCTTGGCTGCTGCGTGCCCTGCCCCAACTCCCGAAACCGCTGGCGTTGGCGCTCAAGCGCCGCCTCGCCCCTTGAGTCCCCGCTCCAACGAAAAAAGCCACCCTGCAGAGCAGGATGGCTTTTGACGGCGAAGTCCAAGGCAAAGCCGTGGGTTGGCGTGGCGTCCCCACGGGGATTCGAACCCCGGTCGCCTCCGTGAAAGGGAGGTGTCCTAGGCCTCTAGACGATGGGGACGCAAAGAGGATGCAGCGAAAAAGTGGTGGAGCTAATCGGGATCGAACCGATGACCTCTACAATGCCATTGTAGCGCTCTCCCAGCTGAGCTATAGCCCCACCGAAAGGAGAGGCGCGCATCATAGGCAGCGCGCCAAAAAACGTCAAGCACCTTCGACAAGAACCGTGTGCGCGATGTCATCGGCATCGGCGCGGCGCAGTGTTGCGGCGCCGTGCCCCTGGCCTTCAAGGTACTGCAGCCATTTGCTGAGAAAGCTGTTCATGCGCAGGCGATGGCCCAGCATCACCTGCGGCGCGGGATGCAGGCCGAGCACATCCTGCCAGTGCCGCCCGACATGGCAGGTGTGGGCCTCGAGCTGACGCGAGTCGAGGTAGGCGCGCAAGACCGCCGAGGGGTCCGGGTTGCCGGTGATCGGGTCGCGCAGAGCGTAGGAAAGGCGCAACTCCAGGGTATGGGCGTGGCGCTCCAGCACCTCGACGTGCAGGTCGAGCCCGTCGCCCACGCTCGAACACCAGCGCCCCGAGACCAAGCGGTGCAGGCCGAACATCCGCTCCATGCGCTCGTGGTTCTCGGCGTACAGGCCCATCAGCCAGGCGAAACGCCCGAGTGCGGGGTACGGCAGAGCGTGGCGGTTCTGGCGGGGCATCGGGTCAGAAGTAGGACGGCCGGCGCAGGCCGATTCGGGCGACGATCTTGCTGGCGATTTCTTCGATCGAGGTGTGGGTGGTGCTGAGCACCGGGATCTGCTCGCGATGGAACATGGCCTCGGCGATCGCCACCTCGCGCTTGCAGACTTCCAGCGTGGCATAACGTGAGCCGGGCTTTCGCTCCTCGCGGATCTTCTGCAGGCGCGAAGGGTCGATGGTGAGCCCGAACAGCTTGCGCCGATGCCGGCGCAGTTTTTCCGGCAAGCGATCGGCGTCGAGGTCGTCCGGCGTGAGCGGGTAGTTGGCGGCGCGCAGACTGTGGTGCAAGGCCAGATACAGGCAGGTCGGTGTCTTGCCGGAACGCGACACACCCACCAGCAGCACATCGGCCTCGTCGTAATCGAGATCGACGCCGTCGTCGTGGGTGAGGGCGAAATTGGTGGCCTCCATGCGCCTTTCGTAGGCCTCGGGGTCGACCATGGCGTGAGCCCGCCCGACCCGTGGCTGTCGACGCTGGCCCAGAGCCTGCTCGAGGCGCTCCAGGAAGGGTTCGAACACGTCCAGCACCAGGGCACCGCTGGCGGCCAGTTCGCGGGTCATCTCGCCATCGACGATGGTGTTGATGACGATCGGCTGCACCCCGCGCGATTCGCCATCGGCGCGGATGGTGGCAGCGATCTGGCGGGCTCGTTCAAGGCTGTCGATGAAAGACAGGCGCTGGCACTCAAAGGCCTGGTCGCCGAACTGGGTGAGCAGACTGTTGCCGATGGTCTCGGCGGTGATGCCGGTGCCATCGGAGACGAAATAGACGGGGCGGATGCTCATGCGGGCTCGCAGGGCCGGGACTGCCTCGCAGCGTAACGGCTCCCGGTGAAGGTTCAATCAGGCGGCCCGCGAGACCCGTGCTTGTTCCTGCCGCGCCCAGCCCGGACAATGGGCGTTTCCCCCGCCGTGCCGGAGCATCGTTTGGACACCCCCGTTCTTTGGCTGCAGGACCTCCGCCTTTCCGATCTCGCCCGGGTGGGCGGCAAGAACGCCTCGCTGGGCGAGATGATCGGCCATCTGGCCCAGCTCGGCGTCTCGGTGCCCGGTGGCTTTGCGACCACGGCCGAGGCCTTCCGCCAGTTCATCGCCGAGAACGCGCTGCACGACCGCATTTACTCCAAGCTCGCCACGCTCGATGTCGAGGATGTGGTTGCACTGGGCCGCGCCGGTGCCGAGATCCGCTCCTGGGTGATCGAGGCACCGTTGCCGGCATCGCTCGATACCGCCATCCGCGAGGCCTACGCGCGGATGTGCCGCGAGGCCGGCGCCAGCGACCTCGCCGTGGCCGTGCGCTCCTCGGCCACCGCCGAAGACCTTCCGGATGCCAGTTTCGCCGGCCAGCAGGAAACGTTCTTGAACGTGACCGGCGCCGACGACGTGGTGCGCAAGGTCAAGGAGGTCTTCGCCTCGCTCTACAACGACCGCGCCATCGCCTACCGCGTCCACCACGGCTTCAAGCACGAGGACGTGTTCCTCTCGGCGGGTGTGCAGCTGATGGTGCGCTCCGACCTCGGCGCCTCCGGCGTGCTGTTCACGCTCGACACCGAATCCGGCTTCCGCGACGTGGTGTTCGTGACCGCCAGCTACGGTCTTGGCGAGTCCATCGTGCAGGGCGCGGTGAACCCCGACGAGTTCTACGCCTACAAGCCGAACCTCGAAGCCGGCCGGCCGGCCATCCTGCGCCGCACGCTGGGCAGCAAACAGATCCGCATGGTGTATTCGAGCGCGTCCGGCGAGCGGGTGCGCAACGAGGCCACGCCGCCCGAGCTGCGCGACCGATTCTCGCTCTCCGACCATGACGTCGAGGAGCTGTCGCGGCAGGCACTCACCATCGAGAGGCACTACGGCCGCCCGATGGACATCGAATGGGCGAAGGACGGCATCACCGGCAAGCTCTACATCGTGCAGGCCCGACCGGAGACGGTGAAGTCGCGCACCCGCGCCACCCAGGTCGAGCGCTTCCGCCTGCAACGGCGTGGCGAGGTGATCGCGCAGGGTCGTGCCATCGGCCAGAAGATCGGCACGGGCATCGCCCGCGTGATCCGCAACGTGGCCGAGATGAACCGCGTGCAGCCGGGTGACGTGCTGATCGCCGACATGACCGACCCCGACTGGGAGCCGGTGATGAAGCGCGCCGCCGCCATCGTCACCAACCGCGGTGGCCGCACCTGCCACGCCGCGATCATCGCCCGCGAGCTCGGCGTGCCGGCGGTGGTTGGCACTGGCGATGCGCTGCAACGCATCCCCGACGGCACGCCGGTGACGGTGAGCTGTGCCGAGGGCGACACCGGTTTCATCTACGCCGGCCAGCTGGCCTTCGAGAAGGTCGTGGCCGACCTCGACAAGATGCCGCCCGCCCCGCTCAAGATCATGATGAACGTGGGCAACCCGGAGCGCGCTTTCGACTTCGCGCAACTGCCGCACCAGGGCATTGGCCTCGCCCGGCTCGAGTTCATCATCGCCCGCCAGATCGGCGTGCACCCGCGCGCCCTGATCGAATACGAGAAGCAACCGGCCGACATCCGCGCCCAGATCGACCGGTTGATGGCCGGTTACAGCGATCCGGTGAGCTTCTACGTCGAGCGTCTGGTCGAAGGCATCGCCACGCTGACGGCGGCCTTCGCGCCGCATCCGGTCATCGTGCGGCTGTCGGATTTCAAGTCGAACGAGTACGCCAACCTGGTCGGCGGCGCCGCCTACGAGCCGCACGAGGAGAACCCGATGATCGGGTTCCGCGGTGCCTCGCGCTACATCCACCCGGATTTCAAGGACTGTTTCGCGCTCGAATGCCGCGCCGTCCGCAAGGTCCGCGACGAGATGGGCCTGAAGAACCTCTGGGTGATGATCCCCTTCGTGCGCACGCTGGCCGAGGGCCAGGCCGTCATCAATACCCTCGAGGCCCATGGTCTGGTGCAGGGCAGCACGTCCGGCAACCCGGACGGGCTGAAGGTCATCATGATGTGCGAGCTGCCCTCGAACGCCCTGCTGGCCGACGCGTTCCTCGACCTTTTCGACGGCTTCTCGATCGGCTCGAACGACCTGACCCAGTTGACCCTCGGCCTCGACCGCGATTCCGGCATCGTCGCCCACCTGTTCGACGAACGCGACCCGGCAGTCAAGAAGATGCTGGCCATGGCCATCTCGGCCGCGCGTGCCCGCGGCAAGTACGTCGGCATCTGCGGGCAAGGCCCGAGCGACCATCCTGATCTGGCCGAGTGGCTGATGGACCAGGGCATCGAGTCGGTGTCGCTCAACCCCGACACCGTCGTCGACACCTGGTTGCGGCTCGCTCGCCACAAGGCTGGCTGAACATGGCCGCGCCCCCCGTCCTGCCCGCTGTGCCACCGGCCCTGCCGGTGGCCGCTGACGAGGCGCTGGGCCTGCTGGATCAGCTGCGCCAGCAACTCCAACAGCTCGATTGGCTGGGTCTTGCCGCTCAGTGGGGCCTGCGCCTGCTCGCGGCGGTGCTGGTGTTCGCCGTCGGCCTGTGGCTTTCACGCAAACTGAGCCGGATGCTGGAAAACGCCCTGCGTCGTGCAAACGTCGATCTGATGCTGTGCAGTTTTCTGCGCAACATCACCTACTTCGGCGGCCTCATCGTCGTCACCGTGGCCGCGCTGACACAGATCGGCATCCCGCCGGCCTCGTTGCTGGCCGTGCTCGGTGCCGCCGGCCTCGCCATTGCGCTCGCCTTGCGCGACTCTCTGTCAAATCTCGCTTCCGGGGTGATGCTGATCCTGTTGCGCCCCTTCAAGGCCGGCGACTACGTGCAGATCGCCGGGCAGGAAGGCACGATCGAGCAGGTGCAGGTGTTCCAGACCCGACTGCGCACCATCGACAACCGGATCATCGTGTTGCCGAACAGCCAGATCACCAGCGCGCCGATCATCAACTTCACCGCCATGCCCCGTCGGCGGCTCGACCTGACCGTGGGTGTCGACTACGACGACGACCTCACCGAAGCCAGAGCCGCACTCTTGGCGGTGGCAGCAGCCAGCCCGCGGGTGCTGAAGGATCCGGCCGCCGATGTGCTGCTGACCTCGCTGGCGGGAAGCAGCGTCAACCTGATGCTACGGGCCTGGGTCAACACCACCGATGTGGTGGGAGCGAGAAGCGAACTGCTGGAGGGCATCCATACCGAACTGCGTCGACGTGGACTCTCCATCCCCTACCCGCAGCGCGACCTGCACATCTACCACCACGGCGAGACGCCCGGAGGCAAGGTTTCAAAGCGCGAACTGATCGACGACGGCGGTCCTTGAACCGGTCCGCCGGCCCTGCGCAGCCGGCCTAGGGCGACTGCCCGCCCAAGGCCCCCATGTGGCGGCGGTAATGGCGGAGTTCCTCGATCGACTCGAGCACATCGGCCAGCGCCGTGTGCCGACCCTGCTTGTTCACGCCCGCGAACACGCCGGGCGCCCAGCGGCGCGCCAGTTCCTTGATCGTCGAAACGTCGAGGTTGCGGTAATGGAACCAGCCCTCCAGCCTCGGCATCAGCCGGGCGAGGAAACGGCGGTCCTGGCAGATCGAGTTGCCGCACATCGGCGACTGCCCCGCCGGCACCCAGCGCGAGAGGAAATCGCAGGTGAGCGCCTCGGCGTCGGCCAGGGAATGCGGGCTGGCCAGGACACGGTCCCAGAGGCCCGACTGGCGGTGCGTGCCGCGGTTCCAGTCGTCCATCGCCTCCAGAACCGCCAAGGGTTGCCGGATCGCCAGCGCTGGGCCTTCGGCGAGCACGTGCAGCTCGGGGTCGGTGACCACGGTGGCGATCTCCAGCAGGGTGTCGCGGCCGGGGTCGAGGCCGGTCATCTCGAGATCGATCCAGATGAGGCGGGCGCTGTCGTTGGCAGGTGAATGCATCGTGACAGTGTAAGCGCTACCGGGCTTTCCGGTCACCGTTCGTCACCCGGGGCCGGCCTTTCGACGGCGTTTGCGGCGGAAGTAGTCGGTCAACAGTTGCGCCGCCGCCTCGGCGCAGACACCGCCCTCGACCAGAACGCGGTGGTTGTGACGGGGATCGGCCAGCAGATCGAACACGCTGCCGGCCGCGCCCGTCTTCGGATCGCTGGCGGCGAACACCAGACGGGCGATGCGGGCGTGCACCATGGCCATCGCGCACATCGCGCAGGGTTCGAGCGTGACGTAGAGCGTGGTGCCGAGCAGGCGATGGTTGCCGAGGCGCTGCCCGGCCCGGCGCATCGCCACGATCTCGGCATGGGCACTCGGGTCGTTCTCCGAGAGGTTACGGTTCCAGCCCTCGGCCAGCAGCGAGCCGTCAGCGGCCACGAGCACGGCACCGACCGGCACCTCGTCGTCCTCGCGTTCCGCGCGGCGGGCGAGGTCGAGGGCGAGGTGCATCCAGTGGTGGTCGGTGTCGTTCACTCCCATTCAATGGTGGCGGGCGGCTTGCCGGAGATGTCGTAGACCACGCGGCTGACGCCGCGCAATTCGTTGACGATCCGGCGCGCCACCACATCCAGCAGCGCATAGGGCAAATGCGCCCAGTGCGCGGTCATGAAATCGACGGTCTCGACCGCGCGCAGCGCGATCACCCACTCGTAGGCGCGGGCATCGCCGACCACGCCGACCGACTTGACCGGCAGGAACACGGCGAAAGCCTGCGAGGTCTTGTCGTACCAGCCGGCGCGGCGCAACTCCTCGATGAAGATGGCATCGGCACGAGCCAGAATTTCGGCGTATTCGCGCTTCACTTCGCCAAGGATGCGCACACCGAGGCCGGGGCCGGGGAACGGATGGCGGAACACCATCGCGCGCGGCAGACCGAGTTCGACGCCGATGCGGCGCACCTCGTCCTTGAACAACTCGCGCAGCGGCTCGACCAGCCTGAGCTGCATGCGCTCGGGCAGGCCGCCGACGTTGTGGTGGCTCTTGATGACATGCGCCTTGCCGGTCCTGCTGCCAGCCGACTCGATCACATCCGGGTAGATCGTGCCCTGGGCCAGCCACTTCACCTTCGGCAGCTTCTTCGATTCCTGCTCGAAGATCTCGATGAACAGCCGGCCGATGATCTTGCGCTTGGCCTCGGGCTCGCTCACACCGGCCAGCTCGCGGTAGAAGTGATCGGCGGCATCGACGCGGATCACCTTGATGCCCATGCCGCCCTTTTCGGCGTTGTTGGCGAACATCGCCATCACCTGGTCGCCTTCGTTCCAGCGCAGCAGGCCGGTGTCGACAAAGACGCAGGTGAGCTTGTCGCCGATCGCCTTGTGCAGCAGGGCCGCCACCACCGAGGAATCGACGCCGCCGGAGAGCCCCAGCAGCACCTCGTCATCGCCAACCTGCGCACGCACGCGGGCGATCTGGTTGTCGATGATGTTGGCGGCGGTCCACAGCGTCGCACAAGCCGCGATATCGACGACGAACCGGCGCAACTGCTCGGTGCCCTGCTTGGTGTGCGTCACTTCCGGATGCCACTGCACACCGTAGTAGGCGCGAGCTTCGTCGGCCATGGCCACGATCGGCACGCTGTGGGTGCGCGCGGTGATCTTGAAGCCCTTGGGAAGCAAGGTGACGCGATCGCCGTGGCTCATCCACACATCGATGCGCGGCGGGGTGCCGGGGTGGTCTTTCTGGTCGTCGAGCAGGCGGCAGGCGGAAGCGACTTCCACCTCGGCATAGCCGAACTCGCGGTCGTGCCCGCTTTCGACATGGCCACCGAGCTGCACCGCTAGGGTCTGCATGCCGTAGCAGATGCCGAGCAGGGGCACGCCAAGGTCGAACACGGCCTGCGGCGCGCGCGGTGAGCCCTCCTCGGTGGTCGACTCCGGCCCGCCCGACAGAATGATGCCTTTCGGCGCGAAGGCCACGATGTCGGCCGGGTCACGGTCCCAGGCCCAGATCTCGCAGTAGACGCCGAGTTCGCGCACACGGCGGGCGATCAGCTGCGTGTACTGTGCACCGAAGTCGAGGATCAGGATCTTGTCGCTGTGGAGGTCGGTCATCGCTCACTGCCGGTAGTTCGGCGGTTCCTTGGTGATCTGCACGTCGTGCACGTGGGCCTCGCGGGTACCCGCGTGGGTCACGCGGACGAAGCTCGGCTTGGTGCGCATCTCCTCGATGCTGGCGCAGCCGACATAGCCCATCGAGGCGCGCAGACCGCCGGCCAGCTGGTGCACCACGTTGGCGAGCGGGCCGCGGTAGGGCACGCGGCCTTCGATGCCTTCCGGCACCAGCTTGTCGGCATCCGAGGCGTCCTGGAAATAGCGGTCCTTGCTGCCCTGCTGCATGGCGCCGAGGCTGCCCATGCCGCGGTAGCTCTTGTAGCTGCGGCCTTGGAACAGCTCGATCTCGCCGGGCGATTCCTCGGTGCCGGCGAACAAGCCACCGATCATGATGCTGGAGGCGCCGGCGACGATGGCCTTGGCCAGATCGCCCGAATAGCGCACGCCGCCATCGGCGATCAGCGGAATACGGCCCTTCAGCGCCTCGGCGACCATGCCCACGGCGGTGATCTGCGGCACACCGACCCCGGCCACGATCCGCGTGGTGCAGATCGAGCCCGGGCCCACGCCCACCTTGACCGCGTCAGCACCGTGGGCCTCGAGCGCCAGGGCGGCTTCGCCGGTGACGATGTTGCCGCCGATGACCTGCAGCTGCGGAAAGTGCTTCTTGGCCCAGGCCACGCGCTCGAGCACGCCCTGCGCGTGACCGTGCGCGGTGTCGACCACGATCACGTCCACACCAGCAGCCACCAGGGCCTCGATGCGCGCCTCGGTGTCGCCGCCCACGCCCACCGCCGCGCCGACCACGAGACGCTCGCTCGGGTCCTTGGCGGCGTTCGGGTTGTCGCGGGCTTTCTGGATGTCCTTGACGGTGATCAGGCCGCGCAGCGCGAACTGGTCGTCGACCACCAGCACTTTCTCGATGCGGTACTGGTGCAGTTTGGCCAGCACCTCCTCGTCGGTCGCGCCCTCGCGCACGGTCACCAGCCGGTCGCGTCCGGTCATGATGCTGCTCACCGGCGCGTCGAGGCGGGTCTCGAAACGCATGTCGCGGCCGGTGACGATGCCCACCAGCTGGCCGTTCTCGACCACCGGCACGCCGGAGATGCGCCGCGCCCAGGTCAGTTTCAGCACCTCGCCCACGGTCGTGCCCGGGCTCACGGTGAAAGGCTCGCGGATCACCCCGGCTTCGAACTTCTTGACCTCGGCCACCTCGGCGGCCTGCCGCTCCACGCCCATGTTCTTGTGGATGATGGCGATGCCGCCGAGCTGGGCCATGGCAATGGCCAGTCGCGCCTCGGAGACGGTGTCCATCGCCGCCGCCACGATCGGCAGGTTGAGGGCGAGGCCGCGGGTGAACCGGGTGGTGAGCGAGACGTCCTTGGGCAGCACCGTGGAGTGCGCCGGAATCAGGGAAACATCGTCGAAGGTCAGGGCTTCCGCCTGGACGCGCAGCATGGACGGCTCCGGAAATGGGAAGCGCGCTAGTCTATCCGGTTCGCCGCCCGCCCCGCCCTACCCGGCCAGGAACACGGTCGACAGGCCCGGCCAGCGGGTGATGATGACGAGCGCGATACCCAGCAGCACAAGGAAGGGCAAAGTGGCGCGGATGATGGTGAGGATCGGCACCTGAAAGCGGTAGGCGGCCACGAACAGGTTCATGCCCACCGGCGGGGTCATGTAGCCGATCTCCAGGTTGGTGAGCATGACCACGCCGAGATGGGCCGGGTGCACGCCGAAGTGCTGGGCCAGTGGCAGCAGCAGCGGCGTGAGGATGACGATGGCCGAGAAGATGTCGACCAGCATGCCCACACCCAGCAGGAACAGGTTGAGCACCACCAGGAATTCCATCGGCGTCTCGATGTGCAGGCTCACCCAGGTGAACAGGGCGGTCGGCACGTCGCGGTCGATGAACCAGTTCGACAAGGCCTTGGCGGCACCGAGGATGAGCAGGATCGCCCCCACCATGCGCATCGCTTCCGACATCACCGCCGGGAGCCGGCCCCAGCTGATCTCGCGGCGGATGATCACGGTCACCAGCAGCACCCAGGCGGCGGTCAGCGCCGAGACTTCGCTGACCGCCAGCACGCCCTGGTAGACCGCCAGCAGCACGAGCAAAGGCAGGGGCAGTTCCCAGCGGGCGTCTTTGATTGCCGCCCAGGCCTCGGCGGCGTCGAAGCCCCGCTCCGGGCGCGGCAGATGGCGACCCACCCACATGGCATGCAGGGCGAGCACGGCCATCAGCACGAGGCCGGGCAGCAGGCCGGCCTGGAACATCTCCTGCACGCCGACCGGCGGTGTGCTGCCGACCTGACCGGCCATGAAGCCGTAGAGGATCAGCGGCATCGAGGGTGCGAACAGCAGGCCGAGGCTGCCGCAGGTGGTGACCAGACCAAGCGCGTAGAGGTCGGGGTAGCCGGCCTGGCGCAGGGCCGGGTATAGCAGGGCACCGACCGCGACGATGGTCACGCCGGAGGCCCCGGTGAAGGCGGTGAACAGGGCGCAGACCACGATGGTGACGATGGCCAAACCGCCCGGCAGTCCGCCGAGGAAGGCGTTCGACAAACGCACCAGGCGCTTGGGCGCGCCGCTCTCGGAGAGCAGGTAGCCGGCCAGAGTGAACAGCGGGATCGCCAGCAAGCCCGGCATGTCGCCCAGGGCATAGAACTCGGTAAGCGCCGCCTGCCCGTAGCCGGCCGCGTGCAGGCCAACCAGAGCAATACCGAGGATCACCGCGAACAAGGGCATGCCCAGTACGGCCAGCAGCAGAAGCAGGCCGATCAGCCATTCGATGCTCACCGCGGCAGGTCCGGCGGCGGTCGCGGCGCGAAGGCGGCGATGGTGAAGCGAAGGGCCAGCAGACCGAAACCGGCCGGCAGCACCAGCATCGGCACCCAGCTCGGCACACCCGGCACGAACGGCAAGGGAAAGGCGCGCTCCTCAAGGACCAGGCCGAAACCCATCCACGCCGCCCAGACGCAGATCGCTGCCGCACCGAGCTGCCCCAGCCCATGCAGCGGCCAGCGCAGCGCCTCGGGCACGACGCGCGGCAGGGCGTCGATGCTGATGTGACGCTGCTGGCGGGCCGCACCCAGAGCCCCCAGCATGGCGAGCCAGAGCACGCCCGCGCGGCTGACCGTCTCGCCCCAGGGCAGGCCGGTGTCGAACAGGCTGCGCAGCACGATCTGCGACAGTGCCAGCAACAGCAGGGCGGCCAAGGCCAGAGCCAGCAGCAGGTCCTCGGCCCGGTGCAACCAGCGCAGGGCGCGGGCCAGCGGTGCCTCGCTCAAGGTTGGCGGCCCTGCGCTTCGCGGATCGCCTGGAGGATGGCCGGGCTGATGCCCTGTTCGCGCTCGAGCTGGGCGATGGCCCGGGCACCGATGTCGCGGAAGGTGGCGGCATCGGCCGGCGTCGGGCTGATGACTTCGAGGCCTTGACGGCGCATCGCCGCCAGGGCCGCGGCATCGTCACGACGGATGGTGGCATCGACGCGGGCGGTGGTGGCCGCGAAGATGCGGTCGATCACCGCCTGGTCGGCGGCGGCGATCCGCTGCCAGGCCCGCAGATCGACCACCACATAGCCCACCACGTAGGCGAGCGGCAGGTCGTAGAGGCTGCGCAGGCGGCCGTGCCACTGCAGGGCCACGGCACCGGACGGGGTGTTGGCCACCATATCGACCATGCCGGTCTGCAGGCTGGTGAACACGTCGGCGATCGGCAGTGAGATCGGGTTCGCACCGCCGATGCGGAAGGTGGTCTCGGTGATCCGATCGTTCTGCG
This sequence comes from Silanimonas sp., assembly GCA_018334015.1. Lineage (GTDB taxonomy): Bacteria > Pseudomonadota > Gammaproteobacteria > Xanthomonadales > Xanthomonadaceae > Silanimonas. Next base: position 106,889 of record JAGXTI010000024.1, read on the forward strand.
GCACCCAGAGCCGCGCCCGGCGCACGTCCTCGACACTGGTGATACGGCCGGTGGACATCAGGTAGGCAAAGCCGATGCCGGCCGCGCCCAGCATGTGGAAACCGCGCTCGCGGAAACCGGCCGCCAGCAGCGGATCGACCTTCGGCCGGACGCGGTCGACCTCGGCCCAGTCGGCGAACAGGAACGGCAGGGTGTAGGCCGAAGCATCCGGGTAGACCAGAGCCAGCTCGCTCGAGGTGAGCACACCGCCCTGCAACTGCCCGCCCTGACGGATCCGGCGCAGCACCGCCTGATCGTTGCCCATCACGCCGCCGGGGAAAAAGCGGATCTCGACCCGGCCGGCGGTTTCGCTGCGGACCTGTGCGGCGGCGGCGCGCAGCTCGCGCATCCACGGCGAACCCTCGGGGGCCAAGGTGGCAAGACGCAGGGTCTGGGTTGATGGGGTCTGGGCCAGCACAGGCGCTGTCGCCAGAGCCAGCAGCAGCGGCCAACCGGCGAGACCCAGACAACGGAACAGAAGGCGCATCACGAAGGTCCTTATCGGAAGAAGTCGACGCCACTGGCCTGCAACTCGCGGGCGCGGACCTGGGCCAGGGTGTTCATGAGGGTGTAGCCGGCGGCACGCGGGTCGGCGGCCAGCACTTCGGCAAGCAGGCGATCGTGCAGGGCCTGGTCGAACACCAGCCGGGCATGGAACTCGGCCATCAGCACCTTGGCGTAGAGGTTGCGGCCCTGCGAGACGGCGATGGCCCGCTCGAAATAAGCCCGACCACGCGCCGGCTGGCCGCCCACCGCCTCGGGATGCAGCGAGTTCAGCACGCCGAGGTAGACCAGCGGCACACCGCCATCGTGGAGGGGATCGAGGGCCACCACCCGCTGCAGCAGGGTTTCGATCTTGGGCAGATCTGCCACAGCGTTCCAGTCGTCGCGGTGCACCTGAAGATGGCCGGCCCAGGCGGCCGCGAGGCCGTAGAGGGTGTCGAGCTGACGGCGTCCGAGGCCCTCGACGACTTGCGCGAAATCCTGCGGGTTGCCGTCGAGCACCGGGCACAGGGTCGGGGCATCGATGCAGGCAGCGCGGCGGGCCTGATCCAGGGCGCGGCGGGCCAGACGCTGTGCACGAGCCGTGTCCTCGCCCACGAAGTTGCTGGCGTAGGCACTTTTCAGACGGGCGGCGGCCAGCAGGGTGTCGACGTTGTCGGGATCGCCCTCGAGCAAGCCTTCGAGCAGCAGCAGGTAAGCCGGCAGGCCGTCGCGCACGGTGGCCGGGTCATCGGCGTTCATGACCGCCTGGCCCAACTGCTCAGCCAGCCGCTGCGTGGTTCCGCCCAGCAGTGAGGCGCAACCGGACAAGGAGAGGGCCAGCACCAGGGCCAGCAACAAACACCGGATCGGGCAACGCGTTTTCATGGCAGGCATTCCATCAGGCTACCGGGCCCAGGTGTAGGGCGTGTGACCCGGCAGGTCGGCCGCCTCGGCGGCTTCCAGGGTGTTCTGCATCAGGGTGGCCACGGTCATCGGACCGACGCCGCCCGGCACCGGGGTGATCCAGCTCGCGCGCGGCAACGCCGCCTCGAAGCCGACATCGCCAACCAGTCGGCCATCCTCCATGCGGTTGATGCCGACATCGATGACCACCGCACCCGGCTTGACCCACTCGCCGGGCACGAGGCCGGGGCGGCCGGCCGCGACAACGAGGATGTCGGCCTGCTCGACCTGGCGCTGCAGCACCTCGCGCGGGGTGAACTTGTGGCAGGCGGTGACCGTGCAGCCGGCGATCAGCAACTCCAGCACCATCGGCCGGCCGACATGGTTGCTGACACCGACCACCACGGCATTGGCACCGCGCACCGGACGGTCGGTGTAGCCCAGCAGGGTGGTGATGCCGCGTGGTGTGCAGGGCCGCAGGCCGAACTGGCGCAGGGCGAGCCGACCGACGTTTTCCGGATGGAAACCATCGACGTCCTTGCGCGGGTCGATGCGCTGGATGATCTCGCGACCATCGCGGCCGTCCGGCAGCGGCAACTGCACGAGGATGCCGTGCACGTCCGGGTTGGCGTTGAGCCCTTCGATCAGTGCCAGCAGTTCGCTGTCGTCGGTGTCGGTCGGCAGGTCGATGTCGAAGGCCTCGATGCCGACCTTGGCGCAGGCGCGGCGCTTGTTGCGCACGTAGACGGCCGAGGCCGGATCGTCGCCGACCAGCACCACGGCAAGACCGGGACGCGGCCGGCCGGAGGCCAGCCGGGCGCGGACGCGCAGGGCGAGATCATCGAGCAGCCGTTCGGCAATGCCCTTGCCGTCGAGCAGGCGTGCGGTCATCGAAAAGCACAGCGAGGAAAGCCCGCCATTATCCGCGAGCCAGGCTTCGGCTGCACGAAGTCAGCCGGGCCTTGTTCAGATGGCGGCACAGATCGCTTCGAGATCGTGATAGCCGGTGAATCGCGCCTGCGGGCCGCAGGTCGCGCAGTCCGGATCGGCCGCCAGCGCCACTTCGCGAAAGCGCAGACCGAGCGCATCGAAGAGCAGCAGACGCCCGGCCAGCGGCTCGCCCAGGCCGAGCAGCAGCTTCAGGGTCTCGGTGGCTTGCACGAGACCGAGCAAGCCCGGGAGCACGCCGAGCACACCGGCCTCGGCGCAATTGGGTGCGGCCTCCGGGCCGGGCGGCTCGGGGTGCAGGCAACGGTAACAGGGTGCTTTTGCCCCGCCCGGCGCGGCGCGCACGAACACGCTTACCTGCCCCTGGAAACGTTCGACCGCGGCATGCACGAGCGGCAGGCCGAGCCGGACGCAGGCGGCATTGAGCAGATAGCGGGTGGCGAAATTGTCGCTGCCATCGAGCACCACATCGACCCCGTGCAGCAGAGCCTCGACATTGGCGGCACTCAGGCGCTCGCGGATCGCCTCGACCCGGACGCTTGGGTTCAGGGCGAGCAGCCGCTCGCGGGCGGATTCGACCTTGGGGCGACCGATGCCGGCTTCGGTGTGCAGGATCTGGCGCTGCAGGTTGCTGCGCTCGATCACATCGTCATCGACAATGCGCAGATGCCCCACGCCCGCCGCCGCGAGGTAGAGCGCGGCCGGCGAACCCAGCCCGCCGGCACCGAGCAGGAGCACGCCACTGCCGGCCAAGCGGCGCTGGCCTTCCTGCCCGACGCCGGCGAGTCGCAGGTGGCGGTCGTAGCGCTCGGCGGCATCGGCGGTTGCACCTGGCCAGAGGGGTTCGGCAGCGAGCGGCAAGCCGGCGGCCCGCCAGGCGACAAAACCACCGGCGACGTTCGCCACCTCGCCATGCCCGGCGGCGAGCACAATCGCCGCGGCCCGGCGCGAGCGCTGGCCGATGGCGCAGAGCAGCAGCAAAGGCCGGCCGTCGTCGGGCAAGAGGCTTGGATCGTCCTGCAAGACGCTCAAAGGCAGGTGCAGCGCGCCGGCCGGCGCACCCAGCGCGACTTCGGCGGGCTCGCGCACATCGACCAGTCGGGCACCGGCCGCGACTCGCCGGGCGGCCTCCTCGACGCTGATCTCCGGCACCCGGCCCGGCCCCACCGGCGGCCTCAGGACTTGCGGGCGTAACGCAGCAGGCGGCGGCGCTTGGCCTGCTGACGCTCGGTGAGTTCGTTCTTCTTGCCCTCGAACGGGTTCTCGCCCTCGCGGAACTCGAAACGCAAAGGCGTGCCGACCAGCTTGAAACGCTTGCGGAAGAAGTTTTCCAGGTAACGCCGGTAGCTTTCCGGCAGGCCCTTCAGGCGCGAGCCGTGGACGATGAAGGTGGGCGGCGTGTTGCCACCGGAGTGCCCGTAGCGCATCTTCGGCGCGTGACCGCGCACGGTCGGCGGTGGGTTGGTCTCGTAGGCCACTTCCAGCGCACGGTTGATTTCGCTGGTGCCGAAGCTCTTGGTCACCGAGGCGTGGGCGCGGTTGACGGCGCGGAACAATTCGCGCAGGCCGCTGCCGTGCAGGGCCGAAATGGTGATGCGCTCGGCCCAGGGCGCGAAGGCCAGCTTGCGCTCCAGTTGCACGCGGTTCTGCTCGCGTTCGTAGCTGGAGAGGCCATCCCACTTGTTGACCGCGACGACGAGGCCGCGGCCGGCTTCGAGCACATGGCCCAGCACCGTCGCATCCTGATCGGTGATCCCCTCGGTGCCGTCGACCAGCACCACCGCCACCTGGCAGTGTTCGATCGAGGCCAGGGTCTTGAAGGCGCTGAACTTCTCGACCGCCTCCTCGACCTTGCCGCGCCGACGCAGGCCGGCGGTGTCGATCAGGCGGTAGAGCTTGCCGTCGCGTTCGAGGTCGACGGCGATCGAATCGCGGGTGGTGCCCGGCACGTCGGAGGCGATCATCCGCTCCTCGCCCAGCATGCGGTTGACCAGCGTGCTCTTGCCGACGTTGGGGCGACCGACGAAAGCCACACGGATGCGCCGCGGGTCGTCCTCCAGCACCGAGAGGTCGCGATCGGGTGGCAGGCGCGATTGCAGCAGTTCGACGAGATCGCCCACGCCGCGCTGGTGCGAGGCCGCGAGCGGCAGCGCATCGGCCACGCCGAAACGCGCGAACTCGACCATGCAGGCTTCTTCGTCGAGACCGTCGGTCTTGTTGACGGCGAGCACCAGTGGTTTGCCGGTCTTGCGCAGCCAGGCCACGATGTCGCGGTCCAGGGTGGCAAGACCCTCGCGGGCATCGACGACGAAAACGATGAGGTCGGCTTCTTCGGCGCCGGCCCGGGCCTGCCGCGCGGTAGCGCCGGCCAGGCCGATCTCCTCGCCCGAGAGGCCGCCGGTATCGACGACCGCGAAGGGTCGCTCGGCATCGAGCCGGCAGACGCCGTAATGGCGGTCGCGGGTGACGCCCGGCTGGTCGTGGACCAGCGCGTCACGACTGCGGGTCAAGGCATTGAACAGCGTGCTCTTGCCGACGTTCGGCCGACCCACCAGCGCGACCAGCGGCAACATGCGGATTTACTCGGCGACGCGGAAAGCCGCGATCCGGCCTTCCTCGCTGACCGCCACCACCACGCCGGTGGGCGAAGCCAACGGGGCCGCGACGATCCGGGCCGACTGCAGGCGCGTGCGTGCGCGCAGCACGCCGGTCTGCGGATCGAACCAGTGCAGGTAGCCCTCGACATCGCCGACCACGGCCAGGCCACCGGCCAGCACCGCAGCAGTGGGCTGGCGGCGCAGCAGAGCGTCTTGGCGCCAGAGGGCGTTGCCGTTGTCGCGGTCGAGCGACCACAGGGTGCCGCCCTTGTCGGCCAGCAGCACACCGGTTGGGGTCAGTTCGAGGCCGTTCGGGCCGCCGTTCTCGCGGGTCCAGAGCAGTTGGCCGCTGGCCAGCGCCACCGCCGCCGTCACCCCACGCACACTGGTGGCGAAGAGCACGTTGGCACCGATGGCGAGGTCGCCATCGATGTCGGCAATGCGTTCCAGTTCGCTGCGGCCCTCGGCCTCGGCGACCATGGCTTCCCAGATCGGGGCGCCGTCCTCGGCGCGCAGGCCGAGCACGATGCCGTCCTCGTTGCCGACCAGCACCAGACCGACCGCGCTGGCCGGCGCACTGGCACCGAGCGAGCTGAGGCTGGGAATGCTGCGCTGATGGCTCCAGCGGCGCTCACCCGTGGCGGCGTCCAGAGCCACGGTGCGGCCGTCCTGCGAGCGGATCACCACCAGGCCGCGAACGATCAGCGGTGCGGCCTGCACCTCGGCGCTGGCCTGCGATTCCCAGCGCAGGCTGCCGTCGTTGGCATTGACGGCGAACACCGCACCGGTACGCCCGACCACGACGACCAGGCCTTCACCGGCCGCCACCGAGGAATGCAGACCACCGTCGGTGATGCGCGATTGCCAGAACAGCCAGCCGCGGCGGTTGCTCACTTCCGAGAGTCGGGTTTCCCAGCGGCGGGTGCCGGTTTCGAGATCGATGGCGCGCAAAGCACCGGCGCCGGTCACCGCATAGACCGTGTTGCCGTCGAGCGCCGGGCGCTGACGCAGGCCGAAACCGGCCTCCGGCTCACCCAGTGAATGCGACCAGAGCCGCTGCACGGTTCGGGCATCGGCGATGGGTGTGAGGGCGATCGGGGCAGCCGCCTTCTCGGCGTCGGAACGGAACCATTCCCGGGCCGTGCCGCAGCCGGAGAGCAGGAGGATCGACAACAGGGCGAGGCCCAGAGACTTGCGCATGGTTTTAGGCTTCCGTGGCGCGTTGGGCGGTGCCGCCGACATCGGCGAGCTTGAGTTCAAGCAGACCGCGCAGTGGTGAGGCCACATCGAGGGCGGTCAGGGCATTCTGGTAGGCAATACGGGCCTCCTCGCGACGGCCCTGGGCGGCCAGCGCATCGCCTTCGATCTCGTGGCGCAGCGCCGCGTAGGCCGGCAAAGTCACACCGCTCAACCGGGCCAGCGCCGCATCGTGCCGGGCGAGCACCAGCTCGGCACGGGCGGCACGCAGCAGCAGCATCTGCCGCAGGGCGGGGTCCCGGGCGGTCGGCAACCCGGCCTCGATGGCCTGCAGGGCCTCCTCCGGCTTGCCGGCGCGAAGCTGCGAGGCGGCAAGGCGCAGCGCGGCCAAGGCCGGGTAAGGCGTATCGGCGTATTCCGTGATCAGGCTGCCGGCGATGGCGGCGGCGGACTCGGCGTTACCGGTATCCTCGGCCTCGACGAAGCGCTCGAATTGCATCGAGGCCTCGGCGCGATGGCTGTCGCCCTGCGCTTGGTAGAGCTGGAAACCGACAATGGCGGCAAGGCCCAAAGCGATGCCACCGAACACCGAGGTGCCGTTGTCACGGAGCCATTTGCGGACGCGTTCGCCCTGTTCGTATTCGTCGATCTGGTCGTTGGACATGGGCCATCACCGCGCAGGCGCGGACGTGCGGAAGGGAAAGGCCAGCAAAACCGACGTCAGCGCGGCACGGCTTCGATGGCACCGTCGGAGGATAGCGCAAAGCGGGCCACGTTCGCCGCGCGAACGGCTTCGAGGTTCACGTCGGAGCCATCCACCCGCACTTCGGTGCCCAAGGCATTGCCGATGGTGACGCGACCGACCTGCTCGACCGGCCACTGCCGTGCCTCACCGGATCGGGCCAGCGCCCGCTCCAGAACGCTGCCATCGCGACCGAAAACCTCGATCCAGCTGTCGGCGGTGAAGCGCATCTCGATTCGCCGTGCCACCGCCTCGGCAAGCGGCAGGCTGGGTGTCAGGCCTGCCGAAACCGTGGTGGGGGGTGTCGACACCGGCACCGGTGCTGCAGCGGCCGGAGGTTCGGGGGTCTGGGCCACGACCGCGGTGTCGGACACCGTGGTCACCGGCAAGGCGGGCGCGGCTGGCACGGTCAGCGGCGGATCGAGAGCATAGGCCGCCGACGAACCGGCGTTCGGCCACTGCACAAGCAGCACGTAAAGGGCCGGTAACAACAACAGGCTGCCGGTCACGTAGGTGACCTGGCGCGCCGAGAAGTCGGCGAAACGACCAAAACGAGAGCGCGGCAGCTGCGAGCTCAACTGCGGATCGGGAAGCTGGGCGGCGATGCTCTCGCAATCGATGACGACATCGAGACGGCGGGCGTAACGCTGGAGCAGGTGACGGGCAAAAACCGGTGCACCGAGCCTGGCCCAGTCACCGCGCTCCATGGCTTCGAGCGTGGTTTGCGGCAGTTTCAGTTCGCGCCCGAGGGCGGCCAGCTCAAGCCCTTGGGCGAGACGGGCGGAACGCAGGCGAAGCGCAGTCGCTTGATCGGTTTCGGGAGGTGTCACGGCCGTCAGTCTCGTGGGGTGGCGGGGGGCGGCAACGGGCCTCCCTGGCCCTGCGTGGCGAGCTGTGCGCGGTAACGTGCAACGGCGCGGGCATCACCCGCGGCTTCTTCGATGCGGATGGCCAGCAGCAGTTCGGCCGGCGTCAGTGGCGCCAGGGCTTCGCGGCGCTGAAGAAAGGCGCGGGCTCCGAGCGTGTCGCCCTGCTTCAGCTCGACATGGGCCATGCCCACCAGCGACTGGGCATCGGTGGGAGAAAGTCCGAGTGCAGCCCGGAAGTTCATTTCCGCCGTGGGCAGCAGACCCTCGCCCAGCGCACAGGTGCCGGCATTGGCCAGAGCCTGCACCGGCTGCCGGTAGGTCGGGTCCTCGATGGCACGACCGAGCAGATCGAGGCCTTTTTTTGCATCCCCATGGCGGCACAGCCAGGCCCCGCGGGCGTTGAGAACGATGCCGTCCTGCGGCGAAAGTTGCACCGCACGCGCCAGCAGTTCGCCGGCCCGTTCGCGCTGGCCCTGGGCATCGAGCACCTGGCCCTTGGCCACCAGTGCTCGCCCGCTGCGCGGATCGGCACGGACGGCGATCTGCGCCTGTTCGAGCGCCTCGTCGAGCCGGCCGCGTTGCAGCAATTCCTGCGCAGCGTTGATCGAACGCAGCGCGATCGCGTTGGTGCCGGTGCCGGGCACCTGCGGGGGCGCGGTCGCGCAAGCGGCGAGCAGCACCGCGAGTGCGGCGATGGAAAAACCCTTTGCAGCGGTCTCAGGCCGCCGCACCGGAAGCCCCGTCGAGGGTCTTGCGGAACGCCGCTTGCCGGCGTGTCTTGTCCACGACCTGGCCTTTCAGCTGGCCGCAAGCAGCATCGATGTCGTCGCCACGCGTGCGGCGCACCATGGTCAACACGCCGGCGTCGAGGAGCGTCTTCTGGAAGCCGCGGATCGCTGCCTCGTCACTGCGCGCAAAACGCGTGCCGGGGAACGGATTGAACGGAATCAGGTTCACCTTGGCGGCGTGGTTGTCCTGCGCTTGGCGGCAGAACTGCCGCATTAAAGCGGCCAGTTCGCGAGCGTGACCGGGCTGGTCGTTGACGCCCTGCATCAGCGTGTATTCGAAGGTGATCGAGTCGATCTTGGTCGCCCGCACATAGCGCAGGCAGGCGGCCATCAGTTCGGCGATCGGGTACTTTTTATTGAGCGGCACAAGCTGCGTGCGCAGCTCGTCGTTGGCCGCGTGCAGCGAGACCGCCAGGGCCACATCGGCACGGCTGGCGAGCTGGTCGATCATCGGTACCAGGCCGGCGGTCGAGAGCGTGACGCGCTTGCTGGCGAGGCCGAAGCCGAGGTCGTCGCGCATCAGGTTCATCGCGGTGACGACGTTCTCGAAGTTCAGCAGCGGCTCGCCCATGCCCATCATCACGACATTGGTGAGCTTGCGGTCCTTGTGCGGCACGTTGCCCAGATGCCGCGCCGCGACGAAGACCTGGCCGATGATCTCGGCGGCGGTCAGGTTGCGGTTGAAGCCTTGGGTGGCGGTCGAGCAGAACTGGCAATTGAGCCCGCACCCGACCTGGCTCGACACGCAGAGCGTGCCGCGGCCCTTATCGGGGATGAAGACGGTTTCCACGGCATTGCCGGCATCCATGCCGAGCAGCCACTTGTGGGTGCCGTCGGTGGAGGGCTTGTCGAACATCACCTTCGGCGGACGCGCCTCGCAGCGCGCCTCGAGCTTGCCGCGCAGGGCCTTGCCGAGGTCGGTCATGCCACCGAAGTCGGTGACATGACGGTGGTAGATCCACTTCATCACCTGGTGGGCACGGAAGCGCTTCTCACCGAGCTCGTGCTCGAAGAAGTGCTCCATGCCCTCGCGGTCGAGGTCGAGCAGGTTGACGCGCGCAGGCGCCACCGGCGAGGCCGGCGGCGCGATCGCAACAGGGGCGTCAATCGTGCCCATCAGCCATTCAGCGCGGGCAGAGCTCGGTGGTGCTGAAGAAGTAGGCGATTTCGATCGCGGCGTTCTCGGCGCTGTCGGAGCCGTGCACAGCGTTGGCGTCGATCGAATCGGCAAAATCGGCGCGGATGGTGCCGGGCGCGGCGTCTTTCGGGTTGGTGGCGCCCATCAGATCGCGGTTCTTCGACACCGCGCTCTCGCCTTCCAGCACCTGGATCATCACCGGGCCGGAGATCATGAACTCAACGAGGGCGTTGAAGAACGGACGCTCGCGATGCACGGCGTAGAAGCCCTCGGCCTCCTTGCGCGAGAGTTGCTTCATTTTTGCCGAGATGATCCTCAGGCCGGCGTTCTCGAAACGCGTGTAGATCGGACCGATCACGTTCTTCGCGACGGCGTCCGGCTTGATGATCGAAAGGGTGCGCTCCAGAGCCATGCTTGCAAACCTTTGTCAAAAGAAAATCCGATAAGACATCCAGTGTAGCGGAAAAATCTCCGCAGGACAGCCGCTTACGGCACATTCCGGAGGCCTTGTTTTCAGCGGTACGCGGCTTTCAGCGGTACGCGATTCAATCAATCACTTGATGTACACGCCCACCCCGTGCAGGCTGCGGTCCATCACCGTCAGGAGGACGCCATGGGCACCTCGCATTTCAACACCAAGGACCGCATCCTCGGCGCCGCCGAGGCGCTGTTCGCCATCCACGGTTTCGCCGGCACCTCGCTGCGGCAGGTGACCAGCCAGGCCGACGTCAACATCGCCGCGGTGAACTACCACTTCGGCTCGAAGGAAAACCTCGTCAACGAGGTGTTCCGCCGGCGCATGGATGACATGAGCGAACGTCGCTTGAAACTGCTGGCCGCGGCCCGTCAGAACCACCCCGGCGACCTCGAGGCGGTGCTGCGCGCCTTCATCGAGCCGCCCCTGGCGCTCAGCCTCGACCGCCAGCATGGCGGCGCGGCCTTCGTCCGGGTGCTGGCCCGGGCCTTCGCCGAGAAGAACGACGGCCTGCGCAAGTTTCTCTCCGACAACTACGGTCATGTGTTGCGCGAGTTCGCCAAGGCGATCGCCGACTGCGTGCCCGGCCTGCCCAAGGAGGATCTGTACTGGCGGCTCGATTTCGTCGCCGGTGCTCTGACCTACGCCATGGCCGATTTCGGGCTCATCAAGCGACCCGCCGCTGCCACCGAAAAGCAGCATTGCGACAAGGCCGCCCTGCAACTGGTGCGTTTTGCCGCCGCCGGTCTGCGCGCCGACGGGTGAGTCTGGCGCGCTGGCATTGGCCGGTTGACCATACGCCAGCGTATCTTTAACGTACGCCGGCGTACGCTCCGGCGTTCCATTGCCTCCATCGTTCCCCCTCGTTCTCCTCCCCACCCGGAGTTTTCATGTCCCAGCTTCGTATCCGCAAAGTGGCGGTGCTCGGCGCCGGCGTGATGGGCGCGCAGATCGCCGCTCATCTTGTTAACGCTGACGTTGACACGCTGCTCTTCGACCTTCCGGCCAAGGAAGGCGACAAGAACGGCATCGTCCAGAAAGCGATCGCCAGCCTCGGCAAGCTCTCGCCCGCCCCGCTCGCCAACAAGGCCAAGGCTGCGGCCATCGTCCCGGCGAACTACGAGCAGCACCTCGCCCTCCTCGCCGACTGCGACCTCATCATCGAGGCGATCGCAGAAAAGATGGAGTGGAAGAAGGACCTCTACGAGAAGATCGCCCCGCACGTGGCAAAGCACGCCATCGTCGCGTCGAACACCTCGGGCCTGTCGATCAACGCGCTTGCTGACGCCATGCCGGAAAGCGTTCGCCCGCGCTTCTGCGGCGTGCACTTCTTCAATCCGCCGCGCTACATGCACCTCGCCGAGCTGATTCCGTGCAAGGGCACCGAGGCCGGCGTGCTGGAAGGCCTCGAGACCTTCCTCACCACCACGCTCGGCAAGGGCGTCGTCTACGCCAAGGACACGCCGAACTTCATCGGCAACCGCATCGGCGTGTTCTCGATCCTCGCCGGCATGCACCACACCGAGCGCCTCGGCCTCGGATTTGATGAGGTCGACGCCATCACCGGCCCGCTGATCGGCCGCCCGAAGTCGGCGACTTACCGCACTTCGGACGTGGTCGGCCTCGACACCATGGCCCACGTCATCAAGACGATGGCCGACACGCTGCCGGACGACCCGTGGCATTCGTACTTCAAGGCCCCGGCGTGGCTGCAGGCGCTGATCGGCAAGGGCGCGCTGGGCCAGAAGACCGGCGCCGGCATCTACACCAAGCGCGGCAAGGACATCCTCGTCCTTGATCTGGCCAAGCAGGACTACCGCCCGACTGGCGCCGAAGCGAACCCCGAGGTCGTCGAGATCCTGAAGATCAAGAACCCGGCCGAGAAGTTCGCCAAGCTGCGCGCCCACGCGCACCCGCAGGCGCAGTTCCTGTGGGCGATCTTCCGCGACCTGTTCCACTACGCCGCCTTCCATCTGCACTCGATCGCCGACACTGCGCGTGACGTCGACTTCGCCATGCGCTGGGGCTACGGCTGGAACCTCGGGCCCTTCGAGACCTGGCAGGCCGCCGGCTGGCAGCAGGTCGCCGCGTGGATCAACGAGGACATCGCCGCCGGCAAGACCATGGGCACGGCCCCGCTGCCGGCTTGGGTGAGCGACAGCCGCGCCGGCGTGCACTCGGCGGAAGGCAGCTTCAGCCCAGCGCGCAATGCCGCCCTGCCCCGCTCCTCGCTGGCCGTCTACGGCCGCCAGCGCTTCCCGGAATCCGTCATCGGCGAGGCCCCGGCCAACCCGGGTACGACGGTGTTCGAGACCGAGGCCGTGCGCCTGTGGACCGACGGCGACGGCATCGCGGTGCTGAGCTTCAAGACCAAGATGAACACCGTCGGCGACGGCGTGCTGGCGGGCGTGCTGCAGGCCATCGACATCGCCGAGAAGGACTTCCGCGGTCTCGTCATCTGGCAGCCGAAGGGCCCATTCTCGGCCGGTGCCGACCTGGCCGGTGCGCTGAAGTCGCTTCAGGAAGGCCGCATCGACGAGTTCACGTCGATGGTCGCCACCTTCCAGGCGGCCAGCCAGCGCATCAAGTACGCGCTGGTGCCGGTGATCGCGGCCGTGCGTGGCCTTGCGCTGGGCGGTGGCTGCGAATTCCAGATGCATTCGGCCCGCACCGTGGCCCACCTCGAGAGCTACATCGGCCTCGTCGAAGCCGGCGTCGGCCTGCTGCCCGCGGGCGGCGGCCTGAAGGAGTTCGCCGGCCGCGCCTCGGCCAAGGCGAAGAACGGCGATGTGTTCGCCGAGCTGAAGCCGCTGTTCGAAGCCGTGGCGATGGGCAAGGTCTCGAGCTCGGCGCTGGACGCGAAGGAACTCGGCCTGCTGCGCGAAAACGACATCGTGGTGTTCCACGAGCACGAACTGCTGCACGTGGCGCGCCAGACCGCACTCGGCATGAGTGAGGCCGGCTACCGCCCGCCGCTGCCGAACCGCACGATCACCGCGGCCGGCGACGTCGGCATCGCCACCTTCAAGATGATGCTGGTGAACATGCTCGAGGGCCGGATGATCAGCCCGCACGACATGGAGATCGCCACGCGCATCGCCACCGTGCTGTCGGGCGGTGAGATCGACCGCGGCGCGATCGTGGACGAGGACTGGCTGATCCGCCTCGAACGCGAGCACTTCGTGGCACTCGCCCAGATGCCGAAGACGCAGGAGCGCATCGCGCACATGCTGAAGACCGGCAAGCCGTTGCGTAACTGAGGACCAGACCATGAGCAAGCAAGTTCAAGACGCCTACATCGTCGCCGCCACCCGCACGCCGGTCGGCAAGGCACCCCGCGGTGTCTTCCGCAACACCCGCCCCGACGACCTGCTGGCCCACGTGCTGAAGAGCGTCGTGGCGCAGGCTCCGGGCATCGATCTTTCGCAGATCGACGACGCCATCATCGGCTGCGCCATGCCCGAGGGCGAGCAAGGCATGAACGTGGCGCGCATCGGCCTGCTGCTGGCCGGCCTGCCCAACACCATTGCCGCGCAGACCATCAATCGCTTCTGTTCGTCGGGCCTGCAGGCCGTGGCACTCGCCGCCGACCAGATCCGTCTGGGCAACGCCGAGCTGATGCTGGCCGGCGGCACCGAGTCGATGAGCATGGTGCCGATGATGGGCAACAAGATCGCGATGGCGCCCTCGGTGTTCGACAACGAGCACGTCGCGATCGCCTACGGCATGGGCATCACCGCCGAGAAGGTCGCCGAAGAGTGGAAGGTCAGCCGCGACGACCAGGACGCCTTCGCCGCCGAATCGCACCGTCGCGCGCTCGCCGCGATCGCCAATGGCGAGTTCAAGGCCGAGATCAGCCCGTACTCGGTGCGTGCCCGCGTGCCGGTGCTGGGCGGCAACACCGTCAAGCTGATCGAGCGTTCGGTCGACACCGATGAAGGCCCGCGTGCCGATACGTCCATTGAAGGCCTCGCCAAGCTCAAGCCGGTGTTCCGCATGGGCGGCTCGGTGACGGCGGGCAACAGCTCGCAGATGAGCGATGGCGCGGCCGGCGTGCTGCTGGCGTCGGAGAAAGCCATCAAGCAGTACGGCCTCACGCCGCTGGCCCGCTTCGTCAGCTTCTCGGTCGCCGGCGTGCGCCCGGAAGTGATGGGCATCGGCCCGATCGCGGCGATTCCGAAGGCACTGAAGCAGGCCGGCCTGACGCAGGACCAGCTCGACTGGATCGAGCTCAACGAGGCCTTCGCCGCGCAGGCGCTGGCCGTCATCCGCAGTTGCGGCATTGATCCCTCCAAGGTCAATCCGCTGGGTGGCGCCATCGCGCTGGGTCATCCGCTCGGCGCGACGGGTGCCATCCGCACCGCGACGATCGTGCACGGTCTGCGTCGTCGCCAGCAGAAGTACGGCATGGTGACCATGTGCATCGGCACCGGCATGGGTGCGGCGGGGATTTTCGAGGCGCTGTGAGGGGCGGGCGCGCAGCAGCGTGCGCGACCAGCGCCTCATTCGCTCGCAGCGATGGCCGGTGTCGCTTGGTTCGATTTCGCCCCGCGGCTTGCTCTTCGCCACTGGCCGCGAACTCGCCGCAGCCCGGCGGCTTGTACAGGCACATCCCAAGGTGGGGTCGGCGTGGATATATGGCGAAAGGGGGGAGTATGGCATCGCCTCCGGTTGGTGTCGAGTAGTTGACGGGGGGGGGGTCTGGCAGGGTCAGTACCGCCTGCGATCCGCAGGTTTCGAGGGAGAGCATGGAACATGCGAAGATCCCGATTGATCATGGTGTTGGCCGGCTTGTTGCTTGGCGGCGTCGCGACTGCTCAGACTATTTACTGCGCGAAATGCACATGCAACGTAAACACCGGCATTTGCGAGTGCGAAGATTGCCGTTTCGTATAATTGACCCCTATATAAAAGGAGTGTCGCAAATGAAACGCATTAAAGTTATTCTCATCGCCGCGGGTATGCTCGTCGGCGCTGCGGCAGCACAGGCATTCAGCATTCATTGCGAGAGGTGTACTTGCGACATGAATACTGGTATCTGTGAGTGCACAGGTTGCACAATTACCCCTTAACGTCAACTCAGGTCAGGCCGGCGAGCGCCAAACATTTATTCGTTTGGCGCTCGCCCCGCCTTTGATTGTGCAATCTGTTTTTTTCCAACGGGATGTACTTGTGAAAGCCTCTCCATGTAGCTTCGCGACTGCGCTCATCACGGCGACAGTACTTTTTGGTTCCAGCTTCTCGTTGAATGCACGAGTCATCAACGAGGTTAGCCGCGCAGCCTCTCTACCAGTGCTTGTTCATTCGGGAGTGTTTAATCCATTTCCCGCTCTGTACGTCTTCGATGCGGATCGGAATCTTGTACTTTCTGTACGCGGACCTACTGACGATCGATTCGACTCCAACTTTATTGCCAACGAGTTGGATAGCGGTGGGAAGTTGGCTGATCCCCTGTCTGACGCTCAAGTGGCGCTACTGTGGCGGTACTTTCCAGAATCGCAGCAGCCCGCGCGCAAAACAGCGTTCTTTCTCACAATCGACGAGAGCATGGGCAAAGCGGAATTAATCAACCAAAGGCTCGAAATCGTCCGCGACGGCTTAGAAAAAGCTAAGGTTGAAGTCGTTCTAGTAGTCATTCGAGCAGGAAATTGAGTTATCGGTGAGTTCGACGGCGGCAACGAAGGGCACCTTGTTCGGCGAGCCGCGACCGGGCTTGCCGGGCTTTCCCCCGCCCAGATAGGCGTCATCCAGCAGGATGTCACCGCTCAGCGGCTGCCTCGCATCCGCCTCGGCCATCGCCTGCATCACCTTGTGGTGCAGCAGCCAGGCGCTGCGGTAAGACACACCGAGCTGGCGCATCAGGGCAAGCGCCGAGACCCCCGTCTTGGCCTGGCTGATGAGGTAGATGGCGAGGAACCAGGTGCTGAGCGGGAGCTTGGAGCTGTCCATCATCGTGCCCGCCGTGGGCGAGGCCTGATGGCGGCAGGCCGCACATTGCAGCAGCACTCGGCCGCCACGCGGGACGCGGTAGCCGCGCGACTCGGCGCACTTCGGGCAGCGGAAGCCCTGCGGCCAGCGCAGCCGCTCGAGCGCCGCCATGCACTGCTCCTCGCTGCCGTACTCGCGCATGAACTCGCTCAAGGACATCCCCCGCTGGAACTGCACTCGATTGATGGGCATGACCGGCTCTCCTTCAGGAAGTCGAGCCAGCTTCCACCCCCACGG